>CAVOQM010000007.1:0-44381 GCA_963698365.1 uncultured Alphaproteobacteria bacterium
AGCATCACGAAATCTTGCAGGATCGGCATGTCACCGCCTGCCTGATAGGCGAAGGACACTGCATCGAAGTGAACGTTGCCGGTTACGCGTGCCGGCAGCTTGGCCGGTTTCGCCGGAGCGGAGATTTCCGGCTCGATCTTCAGGATCTCGGTCAGTCGCTCGGCCGCACCGGCGGCAAGCGAGATCTCTCCCCAAACCTGACTGAGTTCGCCAAGGGCGCCGGCCGCGAAGATCGAATAAAGCAGGAACTGACCCAACGCGCCCGCGCTGGTGCGGCCGGAAAAGACGTCGCTTGCGCCGATCCACAAAACGGCGACGACGCTTGATGCGATGACGAAAATGGCGAATGCGGTCAGCAAGGCGCGGGCACGGATCGCGGACCTTGCTGCGCGGAATGCTTCCTCCACATCGCCGGAGAACCGGCGGCTGGCGAATTCCTCGTTGGTGAAGGCCTGTAGCGTGCGGATCGAACTGATGGCTTCCGACGCGAAGGCAGACGCATTGGCGAGCGTGTCCTGCGCGTGGCGGGACTTGCGGCGCACCGACCGGCCGAAGGCAATCAGGGGCAGGACAATGATCGGGATCGCGCCAAGGACGACCATCGACAATCTGGGGCTCGATATCACCATCATCGCCGATGCGCCGAGAAACATGACCAGATTGCGCATGGCAATGGATGCGCTCGCCCCAACAGCCGATTTGACCTGGGTCGTATCGGCGGTAAGGCGCGATACCATCTCTCCCGCTTTTGCCTTGTCGAAGAATGCCGGCGAGAGATGGGTCAGATGGCCGAAGACATCGGAACGCAGATCCGCGACGATGCGTTCGCCAAGCGATGTCACCAGATAATAGCGAAGCGCACTGAAGGCGGCGAGGCAGCCGACGACGGCAATCAGAACGGCAAAATAATTGTTGATCAGCGCGGGATCGTCGGTGGCAAATCCGAAATCGATCATTCGGCGAATGGCGACCGGCAGCACCAGCGTCGTGGCGGCGGCGCCGAAAAGAGCAAGAAGCGCGGCAAATACGCGCGCCCGGTAGCGCAAGAGATAAGGCGCAAGCGCGGAAAGCGGGCGGATCGAGCGGTTTTTGCCGGTTTCTTCCATGCCGGCTTTATCCTTGGCATTATTCGACGCGTTTCCTGGCAATGTCTTTTCCGTCGCTCTTCTTCGGTTGGATGTTTCAGCTGCTTGAATAACAGATTGGCGAAGGAAGGGAACCTGCGGCATAAAGCTCGGCCGGAAAGGTGAGGTGGCAGCAACCGCCCTTGTATCGGTGCGCGGTCTGCGCTATAGGGTCGCGCTCAAAAGTTTCGGACCGTGCTCCTGGATGGAGTGTCGGTTCTTCTCGTTGGACGAAAATCTGGCTCGTTGAACGAAAATCCGAAAAGCATCCGCGCGTAGCCGGGTTATCGGCTGCTCTTTCCGCTCGGGAGAGGTGTGGAATGCGGGACAGGGTTTTCTGACCTGCGAGACACGCCCCAAGGCGACAAAAATCGCTGATAAAACCCGCGAAAGCACGGGAAAGGACTGGCCATGAAGAAAGAGATCCATCCCGACTACCATGTCATCAAGGTGGTCATGACCGACGGCAGTGAATTCACGACCCGCTCCACCTATGGCGCGGAAGGCGATACGCTCAATCTGGATATCGATCCGCGCACCCATCCGGCGTGGACCGGTGGCGATCGTCATCTGCTCGACCGCGGCGGGCGTGTGTCGCGCTTCAAGAACAAATACGCAGGCTTCCTGGGATCGTAAGTCTTTTGCGCTTGCCGATCGCGAGAAACGAAAAAACCCGGCTTTCCGCCGGGTTTTTTATTGCAATCGGGAATGTCTGTTGCCCTTGGGCCCTGGCAAGGGCGCGCCTGTCAATTGAGATCGCGAGCGCCGAATGCGGCATTAATCCGGTCCAGATGTTGGGAAAGCGGATTGGAATGCACCGGCGGGAAAGATTCGGTATCCGCCTGCTCGTGAATCATTCTGTCGAGGTGGACGATGCGCTGCTGCATACGGATCGAGCGTTCGATCAGGTCGCGCAGGCGTTGCGGCAATTCATCCCAGGCCGAACCGCCCCGTGCCGAAGAAAGCTTGTCCAGGCGAACCTTGTTTTTCTCGCTGCCGGCCTGCTCGGAAGTCATTTCGCCTTCATTGACGGCACGTTGTAGCAAAAGCCACGAGGCGAGCTGCATCAATCTGGTGGTCAAACGCATGGATTCCGTGGCGTAGGTCAGTGATGCCGTTCGCGGCAGGGACTTGGAATCCTGCCTTCCGTCACCGTCGAGATAGGCGGCCGTTTCTTCCACCAGTCCCATGCCCTCGCGATAGAGGCTTTCGAACATGTCAGAATTCGCCAGCCTATCGACAAAGGAGATTGTCCGCGTTGCCATGCTTTGATTGAAGAGGTCCGTCATCTTGGCCGTATCACCTTCTTCTGGGCGCGTTTGCTTGTCTGACCGCTCCGCAACGCGTTTGACTGGCCGAAATGACAGACCCAGCTTCTGCCATTTCTCATGCGCTTAAAATCTGTGCCGTTTCGGTTCGGCGGTCATGCCTTCAAGCAAGCTTCGCAAGCCGCGTGCCAAAGAACGCCGATCCGTATCCGGCAATTCCTCTGGATACACCGTCGGGGGGCATAAAAAAAGAGCCGCGTGGATCGCGGCTCGAAGTCATTAACAGGGAGGCGTCAAACAGAGTGGACAGGAGCCACTCAGAATCCAGATGACTGGATGGAAAAATCATAATTTGGAAAGCTTAATAACTGGTAAATAATTAAAGTTTTAACGTTCCATTTCTGGACGCTGGCATGGACGTTCCGTCAAGTTGCGACGATTGGTTAATTATTTTAGGAAAATGATTGCTAGTTATTTACGAAAAAGCGCGTCCGCAGCAGCTTTGACGCTAGCCCGACTTTCCCGTTCCAGCAATATTCGCTTTGTTTCTTTTTCCAGAGCCACAAGCCTTTCGGAAAGCTCCTCCACTGAAAGGCGGGAGAGATCGTCGCCGACACGGATCTCGCCGGGTGCAGATTTTTCAGGGATTTCATTGTCTTCAGCGGCCATTGTTTCCCCTCCTGTATCAAAGCTGGTCGGGTGGATTGTCCCATCCTGCGTCATTGTCATGCCAGGGAGAAGGGGTTACATCGATTTATGCTTTTCATTTCGGGGCAGTCGCCATGCTCGCCCGGAAATACCGATTTGGGACGCCTGCCATGACTGACTTGCCACGTTTCATGACCGCTATCGTTGCGACCGCGCCCGGCGGGCCCGATGTGCTGGAGGCCGAGCAACGTCCTGTGCCGGCCCCTGGTCCGGGCGAGGTGCTGATCAAAGTGGCAGCCGCTGGCGTCAACCGTCCCGATAT
This sequence comes from uncultured Alphaproteobacteria bacterium, assembly GCA_963698365.1. GTDB lineage: Bacteria > Pseudomonadota > Alphaproteobacteria > Rhizobiales > Stappiaceae > Hongsoonwoonella. Next base: position 3,363 of record CAVOQM010000007.1, read on the forward strand.
CCTGCAGCGCCTGGGTCACTATCCGCCGCCGCCTGGCGCGCCCGATATTCTGGGCCTGGAAATTGCCGGCGAAGTGGTGGCCCTTGGCCGTGACGTATCGACGCTCAAGACCGGCGACAAGCGAGTGGCGCTGGTGCCTGGCGGCGGTTATGCCGAATATTGCGTGGCGCATGAGACCAATACACTGTCCGTTCCTGCCGGGCTTTCCATGGAACAGGCTGCGGCGTTGCCTGAAACGTTCTTTACGGTCTGGACGAATGTGTTTGACCGTGTCGGCCTGAAATCCGGTGAACGTTTCCTCGTTCATGGCGGTACGTCCGGCATCGGGACAACGGCAATCCAGCTCGCCAAGGCATTCGGGGCCGAGGTCTTCACCACTGTCGGATCGGACGAGAAGGCGGAGGCGGCGAGGGCGCTCGGCGCAGACCATGTAATCAACTACAATACGACCGATTTTGTCGCCGCGATTCAGGACATTACCGGCAAGGCCGGAGTGGATGTGATCCTCGATATGGTCGGTGGAGACTATGTGGAAAAGAACTGGATTGTTGCGGCCGTGGAAGGACGTATCTGCCAGATCGCCAATTTGAACGGGCCGGCGGAGCAGGTGAATTTCAGTCGCTTGATGGTCAAGCGGCTCGTCCATACCGGATCGACTCTCAGGCCGCGCGATGTAGCGTTCAAGGCTGCAATCGCTGATAATCTGAAGGTAAAGGTCTGGCCTTTGATCGAGGCTGGAATAGTCAGCCCCGTGATGGATTCGACCTTTCCCCTCGCCGAAGCGGCAAAGGCTCATGCACGTATGGAAAGCTCCGGTCACATCGGCAAAATCGTTTTGACGGTTTGACCGGTTCGATCAGGAAAGTCCCGTCCCAAGGTTTGATTTGTCCGATGGAAAGAGATATATAAATCGGACTTCCCTTCATCGTGATAGGACGTGGCTTGCTGCCGGCACCTGTGAAAGCGGGCGCAAACACCGGCAGAGCACACAGGAGGATTTTATCGATGGCGAATACGCCGCTTATGCCTAAGGCGACCGCCGTCTGGCTCGTCGACAACACAGCGTTGAGTTTCGATCAGATAGCGGCCTTCTGCAAATTGCACCCGCTCGAAGTAAAGGCGATTGCCGACGGAGAAGCCGCTCAGGGGATCAAGGGTCTCGACCCGATCATGACCGGCCAGCTGTCGCGCGACGAAATCGAGCTTGCGCAGAAGAACCCGGCCTACCGTCTCAAGGTTCAGGAACCCAAAACCCGCGTGCCGGAAAGCAAGCGTCGCGGCCCGCGCTACACGCCAGTGTCCCGGCGACAGGATCGGCCAAATGCCATCCTTTGGCTCGTGCGCAACCATCCCGAACTAAAGGACGCCCAGATTATGCGTCTCGTCGGCACCACCAAGCCGACGATTGAGGCAATTCGCGAGCGCACCCACTGGAATTCAGCCAATCTTGCGCCATCCGATCCGGTAACGCTCGGTCTTTGCAGCCAGATTGAACTCGATATGGAAGTCGAAAAGAGCGCCAAATACGCTCCGCCGCGCGTCGAAGGCGAGCCTGGCAGCGAAACCTTGCTTCCGGTCGATGAGACGACCAATGACGATGCGCTGGCTGCTGCTTTCTCCCGTCCGGCTCCCAAACAGCCTAAGGAAGAAGAGATCGATGCGGCGGCGGTTTTCGCCAAGCTCAATTCGCTCAAGGGCAAACACGCCGACGAAGACGACGAAGACTGATCCTTCGCGTTTCGCTGGAGTGCATTTCGTTTTGGGCCGTCCGGCGATGCCGGACGGCCTTTTGTTATGGAGCTAGCCGGTTTTTCTGCATCCGTCAGGCTTGGTGACACGGTCGGTGGATGCTGGATATTTCACAAGCATCGCGGCCGGGCGAATTGGGCGCGGTACAAAGTTACCGCCGCAATTCGGGCAGCGCCCGGCAAGAATACCTTCGGCGCAGTCGCGGCAGAACGTGCATTCAAAGCTGCAGATCACCGCATTCGGAGCGTCAGGAGGGAGGTCCCGATCGCAGCATTCGCAATTCGGCCTGAGTTCAAGCATTGCCAATTCCTCCTCGCGGCCAGCATCACTCAGATACAGGCAGCGATAAAAGGTCCAGTTGGCTTGAAATCGGCAGGCAGGTGATCGACGGCGTTATCAGCGCTCTGTCAGCTTCAACTCGATCCGCCGGTTCCTGGCGAGCGCGTCATCGCTACTGCCTTCATCGAGAGGCTGAAACTCGCCGAATCCGGCGGCAACCAGCCGCTTGGGCTCGACACCCTGATCGATAAGGAAGCGGACGACGGAAATCGCGCGCGCGGCCGAAAGGTCCCAATTTGAGCGGAAACGTCCTGTGCCCGATAGCGGGCGGCTGTCCGTATGGCCGTCGACGCGCAGCACCCAGTTGATTTCCGGCGGAATTTGACCGCTCAATTCCTTGATTGCGTCGGCAAGCTTGACCATCTCCTCCCGGCCTACGGGATTAATCTCGTCCGATCCGGATGAAAACAGAACCTCAGACTGAAAGACAAAGCGATCCCCAACCACGCGGATGTCGGAGCGCTGTGACAGGATTTCCCGTAGCCGACCGAAGAAATCGGAACGATAACGCGACAGCTCCTGAACGCGCTGGGCGAGGGCGACATTCAGCCGCTTGCCAAGATCGGCAATCTTCGCCTGGCTTTGCTGATCGCGGGTCTCGGAAACGTCGAGGGCGGATTCGAGCGCCGCGATCTGCCGTCTCAAGGCCGATATCTGTTGGTTGAGCAATTCTACCTGCGCCAACGCCCTTGCCGATACCTGACGTTGCTCGTCAAGCGTGCCTTCAAGGATGGCTACCTGGCCGCCCGCTTGCGATGCGGCATCCGAGGACGACGACAACAGGCCGAGGAGCCGGTCTCTCTCGCTAGTGGTATCACCCAGATTGGCCTGCAGGGAGGCGATCGTGTCTTCCAGGTCGCGCTTGCCCGCCCGTTCAAGCGCCAGCAGTTCGGTCAATTCGCTGATTTGTGCATTCAGTCGGTTCAACACGGTGTCGCGGCCAGACAATTGCTGGCTGAGAAAGAATTGCGCCAGCATGAAAATCGACAGAAGGAAGATGATGACGAGCAGGAGTGTCGCCATGGCGTCGACGAATCCCGGCCAGAAATCCGTCCTCGTGTCGCGGCGGCGATAGCGGGTGCCGGCCATTCGTCCTCAGTCCTTCGCGCGTTCGAATGCGTCGGTCAGGGTTTTCAGAAGGACTTCGATGCGCTTTTGCTGGGCTGCCTGATCATCGGCCCACTCGCGCATCATTTGCTGTTCGGTGCGCACGTGTTGAACCAGCCCCTGAATTCCCTCCGCGAGATTGGCCATCGCAAGGGTCGAATTTCGCGATCCGCCACCGCTGCTTTCCTGCATGGTGCGTCGTAACTGGTCGATAGCGACCTGCAGCCCGGTACTGTCTGCTGACGTGGCTTCCTCCGGTTCGATATCGGTGACCGTGGAGAGCCAGTCTTCCAGCTCATTGTAAAATCGATTTTGCGCCTGGCCCGCCTGCAGATCGAGGAACCCGAGGATCAAAGAACCCGTCAGACCGAAGAGCGATGAAGAAAATGCGGTCCCCATGCCTGAAAGCGGTGCTTCCAGACCGGCTTTGAGATCCTCGAATATCACGTTTGCATCGCCCGATCCGACGTCAAGCGACTGGATGGTGGCGCCAACCGCACTCACAGTCTGCAACAAGCCCCAGAAAGTGCCGAGCAGGCCGAGAAATACGAGGAGACCCGTCAGATAGCGGGCCATTTCCCTGGCCTCGTCCAGTCGGGTGCTTATTGAATTGAGAATCGAGCGCATCGTGGTAGGCGAGAGCGCCATCTCGCCGGCCTTGTTGCCGAGAAGCGTGGCCATCGGCGCAAGCAGCACGGGTGATCGCCTGACCTCAAGTCCGGGATCGCCGATCCGAAAACCGTTGACCCAGCCCACTTCGGCAAACAGGCGGACAACCTGGCGGAACGTCAACAAAATGCCGATCACCCCGACGCCTATGATCAGACCGTTCAGGCCGGGGTTGCTGACGAAGGCCGTCGAGATTTGCCGGTAGAGGATCAAAGCGATCATTGCGGCGATGACCAGGAATATGATCATCCGCCAAAGGTAGACCCAAGGACTGGACAGGCTGTAGGGATCGAAGTCTCTTGCCATGGGCTTAATGCTGGTGTTCCCGTTGTCGCTGCGACCTTTGATAGCGTGATTTCCATGCCGCTGGAAACCCGAAATCGGGAAAAGCCTGCTTCAGGCGTGCGTCTTTTCCGCAATCAGGCAATTGGGCAACGCCCCGTCGCCGGCAAATCGGCTTACATTCCCTCAGGGAACACTATGTCTATGCACGGATTGTGACTTTTCGCGCTTTTTCAAGGCGATTCGATGTAGCGCAACGAAGCGAAGTTCAGCCCCGAGCCTTAACCAGCAGCTTGCGGACCTGTGCCTGGATCTTTTCGTTGCCGGCAATGATCGACTGTTTCTCGAACATCTTGTCGCCGCCGTCCAGATCCGTGGCGAATTCCGCCCGCTTCGCGTACCATCAGCAGGCCTGCGGCGATATCCCAGGGCGCAAGTCCATGTTCCCAATACGCATCAAGGCGACCTGATGCTGTCCAGGCCAGATCAAGGGCTGCGGCGCCGCACCGGCGAATTCCCGCAACTTCGCCCATGATGTGGCGCATTTCCATCAGGCAGCGGGCGTGATCGCCTTTACCCAGGAAGGGAATGCCGGTGCCGATGACGCAATCCGGCAGGGCACTGCGGTTTGCAACTCTCAGCCGGCGGTCGTTGAGAAAAGCGCCACTGCCTCGTTCGGCGGTATAAAGCTCGTCCATAACCGGATTGAAGATGACGCCGGCAACAATCTGGCCTTGTCTTTCGAGCGCGATGGAAACCGCAAAAATCGGGATGCCATGAAGGAAATTGGTCGTGCCGTCGAGCGGATCGACGATCCAGCGGTGCTGCGGGTCGCTGCCTTCTATGGTCCCGGACTCTTCCATCAGCAAGCCGTAGCCCGGGCGCGCCTTCTGCAGCTCTTCGCGCACGATCTTTTCCGCGCGATGGTCGGCTGCAGACACGAAGTCGCTTGGCCCCTTGCGCGATACCTGAAGATTTTCCACCTCGCCGAAATCGCGAGAAAGGCTGCGGCCCGCCTTCATGGCTGCCTGGACCATCACATTCAAAAGGGCGGAACGCGCCATGTCGGAAACCTGTGCCTTTGAGATCGGGCAGCCGCTGGCTTGCGCCTGGCAGGTTGTGCCGATCGGTCTTGTCTGGTCGGTTCGGCGTTTTGCGCTTGGGCTGGTGAGAGCAAATCAACCGAACCGGAAGAGAGAGCTGCTTCCGTCGCAGCGTCTGGCTACGCCGGAAATCGGGGAAATAGGCGCTTATTTGCTATTCGGCGCGGCGCACATATTCCACGGCTTCAGTATCGACGACGATCTTCTCGCCGGCGGTAATGAAAGGAGGCACCAGCACGCGCACGCCGTTTTCCAGCAAGGCAGGCTTGTAGGACGATGATTGGGTCTGTCCCTTGACCACGCCGTCGGCTTCGGTGATTTGCAGCGTCACGAATTGCGGCAGCGAAATGCCGATCGGCTTTTCTTCGTGCATTTCGACGGTCACCATCATGCCGTCCTGCAGGAAAGCTGCGCGCTCGCCAACGAATTCGGACTGTAGTTCCAGCTGCTCATAGGTTTCCGTGTCCATAAATATAAGCACGTCTTCCTGGGCGTAGAGGTACTGGAAGTCCTTCTGCTCAAGGCGAACCCGTTCGACCTTGTCTTCGGAGCGGAAGCGCTCGTTGAGCTTGCGCCCGTCGATCAGGTTTTTCATTTCTACCTGGGCGAAGGCGCCACCTTTTCCGGGCTTAACGTGCTGGGATTTGACGACGGCCCAAAGCGTATCCTGGTGCAACAAAACATTGCCGGGCTTGATTTCGTTACCGTTGATTTTCATGTGTCAGGACCGTTGGTTCGTCTTCGAAGGTCGGTGGACCGGGCAAAAGACATTGGTTAGGGCGAAAAGCCATTGTTTCGGGCGAAGCCATTGCTAGCGGCAAAATGCCGCTATATCGGCCAAACGGTGGCGCGCCTCACGCGGCCTACGATGATGATGCACAGCCTCGTTGGCGCGGGCGCGGTTCGCGTGCGGCCTGTCCACCACAAAACCGCCAGCCAAGCAAGCAAAATCGCTAATTATGTATGGCTTGCCTTTGGTCTGGCTGATCTGAACCTAGTCACCCGAATCTGAAGTTCGCCTCATTTCGCAACCGGCTCTGAGCGAACTTCAGATTCAAAAAGGTGACTAGCAGGTCTATGTTTCCAGTGTGGTTTTTGAATTTGAAATACGCTCCGGCGGATGCTGTTGAATTGAGGCGTATTTCAAATTCGCCACACTAGCGATTAAGATCGCTCAGGGACTGTCCTGCGCCGGAGGTGCTGCCGCACTCACCAAAGGTCCGTAGGATGCGGCTCGCTCCTTTGCGGCCTGGAGCTGCTCCTCGTTCAAGCCGCCCAAAATGCCGTCGAGCTGGAGATCGGAGACGCCGCCGGAGCGTGCAAGCAGATGCCATTTTGCACCTTCGACCAGATCTACGGGTCTGCCTCGACCATAGAAATAGACCCGCGCAAGCCGGTTCATCGCGACTGCGTTTCCCGATGTGGCGGCGCGTTCGAACCAGTCGGCTGCCTCCGCTTCGTTCGGGTCGACCCCTTCTCCCTTGAACCTCAGAATGCCGTAATAGACCTGAGCGGCAACGTTGCCGCGCCGTGCGGACCGGCCCATCCAGAACGCGCCTTTCGTTTCGTCGCGCACAGCGCCTATGCCCTCGATGTAGGAGAGCGCCAATGTGTATTGGGCTTCCGCGTCGCCAAGATCGGCTGCTTGTTCCAGAAGCTCGCGCGCCTTTTCCGCGTTGAGGGGGCGTCCGTCTCCCGCCTGGTAGAGAATTGCAAGGTTGTATATTGCCTCGGGAACGCCCAGTTCCGCGCCGAGCTCGAAATAGTCGGCTGCCTTCGCCTTGTCCTGCGGCACGCCGTTTCCTGCGAGGTACAAAAGGCCGAGGCGCACGGCAGCCCGTTTGTCGCCGGCTTCTGCAGCCAGTTGATACCAGCTGGCGGCCTTCGCCATGTCCTGAGGTATGCCGAGGCCGGATTCATACAGAACGCCGAGCAATGTCTGCGAGGCGGCGTCGCCCGTTTCGGCCCGCTGGGTAGCGAGCGCCAGCGCCGTCAGATACCAGCCGCGCTGGAATGCGCCGTATGCCAGGCTGGCGGCTTCTTCCTCCGTTTCGCCTTTTACCGGCGGTTCCACAGCGTAGGTGCCCAGGAGCGGCGGCGGTTCCTGCGGTGGCTCTTGCAGCGGCGCGGGAACGTCAGTAACCGGTTGCCCGGCCGGGGGCGCGCTCTGCTCAGCCGTTTGTGCACGCAATGGATCGCTCGCCAACGGAAGAAATAATGCTGCGAGGATCAGATGGAGGGCACAAATGAGAGCTGAGCGGTGCATTACTCCTCCGCGTTTGGAAGAATGAAGCCTGACAGGATTTCGTTAGCCGCGCGAACAGCGGCGCCGGGCCCTTCGGGATGCTCCCAGATAGCGCTTCTGAGGGCGATGAAATCGGCACCCGCCCTGGCAGTCTCGCCAAGAGACGCGAGATCCGAACCGCCAAGAGCCACGCAAGGGATTTCGAACAAGTCGGACCACCAGATTGCGAAATCGATTGTCTTGCGGTGGGCTTCCGGCGCTTCCGGCAGATCGAGCAGGCCGAAGAATACGTAGTCGATTCCAGCCTCTGCCAGTTGCATGGCTTCATGGCGGGTGCGGATCGCTCCAGCTCCGACGATCTGCTCCGGCTTGAACGTTTCGATGGCCAGCTTCAGGTCTTCAAAATCGGTGTCGCAATGCACTCCGTCGGCCCGTATCCTGCCCGCGACGCGGGTATCATTTTGAATGAGGAGGGCGGCACCCGCAGCCTGCGCAAGCGGAGCGATTTGCGCCGCAACCTTCTGCAACTCGGCATCTTCCATGCCGTTAGCCGTTACCAGCAGGCAAGCAACATCTCCTGCGGCCAGCGCTGATTCAAGTTGCGGCAAAAAATCCTCGATCCGCAAGGATGACGGAGTGATCAGGAAAAGACGCGGGTGCAAATCAAAGTGCTCCGATCGGATCGTAATAAGTGGGTGAAACGGGCTTGAGCCGGTGACGGTGCACTCTTTCGTTGGCACAGCCGCCGGTCAAGCATATTCGCCGCGCGGATATTTTGCGGGGACACTGGCAAAGGCGCCACTTCTTCCCCGCCGCCTGAATATCCGGCGAAGAGGGCAAAACAGCGGCTATGCCTCTCCAACCCGCGTCAGGCGCCCTGCCAGCTTTCAGCTGATCTTTGGCGCGAGTTCGCCGTTCGCGTAGCGTTTGGCCATGGTCGCGACGGGTAAAGGCTTGATCTTCCCGGCCTGACCGGCCGTCCCGAATTGCTCGAGCCTTTCCATGCAGAGCTTCGTCATGGCTTCCATCGCGGGCTTCAGGTACTTGCGCGGGTCGAATTCGCCCGGGTTTTCCGCAAGAACCCTGCGGATCTGCCCGGTCATCGCCATGCGGTTGTCGGTGTCGATGTTGATCTTGCGGACGCCGTTCTTGATGCCGCGCTGGATCTCTTCGACCGGCACGCCCCACGTCTGCGGAATCTTGCCGCCAAAGCTGGTTGATGATGTCCTGAAGGTCCTGCGGCACGGACGACGAGCCGTGCATGACGAGGTGCGTGTTCGGGCAAGCGGCGGTGGATTTCCTCGATCACGTTCATGGCGAGGATAGCGCCGTCCGGCTTGCGGCTGAACTTGTAGGCGCCATGCGACGTGCCCATGGCGATAGCCAGCGCATCGACCTGGGTTTCCTTGACGAACTTCACCGCTTCGTCCGGATCGGTAAGGAGTTGGTCGTGGCTGAGCTTGCCTTCGGCGCCATGGCCGTCTTCTTTTTCGCCCATACCCGTTTCCAGCGAACCGAGAACGCCGAGTTCACCTTCGACGGAGATCCCGCCCAGATGGGCGATGTCGGTTACGGTCTTGGTGACCTGGACGTTATAGGCCCAATCGGCTGGCGACTTGCCGTCTTCATGCAGCGACCCGTCCATCATCACCGAGGTGAAGCCTGCTTGAATCGCGGTCATGCAGGTGGCCGGGTTGTTGCCATGGTCAAGATGCACGCAGACAGGAATATGCGGGTAGATCTCCGTTACCGCGTCCATCATGTGTTTCAGCATGATGTCATTGGCGTAGGAGCGAGCGCCTCGACTGGCCTGAATGATGACGGGAGCATTCGTGGCATTGGCTGCTGCCATGATGGCGAGCGCCTGCTCCATGTTGTTGATGTTGAAAGCAGGGACGCCGTAGCTGTGTTCGGCGGCGTGATCGAGTAGCTGACGCAGAGTTATGCGGGCCATGAGAGGTCTCCTCTGTCTTGATTTGGAATGCGGCTGCACAGGGCTTCCGGTTGGCTTCTATCCGGATCCGCAAGGCCTGTGTTATCGCCGGCAAAGCAAGTCGGATGGATATACCGGATCCATGCTGTCTCGCGGTTATACCTTTATTCTAGAACATATTCCGCCAAGTAAGAGCCAATCTTGACGGCAAGAATACGCTCAAAGCTTTGTTGCCGGGCCGATTTTTTGTCTTTTGGATAATGCAGCCAGCGAGAAAGCAATCTGCGTTTATCCAAAGTGTGGATAGTCTCGATTTTCACCAGCTGCACTCAGCGCCTGGGGTCCTGCAAAGCGACGACCCCGGGCAATGTCTTGCCCTCCAGCCATTCCAGAAATGCGCCCCCGGCTGTCGATACATACGAGAAATCTTCTGCGGCGCCAGCATGGTTGAGCGCGGAGACTGTGTCTCCTCCGCCAGCGACCGATGTCAGCTTTCCAGCCTTGGTGCGAGCTGCAGCGTGCCGGGCCGATGCAACCGTTGCCTTGTCGAAAGGTGCGATCTCGAATGCGCCCAGTGGCCCGTTCCACACAAGGGTCGCGGCCTTGTCGATCTTCGACCCGACGAGATCAATCGTTGCTGGCCCCACGTCGAGGATCATTCCGTCTGCGGGAATGGCGTCAAGCGATAGGGTTTCGTTCGCCGCGCCAGCCTTGAACTCCCTCGCGACAACGGCATCCACCGGAAGTACGATCTCGCAACCGGTCTTTTGCGCGGCGGCAAGGATTTTGACGGCCGTGTCTTTGAGGTCGTGCTCGCAAAGCGATTTGCCGACATCTACGCCTTTGGCGGCGAGAAATGTATTGGCCATGCCGCCGCCAATCACAAGCATGTCGACTTTGGCGACGAGGTTTTCGAGGAGATCGATTTTCGACGACACTTTTGCGCCGCCGACGACCGCAAGCACGGGTCGGACAGGCGAAGAAAGGGCGAGGGCGAGCGCGTCGAGTTCCGCCTGCATGCCACGCCCGGCATAAGCCGGCATCAGGTGGGCAAGACCTTCTGTCGAAGCATGAGCGCGATGGGCGGCGGAAAAGGCGTCATTGACGAACACGTCGCCATTTGCGGCGAGCGCCTTGGCGAACTCCGGGTCGTTTTTTTCCTCGCCGGCATGAAATCGCGTGTTTTCAAGCAACGTCACGTCGCCATCCGCCATGGCATCGACGACGGCCTTGGCGGGCTCGCCGATGCAACCCGCTGCAAATCCAACTTTTTGACCCAGTCTTTCGGCAAGCGCGCTTGCCACCGGGGCAAGGCTCATCTCGGCAACCGGCTTTCCTTTGGGCCGGCCGAAATGGGCAAGCAGCACGACCTTGCCACCCTTGGCGGCGATCTCCCGGATCGTGGGCAGAACCCGGTCGATCCGGGTGAAGTCGGTCACGCGGCCATCGTCCATCGGAACGTTCAGGTCGACACGGGTCAAAACCCGTTTTCCCGATAGAGTTGCATCGTCGAGGGTCTTGAAAGTCATTTGTCCAAACCAGCGCTGAAGTTGCCCAAATTACCCGACAGAAATCGCTGAACCGCAAAGGCCCGCCCGGTCGAGCGGGCCTTCGGGCATCGGGTCAGATCAGTTTTGCCATCGCAACTGCCGTATCGGACATGCGGTTGGAGAAGCCCCATTCGTTGTCGTACCAGGCAAGAACCCGGCAGAAGCGCTTGTCCATGACCTTGGTCTGGTCGAGATGGAAGATCGACGAGCGCGGGTCGTGATTGAAGTCCATGGAGACGTTCGGCTCGTCCGTATAACCGAACGTGTCCTTCATCGGGCCGTCCACGGCGGCACGCACCGCCGCGTTGATTTCTTCCGGTGTGGTGTCGCGCTTGGAGATGAACTTGAAGTCGATGACCGATACATTCGGAGTAGGGACGCGGATCGATACGCCGTCGAGCTTGCCGGCAAGATCGGGCAAGACAAGGCCCACGGCTTTGGCGGCGCCGGTCGAGGTCGGGATCATCGACATGGCGGCGGCACGCGCCCGGTAGAGATCCTTGTGCATCGTGTCGAGCGTCGGCTGGTCGCCGGTGTAGGAGTGAACGGTTGTCATGAAGCCCGTTTCGATGCCGACGGCGTTGTGCAGTACATGGGCCGTGGTCGCCAGGCAGTTCGTGGTGCAAGAGGCGTTGGAGACGACAATATCGTCCCTGGTCAACGTCTTGTCGTTTACGCCGAAGACGATGGTCTTGTCGGCGCCCGATGCCGGGGCGGACACGAGCACGCGCTTGGAACCGTTTTCAAGATGCAACGCTGCTTTTTCGCGGCTGACGAAAATTCCCGTGCATTCAAGCGCAATATCAACGCCGAGCTCGCCCCAGGGCAGCTCTTTCGGGTCGCGGAGCGCGGTAACCTTGATCGGACCGTAACCGACGTCGATCGCGTCGCCTTCGACCTTGACCTTTGCCGGAAAGCGGCCGTGCACGGAATCATAACGCAGCAGATGCGCGTTGGTTTCAACCGGGCCGAGATCGTTGACGGCAACGACCTGAATGTCGGTCCGTCCGGATTCCACGATCGCGCGCAGCACGTTGCGGCCAATCCGCCCAAATCCGTTGATCGCTACCTTTACCGTCATGGTTCACTCCTTCTCTCACCCTCAATTGGGTTGTTCAGTGGCGAGATCCGCGAGAGGCGGACCGTCTCATTGCAATCAAATCTGCGCGCCGGATTCCCGGTCCAGGCCTTAACGCATCAAAGCGTCGCGAGTTTTGCCTTGGCGGCCTGAACCACGGCCTCCTTGGTAATGCCGAAGTGCTTGTAAAGCGCCTCGTAAGGCCCGCTCGCGCCAAATCCCGTCATGCCGATGAATATGCCGTCGGAGCCGATGAACCTGTCCCAGCCCATCCGGATACCGGTTTCCACCGCGATCTTCACCGGTGAATTGCCGATGATCGAAGCTTGGTAATCTTCCGATTGCGCCTCGAAAAGTTCGAAGCAGGGAACGGAGACGACTCGGCAGGCAATGCCTTCTGCGGTGAGGAGCGCCTTCGCCGCAATCGCCAGTTCCACTTCCGACCCGGATGCGAACAGCGTGGCGGCAGGCTCGGCATCGCAGTCGTCGATGACATAGGCGCCGCGGCCGCAAAGGTTCTCCGCTTCGTAGTTCTTGCGTGATGCGACAAGATTTTGCCGGGTCAACGCCAATACGCTTGGCGCCTCGCTCGACTGAATCGCAAGTTCCCAGCATTCCAGCGTTTCGGTGACGTCGGCAGGCCGGAAGAAGTTGAGGTTCGGTATTGCCCTCAGCGCAGCGTAATGTTCGACCGGCTGATGGGTCGGACCATCCTCGCCAAGGCCGATGGAATCATGCGTCATCACGTGAATAACGCGCTGCTTCATCAAGGCGGCAAGCCGCATTGCCGGCCTTGCGTAATCTGAAAACACGAGGAACGTTCCGGAGTAGGGTATGACGCCGCCATGAAGCGCCATGCCGTTCATGGCGGCGGCCATGCCGTGCTCGCGAATGCCCCAATGAACGTAGCGGCCTGAGAAGTCGTCCGGCGTGATCGCCTTGGTCTGGGAGGTTTTGGTGTTGTTCGAGCCGGTCAGATCGGCCGAGCCGCCGATCATTTCAGGCACGGCGGCATTGATGGTCTCAAGCACCAGTTCCGATGCCTTGCGGGTCGCCAGTGTCGGCTTTTCCGCCGCCAGTTTCTTCTTAATCGTCTGGATGATGGCAGGCAGGCCGGAGGGTAGGTCGCCCCGGATGCGACGCTCGAATTCGCCACGCAGTTCCATGTCGCCGTCTTCGAGACGCTTTTCCCACTCCCTGCGCGCCTGCCCCGACCGCAATCCGGCAATGCGCCATGCATCCAGCACTTCGGAAGGCACTTCGAACGGCGCGCATTCCCAACCGAGCGCCTTGCGGGTCGCGGCCAATTCGTCGGCGCCGAGCGGTGAACCATGCACCTTCTCCGAGCCGGCCTTGTTTGGCGCGCCATATCCGATCGTCGTCTTGGCGGCGATGAGCGTCGGCTTTTCCGAATGCTGCGCACTGGCAAGCGCGGCTGCAATTGCTGCTGGATCGTGCCCGTCGATGGCGATTGTCGCCCAGCCCGACGCCTCGAACCGTTCAATCTGATTGGTGCTGTCTGAAACCGAAACCTTGCCGTCGATCGAAATGCCGTTGTCGTCCCAAATGACGATAAGCTTGCTGAGCTTCAGGTGGCCGGCAAGCGAAATCGCCTCCTGGCTGATGCCTTCCATCAGGCAGCCGTCGCCGACGATTGCATAGGTGTGGTGATCGACGAACTTTGAACCGAATTTGGCCGCGAGATGCCGCTCGGTCATCGCCATTCCCACGGCATTCGCGAGGCCTTGGCCAAGCGGGCCGGTGGTGGTCTCGATACCAGCGCCATGTCCGTATTCCGGATGTCCGGCGGTCAAAGCGCCGATCTGGCGGAAATTCTTCAACTGGTCGAGGGTGAAATCCTCTGAGCCGAGCAGGTAGTGAACGGCATAAAGCAGCATCGAACCGTGTCCGGCCGACAATACGAACCTGTCACGGTCCGGCCACTCGGGGTGGGTCGGATCGTATTTCAGAAACTGCGTGAACAGGACGGTGGCGATATCGGCCGCGCCCATTGGCAGTCCTGGATGACCCGATTTGGCCTTCTCAACGGCATCTGCGGCAAGAAAGCGGATCGCATTGGCCATGCGATTGTGTTTGGCAAGATCGATCATCGAGTATCCGTCGCTCAGCCCGGCAAGGCGCCGGCGTGGTGATCCAGTGTTTCGATGCTCTCGCGTTTCGAACCCGCAAGGGCTGACGCCGTCGAAATCGGTCGACGTTGCATATGCGCCGCCAATCTGCCCGCGCCGCGAGGCGGCCTGACAAATATCAGGAACCTCCAGCGAGTCAATCAATCCGGAGATGCTTAAAGCGGCCCGCGCGCATGCAGCCCGACCATCGCTACGACCATTGACGCCGTTTAGCCTGATCGCCTAAATGCCCGACATTGCCCGCTGCATCTATCGTTTCGGTGCGGAATCGCGCATTCTTGGTGGATTAACGTTGGGTGAGTTGGTCTGGATCGGCCATTTCGTGTCCATTCGCCTTGACCCGGCCACAATGCATGGCTCATCGCTTCGGGGTAATTCTTGCTGAAGATACAATGACGATGGTCCAGGATTTTAATGGGAAAAGGCCCGTGGAGGCTTCGCTGGAACGATTGATACAGGCAATCGACAAGCTTGAAGCGGCTGTCGAGCGTCGAGCGGAAACCGATACGTCTCTCGGATCGTTGCAGGATGATTTGCAGCGGCTCAGCGACGATCGCTCGCAACTTGCCGAAACGCTCGACAAGGCGGAGGCACGGGCTTCGCGTCTTGAGGAGGCCAATCGGGAAGTCTCCCGGAGGCTCGTTTCCGCTATGGAATCGATCCGCACCGTGCTTGAGACCCATGGAGGCTGACGCCTGATGCCGCAAATCACTGTGACGATTAATGGCCGATCCTTCCGCATGGCCTGCGACGAAGGCGAGGAAGAGCGGCTGATGGCGCTCGCCAAGCGCTTCGACGGCTGCATTGACACGTTACGGGGAAGCTTCGGCGAGATTGGCGATCTTCGGCTCACTGTCATGGCCGGCATCATGGTCACCGACGAGCTCGTGGAGATGGAGCGCCGGATCAAGGCGCTCGAGGATGAGGTCTCGGGTCTGCGCGAAACCCGCCGCGCCGTGGTCGAAACGGCAGAGCGTGACCAGCAGTCCCTTGCCGAAGGCCTCGAATTGGCCGCCAAGCGGATCAATGCGCTTGCAGAGGGATTGAACAAATCCCTGCGCCGCTCAGAGCCATAAAACGAAGGCGCGGGCGATTTGTGTCGGCTAGTCACCCGAATTTGAAGTTCGCCTCATTTCGCAACCGGCTCTGAGCGAACTTCAGATTTAAAAAGGTGACTGGCAGGTCTATGTTTCCAGTGTGGTTTTGAATTTGAAATACGCTCCGGCGGATGCTGCCGAAATGAGGCGTATTTCAAATTCACCAAACTAGGCCCACGAGACAGTGGCTTTATGCCCGCACCGCAGCTATATGATGCTGAGGCGTGGCTGCGCGGTGCGTCAGGAGTTATATCCCCGGGGCCTTACGCATCCCTCGGGAGCTGTTCCTACCCTTGCCCCTGGGCTTGGGCACACGGCGCCCACCTACACAAGTAGGTTTCCCGGGATTGCAACCTCCAACGGCCGAGGTGGCCACGCCTCCTTCCATTCGCCGGCTTTATCACTTGCATCGCAATGACTGTTTCTCCGCGAGCCGGCGGATGCCATGCCGGCCTTCCATTTTACGCCGATTCCAGCTCCATGAGATTTTGTCGATTGACCCTATCGCGCGGGCTTGCAAGGCTGCGAGCCATCAAATTCTGCTTCAACCCGATCCACGGAGTGTGTCCGCGTGTCATTTGTGTCCGAACCATCCGGCAAGCCGGCAATGAAGGCGGAACTCAGGCGCTTGGCACTTGAACGAAGGGCGGCCCTTGCGCCTGATGCGCGTATCGAGGGTTCGCTGAGCCTTGCGGAGTTGGTCGCCGGCTTCGACTTTCCGGCCGGCGCGGTGGTTTCGGCGTTCTGGCCGATCCGCGATGAGATCGATCCGCGACCAGTCATGCATCTATTGAGGCAGCGCGGCCATAGGCTTTGCCTGCCGGCAATCGTTGATGGAAAGCTGGTTTTTCGCCAGCTCGATCCGGAAACGCGTCTTGTGAAAGCGGGCTTTGGAACCGTTGAACCCGCGCCGGACGCCGAAGTGCTCACGCCTGAGGTCATGCTTGTTCCCCTCGCCGCTTTCGATCGGTCTGGGCACCGCATCGGCTATGGCAAGGGCTATTACGATTTCGCGATAGAAGCGCTGCGGGCGAAAGGGCAACCCTGTTGCATCGGCGTAGCCTTCTCCGTACAGGAAGTCGCTGCAGTCCCGTTTGAAATCCACGACCAGCCTCTCGTGGCCGTAGTGACGGAGCGGGAGATAATCAAATGTGGGGAGATCCTCTGATATGCGCCTTCTTTTCCTCGGCGATCTGGTCGGCAGGTCCGGGCGCAACGCCGCCGTCGAGCAACTGCCCGGCTTGATTGAGGCCAATTCGGTCGACTTCGTCGTGGTCAACGGGGAAAACGCAGCGCGCGGCTTCGGCATCACCGAGGAAATCCTGCAAGATGTCGTGGATGCCGGCGCCGACGTGGTGACGACGGGAAATCACATCTGGGATCAACGCGAGACGCTGGTCTATATCGAGCGGCAGAACCGGTTGCTGAGGCCGCTGAATTTTCCTCCCGGCACGCCGGGACGCGGCGCGCATCTCTATACCGCGCGAAACGGCGCGCAGGTGCTGGTGATAAATGCCATGGGCCGCATTTTCATGGACAGTCTGGATGATCCTTTCGCTGCCGTGGAAGCGGCGCTGGAAGCCTGTCCACTGAGGCAGGTGGCGGACGCGATCGTCATCGACATGCATGCCGAGGCAACGAGTGAGAAGCAGGCGATGGGCCATTTCGTCGACGGTCGCGCCAGTCTCGTTGTCGGTACGCATACGCATGTTCCAACCGCGGATTATCAGATCCTTTCCGGCGGGACGGCCTATATGAGCGATGCGGGCATGTGCGGCGACTACGATTCCGTGCTTGGCATGGAAAAGGAAGAGCCGATCAACCGCTTCCTGCGCAAGATTCCATCCGCCCGTTTCGCACCCGCCATGGGCGAGGCGACTGTTTGCGGTGTCGCGGTGGAAATTGACGATGCGACGGGCCTTGCCACTGCAATCGAGCCGCTGAGGATCGGCGGGCGGCTGTCGCCGGCTCTACCGTCCTTCTGGCCGCAATCGGGCAGCTGATCCTGCCGGGTTTTGCTGCCAAGCCTAGATTTTCACTGGCCACGTGCTTATAAGCTGGCCGATCGACAGCATCATATAGGGTTGGGTCTCGACTGCGGCTTTCTGGGTTGAAACCAGTGACGCCGGCCGTGCAAACGGATCAGTACGAGCAAAGAGAGAAGAAAAGCCGGGAAACGACATGGCCGGACATTCACAGTTCAAGAACATCATGCATCGCAAAGGCCGCCAGGATGCGGTCCGTTCGAAGCTTTTTTCCAAACTTTCCAAGGAACTGACCGTCGCTGCGAAGACGGGCGGTCCCGATCCTGACATGAATCCACGGCTTCGGCTGGCGGTTCAAAACGCCAAGTCGCAGTCCATGCCCAAGGACAATATCCAGCGGGCAATCAACAAATCGCAGTCCGGCGAAGATACGAATTACGACGAAATCCGGTATGAGGGTTATGGCCCTGGCGGTGTTGCCGTGATTGTCGAAGTGTTGACCGACAACCGCAATCGCTCCGCCTCGAACGTCCGCTCCTATTTCACCAAATGTGGCGGCTCGATGGGGGAAACCGGTTCGGTTTCCTTCATGTTCGACCGAGTGGGCGAGATCGTCTACAAGCCTGAGGCAGGCGATGGGGAGGCTGTTCTCGAGGCGGCGATCCTGGCCGGTGCCGACGATGTGCAGTCCGATGAAGACGGTCACGTCGTTATCTGTGCATTTGAGGATCTGGGAGACGTTTCCAAGGCTCTGGAGGAAACTCTCGGCGAAGCCGATTCCGTCAGGATCATCTGGAAGCCGCAGACGCTTTCTCCGCTTGATGTGGATAAGGCGCAGACGATGATGAAACTCCTCAACCTGCTTGAGGATGACGACGACGTTCAAAACGTCTTCGCCAATTACGATATCGACGAAGAAACCATGGCGAGCCTGACGGCGGCCTGATTTGGTTTTTGGTTAGTGAACTCAAAGGCGGGGCAATGCCCCGCCTTTTTTGTTTCGCGTCAGCCTGCCGCCTACCGCAGGAGACCGTCAAAGGCAGGCAGGCTGGAAAGCGCGGCAAGCGCAATCAAACCATAGGCGACTATTCGGTAGAGCGCCGGGCTCGCCTTGCCGAAGCCGCGGGCTCCAAGATAAATCGCCAATGCATAGGCGGGCGCGGTCACGATCAGCAGGCGGAAGACATCGGCGGAGAAAAAGCCGCCAATCGTATATGCGACATAGGTCATGATGCTACCGAGCGTCATGAAGACCATCAGATTGGCGCGAATGATCGCCGGGTTTTCCGGTCCCGACAGCCAGAAGGCAACGATCGGCGGCCCGGAAATCTGGCTGACCCCGCCCAGAAACCCTGCGCTTGCCCCGACGCCAAGCGAAACGGCGACGGTCGGTGTGTTTTTGTAGCGCCAGCCGGTTGCAAGCAGTCCGAGCATCATGATGACCACGCCGGATAAGGCCCATCGCAGGCTCAACGTGTCGCTCACCGCGAGGATGTAGGTGCCGGCCGGTACGAAGAGCGCGGCTCCGATGACGGCCGGCGTGACAGTTTTCCAATTGCAGATCCTGACCGACCTGACAACGATTGGCAGGGTAATCAGGCTGTCGATAACCAAAAATGTCGCAGCCGCAAGCCTCGGGTCCATCAAGGTCGAGGCCACGGGCATGAAAATCATGCCGGCGCCGAATCCGGCGAAGCCTCGAACAATTCCGCCCACGACGACTGCGCAAAGAGCTATCGCGAGGTTTTCTGTATCGAGGTGGCTGGGAAATTCGAACATTCGAGGTGTCCCTTTGGTCAAATATTTCTTTTGAAACGAATTCGGGGGCGTTGGGATCTCGGCTGGATAGATCAGAAATCCGGAATAATTCAAACGGAAAATCGGAGCGTTCTGGCGTCGAACGCGATTTGGCGTTACCGATTTGTTCTATGATGCATCCGATTCGAATTCTCGGGATCGATCCCGGTCTGCGCCGCACCGGTTGGGGCGTGATCGAGGTGAGTGGCAACAGGCTGGTCTTTCTCGCTTCCGGAACCGTGCTTTCCGACAACAAGCTCGATCTGGCCGAGCGGCTCAGGCAACTGCATGATGGCCTCTTGGAGGTGATCGCCCATCACCAGCCGCAAGAGACGGCGGTGGAGCTGACCTTCGTCAACAAGGATGCGGGCGCAACGCTGAAACTTGGACAGGCGCGCGGGATCGCCATGCTGGTGCCGGCTTTGCACGGGATCAAGGTGGCTGAATATGCGCCCAATCTGGTCAAGAAGACGGTGGTGGGCACCGGGCACGCCGATAAGGAACAGATCCGCATGATGGTCAAGGTCTTGATGCCGAAGGCGACATTCAATTCCGACGATGCCGCCGACGCTCTCGCCATCGCAATCTGCCACGCGCAGCATCGCAGCACCCCGGCCAGCCGGTTGGCGAGAGACGAGGGATCGGCAGCATGATCGGCAAACTCAAGGGCACGATAGACACCTTGAGCGAGGATCATCTTATCCTCGACGTTCATGGCGTTGGCTATCAGGTGTTTTGCCCGTCGCGGATACTGCAGACCCTGCCGGCTGTGGGGGAAGCAGCGGTGCTTTTCATCGAGACCATCGTGCGGGAAGACATGATCCGCCTCTTCGGTTTCGCCAGTGAGGCGGAGCGCGAATGGTTTCGTCTGCTGATGACCGTACAGGGCGTTGGCGCGAAAGTGGCGCTGGCGCTGCTCGGTATTCTAAAGGCCGGGGAAATCGCCAATGCGATCGCGCTCGGCGACAAGGCGATGATTTCCCGCGCGCCCGGTGTCGGCAAGAGGGTAGCGGAGCGTATCGTGGCCGAGCTCAAGGATAAGGCGCCCGCCTTCGCCAGCGTCGATGCCGGCACCGTCACGCTCGTTCGCGGGCTGGAGGAAGGTCTTGCCGCAAGTGCGGTGAGGGATGCGGTCTCTGCTCTGGTCAATCTCGGCTATTCACAGGTGCAGGCAGGCGGTGCGGTGGCCAAAGCGGTTGCTGCCGCCGGTGAGGATGCGCCGACCGAGAAATTGATCCGCCTCGGCTTGAAGGAACTTTCGTCATGAGCGACGGCGGCGAGCGGATCGTCAGTGCGCAAGTTCGGGGCGACGAGATCGACACCACCATGCGTCCGCAGGCGCTGGACGAATTCGTCGGCCAGGCTCAGGCTCGCTCCAATTTAAAGATCTTTATCGAGGCGGCGAAGGCGCGGGGCGAGGCGCTCGATCATGTTCTTTTCGTCGGCCCTCCAGGTCTCGGCAAGACGACGCTCGCCCAGATCATGGCGCGTGAGCTGGGTGTGAATTTTCGCGCTACTTCCGGTCCCGTGATTGCCAAGGCGGGCGATCTGGCGGCGCTTTTGACCAATCTCGAAGAACGCGACGTGCTTTTTATCGACGAAATCCACCGGTTGAATCCGGCCGTGGAGGAAGTGCTCTATCCGGCGATGGAGGATTTCCAGCTCGATCTCATTATCGGCGAGGGACCGGCAGCGCGTTCGGTCAAGATCGACCTGGCGAAATTCACGCTCGTGGCGGCGACGACCCGCCTCGGGCTTTTGACGACGCCGCTGCGCGATCGTTTCGGCATTCCGGTTCGCCTGCAGTTTTATACTGTGGAGGAACTGGAACATATCGTGCGGCGCGGTGCCCGTATTCTCGGCCTGCCGATGACCGACGATGGAGCGAGCGAGATCGCGCGGCGCGCGCGCGGAACGCCGCGCATCGCCGGAAGGTTACTTCGCAGGGTACGCGATTTTGCCGTGGTTGCTGGAAATGGCAGCGTTGACGCAGGCGTCGCCGACCGGGCGTTGACGCAGCTCGAAGTGGACAGCATCGGCCTCGATCAGCTGGATCGGCGATACCTTACGCAAATTGCGCTCAATTTCGGCGGCGGCCCGGTCGGTATCGAGACGATTGCGGCTGCGCTTTCCGAGCCGCGTGACGCGATTGAGGAAATCGTCGAGCCCTATCTTATTCAAAATGGCTATATCCAGCGAACGCCAAGAGGCCGCATCCTGACGCCTCAGGCTTTTCGTCACCTTGGCCTTGCCGCGCCACAACGGGCAGATACGTCGCAGATCGGGCTCTTTACCGATGACGAGTGACAACTGCGGCCAGGGCGATTGGCCGGATCTTGCAGGCCGGCTGACAGGCGAAGGGCATGTGCTGCCCGTCCGCGTATATTACGAGGACACGGATTTTTCCGGCGTGGTCTATCACGCGGCCTATCTCAAATTCATGGAACGGGGCCGCTCGGACTTTCTGCGTCTTTGCGGCATTCATCACCGGCAAATGGATGCGGGACAATACGGCGAGCCGCTTGCTTTCGCAGCCCGGCATATGGAGCTCGATTTCCTCAAACCGGCGCGGATCGACGATCTTCTCGAGATCGTGACCCGGGTCGAAGAGGCAAAGGGTGCGCGGATCGTTTTGTCGCAAGCGGTGCGGTGCGGTGAGGCCAATTTGGTGACGGCGCGTGTGACGATTGCCGTAATATCGCGCGAGGGTCGGCCGCGCCGGCTCCCCGCGTCGCTTTGCGAGCGTTTGCGGGATGGGGGCAAGTCATCGATATGAGTGCTCAAGCGGGTAGGGGCATGGCGCTTTCGCTTTAACGACCTTGTAACCTTAACAGTGCCTTAATCGAGATGTGCGATTATTGCGTTCTGATCGATGGGGCAATTGACCGGGCATCGGCTTTCAGGGGCTCATCCCGCTGCGACGTGCCAGTGGTTCTGTCGGTCTTTCGGCACGTAATAGTCTCAAACACATGTGCGGAATGGAAGAACAAGGGCTTCAAGTCCCAGTTTTGCCTAAATCGAGCGTCAGTGAGGCGGGCGACAGCCGCGGCACTGCGACGGGCAACGGGCAAAACGGATGCCGAACGTCACAAGATTGCCGGATGCCCCTGGCCCTGGCCGTCAAGGGGCTTACGGCGAACGAGAGGTTTGAATATTTATGGCTACGGTAGATCTTGCGCAGTCGACTGTGGCTGCGGTGGACGGCGACTTCTCGTTTTTGTCGCTGTTTTTCCAAGCCCATATCATGGTCAAGATCGTGATGATCGGCCTTGTCGGCGCGTCCATCTGGTGTTGGGCCATCATTGTCGACAAATGGGTTCTCTATCTGCGAACGAGGCGGCAGATGAACCGTTTCGAGACGGTGTTTTGGTCCGGTCAATCGCTGGAAGACCTCTACAAGACGCTGTCCAGCCGGGCAAACAGTTCGATGGCCGCGCTCTTCGTTGCGGCCATGCGGGAGTGGAAACGCAGCCACGAAGGCGCGAGACCGGCGATCGCCAGCCTGCAGCAGCGTATCGACCGTGTGATGGATGTGACGATTGCGCGCGAGCAGGAGAAGCTTGAACGGCGGCTGCTGGTTTTGGCGACGGTTGGCTCCGCGGCTCCCTTTATCGGCCTCTTCGGGACGGTTTGGGGCATCATGACGGCCTTCCAGGCCATCGCCGCATCAAAAAATACCAATCTGGCAGTTGTTGCACCGGGTATTGCCGAGGCGCTGTTTGCCACCGCGCTCGGCCTTCTCGCCGCAATTCCGGCCGTTATTGCCTATAACAAGCTTTCCGCCGACGCGAACAAGCTGTCCGGCCGGATGGAGGGCTTTGCTGACGAGTTTTCCGCGATCCTGTCGCGGCAGATCGACGAAAGGCTTTGATATCATGGCCATGCAGATGAATGGCGGCGGGGCGGCCGGCGGTCGCAGGCGCGGCCGACGCCGGCCCCAGCCGCTCAGCGAGATTAACGTCACGCCGTTTGTTGACGTGATGCTGGTTCTCTTGATCGTTTTCATGGTGGCGGCGCCGCTTTTAACGGTCGGCGTGCCGATCGATCTGCCTGAATCGCAGGCCAAGCCGCTGGATGGCGACAATGAGCCGATCACCATTTCCATAACCTCGCAGGGGCAGGTCTTCATGCAGGATACGGAAATCGCGGTCGAGGAACTGATCGCCAAGCTGGAGGCGATCGCAGCCAATGGCTACGACGAGCGTATTTATGTTCGCGGCGATCAGGATGCCGACTACGGCACGATCATGAACGTGATGGGACGCATCAATTCCGCCGGCTACAAGCGCCTCGGTCTTGTCACGCTGGAGGAGCAGAATTGAGCCCGATTAGGCTGAAAGGGCTCTAGCGAATGCGTGCGGGCCTGATCGCGTCGATAGGCGGCCATTTGGCCATTCTGCTCTGGGGGGTGATCTCCTTTCCGGACGCGCGGCCTTTCGATGTTCCGCCCGTTGACAGCCTGCCCGTGGAATTGGTGCCCATATCGGAGCTGACAAAACTGCGAAAGGGCGAGAAAACTGCGGAAGTGCGCGAGGAAGAAGCGCCCAAGCCGACGGAAAAAAAAGTCGCGGAAGTGACGCCGGACCAAAAGCCGGGGGATGCGAAAAAGGAACAGCCAACACCGCAGGTGCGCGAAGCCAAGGCGCAGCCAGTGCCGGAGCAGGCTGCGCCCGCGCCGACACCGCCTCCCAAAACGCCTGAGCCGCCTGCTCCGAGGGTTGCGGAACCTGCTCCAGCGCCCCCTGAGCCCGCGCCTACGCCTGAAAAAGCCGTCGAACCTGCTCCCGAAAAGCCGGCCGAGCCAGCCAAGGTGGCGGAAGCGCCAAAGCCGGAAAAGGTAACGCCCCGCTCCAAGCCGACGCCGCCACGCCCGAAGCAGACGGCGGAAGCCGAGGAGCAGAAGAAGGATTTCAATCCGAACCAGATCGCTGCGCTTCTCAACAAGGTCGACCCATCCGGCGGCGGCACGCAAAGCTCTACCAAGCCGGCGTCTCTCGGCAGCGACAAGGGCCAGTCGAACGTGCAGATGTCGCAATCGGAGCTGGATGCGCTTAGGGGCCAGATCGCCCGCTGCTGGAATCCGCCGGTTGGTGCCGCGGGAGCGGACGATCTCAATGTGCGGGTGCAGGTCTATCTGACGCCTTCAGGCGAAGTCGACCGGCAGCCGGAGGTGTTGAACTCCAGCGGCAATCCGTCTTTCCGCATCGCTTCGGAAAGTGCCAAGCGAGCTGTTCTGCGGTGTGCGCCCTATTCGTTGCCTGTGGCGAAATACGACGCCTGGAAAGAAGTCATCATCAATTTCGACCCGCGCGAGTTGCTCGGCGGGTGAAACTCAAAAGTGGAGACTGATCCGAAAATGGAGAGGGAGTTCTCGTTTCATGTCGCTTTCGGTGAATGCCCGCATCCGCGCGGCATCTGACCAACTGAAATTTGCCTTGGCCGCCTTGTTGATCGGCGTTTCATCGCTTGTTGCCTCGCCTGCTTTTGCCGTGGTGGAGATCGATATCACCCAGGGCAACGTCGAGCCGCTACCGATTGCGCTTCCGGCTTTCGCGGGCGAAAAGATCGCTCAGGACGTCAGCGATGTGATCACCGAAGACCTTCGTCGTTCCGGCCTGTTCCGCCCCCTCGATCCGGCCAGCTTCATCGAGCAGAACCTCGGCGTGAACGCATCGCCGCAATTTGCCTCATGGCGGCCGATCGGCGCCCAGGCGCTGGTTGTCGGCGCTGTATCCCAGCAGGGCGACGGCCGGCTTCGCGCTGATTTTCGCCTTTGGGATGTATTTGCCGGCGAGCAGATGATGGGTCAGCAGTTCTATACGACGCCCGACAACTGGCGGCGACTTGCCCATATCATCGCGGATGCGATCTACGAGCGGCTGACCGGGGAAAAGGGGTATTTCGACACCCGCGTCGTCTTCGTTGCGGAAACCGGCCCCAAGGACAAGCGCGTCAAGCGCCTGGCCATCATGGATCAGGACGGCGCCAACCTGCGTTATCTCACCAA
This sequence comes from uncultured Alphaproteobacteria bacterium, assembly GCA_963698365.1. Lineage (GTDB taxonomy): Bacteria > Pseudomonadota > Alphaproteobacteria > Rhizobiales > Stappiaceae > Hongsoonwoonella. The sequence continues at coordinate 28,454 of CAVOQM010000007.1, forward strand.
TGGCGAAACGCTGGTGCTGACGCCCCGGTTTTCGCCGACCCGCCAGGAAGTCACCTATATGGCCTACACCGGCGAGGATCCGCAGGTCTATCTGCTTAATATCGAGACCGGGCAGCGCGAAGTGGTGGGCAATTTTCCGGGTATGACCTTCTCGCCCCGGTTTTCGCCGGATGGGCAGAAAGTGGTCATGAGCCTGCAGCAGGGCGGCAACGCCAATATCTACGAAATGGACCTGCGCTCGCGCCGCACAACCCGGCTTTCCAACACCTCGGCGATCGATACCAGCCCGTCCTATTCCCCGGATGCGAGCCAGATCGTGTTTGAATCGGATCGTGGCGGCACCCAGCAGCTTTACGTCATGAACGGTGATGGCTCGAACGCGCAGCGTATCAGCTTTGGTCCAGGCCGTTATTCCACACCGGTCTGGTCACCGCGCGGCGATCTCATCGCTTTCACCAAAATCAATCAGGGCCGCTTCATGATCGGCGTGATGAAGCCTGACGGATCGGGCGAGCGTATCCTGACTGAGGGTTATCACAACGAAGGTCCGGCGTGGTCTCCGAATGGGCGCGTGCTGGTGTTCTTTCGCGATACGCCGGGCGCCAACGGCGGTCCGCAGATATGGACCGTCGATCTGACAGGCTACAACGAACAGAAAATCGCTACACCGGCTTTCGCGTCGGATCCGGCATGGTCGCCCTTGCTGGATTGATGCGAAACAGTTAGGGTTTTACAGCCTTTCGTAGGGGAATCCGGTAAGGGTGCGTCGAGGCTTCCCCAAAAATTCACCAACTGTTAACCAGTTTTGAAAACCGCAACTTAACCAGTTTTGGCTAAGAACGGTTTACCCTGTCGGGGCACGGTGGGGATCAGGAGCACGAATTTGATGATGAACATGGGGACGGTCGCCCGCAGCTTTCGATTTGCTGTCGTTCTGGCGACAGGATTGATGCTGGCTGCTTGCGCGCAGACCAAAACGGATGGGCTAACCAACAATGCGGTTCCTGGCTCCGGTCAGGACTTCGTCGTCAATGTCGGCGACCGTGTATTCTTTGCCGAAGACCAGTCGACGATTTCGAACCAGGCAAGAAGCACGCTCGACAAACAGGCGAAATGGTTGAACCTCTATTCGAAATATACCGTGACGATCGAGGGCCACGCCGATGAGCGCGGCACCCGCCAGTACAATATCGCTCTCGGCGCAAGGCGCGCCAATGCGGTTCGCGATTACTTGATCGCGCAAGGCATATCGGGGTCGCGGCTGAAGACCATTTCCTACGGCAAGGAAAGGCCGGTTGCAGTGTGTAACGACGATTCTTGCTGGACGCAGAACCGTCGTGCCGTCACGGTGCTGAACAACGCCAGCAGCTGACCTGTATCAGGCCGACGTTTCCACAACAAATGTATTCAGAGAAAAGCCGGCGGGTTCTCCTGCCGGCTTTTTCGCGCCCCGTAATTCTTGCCAAATTTTGGCCGAACTCGAAGCGCCCTGTGCTATGGAAAGCGGTGCGTTGCATGGCTGCGGATGCGGTCGAGACGAGACCGGAGGAGGTTTATGATTATCAAGGTATTTGCAATCCTGGGTACCATTGCGCTCGGCCTGACCGCCTGGCCAGGTGCTGGTGAGGCGCAATTGTTCGGTTCGTCCAAGGCCGATGCCGAAACCAATGTCCGCCTCAACGATATGGAGGAAAACCTCCGCAAGATGACCGGGCAGGTAGAGGAGTTGAGCTATCAGCTTCGCGTGCTGCAGGATCAGATTCGCCGCATGCAGGAAGACAACGAATATCGGCTGCAACAACTGGAAGGCGGCGGCGGTGGCAAGCGCTCGGGTGCAGCACCCTTGCCTCAATCGGGAACGGACACCGCCTCCACACAGCAGGGCGCGCCTCCTGCGGTGCTGGGACAGATCGATGGTAGTTATGGACCCGCCGCCGATCCGGCGGCGGGCTCCGGCGTCCCGGCTGGTTCCGGCGATGCTGAATTCGGCTCATCCGGCGGCTATTCTTCCGGTGGAGGGCCGCTTGACCTTTCCGCATTGGCGCGGGGGCAAGGAGGCATCAATCCCGCTGGTGGCGATCCGTCCGGCCAGAACGGGCCGATTGACGGCGGCGCACTGCCCGGCGTGGGATCGGGCGCTGCTTCATCCGATGCATTGCCGGGTTCCGATCCGATCGGCGATCAGCTTGCTGCCGCAGGGCCTGGCGGCGATCCCCGAGCGGCTTACGACGAGGCTTACAATGCCATGCTTTCGGGTGATTACGCCTCGGCGCAAGCGGGTTTCGGTATGTTTTTGGCCGATTTTCCTGACCATACGCTGGCAGGCAACGCGCAATATTGGCTGGGCGAAAGCTATTATGCGCAAGGACGCTACCGCGATGCCGCCGACACGTTCCTGAAAAGCTATACTGATTATCCTGACGGCGCGAAGGTCACCGATAGCCTGCTGAAGCTTGGCCTGTCATTGAAGGGGATCGGCGAGAAGGATGCCGCCTGTGCCACCTTCTCCGAATTGTTGTCGAAATACCCTAACGCCCCAGTCGCGGTCCGTTCCGAGGCCCAGGCCGAACAGCAACGTGCCAGCTGCTCCTGATTGCAACCGGCCGGTGACGGTGCAGGAGGCGGACCGCCTGTTCGGGGTGCTGGAAGGGCTGGGTTGTCTTGCGCTCGGTGTGTCGGGCGGCCCCGATTCCATTGCTCTGCTGTATTTGGTCGCGGACTGGAGCCGCAGAAGAAATTTTGCTCCCGCTCTCTGCGTATTTACGGTCGATCACGGATTGAGGCGTGAAGCGCAGGCGGAGGCATATTTCGTCAAAGATGTCTGCGTTCGCTTGGGCATTCGCCACGAGATTTTACCTTGGAATGAACCCAGGCCCGGCCCGGGCGTTCAGGCCAGCGCCCGCGCCGCCAGAATGGATTTGATAAGCGAGGCTGCCAGGAAAGTTGGGGCAGAAGCGATTGTGCTTGCCCATCATCTTGACGATCAGGCGGAAACCTTTCTCCAGCGCCTCCAGCGCGGAAGCGGCGTTTATGGCCTGGCCGCCATGCGCGGGCGCGACGAGTGGCATGGCCTGCAGGTCGTCAGACCTTTGCTCGCAGTGCCGAAATCACGACTGATCGCAACCCTTGAGGCTGCCGGACAGGATTGGTGCGAAGACCCGTCGAACGAAGATGCGACCTTTAGCCGCGTGCGCTGGCGGCAGTTGATGCCGGCGCTTGCGCGTGAAGGATTGACTGCGACGCGCCTGGCGCAAACGGCAGAGCGCATGGCTCGCGCTGCTGAAGCGCTGGATCAATGGGTCGATAGCGTGCTTGAAATGGCGGTGGTTCATCCGGCCGGTCCGGTGCGCGTGGAAATACGCGCGCTTGTACAGCTGCCGGCGGAAATCCGGTATCGGGCGCTTGCCCGGTTGGTGCGGTTCGCCGGCGGATCGCTCTATGTGCCAAGGCTCGAAAAACTCGAGCGGGCTGTCGACGATCTTTTGACCGCCACCGCGCACAAGCGTACCCTCGGCGGGACTGTCATGTACCGGCAGGGCGATCACCTTTTCGTATGGCGCGAAACGGGTCGGCTGGGTCTGCAGACGCTGCGTCTGGAGGGGCCAGGTGAAGTGATTTGGGACAACCGCTTTCGGCTGTGGAACCGCCGGCAGGGCGCGATAAGCATCGCGCCACTGGGGATGGGCATGTTCAAGCAACTCGGTATTGCAAAGCCAACGCATTGGCCTGGCGCGGCTTTTGCCTGCGCTCCGATGCTTGTGACCGAAAACGACGAAATTTTCGTTCCCGGCGTGTCTGACGCCAGCGGGTTGGAAGGATGCGGACTTTCCCCAATTCAATCCCTCCTTACGCGCAGTGCCGGTAAAAAAGGTACCGTGGGATGAAAAAAACCAATTATTTCGCCGTTCGGCTTAACAAAATAGAGATTGGAGCGTGACATCTTGGCTCTGGACCTTGGCAGGGCCCTCCCTGAAGCCTATCTTCCTGCTCAAGCCCCCAGTCCGCACCAGACCGTCGCTTAGAGCGGCGAAGGGAAACCAATGAACGCAAATTTTCGCAATTTCGCTCTCTGGGTGATCATCGGCCTGCTCCTCATTGCCCTTTTCCAGCTCTTTCAGGGGCCGGGGCAAAGGACAGCCAGCAATGAGATCCCATTCTCCCAATTCCTCAATCAGGCGGAACAGGGAGAAGTCCGTGAAGTCACGATCCAGGGCCAGCAGGTCACGGGCCGTACCTCAAGCGGCAGCCCGTTCCAGACCTATGCACCCGAGACCGCCGGCGAATATGTCGAATTGCTGCGCTCCAAGGGCGTCCTTGTCACGGCGCGGCCGCCTTCGGAGAATTTTTCTCTCCTCGGCGCGCTGATTTCCTGGTTCCCGATGCTGATTATCCTCGGTATCTGGATCTTCGTCATGCGGCAGATGCAGGGCTCGGGCGGCAAGGCCATGGGCTTTGGCAAGTCCAAGGCGAAATTGCTTACCGAAGCGCATGGCCGGGTGACCTTCGACGACGTGGCCGGCATCGATGAGGCCAAGGAAGACCTGCAGGAAATCGTCGAGTTTCTCCGCGACCCGCAGAAGTTCCAGCGCCTCGGTGGCCGAATTCCGCGCGGTTGCCTTTTGGTTGGCCCTCCCGGCACCGGCAAGACGCTGACTGCGCGTGCCGTTGCAGGTGAAGCCAATGTGCCGTTCTTCACAATTTCCGGTTCCGATTTCGTCGAAATGTTCGTCGGCGTCGGCGCGAGCCGCGTTCGCGACATGTTCGAGCAGGCGAAGAAGAACGCTCCTTGCATCATCTTCATCGACGAAATCGATGCGGTTGGCCGCCATCGCGGCGCCGGTCTCGGCGGCGGCAATGATGAGCGCGAGCAGACGCTGAATCAGTTGCTGGTCGAAATGGACGGTTTCGAGCCGAACGAGGGCATCATCATCATCGCGGCGACCAACCGCCCGGATGTGCTCGACCCGGCGCTGCTACGCCCGGGTCGGTTCGACCGCCAGATCGTTGTCCCCAATCCGGACGTGGTCGGCCGCGAAAAGATCCTCAAGGTGCATATGCGCAAGGTGCCGCTGGCGCCTGACGTCAACGTGCGCACGCTCGCTCGCGGTACTCCCGGCTTTTCCGGCGCCGACCTGATGAATCTCGTCAACGAGGCGGCTCTCCTTGCGGCGCGGCGTGGCAAGCGGCTCGTGACCATGCAGGAATTCGAGGACGCCAAGGACAAGGTGATGATGGGTGCGGAGCGCCGTACTCTGGTCATGACCGAGGAAGAAAAGCGCCTCACCGCTTATCACGAAGCCGGCCACGCGCTTGTCGCGCTGCATATGCCGGCCTCCGATCCGATCCACAAGGCTACGATCATTCCGCGCGGCCGTGCACTCGGCATGGTCATGCGCCTGCCGGAAAAGGATCAGGTTTCGCTCACTCGCGCCAAGTGCAAGGCCGACCTTGCAGTCGCCATGGGCGGCCGTGTCGCCGAAGAGATGATTTTCGGGTACGAAAAGGTAACCAGTGGGGCCTCTGGAGATATCCAGATGGCTACCAAACTGTCCCGGGCGATGGCCACGCAGTTCGGCATGTCCGACAAGCTCGGCCCGTTGCTCTACGGCGAGAATCAGGAAGAGGTTTTCCTCGGCCATTCGGTCGCCAAGCATCAGACCGTTTCCGACGAAACGCAGAAAATCGTGGACGCCGAGATAAAGGCCTTCGTCAATGAAGGCTACGAGACGGCCAAGCGGGTGCTATCGGAGCACGAGGACCAGTTGCATACGATTGCCAACGGCCTGCTCGAATACGAGACGCTGTCGGGCGAGGAGATCGGCAATCTGCTGAAAGGCAAGCCGCCGGTGCGCGAATCCGACGACGACCAGCCCACGGCCCGTTCCTCGGCAGTGCCGAAGACCGGCGTCAAGCGCGGCGGCGAGGGCGATGCGGCATCCGGTGGATTGGAGCCGCAGCCGTCTTCCTGATTGCGATCCGGCGACAGCCTGGATCAGTAGCAAGTAATATTCGCGATGCACCCGGCCATCAGGTCGGGTGTATTCGTTACAAATGCACATAAATCTTGAACGACCTGCAATGTCTTTGGGTGTAAAAGGTATTTGCGGCTGAGTTTCACGATTCTTCCCGCCCGTCGGCCATCATTTAGCCATCCACTGGCCATCCATTGGCTTAAGGGCAGAGTGCGGGAAGCCGGTTGCGGGCAAGTCAGGATCACGAGTTCAAATATGGTACGTAAGTTATTTGGAACCGATGGTATCCGCGGTGAAGCCAATCGCTGGCCGATGACGCCGGAATTGGCGTTGAAGGTGGGAATGGCGGCCGGCCTGGCATTTTCCAACGGAGGCCACCGGCACCGGGTCGTGATCGGCAAGGATACGCGGCTTTCCGGCTATATGATCGAGAACGCGCTTGTCGCCGGCTTCACTGCGGTGGGTATGGATGTTTTCCTGCTCGGCCCGATGCCGACACCGGCGGTTGCCATGCTGACCCGATCGCTTCGCTGCGACCTCGGGGTCATGATTTCAGCCTCCCATAATCCGTTTGAGGACAATGGCATCAAGTTCTTCGGTCCTGACGGTTTCAAACTGTCCGACCAGGTGGAACTGGCGATCGAGCAGATCATCGATACGGATCTGACGTCGAAACTATCCAGAGCCGACCGGCTCGGCCGGGCTAAACGCGTTGACGGTGAGCAGGCGCGCTATGTGGAATTCGCCAAGCGGACATTGCCTCGGGACATGAGCCTCGAAGGCCTGCGGATCGCCATCGATTGCGCCAACGGCGCCGCTTATAAAGTGGCGCCACAGGCGCTTTGGGAACTCGGAGCGGAAGTCTTTTCGCTCGGCGTTACTCCTGACGGCCTCAATATCAACAAGGACTGCGGCTCGACCTCGGTCGACGCGCTCTGCCGCAAGGTGCATGAAGTGCGCGCCGATATCGGCATCGCACTCGATGGCGACGCCGACAGGGTTATCATCATCGACGAGAAGGGCCAGAAGGTCGATGGCGACCAGCTGATGGCCGTGGTCGCCCAATCCTGGCAGCAGGACGGGCGTCTTGCCGCCTCCGGCATCGTCGCCACTGTGATGTCCAACCTCGGACTGGAGCGCTACCTTGCCGATATCGGCCTGACGCTGGCGAGAACCAAGGTCGGCGACCGCTACGTGGTGGAACATATGCGCGAGCATGGCTTCAACGTTGGCGGCGAGCAATCCGGCCATATCGTCCTGTCGGACTTCGCCACGACTGGCGACGGCCTCGTGGCAGCGCTTCAGGTGCTGGCCCACGTCAAGCGGCTGGACAGGCCGGTCTCGGAGGTGTGCCACCGCTTTGAACCTGTGCCGCAGATCCTGAAGAATGTGCGTTATTCGCGCGGCGAACCCCTTCAGGATGCGCTTGTGAAGGCCGCAATCGAAGACGGACAAAAGAAACTCGGCTCTTCCGGTCGCCTCGTCATCCGCGCCTCGGGAACAGAGCCGCTGATCCGCGTCATGGGCGAGGCGGATAATGAAGATCTGCTTGAAGGTGTCGTCGATACAATCGTCGACGCGGTCAAACACGCCGCAGCGTAAGCTTATTTTTCATGCGTATATTGAAAAGCGCCGGGAGATCGGCGCTTTTTTCGTGTCTTTCAAAGTGATCTATTTCGTGAGTATCGATCCTGTTTGGCGAAAAGACCTTGTCTGTGGCGGATTAATGCCATTCGCTTGGATCGACCTCCTCTTGGTTGCCTAAGAGTAAAAGCGAGAGTTAATCGTTTATTAAGGTAAAAAAACAGGCTTAAAAGTTACGGTTAAATCAAACTTAATGGTTTTCCTCAAATATAGCGTGGTGTTTGAGTAATGCGGTCGCCAACTGAAGTGTTGCGGACGCTATGTGTGAGGACGGAGACATGGACAGAATTTTGAAGAAACTGTCTCTGGCCGGCGTCGCGGCTTTCGTTTCGACGGCCGCCTTATGCTGCGGATTTGCCCGCGCCGGTCATTGAGCATATCCCCCAGGTTCCGGTCGTCACCGGCGGCTGGTACCTTCGCGGCGATATCGGCTACAAGATCTATCAAGATCCGAGCGTGAGTTTTGCCGGGCAGGATTTCGAAAACGAAGGCCTCGACGACACCGCCGTGATCGGCATCGGCGTCGGCTACAGGTTCAACGACTATTTCCGTTCCGACCTCACCCTCGACTATGAATTCAAGTCGGGCTTCGACAGCAACACGCCCTGTGGTACATGCGCGGTCGGCGGCGGTGCGGGTGTCAGCCTGGATTCCGCCGATATCGACGTCTGGACGGTCTTGCTGAACGCCTATGTCGACCTTGGCACCTGGAACAACTTCACACCTTATGTCGGCGGCGGTATCGGCGCGTCCTACATCAACGTTACCGATGTCGTCTCGCAGGTCACCGGCGGCGGTCCGGTTTCCTATTCGGGAGATGGTACCTGGTCGTTCTCCTGGGCGCTCATGGCGGGCGCATCCTATGCCTTCAGCCCGAATTTCTCGCTCGATGCGGGCTATCGTTATCTGAATATCGGTGACGGGCAGTCGGCCTTCATCTCGACCGGCGGAACGACGGCAAGGGTCAAATACGAAGATCTGCAGGCGCATGAATTCCGCGTCGGCCTTCGCTATACCTTCGACAGCGAGCCGGCCTACCTGCCGATCGAACCGATCACCACGAAGTTCTGATCGAAACAACTTACGGATAGTCTCAAAGGCCGGCTGCATGCCGGCCTTTTTCATTTCGATATCCTACATGAGCTGCAAATATTTACAGTCCGGTTTTCGCTTGACCGGAAACCGGCGATGGCTTAGCCCGGTCAGTGGGACACTCCTCCCCAACGAGGAGCTACTATCTGGAAGGGTAGAATTTCATGGTAATGATCGAAAAACCGGCACTTTTGCCGGCCAATCCGCGTTTCTCCTCAGGACCTTGCGCCAAACGGCCCGGCTGGACGCTTGAAGCGCTGGGCAATGCCTCGCTCGGCCGGTCGCACCGCGCCAAGCCGGGAAAAGCGAAACTCGCAGAAGCCATCGAGTTGACGCGCGAGGTTCTCGCCGTCCCCGATGATTACCGCATCGGCATCGTGCCCGCTTCCGATACAGGCGCGGTTGAAATGGCGCTCTGGTCGCTGCTCGGCCCACGTCCTGTCGATATGCTCGCCTGGGAAAGCTTCGGCTCCGGCTGGGTGACCGACGTGGTCAAGCAGTTGAAACTGCCGAACGCGACGTCTGATCGAAGCGCCTTACGGCGCGCTGCCCGATCTTTCCACCGTCGATTTTTCCCATGACGTGGTTTTCACCTGGAACGGCACGACTTCCGGCGTGCGGGTGCCGGATGCGGAATGGATTCCTGCGGACCGGCAGGGCCTGACGATCTGCGACGCAACCTCCGCTGCCTTCGCTCAAGCCCTCGATTTCGCCAAGCTCGATGTCGTCACCTTCTCCTGGCAGAAAGTGCTGGGCGGAGAAGCCGCCCACGGCATGCTGATCCTGTCGCCGCGCGCGGTGGAACGGCTGGAGAGCCATACTCCCGCATGGCCTTTGCCGAAGATCTTCCGCCTGACCAAGGGCGGCAAGCTGATCGAGGGCATCTTCAAAGGTGAAACGATCAACACCCCGTCGATGCTTTGCGTCGAGGACTATCTCGATGCGCTGAAATGGGGGCAGTCGCTCGGCGGGCTTTCCGCCTTGATCGCTCGTGCCGACGCCAACGCCAAGGTGTTGGCCGACTGGGTGGCGCGCACGCCATGGATCGACTATCTCGCAAGCGATCCCGCCACGAGGTCCAATACGTCGGTCTGCCTCAGGATCGTCGATCCCGAATTTCAGGCGCTCGATGCCGCCGGTCAGGCCGCTTTCGCCAAGGCGATTGCGGTGAGGCTGGAAGCGGCCGGCGTCGCCTATGACATCGGCGCTTATCGCGATGCTCCGTCCGGCTTCCGCATCTGGTGCGGGGCGACCGTCGAAGCATCCGATCTTGCGGCGCTGACGCCGTGGATGGATTGGGCATTCGCCGAGGAAAAGGCGAAATCGAAGGCGGCTGCCTGAGCTTTTCCGGCAGATATCGAGTTCGATGCCGGCGGTTGAACGCAAAACATCAGCCGCCGGTAGATCTCCCCCAAATATTTCGGAGGCCCTTTCATGGCGCCCAAGGTTCTGATTTCAGACAAGCTTTCTCCCGAGGCCGTTCAGATTTTCAAGGATCGCGGCCTTGAGGTCGATTTCCTGCCGGAGGTGGGAAAGGACAAGGACAAATTGGCCGAGATCATCGGCCAGTATGATGGTCTGGCTATACGCTCCGCCACCAAAGTGACCGAAAAGATCCTGGCGGCGACCGACAGGCTGAGGGTGATCGGCCGCGCAGGCATCGGCGTCGATAATGTCGATGTGGCAGCGGCGACCGCCAAGGGCGTGATCGTCATGAACACGCCCTTCGGCAACGCGATCACAACGGCGGAACACGCGATTGCGATGATGTTTGCCGCTGCCCGGCAGATTCCTGAAGCCAATGCCTCCACCCAGGCAGGTAAATGGGAGAAATCCAGGTTCATCGGTGCCGAGATAACCTCCAAAACGCTGGGTCTCATCGGCTGCGGCAACATCGGCACGATCGTCGCCGACCGCGCGATTGGCCTGAAGATGCGGGTGATCGCCTTCGATCCCTTCCTTTCGGAAGAAAGGGCACGGGATCTGGGCGTGGAAAAGGTCGAACTGGACGAATTGTTCAGGCGCGCCGATTTTATCACCCTGCACACGCCGCTGACCGACAAGACGCGCAATATCATCAGCGCGGAGGCGATTGCCTCCATGAAGGACGGCGTTTTCATTGTCAATTGCGCCCGGGGCGGGCTGGTCGACGAAGCAGCCCTTCGCGCCGCCCTTGAAAGCGGTAAGGTCAAGGGTGCGGCTTTCGACGTCTTCTCGCAAGAACCGGCGACTGAGAACGTGCTTTTCGGCGCGCCGAACCTTGTCTGCACCCCGCATCTGGGCGCAGCCACCACGGAAGCGCAGGAAAATGTCGCGCTGCAGGTCGCCGAGCAGATGTCGGATTATCTGCTTAAAGGGGCGGTCACCAACGCGATCAACATGCCGTCAATCTCGGCTGAGGAGGCGCCGAAGCTGACGCCCTTCGTCAAACTGGCGGAACAACTGGGCTCCTTCGCCGGGCAACTGACGGAAACCGGGGTCAAGGCGATCCGTCTGGAATACGAAGGCGAAGTGGCGGAGATGAACGTCAAGGCGTTGACTGCGGCGGCCTTGACCGGATTCCTGCGACCCTTGCTGCAGACCGTCAACATGGTGTCGGCGCCGTCGCTGGCCAAGGAGCGTGGCATCCAGGTGGAGGATGTTCGCCGCGAACAGCAAGGCGTCTATGAAAATTACATCCGTCTGACCGTGTTTACCGACCGGCAGGAACGCTCCGTCGCCGGCACTGTCTTCTCCGATGGCAAGCCGCGTATCATCCAGGTGAAGGGCATCAACATGGAAGCCGAACTCGGTGCCCATATGCTCTATGTCACCAATGAGGACAAGCCGGGCTTTATCGGTCACCTCGGCATGGTGCTGGGCGAGGCCGGCGTCAATATCGCAACCTTTAACCTCGGACGCACATCGGCAGGCCAGGAAGCGATCTGCCTTGTGGAGGTGGACGGTACGGTGCCTGAGGCGGCCATCGCCAGGATCTGCGGGTTATCTCACGTCAAGCAGGTGAAGACGCTGAGTTTTTGAACGCTGAAAGCGGCGCGTTGAATTGAAAAACGGCTCGTCCTTCTTTGGCGGGCCGTTTTTCGTCCTGTCAAACATGCGCCTTTTGCAGTACTCGCAAAAACCGGCCATCCAGAATAATCAGGCCAAAGAGCAGGATCGCCAGTCCGGCGAATTGATGCAAGTTGAGCGCTTCGCCCAGAAACAGCGCGCCAAGAAGCACGGTGTTGAGCGGAATAAGCAGGGTGACAAGGGAGGCATTGGTGGCGCCTGCCTGGGACAGGAGGCGGAAATAAAGCAGATAGGCGAAGGCCGTGCCAAAGAGACCGAGCGCCGCCACATTGCTCCAGGCGAGAAGGCTCACTTCGTTCGCCGTCCAGGCTGATGCCTGCCAAAGCGCCAGCGGGATCATCAGCAGACTTGAGCCGGTGAGCTGCCCCGTTGCTGCGACCATCGCCGGCATATCCTTGAAGCGACGGGCAAAAGCGGCGGCAAAAGCATAGGAGATCGCCGCGCCAAGGCAGGCAGCTTCCGCCCACAGCGGTTCCCGCGCCAACCCCGCAAGGGCTGGCGAAAGCATGACGGCGATGCCGATAAACCCGATGACGACACCGGCGATGCGATGCGGGCGAAGCACTTCCTGGCGAAACAGCAGCGCCGCAACCAGCACGGTGAAGATCGGCGTCGTGGCGTTGAGGATCGAGGCCAGTCCTGCCGCCAGGACCGTCTGACCCCAGAAAATCAGCGAAAAGGGAATTGCGTTGTTGAGCAACCCCATCACCAGGAAACTCATAAGGACCGAAGGGCGTAAGGGAAAGCGCAGTCCGCGCATGCGCAGGACGACGTGAAGGGCAAGAGCCGCGATGGCGACACGGCAAAACACCAATACGAGAGGCGGGATCTCAGTCACCGCGACCTTCGCGAAGACGAAGGTGCTGCCCCAGACGATCGATAGCAGACAAAGTTCCAGCCAATTGCGTTTCGTCATGAGAAAGGTCGCCGTTTCAGCAAAGTCGATTGTGATTTACAGGCCGGGTGATCGTTGCGACACCCGATTTGCGAGAAGCGCCGCGATAAACGCGCCAGCCCTTGAACGACGCGTCGCGATGGCGCAGGCTCGCCTCATTCTTCCGTGTATGCCTCTTCCTTCTGCAGAACGACTGTTCCCGACCCATGCCCGATCATCTCGTCGTTCAACAATCCGACCGATCCCTTGCGCTTCGCGTTACGCCGCTGGTGCTGGCAGCGGCGATGCTGCTGGGCGCCAACGGCCTGGCGATGACGGTGATCGCCGTTCGCGGCCGGCTGGAAGGGTTGAGCGACACGTGGATCGGCCTTCTGGGTTCCGCCTATTACGCCGGCATGATGGTCGGCGTGTTGTTGACGCCCTGGCTGATCAAGCGGGTCGGCCATATCCGGGTCTTTACGGCCTTCGCATCCATTTGCGCCATCGCCATGCTGGCTTTGCTGCTGATGCAGCCGGGCCTTGAATGGGTGCTGGCGCGCTTCGTCACCGGTATCGCCTTTTGCGGAACCGCCATGGTGGTCGAAAGCTGGCTGAATGCGCTGGCGTCCAACGCGGATCGGGGCAGGGTCTTGTCCGTCTACCGGATCGTCGATCTGGCCGCCGTCACCGGCGGGCAATTTCTGCTGCCGCTTTATGGCGCCGGCGGATATGAGAATTCTTGTGCTTATCGCGCTGCTGTTTTGCGCAGGCCTGGTTCCGGTCGCCCTGGCGCGGGAGGGCAATCCGCCTGTGCAGACGACGCATCGGCTGAATTTTCTTTCGATCTGGCGGATTTCTCCCGTCGCGATGGTCGGCTGCCTCACTATCGGGCTGACCAATGGCGCCTTCCGATCCGTCGGCCCGCTCTATGCCGAAGGTGTGGGGTTGGGAATTGAATCGGTCGCCTTTCTTCGATCTCGCTTTGGGTGCTTGCGGGCGCATTTTTTCAATATCCACTAGGCTGGGCGTCGGACCGCGTCGATCGCCGGATTATCTTGATGATCGCCACTGCCGGAGCAGGTCTTTCCTGCCTGCTGATCGCAGTGACGACGTCGCAAGCACTGATTTTTCTTGGTATTTTCCTCTTCGGCGGTTTCGCCCTGCCGCTTTACTCGCTGTCCGCCGCTCACGCCAACGATCATGTCGGGCCCGGCCAATATGTGGAACTGGCGGCGGGGTTGACGCTTTCCTTCGCGCTTGGTGCTGTATTCGGGCCGTTCCTTGCCTCCATGGTCATGGATATGTTCGGCCCGCAGGCCTTCTTCATCTATACGGCGAGCCTTCACTTCGCTCTTGTTGCCTTCATTGCGGTGCGTATCCTCAGCCGGGCGGCGGTGCCGGTATCAAGGCGCAAGCGATTCGTCTGGCTGCTGCGCAATTCGCCGATGATCTTCAAGATGGCGCGGGACGGCGGGCGAAACGGCAAGGGGATGACGAAGGATCATCGTCCAACGCGCGATGATCTTTAATCGCCGGGAGCAACCCGCGATAACCTATAATAGCTGGAAAAAGCGGTGTTTCGGAGTCGCCAGCGCCATGCGGGTTCGCTATAGTCCGGCGCGTTTGCCCCGGGTGTTTCCGGGGTTTTGCATGTTCGCGGGCCGTGCCGGCCGCAATGCCGGTAGCGCGGCGCCGAAGAAGGGTTGATTCCATGGCGAATGTCGTCGTCGTCGGGTCCCAATGGGGGGACGAGGGCAAGGGCAAGATTGTCGATTGGCTCTCCGAGCAGGCCGATGTCGTCGTCCGCTTTCAGGGCGGGCACAACGCCGGCCATACGCTGGTCATCGACGGCGTGAGCTACAAGCTCTCGCTGCTGCCGTCCGGCGTGGTGCGGCCCGGCAAATTGTCGGTGATCGGCAATGGCGTGGTGATCGATCCGCATGCGCTGATCGCGGAAATCGGATCGGCTGGCCGAACAGGGCGTGCAGGTGTCACGCCCGATACGCTGCGGATCGCCGACAATGCGACGCTGATCCTGTCGCTGCATCGCGAACTCGATGCGTTGCGCGAATCAGCGCAGCACCGGAACCCAGATCGGCACGACCCGGCGCGGCATCGGGCCGGCCTACGAGGACAAGGTCGGACGGCGCGCGATCCGGGTCATGGATCTTGCCGAACTGACGACGCTGCCCGGCAAGATCGATCGGCTGCTTTCGCATCACAATGCGCTGCGGCGCGGTCTCGGGCTGGCCGAGATCGAGCGTGACGATCTATGAGGAATTGGCGGATCGCGCCGCGGGTTCTGCCGTACATGGATTCGGTGTGGTCGCTGCTCGACGAGAAGCGCCGCGAAGGCAAGCGCATCCTGTTCGAAGGCGCGCAGGGCGCGCTGCTCGACGTCGACCACGGCACCTATCCGTTCGTGACCTCGTCCAACACGGTCGCGGCGCAGGCGGCGATCGGGTCGGGCCTCGGGACCGAGTTCGATCGATTATGTTCTCGGCATCTGCAAGGCCTATACGACCCGGGTCGGCGAAGGGCCGTTTCCGACCGAGCAGGACAATGAGATCGGCGACTGATCGGCGAGCGAAGGCAACGAGTTCGGGACCGTCACCGGCCGGCCGCGGCGTTGCGGCTGGTTCGACGCGGTCCTGGTGCGGCAGACCGTATCCGGACCAGCGGCATTCACGGGATCGCGCTGACGAAGCTCGATGTTCTCGACGGCCTTGATGCGATCAAAGTTTGCGTGGGATATGAACTCGACGGCCGGGAAATAGACTATCTTCCAGCCGCGAGCTGCGCAGACGGCGGTCGAGCCGATCTACGAGACGGTGGCGGGTTGGCAGGGAGGACGGCCAAAGGCGCCCGTTCCTGGGCGGAATTGCCGGCGCAGGCCATCAAATATGTCCCGCATTGAGGAACTGATCGGGTGTTCGGTCGCATTGCTGTCGACCAGTCCGGAACGAGAGGATACGATCCTGATGCAAAATCCGTTTGAGGATTAAGGCTAGAACAGTTCGTTCCCTACGGAAGAGCTAGCTTTTTGAAAGCGATCAACCTTTCGACTTGAATTCGATTCCGATTTAACGTCGGTTGACTTGGTGCTTGAATTGCGACGGATACGAGCGAGCAGATGGCGGATTACTACTCGGTTTTGAAAAAAACCGTAGCGGCGCTACCAGAAAACAACGGCGCCTCGCGGCGTGCGATATATCAGCGCGCGCGCACTGCAATCGTTAATCAGCTCAAGGCTGATGATCCGCCGCTGACGCCGTCG
>CAVOQM010000008.1:0-151826 GCA_963698365.1 uncultured Alphaproteobacteria bacterium
ACATCGACGACACCAAGATCCGCGATCTGAAGGACGGGCGCTCCTACATCCGCCATGTCAACGAATGAAACCATCGC
This sequence comes from uncultured Alphaproteobacteria bacterium, assembly GCA_963698365.1. GTDB lineage: Bacteria > Pseudomonadota > Alphaproteobacteria > Rhizobiales > Stappiaceae > Hongsoonwoonella. The sequence continues at coordinate 78 of CAVOQM010000008.1, forward strand.
CGACCTGGTTGAGGGCGGAAAATTCGTCCCCACATCCGACATCAGCCTGATCAACGAGGCTGATGCCGTGATCATTTGCGTGCCGACCCCGCTCACGCGCAACAGAGAGCCGGATCTTTCCTATGTTATTGCCACGACGGAGGCGATTGCCCCGCATATGAGGCCGGGCCAGTTGATCTCGCTGGAATCGACGACATATCCCGGAACCACGCGAGAGGTGATGCGTCCCATCCTCGAACGCGCGGGGTTACGCTCGGGGATCGATTTCTTTCTTGTCTATTCGCCCGAGCGGGAAGATCCGGGCAATCGCAATATACGACGTCGCAGATCCCCAAGGTCGTCGGCGGCGACGGAAAGCTGGCGCTCGAATTGGGGTGCGAGCTTTATTCGCGTATCGTTTCAAAGACGGTTCCCGTCTCGTCTGTCGATACTGCCGAGGCAGTGAAACTGACCGAGAACATCTTCCGTTCAGTCAACATCGCTCTGGTTAACGAACTGAAGCTCATTTACGACCGTCTCGGTATCGACATCTGGGAAGTCATCGAGGCCGCCAAAACCAAGCCGTTCGGCTATATGCCGTTTTATCCAGGACCTGGACTTGGCGGTCACTGTCTGCCGATCGACCCCTTCTATCTGAGCTGGAAAGCGCGAGAGCATGGCGTTCCAACGCGGTTCATAGAACTTGCCGGCGAGATCAATACGGCGATGCCCGAGCATGTCGTCAACCGGCTGGCGGCCGCTGTGGACGAGCATTCAGGCAGAGGGTTGAAGGGCGCTAGAATTCTAATCCTCGGCGTCGCCTACAAGAAAAACGTGGAAGACATCCGCGAAAGTCCGGGCCTGCATATTATCGAGCTACTGGAAAGGCGCGGAGCGACAGTCGAGTTTCACGATCCCTACGTGCCGATGATCCCCAATACGAGGGAACATCCCTCGCTGGCCGGTCGCAAATCGGTATCGCTGGAACCGGAGAAGCTGGCGGGCTATTCAGCAGTTCTGGTTTGCACGGATCATTCCTGTGTGGACTACGAGCTCGTCACAGTGCATGCACCGCTCGTCGTGGATACCCGAAACGTGTGCCGCAATCCAGCAGGCCCGATGCATCACCTCGTGCGGGCGTGAAAAGGCCGATGCAAGCGGCTCATCCGCCGTGAGCATCGCACCGGAAAAATCCGGCCTGGAGCGATGCGGAAACGGGAGCTAGCTAATGGGGCGCAGGTCAGGGCTCGGCAACCGGTCGGCGACGATGGCTTTGAAAGTTCGTATCGCGCTCCTGGGGTTCGTCACGGTCGTCGGGCTTGCAGGCTGCCAGACCATGCCGGCGGGCGAGGGCGGCCTCGTTTCCGCAGTTGGTGCGTCGAGCCGGGCGCAGGGATGCGCAGTCGGCGAAAGCCGGCACTCCGGTTCGAAGTCCCGATTGCGCGCGACGATCAGGACCAACGCCGATTGCAGCCGGGATGTAATCGTATTCATTGGTGGTGAAATCACCGACGCAATGGCCGATGATGTCGTTGCCTTCGACGGCGACTGGATTCGGCCCGGCGATAACGTGCTGTATGGGCTCAATTCACCTGGAGGCAGCGTGAGGGCTGGGGCGCGGATCGCTGCGACGATTGGCGGGCGCGGCGCATCGACGGCAGTGCTTGGAAATCATCGCTGCAATTCGATCTGTCCGGTGATTTACTCCGCCGGCGTGCAGCGCTTTGCCAGCCGAAATGTCTTGTTTGGCTTCCACACGGCGCATACAGCCGATGGAACTCCGCAATATCGGGTGAATCTTCTGCTCGCCGGTGCGATGGCCACGCATGGCGTGCGTTTCGATGTCCTGCGCGCGATGATGGATAACACCCCGGCTGACGATATTTTCTGGTTGCCCGTCGAAGACGCCGTCCGGATCGGCCTGATAACGGCCGTGATTGACTGAAGGCCCCTGCGGCGCGCCTAATTCCGAGGTGACGACTTCGGCTTTGAACGTGCCCGAGGCAAAAGCGCCGTTCGCCAGCTCTACACCGGCTAGGACGAAGTGCTTTTCGATGCGAAGCGCCCAATCATCCTCAATGGCATCGATGCAGTCGCTGCACCGCGCGCTGCAAAGGATTTTCTTCCGGCAAGACCCGCCGTCGTTTAATTGCTGCTTAGCAGGTCCGCTTTATCGAAGGCTGTCTGAGCGGCTGGCTTGTTGCCGAGGTTCGTTTCGACATACCCCAACTGGCGCCACAAATCCGCCCGCTCAGGATCAAGCTTGACCGCGGCTTCATAGGAGACGCGCGCAGCCTCATAGTCTTTTTCGCATAATGATATATATCCGTCGTTGATAAGGGCATCGACCTTTTCGCGTATCTCGAGGGCCTCGTCGCTCGTCACCGCCTCCCCACGGGCGAACGCTTCCTTCGCGCTGTCATCGTTGCCCAGGTTCTCTTCGATATAGCCGATTTGACGCCACAGATCCGCCCTTTCTGGGGCACGTTCTACCGCGTTGCCGAAGATCACGCGCGCAGCCGCGTAATCCTTACGCTCGAGCGCTTCATAACCCTTTGCCAAATCCTCTTTCAACTCGACGCGCTCCAAAGCTTCTTTTGCGGTCGCATTGACGGGATCCAGTTCCAGTGCTTTTCCAAACGCCGTCATAGCCGCTTCCGCATTGCCCAACTGGTCCTCGATAAACGCCAGCTGCACCCACAGATCTGCCCTGTCCGGCCTCAACTCTATGGCCTTGGTGAACGCGTCCCGAGCCAATTCATAGTCCTGACTGCAAAGCGCATCATACCCCTCGCTCAGAGGACCGGCGAGGACGAGCTGGTCAATTTCCTCCTGAATGGATTCGTCCTTCGGATCGAGGGCTTGCGCCTTTTCAAAAGACTTGGTCGCTTCCTCTTCGTCGCCCAGCTTGAGGTCTATGTAGGCCAACTGTTTCCAGTATTGAGGAATATTCGGCTGAAGTTTGGTGGCTTCGACGAACTCGACACGCGCCCCTTCATGGTCGTCATCGCGTAACGCCGCGTAACCTCTGGTCAGGTGAAGTTCAAGTTGCACCTTTTTCTCAGGTGACAGCGTCTCCTGGGTGGTTGGAGCCGGTTCGCCGGCCTTGCCGGACGCGTCTGCTCCCTCCGCAACGGCATTTCCCGGAGGAGGAACGGCGAAATATACCGCGCCCACGATCATGATCGGTGCGATCGCGAATCCGGTAATCAGACTGCCAAATCGAGTGTTCATGTCGTTTTCACCGCCATAGTTCTTGAGCCATTTGCGGCCTTCACTCGCGCCTGGCTCCACCATACCTCGTTCAATTCATTCCTCACAAGCATGCTCCCAACTGGAGCCCACCAGCGGAGGGTGAAATTTTCGACGGTATCTCGGCACGGGATCTCTGCGAACCCGCCCCAGCGTTCTTTGCAACTCGTTCAACCGCCCGCCTGAGCCCTGTCGGGCCTCCAGGTAAGCACCTCATATCCATCCACGACTTTATCGGATGTCCTGAATTCGCCAACATCGCTAAGCGGCTCGGCGATTGACCGGGCAATCGCCACCGTGTTCGGTTCCGCATGTTTCTGCATGTGCCCGGCTATATCGATTGTTCTGTCGGAGACGGTTTCAAGCGGAGTCGTTTCGTCAATATAAACGTGACCCGCATTGACGCCGCAGCGAACCGCAAATTCCGATTTCATGAGTTTGACTTCACTGTTGAAGTGCTTCAGGGATTTGATGATATCCTTGCCTGTTCCAACGGCGTTTTCGACCGTCGAGAAGCAGGCCATCACACCATCTGGCGTCCACGCTGCCTTGATGACACCGCGCGCGGCAAACACCTTTTCGACCATTTTTCGGTACTCGTCGAAATCGATTTGCGCAACTGAGGAATCCTCATTTTCCTTCATGTCCGTTGACCCGACAACATCCACCGACAGAAACGCCATGTCGCGTCCCATGCCGTCGAGCTTCCGCTTCGTTTCGGCGAAAATTTTTAGAAGTTCCTCGCGATTGTTCTGTTTCTTTGAATCAAGGCTTTGAATCTGCTTCGTCATTTCGCGCTCGAAAATTGCGCCGGCAGCCTTGTCATGCCGTTGCTTCCATTGTTCGACTTCGTCCCGCAGGTGGTACGAGGTGATGCGCTTTTCCGAGAAGTTTCTCACCCGGCCGAAAACACCGGCCAGGATCAAGAATCCTGCGATCATGATGAGGCCGGTTCGGTCTCGACCTGCAAACCTTGTCGGTATGTATTCACGGACAATCGGAGCCCCGTTTCGCATCATGGAATTGCGCATGTCGTAGACGACGCCCGTCAGCGCATGTCTTTTGGCGCCGGGAAAAGCATCCAGAACGAAAGGCAGTAACAAAACCAGCATGCCGGCGACTGCAAACCAACGAAGGATCTGGGCCACGATACTTGCCAAGGCCCACCCGGGATGCTTGCGCATCGTAACTTTTGACGAGTTAGCCAATGTTTTTCTCCTCAAAGGACGGATCGGAAGTGTTCTGCCTCATCCCCGAATCCGGCTATTTGCGCAGCGGGACATCCTTCAATCACACGACCAGATGATTGCCGATTTGACACCTGGATATCCGCAACAAGAGCATGGCCTCCCCATTAGTCGGTCACATCCTGGCCCACTGGTTCGCCCAAAATCCGATGGGCGCCACAGGTTGATTTCCAGCCGCGGTTCCGTGGTCGATAAAATTTGAATCAATTGCCGCAGCACGCGGGCACGGTATCCTCATGGGTCGTTGATACGCTCCGGTACTCTCGAAGTGATGGAGACTCGGACATGACCGCCTCGAATATCGATCTCATTGCCGCGATCGTTAGCATCTCGGTTGTTGTTCCCCTTGCGTTAAAGGGGGGGCTGATGTGCAACATTTTCCTCATTGGTTCGATAGTGGCCAAACGCCGGCAGGAAATTCCGTCCAATGCCCGTGCGAGCATGACGAGCGACCTACCCACTTTGGAAGGTGCGTGATCATCGCAATGTGGTGGGCGGGAATTCATGCTCGGTTTTTTCCCAGGGAATCTGCCGGTTGGATTTGCGTCGCGCCGTATAGTAAATGGCGAGAGCGCGCACTGTCGCCACGAAGTTGATGAAATTTCCCCATACCGCTCGCGGCACGGATAGAATGGCATGAAACGGGCCGTAGATTTGAAACGTGCACCAGGCGCGTACAACCAGTCTCCAGGTCAGGATGACCAGGTTGCAAATCAGCAGGTACCAGATCCAGCTTCCCTCTTGCACGATCACCGGAAAACTGGTCGGGTCGTCATGAGCGTAATTCAAATACCAAGCCGCCAGGATGATCGCGACCAGCACATAGCCGATAACGTTGACGATGTTGTTCCACAACACCTTGCGATCCCGATAAAGCAGAAATCGATAGGAAGGATCTCCGGACCATCCAAGATTGTCCCAACCTTGCAGGGCGATCCCCAGGACCCAGCGCGTTTTTTGGCGGACGGCGGCACTGAATTTTCGCGGAAAATATTCTCGCACGGCCACCAGCGTCGAAGGATCCTCGACCACGTCGCGCCCGGCCCATGACTTCCTCTCCTCCAGTATGACCGGCTTGGAAAGTACAAAGTGGCTATTTAGTGCCTGGCGGGATAACTCCAGTGGAAGCACATAGTCTTCTGTGAGGGCAATCCGGTTGAAGACCTCTCCTTCATGCAGCTTGGCTAGCAATTGAATGCTTTTCCTGCTGAAGGCGGCGCCGACGCCGGCGCACGGAATTGAACCGGTCAGCCATTCGCGCGTTGGCATGTCCTTGAGGTGCAACTGCGCGAACTCATCCATGTAATGGCCCGCGGTAAGCTCGTGCCATTTCATCTTGATCGGGAAAACAGAGATCTGAACGACATCGTACTTGCCAATGTAGTAATTGATGAGCTTGAGTTCGTCTTTCGGCACCAGGTCCTCCGCGTCGTTCAGGACGAATAATTCGAACTGGGTGCCGGTCCTGTTCTCGTACGAATAGACTTCCTCAAGAACATAATTCAGATTGTCAGACTTGCTCGTCGGCCCTGGATGAGGAAGTACCGCAATCTGCACGCGATTTCCGTGTATTTGCTTGCAGATCTGGACAACCTCGAGCGTCTGCTCGTCGTTGGGATAGACGCCGATGAAGATTGTGTAGTTTTCATAATTTAGAACTTCGATCGCATGATCGATCATGTGGCCGACGACCCCGGCTTCCTGCCACAATGGGACCATGATGGCAGCTTGGCGCTCTGGTACCTCCTCCAGTACTTCACGGGTCACCCGATGGTGGCTATTCCCATCCTTGCTGAACCGGCGCGAAATCCACATTGCTGCGAATGCCAGATCGTAGGCGATGTCATCTATGCCACTGACGAAAATGATCGAAGCTGTAACCGCAATCAGGATCGTAAGAATTGGCGCTACAGCAAAGAGGAACTCAAGCATGCGGGTTACTCTGAACCGACTGCGATGCGCGGTGGCCGATGCAATATGAACTCTCTATCAAAAGTCAGCCCAGGTCCCCGGCCCTCCAGAAACGCGGCCAGACTATCCGTGATCCGTTGCGCGGCGGCGCCATCTCCGTAGGGGTTCTCGCCGCTGCACATCCGGCGATAGGTGACGTCATCGTTCAGCAATCGAGATATTTCGGCGCTCACCCGGATCTGATCTGTGCCGATCAGCTTGGCTATCCCAAGGTTTACCCCCTCCATGCGTTCGGTTTTCTGCCGCAAGACCAAAACCGGCTTTCCCAACGCCGCCGCCTCCTCTTGCACGCCACCGGAATCCGACACAACGAAGTGGCATTGCTTCAACAGGGACACAAACTGCGGGTAGGCTAGCGCCGGCACCAGCGCAATACGGTCCACTCCTCCCAGAAGTTCGGATATGCGATTACAAACAATCTTGTTTGGGTGGACGGGCAAAACGAACTGCACATCCGACTCCCGCGCTGCGACATCGGCGAGCGCGCGGCAAATATCCGCTATACCGTACTCCCAGGATTCCCGCCGATGCATGGTCACGAGGATCATGCGTTTCCGTCGATCCAGCCTGATGTGATCGGTTGGCCCAGGGCACGACTCCAGTTTGCCAACGACGTGCTGTACGGCATCAATGACGGTATTCCCCGTTACTACAATTCTTTCGCGATCGATCCCTTCGGCGAGGAGAGAGTTACAGGCGGTTTCGGTGGGAGCATAATTGATCGCGGCCAGCCTTGCGATCATGGCCCTGTTCGCTTCCTCGGGAAATGGATTACCCATGTCACCAGTACGCAAACCGGCCTCTACATGCGCCACGTCGATACCGAGATAAAAGGCTGAAAGTGCGCAGGCAAATGCCGAGGTGGTATCTCCCTGCACAACTACGGCGTCGGGCCTGATCCGCGTAAACAGATCATGGGATCTCTCCAGCAGGTTGGAAGTGAGATCGGCCAGGCCGAAGCCGTTGCGTTTTGACAGAAGCCGGTAGTCGGGCCGGACTTCAAGATAGGCGGCTATCTCATCGACAAGGCTATCGTGTTGACCTGTAAAGACGGTTGCGACGTCGATCGGGCATTCGGAGCGGGATCTAAAGGCATGGATAACGGGCGCTAGTTTGATCAATTCAGGACGTGTGCCAATAATAATTGCAATCCGTGAGGTTGGTACATCACAAGATTTATCCTAGTGTATGGTTCGGGAAAGTCGCTAAAACCGGGCGCCATATTCGATCCTGAATCGGAAATCTGTGTAATTCGCGCTTCCAATTATCTCTCGTTGAACCGCCTCCGCTCTAAATGTCAGTGGGATACTATCATATAAGTGGAACGCTCCGCCAACTCCGACGTCGAGATACCTGTTTCCGATAACATCTTCTGCGTCCCAACTCGCTTGGGTTAGAAGATATACTTCAGCTGCTTTATCAAGCGAATTGTAGAATCTGTAACCAGGTCTAAATCTTCCGAATGCGATCATGTTTGAGTATCGAGTGTAATAAATGGCATCTCCGTAGAGATCCGCGATCCATCTGCGATGAAATGGATTGTCGGCCTCGCAGTCTAGTTCCATGTTCCATTCATAATTACCGACCGCACCTGCTCGAAAGTCCCCCCTCCCGCGACTGCGACCTTGCTCTATAGTATCGTAAGCCCATCCTGCGTCCGCGAATAACCAGATCGGCAATGGTTTATATGGGCGCAGCCTCGCGCCGCCATAGATCAACGCGTAATTATCGTAGATGTTTTGCGGGCCGAAATTGGTGAACTCGGATTTCGTGTCCTGCGTGATGCGTGCGCCGCCGTAAACATCGACAGGAAACTCTCCTTCGAAAGAGCGTCCGATCTTCACGTCACCCTGAAATACGCCTACGTCGTAATGGCTTTGATATTCGGGGACGGCATACACATCGATAAAGTAGGGCGGGGAGAGGAATCGATCGGAAAGCGGGCGGGCGACAGAAACATTTCCGCATGCCTCGCGAGCGCGTTCGGCGTCCCGACCGAACGTGGCGCGATAGAAACTCCCGGTGGCGGCGCGATTTTTACCCAGTTGTTGCTGGATGAATCCGATCTGATGCGGAATGAGATTGTTTCCTGGGTCGAGCTCATATGCTCTCTCCATCGCCGCTATCGCCGCTTCCTTATTATCGAGATTGAGTTCGATATATCCAAGCTGGAGCCACAGATCCGACCGGTCCGGCGCCAATTCGGTGGCGCGTTTGAAAATCAACCGCGCTGCGGCGTAATCCTCATCGGAAAGCGCCTTATAACCGCGCGTCAATACCTGGTACAGGTCGCCTGAAAGGTTGACTTGGGGTTCGGGCTCCGCCGATTTCAATGCGCTCTCGAAATCCTGGGCCTGGACGATCTTGTCAGCTTGTTTTGGATTTGGATCGGCTGCGCTGCCGGTGAGCCGTGATGATTCCTGCGCAAGCACCCCGCTACCACCAAGTGCCGAGGCGACCAGCGCGATCACAAGTGCGGCAGCAAACCTGGGGAGCTCATTCAAATCACTAGCACCAGACATCAACTACCACCGCCATGCTCGGAAGCGAACCTAGTGATAACCTAGAGGTAGAGGAAGTTTTGGCCGCTATTTTTGCCTTTAAAAAACTGCACCGCCCCTAGGATCGAATTAAATTGACTTTAGAAGCGAATTTGGAAAATGACAACCATGAGATTGGCCAATATTACAATAGTGCATACTATTTTAGCTGGTGTTTTTAAAATACTACTACGGCATGTCGCAGATAATTTTATCTAGATTTCTTCGTTCAGTCTGAGTGTAAATTTCAGCGTATGATCACCCGCGATATAGGGGCGGCAGGCGATTTGGACTTCAGCCGGTCTTTGGACCGGGTTCTCCTCACCTTTAAGATCATCCTCGGTATTGCCCTCAGCATCCTTGATACGCTCGCGCAGCGGCGATGCGCTTCGTTATCCAACTCTTGTTGGCGACCAGGAAATGCATATGGAAAATCTGGTATCGGGTGTTCAAAAAAAGACAAAATGACTGGCGTTGGAAATGAAACATCCAAGGCAAAAAGCCGCATCAAAATTCAATGTCCCGCAATAGGGAACAGTTCGGTTTTGAAGGGCAGAGTCGGCAAGTACAATGTTATGGGGAAGGCGGGTGAAACTTCATCCGGCGCAATACTAAAAGTCTCAATTCATTGGTTTTATTGGTGCCGGCAGCAGGATTCGAACCCGCGACCCCCTGATTACAAATCAGGTGCTCTACCAACTGAGCTATACCGGCATTGTTTTTCCGCCGAAATGCAGGGCCACCTGATGCGAAGCGCTATCTGAGCGGCAAGCGCGAACTAGATGCCTTATTCTGCGGTCTCTGTCCACTATGCGAAACGGCAAATTTTATCCTTCGCAGAGGATTTTTTTATCCCAGGGTAGGTATCTCCAATAAGCGCTGCAGCCAATAAAGCAGCGAAAACCTGATCGGACAATTCCGGCTCGCCATACGCCCGATGCGGTTTGGCATGTCGATGCTGCAAATGCCTTTTTCTAAGCGTTAATCGAGGCGCATTCCCCGCCGCACGATATGGAGCGCCAGTACTGCTGCGTTCGACACGTTTAAGGATTTGATCTTGCCCGGCATGTCGAGGAGCGCGAGGCTGTCGCAAACGGAGCGCACGCCCTGGCGCACCCCTTTGCCTTCCGATCCGAGCACAAGCACGACCTTTTGCGAAAAGGCTGTATCCTCAAGCGAGGCGTCGCCTTCGCTATCCAGTGCGATGCGCTGGAAGCCTCTTTCTCCCATGTCCTCAAGGAAGCGGGCCATATTGCGCACGCGAACGTGCCGGATCATGTCGAGAGCGCCAGACGCCGACTTTGCCAGCACAGGGCCTTCTTCCGGTGCGTGGCGTTCGGTCGTCACCACAGCGTCGGCTCCAAGAGCGACGGCGGATCGCAGGATGGCGCCAACATTATGCGGGTCCGTAATCTGATCGAGCGCAAGAACCAGGGTTGCATCTTTAAGTTCCTCCACACCGTAAGGGGGGAGGGGGGCCACTTCCAGGACGGCACCTTGATGCACCGCATCCTTGCCGACGAGCGCCTGTAGCGCCCTTGGCGAATTTTCTTCGACCGGCACGTCTATGCGAATGCCGCGCTCCTCCAGACGGTGCAGCGCGTTTTGCGTCGCCAACAGGCGGTAGCGCACCCGCTCGGGGTTTGCGAAGGCAGCCTCCAGGGTGTGCAGCCCATAGAGAAATATCCGCTCCGGCGGCCCGTCGTCAGTTGCCGATCCAGGCCGTGATCCCGGGCGTGTTCCGTCCCGGCTTCCCGGTCGGCGCCGATAAGGACCGTCTGCTGGCGCCCCGCGTCGCGCCGGTCTTTTGGAGTATGGTTTTCCAGTCATGAGGAAACCGCATAGCCTTGACTGATTCAATCGGCAACAACAGTCTTCGGCGATATCACTTTAGATCACGATTTGTGCCGGAAAAGTCGCAAGCGGGAGGCCTTCCGCGCGAAGGCTATCTGGATAGGGCCGAATGAATTGGGAAACTTCGCATCATAGGCGCATCACTTCCCAACACTATTCGATTGCCGCATGTTTGGGCGAGGCACCGGTTCGCGAAGCGCGAATTTCCACGCTGAAGAGACGCCCTCGGATGCGAGGTTTTCCACCGCAACCGGTGTTTGAAAACTCAATGAATTGAAAAACTCGGCAAATCGCCGTTGACACTCCCATGCCCTATCTGCATAACACGCGCCACGGGATCGGTCTCGCCCTGTTTTAGCGAGGGTGTTGCCGTGAAGCCATCCTGAAAGCTTCTGTTGCAGGCATCGGTTGGGAGGAGTGCCCGAGTGGTTAAAGGGGACGGACTGTAAATCCGTTGGCTCAGCCTACGTTGGTTCAAATCCAACCTCCTCCACCATCGATACCGGCCGGACGTTGCGGGTGTAGCTCAATGGTAGAGCAACAGCCTTCCAAGCTGATGACGAGGGTTCGATTCCCTTCACCCGCTCCATCGGTCGATGCTATGAACCGCAAGCTTTGAGGGTCGGCGTCATGTGGCGTTCGATCCGGAACCAAATGGGAAACTGTTCGACGTCGGTTGCGGCAAGGTGTCATCCTGCAGAACCGCTCGTTTGAACCACTGATTGGACAGAGAGCGACGCCGATGGCGAAAGAGAAATTTGCGCGCACGAAGCCGCACGTTAACATCGGCACGATCGGTCACGTTGACCACGGCAAGACGACGCTGACGGCTGCGATCACGAAGCAGTTCGGCGAGTTCAAGGCCTACGACGACATCGACGCGGCTCCCGAAGAGCGCGACCGCGGCATCACGATCAAGACGGCGCACGTGGAATATGAGACCGCAAGCGCCACTATGCCCACGTCGACTGCCCCGGCCACGCCGACTATGTGAAGAACATGATCACCGGTGCCGCGCAGATGGACGGTGGGATCCTCGTGGTTTCGGCTGCCGACGGCCCGATGCCGCAGACCCGCGAGCACATCCTGCTTGCCCGTCAGGTCGGCGTTCCGGCTCTCGTGGTGTTCCTGAACAAGGTCGACCAGGTGGACGACGCCGAGCTGCTCGAGCTGGTCGAAATGGAAGTTCGCGAACTTCTCTCCTCCTACGATTTCCCGGGCGACGATATTCCGATCGTCACGGGTTCGGCCTTGCCGCGCTCGAAGGCGCGACGCCGACATCGGAGCGAGAACGATCGCCGAAGCTGATGAAGGCCGTCGATGACTACATCCCGAGCCGGAGCGTCCGATCGACAAGACGTTCCTCATGCCGATCGAAGACGTGTTCTCGATTTCAGGTCGTGGAACGGTCTGCACCGGCCGCGTCGAGCGCGGTATCGTCAAGATGGGCGAGGAAGTCGAGATCGTCGGCATCCGCGACACGCAGAAGACCACCGTGACGGACATCGAAATGTTCCGCAAGCTGCTCGACGAAGGTCGTGCCGGTGACAACGTCGGCGCCTGCTTCGCGGCATCGGCCGCGAGGACGTTGAGCGCGGCCAGGTTCTGTGCAAGCCGGGCACGGTCACGCCGCACACGAAGTTCAAGGCCGAAATCTACATTCTGACGAAGGAAGAAGGTGGCCGCCATACGCCGTTCTTCACCAACTACCGTCCGCAGTTCTACTTCCGCACGACGGACGTGACCGGCATCATCAAGCTTCCCGAAGGCATGGAAATGGTGATGCCGGGCGACAAATCATCCGTGGAAGTGAGCTGATCACTGCCGATCGCCATGGAAGAAACCCTGCGCTTCGCCATCCGCGAAGGCGGCCGCACCGTCGGTGCCGGCGTCGTCGCAAGCATCATCGAGTAATATCAAACGTCGCTGCGACTGGCTTTCGGTCGCAGCGGTTTACGACCCTCGGCAATCGTAACTTCGGTTACGTCGAGGCAAAGGCAAGAGCAACCGCTGAATTGGCGGATATAGGGGTGTAGCTCAGTTGGTAGAGCGGCGGTCTCCAAAACCGCAGGTCGGGGGTTCGAGACCCTCCGCCCCTGCCATTTTTGCTCTTGATCGCGAAGCCGATAGGCTTTAATGAGGGGTTTCGGGCGAGGCGCGCGGTAAATTCCGCGCGCCCGCGCGTCGTTAGTAGGCCGACAGCGGAATGGCGAAAACCAATCCTTTCACGTTTATTCAGCAGGTACGTTCGGAGGTGTCCAAGGTCACCTGGCCGACTTGCCGGGAGACTGCGGTGACCACCGTGATGGTTTTCATTATGGTATTCATCGCCTCGATCTTCTTTCTCCTGGCTGATCAACTGATGGGCTGGGGCGTGGGCTTGCTACTCGGCGTCAATTCCTGACGCCGTGCCCAGGGACACAATCGGATCAGAGGTCAATGGCCAAGCGCTGGTATATCGTCCACGCCTATTCGAACTTTGAAAAAAAGGTCGCAGACGCCATTCGTGAGAAGGCGGCGCAACAAGGCCTTGATGAATTGTTCGAAGAAATACTCGTACCGACCGAAAAGGTCGTCGAGGTCCGTCGTGGCCGCAAGGTTGACGCCGAGCGGAAGTTCTTCCCTGGCTATGTGCTGGTGAAGATGGAGATGACGGATGAGGCTTATCATCTCATCAAGAACACTCCGAAAGTCACCGGATTCCTTGGTGCCGAACAGAAGCCGATGCCGATTTCAGAGGCTGAGGCACTGCGCATCATTCATCAGGTGCAGGAAGGCGTCGAGCGCCCGAAGCCGTCTGTCAGCTTCGAGGTGGGCGAGCAGGTGAGGGTGGCCGATGGGCCGTTTGCATCTTTCTCGGGCCATGTGGAAGAGGTCGACGAGGAGCGCGCGCGTTTGAAGGTTGCTGTTTCCATTTTCGGCCGGGCGACCCCGGTCGAGCTCGAATACGGTCAGGTCGAAAAGGTCTGATCGTTGGTCGCCCCGTTTGGGCGATAGTCCGGGGCAACCCGGTTCCCGGGTGGAAGGTCAGTTGTCGTCGGTTCGCCGGACGCAATGGGGCCGCACCACCCACTCTCTCAAGCCGGCTTGTCCGGTGAAGCCATCAAGGAGAGATGAATGGCGAAGAAAATTGCAGGCTATATAAAGCTGCAGGTGCCGGCCGCGTCTGCCACGCCGTCGCCGCCGATCGGTCCTGCGCTGGGTCAGCGCGGTCTGAATATCATGGAGTTCTGCAAGGCATTCAATGCGCAGACCCAGGATGTCGAAAAGGGCGCTCCGTGCCCGACCGTCATCACCTATTTCTCCGACAAGTCCTTCACGTTTGAGGTCAAGACGGCTCCGGTGAGCTTTTTCCTCAAGAAGGCGTCGGGCCTGAAGTCGGGTTCGAAGACCCCGGGTCGGGGAACGGTCGGCAAGGTCACCAAGGCTCAGGTGCGCGATATCGCCGAGGCCAAGATGAAGGATCTGAACGCGAACGACTTCGATGCGGCAATGCGCATGGTTGAAGGTTCTGCGCGGTCCATGGGCCTCGAGGTGGTGGAGTAAGACGATGGCAAAAGTTGGAAAGCGCATCACCTCCGCTCGCGAGGGAATTGAACGCACGAAGCTCTATTCGCTCCCGGAAGCCCTGGGCATGATCAAGGCCCGGGCGAAGGCCAAGTTCGACGAGACCGTCGAGGTGGCCATCAACCTGGGCGTCGACCCGCGCCATGCGGACCAGATGGTTCGTGGCGTTTGCGTTCTGCCGAACGGCACGGGCAAGAGCGTCCGCGTTGCGGTGTTCGCGCGTGGCGACAAGGCTGATGAAGCCAGGGCTGCCGGCGCCGATATCGTTGGTGCTGAAGAGCTGGTCAACGAAGTTCAGTCCGGCAAGATCGATTTCGATCGCTGCATTGCGACGCCGGACATGATGCCGCTCGTCGGTCGTCTGGGTAAGGTGCTCGGCCCCCGTGGCATGATGCCGAATCCGAAGGTGGGCACGGTGACGCCGGATGTTGCGTCTGCGGTGAGCGATGCCAAGGGCGGCGCGGTTCAGTTCCGTGTCGAAAAGGCCGGTATCATTCATGCAGGCGTTGGCAAGGTTTCCTTCACTGAGGAGCAACTGAGCGAAAACCTCAAGGCTCTGATCGACGCTGTATCCAAGGCGCGCCCGGCGGGTGCAAAGGGCACCTACCTGAAGCGTCTGGCGCTGTCTTCGACGATGGGCCCCGGCGTCAAAATCGACATTGCTTCGGTTAACGCCTGAGCAGAAACCAATTTCGTCCGGCGTAAGCCGGGCGAAACGGTCCGTTTTTCTTGAACGGATCTCCCTGTCCGAGACTGCAGGTGCCGATTGGCCTTCGGGTCATGAGGTTTAAGCCCAGAGAGCGGGCCTGCATAGACGGGTCTGAACCGGATTTCACGCCGTGGGCAACCACGGATGGTTTGCGGTTTGAACCGTTTGTCCTTGCCGCTTTATGCGGACGAGGGGGCAGGATCCTCGGCGTCGCTGACTGACCGGGTGTTCCCGGTCTTAGGCGGCAAAGACAAATCGACGGTGGCTTGCTGCCGTCAAATTGGAGAAGGCAAGTGGAAAGAGCGGAAAAACGCGAGTTCGTTGCGGCGCTCAACGAGGTGTTTTCGAACACCAACGTTGTCGTTGTTGCGCACTATGCGGGTCTTTCGGTTGCGCAGATGACGGCCCTTCGGGCTCGTGTGCGCGATGCCGGCGGCTCCGTGAAGGTCGCGAAGAACCGCCTTGTAAAGCTTGCCCTTCAAGGCACTGACCTCGAGCATATGGCCGACCTGTTTACGGGCCCGACAGTCCTCGTCTATTCGGACGACCCTGTCGCGGCTCCCAAGGCGGCTGTGGATTTCGCCAAGGCCAACGACAAACTGGTCATCCTTGGTGGAGCTTTGGGCAGCAGCAACCTGAATGCGGATGGAGTAAAGGCGCTTGCCACCTTGCCGTCGCTCGATGAATTGAGAGCGAAGCTTGTTGGCATGATTCAAACGCCTGCGTCCCGTATCGCCCAGGTTGTCAACGCACCGGCCGGGCAGCTTGCCCGCGTATTCGGCGCGTATGCCAAGAAGGACGAAGCCGCATAAGGCGGAAGAACGAAACACTGTCGAAACCAAGATTGGTTCGAACCAGAAGGTACGAGAGAAATGGCTAATCTCGAGAAACTCGTTGATGAACTGTCCGCACTGACCGTCCTGGAAGCTGCTGAGCTTTCCAAGATGCTCGAAGAGAAGTGGGGCGTTTCCGCCGCTGCTCCGGTGGCTGTTGCCGCTGCTGGCGGTGCTGGTGCTGATGCTCCGGCTGCGGAAGAAAAGACCGAATTCGACGTAATTCTTGTCGCCGCCGGCGAAAAGAAGATCAACGTCATCAAGGAAGTGCGTGCGATCACCGGTCTTGGCCTGAAAGAAGCCAAGGACCTGGTCGAAGGCGCTCCGAAGGCGGTTAAAGAGCAGGTTTCCAAGGACGAAGCTGCTCAGATCAAGGCAAAGCTGGAAGAAGCCGGCGCCAAGGTCGAACTCAAGTAATAGGGCTTTTTGCCCAAGCGGCTCCGGTTTCGACCGGAGCCGCGAATTTCAAGACCCGGCGGGATTTCCCGGTCCGGGCAAACGTCCCAATGGGGGGACGGTTCTCCGAAGGGTCGTGCGGCCCGTAACGCGGCGCTCCAGATGAGCGACTATGCCGCGCGGCTATTCGGAGAGCCGTCACCTGATCGATACGAGGAGCGACAATGGCGCACACGTTCAACGGTCGCAAGAGGGTCCGCAAGGTCTACGGATCCATCCGCGAAGTCGCGGCGATGCCAAACCTGATTGAGGTTCAAAAGGCATCATATGATCAGTTCCTGCAAGTCCACGAACCCGAGGGCGGGCGCGTCGACGAGGGGCTGGAAGCCGTATTCCGTTCGGTTTTCCCGATCTCCGACTTTGCCGGCACCGCACTTCTGGAGTTCGTCCGTTTTGATTTCGAGGCGCCGAAATACGACGTCGAGGAATGCCGCCAGCGTGGCATGAATTTCGCGGCGCCGCTCAAGGTCAAGCTGCGCCTGATCGTGTTTGATGTCGATGAAGAGACTGGTGCGAAATCGGTCAAGGACATCAAGGAGCAGGACGTCTACATGGGCGATATGCCGCTCATGACGGACAATGGTACATTTGTGGTCAATGGCACCGAACGCGTCATCGTCTCGCAGATGCACCGCTCGCCCGGCGTGTTCTTCGATCACGACAAGGGCAAGACCCATTCTTCCGGCAAATTGCTCTTCGCCGCGCGCATCATTCCCTATCGTGGCTCCTGGCTCGATATCGAGTTCGATGCAAAGGATATCGTTTACGCCCGTATCGACCGCCGGCGCAAGATTCCGGTGTCGTCGCTGCTTATGGCGCTTGGCCTGGACGCGGAAGGCATTCTCGATACTTTCTACAACCGTATCGAATATACCCGCATCGACGATAAAAGTTGGCGGATGCCCTTTGATGGCGCACGCCTGAAGGGCAATAAGGCGGGCTACGACCTCATCGATGCGGATTCAGGCGAAGTTGTCGTCGAAGCCGGTCGCAAGATCACCGCTCGCACGATCAAGCAATTGACCGATAAGGGCGTTACGGCACTTAAGGTGCTCAACGAGGATCTGCACGGCCACTATATCGCGGAAGATCTTGTCGATCCGGCAAGCGGCGAAGTTTATGTCGAAGCCGGTGACGAAATCACTGAAAAGCTCATCGCCGATTTGAGCGAACATGGCTTCGACGAGATTCCGGTGCTTGATATCGATCACGTGAACACCGGGCCTTACATCCGAAATACGCTCGCGGTCGACAAGAACGAGGCGCGAGAAGACGCGCTTTTCGACATCTACCGCGTCATGCGTCCGGGCGAACCGCCCACCGTCGATACGGCGGAAGCGATGTTCCAGTCGCTGTTCTTCGATTCCGAGCGTTACGATCTTTCCGCGGTTGGCCGCGTGAAGATGAATATGCGTCTTGACCTGCAGTGCGACGACACGGTTCGCACGCTGCGCAAGGAAGATATTCTTGCGGTCATCCAGCTGCTTGTTGAACTGCGCGACGGCAAGGGCGAGATCGACGATATCGACAACCTCGGCAATCGCCGGGTACGGTCGGTCGGCGAGCTGATGGAAAATCAGTACCGCCTTGGTCTGCTGCGTATGGAACGGGCGATCAAGGAGCGGATGTCGTCGGTCGAAATCGACACGGTCATGCCGCAGGACCTGATCAACGCCAAGCCGGCGGCCGCCGCCGTGCGCGAATTCTTCGGTTCTTCGCAGCTTTCGCAGTTCATGGATCAGACGAATCCGCTTTCGGAAGTCACTCACAAGCGTCGTCTCTCGGCGCTCGGGCCTGGCGGTCTGACGCGTGAGCGCGCCGGCTTTGAAGTGCGCGACGTGCATCCGACCCATTACGGCCGTATCTGTCCGATCGAGACACCGGAAGGTCCGAATATCGGTCTCATCAACTCGCTTGCGACTTTCGCCCGCGTAAACAAATACGGCTTCATCGAAAGCCCGTATCGCAAGGTGAAGGACGGCAAGGTCGGTAGCGAAGTAGTCTATCTCTCCGCAATGGAAGAGGCCAAGTACCGCGTTGCCCAGGCAAATGCCGAGATCGACGATGAAGGCCGGTTCGTGTCTGAGCTGATCACCTGCCGCTTCGCAGGTGAAAACGAACTCATTTCGCCCGACCGCGTTGATTTCATGGATGTTTCGCCTAAGCAGCTGGTGTCGGTTGCCGCGGCTCTCATCCCCTTCCTGGAAAACGATGACGCCAACCGCGCGCTCATGGGCTCGAACATGCAGCGGCAGGCCGTGCCCCTGGTGCGGGCGGAAGCGCCTTTCGTGGGCACCGGTATGGAGCCGATCGTGGCGCGCGATTCCGGCGCGGCAATCGCTGCCCGCCGGGCCGGTGTGGTCGATCAGGTCGATGCCACGCGTATCGTCATCAGGGCGACGGAGGATCTCGATCCGTCGAAGTCCGGCGTCGATATCTACCGGCTGCAGAAGTTCCAGCGGTCGAACCAGAATACGTGTATCAACCAGCGTCCGCTCGTTCGCGTCGGCGATATTTTGAACAAGGGCGACATCATCGCTGACGGTCCGTCGACCGACCTTGGCGATCTTGCGCTTGGCCGCAACGTGCTCGTCGCGTTCATGCCCTGGAATGGATACAACTTCGAGGATTCCATCCTTCTGTCCGAGCGTATCGTGCGCGATGACGTCTTCACCTCCATTCATCTGGAGGAATTCGAAGTCATGGCCCGCGATACCAAGCTTGGGCCTGAGGAAATCACGCGTGATATTCCAAACGTTTCGGAAGAAGCGCTGAAGAACCTCGATGAAGCCGGCATCGTCTATATCGGTGCTGAGCTGAAGCCTGGCGATATCCTTGTGGGCAAGATCACGCCCAAGGGCGAAAGCCCGATGACGCCGGAAGAAAAGCTTCTGCGCGCGATCTTCGGCGAGAAGGCTTCCGACGTTCGCGATACCTCGCTCCGCCTGCCGCCCGGCGTGACCGGAACGGTGGTCGAGGTTCGCGTATTCAATCGTCACGGCGTCGAGAAAGACGAACGTGCCATGGCGATTGAGCGCGAGGAGATCGAGCGTCTGGCCAAGGACCGGGACGACGAACAGGCGATCCTGGACCGCAACGTCTATGGTCGCCTTGCAGAAATGCTGCTCGCAAAGGTAGCCATTGCGGGACCAAAAGGGTTCAAGAAGGACACCGAAGTGTCCGGTGATGTCCTCAATGAGTACCCGCGGTCGCAGTGGTGGCAGTTTGCCGTCGAAGACGAACGCCTGATGAGCGAAGTCGAGGCCCTGCGCGGTCAGTACGACGAAAGCCGCAAGCGTCTCGAGCAGAGGTTCATCGACAAGGTCGAGAAGCTGCAGCGCGGTGACGAACTGCCGCCGGGCGTGATGAAGATGGTTAAGGTCTTCGTCGCGGTTAAGCGGAAGATCCAGCCGGGCGACAAGATGGCCGGCCGTCACGGCAACAAGGGCGTGGTGTCGAAGATCAATCCGATCGAGGACATGCCGTTCCTGGAAGACGGTACGCATGTCGATATCGTGCTCAATCCTCTTGGCGTGCCGAGCCGTATGAACGTCGGCCAGATCCTGGAGACGCACCTTGGCTGGGCTTGCGCCGGCATGGGCAAGCGTATCGGCGAGCTGTACGAGCAATACCGCAAGAGCGGCGAGATCAATGCCCTGAAGGGTAAAATCGTCGAAGTCTTCGGCGACAACCTGAAGGGCGAGCCGGTCAAGGATTATGACGATAAATCGATCGTCCGCCTTGCCGACCAGCTGAAGACGGGTGTGCCGATCGCAACACCGGTGTTCGATGGTGCGCGCGAGCCGGATATCGTCGTCATGCTTGAAAAGGCGGGTCTCGATGCCTCTGGCCAGTCCTGGCTTTACGATGGCCGCACGGGTGAGGAATTCGACCGTAAGGTGACAGTTGGCTACATCTATATGCTGAAGCTGCACCACCTGGTGGACGACAAGATCCACGCGCGTTCGATCGGACCTTACTCACTGGTCACGCAGCAGCCTCTCGGCGGCAAGGCCCAGTTTGGCGGACAGCGCTTCGGCGAAATGGAGGTCTGGGCGCTCGAAGCCTACGGCGCCGCCTACACGCTGCAGGAGATGCTGACTGTCAAGTCGGATGACGTCGCGGGCCGCACGAAGGTCTATGAGGCGATCGTGCGGGGCGACGATACGTTCGAAGCGGGTATTCCGGAGAGCTTCAACGTGCTCGTCAAGGAAATGCGCTCGCTCGGCCTCAACGTCGAATTGCAGAATACCGAAGTCGATCCGTCCATTGGACAGGATTTTCCCACGGCGGACGCGGCGGAGTGATTTCCACCGCTTGTCCCAACCGCGAACTGAGATGCTGCTCTGCCGGCATGGGAAGCGAGCCGAAGGCCTCGCTTCCCACCCGCGCATTGAAGGAGAGAACCCATGAATCATGAGGTCATGAACCTGTTCAATCAACAGGCTCCTGCGCAGACCTTCGATCATATCAAGATCTCGATCGCTAGCCCGGAAAAGATCCTTTCCTGGTCCTTCGGTGAGATCAAGAAGCCTGAAACGATCAACTATCGTACCTTCAAGCCGGAGCGCGACGGTCTGTTCTGCGCCCGTATTTTCGGTCCGATCAAGGATTACGAGTGCTTGTGCGGCAAGTACAAGCGCATGAAATACAAGGGCGTCATCTGCGAAAAGTGTGGCGTCGAAGTCACCTTGTCGCGCGTGCGCCGCGACCGGATGGGGCATATCGAACTTGCCGCTCCGGTGGCCCATATCTGGTTCCTGAAGTCGCTGCCGTCGCGCATCGGCCTCTTGATGGACATGACGCTGAAGGATCTCGAGCGGGTTCTTTATTTCGAGAACTACGTCGTTATCGAACCGGGCCTGACGCCGCTGAAGCAGAACCAGCTGCTGTCGGAAGAAGATTATATCCGCGCCCAGGACGAATACGGCGAGGATGCGTTCACGGCAATGATCGGCGCGGAAGCGATCCGCGAGATGCTGATGTCGCTCGATCTTGAAAAAGAGCGCGATCATATCCGCAAGGAAATCGCCGAGGCGACCACCGAACTGAAGCCGAAGAAGCTGGCGAAACGGCTCAAGATCGTCGAGGCCTTCATCGATTCCGGCAACAAGCCGGAATGGATGATCATGACGGTCGTGCCGGTCATTCCGCCGGATCTACGTCCTCTGGTGCCGCTTGACGGCGGCCGCTTCGCGACGTCCGATCTGAACGATCTCTACCGCCGCGTCATCAACCGCAACAACCGCCTGAAGCGGCTGATCGAGTTGCGCGCGCCCGACATCATCATCCGCAACGAGAAGCGGATGCTGCAGGAATCGGTCGACGCGCTGTTCGACAACGGCCGCCGCGGCCGCGTCATCACCGGCGCCAACAAGCGTCCGTTGAAGTCGCTCTCCGATATGCTGAAGGGCAAGCAGGGCCGTTTCCGGCAGAACCTGCTCGGCAAGCGCGTCGACTATTCCGGCCGTTCGGTCATCACGGTGGGTCCCGAACTGAAACTGCATCAGTGCGGATTGCCGAAGAAGATGGCGCTTGAGCTGTTCAAGCCCTTCATCTATTCGCGCCTTGACGCGAAGGGTTTCTCTTCGACCGTGAAGCAGGCGAAGAAGCTGGTGGAGAAGGAACGTCCCGAGGTTTGGGATATTCTCGATGAGGTTATCCGCGAGCATCCGGTTCTGTTGAACCGCGCGCCGACGCTGCACAGGCTCGGTATCCAGGCCTTCGAACCGACGCTGATCGAAGGCAAGGCCATTCAGCTGCATCCGCTCGTCTGCTCCGCTTTCAACGCCGACTTCGACGGCGACCAGATGGCCGTGCACGTTCCGCTGTCGCTTGAAGCGCAGCTGGAAGCCCGCACGCTAATGATGTCCACCAACAACATCCTGCATCCGGCGAACGGCGGCCCGATCATCGTTCCCTCGCAGGATATCGTGCTCGGCCTCTACTACCTGTCGATCATGGCTGACAACGAACCTGGCGAGGGCATGGTGTTCGGCAATATGGGCGAGTTGCATCACGCGCTCGAGACCAAGGCCGTAACCCTGCATACCAAGATCAGGGGCCGGTTCCGTTCGATCGATGCCGAAGGCAACCAGACGTCCAATATCTATGAGACGACGCCTGGCCGCATGATCATCGGCGAGCTTCTGCCGAAGCATCACGAGGTTCCTTACGACGCCTGCAACAAGCTGATGACGAAGAAGGACATCTCCAAGATGATCGACACCGTCTACCGCGCATGCGGTCAGAAGGAAACGGTCATTTTCTGCGATCGCATCATGGGGATCGGGTTCAACCATGCCTGCCGGGCCGGTATTTCCTTCGGCAAGGACGACATGGTCATTCCCGACACCAAGATCGGGCTTGTCTCTGAGACCTCCGATCTGGTCAAGGAATACGAGCAGCAGTACAACGACGGCCTGATCACCCAGGGCGAGAAGTACAACAAGGTTGTCGATGCCTGGGCGAAATGTACCGACCGGGTTGCCGACGAGATGATGAAGCGAATCCAGGCGGTCGACCGGGACGCGGAAACGGGACGTCAAAAGCCGATCAACTCGGTCTATATGATGTCGCACTCCGGCGCCCGCGGTTCTCCTGCCCAGATGAAGCAGCTGGCCGGTATGCGCGGCCTGATGGCGAAGCCCTCCGGCGAGATCATCGAAAATCCGATCATCTCGAACTTCAAGGAAGGCCTGTCGGTTCTGGAATACTTCAACTCCACCCACGGCGCCCGCAAGGGTCTGGCCGATACGGCGTTGAAGACCGCGAACTCGGGCTATCTGACCCGTCGTCTCGTCGACGTTGCGCAGGATTCCATCATCGTCGAAGTGGACTGCGGTTCCGAAAACGGCATCACCGTTCAGCCGATCGTCGATGCGGGTAACGTCATCGCGACGCTTGGCATGCGGGTTCTCGGCCGTACGGCGGCGGAGGATGTCGTCAATCCCCTGACCGGCGACGTCATCGTGCCCAAGGGCCAGATGATCGAGGAAAAGGACGTCGAAGTCATCGAGGCGGCGAAGATCCAGTCGATCAAGATCCGCTCCGTGCTGACCTGTCAGACGAAGACTGCCGTTTGCGCAACCTGCTACGGTCGCGATCTTGCCCGCGGTACGCCGGTGAATATCGGCGAGGCTGTCGGCGTTATCGCGGCCCAGTCGATCGGCGAGCCTGGAACCCAGCTCACCATGCGCACGTTCCACATCGGCGGCACGGCGCAGGTGGTCGACAGTTCCTTCGTGGAATCGAACTTCGAAGGCCAGGTCAAGATCCGCAACCGCTCCATGGTTCGGGATTCCGACGGCAATATGATCGCGATGGCCCGCAACATGGCCATTGTCATCGTCGATAGCGAAGGCACCGAGCGCGCTGTTCATCGCATCCCCTACGGTTCGCGTGTTCACGTGGATGAGGGCGATGAAATGAAGCGGGGCCAGCGGATCGCGGAATGGGATCCCTATACCCGCCCGATCCTCAGCGAAGTCGACGGCGTCGGCGACTTCGAGGACCTTGTCGACGGTGCATCCGTTCAGGAAACGACCGACGAGGCGACCGGTATCACCAAGCGCGTGGTCATCGATTGGCGTACGTCGCAGCGTGGCCAGGACCTGAAGCCCTCGATCATCGTCAAGGACAAGAGCGGCGAGATCGGCAAGCTTCCGCGTGGCGGCGACGCCCGTATCCTGCTTTCGGTCGATGCGATCTTGTCGATCCAGCCGGGCGAAGAGGTAAAGGCAGGCGACGTGCTGGCCCGTATTCCTCTGGAAAGCGCCAAGACGAAAGACATCACCGGCGGTCTGCCGCGGGTGGCGGAACTCTTCGAGGCGCGGCGTCCCAAGGATCACGCGATCATCGCGGAAATCGACGGCACGATCAGGTTCGGGCGCGATTACAAGAACAAGCGCCGGATCATCATCGAACCTCATGAAGAGGGTCTGGAGCCGGTCGAGTATCTGATCCCGAAGGGCAAGCACTTCCATCTGCAGGAAGGCGATGTCATCGAGAAGGGTGAATATATTCTCGACGGCAACCCGGCGCCGCACGACATTCTGGCGGTCAAGGGCGTGGAAGCGCTTGCGGCCTATCTCGTCAACGAGATCCAGGAAGTCTATCGATTGCAGGGCGTTGTCATCAACGACAAGCATATCGAGGTGATCGTCCGCCAGATGCTGCAAAAGGTGGAAATCACCGATCCGGGCGAGACCGAGTTGTTCAACGGCGAGCAGATCGACCAGATCGAACTCGAAGAGATCAACCGGAAGGCGATCGACGACGCCAAGGATCCGGCGCAGGGCGTGCCTGTGCTGCTCGGCATCACCAAGGCATCGCTGCAGACCCGGTCGTTCTTCTCGGCCGCATCCTTCCAGGAAACGACGAGGGTGCTGACCGAAGCCGCAGTGAACGGCAAGATCGATCCGCTGGTCGGCCTGAAGGAAAACGTCATCGTCGGCCGCCTCATCCCGGCCGGCACCGGCGGAATGATGAACCGTATCCGTCAGGTGGCTCAGCACCGCGACGATCTGATACTGGAAGCCCGTCGCGAGGCCTCCAATGTCGATGCGGCAGGACCGATGCTGGAAGACATGAGCGGAACGGCCAACTGAATTTGACCGGTTCGTTTAACGAAAAAGAGGGCCGCGACATCGCGGCCCTTTTTTGTTTGGGCGGGCGCTGCATCATACGATGGTGCGAAGGAGCGGCGGGCCCGGGCGCTTGCGGCGCGAGAAATCGTGGCCCGCGATTTCAGGAAAACAGGATATTCGACAATGAGCGACAACGATACTGCATCATCCGACGAGCGGATGACCTTCATTCTGGTGGGACGGGTCTGGGACAAGGCGGGCGGCGGGGCCGATAACGCCATTGCTGTCAATATCATCCTCCAGGCGCCGGACGACGATAGCGCTATCCGACGCGCCTTGCAGACGCTCTCCGAGGAAGGCTACATCGAGGCGGAGTTGGACCAGATCGGCGTTTTGACGGAGGAGCCGGAGGAGCCGGTTTACCAGGCGGCCTACGCCGATGCCCACGAAGGCAATGTGGCGGTCATCGCTTTTCGGGATTGAGATACTTCGCGGCTGTGGGATTTATGGGTCGTACTGACGAACTTGACGCTATGCGCCAGGAGACGGCCTCCCGCGGTCGGGAAACAAGAAGCAATATTGGAATCAACCCGTTGGGAATCGCCTGAAGCAGAATCGTCTCGAAAAAAGTGTTGTTTGTTTACCAACCGTTTATGAATTTGCGCGATTCCAGTCACGCTACGGTTCAGCCAGAAAAAGTCTGAAGACGTTTTACATCGCGAACACGCGCTGGAATTTGCATAAGTTGCGCGGCGTTGCGGCTTTTACCGGTAAATATTCCCTATTGTTCGCCCGTTTGGGCCAGCAACAAGAATTTTTCAAGTTTCCCTTGACGAGAGCAGGTCGTGTGGATAGTTTCCGCCCATCCCGAAGGCAGGCGGTAATCACTGACCTGTTTCGAAGCGCCTCGCTTCGGAACGAAAGCGATTAAACGCTGCCGGGTCCATAGGCGAATAAACGTCGATTTCATGACCGCCGGTCAAACGGTGGTCCTCTGGTTCTCGCAGCGCCTTCCACGCTGAATGTGTGGATCAAGGCGCGATTCCGTATGTTCGGAACGTGCTGGAACCGGAAAGACGAACCAAGGTGAAGGGCAAAGAATGCCGACCATCAACCAGCTGATCCGCAAGCCGCGGAAGGATCCGCCGAA
This sequence comes from uncultured Alphaproteobacteria bacterium, assembly GCA_963698365.1. Taxonomy (GTDB): domain Bacteria; phylum Pseudomonadota; class Alphaproteobacteria; order Rhizobiales; family Stappiaceae; genus Hongsoonwoonella. The sequence continues at coordinate 26,224 of CAVOQM010000008.1, forward strand.
GCGGAACAAGGTTCCGGCCATGGAGGCCTGTCCGCAGAAGCGTGGCGTTTGCACGCGCGTCTACACGACGACGCCGAAGAAGCCGAACTCGGCTCTTCGTAAAGTCGCCAAGATTCGCCTGACCAACGGCTTCGAAGTGATCGGTTACATCCCGGGTGAGGGGCACAACCTCCAGGAACACTCGGTGGTAATGATCCGCGGCGGCCGCGTGAAGGATCTTCCCGGCGTGCGTTATCACATCATCCGCGGCGTGCTCGACACGCAGGGCGTGAAAGACCGTAAACAGCGTCGTTCGAAATACGGCGCGAAGCGGCCGAAGTAAGGAGCGCTTAGAATGTCGCGTCGTCACCGCGCTGAAAAGCGAGAAATCATTCCGGACCCGAAGTTCGGGGACGTGGTCATTACCAAGTTCATGAATTCCATCATGTACGACGGTAAGAAGTCTGCCGCCGAAACGATTGTTTACGGCGCGTTCGACATGATCGAAGGCAAGACCAAGCAGAACCCGCTTGAGGTTTTTCACGCTGCACTTGAAAACGTGATGCCGCAGGTCGAGGTTCGCTCCCGCCGGGTTGGCGGTGCCACCTACCAGGTGCCGGTAGAGGTTCGTACCGAGCGTCGTCAGGCGCTCGCTATACGCTGGCTGATTTCGGCTGCGCGGAACCGCAACGAAACCACCATGGTCGATCGTTTGTCGGGTGAACTGCTGGATGCTGCGAACAACCGTGGCACGGCAGTCAAGAAGCGTGAAGATACGCACCGGATGGCGGATGCCAACCGTGCCTTCTCGCACTACCGCTGGTAATTGTACTCGAAGAGGCAGACAGTATGTCGCGCACCCATAAAATCGAGGACTATCGGAATTTCGGCATCATGGCTCACATTGATGCTGGAAAGACGACGACGACCGAGCGGATCCTCTATTACACCGGCAAGAGCCACAAGATCGGCGAAGTCCATGATGGCGCCGCCACGATGGACTGGATGGAGCAGGAGCAGGAGCGGGGTATTACGATCACCTCGGCTGCGACCACCGCTTTTTGGAAAGAAAAGCGCCTGAACATCATCGATACGCCGGGCCACGTCGATTTCACCATCGAAGTGGAGCGCTCCTTGCGGGTGCTCGATGGCGCCGTTGCGCTGCTGGATGCCAATGCCGGCGTCGAGCCGCAGACGGAAACCGTTTGGCGGCAGGCTGACAAATATCATGTTCCGCGCATGATCTTCGTCAACAAGATGGACAAGCTCGGCGCTGACTTCTACCGCTGCGTCGAAATGATCAAGACGCGTCTCGGCGCGACCCCTTTGCCGGTTCAGTTGCCGATCGGCGCTGAAAACGAATTCAAGGGCGTTGTCGACCTGATCGAGATGAAAGCCTTGGTCTGGCGCGACGAAAGCCTTGGCGCTCAGTGGGATGAGGTGGAGATTCCCGCCGATCTCGCCGACAAGGCCAAGGAATTCCGCGACACGATGATCGAAGTCGCGGTGGACGCCGACGAGGCAGCGCTCGAAGCCTATCTCGAGGGCAACGAGCCGGATAACGACGCCCTGAGGAAGCTCATCCGCAAGGGTACGATTGCCGGTCTGTTCGTTCCGGTATTCTGCGGGTCGGCTTTCAAGAACAAGGGCGTTCAGCCGCTTCTCGACGGTGTCGTTGATTTCCTCCCGAACCCGGTCGAAGTGCCGGCGATCAAGGGCATCGACCCGAAGACCGAGGCGGACGTTACCCGCAAGTCGGGCGACGAAGAGCCTCTGGCCTTGCTGGCTTTCAAGATCGCCAACGATCCGTTCGTCGGTTCGCTGACTTTCTGCCGCATCTACTCCGGTGTATTGAGCAAGGGTACGTCCCTGCAAAATACCGTCAAGGACAAGAAGGAACGCGTCGGCCGCATGATGCAGATGCACGCGAATTCGCGTGAAGACATCGACATCGCATATGCGGGTGACATCGTGGCCATCGCCGGCCTCAAGGACACGACGACGGGCGACACGCTTTGCGATGCGTCCAAGCCGGTTATCCTTGAGCGCATGGAATTCCCGGATCCGGTCATCGAGATCGCCGTGGAGCCGAAGACCAAGGCGGACCAGGAAAAGATGGGCCTCGCGCTCAATCGTCTGGCTTCCGAGGATCCTTCCTTCCGCGTCAAGACCGACGAGGAATCCGGCCAGACCATCATCGCCGGAATGGGCGAGCTGCATCTGGACATCATCGTCGACCGCATGAAACGCGAATTCAAGGTCGAGGCGAATATCGGTGCTCCGCAGGTGGCTTACCGTGAGACGATCACGCGGCTTTCCGAAGTCGATTACACCCACAAGAAGCAGACGGGTGGTACGGGTCAGTTCGCCCGCATCAAGATCGTCATCGAGCCGAACGAGATCGGCGCGGGTTATGCGTTCGAAAGCAAGATCGTCGGTGGTGCTGTTCCCAAGGAATACATCCCGGGCGTGAACAAGGGTATCGAGAGCGTCATGAGCTCGGGTCCGCTTGCCGGCTTCCCGATGGTCGATATCAAGGCAACGCTCATCGATGGCGCTTACCACGATGTCGACTCCAGCGTTCTGGCGTTCGAGATCGCCGGTCGGGCAGGCTTCCGCGAAGCGATTGCGAAAGCCGCGCCGAAGTTGCTTGAGCCGATCATGAAGGTCGAGGTCGTCACCCCTGAAGACTACATGGGCGATGTCATCGGCGACCTAAACTCCCGCCGTGGGCAGATCTCCGGTACTGAAAACCGGGGCATCGTTACGGTGATCACAGCAATGGTTCCGCTGGCAAATATGTTCGGTTACGTGAACAACCTGCGCTCCATGTCCCAGGGTCGTGCTCAATATTCGATGGTCTTCGACCATTACGAGCAGGTTCCACAAGCTGTCGCAGATGAAGTGCAGGCGAAATACGCCTGATTGAGCGCCCAACCGGGCTGTCACGTAGAATTGGAAAGAGCGGAGAAATCCGATGGCGAAAGAGAAATTTGCGCGCACGAAGCCGCACGTTAACATTGGCACGATCGGTCACGTTGACCACGGCAAGACGACGCTGACGGCTGCGATCACGAAGCAGTTCGGCGAGTTCAAGGCCTACGACCAGATCGACGCGGCGCCTGAAGAGCGCGCCCGCGGCATCACGATCTCGACGGCGCACGTGGAATATGAGACGCAAGCGCGTCACTATGCCCACGTCGATTGCCCCGGCCACGCCGATTATGTGAAGAACATGATCACCGGCGCGGCGCAGATGGACGGCGGGATCCTGGTGGTTTCGGCTGCCGACGGCCCGATGCCGCAGACCCGCGAGCATATCCTGCTCGCCCGTCAGGTCGGCGTTCCGGCTCTGGTGGTGTTCCTGAACAAGGTCGACCAGGTCGACGACGCCGAGTTGCTGGAGCTGGTCGAGGTTGAAGTTCGCGAACTTCTCTCCTCCTACGATTTCCCGGGCGACGATATTCCGATCGTTTCGGGTTCGGCTCTTGCCGCGCTCGAAGGCCGCGACGACGACATCGGAGCGACGAAGATCGCCGAGCTGATGAAGGCCGTCGACGACTACATCCCGACGCCGGAGCGTCCGCGCGACCAGCCGTTCCTGATGCCGATCGAAGACGTGTTCTCGATCTCGGGCCGCGGCACGGTCGTCACGGGCCGCGTCGAGCGCGGTATCGTCAAGGTGGGCGAGGAAGTCGAGATCATCGGCATCCGCGATACGCAGAAGTCGACGGTGACGGGCGTTGAAATGTTCCGCAAGCTGCTCGATCAGGGCGAGGCCGGCGACAACATCGGCGCGCTGCTGCGCGGCATCGGCCGCGAGGACGTTGAGCGCGGCCAGGTTCTGTGCAAGCCGGGTTCGGTTACGCCGCACACGAAGTTCAAGGCGGAAGCCTATATCCTGACGAAGGAAGAAGGTGGCCGGCATACGCCGTTCTTCACCAACTACCGGCCGCAGTTCTACTTCCGCACGACGGATGTGACGGGCGTTGTGGATCTTCCCGAAGGCACGGAAATGGTGATGCCGGGCGACAATGTTTCCGTGGTTGTGACGCTCATCGTGCCGATCGCCATGGAAGAAGGTCTGCGCTTTGCTATCCGCGAAGGCGGCCGCACCGTCGGTGCAGGCGTCGTCGCAAGCATCATCGAGTAATCCACAGACGAAGGGCGTCCCGGGGCCTTTCCTGGGCGCTCGCGTCTATTGGGGACTGAGACATGAACGGTCAAAACATTCGGATCCGCCTCAAGGCGTTCGACCACCGTGTACTCGACGCTTCGACGCGCGAGATCGTCAACACGGCGAAGCGGACCGGTGCACAAGTGCGCGGTCCAGTACCGCTGCCGACGCGGATCGAGAAGTACACAGTGCTTCGCGGACCGCATATCGACAAGAAGAGCCGCGATCAGTTCGAGATGCGCACACACAAGCGTCTCCTCGACATTGTTGATCCGACGCCTCAGACAGTCGACGCTCTTATGAAGCTCGATCTGGCCGCTGGCGTTGACGTCGAGATCAAGCTGTAAGGCGCTCACAAGGGGACACGCCGATGCGTTCTGGAGTGATCGCACAGAAGGTGGGCATGACGCGCATCTATAATGGTGCGGGAGAGCAGGTGCCGGTAACGGTGCTCAAGCTTGAAAACTGTCAGGTAATTGCCCACCGGACGGAAGATAAGAATGGCTACACAGCGCTGCAGTTGGGCGTTGGTACTGCCAAGGTGAAAAACACGCCCAAGGCGATGCGGGGACATTTTGCGGTAGCGCAGGTTGAGCCCAAGCGGAAGCTGGCCGAGTTTCGTGTTTCCAGCGAAAACCTCATTGAGGTGGGCGCTGAAATCACCGCCGACCACTTTATCGAGGGACAGTTCGTCGACGTGACGGGCACTTCCATCGGTAAGGGGTTTGCCGGTGTCATGAAGCGGCACAACTTTGGCGGCCTTCGGGCGACCCACGGCGTTTCGGTATCGCACCGCAGCCATGGTTCGACCGGCGGACGGCAGGACCCGGGCAAGGTGTTCAAGGGCAAGAAGATGGCGGGTCATATGGGCGCTGAACGCGTCACGACCCAGAATCTGAAGATCGCCCGTACGGATGTCGAACGCGGCTTGATCATGATCGAGGGATCCGTTCCCGGCGCCAAGGGCGGCTGGATACTGATCCGCGATGCGGTCAAGCGGGCGCTTCCCGAAGCTGCACCGCAGCCGGGTGCGTTCCGTAAATCGGGTTCGGTCGCCGACGTGGTCGTTGCCGAGAAGGAGAGTGAGTGATGGAACTCGAGGTAAAATCCCTCGACGGCTCTAAAGCCGGTTCGGTCACCGTGTCTGACGAGATCTTCGGCCTCGACCCGCGGACTGACCTTATCCACCGGGTTATCCGTTGGCAGCTTGCCAAACGTCAGTCCGGTACGCACAAGACGCTTGGCCGATCCGAAATTACCGGCACGACCAAGAAGTTCGTGAAGCAGAAGGGTTCCGGCGGAGCCCGTCACGGCAACCGCAAGGCGCCGCAGTTTCGCGGCGGCGGCAAGGCTTTCGGGCCGGTCGTGCGTAGCCATGAACACGATCTTCCCAAGAAGGTTCGTGCGCTTGGTCTGCGCCATGCACTTTCGGCGAAGGCCAAGACGGCCAGCCTGATCGTGCTTGACGAAGCCAAAAGCGGCGACGGCAAGACGAAAGCGATGCGCGAGACCCTGGCCAAGCTCGGCCTGTCGAACGCTCTCTTCATCGATGGCGCCGATGTCGACGCGAACTTTGGCCTTGCGGCCCGCAATATTCCTGCGATCGACGTTTTGCCGGTCCAGGGCATCAATGTCTACGACATCGTACGCCGTGACACGCTTGTGCTCACGAAGGCTGCGGTATCGGCGCTAGAGGAGCGGTTCAAGTGAGCGAGCTCAAGCACTACGACACGATCCTTTCGCCGGTGATCACCGAGAAGTCGACCATTGCTTCGGATCAGAACAAGGTCGTCTTCAAGGTCTCGCGCACTGCGACGAAGCCGGAGATCAAAGCCGCTGTCGAGGCGCTGTTCGGTGTCAAGGTAACGGCTGTTAATACGCTTGTTCGCAAGGGCAAGGTGAAGCGCTTCCGCGGCCGCCTCGGTCAGCAGTCCGACGTCAAAAAGGCGGTCGTGACCCTGAAAGACGGCGACGCGATCGACGTCACCACCGGCTTGTGAGGCGGAGAGGGATAGATGGCACTCAAGACCTTTAATCCGACATCGCCCGGCCGTCGCCAGCTCGTGCAGGTAGACCGGTCCGGCCTTTGGAAAGGCAAGCCGGTCAAGACTTTGACCGAAGGCCTGAGCAAATCCGGCGGACGGAACAATCATGGCCGCAAGACCTCGCCGAATCGCGGCGGCGGTCACAAGCGCTCCTACCGGTTGATCGATTTCCGCCGCACCAAGCACGATATCGTCGGCACCGTGGAACGTCTGGAATACGATCCTAACCGGACCGCATTCATCGCCCTCATCAAGTATGAGGACGGCGAACTGGCCTATATTCTCGCTCCGCAGCGTCTGGCTGAAGGCGACAAGGTCGTCGCCGGGAAGTCGGTGGACGTGAAGCCCGGCAATTCCATGCCGCTCGCCTCCATTCCGGTCGGCACGCTGGTTCACAACGTCGAGCTTAAGCCTGGCAAGGGTGGGCAGTTGGCCCGTTCGGCTGGCGCCTACGCTCAGATCGTTGGCCGTGACCAGGGTTATACGACGCTGAGGCTGATGTCCGGCGAGCAGCGCCGGGTTCTCGGCACCTGCGTGGCCACGGTCGGTGCGGTATCCAATCCGGACCACGGCAACATCAATCTCGGCAAGGCCGGTCGTTCGCGCTGGCTTGGTCGCAACCCGCATGTTCGCGGCGTCGCGATGAACCCGGTCGACCATCCGCACGGCGGTGGTGAAGGCCGGACTTCGGGCGGTCGCCACCCGGTTACCCCCTGGGGTAAGCCGACCAAGGGCAAGCGCACCAGGCGCAACAAGGCGACGGACAAATACATCGTCCGCAGCCGTCACGCGCGTAAGAAATAAGGGGACCTACCATGTCACGTTCTGTTTGGAAGGGCCCGTTCGTCGATGGCTATCTTTTGAATAAAGCGGACAAGGTTCGCGAATCCGGCCGCAACGAGGTCATCAAGATCTGGAGCCGCCGTTCGACGATCCTGCCGCAATTCGTTGGACTTACCTTTGGCGTTTACAACGGCCAGAAGCACATCCCGGTTTCGGTGTCGGAAGACATGGTAGGGCACAAGTTCGGTGAGTTTTCGCCGACGCGCACCTACTACGGTCACGGCGCCGACAAAAAGGCGAAGAGGAAGTAACCATGGGCAAGCCGAAGCGTGAGCGGGTGCTCGCCGATAACGAGGCGCGGGCCTTGACCCGCATGCTGCGTGTTTCTCCGCGCAAGTTGAACCTCGTCGCGGCTGCTATCCGTGGAAAAAAGGTCAATGCGGCTCTTGCCGACCTGACCTTCTCCCGCAAGCGTATTGCAAACGATGTCAAAAAAACTTTGATGTCGGCGATCGCGAACGCGGAGAACAACCACGACCTTGACGTCGACAGCCTGGTTGTTGCCGAAGCACACGTCGGCAAGGCCTTCGTGATCAAGCGTTTCCAGGCGCGGGCCCGTGGCCGCGTCGGGCGGATTGAGAAGCCCTTCTCGAATCTGACCATAGTTGTCCGTGAAGTCGAGGAGACTGCCTGATGGGACAGAAAATCAATCCGATCGGGATGCGCCTCGGTATCAATCGCACCTGGGATTCGCGCTGGTACGCCGATAAGGGCGAATACGGCCAGCTGCTGCACGAAGACTTCAAGATTCGGGAATACATCCTGAAGGAATTGAAGCAGGCGGCGGTATCCAAGGTCGTGATCGAACGCCCGCACCGCAAATGCCGCGTGACCATTCATTCCGGTCGTCCAGGTGTGATCATCGGCAAGAAGGGCGCGGATATCGAGAAGCTCCGCAAGGTGCTTACGGCTCTTACGTCTTCCGACGTGCACATCAACATCGTTGAAGTGCGCAAGCCTGAAGTCGACGCTACGCTGGTGGCCGCCTCCATCGCACAGCAGCTGGAAAGGCGCGTTGCCTTCCGCCGCGCGATGAAGCGTGCCGTTCAGTCGGCGATGCGCCTTGGCGCCCAGGGCATCCGCATCAACTGCGGCGGACGTCTGGGCGGCGCAGAAATCGCCCGCCTGGAGTGGTACCGCGAAGGCCGCGTGCCGCTGCATACGCTCCGTGCGGATATCGACTACGGCACGGCAACGGCGCATACGGCCTATGGCACTTGCGGCGTGAAGGTCTGGATCTTCAAGGGCGAGATCCTCGAGCATGATCCGATGGCCTCCGAGCGCCGTGCGAGCGAAGGCAGTGATCAGGGACAAGGTGGCGGCGGACGTCGTGACCGGGGCGATCGGGATCGTGCTGCCTGATTGGCGGCAGGTCGCGTAGCGGATTTTAGAGAAGCGAGAGAGAAACGATGCTGCAACCGAAGCGAACGAAGTTCCGCAAGCAGCACAAGGGTCGCATCCATGGCCTGGCCAAGGGTGGTACCGATCTCAACTTCGGCGCCTTCGGCTTGAAGGCGGTGGAGCCGGAGCGCGTAACCGCGCGCCAGATCGAGGCGGCTCGTCGTGCCATGACCCGTCACATGAAGCGTGCGGGACGCGTGTGGATCCGGATTTTCCCGGATGTGCCGGTTACAAAGAAGCCGACCGAAGTGCGCATGGGTAAAGGCAAGGGCTCTGTTGAGTACTGGGCCTGCCGTGTGAAACCGGGTCGGATCATGTTCGAGATCGACGGCGTGCCGGAAGACATTGCACGCGAAGCGTTGCGGCTTGCCGCGGCGAAGCTGCCGATTAAGTGCCGGTTCGTTCAGCGTATCGCTGAGTGATCCGCATTTCAGGAGAGAAGCCATGAAGGCGACGGATGTTCGGGCGAAGACCGAAGACGAGCTCACCACCGAGCTTGAAGCCCTGAAGAAGGAGCAGTTCAATCTGCGCTTTCAGCGGGCGACGGGTCAGCTCGAAAACACGGCGCGAGTGCGGCAAATTCGCCGTGACATCGCGCGGATTAATACGATCTTGTGCGAAAAGCGCGTGAGCGCGTAAGGAGACTACGATGCCGAAACGTGAGCTTCAGGGCGTCGTGGTCAGCGACGCCAACGAAAAGACTGTAACGGTTCTGGTTGAGCGGCGCTTTACGCATCCGCTGCTGAAAAAGACCGTTCGCCGCTCGAAGAAGTATCGGGCGCACGATGCAGATAACAAATGCAAGGTTGGCGACAAGGTCCTGATCCAGGAATGCGCGCCGATCTCGAAAAACAAAAGTTGGATTGTGGTCGAGGATACGACCGCGAACTGAGGTGAGCTTGCGGCGTGCCTTAATAGTGCGCCGAAACGAGAACAAGGCAGCCAGTCATGATTCAGATGCAAACAAACCTCGACGTGGCGGATAATTCCGGCGCCCGTCGTGTCATGTGCATCAAGGTGCTCGGCGGCTCGAAGCGGAAATACGCCAGCGTGGGCGACATCATCGTCGTCAGCGTGAAAGAGGCTAATCCGCGCGGCCGCGTCAAGAAGGGCGACGTGATGAAGGCGGTCGTCGTGCGCACGGCGAAGGATATTCGTCGGGCCGACGGCTCAGTCATCCGGTTCGACCGCAACGCGGCCGTCCTGGTGAACAATAACAAGGAGCCGATCGGCACCCGTATCTTCGGCCCGGTCCCGCGTGAACTGCGTGCGAAAAATCACATGAAGATCATTTCGCTCGCACCGGAGGTGCTCTGATGGCATCGAAAATTAAAAAAGGTGACACGGTCGTCGTGCTGACGGGCCGTGACAAGGGCAAGACCGGCGAGATCGTGAAGATGTTGCCGTCTGAAAACCGCGCTGTGGTGCGTGGCGTCAATCTGGTGCGTCGTCACCAGCGCCAGACCGCCCAGATCGAAGGCGGTATCATTTCCAAGGAAGCGCCGATCCACGTGTCGAACATCGCTATCGCGGACCCGAAGGACGGCAAGCCGTCCCGCGTCGGGTTCAAGGTAAAGGACGATGGCACGAAGGTTCGCGTGGCCAAGCGCTCGGGAGATCTGATCGATGGCTGATGTGTATTCCCCCCGGCTGAAGGCGCATTACGACGAGGTCGTGCGTCCTCTGCTTCAGGAAAAATTCGGGTACACCAACCCGATGAAGATTCCGTCGATCGACAAGATCGTGCTCAACATGGGCGTTGGCGAAGCAGTTGCCGACTCCAAGAAGGCAAAGATCGCAGCTGACGACCTGGCAGCGATCGCCGGCCAAAAGCCGGTGATCACCAAGGCAACGAAATCCATCGCCACCTTCAAGGTGCGCGAAGGGATGCCGCTTGGCGCGAAGGTTACACTTCGTCGGCAGCGCATGTACGAGTTCATGGACAGGCTGATCACCATCGCGCTTCCGCGCGTTCGGGATTTTCGCGGCCTGAACCCCAAGAGCTTCGACGGCCGCGGCAACTACGCCATGGGAATCAAGGAGCACATCGTGTTCCCGGAGATCAACTACGACAAGGTTGATCAGATCTGGGGTATGGACGTTGTCGTCTGCACCACGGCCGAGAACGATGACGAGGCGCGCGAACTCCTGCGCGCGTTCAACTTCCCGTTCCGCAAGTAAGCGAAGATACGGGAAAGGAACGAGGACAGACGATGGCGAAAAAGAGCGCGATCGAGAAGAACAAGCGGCGCATGCGGCTCGTTAAGAAATTTGCCGACAAGCGCGCTGCGCTCAAGGCAATTGCCAAGGACGACAGCCTGTCGCTGGAAGAGCGGTTCGCAGCCCGGATGAAACTGGCCGCATTGCCGCGGAATTCCGCGCCGACGCGGGTGCGCAACCGTTGTGAGGTTACCGGCCGTCCGCGCGGCTATTACCGCAAGTTGCAGATGTCGCGCGTGGCGCTTCGCGAACTAGGCTCCATGGGATTGATCCCGGGCCTCGTTAAGTCGAGCTGGTAAGGAGAGACTCCGATGGCGATTTCCGATCCGTTGGGGGATATGATCACCCGAATTCGCAACGCGCAGATGCGACGCAAGACGAAGGTTTCGTCGCCGGCATCGACGTTGAGGGCACGGGTACTCGACGTCCTTGCCAAAGAAGGCTATATCCGGGGCTATTCGACCGTCGAATTCGACGGCGGAAAGTCGGAACTGGAGATCGAGCTGAAGTATTTCGACGGCGAGCCCGTCATCCGCACAATCGAGCGGGTGTCGAAGCCAGGCCGCCGGGTGTACTCCTCGGTAAAGAACATTCCGCACGTCAACAATGGCTTGGGCGTTTCGATCCTCTCCACACCTCGCGGTGTTTTGAGCGACCATGAAGCGCGTGAGAACAATGTGGGCGGAGAGGTGCTCTGCCGCGTCTTCTGATGCGGTGGTTCACCAAAGATATTGGTTTTGAACTGGACAGGTTGGTCATATGTCTCGAATTGGCAAAAAGCCAGTCCCCGTGCCTAGCGGGGTAACGGCAACGATCAACGGCCAGACGGTGGAAGTCAAAGGCCCGAAGGGACAGCTTTCCTTCGCGCTTAACGACTTGGTTCTGGCTGAAATGACGGATGGCGGCATCAAGATCGATCCGCGCGACGAGTCCAAGCGGGCTCGCTCGATGTGGGGCATGAGCCGTACGATGGTGGCGAACATCATCCACGGGGTGAGCAGCGGCTTCGACAAGAAGCTCGAGATCACCGGTGTCGGTTATCGTGCACAGGTGCAGGGCAAGAACCTGCAGCTGGCTCTCGGTTTCTCGCATGACGTTCTCTATCCGATTCCGGATGGAGTGCAGATCCAATGCCCGAAACCGACGGAAATCATGATTTCCGGGATCGACAAGCAGCAGGTCGGTCAAATCGCGGCGGAAATCCGCGAATTCAGGCCGCCGGAGCCCTATAAGGGCAAGGGCGTTCGCTATGCGGGTGAGTTCATCGTCCGCAAGGAAGGCAAGAAAAAGTGACGGACCGCGCTATGTCGAAGGGCAAATCAAGTTTCGAGCGTCGCCGCGACCGCGTCCGCCGCTCGCTCAAGAAGGTGGCGAACGGTCGTCCGCGCCTTTCCGTATTCCGTTCGTCGATGCAGATCTACGCTCAGATCATCGACGATGCGAAGGGCCACACCGTGGCAGCGGCCTCTACGATCGAGGCCGGTGTCAAGGATCAGCTCAAGACCGGGGCGGATTCCGCTGCGGCTGCGGCTGTTGGCAAGCTGATCGCGGAACGGGCGAAAGCCGCCGGCGTTACCAAGGTCGTGTTCGACCGCGGTGGCTATCTGTTCCACGGCCGCGTCAAGGCGCTGGCCGACGCGGCACGCGAAGGCGGGCTGGAATTCTGACCAGCGTCGCTTGACGCTCTTAAGAACGGAAGACGAATATTATGGCGAGACAGGACATGCGGGACCGTGAAGAGCGCGACAGCGAGTTTGTCGACAAGCTCGTTCACATCAACCGCGTCGCTAAGGTTGTTAAAGGCGGCCGTCGGTTTGGATTTGCCGCGCTCGTCGTTGTCGGCGATCAAAAAGGCCGTGTCGGCTTCGGCCATGGCAAGGCCCGCGAAGTGCCGGAGGCAATTCGCAAGGCGACCGAAGCCGCAAAACGGAGCATGATCCGTGTGCCGCTTCGCGAGGGCCGCACGCTTCATCACGATGTCGAGGGCCGTCATGGCGCCGGCAAGGTGATCCTGCGCGCTGCTCCGGCTGGTACGGGTATCATTGCGGGCGGACCGATGCGCGCCGTGTTCGAGACGCTCGGCGTCCAGGACGTGGTAGCCAAGTCGCTTGGCACATCCAATCCCTACAACATGGTTCGCGCGACTTTCGACGCGCTGAAGCATGAAGACAGCCCGCGCTCGGTTGCCGCGCGCCGCGGTCTCAAGGTCTCGGCCTTGCAGGCACGGCGTCGTGATAACGACGATGCTCCAGTTGCTGCTGCCGAGGCTTGACCTCGGCGGCAACGCAATCCAGCTTGAATGAGGGTTTGTTCCATGGCGAACACCGAAAAGACCGTGACGGTCGAGCAGACGGGAAGCCCCATCCGGCGCCCGAAAGAGCAGCGTGCAACGCTGATCGGACTCGGCTTGAACAAAATGCACCGCCGTTCGACTTTGAAGGATAGTCCCGAAGTTCGCGGCATGATCCGGAAAGTCCAGCATCTCGTGCGCGTCGTCGAAGAAGCGTGAGATCTCCGGGAGATAAATGATGAAGCTCAATGAACTCCGGGATAATCCTGGCGCTACGAAAGACAGCATGCGCGTCGGCCGTGGCATCGGCTCAGGCAAGGGTAAGACCGGCGGACGCGGCGTGAAGGGGCAGAAGTCCCGTTCAGGCGTCTCGATCAATGGATTTGAGGGTGGACAGATGCCCCTGCATCGGCGGTTGCCGAAGCGCGGCTTTACCAACATCTTCGCCAAATCCTTTACCGTCGTCTCGCTTGGCCGCGTTCAACAGGCGATCGATGCCGGCAAACTCGACGGCAAAGCCGTCGTGACGGTGGATGCTCTCAAGGCAGCCGGCGTGGTGAAGCGGAAGAAGGACGGTGTCCGGCTTCTTTCCGATGGCGAATTGAAGGGCGCGGTGTCCTTCGAGATTGCCGGCGCTTCCAAGGCGGCGATTGCAGCGGTCGAAAAGGCCGGCGGGAAAGTTACGATTGTTGGAGCTCAGGCCGAGGCGGCCTGAGCTTTATTTTTTAATAGCGAATTGACCGGAGCACGGAATGGCATCTGCGGCCGAACAGCTTGCGGCTAATCTCAATTTCTCCGCTTTTTCCAAGGCCGAGGAATTAAAGAAGCGGATCTGGTTTACACTGGGTGCGCTTCTTGTGTATCGGCTCGGCACTTACCTGCCGCTCCCAGGCATCAACCCGGTTGCTCTCGCGCAGGCCTTCGGCCAGGCGCAGCAGGGCATTATTGGCTTGTTCAACATGTTCGCCGGCGGCGCGATCGAGCGTATGGCCATCTTCGCGCTCGGCATCATGCCCTATATCTCCGCCTCCATCATCATTCAGCTGATGACGTCTGTGGTGCCGGCGCTTGAGCAGCTCAAGAAGGAAGGCGAACAGGGGCGCAAGGTCATCAATCAGTATACGCGCTACGGCACGGTGCTGCTTGCGACCTTCCAGGCTTACGGAATCTCCGTCGGTCTTGAAAGCGCGACGAATGTGGTCATCGATCCGGGCTGGTTCTTCCGCATATCGACCGTGGTAACGCTGGTCGGCGGCACGATGTTCATGATGTGGCTCGGTGAGCAGATCACGTCACGCGGTATCGGTAACGGTATTTCGCTGATCATTTTCGCAGGCATCGTTGCGGGTCTCCCGACGGCCATCGCCTCCACTCTGGAGTTGGGGCGGCAGGGTGCGCTTGCTACGCCGATCATCCTGGCGCTGGTAGCGCTGTCGGTCGTCGTGATCGGTGTGATCGTATTCATGGAGCGCGCTCAACGGCGTCTGCTTATTCAGTATCCCAAACGACAAATGGGAAACCGGATGTTTGAGGGGAATACGTCTTTCCTTCCACTCAAGCTGAATACGTCCGGCGTCATTCCCCCGATCTTCGCGTCGTCGCTGCTTCTCGTACCGGCGACGGTGGCTGGGCTCGGTAGCCCTAAATCTGCCGGTGGCTGGGTGACGACGGTGACGGCGCTTCTTGGACATGGCCAGCCGCTTTACATGTTGTTTTATGCGGCGCTGATCGTGTTCTTCTGCTTCTTCTACACAGCGATTGTCTTCAATCCTACGGATACCGCGGACAATCTGAAGCGGCATGGCGGCTTTATCCCGGGGATCCGGCCGGGTGAACGTACGGCGCAATATATAGACTACGTCCTGACCAGAATAACGGTTCTCGGCGCTGCCTATATCGTGCTGGTTTGCCTGTTGCCTGAATTCCTGATCTCCGCCACGGGCGTACCCTTCTATTTTGGCGGCACGTCGCTCCTTATTGTCGTTAGCGTGACAATGGATACCGTTTCTCAGGTCCAGGGACATTTGCTTGCGCACCAATATGAGGGGCTGGTCAAGAAGTCGAAGTTGAGGGGGAAGCGTAGATGAGGCTGATTTTTCTCGGACCACCCGGAGCGGGCAAAGGAACGCAGGCTAAACGGTTGGTCGAGAAATACGGCATCCCGCAATTGTCGACCGGGGATATGCTCCGGGCGGCAGTTGCCGCGCAAACCCCCGTAGGTCTGCAGGCGAAGTCCGTTATGGATAGCGGTGGGCTGGTGTCCGATGAAATCGTCATCGGTATCGTCGCTGACCGCATTGAGGAAGCCGATGCCAAGAACGGGTTTATCCTAGATGGTTTCCCGCGCACGGTAGCGCAGGCGGAAGCGCTTGACGCCATGCTGGAGCAAAAAGGGCTAGCCCTGGAACTCGTGCTTGAGCTCAAGGTCGATCAGGCAGCCCTGGTGGACCGGATCGTGAAACGCGCGGAAGAAGCGCGTGCACTCGGTGAAGTGGTTCGCAAGGACGACGACCCGGAGGTGTTCAAGCAGCGGCTGGCGGCCTATAATCGGGACACGGCGATCGTCGCCCCCTACTACGAAG
This sequence comes from uncultured Alphaproteobacteria bacterium, assembly GCA_963698365.1. Taxonomy (GTDB): domain Bacteria; phylum Pseudomonadota; class Alphaproteobacteria; order Rhizobiales; family Stappiaceae; genus Hongsoonwoonella. The sequence continues at coordinate 41,761 of CAVOQM010000008.1, forward strand.
GCAGGGGCATGTTGACCGTGGTCGATGGCATGCAGCCTATAGACAAGGTGTCGGCGGATATTGCCAAAGCCCTTTCTGCGCTTGACGATTGAACGGAGACTATATAAGGCTCCTCGCTGAAACAACGGATGGCGTTCTCGCGCATAGCGATGAGCGGCGTCTTTTGTCGTTTTACAACATGCTCCGCAAGGGCCGGCCTCCACCGGACGCGGAGAAAACTGGACCGCGGTCGATCCAATCCGGATGGCCGCCGAATATGGAGACGGCTCGTGGCCCGTATCGCAGGTGTAAATATTCCGACCAACAAGCGCGTAGTGATCTCGCTTCAGTATATTCATGGCATCGGCAAGAAGTTCGCCCAGGAGATCATCCAGAAGGTGAATATCGATCCGGCGCGTCGCGTGAGCGAACTTTCCGACGCCGAGGTTCTGGCGATCCGCGAGACGATCGACCGCGATTACATGGTTGAGGGTGATCTGCGCCGCGAAGTTGCGATCAACATCAAGCGCCTCATGGATCTTGGCAGCTATCGTGGCCTGCGCCATCGCCGTGGCCTGCCGGTTCGCGGCCAGCGCACGCACACCAATGCCCGTACCCGCAAGGGTCCGGCGAAGGCGATTGCCGGCAAGAAGAAGTAATCGGACAACCAAAGCCGGTTAAGCCGGGTGCTCCTGGATCTTGCCGGAGCCTCGGCCGGCGGTTGGGACAGTCTGAGAATATCCGTGAAATGACATCTATTGCCCGCGAGATTCCCCTGTATTTGGTCAGACCGGCCAATTTGGAAGGCTTTGCGGGCGCGGTGGAGCCGCCGGCACTACGGCGGTGAAGAGATCGAAAAAGGAAAACGATAATGGCTAAAGATACCACGCGGGTGCGTCGCCGCGAGCGGAAGAACATTTCTTCCGGCGTTGCGCACGTGAATTCGACGTTCAACAACACCATGATCACGATCACCGATGCCCAGGGCAATACGATTTCCTGGTCTTCGGCTGGCGCGCTCGGTTTCAAGGGCTCGCGCAAGTCCACGCCTTATGCTGCGCAGGTCGCGGCTGAAGACGCTGGCAAGAAGGCGGCGGAACATGGCGTTCGCACGCTTGAGGTCGAAGTTCGCGGGCCAGGTTCGGGTCGTGAATCGGCTCTGCGTGCGCTGCAGGCTGGCGGCTTTGTCATCACGTCGATCCGCGATGTGACGCCAATTCCGCACAACGGCTGCCGTCCGCGCAAGCGCCGCCGCGTCTGACCCTTCGTCGACGTCCCCTTTTTCTCTCATGGCAAAGAATGGCCGTACCAAGGGTGCGGCGGGATAGCCGGAGGAAGCAACTGTGACGATTCAGAAAAACTGGCAAGAATTGATCAAGCCGAACAGGCTTGAGGTGAAGCTGGGCGATGACCCACGCTTTCATGCGTCGGTCGTAGCGGAGCCACTTGAGCGCGGCTTTGGTCTGACGCTTGGCAACGCGCTGCGCCGCGTGCTGCTTTCCTCTCTGCAGGGAGCGGCCGTGACCGCCGTTCAGATCGACGGCGTTCTGCACGAGTTCTCTTCGATCCCCGGCGTTCGAGAAGATGTCACCGACATCGTCCTGAACATCAAGGAAATCGCGTTGAGGATGCAGGGCGAAGGCCCGAAACGGATGGTCGTGCGCAAGCAGGGACCGGGCGTGGTGACGGCTGGCGACATCCAGACGGTCGGGGACATTGAAATCCTCAATCCCGAGCTGGTGCTTTGCACGCTGGACGAAGGCGCTGAAATCCGCATGGAGTTCACCGTCGACACCGGCAAGGGCTATGTGCCGGCCGACCGCAACCGCCCCGAAGATGCGCCGATCGGTCTTATCCCGGTCGACAGCCTCTATTCGCCGGTGAAGAAGGTGTCCTACAAGGTCGAGAATACCCGCGAGGGGCAGGTTCTCGATTACGACAAGCTGACGCTGACCATCGAGACGGACGGATCGTTGAAGCCGGAAGACGCGGTTGCCTACGCGGCGCGCATCCTGCAGGACCAGCTGTCCATCTTCGTGAATTTCGAAGAGCCGAAGCGCGAAGTGAAGGAAGACAGCGTTCCGGAACTGGCATTCAATCCCGCCCTCCTGAAGAAGGTGGACGAGTTGGAGCTTTCGGTTCGTTCGGCCAACTGCTTGAAGAACGACAATATCGTTTATATTGGCGATCTCATTCAGAAGACCGAAGCGGAAATGCTGCGCACGCCGAATTTCGGCCGCAAGTCGCTTAACGAAATCAAGGAAGTTCTTGCTCAAATGGGGCTCCATCTCGGCATGGAAGTCACCAATTGGCCGCCTGAGAACATCGACGAACTCGCCAAGCGTTACGAAGATCATCAGTATTGAACGACGGTTTGTCCGTCTAATCCATGACCCGGCGGCGTAGCGGCTGCCTTGAGAAACCAGGAAGGAGAGGGCCATGCGCCACGCCAATCGCGGCCGCAAGCTCAATCGGACTTCGAGCCACCGCAAAGCCATGTTCGCCAACATGGCGGCGGCTCTCATTCAGCATGAGCAGATCGTCACCACTTTGCCGAAGGCAAAGGAACTTCGCCCGATCGTCGAAAAGCTGATCACCCTCGGCAAGCGCGGTGACCTCCACGCCCGTCGTCAGGCGATTGCCCAGATGCGCGACCAGGATATGGTCCGCAAGCTTTTCGATACGATCGCTGAGCGTTACAAGGGCCGCAACGGCGGCTACACCCGCGTCCTCAAGGCCGGTTTTCGCTATGGCGACAATGCAGCCCTTGCGGTGATCGAGCTGGTTGACCGCGACGAGAGCGCCCGCGGCGCGGTGGATCGGGCGCGTTCGGAAGCAGCAGAAGCTGCAGAAGCAGCTGCCTGATCGATTGTTTCCGATCGACGAGAATTCAAAAGGCGGTCTTCAGGCCGCCTTTTTCTTTTCGTGCCGTCATTTGTCCTTGGCATTCCTTTAGGAAGGGCCAATATGCGCGCGGCTTGAAGGCTTTGATGCAAGTGCCGACACGATGGGGATTTGAAAGAATGGAGAAGCGGATATGAAGGCTTGCCTAAAGCGCTTTCCCTTCAGGTGGGATCACCTGAAGGACAAGAAACGGCTCCAGGATCAATATGTTGGAGCATATTCTTGTCGCCAAGGCGACTTCGCTTTGACGGAATATGCTCTGGTGAAATACCGGAGCTATCTGGCAATCGTCGCGGTTCTCGGGATGTTTGTCTCCGGTTCGCCGACGATGGCGGAAGAACGGGTTGTGCCGCAAACTCACGCCCAGCTCACGCTTTCATTCGCGCCGGTGGTGGAGCATGTGGCTCCGGCGGTGGTCAATGTTTATGCCAGCCGTACGGTGCTGCAGCGGCAGCGCGTTTCTCCTTTCTTCAACGATCCGTTCTTTAGGCGGTTCTTCGGCGGTCCGGGCGGACTTGTTCCCGATCGTCCTCGTGAGCGGGTGGAATCCTCGCTCGGTTCGGGCGTCATTATTTCCGCTGACGGCGTTATCATGACCAATTTCCACGTCATCAAGGATGCCGATGCGGTGCGGGTCGCCCTGGCGGACCGGCGCGAGTTCGATGCCGAAATCGTCCTGAAGGACGAGCGGACGGATCTTGCCGTCTTGAAGGTGATGGACGAGGGGCATGAATTTCCCTTCGTCGATTTCGCCGATTCCGATGAATTGAAAGTCGGCGACATCGTCCTTGCCATCGGCAATCCATTTGGCGTCGGCCAAACGGTGACGCAGGGGATCGTCTCCGCGCTCGCCCGTACGCGGGTCGGCGTGACTGATTATCAATTCTTCATCCAGACGGATGCGGCGATCAATCCGGGGAATTCGGGCGGCGCGCTGGTGGACGTCCAGGGCCGGCTGGTCGGCATCAATACGGCTATTTTCTCGCGCTCCGGCGGGTCGAACGGCATTGGCTTTGCCATTCCCGCCAATATGGTGCAATTCGTATCGGCTGCCGCCAAGGGGGACGGGATCGTCCGCAGGCCCTGGCTCGGCGCGAATGTGCAGTTGGTGACGGCGGAAATTGCCGAGGCTATCGGTCTCGACCGTCCGCGCGGCGTGCTGGTGGCCGGGCTTTTCAGGAACGGCCCCGCCGATGCGGCCGGGCTTGAAGTGGGCGATCTCATTACCAAGGTCGGCGGCGCGGAAGTGAGCGATCCAGACAGCTTCGGCTACCGCTTCGCCACGAAACCAATCGGATCAAGCACGGACCTCCAGGTTTTGAGGAACGGGGAGGAGGTGCAAATCGAAGATCGCACTGGCGCCTGCGCCTGAAACAACGCCGCGCGATACCCGCAGATTGGCTGGCCGCTCGCCCTTCGCCGGCTGCACGGTGATGAACCTTTCTCCCGCCGTTGCTGAAGAGCTTCGGATGGATGCGCTGAATCCGGTGTCGTCGTCAGCGAAGTGGAAAAGGGCTCTCTGGCAAACAGGGTCGGATTGCAGGCTGGGGACATCATCCTCTCCGTCAATGACGACAAGATCGTCAGTGCGCTGCGGCTCGACCAGATATCGAAAAGCGATCCGGGCCAGTGGCGGCTGGAGATCGAGCGGGGAGAAAAAGTGCTTCGCATCGCGTTGCGCGGCTGAACGGGCGGAACGGGAACCGAGGTCGGATTATGAGCGATCTTTTCCAGGCGGCTGGCTTGGGCAAGCAGGGACCGCGCCCGCTTGCCGACCGTCTGCGGCCGGAATCTTTAAGCCGATGTAGTCGGTCAGGAGCATTTGCTCGGGCCGGAAGGCACGCTTTCGCGCATGCTGGAAACCCGCACGCTCGGTTCGCTTATCTTCTGGGGGCCGCCCGGTACGGGCAAAACGACAGTGGCACGCCTGCTGGCGAATGCCACCGACCTGCAGTTTGAGCAGATTTCAGCAATTTTTTCAGGCGTTGCCGACCTGAAGAAAGTTTTCGAGATTGCACGGGCGCGGCGCTTGACCGGCAAGGGCACGCTGCTTTTCGTCGACGAGATCCACCGTTTCAACCGCGCCCAGCAAGACAGTTTCCTGCCGGTGATGGAAGACGGAACGATCACGTTGGTGGGTGCTACGACGGAGAACCCGAGCTTCGAGCTGAACGCCGCCCTCTTGTCGCGCGCCCATGTGATGGTGTTCCAGCCGTTGGGCGCGCGGGCAATCGAACAATTGCTTGAACGCGCCGAAAGTGTCGAGGCCAAGCCTTTGCCGCTCAACGAGGCGGCGCGGGCGACCATGGTGCGCATGGCCGATGGCGATGGCCGGGCCGCGCTAACGTTGGCGGAAGATGTATGGCGGGCGGCAAGGGAAGGCGAGGTCTTCGATGCCGAGCGTCTTCAGGAGGTCGTCCAGCGTCGCGCGCCGATCTACGATAAATCCCAGGACGGGCACTACAATCTGATTTCCGCCCTGCACAAGTCGGTCAGAGGCTCCGACCCGGATGCGACGCTCTACTGGATGTGCAGAATGCTGGATGCAGGCGAAGACCCGCTCTATGTGGCGCGCAGGCTGATCCGCATGGCGGTGGAGGATATCGGCCTCGCCGATCCCCAGGCTCTCGTCCAGGCCAACGCGGCGCGCGATGCCTATCAGATGCTGGGTTCGCCCGAAGGTGAACTGGCGCTGGCGCAAGCGGCGGTCTATCTGGCAAGCGCGCCCAAGTCGAACGGGGTTTACAAGGCCTATAAGGCGGCGCTTAAAACCGCGAAGGAAAACGGCTCGCTGCCGCCGCCGAAGCATATTTTGAACGCGCCGACGAAACTGATGCGATCGGAAGGCTATGGCGAAGGCTATGCCTACGATCACGATACGCCGGAGGGATTTTCCGGGCAGGACTATTTCCCGGAAAAGCTGGGGCGCAAGACCTTTTACGACCCGCCGGAACGCGGTTTCGAGCGCGAAATCCGTAAACGGCTCGATTACTGGGCGAAACTCCGCCGGGATAAAAAGGGCGGTTAATCCGGATACTTCTCACCCCGGATCCTTCTCACCGAAGTCATAGCGAAACGTGCAGCAGGGGGCACCCTGCATTATCGTTTGCTCGCGCGTGAGCTTGGCGCCTTCGTTGAAGCCTTCAATCAGAGCGAAGTCGCGATTGCAGCTCAAAATCGCACCAAGCTCGGCCACCCCGAGGGCACGGTACATCTCGGCGTAACGGCAGCGGGTGACGTTGAAATCGAGATGGCGGCCGTCGTCGCGCAAGGTTTCGATGCGAAGCGCATCGTCCTTGGTCCAAAATTGCAGCGTTTCCAGAAAGGCTGCGGAATCGTCGCCGAAATCATCCGCAAGCGCCTTGCCTTGCTTGCGCGCGATCTCCACGATCGTCTTGCGCAGGATTGCATGGACCTCGTCCTTGCCGAAGGCCTCCGCCATTGCCTCCACGACAGGGATAAGAATGCGGGCCTCGGTCTCTCGACGGGTCAAAACACCGAGCTTTTCGGTCAAATTGTCCTTGGGCAGATGATCTTTCGGGAGGGTGTCGCTCATTGCAATGTTATCTCTTGCTGGGACGGGACCGGCGGCGATGTCGGCCAATCCGCAAACTCCGGCGCAGATCGGATTCAGCTGCAACAGCCGGCCGTCGTTCCATTGCTGCGCGCTTCCTGCACCGGCGGGCAGGGCACCGTGCCATAGGAGCAATAGACGCAGCAATCCCCTTCTTTCGGCTTCAGGATTTCGCCGCAGCCTTTGCAATCGTAAAACCATTGGCAGGCGTCCGTGGGCATTTCCTCAACCGTCTTGTGAGCGCAATGAGGGCAGGTAATCTCCGACTGGAGCTGAGCTGTGAAAGAAGTCATTGGTCCTCACATCATGGAAATAAGGGCGTCGTTCAAGGCGGCTTCACGCAGGATCAGGATCCAGGCGAAAGCGGTGATTGCCGACGCAGCGACGAGCATGATCCGCACCCTGCTGGAGCTTTGCCGCCGAAGAGCCAGTATCCACGCTACGGCGATAAGCACGACGCTCGCCGCAACGATATAGAGGCTGATGGCGGCGATCTTGCCGAAAACCGCGAGCCATGCCCCTCCCATCCCGGCAACGAGGAAGGCTGTGGGCAGGATGCAGCAGAGCGCGGAAAAAAAGGCGATGCAGCTGGCGGTAAGGCTGGTCCCGGCCAGGGTGGGCTTCCCGGTTGCGGGAAGGAGCGGGCTATCGGTCGGCATCATTTCTCCGTGGAAATATCAAAAAGCGTTGCATCTCATTTTTCGGAGGATAAATTCTGTAGTTACTACAGGTTCAACAGGAGTTGGTCTTGACTGCCATCACAAATGAGCGAGGCCTCGCCATCGGTGCGCTTTCGAAGCGCGCTGGCGTCAATATCGAGACGATCCGCTACTATGAGCGTATCGGCATCATGCCGCAGGCTTTCCGTAGGCAAAGCGGCCATCGGTTTTATGACCGGGCGCAGTTGAAGCGGCTCGTATTCATCAGGCGGGGACGGGAACTGGGGTTCGGCCTCGACGATATCCGAACGCTCCTGACGCTTGAGGATCGAGGCGCTTTGACCTGCGAGGAAGTGCATGACGTCGTCCAGGATCATGCAAGAGCGGTAAAGGCCAAGATCGGCGATCTCCAGCGTTTGGCGAGCGTTCTTGACGCGATGGCGTCGGAATGCGGCAAGGGGCGGGTACCCGAATGCCCGGTGATCGATGCGCTCTACGAAGATTAATCGGGATATTCTTTCAAGGTGCGTCCCGTTGGTCATTGCGGTGACGTTTTTTTCGCACAATCATCGGCGCAGTCGATTTGAGCGAACGGGCTCATGAAACAAAAAGAACTCCGGCTTGCCCTTGTGCTTTACGGCGGCGTTTCGCTCGCCGTCTACATGCATGGGGTAACGCGGGAATTTTTGAACATCGTCCGCGCTTCCAAGCGGCATGAATCCTTGCTGAGTGGCCTGTATTCCCCTTTCGAAGCAGAGGAGGACCGCAAAGACGTTTCCTCGACGGCGGTCTATCGCAGGCTGCTTGGGCTATTGACGCCGGAACTCAATCTCCGGGTGGTGGTCGACGTGATCGCGGGTGCATCGGCCGGCGGCATCAACGGCGTCATGCTGGCGCGGGCGATCGCCCATGATCTCAGCCTCGACGAACACCGCGATCTTTGGCTTCGAAATGCCGATGTGACCCTGCTGTCAAACCCGCCGGTGGGGTTCAGCCGCTATTTCAAGGGATCGATCGCCCCGGTGATCGACCGGCTGATCGCGATGGGTCTCAAATCGGAGACAACCGATCCCGAGACGCGCGAGAAGCTGCGTCAGTTCGTCCGCAACAGATGGTTCACGCCGCCCTTTTCGGGCGAACGCTTCGTTGGCTGGATGCTGGATGCGGCAAAGGCGATGGGGGTGGCCAATGGCGATTTCGACTATCCCATCGGCCCGATCCGCACACTTATCCCGCAAGGCCAGCGGCTGGACCTTTACGTGACGCTGACGGATTTTCACGGTCTGCGCAGGCGCTTTGAAATCGATAACGCAGCCTTCATCGAGGAAAAGGAACACCGCAGGATCCTTCGCTTCAAGGCAAGGCACCGGGTGGCGGGCGACGTTTATTCGGAGTTTACCGACCGCCATATCCCGTCGCTGATTTTTGCTGCCCGTGCGACTTCGGCATTTCCCGGCGCATTTCCGCCAATGACCTTGGCCGAGATGGACCGCGTGATGACGGGCAGGAAAGAGCCATGGCTAAGTGGTGAGGATCCGAAAGATCGGCGCAGGCTGCTGATCGGCAAATTGTCGGGAGACCGGGGCACCGACCCGACCAAGCGGGTCTATGTGGACGGCAGCGTAGTGATGAACAAGCCGTTCCAGCCGGTCATAGACGCCATTGCCAGCCGTTCGGCGTCGCGGGAGGTCGTTCGCCGGCTGATCTATGTCGACCCCCTTCCGGCGGAGATCGAGACGGACGATACAGGCGTCGAGCACGAGTTGCCCGGTTTCTTCCGGGTGATCCTGGCCTCTCTCGCCCATATTCCCAGAAACGAACCAATCGGCGACGCTTTGCAGCAGGTGGAGGACCTCAACAGGGATGCCCGCCACGTTGCCGACGTCATTTCCGCCGCAGAGCCGGTGGTGGAAGCGGCGGTGGCGCGCATCATGCGCCTTGACGCAAGCAAGCCGCTGACGGTGAACGAATTGACGCGGTCCCGGATCAAGGCGAATGAAGCCGCCCATCGCGAGGCCGGGTATTCCTACTTCGGCTATCAGCGGCTCAAGATCCGCGTCGTTACCGAAAAACTCGCCATGCTTCTCTGCCGCCTGGCTCAACTTGGCGGCATTCAGTCAAGTCAGGCGGATCTGATCGACCGGATTTCCACCTGGCTGGACGAGGAATTGAAAAGGGCGCCGAAATCGACGGCGACGCCTCTGCCCGTCATCGAATTCCTTCGGCGGCTGGATGTCGACTATCGTATCCGCAGGCTGCGGTTCGTTATCTTGCGCCTCAACCGCCTTTACCGGGTGGAGGAGAAAGAAACGGGCAAGGGCTCGGCCGAAATGGATGAGCTCAAGACCACGTTCTACGAGCAGATCGACAACCTCAGCCGCCGCTGGTCGCGTGAGTTCTACGGCGCGGAAACCATCCGGCTTGCCGCGGATTACGCCGCTTCCGGCGCTGGCGACCATTCCGCGCTCACCCGTATTCTCAATATCCTCGGGGGGCGCATGGGACTGACCGACCTCGACCGGCTGACGGACGACGTGTTTTCGGTCATGGTCTACAACTACCTCACCGCCGATCTTCGCCTTTCGCTCACCAGCGCTTATGTTGGTTTCGCCTTCTACGACCTCGTCACGCTGCCGGTTTTGCGGCGGTCCGATTCGGTGGAGGTCAACGAGATCCGCATCGACCGCATCAGCCCCACCGATCCGCATGCATTGCGCCCGGACGGGATAAGCTTGAAAGGCACGACGCTGAGCGCGTTCGGCGCTTTTTTCAACCGGCGCTGGCGAGAGCACGATTATCTTTGGGGCCGGCTGAACGCGGCGGACAGGCTCATGGGTCTGGTTCTTTCCGCCGCCAGAACCGAAAAAACCCTACAGGAAGCGGAGCTGAAGCAACTGCGGCGCGATCTTTTCCTGTCGATCCTTTGGGAGGAAATGCCGCATCTTCTCGCCGACCCGCTGCTGGTGCCGGGATTGATCGCAGAAGTGGAGGTTTTGCTGGAGGAAGAGCGGCAGTCCGTCGATGGATGATCGCCGTTTGGGTGGTTCTCACCTCCCGGAAGGCGTGCTAGGCAAAAGCAGGAGCGGGGAAACGCAAGAAACGGGGCCGGGCATTGAAACATCTTGTACTTATCATGCTCGGCGGTGGCGTCGGTGCAGGTCTGCGCCATCTGGTCGGCATGATGAGCTTGCGGCTCCTCGGGTCCGGATTTCCCTTTGGAACGCTCGCCGTCAATCTGTTCGGCTCCTTTGCAATGGGTGTTTTCATTTCCTGGCTTGCAGTGCGTTCAAGCGGCGACCAGAGCCTTCGCTATTTTCTGGCAACCGGTGTGCTTGGCGGCTTCACGACCTTTTCGGCTTTTTCGCTTGATTTCGCCTTTCTTTGGGAACGCGGGCAACATGAACTCGCGCTTGGTTATGTGGCGCTATCCGTTGTCGGTTCGCTCGTGGCGATTTTCGCCGGCCTTGCCCTGGTCAGGGTGATCACGGCCTAAAGCCAGATGCAGAAGACGAAGATCGTTAGGCCTTTCAAATTGGCTGAAACGCACCTATACCCGTGGAAAATCTGCGGCGCGCCGGATCATGGCGGCCGAACTCTCGGGATCCCAACTTCACGATGTCCGGCATTGAAAACAAGATAGTCTCTTCCGATGAAGCAGGCATGCGCCTCGACCGGTGGTTCAAGACCCATTTCCCGGGGCTGGGTTTTGGCCATTTGCAAAAGCTTTTGCGCACCGGGCAGGTTCGTGTCGATGGCAAGCGGGCGGACGCTGCGACCCGCATCGCTACCGGGCAAAGCGTGCGCATTCCGCCGATGCAGACGGATGCCCGCGTCAACGCCGACGATAAGGCGAACGCCAAGCCCCGCTCGCGCAAACTGGATTCCGACGACCGCCGCGCTGTCGAGGAAATGATCCTTTTTGAGGATCGCGACGTCATGGTGCTGAACAAGCCTGCCGGACTTGCGGTTCAGGGGGGATCGGGCCTCACGCGCCATCTCGACGGCATGCTGGAAGCCTTTCGCGACCAGAAGGGCAACAAACCGCGGCTCGTTCACCGGATCGATCGCGAGACCTCTGGCATTTTGCTTTTGGCGAAAACCCGCAAGGCGGCGCAGGACCTTTCGAAATCCTTCCGCGCCCGCCAGACCCGCAAGGTCTATTGGGCACTTGTGGCGGGCGTGCCGAAACCCCGTCAGGGGCGCATTTCAACCTATCTGGCGCGGGATGAGGGGCTGGAGCGCATGCGGATCGCCCGCCACGGCGAAGACGATGCCCAGCATTCCGTCTCGCTTTATTCCATCGTCGAAAAAGCGGGGCCGAAGGTTGCCTGGGTCAGCCTGCGCCCGATTACCGGCCGCACCCATCAGCTGAGGGCGCATACCGCCCACATCGGCCATCCGATCGTCGGCGATCCCAAATATTTCAACGTCGAGAACTGGGAAGTGCCGGGCGGCATACAAAACAAGCTGCATCTGCACGCCCGGCGGATCGTCATCCCGCATCCGAACGGCAATGGCGTGATCGATGTTTCCGCGCCGCTTGCCGCCGCATATGCAGCAGACATGGAACCTGCTTGGTTTCGATGTCTCGCAATACGATCCGGATATTCACGAAGGGGAGGATTGAACCCTGTATCTCGTTATTTTCGACTGCGACGGCACGCTGATCGATAGCCAGGCCGCAATCCTGAACGGAATGGAAGCGGCTTTTCGTGCCGTCGACTTGCCACCGCCGGACCGCGAAACAGCGCTTTCCGTCATTGGCCTGTCGCTGGAAATAGCCATTGCCCGAATTGCCGGTGAACTCCATCTCGACAAGGTGCCGGCGATGGCGGAAGCCTATAGAGCCTCGCAGATCGTGTTGCGCGAGTCCGGTAGCGTCGATCCGCTCTACCCCGGCACGCTGTCAATGCTGGATGCGTTGTCTGCGCGTGACGACGTATTGTTGGGCGTTGCCACCGGCAAGGCCATGCGCGGTGTTCTCCATATGGAGGAAAGCCATGCATTGACCGGCCGTTTCGTGACGCGGCAAACGGCGGATAAGGCGCCGTCGAAGCCGCATCCCGGCATGATCTTGCAGGCGATGGAAGAAACGGGGATTGCAGCTGAGAAAACGGTGATGATCGGCGATACGTCCTTCGACATGGAAATGGCGAGAAATGCCGGCGTTGCTTCCATTGGTGTTTCCTGGGGCTATCATGAGAGAGACCGTCTTCATTCTGCCGGCGCGGGCGTGGTGATCGATCATTTCGATGCGCTTGGCGACGAACTGGCGCGTCTATTCGGCTGGGAAAGGAAAGTGGCCTGATGCGGGATATCCTGGAAGAGATCGGCTCGAAGTCGCCGATCGACCCGGAGGAGAGAGCAAGGCAATTGTCGCGCAGGGAATTGCCGAAGCGTTTCTACAAGGATGTCAGCGTTGATGAGCGCGAGGGCGGACACGTCGTCCTGCTCGACGGGCGGGTGGTGAAAACGCCGGCCAAGCGGCTGCTTGCCTTTCCAAGCGCGCTGCTCGCTTCTCATGCGGCGCAGGAATGGTCCAAACAGGAAAAGACCATCGATCCGGCCAAGATGCCGCTCACACGCCTCGCCAATACAGCGATCGACGGTGTCGCGGACCGCGCCGGCGAGGTTGCCGACGCAATCGCCGAATACGCCGGAAGCGATCTTCTTTGCTACCGGGCGGAAAGTCCGGACGGGCTTATGCTGCAACAGGCAGACGCATGGGACCCGGTGATTGCCTGGGCGGGCGAGCGTTTTGGCGGGACGTTCAAACTGGCCGGCGGTTTGATGCCGATTGAGCAGGATGCCGCATTGCTTGCCGAGGTCCGCAAGACTTTCGATGGCCGTACGCCGTTTCAGCTTGCAGCGCTCCACACGGCGACGTCGCTTACAGGTTCTGCCCTTCTGGCGCTTGCGCTGGCGGAAAAATTTCTCGATGCGCAAAGCGTGTGGCGTGCCGCTCATATCGATGAGGACTGGAACATCGAGCAATGGGGGGAAGACGCGGAAGCCTCCGCCCGGCGCTCACTTCGCCACAATGAATTTTCCATCGCCGCGCTCGTCCTGGCCGAAAGCTGACAGCCTGCCGGCTGAGGTGTCGACGATACGCTTTAAGGCCCCGGTTCCAATGGCCCCATCCTTCGACTAGGTTACGATCCGGCCTTGCGCGTGATAGGTGCTGGAGCATATTCCGTCAAAGCGCTTTCGCCTTTGCGATGAGAATATGCTCCAAGATTTTGATGCTGAAGCGAATTCAAGAGGATGCTCTCCGATGAAGGAAGTCCTGGTCGAACTGGAACGCCGGCGCGCGGTTGCCCGGCTGGGCGGTGGCGAGCGGCGCATCGATGCGCAGCACGGCCGAGGCAAACTGACGGCGCGCGAACGCATCGAAGTACTGCTCGATGAAGGTTCCTTCGAAGAATTCGACATGTTCAAGATCCATCGCTGTACCGATTTCGGCATGGAAGAAAGTCATATTCCCGGCGACGGCGTCGTATGCGGCTGGGGAACGATCAACGGCCGCACGGTCTATGTGTTTTCCAAGGATTTCACCGTCTTCGGCGGTTCGCTTTCCGAAACCCACGCTCAGAAGATCATCAAGATCCAGGATATGGCGCTGCAGAACCGCGCGCCGATCCTTGGTATTTTCGATGCGGGCGGCGCGCGTATTCAGGAAGGCGTCGCAGCCCTTGGCGGCTATGGCGAAGTTTTCCAGCGCAATGTGCTGGCGTCGGGCGTCATCCCGCAAATATCCGTCATCATGGGTCCTTGCGCGGGCGGCGACGTCTATTCGCCGGCGATGACCGATTTCATTTTCATGGTGCGCGACACGTCCTACATGTTCGTGACCGGGCCGGACGTTGTGAAAACGGTGACCAATGAAACCGTCACGGCAGAACAGCTGGGCGGCGCCTCGGTCCACACCACGAAATCGTCGATTGCCGACGGTGCTTTCGACAATGACGTCGAAGCGCTGCAGCAGATGCGCCGCCTCGTCGATTTCCTGCCGATGAACAATACCGCCGATCTGCCGGAACTCGCTTGCTACGACGATCCGAGCCGCATCGACATGAGCCTCGATACGCTCGTTCCAGACAATCCGAACAAGCCCTACGACATGAAGGAACTGATCCTCAAGACCGTCGACGAGGGCGATTTCTTCGAGATTTCTCCCTCGCACGCCGGCAATATCATCACCGGCTTCGGGCGGATGGAAGGGCGCACGATCGGCATTATCGCCAATCAGCCGATGGTTCTGGCGGGCGTGCTCGACAGCGACGCGAGCCGCAAGGCCGCCCGTTTCGTGCGCTTTTGCGACTGCTTCAACATTCCGGTCGTCACTTTTGTCGATGTTCCCGGCTTCCTGCCGGGAACGGCGCAGGAATATGGCGGTCTGATCAAGCACGGCGCGAAGCTTCTTTTTGCCTATGCCGAAGCGACAGTGCCGAAGATCACCGTCATTACCCGCAAGGCCTACGGCGGCGCCTATGACGTGATGAGCTCCAAGCACATTCGCGGCGACGTCAACTATGCCTGGCCGAGCGCGGAAATCGCGGTGATGGGGGCCAAGGGCGCGGTCGAAATCCTCTACAGGGCGGAACTTGCCGACAAGGAAAAGATCGCCAAGCGAACGAAAGACTACGAGGACCGCTTCGCCAATCCCTTCGTTGCGGCCGAGCGTGGCTATATCGACGATGTGATCCTGCCGCATTCGACCCGCCGGCGCGTGTCGCGCTCTCTCGCTCTGCTGCGCGGCAAGCAGCTGCAGAACCCTTGGAAAAAGCACGACAATATTCCGCTTTAATGCGGGAAGAGCGTTGATGACGCTGGCGTAGTCAATCGGGAATTGGCTAGTCACCCGAATTTGAAGTTCACCACACTAGCGCGTTACCCTTTGTCCCGTTGGTTCAGCCGACGATCAATCCCAGCTATTGAACAGCGGTTCGTAGCACTCGTAGCCGACCGGGCATTGGCGAACGTCGCGGGTTGGAGCGCGTTTCGGTTTGATCGCTTCCCAAGCGTCGCAAAAGCCTCTGTTGGCGACGAAGCGAAAGTAAGTGTGTTGGCCGGTCGTCATCACCACCGCGCCGCGTTGCTGCACCAGGCGTTGGGCGGAAGCGCAGGTCATGGCGCGCGTATCGGGGCGAGCGGCTTCAGCAGCAGCCAGCGGAATGATGCAGGCAAGCGCCAGTGCACTGAATCGGATTGTTGCGCGGACCATCGAAATCTCCCTCGCTCCGGCCATCAATAAGGACGGTTGCATCTTCATGACGTTGCGTCAATAAAAGTGCTTTCAAGAGAGATAGTGCGGCGCTCGACCGAATTCCACTGCGGGAATTTGCGAATGAGATCTTGAACCCGCAGCCCGTGCCGGACAGCCCGGATTGCTTTGCTTGAACGCTGGTTGTTTAGCCGACGGGCCTGTCCCGGGTGATCTCGACGCTGACCCGGCCAGCCGCGATGGGCAGCGGCGCACCAGGCTTGTGGACCTTGACGCGAATTTTTTCGATGCGCTCATCAGCGGCAAAAACCGCGTCGGCTATCGCACCTGCCAGCCGTTCGATCAGATAGAACCGCGAGTTCGTCACCGCCGCCTCGACCGCTTTGGCAAGCGATCCGTAGCAGACGGTCTTGCTGTAATCGTCGGTTTGGCTTGCCTCGCCAAGGTCTAGCCAGCAAGTCAGGTCGATATGGAATCTTTGCCCAAGGCGCGCTTCTTCCTCGTGCAGGCCGTGGTAGGCGTAAAAGGCCATATCTTCCAGGTGGATAGCGTCCATTTGAGATCTCGGTCCAATTGCGATTTCAGGCGAAGGCCTGTGCGGCCGCATGTCTGTGCCCTGTTGACCGGGCATAGGTTAAGGCAAGCACCATTCTCTGCTGCCTGCGTCAAGCCTGCATCCTGAAAGAAAGGCTATAGACCCTTGCAGACGGGGACGTCCATCACCGCGGTGGTCGTCGTCAATCCAAAGCCGGCAAGGCTGCCGTCGCTGAACGCGATCTGCAACATTCGGGCGCCGCGCATCTTTCCCCAGATCCAGACCATCTGGTCCTGGCAATGAGCGCAAGTCATCTGGATATTGCCATTTTCATCGGCCCGAAACTTCAAGGCGTCGCCGTCGAAACCAACCTGCACGGTTTCCAGTGGCGGGGCAGATCGGCCTTCGATGTCGATGTCCAGGATCGTCGCGAAGCGATCGCCAAGCGCCTTGCACCATATGGTGAAAGAGGAACCCGTCTGCGTTTCGGACCAGAAGCGATCGACGCCGTTGATCTGCTCGTGGCTCCAAACGCCATAGGGGCCGTCTTGTGCCTGCGCTGCGCTGTATGGCAGGGCGACCACGCAGCCGAGAGCGATAAGGGCAATGGCGGTGGCGCGAAGTTCGATTCCAAATGCAGGCATAGCGTTTCCGAAAATTGAATCATTTCGCGAAAAATGTACTGCTTTATTCGATTTAATGAAACTTTGAATGACCCTGAACCGGCACAGGATGGCGGTTCATTTTCTTCAAACTGGATCGCTCGTTCCTTTGACCAGTTGCAGGCAGTACGGGCAAAGCCTACAAAGCCACAGAAATCATCGGGAAATGGAGCGGCCGGGGTATGTTTTCCAAGATCTTGATTGCCAATCGGGGCGAGATTGCATGCCGTGTCATCAAGACCGCCAGGCGGATGGGCATCAAGACGGTCGCCGTTTTCTCCGATGCCGACCGCGATGCGATGCATGTGGAAATGGCCGACGAGGCGGTGCATATCGGTCCGCCCCAGGCGGCGCAATCCTATCTCGTCATGGAAAAGATCGTCGCGGCCTGCAAGGAAACCGGGGCTGAGGCTGTCCATCCGGGTTACGGGTTCCTGTCGGAGCGCGCAGCCTTCGCCAATGCTCTCAAGGCTGAAGGTATTGTCTTCATCGGCCCGAATCCGCGCGCAATCGAAGCGATGGGCGACAAGATCGAATCGAAGAAATTCGCCAATGCGGCCAAGGTTTCCACGGTTCCGGGCTATCTTGGCGTGCTTGAATCGGCGGAGCAGGCAATCGAGATTTCCGAGGAAATCGGTTACCCGGTGATGATCAAGGCTTCTGCCGGCGGTGGCGGCAAGGGCATGCGCATCGCCTGGAATGCAGCCGAAGTGCGGGACGGTTTCATCCGCTCCAAGTCGGAGGCGGCGTCTTCCTTTGGCGATGACCGGGTTTTCGTCGAGAAATTCATCCAGAATCCGCGCCATATCGAAATCCAGGTGCTGGGCGACAAACACGGCAATGCGATCTACCTGGGCGAGCGGGAATGCTCCATCCAGCGCCGCAATCAAAAGGTCATCGAGGAAGCGCCGTCACCGCTTCTGGATGAGGAAACCCGCCGCAAGATGGGCGAACAGGCGGTGGCGCTGGCAAAAGCGGTCGACTACGATTCCGCCGGTACGGTGGAATTCGTCGCGGGACAGGACAAGTCTTTCTTCTTTCTCGAAATGAACACCCGTTTGCAGGTGGAGCACCCGGTTACTGAACTCGTGACCGGCATCGACCTTGTCGAGCAGATGATCCGCGTGGCCGCCGGCGAGAAGCTCTCGATCACGCAAGGTGACGTCTCGCTCAAGGGCTGGGCGGTCGAAAGCCGCATCTACGCGGAAGATCCTTATCGCAATTTCCTGCCGTCCATCGGCAGGCTTGTACGCTATCGCCCGCCGTCGGAGGGTACGGTGGACGGGGTGACCGTGCGCAACGACACCGGTGTTTCCGAAGGCTCGGAAATTTCGATGTATTACGACCCGATGATCGCCAAGCTGATCACGCATGCGCCCTCGCGCGCGGAAGCGATCGAGGCGATGAGCACCGCGCTCGATGGCTTCACCGTCGACGGTATCCAGCACAATGTGCCCTTCCTCACATCGCTGATGAAACATCCGCGCTGGCGCTCGGGCGCCTTGTCGACCGGCTTCATCGCCGAGGAATATCCGGACGGATTCGTACCGGCGCACCCGGATGAAGAGGCGAAGCGGGTTTTGGCGGTGGTCGCGCTGTCGATGGAAGCCTTGCGCCGCGAGCGGCTGGACCATCTTCCAGGCAGGCTCAGGCCGCACTCCGGCGCGGTCCGCGAGAAATGGGTGGTTCGGCTTGATGACGACTACCTTCCGGCGGATCTCGTGACAGGTTACCCGGGAACGCCGATTGAGCTTGATGTCGCGGTCGCAGGCGGCGAAGTGGAAACGGTTGTGGCCGACTGGCGGCCCGGCGATATCCTGTGGGAAGGCCGCATCGGCGCGTTGCCGGTAACGGTTCAGGTTCGCCCGGTGCAAAACGGTTACCGGCTTGATTGGCAGGGCTATTCCGTTATCGCCAAAACGATGACCCCGCGCATTGCGGAACTCGACCAGCTGATGCCCGTGAAGCTTCCCCCCGATACCTCCAGGCTGCTGCTTTGCCCGATGCCGGGTCTCGTGGTGTCGGTGAATGTCGAGGCGGGGCAGGAGGTCAAGGCGGGCGAGACGCTTGCGATCGTCGAGGCAATGAAAATGGAAAACGTGCTGCGCGCCGAGCGCGATCTCGTTGTTTCCGCCGTTCACGCGAAGGCCGGCGATAGCCTTGCCGTTGATGCAGTGATCATGGATTTCGAGTGACGCCGCGCCGAAGCGCCCGATGAGATTTTGGCTATGCCACTTTATTTTGCCTATGGTTCGAATATGCACCGCGAGCAGATGTCGCAGCGATGCCCCGGTGCGCAGGCGCTTGGCCTTGCCAAGCTCAGGAACTGGCGCTTCATCATCACCAGCGACGGTGTCGCCTCCATTCTCCATCAGCCGGGGAAAATTGTTCATGGCGTCCTGTGGGAACTGACACTTGCCCATGTACGGGTGCTTGACCGCTACGAGGGCGTGGCGCGCGGCTGGTACGAGAAAGTGCATCTGCCGGTGCAAAGACAAGGCGGCGGAGCCCGCGCGCTGATTTATGTGGGCACAAATAAAAAAGAGGGCCGGCCGATCCCGCAATACCATTCAGATATCGTGCTGCCCGCGGCGCGCGACTGGTCGTTGCCGCTCAATTATCTCACCGAGCTGGAGGCTTGGTCGCGGCGCTGACCCGATCCGGGAGGAGGCAATGGGCGAAGCGAGAAAAGCAGTGCATCTTTCAATTGAAGGCAGGGTGCAAGGGGTTGGGTATCGTGCCTGGATGGCGCGGCTGGCGTCTGCATCCGGCTTGAGCGGCTGGGTGCGCAATCGTCGCACCGGCGAGGTGGAGGCCATTGTCTGCGGCCCGGCGGACAAAGTCTCGGCAATGATCGATGCGGCGCGCAAGGGCCCTTATGGCGCCAGGGTAAGCGAAGTAAGGCAGCTTGGTCCCGCAGCTCCGCTCGATGGCGCCTTTGAGGTTTTGCCGACGGCGTGAAGGCAGCTTGAATCAGGCGCTGAGCGTCGGCCCGAAGCGCAATTCGAATTCGCGCCGCAATACGGAATCGACTTCCGGCATGGTCACAGGCAGCCCGAGGTCGATAAGGCTGGTGACGCCGTGCTGATCGATGCCGCAGGGCACGATGCCGGAAAAATGCTCAAGCTCCGGCTCCACATTCAGCGAAATACCGTGATAGCTGACCCATTTGCGCACTCTTATGCCGATTGCGGCGATCTTGTCCTCCACGCCCTCTCCCTTGTCGGGACGGCGGACCCAGACGCCGACGCGATCCTCGCGCCGCTCGCCACGAATATGAAAATCCCACAGCGTACCGATCAGCCAGTCTTCGAGTGCGGCGATGAAGGCGCGAATGTCTGCTTGCCGGCGCTTGAGGTCGAGCATGACATAGGCGACCCGTTGCCCCGGCCCATGATAGGTATATTGCCCGCCGCGTCCGGTCCGATGCACGGGGAAGCGATCCGGCGCCAGAAGATCGGACTGTTCGGCGCTGGTGCCGGCGGTGTAGAGCGGGGGGTGCTCGACCAGCCAGACGCGCTCAGGCGCCTTGCCTTCGGCAATCAACGCGACGCGCTTTTCCATCTCGGCAACCGCGTCGTCATAGGCGGTCAGCCCTTCGGCTATCACCCACTCGACGGGTGGACTGGCGAATTGAGGCAGGAAATCGATGGTGATATCGGCGCGATCGTGCATCGTTTGGCTTCGTCGTCAGGTTCTTAAGGGTTTGTTAACCAAACCAAGGCGAACTGGGAGAGAGACATTAACATCCGGTAACCGTTGCATGCGGTCGCCGGCATCGGCCTTGCGGCCAGCAACCGTTTTGTAGCGGCGGAAAGAGCGAATGACCACCTTCGACAATATCTCGGTCGAAATTTCTGTTGTTCTCGGCAAATCGGAAATGCCGGTGCATCAGCTTTTGCGTATGGGTCGCGGCGCGGTCATCGAACTCGATACCCATGAGGACGACGACGTGCAGATCCTCGCAAACAACGTTCCGGTCGCGCGTGGCCAGGTGGTGCTTCAAGGCGACAAGATCGGCATTTCGGTGACGGAGGTTATCCTGCGATCGCCCCATAGCCGCCCGCCGCGTGGCGATGGACCGATCTGAGCGATCCCGAGACTTTCGCGGTTGCCTGATGCCGCGCACCTTCTTTGCGGTGGCGTCGTTTCCATAGGCATGTGAATATCTTTCCCACTGCCCCTTGCGCGGTAAAATCCGATTTGATAGAGGAAGGCTCCGCTCAGCCGAAGGGCTTGGCGGACAAGGAAATTGCGGTCGTGGCGGAATTGGTAGACGCGCAGCGTTGAGGTCGCTGTGGGGTAAAACCCGTGGAAGTTCGAGTTTTCTCGACCGCACCATTTCAAAAAAGCCCCTGAAGCGGCGTTGCCCTTCAGGGGCTTTTTGCGTTTGGGCGCTGAGCGCAATGCGGATGAAGTGCGCGCCTTGTCCTGGGCCTTACCCCATGCCGCTGGTGCTGGGCACCGCGCCGAAGCGGGTGCGGTCTTCCCATTCGCTCCAGATGGCGATGGCAACCCACACGCCGATATAGGCTATTCCCGCACCAACCATGACTTCCCCGGGAATTGGTCCGACTTCGGCTCTGCGCCAGAATTCCTCGAATGTGTCGAGCGGGACCGGGTGCACGATCAGTTTGCCAATATAGGAGACGGTCTGGATCAGCAAAATCCAGAGGTAGTTGCGCCGCATCCGGCGCCCGAGGGCGGTCATGAAGGGGATGTGGTAGTGCGGATGCCAGTAATCGCGCGCAAGTTCTTGTTGCCAATTGTCTTCCAGGTGCAGATTGCCATCGTCAAGCATCGGGGCGTAAAGGTTTTTTTCCATCCAGCGGGCGCGGGCGCGCCAGACGTTGAAATAGCGGTAGCGGCGCGATTCCAGCATCAGGAAGAACAGGATCAATATGCCGACGAGCACCAGCGGCAGCGGCGAAGCATTGGGTGAGGAAAAGGTGATGGAAAGCGCCACGCCCAGGGTGACGACGGCCCAGTTGGTGGTTGTGTCGAGCCGCGTTCGCCAGATGGTGCTGCGGTAGATTTCACCGCGATAAAGATGCGCCAGGGCGCCCATTTCGGCGCTGGTGAACTTGCGAGGCTTTCGGTTCAATTCGCCCTCAGCCATCGCCTCCTCCCCAGAGCCAGACCGAATGCATTGTTATTGTTTCAAGTCTAGCGCATCGGGACCAGGAATTCACGAGATGTCTTGCGTGGTTCCTTTGGCCCCGGTCTGCGTCGGCGGAAAATAGCCGTGCCGTAAAAAAATTTTGCACATCGGCGATGCGGGAGTAGCTTTGAAGGGCCCTCTGGCCGCGTTGGAAAGGGCAACGTATGGAACGCAGGCTTGCCGTACGATCGGGATTACGGCGATATTTTCACCATCCAGGACGAATTGACACAGCATGTGGTAGGCGCAATCGAGCCGGAAATTCTCATGGGGGAGGGGCGCCGCGCAGTACAGAAGCCGACGGGCAATCTCGATGCCTATGAATGCTGCATGCGTGGAATGTGGCACCATTACCAGTTCACCGACAAGGATCTGGCGGCTGCCGAGCGCTGGCACAAAAGGGCAATCGGGCTCGATCCCGGCTTCGCCCGCGCCCATATGGCGCTCGCCCGCTCGCTGATATCGCGGTGCTATTTCGGCTACAGCGATGATATCAGGCGCGACCTCAGCGAGGCATGCGTGGAGGCCGAGCGCGCCGTTGCGATCGATGCGCGTGATCCTTACGGGCACTACATCCTGTTTCATGCCTATATGATGTCGCATCGACACAAGGCGGCGCTGGCGAAGGCTCAAAGGGTGATCGATTTGAGCCCCAACTTCGCACTTGGGCATTCCGCGCTCGGATGGGCGCGTATTTTCATCGGTCATTTTTCCGAAGCATTGGACCCGCTGCATACGGCCCTGCGTCTCAGTCCAAACGATCCGCTTTCCTTCCTCTTCATGAGAAACCTTGCGTTGGCGCATTATCATTTGGGGAATTACGAGGAGGCGATTCACTATTCGGAGCGTGCGCTCACAACTCGCCGGCAACACCTGACCCTGATCATGATGCTCGCCTGCCTTGGCCAATTGGGCCGAGGAGAGGCGGCGAAGGCGCTTCTTCCTGAAATCATCTCCATGGAACCCGCCGACGTCGAACACTATTGGCCGGTCGTCTTTCCGTATGCCGATCCTGCCCATCACGCCCAATTGCTGGAGGGCTTGAAGAAAGCAGGTTTTCCGGTGGAGCGCTGGGCGTGCTGAGGCAGCCTTTATCAAGGCTTTCCGACATTTGAGAAAGTGCCCACAGCGGAGGAGAAACTTGCCCTCTACGATACGATGCTTGCCTATGCCGGCATCTATGAGCTCAAGAACGGAGCCGTCATTCACAGCATCGAAATGGGCTGGAACGGGGCCTGGGAGGGAACACAACAGATCCGCTATTTCCAGTTCGAAGGCGATCGATTGCTCTATCGCGGCGCACCTGCGATAAACCCTCTCAACGGATGCGGATGCGTGCACAAGGTTGTGTTTGAAAGAGCCGGCGCCGCCACCTGAACAAGGCCATTTGAACCATTGCCATCTGGAGCTCGTGATGCGTGCACCAGCCGATGCGATTTCAGCCTATATCCATGCCAAGGATGGCAATCGTCCCTGGCTGATGAGCCAGGCTTTCACTGACGACGCCTTGCTGGAGGTCGACAATCCGACTTCCGCAGTCTCTTTCCCCGCGAAGGTGGTAGGGCGAGACCATATCTCCGAAGTGCTCGTGCGCCGGTTTTCGCTTGCCTATGAAAATGTCCATACCTTTTGCCTTTCTTCCCCGCCCAAGCTGGACCAGCAAGCGCACACCTGCGACTGGGTCGTCGGCATGTCGGATCGAGAAAGCGGCGAGGTGCGGGTGGGCTGCGGGCGCTATGACTGGCATTTTTCTTCAAGCGAAGAGTGTCTTGCCGACAGCCTGGCGATACGGATCGAGACCATGCTCGTTCTGCCGCAGGACTGTCTCGTTCCAATCATGCAATGGCTGGGGGAGATTCCCTATCCGTGGTGCCGCGCTCAGGATCTGAAAGCGAGGTGTCCAAAGATAGAACCGCTTGGCGAGATAGCGCGCTACATCAGAAAGAAGAAATGACCGGTCTTGACCTTCCAGTAGCCGGAACCCCCAGATTGGGGTTAAGCAATCAATCTACAGGTCGGAAAATGGACAGGAAGCGAGAAAGCCATTCCCCGGATCGCACTGAGCCTTTGCACCATCATGACCACCGCGAGCATAATAATGAAAAGCACGGTACGAAGGTAAAAGATCCCGTTTGCGGCATGATGGTGGCGCAGGACGAGGGGAAACCCTGCTACGACCATGACGGCGCGCGCTATCACTTCTGCAGCCAGTCCTGTCACGACAAATTCGTTGCTGATCCAGCCAGATATCTGACAGGGCAGGAGCAAAGCGAGCCTGCGCCCAAAGGGACGAAATACACATGTCCCATGCATCCGCAGATCATTCGCGATGAACCCGGTTCCTGTCCCATATGCGGCATGGCGCTTGAGCCGATGGGCGTTCCTTCCGGCGATGAAGGACCGAGTCCGGAGTTGGTCGATTTCACGCGCCGCTTCTGGGTGAGCGCGGCCTGTGCGCTGCCGCTGCTTGTCCTGACCATGGGCCCGATGATCGGATTGCCGTTTCGCAATTGGATCGGCGAAAGCGTTTCCGTCTGGATTGAATTCCTGCTTGCGACACCTGTCGTTCTTTGGGCGGCAATACCCTTTTTCCAGCGCGCCGGGCAGTCCTTCATCAATCGCAGCCCCAATATGTGGACGCTTATCGGTTTGGGGGTTGGAGCGGCCTATGGCTACAGCGTGGTGGCAACGCTCTTTCCCGGTGCCTTTCCTGCGTCATTTCATATGGAGAGCGGCCATGTGCCGGTCTATTTCGAAGCGGCTTCGGTGATTGTCGCCCTTGTTTTCCTCGGGCAGGTGATGGAATTGCGCGCTCGCGAACGGACCGGGTCCGCGATCCGCGCGCTGCTCGATCTTGCGCCTAAAACCGCGCGCCGGATCGATGCTGACGGTAACGACGAGGAGGTTCCGCTGGAAGCGATCCAGACCGGCGACCGGCTTCGCATTCGTCCTGGCGAAAGCATTCCCGTCGACGGCAGGATTATCGAGGGCCGCTCGTCGGTCGATGAATCCATGATCTCCGGAGAGCCTATTCCCGTTGAAAAGGAAGCTGGTGATTCCGCAACCGGCGGCACTCTCAACAAGAACGGAACGCTGGTCATGGAGGCCGAGCGCGTCGGCGCGGATACGATGCTGTCGCGGATCGTCGAAATGGTCGCGAAGGCGCAACGCTCGCGCGCGCCAATTCAAGGGCTGGCGGACCGGGTGGCAGCGTGGTTCGTGCCGGCGGTTGTGCTGGTGGCGATCGTTGCCTTCGCGGTTTGGGCCATCGTTGGCCCCGATCCTTCGATGATATTCGCGATCGTGTCGGCGGTGTCGGTGCTTATCATCGCCTGTCCCTGTGCGCTTGGACTGGCGACCCCGATGTCGATCATGACCGCGACGGGGCGCGGAGCGCAGGCAGGCGTATTGATCAAGGATGCCGAGGCGCTGGAACGTTTTTCCCATGTCGATACGCTGATTGTCGACAAGACCGGAACGCTGACGGAAGGAAAGCCGAAGCTCACCGATGTCGTCGTGGCGAACGGCGATGAAAGCGGGGTCCTGGCGCTCGCCGCCAGTCTTGAGCGGGGGTCGGAACATCCGCTTGCCGACGCGATTATGGCAGGCGCTCGCGAACGCGACCTGGACCTTGCGGCAACCACCGATTTTGAGGCGCTGACGGGCAAGGGCGTAACCGGCAAGGTGTCGGGCAAGTCCGCGGCGCTTGGAAATCAGGCATTGATGGACCACCTCGGCATTACAACCGCAGGCCTTTCATCCAGGGCGGATGAATTGCGGGAGGAGGGCAAAACGGCGATGTTCGTCGCCGCGAACGGAGAACTTGCAGGCGTTATCGCCGTATCCGATCCGATCAAGGAGACGACGGCGGATGCAATCCGCGAGCTTCATCGCCTTGGCCTCACGATCATCATGGCGACGGGCGACAATGAGCGAACGGCAAAAGCGGTCGCTGGTATGCTCGGCATCGACGATGTGAGGGCGGGGGTGCTGCCGGAAGGCAAGCAGTCGCTTGTCGAGGAGCTTCGCGCCCAGGGGCGAAAGGTTGCCATGGCCGGAGACGGCGTCAACGATGCGCCGGCGCTTGCAAGCGCCCATGTCGGCATTGCCATGGGCACGGGGGCGGATGTTGCGGTCGAAAGCGCGGGGCTGACGCTGGTCAAGGGCGATCTGAACGGCATCGTTCGCGCGCGTAAGTTGGCGACTGCGACGATCCGCAATATCAAGCAGAATCTCTTTTTCGCTTTTGTCTACAATGCGCTCGGCGTGCCGATTGCCGCCGGGGTTCTCTATCCCGTGTTTGGAACGCTGCTGTCGCCGATGATAGCGGCGGCGGCCATGAGCCTGTCGTCGGTATCCGTAATCGGCAATGCCCTTCAACTCAGAAACATCAAGCTTTAGGTCGGGCCGGGAACATTTATTTCTTGGTACGGCTGCGCATCGGTGCCTCTTTTCGTGTGCGGCGTAAAACGCTTCGGGAGGGTCGCAATCCATGGGCGTATAGTTGCGTCGATACCTGCACGAGTAAAATCATCATACATAATAAGTTTCATTTAAAGGTCAGGTACTTGCATCCGCCATTATCTGCGATGCGGCGCGATCACACTTGCGTATGGGCGCTTGAACGGTTGTGCCGAAGCGGGTTACATCCTTCAAGGGTAGAAAATTCGCTGAGTCTAACATTTGCTAGAAACGTGAAATTTCCAGCCATGCAATAGAGCAGATCGGATTTTGGGGGCGATTTTCGAGGATGCGTAAGAGCGATCAATTCGGCGGCAACGACAAGATTTCGACAACTCGGGCCGCGGCTGGTGTGTTTTCAAGACTCGGGCTTTGTTCACTTCTGCTTTTTGCGCAGCCGGAGATTGCAATCGCAGGAAATCCCGATGCCCTGATCCAGCTCTTCGGCGGCATCGTCGAGCAAGGTGTGCGCGCCCAGCAACAAAAGCGCCAAAATGATGCGCAGCGCCAGGAGCGTAATCGTCAACAGCAGCAGCGGCGTCAGGAGCAACAGCGCCAGCGCGCGGAAGAAGCTCAGTTCATCAAGGAAATCCAGAAATCTCTTGCCCAGCTGGGTTTTTACGACAAGGCCATAGACGGAGATTACGGGCCGGGCACGCGGGCGGCAGTCGGAGCCTTCAAGCAGGCATTCGGCCTGCGTCGGGGCGAGTTCACGGCGGATCAGATCGCGATACTGCATGCACTTGCGAAAGCGGGGTTCCGCTCGCTGGAAGAGTATCGCGCGGCGGAGAGCGCCGGCTTTGCGACTGCGGACGACTACAGGCGTGCGGCGGAAGGAGGATTTGAGGACGGCGATTCCTACGCAGAGGCGGTGAGTTACGGCTTCACGCATCGCAAAGCGTTCGAACAATTTCGCAAATCGGGATTTTCCGACAAGAATACATTTGAGAGGGCTACAAAAGGTGGCTTTTCCAATGCCGCCGAATTCCGGGCGGCGACGGATGCGGGGTTTGATCAACGCAAGGACTATCTGGCTTTCGTTGCCTCCGGTTATGCAAATCGTGACGCCTATTTCGAAGCGAAGGGACGCGAAGAAGCGCGCCTGGAACAAGCAAAGGCCTGCCTTCCCGCTATGGAGGCCAAAGACTGGCTGGTGGCTGCCGAAGCTTGCCATGCGGGCGTGCTTGCAGCGCCGAAAAATCGCGACTTCGTAGCGGCCTATGCCGAGTCGGCCAGGCAAATCAGGCTGGAAATCGAGAACGGTGAAGCGCGGCTGAGCAAGCTCGAAACGGAGATTGCAGAGGCTGCCGGCAAGGACAAAGGCGTCAGGGACGCGCTCATCGCCGATGTTGCAAAGGTTGAAACCGGATTGAACAGGGCAAAGTCTGCGGTTGCGCTGATCGAATGCTCGGACGCTTTCAGGGGAAGGTTCTGGAATGATGCCGTTATCCATTGCAATGCAGCGGCTCAGGCTCGGCCTGACGACAAGGATGTAAAACTTTGGCTGGCGAACGCCGAAAAAGAAAAGGCAACCGCTGACAAGACGGCGGCGAAGGAAAAGACCAGGCTGGCGCTCGAAGAGGCGAATGAGAAGGCGCAAGCGACCATCGAGGCGCTGGAAGCCTATTCGCGTTCCGGCAATACCATGTCGCGCGGTGTGGAAGTCGCGCGGGCTATCGTTGAAGTCAGGAGCGCGGTCGAAGCGGCCAATCCAGCGGCAATAGAACGTGCGCGGCTTAACCTTGAAGACCTTGTCGCGTCGGACAAGGCCTATGTGGAATTCACCCGGGCGCGAATTGATGCCCAGAAAGCTGCCTCGGCTTCGGCGGCTCTGGCCGCGCAGGAAAACGCCGCTCGTGCTCAGGCCTTCATCCAGGACTACGTTGCGCGCAATATTGCGTCTCCTCATATTGAGGTTCTGCTTTCCGCCGACAAGCAAATTGGCGATGCGCTGGCGTCGGCAGATATCGACACAATCACCAATGCGCAAAAGAATGTGCTGGAACTGCTGGAGTCCATAGATCTCGCGGAAGAAGCAGAACGCTTCCAATTGCAGCCGGCAGAAGAAGCGGAACGCTTGCAAAAGGCGGTCGCATCGGCGGAAACTCACCGGCTGGCGGTAGAGACGACGGAAACGCAGGCAGGACGGTTGCTTGCCGATATCAAGGCGTACAGCGAGAAGGGCGGGCGCTTCGAAAAGGGCTTCGATGTGGCGCGGCTTGCTGCAACATTGCAGCGCTCGAGTGACACAGCGGAAATGGCCGAAACCCTTGGAAGCCTGCAGGACATCGTTTCGGCCGATTGGGCTTTTGCGGAATTTCAGCGGGGGCTGGAGTTGAAAACCGCAGCCGCACGCAACGACGCGATTGCTATTGCCCGCAGTTATTTGCAAGCCCTGTTGACGGTGGTTGAAGATTTCGCTTCGCAGAATCCGCTGGACCAAAATCTGCCGGATCTACTCGATCTGCATGACGCGGTTTCTTCCGTGCTTGACGGCGGCGAGGGCGATGAACTCATCGTTGCTGCGGCAAAAGGCAAGGAAGTTCTGGCCGTCAACGATCTTTGGCGCGATGTTGAAAAGAGAGTTGCCGATAACAAGGAGAAGACTGAAGTCAAAACGGTCGACAATGGTCTTGCCATCACTCCGGCTAATCGGTTTCTGCTGGAAGGAGAAGGTGGCGACCTTCTGCTCTTGCGCAACACCCAGTCTGACGCACCATATGTGCGCACGAATATCCTCGGCGAGGTCGTGTTCACGGACAAGTTTGCTGAGTTTTGCTGGTTTTACGGTGGAAGGAAGGACTGGGCGCGGCAGCGGCAGGCGATATCCGGGCTGTTTGCGTTCGGCCTGGTGGAAGCGACCTATGAAGGAGGGTGCAACATCAATTCCCTTGGGGTGGATGTTGTCGCGTTCTCGCGCTCCGATTTGTTGACGGCCGCGCCCGAAGAGGCAAAGCAGCTGATTACGGCCTACGAAGAGCATAAACTGCAAAAACTGGCTGTAATACCTGCGGCGCAAGTTGAAGCTGCGGTGGCGGAAGAAAACAAGTTTATCGACGAAATCGCTGACGCCGTTCGCCATGAGGCGCGCACTGGCGTGGGTCTCATCCAGCTCGATGAGATCGCCAACCGGCTCTGTGTGGTCGAAGGCGAAAACACCGAAAGTGTCGAGTACCGGCTCCGCAACAATAGCGGTGCCGATAGATACTTTCTTCATGCCGACGGATTTTCGAACTATGGCGACATCGAAAAGGCGTTTGGCCGGCTGAAGGGCGGCGAATGCGACAGCGTGCTTGCCGAGGCCAAAGATCTGAAACTTATTGACGCCGCGCTTGAACGGGAGGGAATTCGAAGAGAGTTCGCTCCCTATTGGGCCGGCTCGGACGATCTGGAAGCCGCAGTTCGTGCATTCGCGCAAAGCAAAGCGGAAACGGCTGAAAAGACGGCGGAAACGCGCCAGAAGGAGGAGTTTGAGGCAAGACTCCGCAGTGAAAATGCCAAGGCAGAAGAAGAGCGCCGCAAGGGTGAAGAAATCGCTCTGCAGGCGAAATACGGCCAGGAGGCGAGGGCCGGTCTGAAAGAGTTGCAAGCACTCGTTGCGCCTGCCTTGTGGGGAAACAACGACGGTCCCTTCGATGATTTCGAAACATTCGTCACCCTTCGTCGTGACCGGGACTGGACATTGGAACTTGCCGATGGCGAGTTGGTCGACTACGGCCAGGCAGCCTGGAAAGACAGGCGGCTGGAGGCGGTCGCAGGGCGTTTCATGGTCAAGGCGAAGAACAAGATTCTCGGTGAGATAAAAGATCATTGCTTCATCTTCGCGGTGATGATCGATGCGGAATTCGAGCAGTTCCGCGACGCGCTTTACCTGCCATGCGACGATAGCGAGGGGGGCCTCGACGACTGGCGCCGAGGGCGGCGATTTGAAAGCCGCTGGATCGTGGCGCGGAGATAGCAGGATCGCGCCGTGTTTTGCGGCGTGACCATCTTCCGCTTCAACTGCCGGAATTAAGGGTTCAAGACTGGTACCGCGACTTGCCGGGCGTGATCCCGGATCGCTGTCCTTCGCCATGAAAGCGTGCACGGATTCGAGAATTCGATTGTCCCTGCCAAGAGGCAGGGTTAAGTCTGTTTCTGCCGTAAAAAGCTCGCCACTTGCAAACTGGTGAAGAAACGTGCCCGTGGTGCGGTTGCTGCCCGGGTTTCATCTTCGGGTATCGAGTTCGGGGCGAGGCCACAAGCCGTGGCCGGCTGCGCGATAAATCCATGAATGAGCGACTTTTCCAGCTTTGGGCTTATAACCTGAAGGCGGGACGATCCGGAAAGAGCGGAGGGGAGCGTGAGCGAAGCGGACGTCATCGACCCGACCACTGAAAACCCTGAAGCCATGCCGGTCCGGGATGAGGACGGTGGTCTGCATCCGGCGTTTCTCGGAGCAGATCGAGTCGGCGCTTGAGCGCGGTTCGTCGCAAGACGTGCGACGGTTGGCCGGCGATCTGCACGAGGCCGACGTCGGCGATCTTCTCGAAACCCTTTCGGAAGACGAACGTCCGCTGCGTTGGTGCGGCTGCTTGGCAGCGATTTCGACTTCGCCGCGCTGACGGAACTCGACGAGGCCGTTCGCGTCAAGCTGCTTGAACAGATACCGGCGGCGGATGTGGCCGAAGGTATCGGCGAGCTCGATTCCGATGACGCCGTCTACATTCTGGAAGACATGGAGCCGGAGGATCAGGAGGCGATCCTCAGCCAGATCCCCTTTTCCGACCGTGTCCAGATCCAGCGTGCCCTCGACTATCCGGAGGAATCCGCCGGTCGCTTGATGCAGACCGATTTCATTGCGGTGCCGCCGTTTTGGACCGTCGGCCAGACCATCGACCACATGCGCGAAGACCACGACCTGCCCGATACCTTCTATGAGATCTACGTGGTCGATCCGGGCTTTCGCCTTCTCGGTTCCGTGCCACTCGACAAGCTGCTGCGCTCCAAGCGGTCGAAAAAGATCTCCAAGATCATGGTGGAGACGCAAGTGCCGATGCGCGCCACCGACGACCGGGAAGAGGCAGCGCGAACCTTCGAGCGCTACAATCTGGTTTCCGGCCGCGGTGATGGATGAGGCCGACCGGCTGGTCGGCGTTCTCACCGTCGACGATATGGTCGACGTCATTCAGGAAGAAGCGGAAGAGGATATGCGCGCGCTGGCCGGCGTGGGCGACGAGGAGATTTCCGATACGGTCATCGTGACGGCGCGGTCGCGCCTCACGTGGCTGGTTGTCAATCTGGCGACGGCGGTTCTGGCGTCCGACCGTTATTGCTCTTTTCGAAAACACGATCGAGGCCATGGTGGCGCTTGCCGTCTTGATGCCCATCGTTGCTTCCATGGGCGGCAATGCGGGCACACAGACGATGACGGTCGCCGTGCGCGCCATCGCCACTCAGGAACTGAACGCCCGCAACCTCCTGCGCGTTCTCCGCCGCGAGGTGCTGGTTGCGGCGCTCAACGGTGTAGCGCTTGCCTTGCTGATCGGCGTGACTGCTTTCTTCTGGTTCGGCAATATCGGTCTTGGCGTGGTGATAGGCTTGGCGATCATCGTCAACATGCTGTTTGCCGGGCTTTCGGGTCTTTTGATCCCGATTTCGCTCGACCGGATGAATGTCGACCCGGCGCTTGCCTCAAGCGTCTTCGTGACGACAGTGACCGATGTGATCGGATTTTTCGCCTTTCTCGGCATTGCCGCCTTCTGGTTTTCTCTGCCATTCTGAAGGCAAAGGCAAAAATCGGAAAGGGAGGCCTTCGTCGTGATGAAGCCACCCGCGATCGGCGGTATTCTGGAAACAGCTGTTTATGTGGACGATCTGGCGGCTGCACACGCTTTTTATGGCGGCGTGCTCGGCCTTTTCCGCATGGTGGAAGGCGACCGGCTTTACGCCTATGACGCAGCACCGGCCGAGACGCTTCTTGTTTTCAAACGTGGCGCGACGATTGAGGATGTTGAAACGCCGGGCGGCGTGGTTCCGGGCCACCACAGCGATGGACATAGCCACTTCGCTTTCAAGATTGCGGGGAAGGATCTCGATCCCTGGCGCGCCTATCTTTCAGAGGTTGGCGTGGCGATCATCAGCGAGGTGATCTGGCCCGCAGGCGGCACCAGCCTTTATTTTCGCGATCCCGATGGCAATGTGCTGGAACTTGCGGCGCCGCCGCTCTGGCCGAATTTCACGGTGGAGACTTGAATATGAGCGCGCTGACCGGCATCGATGTTTCCCATCACCAGAAAATCATCGACTGGCACGCGGTCCAAACCGCGGGCGTCGCCTTTGCCTATATCAAGGCCAGCGAAGGCAGTGACTTCCGCGATCCGAGTTTTGCCACCAATTGGCAGGGCGCCAAGATCGTCGGCCTGCCGCGCGGCGCCTATCATGTTTTCAGCGTGCTTTCGCCCGGGGCCGCCCAGGCAGAGAATTTCGTTGAAACGGTGCCATCAGCCATTGCTGCGACGCTGCCGCCGGCGCTCGATCTGGAACTCCCTCGTGGCGACGCCATGCCTGATCGTGACGATATGCTTGAGGAAATTCGCGCGTGGCTTGGCGTCGTCGAAATGGAGATGAAACGCCCGGCGATGATCTATACCACCAGGGAATTCTATCTCCGTTACCTTGCTGGTAGCGATATCGTCGAAGGCAAGAGCCGGCAAGGCGAACCGGCGGGGCGAATGCTGTGGCTTCGCTCCCTGGGTAACGAGCCGGATTTCGCCGGACGCTGGACGATCTGGCAATTCGACGACAAGGGCACGGTGCCAGGCATCGACGGCCCGGTAGATTGCAACCGTCTGCATGACGGTGTCGCATTGGATACGTTGATCTTGTAGCCGTGCATCTATCTGTATTTTATATATAAAAATGATTCTATTGACTAAAACGTAAAGGTCAATCAATCTCTTTGTAATCTTTAGATGCAGCAGCCGGTTCCTGTTGGTTGGTCGAGGCTTTGGCGGAGATTGGATGCAACCCTATTACACCATTTCGCAGCTGACCCAGGAATTCGGGATCACGACGCGGACGCTGCGCTTCTATGAGGCGGAAGGGCTGGTGAAGCCTGTCCGCCGCGGGCGACAGCGGCTTTTCCGTCCGGGCGACCGCACGCGCCTTAAGCTGATCCTGCGCGGTAAGCGGTTGGGT
Organism: uncultured Alphaproteobacteria bacterium; assembly: GCA_963698365.1. Classification (GTDB taxonomy): domain Bacteria; phylum Pseudomonadota; class Alphaproteobacteria; order Rhizobiales; family Stappiaceae; genus Hongsoonwoonella. The sequence continues at coordinate 75,099 of CAVOQM010000008.1, forward strand.
TTTTCGCTCGCCGAAATCCGCGACATCATCACCATGTACGACAAGGCGCCGGGGGAAGCGGGGCAAATTGGCCTGTTGATGCGGCGTATCGAGGGGCGCCGGGCGGAGCTTTTGGAAAAGCGCCGCGATATCGATCTGACGCTCGCTGATCTCGATGCGGTCGCTGCCGGTTGTCTGCAGCGTCTCGCCGAGCTTGGTCTCGACGCGGCAGCCTTGCTTGCGGATGAAAAGGAAGAGACGGAATGAACGCATTCGTGGCACGCGACGAAACCTGGCGCGAGCGGGTGGAAAGAAGTTTCGCCCGCCAGGCCTTCATGGACCACCTCGGCGTGAAGATCGCCCATCTGGCGCCAGGCGAGGTTGATCTCGTTGCGGAGTTTCAGCCGGAACTGACCCAGCAGCACGGGTTTTTTCATGCCGGTGTGACGACGACGATCGCTGACAGCGCCGCCGGTTACGCTTCGTTTTCGCTCTTCGCCAGAGGCTATGCCGTGCTCACCACCGAATTCAAGATGAACCTGCTCAATCCGGGCCGGGGCGAAAAGCTGATCGCCCGTGGCAGGGTCATCAAGCCGGGGCGCACGCTGACGGTCGCCAAAGCGGATGTTTACGGCATCACCGGCGATGATGAAATTCACGTGGCGACCGGGCTTTTCACCATGATGGCCCTTGAGGGGCTGGAAGATTGAGTTGATCGTCAAGGCATCATTGATGGCTGGCACTTAATGCGCATAAAATATGCGCATTAGAGGCAAGGTGAGGAACCGGTATGAAGCGCTCTGCGAATCTTGTCTGTGAGGGGAGATCTGCTCGACGAGGCGAGGGCGCTTGGCATCAACCTGTCACGTACGCTGGAAGAAGCGCTCGAAGTGCGTGTCGGTGAAGCGCGGGCGCAAAAATGGCGCGAGGAGAACCGGTCGGCAATCGAGGCTTATAACGCCGACGTCGATACGAGCGGGACCTTTGCGGAGCGGATACGAAAAGGCTGATGGCGCAATTCGACGTCTTTCCGACACCTGACCCGACTAACCCACCGGATCAGCCTTTCGTGGTGGTTCTGCAGCACGACCACCTTGCAGATCTGGCTTCCGTCATTGTCGCCCCTTTGATGAGGGCGCAAGCAAGGATGCCGATTGCAAGACTAATGCCCACTGTTACCATCGATGGCGAGGAATTTGTCATCGTAGCGCCTGACATGGGCGCCGTATCCAGGCGTCTGCTCAAGGAACCCGTTGCGAACCTCGCCGCTTATCGTGACGACATCGTTCAGGCGCTCGACCGCCTTTTCACCGGGCTTTAAGCCTCAGATACCCTTAGGTGCAACATGATCCCGAACCAGCAACCGAGCTTCAATTTCAACCTTGGCGAAACAGCAGACCTTCTGCGCGATACCGTGCGCTCCTTCGCGCAGGACAAGATCGCGCCGCTGGCGGATCGGATCGACCGGGAAGACTGGTTCCCGCGCGAGGAACTGTGGACGGCGATGGGCGATTTAGGCCTGCACGGCATCACCGTCGAAGAGGAATGGGGCGGTTCCGGCCTTGGCTATCTGGAGCATTGCGTGGCGATGGAGGAAGTCTCGCGGGCTTCCGCCTCCATCGGTCTTTCCTACGGGGCGCATTCCAACCTTTGCGTCAACCAGCTGCGCCGCTGGGGCACGGACGAACAGAAGAAGCGTTACCTCGGCAAGCTCGTCAGCGGCGAGCATCTGGGCGCGCTCGCCATGTCGGAGCCGGGTGCGGGGTCGGATGTCGTCTCCATGAAGCTCAAGGCGGAAAAGAAGGGCGACCGCTACATTCTCAACGGCTCGAAGATGTGGATTACCAACGGGCCCGACGCCGACACCATGATCATCTATGCCAAGACCGATCCGGACGCCGGGCCGCGCGGCATTACCGCATTTCTGGTGGAGCGCGATTTCAAGGGCTTTTCCGTTGCGCAAAAGCTGGACAAGCTTGGCATGCGCGGTTCGCTGACCGGCGAACTCGTTTTCCAGGATTGCGAAGTGCCTGAGGAGAACGTGCTGCATCAGCTCGGCAAGGGCGTCAACGTGCTGATGTCGGGTCTGGACTATGAGCGCACGGTGCTGGCGGCGGGCGCCATCGGCATCATGCAGGCGGCGATGGATGTTGCCATTCCGTATGTGCACGAGCGTAAGCAGTTCGGCCAGCCTATCGGCACTTTTCAGCTCGTGCAGGGCAAGGTTGCCGACATGTACGTTCAGATGAACGCCTCGCGCGCCTATTGCTACGCGGTGGCGCAGGCCTGCGACCGGGGCGAGACGACGCGCGAGGATGCCGCCGGCGCGATTCTCTATGCGGCGGAGACCGCCACGAAGATCGCGCTCGATGCGATCCAGCTTCTCGGCGGCAACGGCTATATCAATGACTATCCGACGGGCCGCCTGCTTCGCGATGCCAAACTTTATGAGATTGGCGCGGGAACGAGCGAAATCCGCCGTATGCTGATCGGCCGGGAGATATTCAACAAGACGGCGTGATGTCTTTGTTTCCGCTACGTTGTTTCGTTGACAGGGTGGCTGGGCCCGGCAAGTATGCTTGTCGGCTGGCCGCAGTTCCTCAGCCATGACCGGGGGCTATTCGGACAGTTCGCCCTAATGTTTTTGACGATCGCTGCAATCGTGACCCTCGTGCATTCCGCTTATGCGCTTACTGCCTTAACCGTGAAGCGGCAGATATCCGGCCGCTTGCTGCAAAATGGCGCGTCGGCGCTCTCCGGCTTGCTTTTCATCGCGTTTGGCATTGTTCTGTCATTTCGTTGAGGAAGCCCGATAAAGGGTTCGACAAGCCAATAAGCGGGGCGAGCAGGTGACGGACGAAAAATCCTGGACCATTCAACCCCTGACGCCTGATCGCTGGGACGATCTCGTCGATCTCTTCGGGCCGGAACGGGGCGCGCAGGGCGGCTGCTGGTGCATGTCGCCGCTCCTTCGCAGTGTCGCATTCAAGGCGATGACCAGGGACGCGCGAAAGGCGATGTTCAAGGCGCGGGTTGATGAGCAAGACAGGCCTGCGCCGGGGTTGCTTTGCTATGATGGCGACCGTGCCATCGGCTGGGTAGCCGTGGGGCCAAGGCCTGATTATATCCGGCTGCAACTCTCCAGAACGACAAAGCCGCTGGAGGGTGAAGGCGAGCCGGCCGGCGACCAAATCTGGGCGATTACCTGTTTCTTCATCCGTTCCAGCTACCGGAAATCCGGCGTTATGCGGCACCTCGCGCAAGCGGCCCGGGATTTTGCGGCGGTAAATGGCGCGCGTTTCCTTGAAGCCTGCCCGATCGAGCCTGATCGTCCCTTGATCTGGGGCGAAGCCTATGTCGGCATTGCGCCGCTCTTTCGCGATCTGGGTTACGAGGAAGTCGCAAGGCGTTCGCCGCGCAGACCGTTGATGCGGCTGAAGCTTGCTGCCTGATGTTCTGTTTGTGCGCCAAGCCGGTCGTATTCGCTTGAATTAACGTAACGCAATCTCCATTCATAAAGGCCAATGAGGGGTATATGGCCATGAACAGGACGAAGCGGCGCTTGTCGGCGATTCTTTGCGCTGATGTGGCGCATTATTCGCGCCTCATGGCTGTAGACGAGGATGGCACCCTGAACCGGCTGAAGCTTTATCGCGAGGCGATAGGCGGCCTTGTTGCCATGCATGACGGGCGCATTGTCAATACCTGGGGCGATGCGATCATCATCGAGTTTTCCAGCGTCACAGAAGCCGTCATGTGTGCAACTGCCATCCAGACGGAACTGGGGCACCGAAACGCCGAGCTGCCGGATGGCGAACGCATGTCGTTCCGTGTGGGGATCAACCTCGGAGACATCATGATCGAGGGCGACGACATCTACGGAGATGGCGTCAATGTCGCCGCCCGGCTGCAGGAAGTGGCGGAGCCGGGTGGAATTGTGATTTCAGGCTCGGTATACGATCAGGTGCGCCAGAAGCTTGCTCTTGGCTTTCATTCGCTCGGGCTTCAACAGGTGAAGAATATCGCCGAGCCGGTTCGAAGCTTTCGTATCAGAATAGGCGGCAGAAACGACGAAGAGCCCGATCCGCCCTCCGACATGGACGACCTCCACAGGCCGCCGTCCCATAGTGGCGGGCAACAAGAGGATGCGGTGCGGCCTTTTACCGATGCGGTCCATTCATCTTTGGCCGCATTCACCGATTGGTACCGCTCAAGGCCGAAATACGTCCGCGTTTCGGCGGTTGCAATCTTCTTCTTCTTTCTGATCAATATGATGGGCAGCCCGACCAGCTTCTGGTTTCAATGGCCGTCGATCCCTTTCATCGTCGTGATCGTATTAAGCGAAGTGTTGCGCGTGCGTGCGAAATAACGCGATTTCCATTTCGTTTGGGTTGAAGGGCAGATCGCCCTTTGCGAGGCGGGCCGCATCGCATAAGTATGGGGGAGAGAATCAACTCTGCGGTTCGCATTCCGCCCGCAAAATTTCGTCCGTCCACAAGGAGCAGATGTCGCTTATGACGAACAACTACAAGCAGGCGCCGAGCCGCTACGAAGACGACGAGGAAGAAAAGACCAAGACGCCGCAGTCGATCCAGGTGGACAAACATCTGTTTGAGGCGCGCACCGTGCTGATCACCGGGCCGATCACCCAGGAGTTGGCGCGTGACGTCTGCGCCCGGCTCATGGCGCTCGCTCAGGTCTCAAACGATCCGGTCACCGTGATTGTGTCTTCCCCTGGCGGGCACGTGGAATCCGGCGACATGATCCACGATACGATCCAGTTCATCAGCCCGGAAGTTCGCATCCTCGGCATGGGGTGGGTCGCCAGCGCCGGCGCGCTGATCTACATCTCCGTGCCCAAGGAGCGGCGCTACTGCACGGCCAACACCCGCTTCCTGCTGCATCAACCCTCCGGTGGCGCCGGCGGTCAGGCGTCGGACATCGAGATCCAGGCGCGCGAGATTCTGAAAATGCGCGACCGACTTAACAAGATGTTCTCCGAGGCGACCGGGCAGCCCATGGCCCGTATCGAGAAGGATACGGACCGGGATTACTGGATGAGCCCGGAAGAGGCGATCGGATACGGCCTCGTCGGCAAGATCGCCCGTTCGGTTTCCGATCTCGACTGACCGAAACAGGCATTTCGGAGATGATACGAAAACGGGCGGATCGCATGATCCGCCCGTTTTCGCGACTAGAGCGCTCTCCTCGAAAACGGGATCGTTTTCGAGATCGAAATTCGCTCCGGCATCAATATCTTGAGCATATCCCGCCAAATCCGGTTCAGGTTTGGCGGGATATGCTCAAGCGCTTCTCGCCCTTCAAGCCTGGATCAATTCCGTTGGGCTGAGCAGATATTGGCGCACGCGCTCAAGCACGAAGCGGGTTTCGATCGAAATACGCGTATCGCGTCCATCGTTGCTGAAGATGGAGACCAGGTGGTCGATAAAGCGGTCGAGCTGTGCGCCGGTAACCACCAGCCCGCCATGGGCTTCGTGGAGCGAGTTCCCCTCATAGGTGGGAGCGCCGGCGAAAATGAAGACCAGGAATTCGGTCAGGCTCTCTCTTGGGCAAGCCTTGAGCGCAACCTGATTGCGCGTCATGAAGACGGGATCGTCCCCCAATCTTTCGAGCAGGCTGGATACGGCGGCTTCGACTGCGGGTCGGCCTCCCAGTCTAAGATATAGGGTCATTGCAATCCCTCCGTTGTATAGTCAACCTCCGAAAGATTAGAATTGGTGAAGAGGGTGGTCTGTGATCCCGGTCACGTTCAGGCAGGTAAGTAGAACTATCGGATCTAGGGGCGCGCGAAGGCTCTTTGAGGGATAAGACGCTTCGTCGCGGACGCAGAGGTATTTTTTGTCAGTTTCCATTGCCGAAAGGGTGAGCTTGTGAAAACCGTCAAGATCAAGGATACCGCCATTCCCGCGCTCGGATTGGGAACGTGGAGACTGTCGGGTCAGGTTTGCTGCGATATCGTTACCGCCGCGCTTGACGAAGGCTGGCGGCATATCGACACGGCCGCCATGTATCAAAACGAGGAAGAAGTCGGCGCCGCCATGCGTCAGGCCGGCGTGCCGCGCGAGGAAGTGTTTCTCACGACAAAGGTCTGGTACGACAGCCTTGAACCGGAAAAGATGATCGACGCCTGTGAAGAAAGCCTTGATCGGCTCGGCATGGATTACGCCGATCTATACCTGGTTCACTGGCCAAATCCGAAGGTCCCGTTGAAGGAAACCGTTGCCGGGCTTCTGGAATTGAAGGACATGGGCTGGGTCAAGGCGATTGGCGTCTCGAATTTTCCCTCAAAGATGATGGAAGAGGCCCAGGATCATGCGCAAGGGGCGCTGGTGGTCAATCAGGTCGAATATCACCCGATGCTGTCGCAAAAGCGGGTGCTTGCCGCGTGCGAGGCAACTGGAATGGCGCTGACGGCCTACGCCCCTATAGCGCGCGGGTCGGTTGCCAATGTGCCGCTCATCCACGATATCGCAGAGCGTCATGGCAAGACGGCGGCGCAGATCGCCCTGCGATGGCTGATCCAGCAGAAAAACGTCATTGCCGTGCCGAAGACGGCGCATCGCGAAAGGCTTGCTGAAAACGCCGGTGCGCTCACGTTCGAGTTGAGCGACGAAGAAATGGCGGCGATCTCGGCGCTGGGCAGGCCCGAAGGACGGACTGTCAATTTGGAGTGGGCGCCGAAGTGGGATCCGGAGTAGGCAGTGCAGGGTGCTATCGTCCATGCCGGGAGCGACGCCGGCCCTAGAATATCAAAATGAGTGCTGCCCTTGTTTGATCTGATAGCCAAAGCGGGGTTTTTTCTGCTGCGGCCTTCCAACTTTTTGCTATTCATCCTCGTTCTGGGGCTCATGCTTGCTCTTTTTCGTTTCAAGCGGTTGAGCAAGGTGCTTGTGATTGCAGCGGCTGCCGGCCTTTGCATTGGGGCGTTCTCGCCGCTGGCGAATATCCTGCTCCTGCCGCTGGAAGAGCGTTTCGCGCAGTCTACGGATCTGCCGGACGAAGTGGACGGGTTAATTGTGCTGGGCGGAGCCATCGATACGCTGGCCAGCACCGGCAAGAGCTATCCCGCCGTGGAGCGGCCGGCGGAACGTGTCATGGTGGTGCCCCGGCTGGCTCGCCAATTCCCAAAAGCCCGTATTCTGATTTCCGGTGGAACGGCTGGTGAGCAACGTGAAAACAGCGAGGCGGCGCTGACGCGGCTTTTGCTGGAGGAAATGGGCGTTGCGATCGAGCGCATGGAGATCGAGGGCCGATCCTTCAACACATGGCAAAATGCCGTGGAGAGCTACCGCATCATCATGCCGAAAACGGGCGAGCGCTGGCTGTTGGTGACATCGGCTGCGCATATGCCGCGCGCAATTGGCGCTTTCCGTCAGGCAGGCTGGGACACCATCAGTCCCTATCCGGTCGACTGGGAAACCGATGGCAAGGCCAGTCGCCTGCGCTGGTTTACCTCCGCTTCGCAAGGGCTGACCAGGCTCGACCAGGCTGTGCGCGAATGGATCGGACTTGCCGTCTACCGGCTGAGCGGACGCAGCAGCGCGTTTTTCCCCGCACCCGATTAAAGCGGCATGATTTTTCCCGCTAGCCGCAAATCCGGCCCATCGCGTGCCTGAACAAAGCGTTCACGCTGGTGTTAAATGAATTGTTGCACTGCAACCTTCCCAGAAGCACAGGCAACCACTATTTAAAATTAGCCGGTTATGAAACGACTGTGCGTCGCGCATTTTATGTTCAGGCAGGCCGGATCAGGCAGGGAATTTGGAAATGACTATCAACGCATCGCTCATCGTGGCGGATGTGATCGAATGGCTGCACGACGGAGCGATCTATATCGACAATCCGGTGCGGCTGATTGGCCAGCTTGGCGCGCGGCTGAACCAGTCGGGCGTGCCCGTCAACAGGCTGGCGACGAGCATCGGCATCCTGCATCCGATCGTGCGGGCGGAAAGCGCGCTTTGGACGTCCGACGGCGAGACGGAATTGCGGCGGTACAAGGCTTCCCCCGACCTTGAGCGGGCCTATGACGCAAGCCCCTTGAAGCAGGTTTACCTGCACAACCAAAGTGTCAGGGCGAAAATCACGCCGCAAAGGGTCGAGGGCGAATACGGCATCGTCGGCGATCTGCGAGCGGCCGGCTACACGGACTATGTGGCTTTGGCGATGCCGTTTTCGGATGGTTCGACCAAGGTGCTCACCGCATCGACGAAGACTCCTGGCGGGTTCACCAACACCCATATCGCCGTGCTGGAAACGATTGTCCGGCCGCTTGGCCTCCTGTGCGAGCTTCAAACACTGAAGCGCTCCGCCCGCACCATGCTTGAGACCTATGTCGGAAAGCGTGCCGGAAAGCGGGTTCTGGAAGGAACCATCAAGCGCGGCGAGGGCGAGACGATCTCCGCCGTGGTTGGCTTTGCGGATCTGAGGGGGTTCACCAGGCTTTCCAACGACCTGCCGGCGGAACAGCTGGTCGGGCTGCTCAACGATTACTTCGGCGCGATCACCAGTGCTGTCGAAGCCCATGGCGGCGAGGTGCTGAAATATATCGGCGATGAGGTGATGGCTGTTTTCCCGTATAGTTGCGAAATTACGGCGCGCGAAGCCGCGCGTCAGGCGCTGTTGGCCGTTCGCGACGCGGTGGAGAAGATCGCCAACGTCAATCGTAAGTGCAGCGATAGCGCCGCAAAGATCAGGGTCGGTATCGGATTGCATGCCGGCGACGTCTTTTTCGGCAATGTCGGTGGGGAAACACGGCTGGATTTCACAGTGATCGGACCGACGGTCAACCTGGCATCCCGAATTGCCGGCCTTTCAAGGGATCAGGAGCTCGATATCCTGGTTTCCGAGGAAATCGCGAACATGATGGGCTGCCACGCCGGATTTAAGGGCAAGCATCATGTGAAGGGATTTGACGCTCCGGTATCGATCTTCGTTCCGACGCTCAAAATGCTTGGCGAGGATGGCAATTGGTGTGCCGAAATCGCCACCGATCTTGCGTTGGATGCGAACTGACGACGGGAAAGCACCAAAAGAACGGCCAGCGTGGTCAGCGCCAGAACGGCAGGATCAACGAACCAGCCGAGATAGCCGATCGAGAAGAAGAAGGCGCGTTGGCCGCGGTTGAAATGGTTGCCGCCCAGCACCATGAGTTCGGCCGCATTTGCCGCGAATAGTCGGCATTCCTCAGCGCTCTTTTCGGCGGTTTCAGGCCCGTTTTGCAGGTTGACGGCGGGTTGAAGCTCAGGCGTCGCCCCCATAAGGATGGTCGTATAGTTGAAGAGCCGGTACGCCCAGCCGAATTTGAAGAAGGCATAGGCGAAGATCAACATCAGACCCAGCACCTTGAGTTCCCATTGCGCAGGGACTGGCGTGGCGGTGAGACCAAGATGCGTGGCAACCTGAAGCACCCGCTCGGTCGAATTCAGCAACGCGAAACAGCCTCCTATCGCAAGCAGCGAGGTGGAGGCGAAGAAAGCCGTGCCCTGCTGCAATCCGCTGAGGATCGCCACATCCATGATGCGAACCGGGCGGCGGCTCATGGTCGCCATCCAGCGGCGGCGGTGCTCGTCCATGGTTGCCGACAACGTGCGCTTTTTGAGCGGCGATAGCTCCACCGCGAGATTGAAGCCAAGCCATGCGGCCAGGAACCAGCCGAGCGCAAGAAAATCGGCTGTGGAAAGCAAGGGCATCACGCGTCTCCGGGGCAGGAAGGAATTAATCCAGAATAGATCATATCAGCCGATGGACGATGCCCTTTCGTTAACGCCTTGGGCTTATTCAGGGCGCGCCTTCTTCAAAGGGAAAGGAGGCAGGACGCGAGGGTTTCGGCCCTGTTTGTGGCGCAGATCCGGCGCTCGAAAGGTGCAAGGCGGCTTCGCGCGAGGGGGCAGGAAAAGCGAATGAACGGCTGCTATCACGTTTTCGCCATCTTTGATTTATGCATGCCGCGCAGGGAAGCTCTGCATTTTTTGCGCTTGCGAAATACTTTATAAGTCCTTAATTCTTCAGCGCATCAGGGATGGCAGTTGCGTTTCGAAAAAGGGGCGCCATCCAAATCGGAAGAGTGCCGATAAGGCATGTTGATCCGATATTCACCTTGAAGGGTTTTCATGGAAGAGAACGTGCAGAAGTCCTGTTGGGGCATCGCGGCGTGGACCGTGCTGGCTCTCGGAGGCATTTTGTCCTTGGTCTATCTGTTCGGTGGAGCAGACGCGGCGCACACCGCCGCCGTCGCGATCCGATAAAGGCACTGTCGCCTCAGATCAGACGCGTTTTGTCACAGTGTTTTGAAAGGGTGCGGGAAGCCGCGCCCTTTCTGCATTTCAGGTCTCGGGATTGACGTGCCGGGCCGCATTTGCTTTTCCCTTGCAAAGGCTTTTCCGACTGCCGACACTGCCGCCAGATAGCGACGCACGGGCGGCCTGCGCATTGGACAGCAGGCCTCACCGATTAGCGTCGAAACGCCGATAGGGGAGGCAGGCGATGCCGGCAGTCATGAAGAAGGGATACCGTGCGCTGATCGACGAAGCGCTTGCGGAAATCAGGACCTTGTCCGTTGAAGAAGCGAGCACGCTGCGGGAAAGCGGCGATGTCGTTCTCGTCGATCTTCGCGACATTCGCGAATTGCAGCGCGAAGGCAGGGTGCCGGGCGCGCTTCATGCACCTCGTGGCATGCTGGAATTCTGGGTCGATCCGGATAGTCCCTATCACAAGCCGATATTCAGCGAAAACAAGACCTTCGTCTTCTTTTGCGCCGCCGGATGGCGATCGGCGCTGGCCACCAAGACCGTCAAGGACATGGGGCTCGATTCGGTCGCTCATATTGATGGCGGTTTCGGCGCCTGGCGCGACGCGGGCCTGCCAATCGAGAAAGACGGCGAAAAGCCGTGATGAAGTTTTGGGAGGAAAAACCGTGATGCAACTCGTCATCGGCAACAAGACCTATTCTTCCTGGTCGCTGCGGGCCTGGCTGGCGGTGAAAGTCACCGGCGCCCCCTTCGAGGAAAAGCTTATTCTCCTCGATACGCCGACATTCGCCAAAGAGGTCCGGGCGATCTCGCCCGCCGGTAAAGTGCCGACCCTCATCGACAGTGGGGTTACGGTTTGGGATTTGCTCGCCATTACCGAGTATCTGGCGGAAAAATTTCCCGAAGCAGGCCTCTGGCCAAAGGATGCCGTTGCCCGCGCCCATGCCAGGGCTATCGTTGCCGAAATGCATTCCGGCTTCGGCGCGCTTCGAAGCGGCTACCCGATGAACCTCCGCCGCAAGGCGGGAGCGCGCAAAAATACGCCTGACGCTGGCGGCGATCTGGCCCGGGTGCGACAGATCTGGCGTGAGGCGCGCGAGCGTTTCGGAGGGCAAGGCGACTATCTGTTCGGCGCATTTTCCGCCGCCGATTGCTTCTATGCGCCGGTCGCCAGCCGTTTCACAACCTATGCCTTGCCGCTCGACCCGGTGGGGGCATCCTATGCGGCGGCTGTCATGGAACATTCGTTCATGCGCGAATGGCGAACCGAGGCGGCGAAGGAACCGTGGGTGGTCGATGCCGATGAAGCGGACTGATGATGCAGTCACTTCTTTATAGCTATGAAAATAAACATGAAAAACTGAAGCATTGACTAAAACGTAAACGTCATTCAATGTCGATTTTGCCCTTTGCCCGAAGGTTGGTAAGGGCGACAACGGTGACGGTGAAGACCCTGGGAGGGACGACGACTTGGCGATCTTGCGCAGCAGCCCGACATCCAGCACGCCGGAGGCCGATGCGAACCGCGCCGCCTGGACCGCTCTGGCGGCCGACCTTGCGGCAAAACGCGCTGAGGCGGCGCTGGGCGGTTCACAAAAGGCGCGCGAGCGGCATTTGTCGCGTGGCAAACTCTTGCCGCGTCAGCGCGTTGCAACGCTTCTCGATCCCGGCAGTCCCTTTCTGGAGCTTTCGCCGCTCGCAGCCCATGGTCTTTACGATGACGCCATCCATGGTGCGGGGCTGATCACCGGCATCGGGCGGGTGTCGGGGCAGGATTGCATGGTCGTCTGCAACGATGCGACGATCAAGGGCGGCACCTATTATCCGATGACTGTGAAGAAGCATCTCCGGGCGCAGGAAATTGCCATGGAGAACCGCTTGCCCTGTATCTATCTGGTTGATTCCGGCGGCGCAAACCTGCCGCAACCAGACCGACGTCTTTCCCGACCGCGACCACTTCGGCCGTATCTTCTTCAATCAGGCGCAATATGTCGGCCATGGGCATTCCCCAGATCGCCGTGGTGATGGGGTCATGCACGGCGGGCGGCGCCTATGTGCCGGCGATGTCGGACGAAACCATCATCGTGCGCCAGCAAGGGACAATCTTTCTGGCCGGCCCGCCGCTGGTGAAGGCGGCGACGGGGGAGGTGGTTTCGGCGGAAGATCTGGGCGGCGCCGATGTGCACGCCAAAATCTCCGGCGTCGCCGATCACTATGCCATCGATGACGATCAGGCGCTGGCGCAGGCAAGGCGGATCGTCGCCAATTTGAACCGCACGAAAGCTGCGGATATCAGCCTTGCAGAGGTACGCGACCCGCTGGCGGACCCGGCCGAGCTCGACCGCGTCGTTCCGGTCGATTTGAAGAAGCAATATGACATCCGCGAAGTTATCGCCCGCATCGTCGACGGTTCGGAGCTCGATGAATTCAAGGCCAACTACGGCACGACGCTGGTGACGGGCTTCGCCAGAATTCACGGCATCCCGGTTGGAATCGTCGCCAACAACGGCATTCTCTTTTCCGAAAGCGCGCTGAAGGGCGCCCATTTCGTCGAATTGTGCAGCCAGCGGCGGATCCCCTTGCTCTTCTTGCAGAATATCACCGGTTTCATGGTCGGGCGGGAATACGAGGCGGGCGGAATAGCCAAGGACGGCGCGAAGCTGGTGACGGCGGTCGCCTGCGCCAAGGTGCCGAAGATCACGGTGATCGTCGGCGGCTCTTATGGCGCCGGCAATTACGGCATGTGCGGTCGCGCCTATGGCCCGCGTTTCCTCTTTATGTGGCCGAACGCGAGAATCTCGGTCATGGGCGGCGAGCAGGCCGCCAGTGTTTTGGCGACGGTGCGCCGCGACAATATCGAGGCGGACGGCCGCCAATGGACAACGGAAGAGGAAGAAGCCTTCAAGGCGCCGATCCGCGACCGCTATGAGGCGGAAGGTCATCCCTATCACGCTACCGCCAGGCTTTGGGATGATGGCATCATCCTGCCGCAGGAAACGCGGCGCGTTCTGGGGTTGGCGTTTTCCGCAGCGCTCAATGCCCCGATCCCGGAGACGCGTTTCGGCGTCTTCCGGATGTAGGCGGCCGATCATGGGTGTTGAATTCCGGCGGCAAGGGACATGATCAGCGTGGCGGCATGCAACGGTCGTTCCCGATCACGCTCGCACCGTAACGAGTTCGGTCAAGATGCGATCTTCAGTCAGATGCCCCTGCACGACAAGGTTTCGCCCCTTGTGCTTGGCCTCGTAGAGCGCCCGGTCGGCCACCGATATCAGCGTCTCGACTTCCGCCTCCTGCGGGCGAAGCAAGGCGATGCCGATGCTGATGGTCAATCTGATTTCCTCGCCCCGATAACGCAGCCGCATGTCGGCGATACCGCGCCGCATGCGTTCGCTGATTTCGTGAAGGGTGGCTTCCGGCAAACCGGCGAAAACGGCGGCGAATTCCTCTCCGCCGATCCGGCCAAGCAGATCGTTGGAACGAAGGTAATGCCGCGCCGATGCGGCGAAGACGGTAAGGACATGATCGCCGGCGAGATGGCCGAGCCGGTCGTTGACCTTCTTGAAGTCGTCGATGTCGATCAGCAGCAAGCCGACCATCTGATTGTCGTGGCGCGCCTTGTCCAACAGCCGGTTGCTGAAATCAATGAATTCCCGGCGGCTGAGGCACCCGGTAAGTTCATCGGTGGCGGCGATCTGGCGGTGGCGGCTCTCGTTTCTTTCCGAAACCAGAGAGACGGCCAGAACGGTGAAGGAAAACACGCTGACGATAGCCACGAAGAGATGGGCGATCATCACAGCGCCGCTGCCGATTTGAACGAAGGGCTGGGGGTCGATCGTCAAGACGAGAAAACGCCCGGTGGCAAGGATCGCGGCAAACCACAGCACGGTGGCGAGCGGCAGGCGCGAGCGCAATTGTTCCGCCCGGCCCCGGTAGAGGCTCAATCCGGAAAGGCCGAGATAGATGGCGGCTGCTCCCGCGACGAAACCGTCTCGCAGCCTCGGTTCATGCCGGAGAGCGGGAATGGAGACGATCGCGGCCATCGCCAGCATGCCGATGAAAGTGCTCGCCCAATCCGCCTCACGATCATCGAATCTGAGGCAACCTCTCCACGTCAGGCCGGCGGCGGCGAGGATCAGGATTTCGCCGACCCGGCGCGCTGTTTCGTTGGTTTCCATCTCGTCGAGGCCGATGGAAAAGAAGCCGAGCGTCAGACAGGCGAGGCCAAAAACCCAGGGCAGGAGGCTTTGCCCGAGGTTTTGCGCCAGCCAAGCCCTGACCATGAACACGATGGATATGGCTCCGAGGCAAGAAAGCACGCTCATGAGAGTGGGTATGTCGAATTCCATAGGCCTTACCCGAAGGCCCTCCCGAAGGAAAATGGCTGCATGCCTTGGGAAAAGAATGTCACACGAGCAATGAGCAAGGGCTGGATTTGGGGTGTGAAAGGGCTGCTTCGGTTTAACGTGTGCATGGCTCAACTAATAAAAGAGGCTGCGTATCCAACCGCGTTGGCAGTCGTTAACGAAGCAAACAGGCCGCTGAGAATGCAGCGGCGGCAAATGCGAATGCCTGAAAATTCGCCGATCAACCTGTCTGCCCTCAGTAAATGTTACAAGGCAGGGTGGCGACCGAAATGCAGCTCCAGACTCATGAAATCGTTACGAAGTTTCTTTGAAAAGGAATTGGCCAGAACTTGGAAAAAAATGCAAGTTACTTTGAGCCGGAGATTGCCTTATGTCGTGTTGTTCGACTTTCGTCTTAGGAACTTCAACGGGTTGTGAGCGCTGTGACGCGCTGATGATCACAGGTTTAATCAGGAAGGGCTGAGGCATGCTCAAATCGGTGCTGATCGCCAATCGCGGCGAAATCGCCTGCCGAATCATCAAAACCGCGAAGCGACTCGGGTTGCGGACCATCGCCGTTTATTCGGAGGCTGACCGTGGCGCGTTGCACGTGGCCCTGGCCGATGAGGCGGTGGCGATCGGCCCGGCGCCCAGTTCCGAATCCTACCTCGTCGGCGAGCGGATCATTCAGGCTGCCAAGGATACGGGTGCCGAGGCAATCCATCCCGGCTATGGCTTCCTGTCGGAAAATGCTGGATTTGCCGAGGCTTGCGCCAAAAACGGTATCGTCTTCATCGGCCCTTCGGCCAGCGCCATAAGGGCCATGGGCCTGAAGGACGGCGCCAAGGCGTTGATGGAGAAGGCCGGTGTGCCTGTTGTTCCCGGCTATCACGGCGATATGCAGGACGCCGATTTTCTGAAGCGAAAGGCGTATGAGGTTGGCTATCCGGTCCTGATCAAGGCGGTTGCCGGCGGCGGCGGCAAGGGCATGCGGCGTGTCGACAAGGCAATAGACTTCGAGCCCGCGCTGGAATCAGCCCGCCGCGAGGGCCAAAGCGCCTTCGGCGATCCCAGGGTGCTGATCGAAAAATTCGTGCTCAACCCGCGCCACATCGAAATTCAGGTCTTCGGCGACAATCACGGCAATGCGGTGCATCTGTTTGAGCGCGATTGCTCGGCTCAGCGGCGTCACCAGAAGGTGATCGAGGAAGCGCCGGCACCCGGCATGAACGAGGCGACGCGAGCGGCGATGGGCGCGGCTGCCGTCGCTGCCGCCAAAGCGGTAGGCTACAGCGGTGCGGGAACGGTGGAATTCATCGTTGACGGTTCCGGCGACCTCAGGCCCGACGGCTTCTGGTTCATGGAAATGAACACGCGCCTGCAGGTTGAGCATCCCGTTACGGAGTTTGTGACTGGGCAGGATCTGGTGGAATGGCAATTGCG
The DNA here is from genome assembly GCA_963698365.1 of uncultured Alphaproteobacteria bacterium. Taxonomy (GTDB): domain Bacteria; phylum Pseudomonadota; class Alphaproteobacteria; order Rhizobiales; family Stappiaceae; genus Hongsoonwoonella. The sequence goes on from CAVOQM010000008.1 coordinate 91,135, forward strand.
CGTCGCCTCGGGCGAACCGCTGCCGCTTTCGCAAGACGAACTGACACTTGCCGGCCATGCGGTCGAGGTGCGGCTTTATGCTGAAGATCCCGACAATGGCTTCCTGCCGTCGACGGGCAGGCTCGACGTGCTGGACCTGCCGGTTGGCGAAGGCATCCGCGTCGATACAGGCGTTGTCGAAGGGGCGGAAGTGTCGCCTTATTACGATCCGATGATCGCCAAGTTGATTGTCTACGGCGATGACCGCGCTTCCGCGCTTGCCCGCATGTCGGCGGCGCTGGCATCGGCGCGCGTAGCCGGGCCGCGCAGCAATCTGGCGTTCCTGAAAGCGCTCGTCGATCACCCGAAGGTTCGCGCTGGAGGTTTCGATACCGGTCTCATCGATCGCGAATTGGTGGCACTGACCCAAGGGGCGGTATCGGAGGCTGCGATTGCGGCTGCGGTGTCGGAATTGGTGGCCCATGGCGAGGGCGAGGGAAAATCTGCAGGTTGGCAGGACCCCTGGAGCATTGCCGATGCGTTCCAGTTTTCCGGGCCGCGCGCGGTCAACGTGAAGGTCGAAATCGACGGTGAGCCCAAGGATATCGAAATCCGCTGGGAGAAGGGCCGGCTGGTCACGGCGACGCCTGAGCAACTGGCGTCGGACGTCAGCATCCTTCGCCGTGGCGAGATGGTATTTGCCATTGAGGGCGGGCGTGCCGTGAAAGTCGCAAGGGTCGACCCGCTTGCGCGCAGCGCCGGAGACGATCACGGCGCGGCGAGCGTCAAGGCGCCAATGCACGGCAAGGTTATCGCGATCTACGTGCAGCCGGGCGATGTCGTCGCCAAGGGAGACCGGCTCGCCATCGTCGAGGCGATGAAGATGGAACATGCGGTGACCGCGCCTCGCGACGGGGTGGTTGAAGCGGTGCCGGTCGAAGAGGGCGTCCAGATCCAGCAGGGCGCCGCGATCGTCGTGCTGGCGGAAGAAGCGGAAGAAGCGGCGGCCTGATGCGTCGTTTCAGGCACTGATCGGCAAAAGCTTGCCGATTAACGCTTCCGGCGTGGTGACCTTCGGGTGCCAGCCAACCAGCCGTTCGGCCCGGTCGTGGCGGAAGCGCTGCGAGCGGGCAAAGCCCTCGCGCCAGTCGGTAAAGGGATTGGCGCCGGGGTTTCGCGGCTCGTGGGCGAGCGCGACCTTGAGGCCTGCAGCTTCTCCAATCAGCGAGGCGAGGCGGGCAACCGGGACGCCTTCCACACCGCAACCGACAATGCTGAGCCGGTAGCGGCGTTCTTCCACCACCCTCAAATAGAGGTCCGCGAGATCCTCCGCATCGACCAGCGGCCAGACCGTTTCCGGCCCCGCGCGCGTCGAAAAAGGTAACCCTTCCTCCGCCAGGCGCTGCATATCGGATACCGGCCCGGAGACGGCGGAACAAACGAGCGCGGGGTGAATGACGGATACCGCCAGCGTCCGGATCGCCTGGAGCGAACGGATGGTCTCTGCCATGAAACCGAAGGCCGGCAAAGGCTGGAAAGAGTTGGTTTCGGCCATCGGCTCGGCTGGCGATTCCGGATAGAGCCAGACGCCGCCGGTATAGACGACATTGAAGGGAACGGACCGTTCCGCAGTCGCCTGACGCAGCGCAACCGCAAGCCTGCGCTCGCTCGCAGCCATGGTGTCGTCGAAGGTGGCGCCGGTATGAACCAGCGTGTCGCAAAAGACGGCATCGCCCATCCAGCGGGCCGGATCGCGCAAGTCTCCCCTGACCACGTCCGCGCCTGCATCGCGCAGGATCACTTCGGTGCGTTCAGAGCGCGCGAGCGCCGTGACGCGATGACCGGCCTTCAGCAGGCGCGCCAGCACCTTCTGTCCGATTGTCCCCGTTCCGCCTGTCAAAAACACATCCATGCGGCAATCGATTCCCGCTGCAAACGAGTCGCGCAAGCCTTTTCGAATCACATTTCAGCCTCAAGAACCGCAGCCCGTGGTCATCTGTCTGTGAAAAACGGTAATCTCCGCGCTGGAGCGGTTTCGATCTTGTCCCCGGCCTGATAAAGAATTCCCATGAGCCTCAATTTGCTGAAATTATGCGTTGGCGCGGAATCCGTGGAAGATCTCCAGGACTGGATCGACATGCGCCAGGCGGAGCGGCGCGCCAAGGGGCAGCCGGCAGAGCAGTTCCACACGACGCGCATGGTGCCGACGCGGGCGGAGGAACTCCTTGACGGCGGCTCTCTCTATTGGGTCATCAAGGGATATATTCAGGCGCGGCAAAGACTTACGGATATTCGCCCCTTTACCGACGATGCCGGCATCAAGCGTTGCCATCTCGTGCTGGAGCCGGTGCTGACGTTGACGCAGATGCATCCGCGCCGTCCGTTTCAGGGGTGGCGCTATCTCAAGGCAATCGAAGCGCCGGCCGATCTCAGCCAAAGGGCAGGCAAACTGGATATTCCAGAAGCCATGCGCCGGGATCTGGCCGAACTCTGCCTGATTTGACGCCTTTCAGACCGCCATATTGTCGATGAGCCGGGTGGTGCCCAACCAGGCCGCCACCAGTAGCCGGCGTGTCCTTGTATGGGTACCAACATGTCCCAAAGTGTCACCGTCGCGTAGCTCCAGATAGTCCAGCCTGAAACCCGCCGCCGCGAGCCGTTCCCGCCCCCTGGCAAGCGCGGCCCCGGGGATATCTCCCGAGTTCAAGGCGTGGATAGTCTCCCTCAGGACCTCGGGGATAAGTGTGGCCGTTCGCCGATCCGTGTCCGACAGGTAGACATTGCGCGATGACATGGCGAGACCGTCGGCTTCGCGCACCGTTTCAGCACCCAGGATCGCGCAAGGGATGTTGAGGTCGCGTGCCATTTGCCGGACCACACAGAGCTGCTGGTAGTCCTTCTCGCCGAAAATGGCCACGTCGGGGAGCGCTGCAAGCAGCAGCTTCGTGACGATGAGGGCGACCCCATTGAAGAAATGCGGACGAAAGTCGCTCTCCAATCCTTCCGAAGCTCCGCCGACGCCGATGCTTGTGGAAAATCCGTCCGGATACATTTCGCGCGCCGAAGGCGCAAACACCGCCTCAACGCCGAATTCCGCCAGCATCGCCACGTCCCTCGCCTCGGTGCGCGGGTAGGCGTCGAAATCCTCATTCGGTGCGAATTGCGCCGGATTGACGAAAATCGACACGACGATACGGTCTGCTTCCCCGCGCGCCCGGCGCACGAGCGACAGATGTCCCTCATGCAAGGCGCCCATGGTCGGCACCATGGCGATACGCTCGCCTGCACGCCGGGAGGGCTGCAGGGCTTCCCGGAGATCGGAAATGGTCCGGTAGATCACCGGTCCGGTTGTGGGTTCGCTCATGACAGCGGATCCGGATGTCTTCTTCTGCGGCCGCCGGTCCAAAGCACATGATCTTCCTTAAGATTCCTTCGGAAAATCATCGCGCGCCGGCGCGCCGATGTTGCATTGCAAAATGCTTCTAGCAGATCCGCGACCCCGGTGCATCCCGATCGAGGTCGGATGGCTTGAAAATCAATGAGGGCGCGGTTCTTATCCCTCTTTCCGGCAAAAGAGGTCTGTTTTCATCAGCATTTGATGCCATCTATTTACAGGATGGATTAGAATTGCCCGTAAATGCAGCAACGACGGGAGACGGTCTCGTGCCGGACAAACGCGATATCGTCGGCAATCGGGAAAAAGGCGAGGTTACCGGCGAGCGGTCTTCGCAATCGGATATCGCCGCCTTTCTCGATGCGGCCAGGAAGATCAAGCCGGACCCGGATGGCGGGCGGTTGGTCTTTGCGCTCGATGCCACCATGAGCCGGCAGCCGACCTGGGACAGCGCCTGCGAGATCCAGGCGGAAATGTTCAAGGCCGCCGGCATCACCGGCCGGCTCTCCATGCAGCTCGTGTATTTTCGCGGTATTGGCGAATGCGCCGCGTCGAAATGGGTGATGACCGGCGACGCGCTCGCCAGGCTGATGAACCAGATCGCTTGCCGCGGCGGCCATACCCAGATCGGCAAGGTGCTGAAACACGCGCTGAGCGAGACGCGCCGACGGAAAATCCAGGCGCTCGTCTATATCGGCGACTGCGTGGAGGAAGATGTCGACGGACTTTGCGCCCGCGCAGGCGAACTCGGACTTCTGGGCGTGCCGGCTTTCGTTTTTCAGGAAGGCCGTGACAGTCATGCCGAACGCGCTTTCCGCGAAATCGCCAGATTGACGAAGGGCGCGTATTTTCGCTTCGATACCGCATCGGCGCGCGAACTGGCGGAACTGTTGAAGGCGACAGCGGTTTATGCCTCCGGCGGCCTTGCGGCGCTGGAGGATCTTGGGCGAAAGGGCGATGGCGGCGCGCGCCTTTTGCTTGCGTCCTTGCGGTGACCCGGTCATGACCGATATTCATCGGTTGGAGCCTATCTGGCCGGGAACATCGAAGGAATGAAATGGGATATCTGATCCTCGGGATCGTCTTGCTGGCGATCTTTCTGCTGCTGGGGCAGGCCTTTGCCAGGGCCAATCCGGCCACGCTGGCGCAAAGGCTGAAAATTTCGGCAGGCGTCGCGCTTCTGGTCGTTGCCGCAGTGCTGATGGCGACGGGACGATGGGTGCTGGCGCTGCCGATCGGCGGCTTTGCGCTATCGCTGTTGGGGTTGAGAAAGATCCCCGGCTTTTCGTCTTCGCGTAGCGGCGCGAAAGGGGGAGCGCGGCGGGCGTCCAGCGTCAGGTCGGCCTTTTTGGAAATGCAGCTCGACCACGATAGCGGCGATATGGACGGCAAAATTCTGAAGGGTCGGTTCGAGGGGCAAACGCTCGATGCGCTGTCCCCCGACAGGCTGGAGGAGTTCTGGCTCGAAATCCGCAGCGATGGCGAAAGTCTTGCCCTACTCGAAGCTTATCTCGACCGCCGGCAACCCGGCTGGCGTGTAGACTTCAATGCGGATGCCGCAAACGGGCAGGGCCGCGCGCCTGGCGCGGGCGCCATGGCCGAGGAGGAAGCCTACCAAATTCTTGGGCTTGCGCATGGCGCCGGCGAGGCGGAAATCCGGGCGGCCCACCGCAGGCTGATGAAGAGGCTGCATCCCGATCACGGGGGCACCACTTTTCTGGCCGCCAAACTCAACGAGGCTAAAGACGTGCTTCTCCGAAGACATTGAACCCACCCGTTACGCGTTACTCATAGATGGCGTAGCAATTGAACTTCGCCCTTTTCAAATTCTTGCAGGCATTCCACGCCTGATTCTTGGACGAAAATCCGACGAACCGTGCGCGGTAAAGCGTTGCGCCGCCGGACTTGACCGGCTCTGTATAGGGATCGATCGAGCGCAGCTTGCCGCCAACTTTACCCTTCGCCCGCTTCAGCAGGGAAATAGCCAGATCCTCGGAATCCGTCGCGCCGATCTGAACCTGCCAGCCTGGCGCGGGATCGCTTGAATCGTTGGAGGCAACCGTCGCCGTCTCCTGCGCAGACGGCGCGGGCACCTTGTAGGCAGCCTGAACGACCGGCTTGCGGGCAGCCCGCTCGGGAGCCGCAACGGGAGTGGCGGCCTCGATTTGACCCGGAACGATCTTCACCGTTTTCACTCGCTTGAAATCGAAGACCGGTGAATTGGCGATACGGGCATTGGCGCTGATGGAGTTGGTTTGCTCCGGCGCGGCGACAGGAACGGGAGGAAGCTTGACCTCGGCCACGGCCTGCTGGGGCTCCGAGACCACAAGGGAAGCTGGAGCAGGGGAGGGAACCGGTGCCGCCACTTCCGCCAGGATCGCATCCTGGCCGAGATCCGGCTTTTGGCCCGGAAGCGGCGCATAGGCAAGGGCGGCTGCATCGAGAGCCGGCGCCGCATTGGCTACGAGAGCGGGAGCCGTCCGCTTGCCGTTCGAGGCTTTTGGAAGATACTGGCCGATCAGCTTGGTCATCTGCGCATTGCGCGATGCGCCGGTGCGCCCGCCCATGACCACGGCGACGACTTCGCGCCCGTCACGCTTGACGGAGGTGACGAGATTGAAGCCGGAGGCGCGGATATAGCCGGTCTTGATGCCATCGACGCCCTTCACCCGACCGAGCAGACGGTTGTGATTGCCGTAACTGCGGCCTTTATAGGTGAAGGTGCGGGTGCCGAAATAGCGGTAGTACTTCGGGAAGCGCTGCTGGATCGCGATGCCAAGGGTGGCCATGTCGCGCGCAGTGGTGATCTGACCCGGATGCGGCAGGCCGGAAGCATTGCGGAAAGTGGTGCTGTCCATGCCGATGCGACGGGCGGTGTCGGTCATCCGGCGAGCGAAAGCAGCTTCAGAACCGGAGATGTTCTCCGCGATCGTCGCTGCGACGTCATTGGCCGATTTGGTGACCAGCGCAAGGATCGCGTCTTTCGCCGCAATCGTCGATCCGGCCTTCAGGCCGAGCTTCGACGGCGCCTTTGCCGCTGAAGCGGCTGAAACCTTGAGCGGGCTGTTGAGGGAGAGGCGTCCTGCCTCCAGTTCCTCAAACAGCACATAAAGGGTCATGATCTTGGTGAGAGAGGCCGGATAGCGTTTCGTATCCGCCTTATAGGAATAAAGGGCCTTGCCGGTCTTGGCGTCGATGACAAGGCCGGAATATTTCGGGTTGGCCTCAGCCTCGTCGGCAATAGCGATCGTCACACTGGAGATCAGGAACGCGACCGCCACGCACCATACGACCGACCTTACGAGACGTCCCGCGCGCTTGGCACTTTTACTCAACACGATTACACCCCATCCTGGGACAAGAAACTACGCCGGGCGACAGGGCGAATCGGCATCTCCGCACTTGCCGCCTGCTCGATGGTCACGACGGTCAAGCGTTGCAAAAAGAACGCGCCGTCGCATTTCGTCAACCATGATGGAAACGCGGTTACCATTGAGTAAATGACGGATGGGTGTTTTCGATCAATATCGGCTTAAATCCCTTGATTATCCGGGGTTTCGCCATTCTAAAAACCTTTGCTGTTATGGTTATCAGACCGTTAATAGTTGTCCCGAATGCCTCATGTACAGGGCATAAACGCCAAATTCACGGCAAATTGCCCTTCCGCTTTGCATGATTTCTGTTCGATCCGGAATGCGCCGCTTCGATTTCGAATTCGCAAGCCGCCTAGTCACCCAAATCTGAAGTTCGCCTCATTTCGCAATCGGCTCCGAGCGAACTTCAGATACAAAAGGGTGACTAGCAGGTCTATGTTTCCAGTGTGGTTTTTGAATTTGAAATACGCTCCGGCGGATGCTGCTGAAATGAGGCGTATTTCAAATTCACCACACTTGTTTCCTGATCTCGCCAAGGGGCCAATGGCCCTCTTCTCAAGTCGCAGAGGCACGCACTTCATATCGGAGAGGGGTGCACTGGAACAATGGAGCATTGAAATTCAGGCGCCCTGCAATCAGTGAGGGTGTGTTGTCTTGCCGGCCGGATAGTCAATGCAACAAGGGTTGTGACGGCGAAAATCCGCATCGGTATCTCTGCGTCAGATGGCGAAAATTGCCGGAACTGCAGCTAATTTCGACCAAAAAGATTAGCGAACAGGCGGCTTCCGCAACGATATTGCATTGCAAAAAGATTCTTGACTTTATTTTGTGCAGTGCATATAACACGGCTTGTGCAATGCAGGCCTCGAACCGATATTTGCGATCAACTGACGGTCACGAGGCGAGCCGCGAAGGCGGCTTGTAAAAGGATATGACGAAATGCTGAATAACTTCGATGACCTTCAGAAATTGGGCAAAGACAACATGGAACTCGCCGTGCAGAGCTTTGGCTCGCTGACGAAGGGCTTCCAGGCGATTGCTTCCGAGGTCGTGGATTACCAGAAGAAGTCTTTCGAAGAAGGCTCCGCAATCGTGGAGAAGCTTGCTTCGGCCAAGTCGCTCGACAAGGCGTTCGAAGTGCAGTCCGATTTCGCCAAGACCTCCTACGAGAAGTTCGTTGGCGAAGTGACCAAGATCGGCGAAATGTATTCCGATATCGCCCGTGAGGCTTACAAGCCCTTCGAAGGCGCTTTCGGCAAGGTCGTGAAGTAATATTTCCCGTTAAAACGGATCTTTCCGATCCGTGGGAAACAGCTGAGGGTCGATATGGCCCCGGGCTTCCGGTCACGCTGCGGCACGAGTTGCAGTTTGTGGCCGTTCACGCCAGTCTATATTTTCAAGGCCCGGCATTTCGCTGGGCCTTTTCCGTTTTTAGCCGTCCTGATGCTTCGATCATAAAAATTTGCTCTGTGTTGCCTGATGCGGTGCACTGACCCAGCCGACATGAGAAGTTGCCGGTAAACCCGTGCAGCGCTTCCGGTTTGAGCTTTACCGGCCGGTCCATTGCAGCGTTTGACGCCGAAACCGTCACATCGCCGATCAAATTGTGCTGTTGCGTCGACTCTCCTAAGGCTTCAGGATTGAGGTACGGATTTGGCGACTTACATATGAGTCTTCTTGCATGCGATACTGTTCGCAAACGGCGGCGGATGTCGCGAGGAAGTCGGGACGGTGACGAGAGCCTGCAATCGGCAGGCGGTCGCCCGGCAATTAGACGCCGGCAATTAGACGCAAGACGCCTTTCGCAAAGGAAGACGGATTGCTAGTGTTTCAGGATCTGGTGTGGATGAAGGCCGGGATTGGACAAATGCCGGCGACGCCGGAGCAAATAGACCTTCGCTGTCGAGCGATGGATGTGCCGGGAGCGGGCGAGTAAGGCAGGAATGACGAACGGTTCAAAAAAGGAAGACGGCAACGACAGGGGGCCCAACGACACGGGCACCGGAACGATCGTCGCGCCCAAGACGAAAACCGCGACGAAGCGGCCCAATCTCTATCGTGTGCTGTTGCTGAACGACGACTATACGCCGATGGAATTCGTCGTCCATGTGCTGGAGCGCTTCTTCCAGAAGAACAGGGACGAAGCCACCAAGATCATGTTGCATGTCCACCACCACGGTGCGGGAGAATGCGGCATCTATACGTATGAAGTTGCGGAAACCAAGGTCACCCAGGTCATGGATTTCGCCCGCAAGCACCAGCATCCGCTGCAGTGCGTGATGGAAAAGAAATAAGGGGTCGCTCGTGCCATCATTTTCGCGCAGTCTCGAAAAAGCCCTGCACCGGGCGCTCGCCTATGCGAACGAACGACAACAGGAATATGCGACGCTCGAACATCTTCTCCTCGCGCTGATCGACGATCAGGACGCTGCCGCGGTCATGCGCGCCTGCAACGTCGATCTCGACCTTTTGCGCCGGAATCTGATCGACTACATCGATACCGAACTGGACAACCTGATCACCGACGGCGAGGAGGATTCAAAGCCCACCGCCGGCTTCCAGCGGGTGATCCAGCGCGCCGTCATTCATGTGCAGTCTTCGGGCCGCGAGGAGGTGACGGGCGCCAATGTGCTCGTCGCGATCTTCGCAGAGCGCGAGAGCCACGCCGCCTACTTCCTGCAGGAGCAGGACATGACCCGCTACGACGCGGTCAACTATATCTCGCATGGCATCGCCAAGCGCGCCGGGGCGTCCGAACCCCGGCCAGTGCGCGGCGCTGAGGATGAGGCGGCGACCGTGGAAGACGATGAGAAGGCGAAGAAGAAGAGCGACGCGCTCGAAGCCTATTGCGTCAACCTCAACGAGAAAGCCAAAACCGGAAAGATCGATCCGCTGATCGGGCGCGAGAAGGAAATTTCCCGCACGATCCAGATCCTCTGCCGCCGCTCGAAGAACAATCCGCTTTATGTCGGCGACCCCGGCGTCGGCAAGACGGCAATCGCCGAAGGCCTGGCGCGGCGGATCGTCAACGGCGACGTGCCCGAGGTGCTGAAAGCCTCCACGATCTTCTCGCTCGACATGGGCTCGCTTCTGGCCGGAACCCGCTATCGCGGCGATTTCGAGGAACGGCTGAAGCAGGTCGTCAAGGAGATCGAGGAATATCCCGGCGCGATCATGTTCATCGACGAGATCCACACGGTGATCGGCGCAGGCGCCACCTCGGGCGGGGCGATGGATGCATCCAACCTGCTGAAACCGGCTCTTGCTTCCGGCACGATCCGCTGCATCGGCTCGACCACCTACAAGGAATACCGCCAGTTCTTCGAAAAGGACCGCGCGCTGGTGCGCCGCTTCCAGAAGATCGACGTCAACGAGCCGTCGATCCCGGACGCAATCGAAATCCTCAAGGGATTGAAGCCCTATTTCGAGACCTTCCACAAGGTGCGCTATACGAACGATGCGATCAGCTCGGCGGTGGAGCTTTCCGCCCGCTATATCAACGACCGCAAGCTGCCGGACAAGGCCATCGACGTGATCGACGAGACCGGCGCGTCGCAGATGCTCATTCCCGAGCAACGCCGCCGCAAGACGATTGGCGTCAAGGAAATCGAAAACACCATCGCGACCATGGCGCGGATACCGCCGAAATCCGTCTCCAAGGACGACGCGACGGTGCTTTCCAATCTCGATACCGAGCTGAAGCGGGTGGTCTACGGCCAGGACGCTGCAATCGAGCGCGCTGGCCTCGGCCATCAAGCTGGCGCGCGCCGGCCTTCGCGAACCCGACAAGCCGATCGGCAGCTATCTGTTCTCCGGCCCGACCGGCGTCGGCAAGACCGAAGTGGCCCGTCAGCTCGCGTCCTCGCTGGGCGTGGAACTCCTGCGCTTCGACATGTCGGAATATATGGAGCGGCACACCGTATCGCGGCTGATCGGCGCGCCTCCGGGCTATGTCGGCTTCGATCAGGGCGGGTTGCTCACCGACGGCATCGACCAGCATCCGCACTGCGTGCTGCTGCTCGATGAAATCGAGAAGGCGCATCCCGATCTCTTCAATATCCTGTTGCAGGTGATGGACCACGGCAAGCTGACCGACCACAACGGCAAGCAGGTCGATTTCCGCAATGTGATCCTGATCATGACGACCAATGCGGGCGCATCGGATCTCGCCAAGGAACCGATCGGCTTCAACCGCATGAAGCGTGAGGGCGAGGATACGGAAGCGATCAACCGGCTGTTCACGCCGGAGTTCCGCAACCGTCTCGACGCGGTCATCGCTTTCGGCGACCTGCCGATAGAGGTGGTCTACAAGGTCGTCGAGAAGTTCGTCATGCAGCTTGAGGCGCAGCTCGCCGACCGTGGCGTGACCTTCGAACTGACGGAAGACGCGATCAAGTGGCTGGCCGACAAGGGCTACGACAACCGCATGGGCGCAAGACCGCTCGGCCGGGTGATCCAGGAGCATATCAAGCGGCCGCTGGCCGACGAGGTGCTCTTCGGCCGCCTGAAGAAGGGCGGCACCGTCAAGGTGACCGTGTCGGAAGACAAGGCCGGGCTGCTGCTTGAAAGCGTCGAGGACAAGCCCGTCGCGCCCAAGGCCGACGCGGTCAAGACGTCCAAGCCGAAGCGCAAGAAGAAGCCGGCGGCGGCGAAGGCGAGCGCTGCTTCCTCCACGCCGGCGAAGGGCGAGGGCGGATCGAAGAAGCGCAGCAGCGTGCCGAAAGTGCCGCTTGCCGATTGAGCGGCGGCAGTTGCAACCAGTCAGGCAAGGGCGCGCAATTCGCGCCCTTGTTGTTTTCGGGCGCATATGCAGCCATGTGACGAGCGCTTGGCAGCAATGCAAAATTTAGGGGCTTGAGCCTCGGTTCTGTGCTGTTAGGGTCAGCGCCCCTGACTTATCGCCATGTCCTTTCCCGAGATTCATGCCTGCTCCAAGCAATAATCCCGACACGGCCGATCGATCTTTCGCTTCCTGGATGTTGCTGGGCGCGCGGTCGATGATCTCCATTCCCGCGATGATTTTGACGGCTGCATTCGTCGGATATGCGGGGCTTGCGCGTGAAAGCGGACTTTCGCTGAGCGAAACGCTGATGATGGCCGGCATGGTCTGGGCGCTGCCGAGTATCGTCGTGCTGACCGGGAGCGATGACCTCCGGCGCGTCGATCTTCACGGCGGCAATCGCCGTGACGCTCGCCTCCGTTCGCCTCATGCCGATGACGGTGGCTTTGATGCCGATGCTCAAGGTGGAGGGCAAGACCAAGCGCTGGCAATTGCTTGTCGCCTCGCATTTCGTGGCGGTGACGGCATGGGTTTACGCCATGAAGCACCTGCCGGATATGCCGCGCGAAGGGCGCTTGCCGTTCTTCATGGGCTTTGGTGGCGGGATCACCTCATTCGTCTTTTGCATGACCGGCATCTCCTACATGCTGATCGAGGAAATGCCGGTGGTGGTGGCGGCAGCGCTTTTCCTGCTGACGCCGGTCTATTTCACCTGTTCGCTCTGGGGCGCATCGAGGCTTGCCTACGACAAGGTGGCGATGATCACCGGCCTGGTGTTCGGCCCGTTTTTCTTTTTGATGACGCCCGGCCTCGATCTGCTGTGGACCGGGCTTGTCGGCGGCACGCTGGCCTACGCCGGCGTCAAGATCTACCGGAGGTTTCCCCGGTGAGTGACATGTGGTGGTGGCCCTATGTGATGATCGTCGTCGCCGGCTGGCTTGCGACCGACATCTGGCGCTGGCTCGGAGTATTGGTCGGCGCGCGGCTGCGCGAGGACAGCGAAATCCTGATGTGGGTGAGGGCGGTCGCGACCGCCCTCGTCGCCGGGGTGATTTCCCGCCTGATCCTGTTTCCCACCGGCGCGCTTGCCGCCTCGCCGATGTCGCTCAGGATCGCCGCTGCCGCAATCGGCTTTACCGCTTTCCTGTTTTCCCGCCAAAAGGTCGTCGTCGGCGTGCTGACGGCGGAAGCGGTGCTTGTCAGTGGCTGGCTGGTTTTGAGTATCGGACGCTGACGGCCGAAAGGGTGCCGTACCCATCCGGCCGTTTTAATGATCAGGCCTGAAGGGCGGCGCGAATTTTTTCCGCCTGTTCAGCAAGCGCGTCGTTGGGCGCCATCTCGCCGGTGTGCGGGCGGAGTTTCACGCCGTCGAAGCGCGGGATCACGTGAACATGGGTGTGAAAGACGATCTGCCCGCCGGCCGGTTCGGAAAATTGCTGGATCGTCGCGCCATCCGCATTGAAGGCCTGAACCACGACGCGGGCGATCTTTTGCACGCTCGCCATGACCGCGTTGAGATCGGACTCCGTGATATCGAAAATGTTCCGCGATGCGGCCTTGGGAATCACCAGGCAGTGGCCATCGCCGCGCGGCATGATGTCCATGAAGGCGAGCGTCTTGTCGTCCTCGTAGATCTTGTGACAGGGAAGCTCGCCCCTCAGGATCTTGGCGAAGACATTTTGATCGTCATAGGCGGGCCGGGTCATTTTGGAATGCTTTCCTTTTGTAGTTCAACGGACTGTCAGCGCGGGGCGAAGTGAAGCCTTTTTGACATTGCGATTCAAGGGGGGAGATTCAAGCCGCCTTGAGGTTTTGATTCAAGGCGTTGCGACATTGATTCAACCGGTGGAAATTCCTGAGTCGCTTGAATCAGTTGTCTCCCGACGTTGAAGCTTTCCTGAAGGGTGAATGTTCGGCCAGAGCCTCAGCTTCGACATCAACCGCTTCGCGCTCATGTTCCAGATAGTCGGCGATGGCTCGTCTGAAGCCCGGATGGGTGATCCAGTGGGCCGAATAGGTTTTGACCGGAAGATAGCCGCGCGCAAGCTTGTGTGCTCCTTGCGCGCCTGCTTCCACGCGGGCGAGGCCTTTTTCAATAGCGAAATCGATTGCCTGATAGTAGCAAACCTCGAAATGCAGGAACGGGTGATCCTCCAGGCAGCCCCAGTTGCGGCCGAAGAGCGTGTCCGATCCGATCAGATTGAGGGCACCCGCAATAGGCCGCCCGTTGCGCATCGCCATGATCAGCAGCACACGGTCTGCCAATCGCTCTCCAAGCAGGGAGAAGAATTTGCGGTTGAGATAGGGCCGCCCCCATTTGCGGCTGCCGGTGTCCATGTAGAAGGCGTAAAAGGCGTCCCAATGCGCCTCCTTGAGATCGGAGCCTGTAACCCACTCTATTGTAATGCCGTTTTCCAGCGCTTGTTTGCGCTCCTTGCGCAACTGCTTGCGCTTGCGCGAGGCAAGCGCCTCCAGAAAGCCGTCGAAGCTGGAGTAACCGGCGTTTTCCCAATGAAACTGCTGGTCGGTGCGAAGCAGGTAGTCCTGCTCGCCAAGGATCGTCCACTCTTCCTCCGTCAGGAAGGTGATGTGGGAGGAGGAGGCCCCGGTGCGGCGGCACAATTCGGCCAGGCCGCCGGAAAGTGCCATGATCGCAGTCTCGCGATCGATGGTCTCTCCCGTCAGAAACCGCCGGCCCGTCGCGGGCGTGAAGGGAACGGAAGTCTGGAGCTTGGGATAATAGCTCCCGCCCGCGCGGTGAAAGGCATCCGCCCAGCCGTGATCGAAGACATATTCGCCCTGGGAATGGTTCTTCATGTAGCACGGCAGGATCGCGTGCATGGTGCCGCCGGCATCTTCCAGCACCAGATGCTGCCCGAGCCAGCCGGTGGCGCGGGTTGCGCAGCCCGCGTCTTCAAGCGCAGATAGAAAGGCGTGCGAAATGAAGGGGTTATAAGACCGGTCCGCAGAAATTGAATCGGCTGCCTCGCAGATTGATTCAAGCGCACTATCCAAAGCCGCGTTATCCTGGCCGCCGGCCGCTGGAGCCTGCCTTCGGGGCTGAATTCCCAGCCCGGATTGGCCAGCGCGTCCCAGGTTGCGGCTGGAACGTCGGCCAGCGTGCTGATGACCCTGATGCGGAATTCCTGGCTGTCTTCGGCTCTGCCGGTCAAGAAGCTGCCCTTTCAGCATTGTTTCGGGCGAGTGGGATAAGGATCAAGGCGTCGCTTTTTCACAAGGTATGGCGGCGCGGCCAAAGCGCAAGATGGCCGGGGCGCGGATTTATCGCCCCGCCGTTTTCGTGATGCCCGGCGCGTCGGGATCGAAGCCCTCAAACACCATCTGGTCGGCAAGAATAGCCGCCCGCCGCCGGTCTTCTTCAGTCCGCACGGTCCACGTGATCAGCGGGCAGCCGAACCAGCGCCGCAGAATCGTGGGTCCAATCGCCGGCAGGTGGCGGATGCTATAGGAAACGAAATGCGGACGGGTGCGCGGCGCATGCAACAGATGGCGCAGCATGAAGCGCTCGATACGGCTGGCGCGGCCCCATTCCTTCATGTCGCGGGTGTTGTCGGCGACGATGCCGCGCGGCAGCTCAGGCGCCACTTCCCGAAGGATCGACAGCATGTCCGGGTCGAAGCTCTTGACCGCCACCGGTCCCTTGTAGCGCGAGAGCCGCTCGGCCAGGCGGACGACAAAGCCACGCTGGGAATCGCGCCTGAAGTGGGACTTGATCTCGATGCAAAGGCCAACGCGGCCATCGACGAGGTCGAGAAGGTCGTCAAGCCGCCACAGCTTGTCGGATGTGCCCCGCATGGCGACGTCCTTCAGTTCGTCGAAGGTGCGGGCAATCACGGAGCCGGTTTCGAAAGTCAACCGTTCAAGCGTGTCGTCGTGAAAGACAAGGGCATCGCCGTCGGCCAGCTCCTGTACGTCGACCTCGATGGAGAAATTGCGCTCTATCGCTGCTGCGACAGCTGAGGGAGTGTTTTCCAACCGCCCTTCAGTGGCCTTGTGGAAGCCGCGATGGGCGATGGGGCGGGAAATCAACCAAGTGAGATCTGGCATCGGATGGGTCGCCGGAAATGAGGAGAGGGTAAATAGCGGCCTCCCGTGGGGCTTGGATGACCCACGGGAGGCGACCTTGTCAGGATCTTGAGAAATCAGGAAATTTCGAAAATGGCCTCGACCTCAACGGCGACGCCGAAGGGCAGGGCGGCTACGCCAACGGCGGAACGGGCGTGACGACCCTTGTCGCCAAGCGCTTCCACCATGAAGTCGGAAGCGCCGTTGATGACTTTGGGCTGGTCGCCGAAATCCGGCGCGCTGTTGACGAAACCGACCAGCTTGACGAGGCGAACCACCCGGTCGAGATCGCCAAGCGCCGCCTTCGCCTGGGCGAGCAGGTTGATGGCGCAAAGACGGGCCGCTGCCTGACCGTCCTCGACGGAGCAACCGGCGCCCAGTTTACCCAGATACTCGTTACCGTTCGGACCTTTGGGAAGCTGGCCGGAAATAAAGAGCTGCGATCCGGTAATGACGTAGGGGATATAGTTTGCAGCGGGAGCTGCCGCCTCCGGCAATGTGACGCTCATCGCGGCCAGCCGCTTGTCGATTTCGCCCGCCATCTTGTTCTCCTGTTTTTCGCTGTGCGGTTGCCGGGGCCTGGAAATTTTTCCGGCTCTCGTTCGAGCGCGGACCTTGACGCAGAATCGGATGACCTTCAAGCCGCCAGAATGTTATGATTTTCTCAAAGATTGCCGCAATTTCGGGGAACGGCAGGCGAGGGCTGGCTAGATGGCCGCTTTTGAGCGAAACTCTGAGCGCTTTCCCTTCGGGTGGAATCACCTGATGGACAAGAAATCGCTCCAGTATCAATATGTTGGAGCTTGTTCCCAGCGTCAGATCGACTTCGCTTTGACGGAATATGTTCTAGCGGTAAAACGAGAATCAATTCTTCAGGAGACCTTGATGCGCATCATTCGTTTCGCAATCCGGCCGCTGGCAGTGATCGGCCTTGCGACCATGGCTGCTGCAGGTGTCGTCTCGACCGCCAGCGCCGGCATCGAATTGATGCCGCATCGCGCCATCTACGATATGGAACTGGGCGATGCCAAGGACGACAGCGGCATTGCCGGCCTGTCGGGCCGAATGGTCTATGAATTCACCGGCGGGGCCTGCGAAGGTTACAGCGTTTCCTTCCGCTTCGTGACCGAACTCTCCAATACCGAGGGCGGCGTCCGCGTCACCGACCTGCAGACCACGTCTTTCGAAGAAGGATCGGGCCGGGGCTATCAGTTTTTGACCAAAACCTTCGTCGACCGGCAATTGGCGGAAGAAACGCGCGGCACGGCGGAGCACAACAACGGCAACGTCGCCATCGATCTGAAAAAACCGTCGGAAAAGAAGGTCGAACTGGAAGCCAAGGCGCTGTTTCCGACCCAGCACCTGCAGGCGCTTCTCGCCGCCGCCGCCAAAGGCGAGCAGGTGTTTGTCGCCGACGTCTTCGACGGCTCGGAAACCGGAGAGAAGGTCTACTACACGACCTCGATCATCGGGGCGGAACGGGAAGGACCCGGCCTGGCGCAGGACGATGCGCAAGGCGCCGTCGCCAAGCTCGGCAAGCTGCCGCATTGGCCGGTGACCGTTTCCTATTTCGAAGAGGAAAACGCCGACAGCGGTGAAAAAACCCCGGTCTATCAACTGGGCTTCCTGCTTTATCAAAACGGTGTCAGCCGCCGTCTCGTGCTGGACTACGGTGAATTCAAGATCCGCGGCCACCTTGTCGATCTCGAACCGCTGGAACCGGCCGATTGCCCGACGGGAAATTGAGGCTTTGTGCTTCTTCAGCCCTGATCTTGTCGGGGCTTCCGCCGCTGGCCCGGAGCATATTCCGCCAAAGCGTAGCTGCTTTGGCGACGAGAATATGCTCCTGCTTATTTATCCTTGAGCGTTTTCTTGTCACGAAAACCGGGATGTTTTCGTGGAAAGCGCTCTAAAGTAAGTCCCAGTTCGACCGACTGCTCGCCAAATCGCGAGCGCAGCTTGTCGATAGCGCGCTCCGCCTTGGCGCGGCGCGCCGCATCCTGATCGACAAGATCGCCCGGATCGGCGGTTGCCGCGTCCGAGAGATCGCTGACACCGATACCGATAAGGCGAAACCGCCGACCGTCTGCTTCCACACGCAGGAGATCGTCACCGGTGCGGTGGATACGGTCGGCCAATTGGGTCGGGTCCGCCAGCCCGCGTGAGCGCGTGACGATCTTGAAACTGTCCGTTTTCAGTTTCAGCGTCACGGTGCGCCCGGCAATCCCGGTATCCTTCAACCGGTGCGAAACCTTCTCGGAAAGACGGCGCAGGACCGCGCGCAGGGATTCGTAGGACGAAATGTCGGTATCGAAGGTGGTCTCGTTGCTGACGCTCTTCGTTTCCCGTTCCGGCGACACATTACGGTCGTCCTCGCCCTTCGAAAGCTTGGCGAGGCGCAAACCCATGGCGCCATAACGGCGGGCAAGGTCGGTCTGATCCATATCCTGCAGCTGACCGATGGTGCGGATACCGTCACGCGCCAGCTTTTCCTGGAATACCTTGCCCACGCCCCAGATGAGACCGACCGGCTGACCGGCGAGAAACGTTTTCGCCTCGGCGCCGCCGATGACGGAAAAGCCGCGCGGCTTCTCAAAGTCGGAGGCGATCTTGGCCAGGAATTTATTGGGAGCAAGCCCGATCGATACGCTGACGCCGACCTCTGATTTAACATCGCGGGCAAAGCGGGCGAGGATTTCGGCCGGTGACGCATGATGGAGCCGCTCGGTGCCGGAAAGATCAAGGAAAGCCTCGTCTATCGACAGAGGTTCGACGAGCGGCGTCAGCGCCCGCATCCTGTCCTTGATCTCCCGTCCGACGCGGGAATATTTCTCCATGTCCGGCTTGATGATCACCGCATCGGGGCAAAGCTCCCGCGCCTTGAACATGGGCATGGCGGAGCGAACGCCAAAGATGCGGGCGATATAGCAGCAGGTGGAAACCACGCCGCGCGTGCCGCCGCCAACGATGAGCGGTACGTCGCGCAAACCGGGGTTATCGCGCTTTTCCACAGAGGCATAGAAAGCATCGCAGTCGATATGGGCGATCTGCAGCAGGTCCAGCTCGGGATGCTTCAAGAGGCGCGGGCTGCCGCATTTTGGGCAGCGGTGCACGGAAGCCGATGCCCGGTGACCGCAGTCACGGCAAAGGGCGCGCGGAAGGCCTGCAGCGGGCGTCTGGTCCTGTGTCATGAAAAATCAGGCCCGATCCGCAAGGCAGTGGCGAGTTCCCGTCGAATCGCTGAACGCCTGCCTCAAATGTCGAACAGACCTTCAATATAGGCGCGGGTGCGGCTCCAGTCATTGGTTTTCAGGTGCAGGCCATCGAGCGGTTCGGCCTTGTCCAAAAAGCGCTTGTCGGCGATGAACTGGATGAGGACCGCATCGGCAAGGCTGGCGCGAACCGAGCGCAGGTTTGACGGACTGTCGTCGATGAAGACCACCGGCTGCCGCCGTCCCGCCGCTAGCGCTGCGACCGCGCCGCCCTTTGGTCCGCGATTGGTGATAAGCGGATAGGAAATGCCGTGGCTTGCAAGTAGCGCCTGCCGCACGGGTTTGTTCGCCGAGCCGGGAAGGTTGGTCAAGAGCACGATGTCGGCGAGCTGCGATAGGGAACGCAGGGCATCGGCAGCGCCTGGAACTAGCCGCTGGTTGCCGGCATGGGCCTCAAAAAACTCCAGAATCATGCGCCTTACGATATCGTCGGCGTGCAAGTGTGCCGTCCTGTCCGGCGATATTGCCGTTCAACCGATAACGATGCGTTACGAATCCAAATCCACGACTGCCGAGAAACTCTTCCAGATGAGCGATGAAATGCAGCACCACTTCGTCGATATCGCAAATGACGAGCGGCCCGGTTCCGCGCGGCAGGGTGACGATCTGGGCCAGCGTATCGGGATCGATCGGATGCGGTTCAGCCATTCAATTCGCTGCTTTGGGCCAGTTGCGCTTCGTAGAGAATATGATGGGCGGCGGCGATCATCGTCGGGCGGTAGCCCTTGGTTTCCGTAAAGGCAAGGAGCAGCGGCTCATGCTCGAGGTAGAATTCGAGGAGACCGACGAGAAAACCGGGATCGGCGGCAGCGGCACGCAACTCGCCCGGTCCAATGCCGGCGAGAGCGAGAAACCGTCCAAGATGCTCAAGATCCTGGGCCAGGTAGGAAAGCGCGTCGGCTGCGAGCGATTCCGCGCTTTCAAGCGAGAGTGTTTTATGGCTCCCCAAGGTCATTTATGTTTGCCTTTCCGAAACGAATTCACCTTAGAATACTGCTCAATCTAGTGCGAGGATGGGGACAACGCTACTGGTGTTCCAAGCCGTTTGCCCGAGAAATTCTGGATCCAGGATTTTGAGGTCCGGATTTTGAACTCCCGGGAAAACAGGCCTCACGGCAAGCGTTGATGCGAAGGCGGAAAAAATGTCGAAGACAGTGCTGATCGTTGAGGACAACGAACTCAACATGAAGCTCTTCCATGACCTTCTCGAGGCACATGGCTATGAGACGCTGCAGACGCGCACGGGCATCGAAGCGCTGGAGCTTGCCCGCGCCCATCACCCTGATTTGATTCTCATGGACATTCAATTGCCCGAAGTCTCGGGATTGGAAGTGACCAAATGGATCAAGGAAGACGATGATTTGAAGACCATTCCCGTCATCGCGGTGACCGCTTTTGCGATGAAGGGCGATGAGGAACGCATCCGCCAGGGCGGCTGCGAAGCGTATATTTCCAAACCGATTTCGGTAGTGAAATTCCTGGAGACCGTTCGGTCTTATCTCGGAGAATAGTAAAAGCGATTGGGGCTGGGGATGACGGGGCGAATTCTTGTCGTCGATGACTTGAAGGCAAACGTGCGCCTGCTTGAAGCGCGCCTGCTTGCCGAATATTTCGAAGTGAAATCAGCATCCTCCGGCGAGGAGGCGCTTGCCGCCATCGCCAAATGGCCATGCGACGTGGTGCTGCTCGACGTAATGATGCCGGGGCTAGACGGTTTCGAGACGTGCCAGCGTCTCAAGGCGGACTTGAGAACCGCCCATATTCCGGTCGTCATGATTACGGCGCTCGACCAGCTGGGCGACCGCATCAAGGGGTTTGAGGTCGGCGCAGACGATTTTCTGACCAAGCCGATCAGCGATGTCGCCCTGGTGACAAGGGTGCGCAATCTGATCGCGCTTGAAACGGACGACGGACGAGTTGCGCATGCGCGCGCAAACCGGATCGGCGCTGGGGATGGCGGAAGACGACGATGCAGGCAGGGATCTTCGCGCCCGTCTGCTGCTTGTCGACGACCGGCCTTCTTCTGCAAATCGCATCGTCGCCATGCTGCAGAAAGATCATATCGTCGATCTGGAAAGCGCGCCTGAGCAAGCCGTCATCCGGGCATCCGAACAATCTTACGACGCGGTTCTTCTCAGTCTGTCGCTCATGGATTTCGATTCCTTGCGCCTTTGCTCGCAATTGCGCGACGGGGAAAGGACCCGGCAATTGCCCATCATGGTGGTGGCCGAGCCGGACGATCAGCCGCGCGTTCTGCGGGCGCTCGAACTCGGCGTCAACGACTATCTGCTGCGGCCCGTGGACGCGACCGAACTGAAATTGCGGCTGCGCTCGCAGGTCTTGCGCAAGCGCGCGAACGAACGCCTCATCAACGATGTCCAGCAGACGATCGCGCTTGCCGCGACCGATGCCCTCACGGGGCTCTACAATCGCCGGTATCTCGAAACCCACCTGAAAACGCTGGTGCGTCAATCGCGCGAACGAAGCGTCGATTTGTCGGTGCTGACACTCGATATCGATTATTTCAAGGCCGTGAACGATACCCACGGCCATGACGCAGGCGACGATGTGCTGCGCGAATTCGCCCGCCGCATCCGCATGAATATCAGGGGGCTCGATCTCGCCTGCCGATTTCGGCGGTGAGGAATTCGTGATCGTCATGCCGGAAACCGACCTGGCGCTCGCAAACAAGGTGGCCGAACGCATCCGCCGATTGATGGCGGCAAGCGGCTTCCCCATCCGCCAAGGCGCCGAGACGCTGGATATTACCGTCAGCGTGGGCGTCGCCAGCTATCAGGGCGAGGCCGATACGCCGGACGATATTCTCAAGCGTTCCGATGAAGCGCTCTACGCCGCCAAGCGCGAAGGCCGCAACCGGGTGGTGACGAAAGCCGCCTGACGCGGGGCGGCCGCACGTCTCATTGTCCTTTGTAAAAGACGCCCGACAAGCGATGAATCGGAGTGAAACCGCGCGTGCTGTGCCGCGCGGCAAACGGTTCTGCAATCATTGGCTTGCGGTCATTGCTTCAGGACTGGCGGCCGGTCTGCGGTCTTGCAATTGAAGACGACAACGCGCCATTAACCTGTTCTCTTTACTAAAATTGTAATTAACCAAGATAAATCAGTGTTTTGCCGTTGATTTGCGGCGGTGGAAGGGTAATCTCCAGGATGTACCCAAGACGAAGCTCTGACGAAGGAAGGTTTCTTCGTAAGGCAATGGGTAATTTGACAAAATACCCTACGGTACTCTCAGGTCCGCCGCATCTCCTGGGCCCGTGGGGTGGGTCGGCAGCGGTGCAGGATTGGAGTGGCCTCCTCGTGTCGCCTGCATCGCGCCGACCGCCTATCCCGCCGTCATTTCCAAACTGATACCGGCTGTCTTGCCAAAGCGTGCTTCGGGGCTTTTTCCCGTGCAGGGCGGTTGCCTGTAGCGCTTTGCGGGCATGCAATGGTTGGCAGACAATATTGGGCTTCGCGCAAACAAAAAGGGCGCTTGCGCGCCCTTGATATCATTTTTCGAAAATTTCGGTCTGCGCCAGCTTACTTGATCTTCGCTTCGCGAAATTCGACATGCTTCTTGGCGACCGGATCGTACTTCCGCTGCACCATCTTCTCGGTCATGGTGCGGGAGTTCTTCTTGGTCACGTAGAAAAATCCGGTGTCAGCCGTCGAAAGCAGCTTGATCTTGATAGTGGTCGCCTTGGCCATGGCCTTGATCCTTGACTTCGTCCTGCCCGAACGTGAAGGGAAGTCGCTTGAAGGGCGACAGGCTCGACCGGGCTAATGGGTGAGAATTCAGCCGGCAACATAAGGATCGCTCCGCCAAAGTCAAGCGAGATTGCCGCCACCGGCCTTCGTTATCCGAAGGATAGCGAAGACGGCGAAGATGCCAAAGAAAAGCGCTGCTGTGTAGGGCAGTCCGTTTGGCCCGATCAACGTCAGCCCGGCGCCCATCGCGGTGGGGCCGACAAGCATGCCGGCGGAATACATCATGATGAAGGCGGCATTGGCGCCGGCGAGCGCCTTTCCACGGTAGCGCGCGCCAAGGTGGGTCAATCCGATGGTGTAAAGCCCGCAGATGAAGCCGCCCCAGATGAAAAGCACGAGGGCGAGAAGCCAGAACGAGCCGGATACCAGGGGAATTGCAAGTGCACCCAGCGCACCGACGGCAGCGCAGAGGAACAGGAGCCAGCGGCGGTCGTAGCGGTCGGCTGCAAGCCCTAGGGGAATTTGCAGAATCACATTGCCGGCAGCCACCGCCGAGACGAGAAGAGCGGCATCGGCGGCGGAAAGGCCAATGCGAACGCCGAAGACGGGCAAAAGCGACAGCGAACCGGATTCGACCGCGCCGAACACCAGCCCTGCCAGCGTGCCAAGCGGGGCGGCGACAAGATAAGTCAGCAAGGGCAGGGATTGCTCCTCGCCATGGTTGGAGGGCTCCGAGCCCTTTGCCATGAGCACGGGAACGGCGGCGACAAGCAGTAACGCCGAGCCGGTAAGGAAGGGCGCAAGCCCTTCTGTACCGGTGATCAGAAAAACCAGCGGGCCGACTGCAAAACCTATGGACAATACGGTGGCGTATATGCCCATGACCAACCCGCGCCGGCTGTCGGGCGCCAACGCGTTGATCCAGTATTCGGAAAGGATGAAGGCGACGGTGACGGCGCCATGAAACAGCAGGCGAAGGGGAAACCAGACCCAAAAGGCGCTCGCAAGGTAAAACCCGATGAGGGCGGCGGCGGCAACAGCAACGGAGATGAAGGTCGCTTGCGCTGCGCCGAAACGAAAGGCGAAACCGGGCGCTAGCGGCGTGACCAGAAGGGCGGCGATGCCGGCCATGGCGGTGTTGAGGCCGATCCACGTGCCCGATATCCCGCGCGCTTCAAGCGTCAGCGAAAGCAGGGGCAGGCTGATGGACAGGCTAATGCCGACGGCGGTGATCGCCGATATCGCCGCCGATATGCCGCGCATTCGAGTGGCGCGGCTCGCCTCGCCTGAGACGGACAAGCGGTCCATGAGCGCGCTCCTGTCGTTGTGGATTTAGGCGGATGGGGTGGGTTGGTCAGCATTCAGCGAGATGCCCGGATCGGGCGGAGGCTGGCTTTGCGTCAATCTTCCACAAGTTCGTAGTGTTTTATCGTTCTGCTTTCGACCAGCTTTGCTTCGGCGGGGTCGATATGAGGGTTCTCATAATCCTCCCCGACGAAAGCCTTTAGCGATTCAAGGTCTTTCCAGATCATGACGAAGCTGAATTCCCTCGGGCTGTCGGGACGTGGTGCACCAGGAAGCACGGAGACGATGCCTTCGGTGCCCTTCATCAGCGGAATTGCGGTCTCGTGAAAGAACTCGCTGAACTCGCGCTCTTTGCCGGGATGCGTCACGACCTGAAAAATGCGCATAATCATCTGCCGGACCTCCCGCTGAGATTCATATCCGGGTGATGGATACCCTGCTTTTCAAACACTTTATAAGCAAAATCACCGAGTGCTGTGCTGCATTGTTCGGACGAGGCTTGCATCACAGGCTTCGGCGAAGCTTTCAGACCATTTCGCGAATGAAACCCGACCTGCGCCAGTAATAATAGGGTACCGGCGTTGCCGGGGCCAGATCCGGGTCTACGGCAAGCCGATTTTGCAATTCTTCGATGATGGTCAGCGTGATCGTCGGCAATTCGAGGTTCTTGGCATCGTCAAGCGTGAGCCAGGCAACGTCTTCCAGTTCTCCCGACGGGCCAGTTCCCTCCGGCAGGCTCTCGGCAATGGCATCGGCGAAAACGGCGAAGAAACGCGTGTCGAAGCGGCGCGGCCGGCGAGGCGGCGTGATCGCTCGCGCAACAAGGCGCATGGGCGCCAGGTCCGGCATCAGGCGGCGTTGCGAAAACGCGGCGAAATCGCCCTGTCCCTGCCAGGCCTTGTCGGACTTGCTGCCGACGAAAACGCCCGCTTCCTCGTAGGTCTCGCGTATGGCGGCGACGGCGAAGGCTTTGGCGCGGCTTTGCGTCTTCGGCCCCTTCATTTCATGCAGGAGCTTTTGCGCAACGTCGGGATGATAATCGCCAGCAACCGGCACGCGGGAATCCTGCGGGTCTACCCGCCCACCCGGGAAAACGAACATGCCGGGCATGAAGCGATGGCGCTGATGCCTGCGCCCCATGAGAACCTTGATCTCGCCATTCGCCTGCCGGTCGAGGATGAGCAGCGTTGCGGCATCCTTCGGCCTGACGTTCGGATTGGTCATCTGCCGCTCGGCCGATGACAGGCGCTTGACGAGATCGTCGCTCATCTTGGTTCCGCTGCGATCACGCCGATATCTTCCGGCGCGTCCGGATCATAGGCGTCCGGATCGAAGCCGTGCATGTAGAGCGCCCATTGCAGGCCGACCAGCGCTCCCTTGATCGGGCGCAGGAAGAAAAGCGACGAAAACAGCGTCAACGGCAGCCACAGCGCCATGTGGATCCACATTTCCGGGCGATAGGCGATTTCGACCGCAAGCGCCAGCGGCACAATGATATGGCCGACGAGCAGGATCGTGAAATAGGGCGGCGCGTCATCGGCGCGCTGATGGTGAAGCTCCTCGCCGCAGGAGGCGCACGAGGGGCTGACCGTGAGATAACCGTTGAAGAGCTTGCCCTTGCCGCATGCCGGGCACTTGAACAGCATTCCGCGCAGAACAGCTTCGCCGGTATTGCGCTTCGGCTTGATGGTATCGTGCGTGGGCGTGACGGTATCGCTGCCGTATGTCGACGGTCATCTGCGTCGGCCTTTCTTCTTGGCGCGCACTTGCGGTCGCGGCCCTGTTTTGCCGCTGTTGCGAGAGCCCCGCCGCTTGCCGGTATCGGACTTGTTGCCCGACACATAGCGACCTTCGCTCAGGAGTTCAAACCGAAGCGCGCCTGCAAAGGGTGCTGCTTCGACAAGTCGCACCTCGACGCTGTCGCCCAATTGATAGGTTTCTCCAGTGGACCGGCCAATCATGGCATGCGACGTTTCGTCGTAGTGGTAGTAATCGTCGCCGATGGTGGAAGCTGGCACGAAACCGTCGGCGCCCGTATCGCGGAGCCTGACGAACAGCCCCGATTTGATGACGCCGGAGATGCGGCCCTGAAACTCCGCGCCCACCTTGTCCTTCAGCCAAAGGGCGATCAGCCGGTCGATGGTATCGCGTTCGGCAAGCATGGCGCGGCGCTCGGCTGCCGACACGTCCGTCCCGATTGCCTCCAGCTTGCCGTCGATGCCCGCCGGCAAGCCCGTCGTCGCCGAGCTTCAGCGCACGGATCAACCCGCGGTGGACGATGAGATCGGCATAGCGGCGGATCGGCGAGGTGAAATGCGCGTAGCGGCGAAGGTTGAGGCCGAAATGGCCGATGTTCAGCGGCGAATATTCGGCCTGCGCCTGGCTGCGCAGGATCACCTCGTTGACGAGCTGGGCGTTGGGCTCGCCCTCGACCTGCTTGAGAATGCGGTTGAAGACAGTTGGCCTGATGCCACCCTTCTGCCCGAGCTTGATGTTGAGGGTGGATAGAAACTCCTGCAGCGATTCAAGCTTTTCCGGGCTTGACGCATCGTGGATGCGGTAGAGCAGCGGCGTCGTCTTGCGTTCCAGCGTCTCGGCCGCCGCCACATTGGCCTGGATCATGTATTCTTCGATGAGCTTGTGCGCGTCGAGCCGCTCCGGCACGTAAACGTCCTCGACGAGGCCGTCCTTGTTGAGGCGGATCTTGCGTTCCGGCAGATCGAGCTCCAGAGGCTCGCGATTGTTGCGGCCCGTCTTCAGGCTCTCGTAGGCGGCCCATAGCGGCTTGAGCACGTCTTCAAGCAGGATATCCGTCTTCTCGTCCGTCCGCCCGTCAATCGCCGCCTGCGCCTGCTGGTAGGAGAGCTTGGCGGCCGAGCGCATCATCACCCGGTGGAACGTATGGGAAAGCTTGCGGCCGTGACGATCGAAGATCATGCGAACGGCAATGGCCGGGCGATCTTCCTTTTCGCGCAAGGAACACAGGTCGTTCGATATGCGCTCCGGCAGCATCGGGATGACGCGATCAGGGAAATAGACCGAATTGCCGCGAATATGCGCTTCCCGGTCGAGCGCTGAGCCCGGCGTCACATAGGCGGCGACATCGGCAATAGCGACGGTGACCACATGGCCGCCTTCGTTTTCCGGGTCGTCGTCGGCAACCGCATGAACAGCGTCGTCGTGATCCTTGGCATCGGGCGGATCGATGGTGACGAGGGGCAGGTCGCGCCAATCCTCACGCCCGGCCATCGTCACCTGTTTCGCGCTCTCCGCCTCTGAAACGACGGCAGCCGGGAAGTTGTGCGGGATGCCGTGGGTGTGAAGGGCGATTTCCGAAACGGCCATCTCGGAATTCATCGAGCCGATGCGCTTGGTGATCTTGGCCTTCGCCAGGCCGTATTTGCCGACCCTGGTGATCTGGACGGTGACGAGATCGCCATCTTCCGCGCCCAACAGGTCGGAGGTATCGATTTCAAGCTCTTTCTGCTTGCGGTCGACTGGCTCCAGCCGCGCGCCGGCAGGGCCTCCGCGAAGGCGCAGGATGCCCAGGATCGCCGAATGCTGGCGCTCCATCAGCTTGATGATGCGGGCCGCGTGGGTCGCTTCGCGGCCGGGGTTCATCTCCGTCAGGCGGACAAGGGCACGGTCGCCGATGCCGCCGGCAGGGCCGGGACGTTTATGCCTTTCAGGCAGAACGAGGATTTTCGGCGGCTTGCCGTGCTCCTCCTCCTCCCATTGCACCGGTTCGGCGAGAAGCTCGCCGTCGATGTCGCGGGCGACGATATTGACCATCAGCACCGGCGGCAGGTCGCCCGGCCGCATCAGCCGCTTTTGACGGGTTTCGACAACGCCTTCCTCGGCCAGTTCCTTCAACACGCGCTTGAGAGCGATACGGGCGCTGCCCTTGATGCCGAAATGATGCGCGATCTCGCGCTTGCCGACCTTGCCAGGCTGGGACGCGATGAATGTCAGGATATCGTCGCGGCCTGGCAATTCACCGCCGCCCGCCACCGCTTTCGCGCCCTTGCGCTTCTTCGGGGGAGCGGGGGCTTTCAAGATGCGTCTTCCGCAGCAGCTGCCGCAGCCGCTTTCTTTGCTGCAGGCTTTTTGGCCGCCGCCTTCTTCGCCGGGGCTTTTTTAGCAGGCGCTTTCTTGGCCGCGGGCTTTCTTTGCAGCCGGCTTTTTCGCCGCCTTGCCCTTGCCGCTGGAACCGGCCTTGGCGTTTACAAGCTCTATCGCCTGTTCCAGGGTGATTTCCATCGGGTCGCTGCCCTTGGGCAAGGTCGCATTGACCTTCTGCCACTTGGCGTAGGGGCCATACCGCCCGCTGTGGACGGTGATGACGCCGCCGTCTGGGTGCGCGCCCAGTTCCTTCAAGGGTGCTGCTGCAGCGCCACGGCCGGCGCCGCCCTTGGCGCGCTTTTGCGCCAGCGCATCGACGGCGCGGTTGATGCCGACGGAAAACACCTCGTCGGCACTTTCCAGATTGGCGTAGGTGCCGTCGTGCAGCACGAACGGACCGTAACGTCCGATGCCGGCGGAGATCATCTTGCCGTCTTCGGGATGCGGGCCGACGTCGCGCGGCAGCGTCAGAAGCTTCAGCGCCTTTTCCAGATCCATATCCGCTGCCGACCAGCCGCGCGGCAGGGACGCGCGCTTCGGCTTCGCTTCTTCGCCGAGCTGGACGTAAGGGCCGAAACGACCCTTGCGCAGCGATACGTCGTCGCCGGTCTCCGGGTCCTGACCGAGGATTTTCGGCCCGTCCGCCGCCACTTCGTCCTCGCCGTTGCCATTGGCCGAAAGCTGGCGGGTATAGCTGCAGGGGGTTTCCTCGTGGCCATAATTCGAGCAACCGATGAAAGCGCCGTACCGGCTGACCTTGAGGGAAAGCTGTCCCTTGCCGCAGGCCGGGCAAAGGCGAGGATCCTTGCCATCTTCCTGATGCGGGAAAATATGCGCGGCGAGAAGATCGTTCAGCGCATCGAGAACCTCCGAAACACGCAGATCCTTGATGCCGTCGACGGCGGCGGAGAAATCGCGCCAGAAATCGCGAAGCACATCCTTCCACGACAATTCGCCCGCCGAAATACGGTCGAGCTTTTCTTCCAGACTGGCGGTGAAATCATATTCCACATAGCGGTCGAAGAAGCTTTCAAGGAAGGCGATGACCAGCCTGCCCTTGTCCTGCGGGATAAGGCGTTTCTTGTCGAGTTCCACATATTCGCGGTCGCGCAGCGTTTGCAGCGTGGAGGCGTAGGTGGAGGGCCGGCCAATGCCAAGCTCTTCCATTTTTTTCACCAGCGTCGCCTCCGTATAGCGCGGTGGCGGCTCGGTGAAATGCTGCGAGGCCTCGATGAACGGCCGGATGGGGCTGTCGTCCTTGCCGAGCGTTTCATTGGCGCTTACGGCGGGCAGACGCTTGTCCTCCTCGTCCTCGTCGTCGTCGCGGCCTTCCTGATAAAGCGTGAGGAAACCGTCGAAACGGACGACGGAGCCGGTGGCGCGGAGATCGGCGCGGCGCGAACCGGACGTGGCGGCGATATCGATGGTCGTGCGTTCAAGCACCGCCAATTCCATCTGGCTGGCGATGGTCCGCTTCCAGATCAACTCGTAAAGCCGGGCCTGATCCTGATCGAGGTAGCGGGTCACGTCGCGCGGACGCCGGTAAAGCTCGGTGGGGCGAATGGCCTCGTGCGCTTCCTGGGCGTTTTTGGCCTTTGAGGAATAGTGGCGCGGCTTTTCCGGCACGTATTTCGCGCCGTAGTCCTCGCCGATGACCTTGCGCGCGCCGGCGATGGCTTCGCCTGCGATCTGCACGCCGTCGGTTCGCATATAGGTGATGAGACCGACGGTCTCGCCGCCGATGTCGACGCCTTCATAGAGCTTTTGCGCGATCTGCATGGTGCGCTGGGCGGAGAAACCGCATTTGCGCGAGGCTTCCTGCTGAAGGGTGGAGGTGGTGAAAGGCGCGTAGGGGTGGCGCTTCTGCGGCTTCAATTCAACGGAAGTCACCTTGAAGGACGCGCTGTCCAGCAGCGATTTCAGGTCGGTGGCCTGCGCTTTGGAACTGACGTCCAGCCGGCCGATCTTCTTGCCGTCGGCGCCAACAAGGCGCGCCTGGAGGTTTTCACCTGCCGCCGTCTTCAGGTTGGCAAGGATCGTCCAGTATTCCTGCGAAACGAAAATTTCGATTTCCTGTTCGCGGTCGCAAATGAGGCGAAGCGCCACCGATTGCACCCGTCCGGCGGAGCGGGCGCCGGGAAGCTTGCGCCAAAGCACCGGCGACAGCGTAAAGCCGACGAGATAGTCGAGCGCACGTCGGGCGAGATAGGCGTCGACCAGAGGGGCGTCGATCGGGCGCGGATTTTTCATCGCCTCCAGGATCGACGACTTGGTGATGGCGTTGAAGACGACCCGCTCAACCGGCGTGTCTTTCAAAACCTTCTTTGACAGAAGAACCTGCAGCACATGCCAGGAAATGGCCTCGCCTTCGCGATCCGGATCGGTCGCCAGAATGAGGCGGTCGGCATCCTTGACGGCGCGGGCGATCTCGTTCAGCCGCTTTTGCGACTTGGCATCCGTGTCCCACGTCATCTCGAAATCGTGGTCGGGCTGCACGGAGCCGTCCTTGGCCGGCAGGTCGCGCACGTGTCCGTAGGACGCCATGACCTGATAGTTCGATCCGAGATATTTGTTGATCGTCTTGGCCTTAGCCGGCAATTCCACAATGACGATGTTCATCGATACCCAAACTTGAAACGGATTGACGGTTGCCTCAGAGCATATTCTCGTCGTCAAGGTAGCGTCGCTCTGGCGACGAGAATAGGCTCCGACGTATTGATTCTGGAGCGAATTCTTATCACGAAAACGAACCCATTTTCGTGGAAAGCGCTCTGCGCGCATTCCGCCAGATGATGGAAGGATGCGCGACGATCTCCAATAGAAGGCCGGCTGTCAAATGGACCGTTACGGCAGGCCGGTCAAGGCCCCTTCTCGCAAGGCCCGGCGGATCGAAGGCGAGATTGGACAGTGATGCCGCAAAGGCGAAGTGTCAAAGTCGCCCGTCGATAAGCGATATCTTGCCGCCGCCATGCCTTTCCACGCGGCCGGCAAGTTCAAGCTCGAGCAGTACCACATTGACTATGCGCGCGGGAAGGCCGGTGAAGCGGGCAAGCTCATTCGGGTCGATCGGCGCCTGCCCGAGCGCCGACAGGATCTGCCCGCGCTCGCTCTCGTCGATGTGGCTGATCCGGTTGCCGTCGGGAGCCCCGTCCTCATGCATTTCGTGGAAGGGAAGGCGGGGTTGCTTCATTTCGCCCAGGCTGTCGAGCACGTCGCCGGAGTTGCCGACGAGTATCGCGCCGTCGCGAATAAGCCGGTTGCCGCCTTCAGAGCGGGGATCGAGCGGAGAGCCTGGCACCGCGAAGACTTCGCGGTTTTGTTCGACCGCGAAACGGGCTGTATGGAGCGAACCGGACGCACGCGCCGCCTCAACGAGTATGACGCCGAGCGCAAGGCCGGAAATCAGCCGATTGCGGCGCGGAAAATCGTGGGCTCGCGGCTTCCAGGCGAAAGGCATTTCGCTGATGACTGCGCCGTCTGTGGCGAGAATATCCGAAAGGAGGCCGCCATGTTCCGGCGGATAGAGGATATCGACGCCGCCGGCGAGAACTGCGACCGTGCCGCCCTCGAGCGATGCGCGATGCGCCGCGCCGTCGATGCCACGCGCCAGACCCGATACGATGCCGAAACCGGCGGCGCTCAGGCCTTGCGCGATTTCACCGGCGATTTTCGTCCCGCTCATGGACGCATTACGAGCGCCGACGATGCCAAGCATTTTCGCCCGGCGCAGGATTTCCGCTCCGCCCTTCACCGATAAAAGCGGCGGCGGGCCGTCGATATGAGCAAGGTGCGGCGGGTAATCGGCTTCGCCAAGCGCCACAAGGCGAGCGTTGAAGCGGTCGATTAATTCCCATTCGGCCAGCGCTTCGTCCGCCGTGGCGATGCGGATCTTGGCGCGTCCGCCGCGCCGCGACATTTCCGGCAACATTTCAAGCGCCGCTTCCGCCGACCCTGCATGGGCGACGAGGCGGTGGAACGTGGCCGGTCCGACGTTTTCGCAGCGAATGAGGCGAAGCCATGCAAGCTTTTGCCTGTCGGTGAGAGAGTTCGCATCGACACTCGACAGGCTTTCGCTCATCCCTTCGATCCGATCCGGCTTTCCGTGCCGGAGACGAGCCTTTTAATGTTTGCGGCGTGTTTCACCCACAAAAGCACGGTCAAAAGCGCCATCATTTCGGTAATTTGCGGCTGGTTGAAAACGAAATAGAGCAGGAAAGGGGTGGCAAGGCTCGCCGTTAGCGCGGAAAGCGAGGAATAGCGGCCGATGAAGGCAACCGCGATCCAGATCGCCGCGAAAGAAAGCCCGGCCGGCCAGTAAAAGCCGAGCAATACGCCCAGATAGGTGGCGACGCCCTTGCCGCCGCGAAATTTCAGCCACACCGGAAACAGGTGGCCGAGGAACGCGCCAAGGCCGGCCACGAGCGAAATGTCCATGCCGAAGTAATTGTAGGCAACGACGACGGCGACGGTGCCTTTGAGCGCATCGCCCAAAAGTGTAAGCGCGGCGAGGCTCTTCCTGCCGGTCCTCAGCACGTTTGTGCTGCCGATGTTGCCCGAGCCGATCTTGCGGATATCGCCAAGCCCGGCGAGGCGGGTGATGATCAGGCCGAAGGGGATGGAGCCAAGCAGATATCCGCAAACAAGCGCGGCTAGAAAATATGGCCCTTCATATGACCAGCTTATCGGGTCCGGCACGTTGCACTCTCCGGTTGCGGATTGTCGTCAAGGGTAGGCATAGACGGTGCGTCCCGCAACCATCGTTCTCAAGACGCGGCCAGAAAACCTGGCGTCTTCGAATGGAGTGTTCTTCGAGCGCGACAGGATCGAGGTCTTGTCCAGTATCCATGGACGGTCCGGGTCGAAGACGACAATATCGGCTGGCGCGCCGGGCTTCAGCGTGCCGGTGTCGAGACCGAGCCGCCTGGCGGGATTGATCGTCATTGCGGCCAAAAGAGTGACGAGATCGACTTCGCCGGAATGAACGAGACGCAGGCTCGCCGCCAGCAGGGTCTCAAGGCCGATGGCTCCATCTTCCGCATCAGCGAAGGGGTGGCGCTTGGTCTCCACGTCCTGGGGATCGTGATTGGAGACGACGACGTCAATCGTTCCATCGGCAAGAGCGGCGACCATCGCCAGCCTGTCGTCTTCATTGCGCAAGGGCGGCGACATCTTGAAGAAGGTGCGATAGGGGCCGATATCGTTTTCATTCAATGTGAGATGATTGATTGAAACGCCCGCCGTAACATCGAGGCCCTGCCGCTTGGCATTGCGGATTGCCTCGGCGCTCTCGGCGCAGGAGATCATGCTTGCGTGGTAGCGGCTTTTGGTGAGCGCCGCGAGCCTGAGATCGCGCTCCAGCATGATGATCTCGGCCTCGCGCGGAATGCCCGGCAGGCCCTTCCAGCTGGCGTTGAGCCCTTCGTTCATGACGCCCGAGCCGCCAAGCGCCGGATCCTGGGTGTGATGCGCGACGAGGGCCCCGAAATCTCGGGCATAGGTCATCAGCCGGCGCATGATCTGCGGGTTTGAAACGCTGCGATGGCCATTGGTGAAGGCAATGGCGCCGGCTTCCGACAGGAGGCCGATTTCGCTCATTTCCTCGCCCCTGAGCCCCTTGGTGAGGGCGGCCATGGTCAGGATGCGGACTTTCGATGCGTCGCGGGCGCGGCGAAGCAGGAAATCGACCAGCGCCGGATCGTCGATGACGGGATCGGTGTCGGGCAGGGTGACGATCGTGGTGATGCCGCCGGAAGCTGCCGCATCCGAGGCGCTCGCCAGCGTCTCGCGATGTTCGCCGCCCGGTTCGCCCACGCTCACGCACATGTCGATGAGACCGGGCGCTGCAACAGCGCCGTCAAGATCGATGATCGTGGCACCCTCGGGATTAGGCTGCGACAGGGCGTCCCGCCCGGCGGCAACGATCCTGCCGCCGGAAACGATCACTGCGCCGTGCTCGTCGAGATTGCGGGAGGGATCGACCACGCGGGTGTTTTGAAGAACCAGCGGTCGCGTCTGATCGGTCATGCCGATATCCTCAATTGTTCGGCAGATGCGCGGCAAGGGCTTCAAGCACAGCCATGCGCACGGCAACGCCCATTTCGACCTGCTCGCGAATGAGGCTTTGCGGCCCGTCGGCGATCTCGGGATCGATCTCGACGCCCCGGTTCATCGGCCCGGGATGCATGACGAGAGCGTCGGGTTTGGCGCATGCCAGCTTTTCGCGGTCGAGACCCCAGAAGCGGAAATATTCGCGCACGGATGGGATGAACGCGCCGGCCATGCGTTCGCGCTGCAGCCGCAGCATCATGACGATATCCACATCCTCAAGCCCTTCCTTCATGGAGGTGTGGACCTCCACGCCCATCTTCTCGATACCGCTGGGAAGCAGGGTGGACGGCGCAATCGCCTTCACCCTTGCGCCAAGCGCATTGAGCAGGAGAATGTTGGACCGCGCCACGCGGGAATGCAGGATGTCGCCGCAGATCGCGACCGTAAGCTTGGAAATCTCGCCCTTGTGGCGGCGCATGGTCAGTGCATCGAGCAGCGCCTGGGTCGGGTGCTCATGCGCCCCGTCGCCGGCATTGATGACCGAGCAGTCGACTTTTTGCGCAAGCAGATGCACGGCGCCGGCCGCGTGATGGCGCACCACCAGAATATCGGGATGCATGGCGTTCAGCGTTGCGGCGGTGTCGATGAGCGTTTCGCCCTTCTTCACCGAAGAAGAGGAGACGGACATATTCATGACATCCGCGCCAAGCCGCTTGCCGGCGATCTCGAAGGAAGACTGGGTGCGGGTGGAGGCTTCGAAAAACAGGTTGATCTGCGTCCTGCCCCGCAGGACCGCTTTTTTCTTCTCGATCTGGCGGCTGACGGCGACCGCTTCCTCCGCCCTGTCCAAAAGGGAGAGAATCTCCACCGGCTGAAGACCTTCAATGCCGAGAAGATGACGGTGCGGATAGGCGTCCGGCGGCCCTGATTCGGCTGATTTTTCGTGCTTGCTCATTAAAGAAATCGCTATAGGCCTTTAACGGCGATTGGGCAAGCGGGCGAAATAGAAGATAATCATCAGCAATATTACAGTCAGTTAGACGGAAAACAGCCACAATGCATTGATGACATGGTGTTTTCTTTTTCAAAGAAATCCGACCATTTTTAGGGAAGAATCCCAAATGCGTGATAACCTTTCCACATTGACGGTTTCCGGGGCGGCTTCAGGCCCTAAAACGGGCCAGAATTCGATGCAGAGTTCGGGCCAGAAATTGGATCAGAGTTCGAGGGTGCCGGAAAATGGCAGCCGGATCGAAGTTGCGGGCGAGGCGAAAGCCGATCTCTCTTCGGTAGCGCCAGGCAAACAGCAACCTGAATGGCAGCAAGCTGATCGGCAGGAGCCGGAAAGGCGGGACATGGAAGGTTCGGTGTCGAAGGCCAAGGTCGAACCACACCTTGGGGAACAGGCGGGCGACACGTCCACATCCGCCGGCAAATCCGCCGGCACATCCACCAGCGCACCAATCGGGATTTCGGATGAAGAGGCAGAAACCGCCCTGGCGGCGGGTTCTCTTGCGCCGTTTCGCACCCACAAGGTGACCAACCAGCCCGATCCCTATGCGGGCTACAATCTCTTCGATGGCGACCCGCTTCTCGTGGCGGCTCTCGGCAAGACCCTCGATGAGGATGCTGAAAACGAGCTTTCCGGACACGGCCGTTTCTGGGGTTCGCCGGAGGCTCAGGAGTTTGGCCGCCTGGCAAATCGCAACCAACCGGTTCTCAACAGCCATGACGCATATGGCCACCGGCTGGATGTGGTCGATTTTCACCCGACCTATCATGCCTTGATGCGCCGTACTGCCGAAATCGGCCTGCATATGGCATTGGCGGACGAAGACGATACCAAACGCGGGCGCCGTCATGCGCTGCGGGCTGCGCATTATTATATCATCGCCCAGACGGAAATCGGCCATTTGTGCCCGATCACCATGACCAATGCCGCCTCCGCGGTGCTTAAGCACGAGCCCAAGGTTGCCGATCAATGGTTGCCGATGATCCGCAAGCGCAAATACGATCATCGATTTCGCCCCGCTGCCGGCAAGCTCGGCGTGACCGTCGGCATGGGGCTGACGGAAAAGCAGGGCGGCACGGATCTGCGCCAGATCACGACGCGGGCGGAGGCAAGCGACGATGGCAGCTTCCGCATCACCGGGCACAAATGGTTCTTCTCCGCGCCGATGTCGGACGCCTTCGTGGTGCTGGCCAAGACGGGCGAAGGGCCGACCGCATTTTTGATGCCGCGTTTCAGGCCGGACGATAGCGTCAATGAAATCCGCATCCGCCGGCTGAAGAACAAGCTCGGCAATCACTCGAATGCCTCAGCTGAAGTGGAGTTCGAAGGCGCCTACGCGGAGCGGATCGGCCCGGAAGGCAAGGGCATCCGCACCATTTTGGACATGGTGTCGCCGACGAGGCTCGATTGCGCGCTGGGCTCGGCAGCCTTGATGCGGGCAGGCCTGGCGCGCGCAGTCCATCACGTGCGCCGGAGAGAGGCCTTCGGCCTGCCGCTCATCGATCAGCCATTGATGCTGAGGGTCATCGGCGACATGAGCCTCGATGTGGCGGCGGCAACGGCTCTTGTCGTCCGTCTGGCGCAGGCGATGGATCATGCGGAAGATAATCCGGTTGAGGCGGCTTACCTCCGCCTCATGACCCCGGTTGCCAAATACTGGATCTGCAAGCTCGCGCCTTCGCTGCTTTTTGAAACAATGGAATGCCTTGGCGGCAATGGCTATACGGAGGATTTCGACCTTGCGCGCCTTTACCGGGAAGCGCCGGTGAATGCGATCTGGGAAGGCTCGGGCAATGTCATGACGCTCGACGTCGTGCGGGTGCTCGACCGTCAGCCGGAAACCCTGGACATGGTGCTGGAAGAGCTGGAAAGAGGCCTGGCACTTCGGGGCCGGTATCGATCAGCGTGTTGCGCGCGGCAGCGAAGGCGTGTCTGGACGACCCGGGCTCCTCGCGCATTCTCACGGAACAGTTGGCGCTAACGGCAGCAGCGGCGGCGCTGCGCGATATCGCGCCGGCGGTCTTGTCCGATGCCTTTATCGAGAGCCGATTGGCAGGCCAGTGGCGCTCCACTTACGGTATGCTCGACCCCCGTTTCGAACTGGGCGGCCTGATCGACTGGCTCTATCCGCAAGGCTGAGAACGGCTCTAAATTAATATGCTCTAAAGCGCCAGGAGCAGCATGAGCGGCATTGTGAGCGCCGCCAGAACCGTCTCGAAGGTGAGGATTTCCGCCATGAGATCGGCGTCGCCTCCCATTTGTCGGGCAAGCAGGTAGGAACCGCTGGCGGTCGGCACCGACATCGCGATCATCACGATGACGAGCGCATTGCCTTCAACAGCGAAGGCGGCGGCAAAGGCGAATGCGACCAGCGGCATGACCACAAGCTTGAGCAGGGCTGAGCTTGTCAAAGCAGGGCCCGGCCGGCGCAATGCGCCGAGATTCGAGCCCCGCGCCGACGCAAACAATGCCGATGGGCAGGGCGGCGCTCCAGGATTTTCAGGGTCGACATGAAAAATACCGGCAGCGGCAGGCCGGTGACATTGAGCATGAGGCCGACCGCCGTCGACCAGATGAAGGGGTTCTTCACGAGGTCGATGAGGATCTTGCGGGCACCCGGCGGCGATCCCTTCGCGTAACGCGCAAGGACAAGGACCGAGGCTATGTTGAGCACGGGGATCATCGTGACGATGGCGACCGCAAGCAGTGCCACGCCCTCCGGCCCGATCATTTCATCGGCAAGCGCCAGAGCCACGAAGGTGTTCCAGCGGATGGCGCCCTGGAAAATCGATGTGAAACGGGGGCTGCTGACCTTGAATCGGTTGGCGAGAAAAGGGCGCAGGAGCAGTGCCAGGCTGCCCGTCACCAGGATCGAACTGAGAAGCGTCGCCGCTATTCCGCCTGCCGGCAGGGATGAAAAATCGGTTCGCGAAACGGTGTGGATGATGATTGCGGGAAACAAGACGAAATAAGCGATCTTTTCGACGCCTCGCCATTGCTCGGCGGTGATGATGCCCATTCGCGCGACGACGCTGCCGGCGGCAATGACCAGCAGGACCGGCAAGAGCGCGTTCTCGACGATCAGCATCATCGGCAAGAGGCCCCGTTAATCGCTTCGGCTGCGAGCTTCGATATTGCCGATCCGGTCAAGCATCCCTTGCAGGATGAAGGATGCCGCCATCTTGTCGACCAGCTCGGCGCGCCGCGCGCGCGAACGGTCCGCTTCGATCAGCGTCCGCGTTACCGCGACAGTGGATAGCCGCTCGTCCCAAAACGTCATGGGAAGGTCGGTCAGCGCCGACAGATTGCGGGCGAAGGCCCGGGTTGCCTGTACGCGCGGCCCTTCGCTGCCGTCCATGTTGAGGGGCAGGCCGATGACAAGACCGCCAACTTGGTATTTCGCGCAGATCGCCAACAGTTTTTGCGCGTCCAGGCC
Source organism: uncultured Alphaproteobacteria bacterium (assembly GCA_963698365.1). Taxonomy (GTDB): domain Bacteria; phylum Pseudomonadota; class Alphaproteobacteria; order Rhizobiales; family Stappiaceae; genus Hongsoonwoonella. Next base: position 129,651 of record CAVOQM010000008.1, read on the forward strand.
GAATTTCTTGCGGGCGATGGTCTCAAGCGGCGTTGCGATGGAAAGGCCGAGGTCGGAAAGCGCAAGGCCGATCGTCTTGGTGCCGAGATCAAGCCCGATAAGCCGAATGCCGGATGGGAGCCGGGCAGCGAAATCTTCATGGGAGAGGGATGGATCGATCGACATGGACCCTAGCACTTTGAATGCGATCAACTTTTCTGCATTCATGCGGAGCCGCCTGAACGCAGGTCGATCTAGCATGTTTTGTGCAATAGAGCCATCGCTGCGGAATATCGTGGAAATCAGAAAGCCCGCTTGCCCGAAAGTGCAGGCGTTGTAGTGTTGCTTCAAAGAGTAAAAAGGAGTTGGCGGAGATGAAAATCACCTGGTACGGCCATTCGGCCTTTCGCGTCGAAATCCCCGGCGCAACGATCCTGATCGACCCGTTCCTTTCAGGCAATCCGACCTTTCCGCAATCCCTGACGGTTGACGGTGTGGCGGAAGGGGTGACGCATATTCTCCTCACGCACGGCCATGACGACCATACCGGCGACGCGGTGGCGATTGCCAAGAAGACTGGCGCGCAGATCACTTCCAATTTCGAAATCTGCATGTGGGCGCAGTCGCAGGGAATCGAGAATTTCAATCCCATGGGATGCGGCGGCTCGGTGGATGTCGGCCCATTCACGGTCTCGTTGACGCAGGCTCATCACTCATCGTCGAGCCTCGCTGGCGGATGGCCGCCGGTTTACCTCGGCAACCCCAACGGTATCGTCATCCGCGCCAAGGGTGCAGCCGACGCTCTACCATATGGGCGACACCGATATCTTCGGCGACATGGCGCTGGTGAACGAGCTTTATCAGCCGAAGATCGGCATCGTGCCTATCGGCGACCGCTTCACCATGGGCGCGAAAACGGCGGCGCTCGCCTGCCGCCGCTATTTCGATTTCGACACGATCATTCCCTGCCATTTCGGCACCTTCGGCATCCTCGACCAGAACGCCGACGCGTTCCTGCGCAAAATGGGCGATGACGCGAGCAAGGTCGCAGCGATGACGCAGGGCGGATCGATCGACGTCTGACGCCGGATTCAAAAAAAGCCCGCCCAAAATGGTTGGGCGGGCTTTTGGCCATCAAATGTTCAGATGGTGACAAGCGGGCTTAGCGAATGATCGGTTCTTTCAGATCGCCCGGCTTTTTCGCCTTGATGATCTCCCAGTTGAGATTGGCGTCGTGGATGATTTCCTGCGTCTCGGCGTTGAAGCGCTTCTGCACGTTGAGACTGTTGTTCAGATAGAGCTTGCCGTCGACGATTTTCCAGGCGTCCGGCACGACGGGAACCTTGAAGCCCTTGCTGGCGCCGAATGCGCAGAAACCGCCATATTGCGGGGCGTATTGCGCGGGATGGGCCTTGAAGAGATCGCGGTGTTCGGCGCTGGCGAATTTCCAGGTAACGCCCTGATATTTTGCGGTGAATTTGTCCGAACCCTGAACCGGCTTGCCCTGTTTGAAGTAGGCGACCGGATCGGTGCCGCCGATGGCATAGCCGTTCTTGACGAAATTGGTGATCTGGTCGGCAAGACCTGGCGAGGTGAAAAGAACGAGCAGGCCGGCGCCGGCGATGAGCGACTTCAGGGTCATTGCGCAATCCTCTTGATCCAAAGCGACGGTTTTTGCCGCCCCTTCTACATGGAGCGCGCCTTTCTTCATGGCTAGCCGAATGGCGGTCACATCCCGTTCACAGCTTGTCGAGGCGCTAAAAGCCGGGCAAAAGCGATTGGCGAGGGCGTTTCGCTTGCCGCATGCGAAAGGGCGGTGATATAGCCCTGACGAGATGAACCACGGGCGGGCGACGGCCTGCCGCAAGATGACCGGAGTAGACCATGTCCGTTGATATCGGCACGGTGAAGCGTGTCGCGCGTCTGGCGCGTATCGAGGTCAGCGACGAGGAAGCCGAGCGCATGACGGGAGAGCTGAACGGCATCCTGCATTTCGTCGAGCAGCTCGACGAGGTGGATATTTCCGGCGTCGAACCGCTGACATCCGTCGTCGAGCAGACCATGAAGAAGCGCAAGGACGAAGTGACCGACGGCAATCGCGCCGCCGATATCGTCGCCAACGCGCCCATGTCGGAGGACCATTTCTTCATGGTGCCGAAGGTGGTCGAGTAATCGCGGCGATATCCACCCGCACCGATAATCCGCTTTCCGCCCGTTGCGAAGAAGAGCCCGATGACCGACCTGACCCGCCTGACCATCGCCGATGCCCGCGACGAGCTGAAGACCGCGAGATCTCCTCGACCGAACTGACCGACGCCTTTCTCGCTGCGATCGAGACGGCCAATCCGCATCTCAACGCCTATGTGGTCGTGACGCCGGACAAGGCGCGCGAGATGGCGAAGGCATCCGACGCGCGGCTGGCCAAGGGCGAGGGCGGCGCGCTGGAAGGCATTCCGCTCGGCATCAAGGATCTCTTCGCCACCAAGGGCGTCCACACCCAGGCTGCAGCCACATCCTCGACGGCTTCAAGCCGACCTACAAATCGACCGTCACGGCGAATCTGTGGGCGCGACGGCGCGGTCATGCTCGGCAAGCTCAACATGGACGAGTTCGCCATGGGCTCGTCGAACGAGACCTCCTACTACGGCCCGGTCGATCAATCCCTGGCGCGCGGCCGGCTCGAATGCCGAGCCGCTGGTGCCGGGCGGCTCGTCCGGCGGTTCGGCGTCGGCGGTCGCGGCGCGGCTTTGCCTGGGCGCGACCGCGAACCGACACCGGCGGCTCGATCCGCCAGCCGGCGGCCTTCACCGGCACCGTCGGCATCAAGCCGACCTACGGCCGCTGCTCGCGCTGGGGCATCGTCGCCTTCGCCTCCTCGCTCGACCAGGCCGGCCCGATCGCCCGGACCGTGCGCGATTGCCGCGATCATGCTGAACTCCATGGCCTCCGACGATCCGAAGGACACGACCTCCGTCGATCTGCCGGTGCCGGACTACGAGGCGGCGATCGGCCGCTCGGTCAAGGGCATGAAGATCGGCATTCCGAAGGAATACCGCGTCGACGGCATGCCGGCGGAGATCGAGGAACGCTGGCAGCAGGGCATCGACTGGCTGAAGGAAGCCGGCGCCGAGATCGTCGACATCTCGCTGCCGCACACGAAATATGCGCTGCCGGCCTATTACATCGTGGCGCCGGCGGAAGCCTCGTCCAACCTCGCCCGCTACGACGGCGTGCGCTACGGATTGCGCGTGCCGGGCAAGGACATCGTGGAGATGTACGAGAACACCCGCGCCGCAGGCTTCGGCACGGAAGTGAAGCGGCGCGTGATGATCGGCACCTATGTGCTTTCCGCCGGCTATTACGACGCCTATTACCTGCGCGCGCAGAAGGTCCGCACGCTGATCAAGCGCGATTTCGACGATCGCCTGGCATGCCGGCGTCGATGCGATCCTGACGCCGGCGACGCCGGACGCGGCTTTCGCCGCCGGGCGAGATCACCGATCCGGTCAAGATGTATCTGAACGACATCTTCACGGTGACGGTGAACATGGCGGGACTGCCGGGCATTTCCGTGCCGGCGGGGCTGAATTCAGCCGGCCTGCCGCTTGGGCTGCAACTGATCGGCAAGCCCTTCGACGAGGAAACGCTGTTCCAGCTTGGCGCGGTGATGGAAGAAGCCGCTGGCCATGTCGAGCCGGAAATGTGGTGGACGAAGGGCTGACATAGGCCGGTTCAACAGGGAATGGAGTAAGTGCGGACGACCCCCGACTGCGAAACCATCGTCATCGGAGGCGGAGTCGTAGGCCTTGCGATTGCCCGTGAGCTGGCGCTTTCGGGCGACGAGGTGGTGGTGCTCGAGCAGCACGGCCTCATCGGTTTAGAGACCAGTTCGCGCAACAGCGAGGTCATCCATGCGGGCATCTATTACGATGCCGGCAGCCTGAAAGCGCGGCTCTGCGTTTCCGGGCGAAAGGCGCTTTACTCCTTCTGCGAAAGCCACGGCGTCGCGTACCGACGCCTTGGGAAGCTGATCGTCGCAACGAGCGAGGATCAGCTCGGCGAACTTGGCAAAATCCGCGAAAAAGCGCTGGTGAACGGCGTCGACGATCTGCGGTTCCTGAACCAAAGGGAGGCGCAGGCGCTGGAACCGGAGCTTTCCTGTCACGGCGCGCTGCTTTCGCCCTCGACTGGCATTATCGATAGCCATGGTTTCATGCTGGCGCTGCAAGGCGATCTGGAGGCAAGCGGCGGTCAGGTCGCGCTGAACAGCCGGGTGGTAAAGCTGGAGCGGCTGGACGGCGGCGGTTTTGCGGTGGAGACGGAAGCCGATGGCGGCTACCGCATCACATGCCGAAAGCTGGTGGTGGCGGCAGGGCTGTGGTCGTCGCAGCTGATGGCGAGCTTTGCTCCGCTGCCGCAAGGCTACCGTGTCCCCGAAACATGGTTTGCCAAGGGAAATTATTTCAAGCTCCGCTCGAAAGCGCCATTCGCAAGGCTCATTTATCCGGTGCCGGAACCGGGAGGGCTTGGCGTTCATCTGGCGCTGGACCTTGGCGGGCAGGCGCGGTTCGGGCCGGATGTGGAGTGGGTGGAGGAGATCGACTACCGCGTCGATCCCGCTCGCGCCGATAAATTCTACGGCGCAATCCGCCGCTACTGGCCCGGTCTTGGAGATGGCAGTCTTATACCGGACTACGCGGGCATCAGGCCGAAGATTGCGCGAAAAGGCTCGCCGGCGACGGATTTTCTCATCCACGGGCCAAGGGAGCACGGGATTGGCGATCTCGTAGCGCTCTACGGCATTGAATCGCCGGGCCTCACATCGTCGCTGGCGATTGCCGGGGACGTGGCGCGCAGGATTTTCTCGTAGTCTTTGGAGCGTGATGGCGAGTGGCCGCACAACTTTTCTGGCTTCAGGTGTTCCCACCGGCGACGGGTTGATCTAAAACCCGCCGCATGACCGATCCAGCCAATGCCTATCATGTGCTCCTGGGCCTCGCGGGCCTTTTGAACCCCATCGCGCTGCTGTTTGGCGCAGGCCTTGGCTGGTATGCCGATGCGCGGGCAAAGCTGGTCATCGCCGGATTTGGCGCAGCCGCCTTCAGCCTCGTCATCGATGCGGCGATGCATCTCTCCGGCCTCTCGCCGTTAGGCGGCTATGACGGCGGGGCGATGGCGGTTTTCCCGTTCCGCTGGCTCGGCGCAGGCCTTGCCGCGGCCCTTGTCTTCGCAGTTCGCGGGGCCGTGCGGGGACATCGACGCAAAGGCGGTTAGCGCTCAGCCTTCCATTCGTCGAAAAGGCTCTGGTTGGGACAATAGTCCGGTGCTTTTTCTGCACCTTCCGCATGACCGTCGAGCCATGTCGCGCAGTCTCCCGGCTGGGCGCAGCCCATGCAGCGGGACGCCGCCTGACGCAGCTGGGTGTCGGCTGCATAGGAATTTGGAATGCGATCAATCGCGCCCACGGCGACCATCATACGCCCCATCAGCGATGCCCGCTGGTTGAGCTTGTCGAATAGTCCCATGATCAATCCTCCGCGTATTGGCATCCGCAGGCTTAAGTCGGCCTTTGCAGCGCCGATAAAGCGTCAACAATGGTTGCAAATGAAACCATGTCCTTGACCAGGATCAATTCTCCCGCCGGTTTTCGGAAATAATGCGCAATCGCTTGGAGTTTTGCACGATGCAGCCGGGAGAGAATGTGCCACGATCCGGTGGGAGAAAGCGCGATGGCCGATCGCATTTCGACGTCGGCGATTGAGCGCTTGACCGGCCTCCGGCGTGTATTGCGGCAGAAAATTGGACGCTAAACGTCAAGAAGCGCTTGCGAGGCGGCGGACAAGCGACTACCCAAACACAAACTGAAAATCGATTGGCTCCGCCGGTTGGCAGCGCGCAGCCGCGACACGCGCGACCGCGGACCAAATTGGGACAACAGGAAAAGACAAACGATGGCGCTCGTCGATACTCGGACACCGGACCCCAAGAAGTTCATCAAGGGCGCCACAGGCGACTGGGAAATGGTGATCGGCATGGAAGTCCATGCCCAGGTCACGTCAAACGCCAAACTCTTTTCCGGCGCATCGACCGAATTCGGCTCCGACCCCAATAACAACGTAGAGTCTCGTCGACGCGGCCATGCCGGGCATGCTGCCGGTCATCAACGAGGAGTGCGTCGCTCAGGCGGTGAGGACCGGGCTCGGGCTCAAGGCCGAGATCAACCTCAAGTCGGTTTTCGACAGGAAGAACTATTTCTACCCCGATCTGCCGCAGGGCTATCAGATTTCGCAGTTCAAGCAGCCTATCGTCGGCGAAGGCGTCGTCCTGCTCGATATGCCGGGCGAACAGGTGGAAATCGGCGTCGAGCGCCTGCATCTGGAACAGGATGCCGGCAAATCCATGCACGACCAGCATCCGACCATGTCCTTCGTCGATCTGAACCGGTCGGGCGTGGCGCTCATGGAGATCGTTTCCAAGCCGGATCTGCGTTCCGCCGACGAGGCGAAGGCGTATCTTACGAAACTGCGGACGATCCTTCGCTATCTGGGAACCTGCGACGGCAATATGGATCAGGGATCGATGCGGGCGGACGTCAACGTCTCCGTTCGCGCGCCCGGCGGCGAATTCGGCACGCGCTGCGAAATCAAGAATGTCAATTCCATCCGCTTCGTCGGTCAGGCGATCGAATATGAAGCGCGCAGGCAGATCGCCATTCTCGAGGACGGCGGAACGATCGATCAGGAAACGCGCCTCTTCGATCCGGTCAAGGGCGAGACCCGCTCCATGCGGTCCAAGGAAGAAGCGCATGACTACCGCTATTTCCCCGACCCCGATCTGCTGCCGCTGGAATTCGATCAGGCTTATGTGGACGCACTTGCAGTCGGTCTTCCCGAACTGCCGGACGACAAGAAAGAGCGCTTCGTCACCGACTATGGGCTGACGCCTTACGATGCCGATATCCTGGTGGCGGAGCGGGCGTCCGCGGACTTCTTTGAAGAAGTGGCGAAAGGGCGCGACGCGAAAATAAGCGCCAATTGGGTCATCAACGAATTCTTCGGCCGATTGAACAAGGAAGGGCTGGATCTGTCGCAAAGCCCATTGTCGGCAGCACAACTTGGCGGGGTCATCGACCTGGTCAAGGACGGGACGATATCGGGCAAGATCGCCAAGGATCTCTTCGAGATCGTCTGGACCGACGGCGGCGACCCGGCGCAGATCGTGGACGAGCGCGGCATGAAGCAGGTGACGGATCTCGGCGCGATAGAAAAGATTGTCGATGAAATCGTCGCAGCCAATCCCGAAAAGGCCGAACAGGCGCGCGAAAAGCCGGGCTTGCTCGGCTGGTTCGTCGGGCAGGTTATGAAAGCCTCGCAAGGCAAGGCGAACCCGCAGGCCGTCAACGATTTGCTCAAGGCGAAAATCGGGCTGGACTAGCGCCGGAGCTCTCGAAATCGTGTCCGGACGCTTGATCACGAACCGCCGCGATTTTGTCATCTTTCGTGAACCGGGCGATGGGAAGTTGCCCGGATGCCTGGTAACGGCCTCAGCTGAGCATTTTTTGCATGGAGCGCGGCGATACCTGCGTAAAATGCATAATAATCTGATATAAAAAGAAAAATATCGCATCTCGTCGCAAGAATTCAGTTTTTTGCGAAGCGGTTTGGCGCTATTTAGTTCTTCGTGCCGCATTGCAGCATTGTAATGCAGCTTCGCCGCAATTTTCGCATAACCTCCCGTTATAAAAACGGTTGTTATCGATCACACCGTGTGTGTGCGGGGCTTCAAGCCTGAAACGAAACTTGGGAAACTGTCATAAATCGTCGTGCCTTCCTGGCGCTGGGTACTGCTTTGTTCGGCCTGATCGCGGGCCGTGGTCCGTTCTACGGCACCATGGCATTGGCGGAGGACGTTGGCGCGGCTGAAAAAAGGAATTTCTCCTTCGATCAGCTCGTCGAGCAAGCGCGGGCAAAGGCTGCATCCAGCTATGAGGAGCCGGCAGGGGCACTACCCGAAGTCCTGGCCGATCTCAATTACGATCAGCACCGGGCAATCCGCTTCAGGCCGGAGCGGGCGGTGTGGCGCGAAGGCGGTTCGGATTTTTCGCTTCATGCTTTCCATCCGGGCTGGCTCTTCGATCAGCCGGTGGAATTGTTCGAAGTGGTCGACGGCAAGGCGGTGCGGTTCAATTTCAGTTCAGCCGATTTCGAATATCGTCCGCCGCTCGATGAAGCATCGTTTCAGGGCGTCACCATGCCAGGGGTCGCCGGGTTTCGTTTGCACTATCCGCTCAATCGGGACGACTACCCTGACGAGTTGATCGCATTTTTGGGCGCGAGCTATTTTCGGGCGCTTGGCCGGGGTAATGTCTACGGCTTGTCGGCGCGCGGACTTGCGCTCAATACAGCCGCTGGAACGGATGAAGAATTTCCCCGCTTTTCGCGGTTTTTTATTGAGCGCCCGAAGGCCGGCGATCGAAATATCCAGATCTTCGCCGAACTCGACAGCCCCAGCGCCGCCGGCGCCTATGCCTTCACCGTATCGCCCGGCGTGGAGACGGTGATCGATGTAGACGCGCGGATATTTCTGCGCGAAGGCGTTGCCCGCCTCGGCATCGCGCCGCTGACGTCCATGTATCTCTTCGGCGAAAACGACCGCACGAATGTCGACGACTATCGTCCCGAAGTGCATGACAGCGACGGACTGGCGATCATGCGCGACAACGGCCAGAGATTGTGGCGACCGCTGATCAATCCCTCAAAGCTCGGCCTGTCGTTTATTCAGGAGACTAATCCTCGCGGTTTCGGGCTGCTTCAACGCGACAGAACATTCGACAACTATCTCGATACGGAAGCCAACTATCAGCGCCGTCCGTCGCTCTGGATTGAGCCGATCGGCGATTGGGGCAGTGGTGCGATCATGCTGGCGGAAATTCCTTCCGAGAAGGAGATCCACGACAATATCGCGGCTTTCTGGATCCCGCAGGCTGAAGCGAAGGCCGGATCGGAGCATAGTTTCCGCTATCGCATGACATGGGCGGCCGACCTGGAAGGCGAAGCGCCGCTGGCGCGGGTGCTGCGCACGCGCACCGGCCATGGGGGTACGGCGGCTTCCGATATCGATCCCAATCACCGCAAGTTCGTCGTTGAATTCAAAGGCGGCGAAGCTGCAAACCTTGGCGTCGATAGCGCTCTGGAAGCCTGGGCCGAAGCCGGAAACGCCAAGATCCTGCATCAGGACCTGCAAAAACTCGGCGAGACGGGCCATTGGCGGCTGATCCTCGATGTCATGCGCGAAGATGCCGACAAACCCGTGGAATTGCGCGGCGCACTCACCCTTGACGGGGCGATGCTTTCTGAAATCTGGCTGTATCAATGGAATGGAGACGCGTGATGACGTTGGCTGTCGATATGGAAAAAACGGCCGATACCATTGCCTCGCGCGCCGCAGGGTTCGATCGGCTTCGCGCCGACTTGTGCCGCCTGGATATTTCCGACGAGACGCTTCAGACGATTGTGGAAGATGCGCTTGAGGCGCTCGGCGTAAACCACGGCGTCGACGATATTCTCTTCGATACAGTCGCCGACGACTTCCGGCTGCGACTCTACGCGATGCTTTGTGTTCCCCAGCCCTATGCGCCGATGACCATGCCGGAACAGGTGCTGGAACGACCGCGCCTGTCGGCATTGGAGCGGATGCGTATGGCGTTCCGCCGCCTGGCAAGCTGACATGAGCCTGTTTTCCGACGCGGTGGCTGTATCTGGCAATCTCGGCAAGAGGTTGAAGATACCCGTTCGCCGGGTTGGCGCGATGGTGCTCGCATTCGGCCTGTCCTACGGCGCGGTGATGATGTTTGGCGCGGTCGCTGTCGCCGATGGTTTTGACTGGCTCGATATTGTCCGGCTCGTTCTTGTGGCGCTATCGGCTTTCTGGCTTGCCTGGGGGGCGTGTACCGCGCTTTTGGGGCTGCTGTTTGAAGCCGACAGGGTACCTCGGGTTGAAGGGTTACCGACGGGCAAGACGGCGATCCTGATTCCCGTTTACAACGAAGATGCGGCGCCGGTCTTTGCCCGGCTCGAGGCCATGTACCGGGCGCTCGCGCAGCTGGACTGCCTGACGCTTTTCGATTTTCACGTCCTGTCCGATTCCACCAATGCGGCGCGAGCGGACGACGAGAAGGCGCATTTCCGCAGTATCGTCCAGCGGCTTGGAGCGGGCGGCAGGATATTTTATCGCCACCGCTCTCCCAATGTCGGCCGCAAGGCCGGCAATATCTCCGATTTCCTGCGCAGATCCGGGGCCGCATACGACTATATGCTGGTGCTTGACGCCGACAGCCTCATGCGCGGCGAAACCATCGTTGAAATGGTCAGGCGAATGGAGGCGGAACCCGCTCTCGGCCTCCTGCAGACCGTTCCCCAGATCATCGACCGGCGAACGCTGTTTGGCCGCATGCTGCAATTCTCGGCTGCGTTTTATTCGCCGGCCTTCTCGCGCGGCGTTGCAGCCTTGCAAGGCGGGGAAGGGCCTTTTTGGGGGCACAACGCGCTCATACGCGTGCGCGCGTTTACGGCGTCCTGCGGCATGCCGAAGCTTTTCGGCAAGCCTCCCTTCGGCGGCGAAATCCTCAGCCACGACACCGTGGAAGCCGCGATGCTTGCCCGCGAAGGCTGGCTGGTGCGCCTTGATCCGGACCTGACCGGCTCGTTTGAGGAGGCACCGGCAAATCTGATTGAATATGCCAAACGCGACCGCCGCTGGTGCCAGGGCAACCTTCAGCATCTCAGGGTATTGGCGGCCCCGCGCTTCAAGCTTTGGAGCCGTGTCTCGATCCTTCAGGGCATTTTTGCCTATCTTGGCTCACCCATATGGCTGCTGTTTCTGCTTGCCAGCATTGCCGCTCCGCTTTTTGCGCCTCCGCCGGTCTATTTCAGCGGCCAGTCGCCGTTTCCCGTCTTCCCGCACCCGGAGACGGAAAAGGCGCTCGCATTGCTGTTCGGCGTCGTCGCGCTTTTGCTGCTGCCCAAGGTCCTGCTGGTTTGGCGCGCCCTGATTTCCCGCTCGCATCGTGGGTTCGGCGGGGCGCTGCAGGTGGTGGGAAGCGCTATCGTGGAACTGCTGCTGACCTCGATCCTTGCGCCTATTCACATGATGTTTCAAAGCCGCTCTGTACTGCAGGTCCTTTCGGGCGCCGACTTCGGCTGGCCATCCACCGATCGCGACGACGGGTCGCTGTCGTTCACCGAAAGCCTTCAGGCGACATGGTGGATGAGCCTATTTGGAGGTGCCGCATTGTGGTTTGCCAGCCTTTGGGCCGCCGGACTGGTGCCCTGGTTGTTACCGGTTTTCCTGCCCCTGGTTGCTGCACCCTTGCTGGTCTGGTGGACGGCGTCGCTTGGGGCAGGCTCGATCTTTCGCCGCATCCGCATATTCCTGACGCCGTGCGAAGCGGAGCGGGAACCGATATTGAAATTTTTCGACGAGGCGCAGGCGCCATTGAAGCACTACGATGACAACTTGAGTGGCGCACAGATGGCGAAATCTTCGGCGGCAGCGCCGGGCATCGCATTGGCCGAAAGCGGTAGCCGACTACAGCAGTAGAGGTTATCGATCCCCTTGTTGGCCAGCTGGAGCGACGGCGGCGGCAGGCAGCAAATCGATGCCTTGCGTTCTGAGCGCTTCTCCAATCGTTCGTAAATCGACCGGTGCGGCGTCATCAGGCTATTCGGCAATTGCAAGGCGTGCAACCGCACCCTAATTGGGAATACGAAGCGCCATCCGCGTGCCGCCCGGGCGTTCCGCCTGCGGTTCTTCGCTTGATGGTTTTCCCGATATGAGGAACACGCAATGCCAGTGACGCAAACCAAGCCGATCGAACTTTACTACTGGCCGACTCCCAACGGTTGGAAAATTACCATCATGCTTGAGGAACTCGGCGTTCCTTATGAAGTGAAATACATCAACATCGGCGCTGGCGACCAATTCCAGCCGGATTTTCTGAAGATCGCTCCCAACAACCGCATGCCCGCGATTGTCGATCCGGAAGGACCGGATGGAGAGCCGATTGCGATTTTCGAATCCGGCGCGATCCTCCAGTATCTGGGCCGGAAATTCGGCAAATTCTATCCGGCTGACGAACGGCAGCGGGCAAACGTCGAGCAATGGCTCATGTGGCAGATGGGTGGTTTTGGACCGATGCTCGGCCAAAATCACCATTTCCGCATCTATGCGCCGGAAAAGCTTCCCTATGCGATGGATCGCTACCTCAACGAGGCGCATCGCTTGTACGGCGTCTTGAACAAGCAGCTCGAGGGCAAGGATTTCGTTGCCGGCGACTATTCGATCGCCGATATGGCAATCGTCGGCTGGGCGAAACTTTGGGAACGCCAGGGCATGGATATCAATGCCGATTTTCCCAATGTGAAGCGGTGGCTTGATACGCTCTATGCCCGCCCTGCAGTTGAACGCGGATTGGCGGTCGGCAAGGAGGAGCGCGAGAGGATCAACATCGCCTCCGACCAGAATGTGCAGTCGGTGCTCTTCGGTCAGCGGGCTCGCTGAGGCGACGAAATTATCGCAGAAGCAAAATATGTCCCGCGCCGATCCGCGCGGGACATCACTATTTGAAACGAGACTTTATTTCACGCGCGTCCAGGTTTCGCCCTTGCAGAAAAGGCCGCCAAGGACACAGCCTTCGAGCGTCATCTTGTCACTGCCCTCAAGCGTGATGTAGCCCTTGTAGGTTTTGCCGTCCTCGGCATTGTAGACCTTGCCCTTCCAGCTGTTCGCCTTGCCGGATGGCGTCATGCCAAGCACGATCTGTGTGCCAAGCAAAGGCTTTTCACGCTTTGCGGGATCTGGATTGTTGACATCGTTGCGCGGGTCTTTCAGCCATACGAGCGTGCCGCAAAGAGCATTGCCGCAGGGGGCGATCTCGATGCGCGATGATCCCGATGGCCGCACCCAGGTGCCGGATGCATCCGCGGCAGTGGCTGCAGCATGTGAGGCAAACAGCAAAAGCGCCGCCGCAGCCAGCGTCCCTGAAAAAGATCCTGCAGCCGAATTGCCGCCAAGGCGTCGTGACCTCATAAAAGATTCCTCCCAATTTCGTGGCCGAACTTTCGGCCATGTTTCTTGTTGATGGTTCCTGACCGGAAGAGCTGCTTTCGACGTGCGGGCTCGGTATTTCCAGGCGAAACGGCGCATAATGCCGTTTACGCAAACGGAAACTAACGCGTCTCTAGTGAGTTGAATAGTCGTGCCGTTGCGTCATGATTTGCAGAATTTTCAGACGTGAAATTCGGTGAAATTTTTTTGAGTGCCTTGGCGATCTGAAGTCTTGGTAAAAAATCTATGGAGGCGGGCAATAAGTTTGACTCTTGGTGGCGTTGAAAAATAAGCCGTTTTTTGAAAATCAGCATTACCTCATAGTTAAATTTACGGAAAATTTTATAAACGTTTGAATGTTGTTAAACTAGATTTTTAAGATGCTGTTCAATCAAGCCGGACAAACTCCTTTCTGAAGAAGACCACTGTTGAATACATCGAATATTGGTTTTCATCAGCACAGCCGGGGCAGCTTTATTGCCTCTTGCAAATGGAAGGGAACTGTTATGGCGCGTTATGAACTTGCTTCTTCTGATCTGGCGATCATGGGGGAAAGGCCGGCCGGCCCGGAGATCCTGCTTCAGCTTGGCCTGGATAGCGCGAGCGGCCGCAATGGCGCGGTAGATCTCGTCTCGGCCCATAAATGGTTCAACCTTGCTGCCTTGAAAGGCAATCAGGCTGCAATCGCGCACCGGCTTGAGATTTCCCGTGAGATGTCTCGCGAAGACATTGCAGAAGCGCAGCGCGCGGCACGCGAATGGCTGGCGATACACTGAGGCATAAAACCGGGCGAAGCCGCTCGTCACGGTTGCTTGGGCGGGTGCATTCTGCCGCGATCATGTGCACCTGTAAGGGGCGTAGCTTTACGGGATTTCGACGGGAAACCGGCGAAGCTTCCTGCATGTTTCAGCATTTGAATGCGAGAGATCGCGACGATGAATTTTATTGTCCACAGAGGGAGTGCGAAAATGCCTTGCATTTCCGGGTCATTCCGATATCACCTCGGCCTTGGAGAGGTGGCCGAGTGGTCGAAGGCGCTCCCCTGCTAAGGGAGTAGGCGGGAAACCGTCTCGAGGGTTCGAATCCCTTCCTCTCCGCCATTAGCTATTGTAATTTTATGACTTTTATTCTATTTTAATTTTGCCATATTCTGAAAGTTGGCCATTCCTGTTCCCGACGCGTGCTTTTGTCTCTCCAGAGGGCGCTGCCAAGGCAAGATCGGATGGGGCGGGTCGGATCCGGTCGCGCCGATCTTCCCGCCCGGTGCGGACGGAAGAGCCGCCAAATGCGCGCTTTCGGGATGGGTCGGCTGGATTTCCAGTTCAGAGATGCACCCGCCGTTGCATTGATGTCGTAGGTTCGTGAAAAAATCAAGCTGAAATCGTGGCGACAATGTCGCGGACCTTCGGTACACGCAACCCCGTGGCCATCGATCGATCCGCTCATGATCACGGCTGCGATCTCGCGCAAAGGATGCAAGCCTGCAACAGCGCCTCGACGATTGCGGCCCGTATCGCGAAATATCGGCGGCATTCGTCGAGCTCGGAAATGCGGTGCGAGCCGATAGCGTTGACGTATTCGGCTGTGGTTCTTTCGATTAACGCGCCCATGTCAGCCCCTGTGCAGTATGTGGTGGCTACCGATCTCAGACAAAATGGGGACGCGTCAATGGCAATAAATCAATTTAAGTCCCTACAAACGTTGGCAAATTTGTGAATGTTCGTCGAAATCGAAATTACACTTCCAGTATCACGGCGTTACATTGATGGTGGAAATAATTGTTTTTGCGCAAGAAGCGGGCGCGCAGTCACCTTGCGCCCCTAAAGCCGGATTGATACTTTACCGGTTGCTCGCCTACCGCAGCGCGTGCGATTGCGGCACGCCATCATTGTTTTCGGCGACTAATCTCGGAACTGCGTTTCGGTCAGTAGCGACCCCGCGCGTCGTGTTGTAGACTGTCGAGTAAACCTATGTCGAGCGGGGCAGGGATGGCGCTAGCGACGGCACGCGAGGCGCGCGGCGAATCATGCCGCCATCGGCAGACTTCCGCGGCTTTGTGGCCGTCAAGAACGGCTGAGGTATTCTCGTGGCCGCCGCGTTGACGATGTATCGCGTTGGAAACCCGCAGCGGCCCGCTTTGGCTAACCGCCGCAATGCTATCGCTGCGACCGAACCCGGCCCGGAAATGCGCCCTCCGCGGGCATAGCCGCGGAACCTTCGCGTTTGAACCCGGCAGCGACCGCATGGCGCCAAAAAGCCCGCCACCGCCGCCGCTACTTGTTGCCGGCCGATGTCCAGGTCTCCGCGTACCCTGGACGCTACGCGTCGTTCGCAGCGCCGCAGACGCCTAAGGCCGCTTCAGGCGGGGCAATTATGCGGTGACGGCCCTGCTCCGGCCTCGCGATAGCTTGGCGCTCATTCCGCGGCGCGGCTTTCGATGGCGCGGAATTGCCTGTCGGTGACGCCCTGGGCGCGCCGCATGGCCCTTTCGTACTTGTTGATATCGGCGGACAACTGGACGCCAAGGCTCTCAAGATCCGTTGCGGGCATTCGCGTTTCCTGCTATGGTTGTATTATGAAAGCTCTTATCGCCGCAGCATGCATCGCCGTGATTTCGCTTGTTGGTTATTTCTTTGCTGGCGAGTATCAGCAGTATCAAAAGCGCAAATCTATCGAATTGGCCGCCGCACTTGTCGAGTGCGAGCGCGCGTTGTGGCGTTCCATCACCACGTCAACGGCGGCGGACAAGTCGAATTGCACGGGCTGGAAGAGTTTCAATTCAGGGCGAACGCAATGCCGCCCAAAATGTCGCGCGAACACCGCGGCATAAATATCACGGCAGACAAAAGCGGCGCGAAACTCATTCGCTAAGCCTTGGACCGCAGCGACTCCACATTACGTCCGCTTCGGCACCGCTCATTTTGCCATCGTCCGGCAATTGGCTTTAAGTCAGCCGACACGGCCGCCATGAATTGCCACATGGACATAGCATTGACTTGTTGGACTTGCAAAGGATGATTAGGGGGCAGACGGTGTGCATCGATCGATCCGGCAACCCGGGATACTCCAAGGTGCTCAGCGGCCGAAACGAGGTCGCTGCGGTGATGTTGAACCCGGGTCGCGGTAGCCTTCGATTGGCGAGGACCTTCTGCACGAGCGCGCATCAAAAGGCCGGACGGTGCGGTTCATGGAAGCAGGCGATCTGATAAAAGCTGCCGAGATCCGTCGAAGCGGGTGCAGAGGATGCGATCCGACACTATGGCACGGCATTGGACGAGGTTTTCGTAAAGATCAATGGCAAGCGGCACTATCTTTGGCGGGCCGTGGATCATGAAGGGGAAGTGCTTGAAAGCTTCGTGACGAAGACGCGCGACAGGAAGGCTGCGTTGAAGTTCCTCAGGAAATCATTGAAGCGACACGGCCTCGTCGGGAAAGTCGTCACCGACAGGCTAAGATCTTATGGCGCCTCGCTGCGCGACCTCGGCATTGCGGATCGCCAGGAAACCGGCCGCTGGCAGAACAACAGGGCGGAGAATTCGCATCAGCCATTTCGAAGACGAGAGCGAGCGATGCTGCGATTCCGGCGGATGCGAAGTTTACAGAAATTCGTCGCCGTCCACGCCTCGGTCCATAATCATTTCAACACGGAGCGCCATCTCTACTCTCGAGCAAATTTCAAACTGCACCGCGCCGCCGCTCTGGCCGAGTGGCGCGGCCTCCTCCCGGCCTAACAGATCGACCATTCTGGAAAAAACTGACACTGGTTCGCATCGGTCTGAAACCAAGATTATGACAACTACGTCGGCGTCAGTACCTGGATGAAGATCGGCCTCAACAACACCGACTACAACGATCAGGGGGCGTTCGACGCCGCCAACAACCATTTCGTGGCGCCCGTCGACGGCACCTACCTCTTTGGCGCGACACTGCTCTACAAGATCAACGCCAGCGCCACGGCTCGGATGCGCGGGCGGCTCATGCTGAACGGCACCACCGAAATCCGTGGCTCCCTCGGCGAAATCTCCGCAACCCACGTCTCGCTCGCCACCGCCATCTGGCTGCAGACCATGATCCCGCTGACCGCGGGCGATACCGTTGAGCTGCAGGGGTATTTTCGCGCTCAGGATGGGTATTTCGCGGCTGACCAAACGTCCTTTTGGGGCTGCAAGGTCGGCTGAGCGGCGGGAAGATTGATCCATGACACCACCCCGATCCGATCAGGGCTTCGTGCGCATGCCGGACGCCGAGTTCGAGGCCATGCTAGCACGCGCTGCCGAGAAAGGCGCCAAGCGCGCGCTCGCCGATGTCGGCCTCGATGGCGACGAGGCCGCGCTCGATATCCGGGACCTGCGATCTTTGATCGACTGCATCCGGCTGGTGCGTCGCACGGCAATGCAAACCGCCGTCCGCATGATCACCACCGGCGTGATGCTGGCGCTGCTCGCGGGCATCGCCATCAAGCTCAAAGTCTTCGGCGGCAGTCCCTAGCCGCGACCCATCCCAACCCGTCAGCCCAACCGACCCGCCCATATGGCGGGCTTTTTCGTTTCTGGAGGACCTCATGACCACGACCTTTTACGACCATTGGCGCGATGTGCCGGAGGGCGCATGGCGCTGGCCGAATTTCAGCCCGGCTGAGATCGCCTACCGGGGCACCGGCAAGCTCCTGATCAACGCACCCGCGCTCGACAAGCTGCAGACGCTGCGCGACCGGCTGGGCAAGCCGCTCATCGTCCGCTCCGCCTACCGCAGCCCCGAGCATAACCACGCTGTGGGCGGCGCAACCCGGTCGAAGCACCTCGACGGCGCCGCCTTCGACATCGCCATGGCGAACCACGACCCGGTGGCGTTCGAGGCGGCGGCGCGGGAGGTCGGTTTCCTCGGCTACGGCTTCTATCCGCGCTCGGGCTTCATCCATGTCGACCTCGGGCCCGCGCGTCAGTGGGGCGAGCGGTTCCCGATCCGGGCGACGGCATTTGCAGCCGAGACGCCGCCCGCACGCGAAGTGCTGGCCGAGAGCCGCACCATTAAGGGTGGTGGCGCGGCCGGAGTGGCGACGCTGGGCGCTGCCGGAGTGGAGGTTGCGCAGAGCGTCCTGGCCGAGACCCAGACCGCGATCCTGCGGCTGGTGCCGTATCTCGATACGCTCCGCTGGGTGTTCATCGTCGTGGCGCTCGCGGGCGTCGCGGTCACGATCTATGCGCGCCTTGATGATTGGAAACGGGGGAAGCGATGATCGCAACTTTGTTCGGCAGGATCGCCGCCAGCCCGTCGGTGCGGATCGCACTGCGCTACGTTGTCATCGCTCTCGCCATTGTCCTGTTCATGTTGTCAATCCGGCGCTCCGGCGAGCACGCTGGGCGGATCGCTGAACGTCTCGAAACTACGGAGAAGGCCAATGAAATCCAACGCCGGATGCTGGAGGCGGCGGCTCGCCGTCCTCGTGGAGGTCGCGGAAGTGGACAGGCAGGGTGGCGCCATTGCCACCCAGCGTTTCGCGATGACTACGGTCCCGATGACCGTTTCCTCGACCTACGACCCGCAGATCGTCGACGGTGGGCCTTGGTATGGTGTATTTGCAGCCATCCTGGCGCCGGATGGACAGCAAATTTTCCGTGCGATTAAAACACTCGGTGTTCCCGAGGGTTCGGTCTTGGGGTCTGTCGATATCGTGCTCACGATGGTGCCTGAAACTGATGGTGCCGCAGCGGCGCCGCGCCGTAGTGCAGGTGTGGCCTGGTCTGTCAAGGAAGTCTTCGGCGAAACATGGCAGAACGATGATCCGGCGACCTTCGTGATCGAGGATGAAATGAACTTCTCGATTTTCGGCGGATGCAACAGATTTTCGGGGCAGCTCGCGGCTTCGGGCCGCGGTCTCGCATTTCCGGAGAACATTGCCGGGACCATGATGGCCTGCCCCGATGAGATAGAGGCGCTTGAACGGCGCTTCCTTGCCGCGATCATGCAGGTATCGGACTATGTCCGATACGGTACCGGGCTGATCATGACGGATGCGGACGGGCGCGCCGTGTTGCATTTTGTCGAGACGTCCGAGTTACCGGGCCAGCCGTTCATCTCTGACCGAGCCAACGCAGGGGCACTGTGAGGGGTGAAATCAGCGCTGGCCGTTGGCGCAGCCTAACTGGTAGCCCACGTTGCAATGCGCTTTCAGTCGGTCCGTATCCTCCGCCGACCACCCCTCGGGCGCGGTAACCTGCACCCACGGAGCGATATAGTCCTGTGAGTAGTAGGCATGCCCGTAGCCGGGCGGCGCACCGAAGGACACCGCTAAGTCGAGCGCCAACTGGAATTGCGTTACGATCGGCATGAAGATGAGGTCGTCCGAGACCTCCGTAGCAGACGGATCGTTCATCCAGGGTGGTGCACGCCAAAGCGAATAGGGGTCGTAGAAGACGACCGGATCGCTGGAATACTGCAAAAACATGATCCGCATTTTACCCCAGTCCGAGGCCCCTTCGGAACCATCGGCCGTGTGAGAGGCATAGCGGATCAGCGACCCGTCCCCTATCGTCGGCAAGACCCATGGTGTGCCCGGATTTCGGTGATTTTGAACGTAGTTCCAGAAGTTCGACGAGAAGGGCGGCCCGGCCCAGTATGCACCGTCGATGGGATCGTCGAGAAGTCGGAACATGTTCGTGGCGTGCATCGACGACCAGGCCCCGAGGCTCAGCCCGTTGACGTAAAAGCGCGGACGGGCATCCTTGGGCAGGGTCTTCCAGTAGCCATGAACCACGTCCTGAAGCGCGGTCGCCTGTTCCAGACCGGTGCGGGTCTCTAGTATCAGGGCAAGCGGCGATTGCAGGTAGGAATACTGGGCCACAACGGTGGCAATGTCCCCGTCATGCATGTATTCGACCGGGTCCTGCAAGCCGGGATCGATCCAGCCGGTGCCCGTGGGACTTGCCACGATCAGCACCTCGCGCTCGAATGCCCCCTGGCGGATCAGCTCGGCCAGTGCCAGTTCCGCCCGTTCCCGCGGCGTGGCGCCATTGGCGCGCCCGACATACACACGGATCGGGTCCAGCGCAGGCCGGCCGGTGAAATCGGAGATGTCTTCCGCATCGGGGCCGGTGGTGATGAATTCGCGACCGTATATCCCCACGGCCGCCCAGTCTATCAGAGACTCTAGGCTGCCGGTCATGCGGGGCTGGGACGGTGGCGGCGGAGCGTCCTGGAACAACTCCTGCGCGGCCTCGTAGCTTTCGTCGAGGCCCGTTACCACCCGGTCGAAGATGCCGTCGCGGGTGACGACAAAAAGAATCAGAATCACCGTGACGAAACCGAAGACATTCGCGCGTCGCGGCGGCATGACGCGATAGAACCACGCTCGGATCAGGCGGAACAGCGAGGCGGTAAGTCGGCCCGATGCGAAAGCAATGGCGAATGTCGCGACGGCGAGTAGCAGGATAGTCGCGAGATGGAGGGCGTCTACGGGGTCCATGCCCATTTTCTGCCGGATGTCGTTTTGCCAGGTCAGGCTGGACCCGAAGACCCAGAGAAAGAATGCAACAAGCGGGATCGAGACAAGCGCGATCAGGACCTTTGCGGGTCGCCCTGACAGAAGCGGAAGATCGGCCGCCCGCCAGAGCAGTGCGACGATCTGGCCGATCAGGTAGCCAATCGCCGTGACCAGCCCACCGAGGATGCCTTGCACGGCCGGCCCACGGGGGAGCAGCGATGGGGTCAGCGAAGCTGCGAAGAACAACAGGCCAAGCAGAAGGCAGGGGACTGAGAGCGGTCCTACGATTTTGGCCAAGCGACGATTACTCATTCTTCCCCCGATTTGCATGCTCATGCTGTCTGCATCGCGAACTTGTCACGATGCCTAGCGAAACGCCAAGGATTTACAACGCGAGGCTTGCACTTCGCTCCCGACCTGAATGCACTGCGGTATCTGTGCCGTCATTTTCGCCAGATTCGCCCTTGGCGCCATGAAATCCACTTCTCGCCTCGAAAATGCATAGGGCAAGCTTAATTGGCCTACCATGGCCAATCGCGCGTAGCGTAGAAGCTAGGAATGAAAATGACCCCGTTCGTCCTCGCCCGCGCCATGGGCATGATCGCTTTCCTGTGCATTTCACTGTGCGCGTTTCCCGTGTTGTCCACCGTCCAGACGGAGATCCAGACCTTGGAGTTTCCATATTTCACGCTTCGCAACAGAACAGACTCGCCAGACCCAAGGGAAGCCTATGGCGGGGAAAGAAGCGACCTGAAGGCCGGCCTGTGCCAGGTCGGAGAACTCGGCCTCGGTGTTCTTTCACCGCTGGCCGACATGGTCCCGAACTTCCTGCAAGAAGAACTCTTGCGCGTGCAGTCCGTGCAGGAAATGGACCCCGCCGCCATTCTGGACGGGCTTGCGGCAACGGCAGGAGAGCGTGGCCCGGCTCTCTACGTGCATGGCTACTACATCGACTTCGAAAAGGGCTGCCGTCGCGCGGCTCTGCTGCAGCGGAACGCGACTTTAGAGGGGCGGTTCCTGTGGTTCAGTTGGCCGTCGGATGGTGCCGCCGCCCTTTACACGCATGACGAGGCAGACCTTTACTGGAGCCTGCCAGACCTGGCGGACACCATCATCGAACTGGAGCGGCGCTTCGGGTCCGGAACCGTCGATGTGATCGGACACAGCCTCGGCGCACGTGGCGTCGTGCTGGCGCTTTACGAGGTGGCGAACAGGCGACCGGACATCCGGCTGGGGCATGTCGCCCTGCTGGCACCGGATATGGATTTCGATATCTTCGCCCGAATACTTCCGCGCATCGAACCCATCGCGGAAAGCATTACCGTCTATGCCGCAAGCGGCGACAAGCCACTTGCCCTGTCCAGGCAAGTCCATGGATACGCGCGGCTTGGTGAGTTCTGGAAACGATGTTTCTTAGATCGCGGGAGTCGAGGTGATCGACCTCAGCGTCCCGCTCAGCGACAGCCCGACCGGGCATCTCTATCACATCTACAGCTCCGCTGTCGGTGCGGACCTGAGGGAGCTTCTGAACGCGGGCAAGCGGGCCTCGGCACGCAGCGGCCTCGTGCAGAAAGGCGAAAACCTGTGGCATCTTCAGTTGGCTACGGGGACTG
>CAVOQM010000009.1:0-290307 GCA_963698365.1 uncultured Alphaproteobacteria bacterium
AAGCTGATCGACGAGCAGGATATTGCGGCGCTCAAGGCCAAGATCCTCTGACTTTGGGCCTGTCGATTTCCGAACTAGTCTCCACAGCATGGGCTTCGGCTTCGACCTTCCGCGGTTCCGACAAGCGCGGCGGGGCGAACGGCGCGCGTATTCGTCTTGCGCCGCAAAAGGACTGGAGGTAAACCAGCCCGCGCAACTGGCGAAGGCGCTGGCGACCCTTGAAGGGATCCAGAAGGCATTCAACGACGCCCAGTCCGGCGGCAAGCGGGTTTCGCTTGCCGACCTCATCGTACTTGGCGGTTCGGCTGCGGTCGAGAAGGCTGCGAAAGACGCCGGCCACAATGTGACGGTACCGTTCACGCCGGGCCGCACCGATACGTCGCAGGAGCAGACCGACGTTGAATCCTTTGCCGTGCTTGAGCCGGTCGCGGACGGCTTCCGCAACTACCTCAAGACCAACTACACGGTCTCGCCGGAGGAACTGCTGGTCGACAGGGCACAGCTGCTGACGCTGACGGCGCCCGAAATGACGGTTCTGGTCGGCGGTATGCGTGTGCTGGGCGCGAACCATGGGCAGTCGAAGCACGGCGTCTTCACCAAAAGGCCAGGGACGCTCACCAACGACTTTTTCGTCAACCTGCTCGATATGCGGACAGAGTGGAAGGCGACTTCGGAACACGAAGACGAGTTTGTTGGGACTGACCGTTCGAGCGGGGAAGCGAAGTGGACCGGTACAAGGGTTGACCTCATCTTCGGTTCCAACTCCCAGCTCAGGGCGATTGCGGAGGTCTACGGCCAGGACGATGCGCAGCAGAAGTTCGTGCGTGACTTCGTCGGCCTGGACCAAGGTGATGAACGCGGATCGTTTCGATCTCTCCCTGATCTCACAGGAAAGATATGCGAGGCCTCCACGCGCTTCAGCAACCGGGTATAGAGCATATTCCGCCAAATCTGAATTGGATTTGGCGACAAGGAAATGCTCAAGGCATTGATACCGGAGCGATTTCTTGTCACGAAAACGACCCCGTTTTCGTGACAAGCGCTCTAGGGTCTGTTGAGGTTCAGGTTTCGGGCGTGGCGCGTGATGGATTTTGGATCTGAACAGGCGAAGAGACCGCCGTGGTATACCCCACCACAAGTGCTCTTCAACGCATTCAGGGCCAAAATCCACCGCGTCCCGAAGGGATATGGCGAAAATCGCCCATCTTTACGTCGCAGGACCTTGAAAGGGGATGGTCCTTCCTGCGGTCCTCCTCCTAAAGCTGAACGATTTTCGCTCATACCACGCTTGTCCTCGGGCTTGCCATAGGCAAGACCCGGGGACTTCAAATCCTGCATTCCTTAACAGACCCTAGGTGATCAGTCCGGAGTGAGGGCGACAATTCAATCCACTTGGAATGTCGCCCGCGCTCACTGGAGCGCGGACAAGCTTCCTGCCTGCATGGAATGGCAAAGTGCTGTCCTGTTTGGTACTGCAAGGCCTCTCCCGAGATCATCGACCTCGCGGTGATGGTGGAAGTTCGGTTCCCGCATTCAATCAGGAATGCAGGTGAATGCTGCGCCGCGCCGCCATGCGTTGCCCAAGTCCGCTCAGGTCCTTTTCCGACAGAAGAACCCTGGCCAAAGGCAGGATCGTGGCGTTTTCCAGCGCCAGATGATGATGCTGGCTGCGGGCAAAGGCACGAAGGTCCGAACAAAGACCCTTGCCGGGCTTCGCCGCGCTCCGGTCGATATGGCCTCGCAAGCTTTCGACGAGAGCGTCTGCCAGTCTGTTCTCTGCAGCATGTTCCAAGGTTAGCCGGTCCAGCACTTCTTTCAGATCCGACGCCTCCGTCGCGCGGCGGCGAAGGAGCGGGAAGAGGTCTTCCTCCTCGTCGGTCACATGCATCGCAAGATCCCGGCCAATATGGAGGGCGATCCGCTCGGCCGCATCCGCATCGAACTCTTCGGCATCGGCAAGATGGTCGCAAAGCCGGCAAAGGGCGCGAAGGCGCAAGTGTTCGGCAAGGATATAGTCGAGCGGCTTTCGCAACAGTTCGTCCGGCGGCGGCTTCAGGCCTTCGGCAATGCGCCTTGTCGCGTGGCGGCCGGCGGATGTCATCCGGCGCTCTCCCGCACGTCCTGCACCGCACGACGCAAAATGGCTGAGAGTGCTGCAAATCCCGGTGTTTCGCTTTTGCCTATTACGCCGATAAGCTGAACCCACGCCTTCGTCGGCTCGTTCGGTGAACCGGCGAATAGCCAGCGCGTAAAGGGCGCAACCTCAAAGCCGAGCTGTCCGGCCGCCTCGCTGACGTCTGCCAGCAGCGCCAATTCGCCAGCCTCGATCAGCGCCTGTTCGGCAATGAACGGTTCGTCGATGCGGGCAATGAAATCTCCCAGCATGCCATCCTCCCTCACTGCACCAGCGGGGTGGGGTTGTCGGCGAAATCGACCCCTTCGAGCGATGCATTTCCGGCAAGGATCGAGATGTACTGATGCACCGCGCGGTGGAAGACCGCATCGGCGAGATAATCGGCGATCTTCTCCTCCACCAATTCGAACGGAAGCATTGAACCATCGATCTTGCGGTCCAGCCGGATGACGTGGACGCCGTAGCGGGTGCAAACCGGTTCATCGGTGATTTGTCCCGGCTCAAGGGCAATCAATGCCTCCTCGAAGGCGGGGTCTGTCTGGCCACGGGTGATCTGGCCAAGGTTGCCGCCCGCCTTGCCCGACGGGCATGCGGAGAGGGACTGGGCAAGTTCGGCGAAGTGCTGCGGATGATCGCTTAACTTGACGATGACTTGTTTGCCGAAGCGATGGCCGCTGCATAACTTTCCGGGTCGTCTCGGGTGGCGGGGAATAGAATATGGGCGGCTTCATAGATATCGGGAGAGCGGAACCTTTCGGAATTCGTCTGAAAGAAGCGGCGGCATTCCTCCCCGGTTGGATCGGGGACGCGGACTTTCGTTTCAATGAGCTGTCGCACCAGCGCTTCTTCTCGTCCGTCTCCCGCGAGCCGTCGCCGGCGGTGGCTGGCTCCGCTTTCAGGCCGAGCCTTGCCGCCTCATCGAGTAGCAATTCGCGAACGACGAGCGCGCGCACCGCCGCCGCACGCGCCGTGCCTGGCGAGTTCGCCGGGTGGTTCTGGATTTCCCGGGCGATGGCTGTATCGGAAATCTCGGTTCCGTTGACCCGGATCGCCTGGGGCGGTACTGCCGCCGTCTTCCGGTCGGAAATATCGAAGAGCCTCATGAACCTACTCCGCAGGCGTTGTCGTAGTATCGGTTGCGGACTTTGCTCTGGTGGTGCGGACGATCTGGTAGCCCGAGCGGCCGAGATACCAGACAGGCGCGCTCCAGATGTGCACCAGTCGGGTGAAGGGGAAGACGAGGAAGATCGTCATCCCCAGAAGCAGATGCAGCTTGAAGAGAGGGTTGACGTGGGCGACATAGGCGGCCGCTGAGGGTTGCAGCGTCAGGATTCCCTGCGCCCAGGACATGAACTTGACCATTTCCCCTCCGTCCATATGACCGAGCGAGACGAAGATCGTCAGCAGGCCGAGACAGAGTTGTGCAAGCAATAGCCAGAGAACGGCGATATCGCCGAAGCTCGAGGTGTTGCGGATACGGGGGTCGGTGAGGCGGCGATGGAGCAGGAGCACCAGGCCGACGAAGCACATGATCCCGGCAAGACCGCCGATGACGATCGCCATGCCCTGCTTGAAGCCATGGCCGATGCCGAGCGCGTCGAAGATTGCGATCGGCGTCAGCAGGCCAACCAGATGGCCGAAGAAAACGATCAGGATGCCCACGTGGAAGAGGTTGGATCCAAGCACCAGCTGACGCCGGCGCAGCAATTGGCTGGACCCGGTCTTCCATGAATACTGCTCGCGGTCGAAGCGCACCAGGCTGCCGAGCAGGAAGACCGTGAGACAGAAATAGGGATACCAGCCAAACAGGGCGGAGTTGAAATAATCAGCCATTTCGACTTCTCTCCTGGCTTGCGTCGGATTTGACGACGCTGCGGGCGGCAGCGCGTAACTGTGTCATTAGGCGGGATCTGCCACAGGCATCTCCGGTAGGGTCGCCGGGACCGAAAGTGACCGCCGTTTCTTCCCATTCCGCGTCGAGCGCTTCCAGGTCGTCGGGCGCGGTGTCGCCGATTCCGGCTAGTTCAGCGATCTGGGCCTCGGAAAACTTCCCCTTGGAGAGCACTCGCAGCGCTATGAATACCGAGGCGTAAATCGATTTCCGCTGCCTGAGACGCTCTTCGAGAACGGCGATGACATGCGCCGGCTCGCTTAAGATTTCCGTCGCCTTATCGACTGGAAGCTGCGACAGGAACTCAAGGAAGAGCGGCAGAAAGTCCGGTAATTCGTTCGAGGCCATATGGAACCCGTGGGTTTCATAAAGCCCGGCCAGATCGATCATCGCCTGACCGCGATCGCGGCTTTCGCCATGCACATGCTCAAACAAATGCAGCGAAAGCGACCGCGACCGGTCGAACAGCAAAGTATATCGCTCCTGCAGATCGTAGAGGTCGCGGCTGGCAAGTTCGTCGATCAAGACGTCGAGAGCCGTCCTTTCACGGGCCGGCACCAGAGCCTCCCTGTGCGATCGCATCGCGGATTTCCGCTGCCGCCTGCTGCAACTCGGCGGTTGGATAGGTCAGCAATGCCGACAGGGCCTTGAATGTCCTGGCCATCACGACACCTCCATGGGGTTTTTCGCGGAGACCTTTTTCGGTCCGCCGAAGAGGTTGGTTTCGGAAATGCCGTCCGAACAGCCGTTGCCGAAGGAAAAGCCGCAGGATCCGCGCAGATCGAAGGCATCTTCGCCGGCTTCGCGGTGGTTCGTCGGGATGACGAAGCGATCCTCGTAGTTGGCGATGGCCATGTAGCGGTACATTTCCTCGATGTCGGCGCCACTCAGACCGACCCGCTCGGCAATCGATTCATTGATGACGCCGTCGACCGTCTTCGCCCGCATGTAGGCGCGCATGGCGAGCATGCGTTCCAAAGCGAGCGCAACCGGCTCCTCGTCTCCTGCCGTGAGGAGATTGGCGAGATACCTGATCGGAATGCGAAGCGAGCGGACGTCCGGCATGTCGCCGTCGAGGCCCATTTTGCCCGCTGCAGCGGCCGACTGGATCGGCGACAGCGGCGGCACGTACCAGACCATCGGCATGGTGCGGTACTCGGGATGCAGGGGGAAGGCGATCTTCCAGTCCATCGCCATCTTCCAGATCGGCGAGCGGCGCGCGCCCTCCAGCCAGGCTTCCGGCACGCCGTCCTTGCGGGCCTGTTCGATCACGGCCGGATCGTTCGGATCGAGGAAGAGCTTCAGCTGTTCTTCGTAGAGCTTTTTCTCGTCCGCGACGCTGGCGGCCTTCTCGATGCCGTCGGCGTCATAGAGAACAACGCCGAGATAACGAATGCGGCCCACGCAGGTTTCCGAGCAGACCGTCGGCTGTCCGGATTCGATGCGCGGATAGCAGAAGATGCATTTCTCGGATTTGCCCGAATTCCAGTTGTAGTAGATCTTCTTGTAGGGACAGCCGGAAACGCACATGCGCCAGCCTCGGCATTTGTCCTGATCGATCAGGACGATGCCGTCGTCCTCGCGTTTGTAGATCGCGCCCGACGGACAGGCCGCTACGCAGGTCGGGTTGAGGCAATGTTCGCACAGCCTCGGCAGGTACATCATGAAAGTGTTTTCGAATTCGCCGTAGATTTCCTTTTCGACGCCTTCGAAATTGCACGTCCTTGGAGCGTTTGGCGAATTCGCCGCCCAGGATTTCCTCCCAGTTCGGTCCCCATTCTATCTTTTCCATCCGCTCGCCGGTGATCTGCGAACGCGGCCTTGCCGTCGGCGTGGCCTGCAGCTCTCCGGCGCAGTCTGCAAGTGTTCGTAGTCGAAGGTGAAAGGCTCGTAGTAGTCGTCAATCTCCGGCAAGTCCGGATTGGCGAAGATCCTGGCAAGAATGCGCCATTTCGAGCCCATCTTCGGCTGGATCTTGCCGCCATTGGTGCGAACCCAGCCACCGTTCCACTTCTTCTGGTTTTCCCATTCCTTGGGATAGCCGATGCCGGGCTTGGTTTCGACATTGTTGAACCACGCGTATTCCATGCCTTCGCGATTGGTCCAGACGTTCTTGCAGGTGACCGAGCAGGTGTGACAACCGATGCATTTATCGAGGTTCAGCACCATGGCGATTTGCGCGCGAATTTTCATTCCGCGGCCTCCTTGCCGAGGTTCTTGCCCGCGTCTGCGGCTGTATGGCCGCTTCGAGCCAGTCGACTTTGTCCATTTTGCGAACGATGACGAACTCGTCCCGGTTCGAGCCGACGGTGCCGTAGTAGTTGAAACCGTAGGACTGCTGCGGCGTAGCCGCCGATCATGTGGGTCGGCTTCAGCGTCGCGCGCGTGACCGAGTTGTGGATGCCGCCGCGGTTGCCGGTGATCTCGCGAGCCCGGCGTATTCACGATCTTCTCCTGCGCGTGGTACATCAGGATCATGCCCTGATTGACGCGCTGGGAGACAACGGCTCGCGCCGTCAGCGCACCGTTCGAGTTGTAGACCTCGACCCAGTCGTTATCGACGATACCGGCCGATCTCGCGTCCAGTTTCGCTGAAGCCAGACGACCGGTCCGCCACGATTGAGCGTCAGCATCAGCAGGTTGTCGGAATAGGTCGAGTGGATGCCCCATTTCTGGTGCGGCGTGATGAAGTTGAGGACGACTTCGGGATTGCCGTTTGGCACGCTGCCCTTGATGCGGTTGACCGTCTTGGTGTCGACAGGCGGCTTCCAGGTGCACAGCCCCTCGCCGAATGCCCGCATCCACATGTGATCCTGATAGAGCTGCTGGCGGCCGGTCAGCGTGCGCCACGGGATCAGCTCGTGGACGTTGGTGTAGCCGGCGTTGTAGCAGACGTGCTCGCTCTCGAGGCCCGACCACGTCGGCGACGAGATGATCTTGCGCGGCTGCGCGGCGACATCCCGGAAGCGGATCTTCTCGTCTTCCTTCGGATGGCGCAGATGGGCGTGTTCGCGGCCGGTTGCCTTGGCTCAAGCGCGTTCCAGGCCTTGACCGCGACCTCACCATTGGTTTCCGGTGCGAGCATCAAGATGACTTCGGTCGCATCGATGTCGGTTTCGATCCTGGGCCATGCCTTTGCGTCGGCCCTTCCTCGGTGACGACGCCGTTGAGCTCACCAAGATGCTTCGACCTCAGTCTCCGTGTTCCAGCCGATATGCCCTTGCCGCCGTTGCCGAGCTTGTCCATCAACGGCCCAAGCGCGGTAAAGCGCTTGTAGAGATTGGGGTAATCGCGCTCGACAACGGCGACGTTGCGGCATGGTCTTGCCTGGGATCGGTTCGATCTCGCCCTCTTCCAGTCCTTGACGTCATAGGGCTGCGCAATTTCGCCCGGTGTGTCGTGCAGGATCGGGGTCAAGAACGACATCCTTTTCGACGCCCAGTACTTCGGGCGCGACCTCGGAGAACTTCTTGGCGATGCCCTTGTAGATGTCCCAGTCGCTGCTTGCATTCCCATACCGGATCGGTCAGCCGCCGTCAGACGGATGGATGAAGGGATGCATGTCGGAGGTGTTGAGGTCGTTCTTCTCGTACCAGGTGGCGACGGGAAGAACGATGTCGGAGTAGACGCATGTCGTCGACATACGGAAGTCAAGCGTGACGAGCAGGTCGAGTTTGCCTTCCGGCGCCTTGCTCGTGCCACTTCACTTCGGTGGAGTTCTGCACGCCTTCCGGCCCGAGATCCTTGCCGAGCACACCGTGCGTCGTGCCGAGCAGATGCTTCAGGAAGTACTCGTGTCCCTTGCCCGACGATCCGAGCAGGTTCGAGCGCCAGACGAACAGATTACGCGGCCAGTTCGCCGGATCGTCCGGGTCGTCGCAGGACATCTCAAGCTTGCCGCTCTTCAGGC
Source organism: uncultured Alphaproteobacteria bacterium (assembly GCA_963698365.1). Classification (GTDB taxonomy): domain Bacteria; phylum Pseudomonadota; class Alphaproteobacteria; order Rhizobiales; family Stappiaceae; genus Hongsoonwoonella. Next base: position 7,936 of record CAVOQM010000009.1, read on the forward strand.
TTTGGCGACGATAGTCCTTCGGCTCCAGTCCTGCGGCTTTTCGGCTTCCGCCGCGATTGTCAGCGGGTTCTGTTTGAGCTGTGGCGCCGATGGCAGCCAGCCCATACGCTCGGCGCGGATGTTGTAGTCGATCAGCGTACCGGACCAATCGCCCTTCGGCGCTGTCGGCGACAGGATCTCATCGACGGTGAGCTCTCGTAACGCCACTGATCGGTGTGGGCGTACCAGAAGCTCGTCGAATTCATGCTGGCGCGGCGGGCGCGACCCAGTCGAGGCGCGAAGGCAAGCGGCAGCCAGCCGGTTTGCGGACGCAGCTTCTCCTGGCCGACGTAGTGCGACCAGCCACCGCCGGATTGACCGACGCAGCCGCACATGATCAGGAGATTCATGATCCCCCGATAGTTCATGTCCATGTGGTACCAGTGGTTGAGACCAGCGCCGAGGATGACCATCGAACGGCCGTTGGTCTTCTCGGCGTTGGTTGCGAACTCGCGCGCGACTGTGATGATCTTGTCGCGCGACAGCCCGGTGATCCGTTCCGCCCAAGCCGGCGTGAAGGGCACGTCCTCGTCGATAGGACTTGGCGACGTTGGCGCCGCCGAAGCCGCGATCGAGGCCGTAGTTGGCGCAGAACAGGTCGAAGACCGTGACGACCATACGCTTCGCCCTTCGTCAATTGCGACCTTCTTGGCCGGAAGATTGCGCGTCGAGGATGTCGCCGTGGTCGGTGGCGACGAAATTCTCCGTCGCCCGGCCGCCGAAATAGGGGAAGCCGACTGTCGACGATCTCGTCGTGATCCTCGGCAAGCGACAGGCGCAGCTTCGTCTCGCGGCCCTTGCCGTCCTTTTCTTCGAGGTTCCACTTGCCTTGTGTCGCCCCAGCGGAAACCGATGGAGCCGTGCGGCACGACGAGCTCGCCGGTCGCGTCATCGATGCCGACGGTCTTCCAGTCCGGCGTTGTTGGCTCTCGCCAAGCCCGCCCTTGACCTCGGCGGCACGAAGGAGACGGCCGGGCACATAGCGCCCGTCCTTCTTCTCCAGCCTGACGAGCAGCGGCATGTCGGAATACTTGCGGACGTAGTCCTCGAAATAGGCCGCCTGAGCGGTCGAGATGATATTCGCGCAGGATGACATGGCCCATGGCCAGCGCCAGCGCGGCGTCGGTGCCCTGCTTCGGGTTGAGCCAGAGATCGGCGAATTTGGTCGCTTCGGCATAGTCCGGCGATACGACGACCGACTTGGTGCCCTTGTAGCGGACCTCGGTGTAGAAGTGCGCATCCGGCGTGCGCGTCTGGGGAACGTTCGAGCCCCAGATCATCAGGAAGCCGGCGTTGTACCAGTCGGCCGATTCCGGAACGTCGGTCTGCTCGCCCCAGGTTTGCGGGCTGGCAGGGGGTAGATCGCAGTACCAGTCGTAGAACGAGCCGCAGACGCCGCCGATCAGGGACAGGTAACGCGCGCCGGCGGCATAAGAGACCATGGACATGGCCGGGATCGGCGAGAAGCCGAAGATCCGGTCGGGCCCATGGGTTTTCGCCGTATAGGCATTGGCGGCGGCGATGATCTCGTTGACCTCGTCCCAGGTAGATCGGACGAAGCCGCCATGGCCGCGGACCTTGATGTAGTCGGAGCGTTTCGCCGGATCCTCGACGATGGAGGCCCATGCGGCGACCGGCGTGCGCAACGCGCGCGCCTGACGCCAGGCCTTGAGCAGGCGGGAGCGCACCAGCGGATATTTCAGTCTCGCGCCCGAATAGAGGTACCAGGAGTAGCTGGCGCCCCTCGCGCAGCCGCGAGGCTCGTGGTTTGGCAGATCCGGCCGCGTGCGGGGATAATCGGTCTGCTGGGTTTCCCAGGTGACGATCCCGCCCTTGACGTAGATTTTCCACGAGCACGAGCCGGTGCAGTTCACGCCGTGGGTGGAGCGCACGATCTTGTCGTGCTGCCAGCGCTGGCGGTAGCTTTCCTCCCACGTGCGGTCCTCGCGGGTCGTAACCCCGTGGCCGTCTGCGAATGTGTCGACGTTCTTTTGCAGGAAGGTCAGTCGATCGAGAAAATGAGACATTGTTTCTCCCTTCCGCTCATTCGGCCAGGACAGGCTTGGAGCCGCCTGCATGTTCGATATCGTGGAGAAGCCCGCCCTTGCGCGTGTAGGCGTACCAGGTGAGCAGGGCGCAGGTTGCGTAGAAGATCATGAAGGCCCACAGAGCGGCTTCCGGTCCCCCGGTCATCGCAATCGACGAGCCGTAGCTCTTCGGGATGAAGAAGGCGCCATAGGCAGCAATGGCCGAGGTAAAGCCGATGATCGCAGCCGATTCCTTCTCCGCCTGGCGGACGCGCTTGGCTGAATCGAGTTGCGGCATTAGCCTGTCGACTTCCTTTCGCATGATGACCGGGATCATCTGGAAGGTTGAGGCATTGCCGACGCCGGTTGCGAAGAACAGCACCATGAACATGGCGAAGAAGCCCCAGAACGCCCCCGGTTGATCCTTGATGCCGAGGAAGAACAGCACGCCGCCGACCGCCGCGATCATGAGAAGGAAGGTCCAGTAGGTGACGCGGCCACCGCCGTATTTGTCCGAAACCCATCCTGTTGCCGCACGCGACAATGCACCCACAAGCGGCCCAAGGAAGACGAACTGCAGCGAATTGACTTCCGGGAACTGGGTTTTGGCGAGCAGCGGGAAGCCGGCGGAATAACCGATGAACGAGCCGAAAGTTCCGGTGTAGAGCCAGCACATGATCCAGTTGTGCGCCCGCCCGAAGATCACCGATTGCTCGGCAAAGGAGGCTTTGGCGGAAGCGATATCGTTCATGCCGAACCAAGCGGCGACCGTCGCCACAACAAGGAACGGCACCCAGATGAAGCCCGCGTTCTGGATCCACAGCATCGTACCGTCGCTCGCGGTCCTGGCTTCGCCGCCAAGCGCGCCGAACACGCCTGCCGTAATGACCAGAGGCACCAGGAACTGCATGACGCTTACGCCGAGATTGCCCAGACCGGCGTTCAGGGCAAGCGCGTTGCCCTTTTCCTTCTTGGGGAAGAAGAAGGAGATATTGGCCATGGAGGAGGCGAAGTTGCCGCCGCCGAAGCCGCAAAGAAGCGCAAGCACCAGGAAGATCAGATAGGGCGTATCGGGATTTTGCACTGCATAGCCGATACCCAGCGCCGGGATGATGAGCGAAGCTGTTGTCAGCGTCGTCCACAACCTGCCGCCGAAGATCGGCACCATGAAGGAGTAGAAGATGCGTAAGGTGGCGCCGGAAAGCCCGGGCAAGGCCGCCAGCCAGAAAAGCTGGTCGGTCGTATAGGTGAAGCCGATCAGGGGCAGTTTCGCCACGACGACGCTCCATACCATCCAGACCGAGAAGGCTAAAAGAAGCGCCGGTATAGAGATCCACAGGTTGCGCCTGGCGATCCGCCGGCCTTCCTTTTCCCAGAAGGTGTCGTCGTCGGGACGCCAGTCCTCAATGACGCCTGCAAGCGCGCCTTTCTTTTCCGGACCGTGGATTTCCTGCATTTCCGGCAATTCGGGCAAGGCGCCGAGTTCTTTCGCGAGCGCCTTTTGCTCCATCTGCCTGATGGCGAAATGCATCCACAGCAGCGAGCCCATGACGATGACAAACAGCAGCGCAAAACAGCTGGTCCACACGCCCGTCACGTCGAGCAGAATGCCGAAGGTGATGGGGAGCACGAAGCCGCCGAGGCCGCCGATCATGCCGACGAGGCCGCCGACCGCGCCTACGTGGTCAGGATAATAGACCGGGATGTGCTTGTAGACCGCCGCCTTGCCGAGCGACATGAAGAAGCCGAGTACGAAGATCGCCAGAACGAAGGGGACGAGGCCCATGCTGGTGGAAAAGACGATCGGCCCTTCGATACCGTGCACCACGTAATCGGTATTCGGATACGACAGCATGAAGGTCATGAGCGCCGATACGCCGAAGGTCCAATACATGACCCGCCGAGCACCGAGCTTGTCGGAAAGATGGCCGCCGTAGGCGCGAAAGATCGATGCCGGCACCGAATAGAGGGCGGCGATCATGCCTGCCGTCTTGATGTCGAGCTCATAGACGCCGACGAGGTAGCGTGGCAGCCAGAGCGCCAAAGCGACGAAAGCGCCGAAGACGAAGAAATAGTAAAGTGCGAAGCGCCAGACTTGCGGATTTCTAAGCGGCTCCAGCTCAAGCAGCGTCGAGCGGGCCTTTTTGCCTACGGCGCGCCTTTGCGCGGTTGCCGGGTCTTCCTTCGTCGTCAGGAAGAAGACGATCGCCGTGATCAACAGGACAATCGAATAGACCTTGACGGTCGATTGCCAGCCGAGGGCAACCAGAAGGAAGGGAGCGCCGAAATTGGTGATGGCGGCGCCGACATTGCCGACGCCGAAGATGCCAAGGGCCGTGCCCTGTTTTTCAGCCGGATACCACTTGGAGATATAGGCGATGCCGACGGCGAAGGAGCCGCCCGCCAAACCAACGCCGAGAGCGCCGACGAGGAACATCGGGTAGGTTGTTGCGCTGGACAAGAGCCAGGCGGCAATGGCGGAGAACGCCATGACCAGGGCGAAAACCCGCCTGCCGCCGTATTGATCGGTCCATATGCCGAGGAATATCCGCGACAGGGACCCGGTAAGGATCGGCGTCGCCACCAGCAAGCCGAACTCGGTATCGTTCAAGCCCAGGTCGCTTTTGATGCGAACGCCGATGATGGAAAAGATTGTCCAGACAGCAAAGCACATCGCAAATGCGAATGTGCTCATCCCCAAAGCATTGTTCTGCTGCCTGCGGCTTACGCCCTCCAGATGGTTCATGGAACCCGCCTCGCTTTCGAACGGCCGTGCAGTGACCGCCGAATGCGGTCGCCGGATACGACTACAGGGCGTGATATTGAGTCGAGTTGGGCGCTACTATACTTGATATAAGTCAATTGATGGCTTCAGGGCGTCGAAATAAATACATGGTAGTAAAAATTAGATCTGTGATTTGATAAAGTAATTATTTTGAAATGCATTTTTATATTTATGACTTGACTTTTATCAAGTCTGCAAGCGTCAGCTTGCGCCATAATCATGTCGGTTCACAGCTTTCCGAGGATGCGATGCGATCGCAAGACGTTACAGAAATCGGCAACCTCCGGCTTTTCGCGGATTGCCGGCCCGACACGTTCGAAGCGTTGATGAGAAACGGCTTTTTGCAGCGCTTCCCTCCGGGCGTCGTGTTGATCCAGGAGAATGATCCCGCCGATTTTCTTTATGTGGTTGTCGAAGGCATGGTGGAAATGTTCTCCACCAGCAACAACCGCGAGACGACGATCGAATTCGTGCGGCCGATCGGCACTTTCATCCTTGCTGCCGTGCTGAAGGACGGCGTCTATCTTCAATCGGCGCGAACACTCGAGAAATCGCGTATCCTGATGATCTCGGCCGAAAACGTGCGGCAGGCGATGCATGGCGACACGAAATTCATGGCGGCGATCGTTGATGAGATCGCCACCTGTTACCGCAATCTGGTAAAAGATCTGAAAAATCAGAAGCTGCGTTCCGGCGCTGAAAGGTTGGCCAACTGGCTGCTCAGGGCGAACAAGAACCAAAACGGAAACGGGGTGATCGAACTCTCCATCGAGAAACGCTTGCTTGCGTCACGGTTGGGAATGACGCCTGAAAACCTGTCGCGGGCATTCGCCTCTCTTGGTGTCTACGAAGTGGAAGTGGAAGGCCGGATCATCCGGCTACGCGATATTCATGCGCTGACCGCTTTCGCCAAACCAAGTCCGCTGATCGACTGCCGATCGACGTAAACCAGGTTCATTGTCTTGCTAATGATGTTCCAACCACCGACTATTCCGCTGCCATCGGCAGCTGCCGATGGAGAATATTCCTGATTTCCGCTCGGCATGACCCGCAATTCGTGCCTGCTTTCACTGCCTTGCCGACGCTTTCGACGTCGAGGCATCCGGCGCTGATTGCCGCTGCAATTTGATTGGCGCCGACCTCGAAGCAAGAGCATACGAGCGCCCCCTTGTCCAATTGGCTGGCTCCGGCCTTCCCGGCGACAATAGAAAATCTTTGCCGCGTATCCTGATGGTTCAATCCAAGTTGCCTGACGGCCCAACTTCTTGAAACTGCAACGGGATGTTTTGCAACGTAAAGCGCACCCAGGAGGCGGGACCCTTCGAAGACTGCAAATCGCTCTTCACCTGTATGGCTGTCGCGATAGGAGAGCCTTTCCGCATCGGCCTTTCCGCACCATGATCTCAACAGCTTTTGCCAATCGGTCGCTTCGCTGGACGATGCGAGTTCAAGCTGCCAGCCACCGGCGCAACGCGCCAACGCCCAATAGTCCGTCGGGATCTCAGTTGGCTTTTCTGCAAGGATTGCATAGGCATAGGCGCCGGCCTTGAAGCGTTCAGCGCGAATGCGGGAAGTCTTCGATGCCGGTTGGCCGGAAAGCGGATCGGTGCGCGCTTCCACCAGCGTATCGATCCGGCCTTTGGAAGCGAACTGATTGCTCCAGTGCATGGGAACGAAAATCGAGCTCGGCTGCTGCCGGTCGGTGATGAGCGCCCGCAGAACTGCGCTTCCAGACGGGCTTGTCAGGCAGACAAGTTCAGCGTGCGTGATCTCAAGGTGTCTGGCATCGTCTGGATGTATTTCGGCAAATGGTTCGGCCATATGCGAGGAAAGGCGAGCGGCTTTGCCGGTCCGCGTCATCGTGTGCCAGTGATCGCGCACCCGGCCCGTGTTGAGCGTCAAGGGATACGCCGGATCGTGGCGTTCGGGCACCGTGCCTGAAATGGCAATGAAGCGGGCGCGGGCATTAGCGGTGAAAAAGTTGCCATTCGCGAAAAAGCGTTTTGTTCCAAATGGTTCATCGGTGCGCTGGGGCCATTGGAAAGGCTGCATATCGATATAGGCTTGCCGATTTATTTCGGCGTGGGCGCCGATGTCGAAAGCGCGTGCACCATTGTTGCGGTATGCGGAAAGCTTCGCATGCTCGGCGAATATTTCTGCCGGATCGTCATAGTCGAAGCCTGTAATAAAACCCATGCGGCGGGCTATTTCCTTGACGATCCACCAGTCCGGCCGCGCCTTGCCGGGCAGCGGCAGAAATGCACGCTGGCGGGAAATTCGACGCTCGGAATTGGTGACGGTTCCATCCTTCTCTCCCCAGGCGGCGGCGGGGAGTTTTACGTGGGCGAACTCCAAAGTATCTGTATTTTCAACGATGTCTGAGACGACGACGAGAGGACAAATGGCGAGAGCCCGCTTTATTTCGTCGGCTTCAGGCATGCTGTCGACCGGATTGGTCGCCATGATCCAGATCGCCTTGATCTTCCCGTTCTTTACCGCCTTGAAAAGATCGACGGCTTTCAGGCCAGGGTTTGTGGCAATGGTCGGAGACCTCCAAAATTCCTGAACGATTTCAAAATTTTCCGGATCGTCGAATGACATATGAGCGGCGAGCATATTGGCCAGACCGCCGACCTCACGACCACCCATGGCGTTCGGTTGGCCGGTAACGGAAAACGGGCCCATGCCGGGTTTGCCGATGCGGCCCGTCGCCAGATGGCAATTGATGATGGCGTTGACCTTGTCCGTCCCGATCGAAGACTGATTGACGCCCTGGCTGTAGACGGTGACGACTTTCTCAGTTTCAGAGAAAAGTCGGTAAAATTCAGCGACTTGACTTTGGTCAAGACCCGTCCGCCGTGCTGCCGTCGAAAGATCGAACGGTCCGGCTGCCGCCAGCGCATCGTCGAATCCGGTCGTGTGGTTTTGCACATAGGTCCAGTCGATGGGGCTATCGCCCGGGTTGGTGTCCCACCTTGTCCCGTTTTGTCCGTTTGTGTCCTGATGCTGTCCGGCGAGGTATCCAAGCAGGCCGTTAAAGAGCGCCACGTCGCCATCCGGCTTGATGGCGAGGTGGTGGTCGGCGATATCGGCGGTCATCGTCCGGCGCGGGTCGATCAGGACGACTTTCAGCTCCGGTCGAACTTCCTTTGCGGCAGCGAGGCGCTGGTAGAGCACCGGGTGGCACCAGGCGAGATTGGAGCCGACGAGCACGACAAGATCGGCAAGCTCAAGATCCTCATAGGTGCCGGGGACAGTATCGGAACCGAAGGCGCGGCGATGGCCGGCAACGGAGGAGGCCATGCAGAGGCGGGAGTTGGTGTCGATATTGCCTGAACCGATGAAGCCCTTCATCAGCTTGTTGGCGACATAGTAATCCTCGGTCAGCAACTGGCCGCTAACATAGAAGGCGACCGAGTCGGGACCGTGTTCGCCAATCGTGTCGCGGAAGCGGGAGGCGACGAGATCGAGCGCCGTATCCCAGTCGGTCTTTTCACCGAAGACTTCGGGTTCAAGCAATCGGCCCTCAAGGTCGAGGGTTTCTGCAAGCGCCGCGCCCTTCGAGCAAAGCCTGCCGAAGTTTGCCGGATGATCCGGATCGCCCTTGACGCTGACCGCGCCATTCCCGGCGACAGTTGCGACAACGCCGCAGCCGACACCACAATAGGGACAGGTGGTCTTGATCTCCTTCGCCGGCTCTCTTGTCACGGTGGCCATCTCCCTTAATCCGCCAGAAGCCGCAGGGCATCTGCATGCAGGAAGAGCTTGCCGTCCTCGATCCTGACGGAAACCGTGCGAACAGCCCCTTCGTCGGCGCCCTCGGCCTTGCCGGTTTTGAGGGAAATCACCCAATTGTGGAGCGGGCAGGTGACGGATGCTCCGTGAACGATACCCTGGCTGAGCGGCCCGCCGCGATGTGGACAGCGATCCTCCATGGCAAAGACTTCGTCACCGGCTGTACGAAAGACGGCGATCCGGCCTTCCGGCGTCTTGACGCAACGCGCGCCGAGCGGCGGGATATCGTCAAGCGCGCCGATTTCGATCCAGGTTTGAACGGCCATATTCATTCCGCCGCCTCCAGTGAAAGTGTCGCCATCGGATTGAACTCGTGCTTGTCCTTGCCGGATACGCGCTCCGACCAGGGATCTGACTGGGCGAACGTCTGGGAAAAGACGAAACGGTCGTAGTAGGCACGGCGTCTTTCGCTGTCGTTCAGGATCTGGAAACGGATTTCTTCAAGCCCGACGCGTTTCGCCCATTTGTAGATGCGCTCAAGATAGTAACCCTGCTCGCGGTACATCTGGACGAGGGCGACGATATGCTCCAGCGCCTCTTCTTCGGTCTTGACGAGACCGAGAACTTCCGTGCCCTTGATGTCGAGACCGGCGGCGCCGGCGAAATGGATCTCAAAGCCTGAATCGACGCAGATGACGCCGACGTCCTTGCAGGTCGCTTCAGCGCAATTCCTCGGGCATCCGGAGACCGCCAGTTTGACCTTGGCCGGCGTCCACGAGCCCCACATGAATTTTTCCAGACGGATGCCGAGGCCGGTGGAATCCTGCGTGCCGAAACGGCACCAGTCCGAGCCGACGCAGGTTTTCACTGTGCGAAGGCCCTTCGCATAGGCGTGGCCGGAAACGAAGCCCGCCTTGCCGAGATCTTCCCAGACGGCGGGAAGGTCTTCCTTCTTCACGCCCAGCATGTCGATGCGCTGACCGCCGGTGACCTTCACTGTCGGAATGGCGAATTTGTCGACCACATCGGCGATGGCGCGAAGTTCGGCAGCCGAAGTGACTCCGCCCCACATGCGCGGCACGACGGAATAGGTGCCATCCTTCTGGATGTTGGCGTGAACGCGCTCGTTGATGAAACGCGACTGATAGTCATCGTCGTATGCGCCGGGCCAATCGGCGACGAGGTAGTAGTTGAGGGCAGGGCGGCACTTGGCGCAGCCGTTGGAGGTCTTCCATTCCAGTTCCTGCATGACGGCGGGGATGGATTTCAGTTCCTTCGCCTTGATCAGGCGGCGAACGTCGCCGTGGCCGAGGTCGGTGCAGCCGCACATGGGTTGGACGGCCTTCGGGTTGTAGGCATCTCCAAGCGTCACAGTCATGAGCTGCTCGACAAGGCCGGAGCAGGTGCCGCAAGAGGCGGAAGCCTTGGTATGGGCACGGACTTCGTCGAGCGAGGTCAGGCCCTTCGATGTGATGGTTGAGACGATCTTGCCCTTGCAGACGCCGTTGCAGCCGCAGATTTCCGCCTCATCCGGCAAGGCTGCAACGGCCGCCGTAGGGTCCAGCGGGGACCCTCCCTGATAGGCCTGGCCGAAAATCAGGGTTTCGCGCATATCCGATATGTCTGTGGCGTTACGGATGAGGTCGAAGAACCACGGCCCATCCGCGGCCTCGCCGTAGAGCACGGCGCCGACAATGCGGTTTTCCTTGAGAACGAGGCGCTTGTAGACGCCGGAAGACGCATCGCGCAGAACGATCTCGTCGCGGTCCTCGCCCTCCGCAAAATCGCCGGCGGAATAGAGATCGACGCCGGTGACCTTGAGCCGCGTCGCGGTCGACTGGTCGGCGAAGACCGGGCCGATCTCTCCCGCAAGATGGCGGGCGGCGACATTGGCCATCTGGTAGAGCGGCGCGACCAGACCGTAGGTCATGCCGCCCACTTCCGCGCATTCGCCAAGCGCCAGAATGTCCGGATCGGAGGATTGCATCCGGGCATCGACGACGATACCGCGATTGACTTCGATGCCGGCCTCTTTGGCAAGTTGCGCATTGGGGCGGATGCCGACGGCCATGACGACGAGATCGGCGGGGATCACCGTACCGTCTTCCAACTCCACGGATTCTACGCGGCGATCACCATGAATGGCTTTCGTGCTGGCCTTGGTGAGGACGCGGATACCGCGCCTCTCCAGTTCGCGCTGCAGGAGGTAACCGGCAGCAGGATCGAGCTGGCGTTCCATCAGCGTCGGCATCAGGTGAATGACGGTGACGTCCATGCCTTGCGCCTGGAGGCCGGCTGCGGCTTCAAGACCAAGCAGGCCGCCGCCGATGACGACGGCGTTTCCGCGCGACTTTGCCGCCAGCATCATGGCCTCGACATCATCGAGATCGCGGTAGGTGAGAACGCCGGCGAGATCCTTGCCCGGAACCGGGATAATGAAGGGCGCGGACCCCGTTGCGATCACCAGCTTGTCGTAGGAGACGACTTCGCCGTGCTCGGAGCGCACGGTTTTCGCCGACCGGTCGATCTCGACGATCTTGTGCCCCTTGTAGAGCGTGATGCCGTGATCGATGTACCAGCCGTCGCCGTGGATGACGATTTCCTCAAAGCTCTTTTCGCCGGAAAGGACGGGCGAGAGCAGGATGCGGTCATAATTGACGCGCGGTTCGGCGTTGAAGATCGTGACTTGATAGGCGTCCGGCGCGCATTCGAAGAGATGCTCCAGCATCCGTCCGGGAGCCATGCCGTTGCCGACGATGACGAGTTTTCCGGTCATGGGTCAGGTCCTATTCTGCGGCTGCAAAGCGGGCATGCCTATCTTCGGCGGCGATCCGTCCGGCTCGCTTGCGGGTGATGGCTTCAAGGGTTTCCGGGTCGGGATTGGCGCCGCCCTCGTATGCTTCCAGGAAATCGAGAAGCTCTTCGCGGTAGGCGTAATAGTCGGAATGGGAAAGCAGCGCCTTGCGCGAACGCGGCCGAGGCAGCGTGACTTCCATGATGTTGCCGATGCGGGCTTTCGGACCGTTCGACATCATCACGACCCGGTCGGCGAGAAGAATGGCTTCATCGACATCATGGGTGACGCAGACGGCGGTCACATTGGTCCGCGTCCATACGTCCATGAGAACGTCCTGAAGCTCCCAGCGGGTGAGGCTGTCGAGCATGCCGAAAGGCTCGTCCAGCAAAAGCAGCTTGGGCGAAAGCGCAAAGGCGCGGGCGATGCCCACACGCTGCTTCATGCCATTGGAAAGATCGGCAGCCATCCGGTCCATGGAATCACCGAGACCAACGCGGTCGAGATAGTATTCGACCACGTCCTTGCGCTCGCCGGGCGAGGCTTTCGGGTAGACACGGTCGACACCGAGGGCGACATTTTCTTTCGCCGTCAGCCAGGGCATGAGCGACGGCGCCTGGAAGACGACCGCGCGGTCCGGGCCGGCGCCGGCAACCTCGCTGCCGTCCAAAACGATTCCGCCGGAGGTGATCGGATTGAGGCCGGCCGCCATGGACAGCACAGTCGATTTGCCGCAGCCGGAATGGCCGATCAGGGTGATGAATTCGCCCTTCTTCATCTTCAGGTCGAAACCGTCGACGACGGTGAGTGGACCCTTTGGCGTCGGGTAGACTTTCGTCACCTGGCTGAATTCGACATACCGGTCTTCGATCGCAGATGCTGCTGCCTTTTCGTAGGCTGCGGGAAGCTTCTTCTTCAACGAGATCGGGACGATGTTGGGCAGGACGATGTCGCGTTCCGATCCCAAATCGCGGGATGCGCCAACAGACATCAGGTAGTTCGTCACTTCGCTGCGCAGGCGGATAAATTCGGGATCGGAATTCATCGCCGACCGGTCGCGCGGGCGCTGGAGCTTAACGTCGAAGGAAGGGCCAAGCGTGGCGCGCGGGCCGGGGTTGAGCGGTACGATACGGTCGGCCAGGAAGATCGCTTCATCGACATCGTTGGTGATGAGGACGATGGTCTTTTTTTCTTTTTGCGAAATTGCCGCGAATTCGTCCTGGAGTTTGGCGCGGGTCAATGCATCGAGCGCGGAAAGCGGTTCATCCAGGAGCAGGACGTCGGGTTTCACTGCAAGCGCACGGGCAACGGCGACGCGCTGGCGCATGCCGCCGGAAAGCTCCGACGGCTTGCGGTCGGCAGCGTGCGACAGACCGACCATGTCGATGGTTTGCCGGCAGATTTCCTTCCGCTCGGCCTTGCGTTTTCCGCCAAAGACGCTGTTGACGGCAAGCGCGACATTGCCTTCCACCGAAAGCCAGGGCATCAGCGAATAGGACTGAAAGACGACGCCGCGCTCCGGGCCGGGTCCGGCGATTTCCTTGCCGCGCATGATGACGCCGCCCTCGTCCGGTTCGATGAGCCCGGCGAGAAGCGAAATCAGCGTCGTCTTGCCGGAACCCGAGAAACCGACGATGGCGATGAACTCGCCCTCGGCAACCTTCAGGTTGATGTTGGAAAGGACTTGCGTCCGCTTTGCGCCTTCGCCGTAGCTTTTCGACAGGCCGGAGATTTCGAGAATGCTCATGGGCGGCCTCAGCGGTTGGTTGAGAAGGTGAAGGCGCACTGCAGCGCATACATGATGCGGTCCAGCAGAAAGCCGATGAGGCCAATGGCGATAACCGCGACCATGATGCGGGCGAGCGACTGGGAAGAGCCGTTCTGGAATTCGTCCCAGACGAATTTTCCAAGGCCGGGGTTCTGGGCAAGCATTTCGGCTGCGATCAGCACCATCCAGCCGACGCCAAGCGACAGGCGAAGGCCCGTAAAGATGAGGGGCAGGGCGGAAGGCAGTACCAGTTTGCGGATCGTCGTCGGCGTGGAAAGCTGGAGAACGCGGCCGACATTGACGAGATCCTTGTCGATGGAAGCAACGCCAAGCGCGGTATTGATAAGCGTTGGCCAGAGCGAGCAGAGCGTGACGGTGACGGCGGAAATGACGAGCGACTTCGGCAGCGTTTCGCCCGGATCGACGTAGAGCGCGGAGACGATCATCGTGACAATGGGAAGCCATGCCAACGGCGACACCGGCTTGAAGATCTGGATGAGCGGATTGACCGCGCCATTGACGGTTTTCGACAGCCCGCAGGCGATGCCGAGCGGCACGGCGATCACCGTCGCGATCAAAAAGCCGAGGCCTACAGTCAAAAGAGATGTGCCGATCTGGTCGATGAAGGTCGGTTTTCCGGTATAGGTGCGCCATTTGATGCGGTCGGACTTGCCTTCCGCTTCAAGCTTGGCGTTGCGCACGTCCTGCCGCTCGTAGAAGGCGGCGGCGCTCGCCCGTTCCGACCTATGGTCCGCCCAGAGGTTTAGCGCCTGATCGAAGACCTGCACGGGTCCGGGAATGGCGCCGAGCGACGTCTGCACCTTGGGTGCAAGTATTGCCCATGCGGCCAGAAACAAAACGATGCCGATGAGCGGGATAACCAGCACCCGCTTCAATTCGCCCAACTGTTCGCGCGGGCTGTCGCCAATTGCGATTTTCAAGAGCGGCGTCACGAAGGCGAGGCCAAGAGCATCCAGCCAGCGGGACGACTTGTGGATCAAGGCGAAGAGGCGCTCGTTTCGCGCCTTCGGCGTCTCTGTCGCGCCATCGGCCAGTATTTCGGTGGCATTGGTCATGGATCACATCCGTGCAGGAAGAAAAAGGACACCCGGCCGGCCTGGAAGAAGGGAAGGGCCGGGTGCGCTGGTTTCAAAGAGAGCGTCAGCCGCCGGTCACATCGGAGCCGCTTACGGATTGACCGGATTTCAGGCCGATCGGCAGGGAATCGATGTAGGCGTTGGGCGTGTGACCGTCGTAGGGAATGCCGTCGATGAAGGCCGCGGTCGGCTCACGGTAACCGTCACTGTCGAGCGGGAAGTCGCCCTTCTCGACAAGGCCTTCGTCGATCAGAAGTTTGGCGGCCTGCAGATAGATGTCCGGGCGGTAGACCGACTTGGCCGTCTCGGGGTACCAGGCGTCGTCCTTGGTATCGGCGATCTGGCCCCAGCGGCGCATCTGGGTCAGGTACCAGATGGCGTCGGAGTAGTAGGGGTAGGTCGCAAAGTAGCGATAGAAGACGTTGAAATCGGGAACGTCGCGCTTGTCGCCCTTCTCGTATTCGAAGGTGCCGGTCATGGAGTTGGCGATGACTTCCGCATCGGCGCCGACGTATTCCGACTTCGACAGGATCGCGACCGCTTCCTTGCGGTTGGCGTTGTTGTTTTCGTCCAGCCACTTGGCGGCGCGGATGAGCGCCTTGGTGATGGCGAGCGTCGTATTGGGATAGTCTTCGGCGAACTCCTTGGTCAGGCCGAAGACCTTTTCCGGGTTGTTCTTCCAGATCTCGTAGTCGGTGATGACCGGAACGCCGATGCCCTTGAAGACCGCCTGCTGGTTCCACGGTTCGCCGACGCAATAGCCATGAATGGTGCCGGCTTCGAGCGTCGCCGGCATCTGCGGCGGCGGCGTCACGGAGAGGAGCGCATCGGCCTTGATCTGGCCGGAGATGTCGGTGGTCGAATAGAAGCCCGGATGAATGCCGCCCGATGCCAGCCAGTAGCGCAGCTCGTAATTGTGGGTGGAGACGGGGAACACCATGCCCATGTTGAAGGGCTTGCCTTCCGCCTTGAACTTGTCGACGACCGGCTTCAGCGCATCCGCCTTGATCGGATGAACCGGCTTGCCGTCAGCGCCCATTGGAACGTGCGGCTTCATCATCTCCCAGACCTCGTTGGAGACGGTGATGCCGTTGCCGTTCAGGTCCATGGAGAAGGGCGTGATGATGTGGGCCTTGGTGCCGAAGCCGATGGTGGCGGCCAGCGGCTGGCCGGCCAGCATGTGCGCGCCGTCGAGTTCGCCGGTGATGACGCGGTCGAGCAGGACCTTCCAGTTGGCCTGGGCTTCGAGCGTGACGAAGAGGCCTTCATCCTCGAAGAAGCCTTTCTCGTAGGCGATGGCCAGCGGCGCCATGTCGGTGAGCTTGATGAAGCCGAACTTCAGTTCGTCCTTCTCAAGATCGAGGGTTTCGGCCGACACCGGCGCGAAGGGCGAGGCGCTGAAACCAAGCACTGTCGCCAGCATCAGCACCTTCCGGCGGGAGAATATCGCGGTCTTTGTCTTCAACATCGTCTGCTCCATATGCACCGGCGTCGGGAGGCGCTCGGGTGCGGTCGTGAAAACAAAAAAGCCGCCAGACAAAAATACCGTCGCGAGCGCTGTCGCGTGGTCTTTGTCTGGCGGCTTTGCCTGAAACGCCCGTCGTTGGACGTAATTTCGTGACCTGTCTTCGGCCTGGCAATGGATAAAGCACGAAGCGTGCCAAATATGGCGCGCCGAAGTTCCTTCAATGATTTCATAGGCGCAGCACCCACGAGATTATTTAGTGATCTGACGTGGGGTGATGCTATGGCGTCGATCCGGGCAGGCGTGGCGAAATTTTGTGCATTGCAGCAGAATTTTTCAATCTGCCCGTATCGCCCCAAGCTGGGTGGCGATGTAATCCTCCACAGCGCCCGGATCGAAGATCTTGCCGTCGAAGAAACCATCGGCTTCAAGACGTAGCGAGCCGTAGGAAGTGTCGGTAATTAAGGCCTGTTGCAGTGCGCCTTCGGCTTTGCGGTCGGCTGCAGGCAGGGGTACTTCGAGGGGAGCGAGCGCGGCGCGATAAATATCCGGCCGATAAGAATTTTCGACGACTTCAAGGTGCTTTGGGTCAAAGGCGCATTGCCTCCAGCGAACCATCTGGCTGTAGAACCAGAGCGCGTGGCTCTTCCAGGGAAATGTCGCGGCGCAAGCAAAGGGGAGAAAGAAGTTGCCTACCTCGGCTACGTCGCTCCCTCCCAAACCGAGCTGGCCGGTGAGAGCAGGCACAAGCACTTCGGCGGAGACATTCAGGTAAGAGGAAGCAGCCAGTATTTCCGCCAGTTCCAGGTGGTTCTCGCTTGCACCGCACCATTTGGCGGCGCGATAAAGCGCGCGTACGAGCGCATGGGTGGCGGCCACGTTTTCATCGGCCCAATCCCGATGAAGACCCAGCACCTTTTCCGGGCTTGTGCGCCAGATCGCGGCCTTGACGGTTGCGATGCGGCCTGAGCCTGAACGGGCCGCAATCGTATTCCATGGCTCGCCGACGCAATAGCCATCAATACGCTTGCTGGCGAGCGCATCCGGCATCAGCGGCGGTGGCGCGATGATGATTTCCATGTCCCGGTCGGGGTCTATCCCGCAAGCGGCAAGCCAGTAGCGAAGCTCGTAATTATGCCCGGAATGGGGATGCACCACGGCGAAAAGCAACCGCGGCTCACCGGCCCTGGATCGTTCCACGATGACTTTCTTCAATGCCTTTCCGACCGAAGCCGGTTCGAGGTTCGTGTCAGCTCCTGCAGCGGCCATCTGGCGCCACAGGGCATTGGAAACGGTAATGGCATTGCCGCCGAGGCCGAGCGACATGGGCGCGCAGAGCGGTACGGAAAGCGGCGTGAGGCCGAGATTTGAGGCAATCGGCATTGGAGCCAACATCTGGGCGGCATGGAAATGTCCGACCGCCATGCGATCGCGAATATTGGCCCAGGACGTTTCCCTGACGAGCGAAAGGTCGACACCTTCGTCCCGCGCAAAACCCTTCTCGCGAGCCGCGACGAGAATTGCGCTATCCAGAAGCGGCAGGAAACCGGCTATGATCTTGTGGTCGGTCGCAGGCATCAGGAGGCATCTCCCAGAAGATCGGCGGCTGTGATGAGGCTTTGGGCGATTTCCCCGATCTTCTTGTTTTGGTTCATCGCGGTCTTGCGAAGAAGGGAATAGGCGTCTTCCTCGCTAAGCCCTCGTGTTTTCATGAGAATTCCCTTTGCGCGGTCGACCGTTTTTCGATCCTGAAGCTCATTGCGTGCATCTTGCAGGTCGCGTTCGAGGCGGGAGAAGGCGTTGAAGCGCATCACGGCCATGTCGAGGATCGGCTTGACGCGTTCCCGCTTCAAACCGTCGATGACATAAGCGGAAACGCCTGCGTCAATGGCCGCCTCTATAGCCAATTTGTCCGACTGATCGACGAACATCGCGATCGGGCGGCGGACGGAACGCGAAAGCTGAAACATGCTTTCCAGCATGTCCCGGCCGGGGTTTTCCAGATCGATGACGATCACATCCGGGCCGATGTCGGATATTCGGCGAGCGGCGCCATGGAGTTCGTGCAGCACGAAGACCTGATCGTGACCGGCATCGCGCAAACCCTCTTCGATAATCGAAGCGCGAATACGGTTTTCGTCGATGACCAGGATCTTGAGTGATGCATCAAGCATGCGATTATATCTGAAGTATGCCTAATATTATTGCAAAGCTAAATTTTAGGCATTTTACTTTTACGGCAAAGCCACTCGGCTGACTTGTCTAGTGCCCGATATCCTTGGCACGCTTCCTCGCAGCCGCGCCAGGACAAGCCGGAAATGAGCTTCTTGTCACCCGCCTGCGCCGCCATGCTGAAAGTGGCGAGCAGCAGGGGACAGTAAAAGTCCCAAAATCCGCCGTGTCATTGTGAACCTCCCGGATTTTCAGAACGTTTTCCGGTAAAGCGGATGGCGTGAGAACCGTCAAAGCCGCGTAGCTCAGTCGGGCAATCCGGCCTTCGAGTACCTTCGAGTACCTTCGAGTATCTGGCCATGATCTTGTCGGCGTCGGCAGGGTCGGCGAGCGGCAAGCGCGCGATAGGCTCGCTGAACGAATATTTCGGGCTGATCTCCTTCGGCTGCCAATAGATGCGCCGGGCCTCCTCGATCCGCCCGGTTGACCGAGCGCTGTACCCAGCACGACGCGATCGCAGCCCTGAGGGGCGGCCGTCTGGTATGTGGAGGCGGCGATGTCGCCATGAAGTTGGCGCAATCGGGCGCTTTGCCGCTAACGGAGCTTCCTATAGCTTGAGGGCGGGTGGCCGAATTCCGCCTTGAATGCCCGCGTCATTGCGCTGGCATCGGTATACCCGCACCGTGCGGCGATTTCAGCTACGCTCAGTCGGGTATGTTCGGCAAGGCGGCGCGCCTCTCGCAGGCGGATGGCTCTATAGATGTCGCGCGGCGTGCTGCCAAGCCTGGTGCGAAACAGGGATTCCATCTTCTTCTGGTCGATTTCCAATTGTCTGGAGATTTCAGGGATCTCCAGTGGCAATTCTATTTTACGGCGCATCAGCGAGACGGCCGCCTGGATCGTTTGATCGGCGCTTTCCCTGAGCAAGGGATCACGTAACGCGCTACGCTGGCCATGCATGAAGAGCGCGGCGACCTCGATACGAAGCATCGGGCCGTGTTGTTGCTGGATGAGGTCCAAAACGAGATCGAACGTTGTGGTAACGCCGCCGCAAGTGATGAGATCGCCGTCGATAACATATCGATCCTCGACCACGTCGATTTCGGGAAATGTCTCGGCGAGGTTTGTCAGTTCGTCCCAATGGATCGTTGCCCGTCGGCCATCCAGGAGCCCCGCCGATGCCATAAGCCATGCGCCGGTGTCCATGCCCGCCATAGCGGTGAAGCGAGGCATTGCTGCGCGTAGCGAGCGGGATGTTGCCGGGTTGGCATGTTTCGCAAATCCGTAGCTCGGCATGACAAACAGGTAATCGCCGCCGTTGTGGGATGAAAGCGGCATTTCCGGCTGCACGGGAAGGCCGCTCGACGATGTCACCTTCTTGCCGTCGATGCTGAGATACTGCCAGCGGTAGAGGGTTTTCCGAGACAGCGTATTGGCGGCGCGCAACGGCTCGATCGCATTGGCGAGGCAATGGTTCGAAAACTCGTCGAACAAGAGCACGCCAATCGTGCGGCATCGGTCCGATGGTTTCCAAATCTGCATGGTATTGCCCCAAACCTGCATGGTGGCCGCTTGCAATCTCTCGCATCGTATTGGCGATTTCGCAAGAGGAAGCATTCGCCATGCATTTTGGGCTGACCGAAGAACAGGAGCTGATCGTTTCGACGGTGCGCTCTTTCGTCGAAAACGAGATTTACCCCCATGAGGAGGCGGTCGAGCGCAGCGGGCAGGTGCCCCTCGAGCTGGGTGAGGAAATCAAGCGCAAGGTGATCGATCTGGGCTTTTACGCCTGCAATTTCCCTGAAGAAGTTGGCGGCGCGGGACTGTCGCATATGGATTTCACGCTCGTCGAACGAGAGCTTGGGCGTGGTTCCATGGCTTTGACGCATTTCTTCGGGCGCCCGCAAAACATTCTCATGGCATGCGAAGGCGAGCAGCGCGAGCGCTATCTCCTGCCGGCGGTACGCGGAGAAAAAATGGATGCGCTCGCCATCACCGAACCGGACGCAGGGTCGGATGTGCGCGGCATGAAATGCCAGGCGGTGCGCAAGGCGGGCGATTGGATCGTAAATGGTTCCAAGCACTTTATCTCAGGGGCCGAACACGCTGATTTTTTTATTGTTTTCGCGGCGACCGGTGTGGACGATACCGCGAAAGGGCCAAAGAAGCGCATTACATGCTTTCTCGTGGATCGCGGCACTCCCGGTTTCGAGGTGCGCGAGGGTTACCGCTCCGTCTCGCATCGTGGCTACAAGAACTACATCCTCTATTTCGACAATTGCCGGCTGCCGGACGCGCAGGTGTTGGGAAAGATCGACGGCGGCTTCGACGTGATGAACGACTGGCTCTACGCCACGCGGCTTACCGTTGCAGCGATGAGTGTTGGCAGAGCGCGGCGGTGCTTCGATTATGCTTTGAGCTATGCGGCGGAGCGCTGGCAGTTCGGCCAACCCATCGCCCGGTTTCAGGGGGTGAGTTTTCAGGTCGCCGACATGATCACCGAGATCGATGCGGCCGACTGGCTTACGCTGGCGGGCGCCTGGCGGCTCGATCAGGGCTTGCCTGCCAATCGCGAAATCGCCAGCGCCAAGCTTTATGCGACGGAGATGCTGGCGAGGGTAACCGACGCCACGCTTCAGATATTCGGCGGCATGGGGTTGATGGACGATTTCCCAATCGAGCGGTTCTGGCGTGATGCGCGCGTCGAACGGATCTGGGACGGAACCAGCGAGATCCAGCGCCATATCATCAGTCGCGATCTTTTCCGCCCTCTGGGAGCTTGAAGCGGATGCAGCCGCTCGACCGTCTGCTGCGTCCGCGGTCCATCGCCGTGATCGGTGGTGGCGTATGGTGCGCCAATGTGATCCGTCAGTGTCGGAAAATCGGCTTCGCCGGTGCGCTCTGGCCGGTCCATCCGTCGGCTGCCGGAAATCGGCGGCGTGACCGCATATGTAAGTATCGCCGAACTGCCCGCTGCTCCCGATGCGGCCTTCATCGGCATCAACCGCCATGCGACGATTGACGTCGTCAGCCAACTGGCCGAGCGCGGCGCGGGAGGAGCGGTGTGTTTTGCCTCCGGCTTTCGCGAGGCTTCGGGTGAACTGGATGACGGGGCCGATTTGCAGGAGGCGCTCGTCGCATCGGCCGGCGATATGCGGATATTGGGCCCCAATTGCTATGGTTTCATCAACGCACTCGATGGCGCCGCGCTCTGGCCGGATCAGCACGGAGCCCTGCGGGTTGAGGCCGGTGTCGCCATTGTCACGCAATCCTCCAATATCGCGCTCAATTTGACGATGCAGAAGCGCGGGCTTCCGCTTGCCTACGTGGTGACAGTTGGAAATCAGGCGCAGACCGGTCTGGCGGAGGTCGGCGCGGCCCTCCTGGAAGATCCGAGGGTAACTGCGCTTGGTCTTCATATCGAGGGGATCGGCGACTTGCGCCGTTTCGAGGCGTTAGCCGACAAGGCGCACAGGCTTGGAAAACCGATCGTGGCGCTCAAGGTCGGAAAATCCGGCCAGGCGCAGGCTGGAGCGGTCTCGCATACAGCCTCGCTTGCGGGAAGCGAGGCAGGCGCCCGTGCATTGCTTCGCCGGCTTGGAATAGGACAGGTTGAAAGTCTGTCAGTCTTGCTTGAGACACTCAAATTGCTCCATGTGACAGGCCCGCTGTCGTCGAACCGCATCGCTTCTATGTCCTGCTCCGGCGGTGAGGCGAGCCTCATGGCCGACAGCGCGCTGGGGCTCGGGCTCGACTATCCGGCTCTTGAATGCGGTCAGCGGGAGGATCTGCGTGCGGCGCTTGGGCCAAAGGTGGCGCTCGCCAATCCGCTTGACTACCACACCTATATCTGGGGCGACCGCACGGCCATGGCACGCTGTTTTGCCGCGATGATGGACCCGGCGCTTGCCATGGGGTGCGTGGTTTTGGACTTTCCTCGCGCCGACCGCTGCGCCACGTCTGAATGGGAGGTGGTCGTCAAGGCCGTTCACGATGCGCGGATCACATCCGGGGTGCCGATGGCCTTGATTGCCAGCCTGCCCGAAACCATGCCCGAGGAGATGGCGCACGAGGCGATGGCGCGGGGAGTGGTGCCATTTTGTGGCATGGGTGAAGCGCTGGCGGCCATGGCGGTTGCGGCAAGGATGGGCGAGGTGCGACCGTCGCCCCAGCCGCTTCTTATGCCAGGCAGTGGGGAAGCAACAACCGTGCTGAGCGAAGCCGAAGCGAAGGCCGCGCTTGCCGCCCATGGCCTTCGCATTCCGCGCGCGCTTCGCGCCGTGTCGCCTGAGGCAGCCGCGGCAGCGGCTCGCGAGATCGGGTTTCCGGTGGTGCTGAAGGGCGAGGGGATAGTCCACAAGAGCGAAGCCGGCGCGGTGGCGCTTGGTCTGGCTGACTTGAACGGGGTGCAGGCGGCGGCGGAAGCCATGCAGACGGGCACTTTCCTGGTCGAGGAAATGGTGCAGGGATCGGTGGCTGAACTGCTCGTCGGCGTTGTCCGCGATCCGGCTCACGGATTTGTGCTGACAATTGGCGCAGGCGGGATACTTACGGAAATCCTTCGTGACAGCGTATCGCTTTTGCTGCCCGCAAGCGAAGATGATGTCAGGCATGCAATGCGAGGCTTGCGCATTGCGCCGGTTCTCGCCGGATATCGCGGTGCGCCTGCGGCGGATATGGACGCTATTGTCGCCGCCGTCATGGCGGTCCAGGCCTATGTGGTCGCCCATAGCGCAAATCTGGTGGAGGTCGAGGTCAATCCGCTTCTTTGCGGGCCACTTGGCGCGATTGCAGCGGATGCGCTAGTCAGACTGGGAGAATGAAAATGACCGATACGCCAATCCGGATCGAGCGGCGAGGGGCCGTGCTGGAGGTCACGCTCGATCGGCCCAAGGCAAATGCCATCGATCTAGCGACAAGCCGCATTATGGGTGAGGTCTTTACGGCGTTCAGGGACGACCCGGACCTTCATGTGGCGCTTCTCACCGGGGCGGGCGAGAAATTCTTCTGCCCCGGATGGGACCTTAAGGCCGCCACCGACGGCGACGCGGTGGATGGCGACTATGGCAAGGGCGGGTTTGGCGGCCTGCAGGAACTGCGCGGACTGAACAAGCCGGTGATCGTGGCAGTGAACGGCATTGCTTGCGGTGGCGGGCTCGAGCTGGCGCTGTCGGCCGATATCATCCTGGCGGCGGATCACGCTACATTTGCGCTTCCCGAAATCCGGTCGGGGACGGTCGCCGATGCCGCCTCGATCAAGCTTCCCAAACGCATCCCATACCATATCGCGATGGAAATGCTGTTGACCGGCCGCTGGATCAATGCGGAAGAAGCCGCGCGCTGGGGGTTGGTCAACCGGGTCATCCCCGCAGCGCAATTGATGGAGGAAGCCCGCAGGCTGGCTGACGAGCTTGCTGCGGGTCCGCTACTCGTCTTCGCTGCGATCAAGGAGATCGTGCGCGAGGCCGAAGGTATGAAGTTTCAGGACGTCATGAACCGCATAACGAAAAGCCAATTGGAGACCGTGGAGCGTCTCTACCGCTCGCAAGATCAGCTTGAAGGCGCGCGTGCCTTCGCGGAAAAGCGCGACCCGGTCTGGAAGGGTCGTTGATGGTGGACTATCGCAATCTTCTTGATGCGGACGTCTGGAATTTCATTGAAGAAACGCTTGCCTTCTATCCGGTAGACGCAGCCGCCAGGCCACTGGCCGAGCAGCGTGTTCTTTATGAAGATATGGCCTTGCATTTCAAAGCGAAACGTCCTGCCGGGCTGGAGGTCGAAGATAACTGCGCCGGCGGCGTTCCCATCCGGATCTATGGCGCGCACGGCGGGGTTCGGATCGTTTACGCCCATGGCGGCGGGTTCGTGCTCGGCGGTCTGGAAAGTCACGACGATGTTTGTGCGGAGATTGCCGCAGCAACCGGTAGGCAGGTGATCTCGGTCGACTACCGCCTTGCCCCCGAACATGCCCACCCGGCTGCCTATGACGATGTTCTGACTGTGGTGCAATACTTTGCTGCAACCGGCCCCGTTCTTCTGGCGGGCGACAGTGCGGGCGGCACGATCATGGCGTCGGTTTGCGGAACCTGCCGCTTCGATAGCCTTGTCGGGCAAGTTCTGATTTACCCCATGCTCGGCTTCTCGTCCGAGGAAGGCAGTTACGCCCTCCATGCAAACGCTCCCCTGCTGTCGCGTGAAGATGTCATGGGTTATGCCGCGATAAGGGGTGGCGATCCGGCCGATCCCAAGCTGAATCCGTCAATCGGGGATTTTTCCCTGGTTCCCGAGACGGTGATCTTCGCAGCGGAGTGCGACCCCTTGCATGATGACGCTGCGCTCTATGCGCAAAAGCTTCTGGCCGCCGGAGGGGTCGGTAAGGTCATTTCGGATGGTGGACTGGTCCATGGCTGGCTGCGCGCACGCCATCGCGCCAAGCGTGCTGGCGAAAGCTTCGCTCAGGTCGTGAGCGAGATCGCCCGGCTGTCCGTCTAGAGCATATTCTGTCAAAACGGAGTTGTTTTGCGGGTGAGAATATGCTCCAACATATTGATCTTGGAGCGCTTTCTTGGAAAGCGCTCCGGTCGGCAGGATATTGATCCTGTTGTGTTTTCTCTTCAAGAAAACGTTTCAGGCGAGCGGAGCGTGCCACGTCGATGTCCGCGTGATTTGCCGATTGTAAAGCCGAAGCTGCGCCGAAAAGCCTTTCCGAGCGCGGCCGCGTCGCAGTAGCCGCACCTCAGGGCAATTTCTCTCAGGCCAAGTTCCGTATTGGCGGCAAGTTCGCGGGCGCGTGAGAGCCGCAGGAGTTGGTAATAGCGGCCTGGCGGCATGCCGAGTTCGTTCAGGAAAAGCCGATCGAGGGCGCGTAAGGAAACATTGGCATTGCGGGCCAGCGTCTCCAGCGTCACCGGGAATTCGATCGTCTCGACCATGTGATTGAGCACCAGCCGCAGTTTCGCGGTGCCCTTTCCCGTAAGATAGCCGGGCCCCCGGCCCGTGCTTTGTTGTCTTGCCGCATCGTGCAGGAACATTGTTGAAGCGTCGAACGCGCTGGCCGGGCCGAACCTGTCGCCAATGAAGGCGAGCATCAAGTCCAGTGCGGTGGACGCTCCGCCGCACGTCCAGATGCGATCGTTCTTGACAAACCGTTCGTATGAAACCTCCGTGTCCGGAAATGTTTCCGCAAATTCCGAAAGCACCTGCCAGTGCAGCGTTGCCGTGCGATCCTTTAACAATCCCGCTTCCGCAAGCAGCCAGGCGGCGGTGTCGGCGCCCAGGATAGTGGATGATCGACGTGCAAGAGCTTGTAAAAGTTGCGAATTCGCACGGGTCGCGTGAGCGCGGTAGCCGTAGCCGGAGATGACGACAAGCAAGTTCGAACGGGGCGCCTCTGCGATCGCGATATTGGGACCGATGCTCAAGCCGCTGGAACTGATCGCGGGTTTGTCGTCAGGCGTCACGACGGACCAGTCGATGCGGTTCTGGGTCTGGTCGCGCACCGCGCGCAAAGGTTCCAGCAGGCACGCCAGAACCATATTGGAGAACCCGTCGAAGAGCAGAAGCGTCACGTGCAGGTCGGTCATTGGCGGAAAGAAACCTTTTTTTGGCAGATTAGGACAAGGACAAGATAGCTTGCAAGCCTATCGTTCATGGAACGCTGGAGCTGACGCTCCGACTAGGTCACGGACTCATAAATCTGATGGGAATGGCACCTGAAACGGCAAAGAGATGCAAGGAGAAGGGCGCAGGGCGGGTTATTCACCCGATCAAGCCCTTCGACGCGGCAGATCGAAGCCGTTTCGGTGTCCGGTGGATATGGCCGATTTGGCTGACTACTTTGTCGCAAAAGCTTGAAAATCATCATGATTTCCTGCGCTCTTGCTCCTCGTATCCAACCAAATCGGCTCATACCATTTCCACCACATTTATGGGTCCGTGACCTAGGCTTTAGGTGTGGAGTTCTGGAATGCCGCTGACGATGAACCGCGATGTCTTCATTACCTGCGCTGTGACCGGTTCGGGCGGGACGCAGGACAAATCTCCGCATGTGCCGCGCAGCCCGGAGCAAATCGCAAGAAGCGCGATCGACGCGGCAAAGGCAGGCGCGGCCGTTGTGCACTGCCATGTGCGCGATCCTGAATCCGGGGCGCCATCGCGCCGGTTGGATCTCTACCGGGAGGTGACGGACAGGATCCGTTCAGCGGATGTCGACGTGGTGCTGAATCTTACCGCAGGCATGGGCGGCGATATCGTGTTCGGTTCAAGCGAGGCTCCCTTTCCGGTGAACGCTTCCGGCACCGATATGATCGGCGCGAGCGAGCGCATGGCGCATATCCGCGACTGCCTGCCCGAGATCTGCACACTGGATTGCGGCACGATGAATTTCGCCGAGGCCGATTACGTGATGACCAACACGCCCGGTATGCTGCGCGCGATGGGGGCGATGATGACAGGCCTGGGCGTCAAGCCCGAGATCGAGGCTTTCGACACAGGGCATCTGTGGTTTGCCAAGGAGCTTGTGAAAGAAGGCACGCTTACCTCGCCCGCCTTGGTGCAGCTTTGTATGGGGGTGCCTTGGGGCGCGCCGAACGACCTCAACACGTTCATGGCGATGGTGAATGCAATCCCGGGGGATTGGACCTGGTCGGGTTTCAGCCTTGGGCGCGATCAGATGCCCTATGTGGCGGCGGCAGTGCTTGCCGGGGGCAATGTGCGTGTGGGCCTTGAAGACAATCTGTTCCTGGAAAAGGGCGTGCTCGCCACCAATGCCCAACTCGTCGAGAGGGCTGTGGGCATCATCGAAGGTATGGGCGCGCGCATCATGGGGCCGGCGGCCGTGCGGGAAAAACTCGGTCTGGTGAAGAGGTCGCGGACATGACCCGCAAGGCAGCGATTATCGGTGGCGGCGTAATCGGCGGTGGCTGGGCCGCGCGCTTTTTGCTGAATGGTTGGGACGTTGCGGTATTCGACCCAGATCCGCATGCCGGGCGAAAGATCGGCGAGGTCTTGTCGAACGCCCGGCGTAGCCTGCCAGCGCTCTATGACCGGGCGCTGCCTGCCGAGGGGCGGCTTACCTTCCACGACGACATGGCGGAAGCTGTTGCGGGGGCCGATTGGGTGCAGGAAAGCGTGCCCGAGCGGCTTGAGCTCAAGCATAAGGTGCTGGCGAAGCTCTGCGATGCGGCGCACGATGAAGCTATCATCGGCTCCTCCACATCGGGCTTCAAGCCGTCTGAACTGAATGCGCAAGGCGCGCGCGCGGTGGTCGCCCATCCGTTCAACCCGGTCTATCTTTTGCCCCTCGTTGAGCTTGTGGGGAATGCTGCGGAGACTGAACGCGCTGCAATCATTCTCCGATCCATCGGCATGTACCCATTGATCGTGCGAAAGGAAATCGACGCCCATATCGCCGACCGGCTGCTTGAAGCGGTCTGGCGCGAGAGCCTCTGGCTTGTGAAGGACGGCATCGCCACGACGGAGGAGATCGACGAGGCGATCCGCATGGGTTTCGGTATCCGATGGGCTCAGATGGGTCTTTTCGAAACCTACCGGATCGCGGGTGGCGAGGCGGGCATGAAGCATTTCATGGCGCAGTTCGGTCCTGCGCTGGAATGGCCCTGGACGAAGCTCACGGACGTGCCGGAGTTTACCGACGAATTGGTGGACTTGATCGCCGGTCAATCGGATGCGCAGTCCGGCCACATGTCCATCCGCGAGCTGGAGCGTCTGCGCGACGACAACCTCGTTGGCATGATGCGCGCTCTCCGCAAAACCGGAACCGGGGCCGGTGGTGTTTTGCAAGCGCATGAAGCGACGTTTCCGCACCCGGAAGCGGGAAGTCTTCCAGTCACAGTTCTTCGGCAGGTTCCAACCTGCTGGACGGATTATAACGGCCACATGAACGAGGCTCATTACCTCGAAGCAGGCGCTCAGGCGACCGACCGCTTCATGGAGTTGATCGGAGCAGATCAAGCCTATGTCGCGAGCGGGCGGAGCTATTTTACCGTCGAAAGCCATGTGCGCTTTCTGGACGAGGTTCACTCAGGCGACCAGCTGTGTGCATCGACACGGGTTTTGAACGGAAACGACAAGAAGCTGCACCTTTTTCACAGCATCGCGCGCGGCGATGGCACGCTGGCTGCGACGGTGGAGACGCTGCTTTTGCATATGGATCTTGCCACCCGCAAGAGCAGCTTGCCGGAACCTGAAGTCGCTGCGAAACTTGCTGACTTCGTCAAGAGTCACGCGGCTTTACCGCTGCCCGATGGCATCGGCCGGCATGTCGGGCAATCCCGCCGTTCGACCGGTGCTGGAGAGGCAGCCTGAGATGGGTCTCGTTTCCTGTCCAGCAATTGTTTCGAAAATCGCCAACAGGAGCAGCTCGAAAAAATACCAGCCGTATCGCGCCAACACAGAAGTGGACGGACGGCTGCAATAATCAACCAGAACCAGAGGGAGAACATCATGAAAGACGTCATCAGGAACCTTGTCGAGCGGCATGCCGCCGGCAAGATGTCACGTCGTGAATTTCTCGGCCAGGCCAGTGCTCTCGGCATCAGTATGGCAGCCGCCAACACCATGTTTGCCAGCGGGGCGAAGGCCGCGTCTCCGGTCAAGGGCGGGACGCTGAAGATGGGGCTGGGCGGAGGTGAGAGCACCAATTCGCTCGATCCCGCCACTGCCTTGAGCCAGGTGCCGTTCCATGCGACCAGGACCTTTGGCGAAACGCTGGTCGATGTGAACCCGGACGGCAGCCTCGACATGCGGCTTGCCGAGGCTATCGAATCCAGTGACGACGCCAAGACCTGGGTCTTCCGCATTCGCAAGGGCGTGGAATTCCACAACGGCAAGACCATGACGCCCGAAGATGTGCTTGAGACCATGCGCCGGCATTCCGACGAGAATTCCAAATCCGGGGCGCTTGGCATCATGCAGGGAATTTCCGCCATGAAGGTGGACGGCGACAATTTTATTGTCACGCTGGGCCAGGCAACTGCCGATCTGCCCTATCTGATGTCCGATTATCACCTGGTGATCCAGCCCGACGGCGGCCGCGACAATCCTGCCTCCGGAATTGCCACCGGCGCCTACCGGGTTGTCGCCAACGAGCCAGGCGTCCGGCATGTTTTCGAGCGTTTCGCCAACTACTGGGATGATAGCCGGGGGCATTTCGATAGCGTGGAGATGGCCGTCATCAACGATGCGACCGCACGCAACGCCGCCTTGCAATCCGGTCAGGTGCATATTGTCAATCTGGTCGATCCGAAGGTTGCAAGGCTTCTCGATCGCGCTCCGGGCTTGTCAGTCAAGAACGTCGCGGGCCGTGGTCACTATGTGTTCATCATGCATTGCAATACCGCGCCTTTTGACAACAACGATCTGCGTCTGGCGCTGAAATATGCAATCAACCGCGAGGAAATGGTCGAGAAGATCCTCCAGGGGTACGGTACAGTCGGCAACGATATCCCGATCAACGCGGCCTACCCGCTGTTCGATGAAACGATCCCGCAGCGCACCTACGATCCCGAAAAGGCGAGGGAGCACTACAAGAAATCAGGCCACGACGGCTCTCCGATCGTGCTGCGGGTTTCCGAAGTTGCCTTTCCCGGCGCGATCGATGCCGCCCAGCTCTTCCAGCAGAGCGCAGAGGCCGCCGGCATTCCGCTCGAAATCAAGCGTGAGCCCGGCGATGGATACTGGTCGGAGGTCTGGAACAAGCAACCCTTCAGCGCCTCATACTGGGGTGGCCGTCCGGTGCAGGACCAGATGTATTCGACCGCTTATCTTTCGACCGCCGACTGGAATGACACACGTTTCTTCAACGAGCATTTCGACACTCTTGCTTGGCGCGGCGAAAGGAGAGCTCGACCCGGAGAAGCGCAAGGCGCTTTATTCCGAGATGGCCTATATCGTGCGCGACGAAGGCGGCCTGATCTGCCCGATGTTCAACGATTTCGTCGAGGGTGTGCGCGACGAAGTCCAGGGCTGGGAAAAAAATGGCGTCTGGGAGGTCATGAACGGGCTGGCTCCGCAAAAATGCTGGTTTTCATGACGCGGGGCGTGAAATGAACGCCCTCCTCCTGAAACTTTTGGCCCAGCGCATCGCGCTGGGCCTCGTTCTGCTTTTTCTGGTGTCGCTGCTGATCTTTGCCGGAACCCAGATCCTGCCTGGCGACGTTGCGCAGTCCATCCTGGGGCAGTCGGCGACACCTGCGGCGCTCGCTAATCTTCGACAGGAACTCGGCCTTAACGAGCCTGCTCTCCTGCGCTATTTCAACTGGCTTTTCGGCGTGCTGCACGGCGATCTCGGCACATCGCTCACCAACGGCCGCGACATTGCGGAATTGATCGGGCGGCGGCTTGGCAATACGCTGTTCCTGGCGTTCTGGGCAGCGGTGATTTCGGTGCCGCTCGCGATCTTCCTCGGGCTTCTTGCCGTGCGATACAGGGATCGGTGGCCGGACAAGCTGATCTCGGGCGTGACGCTTGCGGCAATTTCAATCCCCGAATTCCTGATCAGCTACATATTGATGTATTACATCGCCGTTCAGCTGGGCTGGGCGCCTTCCGTCGCCATGCTGAACGATGGCATGACCCTTTGGCAGAAACTGAATGCCATCATGCTTCCGGTCGCCGTACTCACACTGGTGGTGCTTGCGCACATGATGCGCATGACCCGTGCGGCGATCCTCAACGTCATACAGTCGGCCTATATCGAGACAGCCGAGCTCAAGGGCCTTTCCGGCTTTCAGATCATCTGGCGTCACGCATTTCCGAATTCCGTCGCGCCGATCGTCAATGTCGTGATGCTGAACATGGCCTATCTGGTGGTTGGCGTCGTGGTGGTCGAGGTGGTCTTCGTCTATCCCGGCATGGGCCAGTTTCTTGTCGACCATGTCGCCAAGCGCGACGTACCGGTGGTGCAGGCCTGCGGGCTGATCTTCGCGGCCGTCTATATCGGCCTCAACACGATCGCCGACATTGTGTCGATCATGGCGAACCCCAGGCTGAGGCATCCGAAATGAGACGTATCCCGGTTTCGGCCCTCATCGGGTTGATCTTTACCGCGCTCTATTTTCTGAGCGCCCTGCTTGCTCCGTGGATCGCCCCTTATGGCCTCGCCGAAATCGTTGGCGACGTCTGGGAGCCTGCCTCATCCGAGAATCTTCTTGGCACCGACAATATCGGCCGCGATCTGCTGTCGCGGATGATCTATGGCGGCCGGACCACCATTTTCGTGGCGACCGCGGCCACGATCCTGAGTTTCGTCACCGGTTCCGTGCTTGGCCTCTTCGCCGCCGTGGTAGGAGGGTGGGCGGATCAGGCGCTGTCGCGTTTCGTCGATCTGATCATGTCGATCCCCACGCTTATCTTCGCGCTCGTCGTGCTTTCGGTCACGCCGGTGACACTGCCGGTGCTGATCCTCGTGATGGGGCTTTTGGACTCAACGCGGGTCTACCGGCTGTCCCGCGCCGTCGCGGTCGATATCGCGGTGATGGATTTCGTTGAGGCCGCGAAGCTGCGCGGCGAGGGGCGTGGCTGGATCGTCTTTCGCGAGATATTGCCAAACGCACTGTCGCCCCTGGTGGCGGAGATGGGGCTTCGCTTTATCTTCATGGTGCTTTTCGTCTCGACGCTCTCCTT
Source organism: uncultured Alphaproteobacteria bacterium (assembly GCA_963698365.1). GTDB lineage: Bacteria > Pseudomonadota > Alphaproteobacteria > Rhizobiales > Stappiaceae > Hongsoonwoonella. The sequence continues at coordinate 39,462 of CAVOQM010000009.1, forward strand.
CCTCGGCCTCGGCGTGCAGCCGCCGCAGGCGGATTGGGGCGGCATTGTGAAGGAAAACAAGGACGGTATCGTATACGGGATTCCGGCAGCGCTCGTCCCCGCATTCGCCATCGCCACGCTGGCGATTTCCGTGAACCTCGTGGCCGACTGGATCCTGAACCGGACCACGTCGCTGAAAGGAGGCCGCGGTGGCTGATCCCGTGTTGAGAATTATCGACCTCAAGATCGAAGCCACCGCCTATCCCGCAGGCGAGCCGCCGCACGATGTGACCATCGTAGACGGGGTATCGCTCGAACTTGAGAAGGGTCGCGTTCTGGGTCTCATAGGGGAATCCGGCGCCGGCAAATCAACCATCGGTCTGTCGGCGATGGCCTATGGCAGGGGCGGCGTTCGCCTGACCGGAGGGCAGATCTTGCTCAATGGGCGGGACATTCGCACAGCAGGTACGCGTTCGCTTCGCTCCTTGAGGGGGGCGGAAGTAACCTATGTGGCCCAATCGGCGGCAGCCGCCTTCAATCCGGCCACCAGACTGATGGATCAGGTGGTCGAGGCGACACTCGCCCATGGCCGCTGTTCCCGCCGCGAGGCGGAGGCGCGAGCGGTCCTCATGTTCCGCAAGCTTGGCCTGCCTGACCCGGAGACGATCGGCAATCGCTACCCGCATCAGGTCTCCGGTGGGCAGCTTCAACGGGCGATGACGGCGCTTGCGCTCTGTCCGCAGCCCGATCTGGTGATATTCGACGAGCCGACGACTGCTCTAGACGTAACGACCCAAATCGACGTTCTGGCGGCCATAAAGGAGGCCATCCGGGATACCGGCGTTGCCGCGCTCTATATCACGCACGATCTTGCCGTGGTGGCGCAGGTCGCCGACGACATCATGGTGCTGCGCAACGGCAAGACCGTCGAATATGGCCGCACCGAGCAGATCATTCACGCCCCGCGCGAGGACTATACCCGCGCGCTGGTTTCAGTGCGTTCCATCGATCACAAGGAGAAATCTCCGACGCTAAAACCGATTCTGCGGGTTCAAGGCGTGAACGCGCGCTACAAGTCGATGCACTTCGACGTCGTCAAGGACGTGAATGTGGACTTGCACCCGGGTCAGACGCTCGCAGTCGTCGGCGAATCCGGTTCGGGAAAATCTACCCTCGCTCGTGTCATCACCGGGCTATTGCCATTGCGAGAAGGGCGGATCGAATTTGCCGGTCGGACGCTTGCCCCCGATCTTCCTTCAAGATCCCGCGAGGATTTGCGCGAGCTTCAGATGATCTACCAGATGGCCGATGTCGCAATGAACCCGCGCCAGACGGTGGGAACGATCATCGGGCGGCCGCTTGAATTCTATTTCGGCATGAAGGGGGCCGAAAAAAGCCGACGGATTCAGGAACTCCTTGACGAGATCGAGTTGGGAAAAGGCTACATCGACCGCTATCCGGCGGAACTCAGCGGCGGCCAGAAGCAGCGTGTCTGCATTGCAAGGGCACTTGCCGCCAAGCCCAGGCTAATCATCTGCGACGAGGTGACCAGCGCTCTCGACCCGCTGGTCGCCGATGGTATTCTCAAGCTTTTGTTGAACCTGCAGAAGATCGAAGACGTCGCCTATCTGTTCATCACACACGATCTGGCAACGGTGCGCGCCATCGCCGACAGCATCGCGGTGATGTACCAGGGGAGGGTGGTTCGCTACGGCACGAAGTCGGAAGTGCTTTCGCCTCCGTTCGACGATTACACGGATTTGCTTCTCAGCTCTGTTCCGGAAATGCGGCAAGGCTGGATCGAGGAGGTTATCGCCCATCGCAGGATGGAAAGTGCTGGACACTGAGCAGATAAATACAACGGGTCCTGTCGGAAGGATTTGGGCAAAAGCCTGCAGGGTGGTGTCGTCGCATCTCGACGTGAGCAAACCCGACCGCCTTAAGTACTTTCACAGCAGCCCGGCGGTCATCTGCCTGGCGGTGATGATGAGTGTGCGGTTCCTGTTGTCATAGCGCAATGGCAAGGATTTGCTGCATGAGCGGGGTGGTTGACCATCAGGCATGAGACGGCATGCTGCTGGTGGCATCGGTTTGGGCCAATGATCGCGCCTGAAATCCGATAGCGCCGGATCGAGGGCATGCAGGCGAGCCGTTCACGAAAACGAACCCGTTTTCGTGGAAAGCGCTCTGACCGCGCCCGGAGCGGCGGGTGCTTTGGGCTTATTCCGCCTCCGGCACAGTGTTACAGTTGGCGAACGTAAGTGGGTAAAGTCGCATTTCCTGCGCGAGGTTTCCATGACCCTCCACCATATCAAGCGGACCCTCGGCGCGATCATCCTCTTTTTCCCCTTGCAGGTTCAGGCACAAGTCCTGCCGCCCGGAGAGGGGCGGGACCTTGTCGAGGCGAATTGCACCGGCTGTCATGGCACCGGGAATATCAGCCGGTCGCTCGGATACACCGCCGAAGGCTGGAAGCAATTGGCGTTGACCATGGTCTATCTCGACGGCACGCCTGAACTCGACACGATCGCTGCGTATCTGGCGGAGCACTTTCCGCCCAACGTCGACCGGGCGCCGGTTTCAGTCGACGGACCGCTTCCTGCTTGAACTCTTCGGTGAATGTCCGTCTCTCGCGTTTGCCCATCGGGTCCTCCTGTTGCGTTCAACGCTAGCAGAAAGTCCCTCCACTTTTCCCGGGCAAGTCCACTATTAGTGCGGCCTGAAATAAAGACGCAATGCTGGCCTTGGCGCTTGCCGAATCCAATTGGTTCGCCAAATCGCTTTCCGTTACGTGAACTCCCGGCAATAGTTCCAGGACTCACTTCTCGTGGGACTGCTGCCTACCGGGGTTCAGAACGACAGGTTGGCCGTGGAGTGTGCGGTGATATGCTTCCTCCCAGTCGTGGTGACGACGTCTGAGTTCTTCCACCTCGAGAAGGTCTTTCGCCAGAATAAGCCGTTCCAGCGCTGCAAGCACATAGATGTGGTAAGTGGTACCATCCACTGGATCGCCCGCGGAGCGGGCGTTCTCGATCTCCTCACTGAGGGTGACAGACCAATCGTCCGGTGAAATCCGACCCGCTTCCTGCAGCGCCACCACGAGGGCGAGCGCTTCGGCTTGCCAGGGTTCCGTGAAGCCCGCATCGTCTGGCCTTTGAGTTTCAGGCCGGTTCAAGATAGCTCTCCCAGAGATCGACGAAGACCTTGTCTACCGGCGACGTCACCTCCTCCCAAAGCTGGTGGGCGAGAAAGCTGACACTGTAAAGCGGTTCAGCACGCTCCTCTCCGTGCGCATTGGCGTCCGGCAGCACGTGCCAGCCATGGAAGGCTTTGACGGTGCCGACATGGCCGCGCGCATAACGCGGCAGCCGCGTCGCTCCAAGAGGGGCGTGAAACCGCGCTCGAACCCTGTCGCCCGGCTTGAAAGCAGCAGTTCCGATGGCCGGCCGGCTTGTCTCGATGCCCTGCTCAAGAATGGCCGACACTGCCTCCGGCGGCAACGGCTCGCCTACATCCTCAGGGATGCTCAGGGCCTTTCCGGTTTTCAGTTCCTCGATCGAAACCCAGTCGGCGTTGAGCAGGATACCCACATCGCGCCAGTACCAGCGGTCGAAATACTCGCTCGAAAGGTAGGCTGCCGGCGCCATGCACTCCATAGCATGGCGTGTCCAGTCGACGTTGAAGCCACCGGGCTGCGTGTAGGACAGTTCGATGGCGAACATCCGAGCATGCCAGTCGTTCTTCGAAAGCGGCCTGTCTGGCGCAGGATCGACGGCGCCAAAGCCGTGCATTCCGCCCATGTCGTGCACACCGTCCAAAAACTAGCCTCCTCTGGCAGGTGGCGTGACTTTTGCCGTACCGACCATCGCGTCACGCGAAACCAGTGCGGCAAGCTGCTCTTCGTCGAACCCTTCGGTGCCGGCCGGACGTTCGGGCAATACCAGGTAACGGATCTGGGCCGTGCTGTCCCACACCCGCACCTCAACGTCTTTGCCGAATTCCAGACCGAATTCTCTCAGCACGCCACGCGGATCGCGCACCACCCGCGAACGATATTCGAAAGACTTGTACCATGTCGGCGGCGCTCCAAGGACGCCCCAAGGATAGCAGGAGCACAGCGTGCAGACGACGACGTTGTGTAGCTGCGGCAAGTTCTCGACCACGATCAGATGGTTGGCTTCCAGCTTCGGGCAACCCAGTTCGGTAATAGCCTCGCTGGCATTGTCCATGAGGCGTTCCTTGAAAGCCGGGTCGGTCCAGGCCCGGGCGACGACACGCGCGCCATTCTTTGGCCCGACCTCGTTGCTGAAGACATCGATCCAGCGATCGACAGTTGCGCTGTCAACGATACCTTTCTCGACGAGCAGGCTCTCCAGCGCCTTCACCCTCAGAGCGGCTTCTGAAGGCAGATGCGAATGCAGTTCCTCCTGAAGCGTTATCATCCGCTTGCTGTCTTTTGGTATCGACACCTGACGTTTCCCCTGTAAATCAATACACAAGATTGCTCTATGCCATATCTTCAAGGTGTCATCGCCGCCGCAACGGACAGCCACGTCAATGCAAAGATCCTGAAATGTTGCAGAAATGCCGATTTTATTTGCAGAGCAAGATTTGATCAAGTTCCAGTTCAGGGTTGAGACATATCTGGTCGATCTTTTTGCTCGGTGTGAAAATCGTACTTGGTAACATCAGCAAAGCGCCGGATGGCGAAGGTGCCAGTCAGTCGCCTGCTGGAATGCATGAGCGGCTCGCAGCAGCGTCGGCTCGCCAAGATGTCTGCCAATTAGCTGAACGCCTATGGGCATGCCGACCGTGGCGCGACCGCACGGGAAGGTGACACTGGGAACGCCGGCGAGGTTGAACGGCGCGGTATAGTGCACAAATGAATCGAGATCCGTGAGGGCCTCCTGCATGTGGTCGTAGCGAATGCCTACCTGTCTATAGACAGGCGATACGAGAGCATCGATACCAGAAAGGCAGCGCCGAAGTTCTCCCCGGAAACTGTCTTTGCGAATATATGCGCCGGCAAGCAAGGTCGGATCGTAGCCAAAACCGCGCTCGACAGCCGCTCGCAGGGCGGGGCCATAATCGTCCTTCTTCTCGGCGAATGCAGCACGATGATACAAGGCGCATTCCGTATCGATGATCACGCCCGCGGCCCGGATCGTCTCAGCGAGATCCGGAACGCTGACGGAAACGATCGTCGCGCCAATGTCTTGAAAAGTATTTATCGCGACGGATATGGCGGAGGCAACTTCTGAATTCGACGCCGTCGCTTAGATAGACCTCGTCGACGCCGATCCTGAGATCGCGCGCGCCGTAGACACCCTCGAGTTCGGCCAGATAATCGGGCACTGGCGCGTCCAGGCAAGTTGGGTCGTTCTGATCTGGGCCGGCGAAGGCTGAAAGCATGGCCGCGCAGTCCGCTGCCGACCGTGCCATCGGACCGATCGTGTCGAGGGATTTGGCCAGGGCGAACACGCCAAAGCGGCTCGTGCGGCCCCAGGTGACCTTGAGGCCGGTGACGCCGCAGGCCGCCGATGGAAACCGGATCGAGCCGCCGGTGTCGGTACCGAGCGACGCATAGCAAAGGCCGGCCGCTGTCGCGGAACCCGATCCAGACGAGGATCCACCGGGCCAGTAGTCAGCATTCCAGGGATTGATGCAATTGCCGAGTCGGGGATGGTGGTCAGCGAAAGCGCCCTCGTGCAGATGCAGGTGGCCGAGAATAACAGCTCCCGCTTGCTTAAGGCGATGAACGATCGTCGCGTCCCTGTCCGATACGACTTTCTGTGAAATAGTCCCGAATGTGGTCGGAAATCCCCTGGTCTCAAACAGGTCCTTGAGGCCGATCGGTATTCCGTGCAGCGGTCCTCGCCAACGTCCAGCCTTGATCTCTGCTTCCGCAGTCGCAGCCTCTGCCAAGGCACTTTCGCTGGTCACCAGCAAATAGGCATTTAAGGTCGGATTCAGCGCGTCGATGCGACCAAGCATCGTCTCGGTCAACGCAACCGGGGACAGTTCGCCCCTGGCAATGAGACCGGAAACCTCCGTGAGCGACGCATAGTGGATACTATCTGCGAGGGCAGCGCTTTTCAGCATTGAGATGGCCTTCTCGTGACTATCATACTTGAAGTAGTAGGAAACTGAATCAGTTGTCTGCCTCTACGTAAAATTCATGGTAAGCGCCCCTAATTGGGGGCACCAAGCGAATACGTGTAGACGACCGCAGTGTTTTCCATCCACTTTGGTAGAGCAACTGCGGGCAAATTTGGTGGGCTGGATGGCCTGATAGCTTGAATGTTGACGAAGAGGAAGAAAACCATGCTCAAGCGTCCTGACCACGTCACGGTGGCAGTGATCGATCTAGAAGAAGCTCGGTCCTTCTTCGAACTCCTCGGTTTTAAAGTGACGATCGAGGCAGTCATTTCTGGCCAGGTAATGTCCGATTACATGGGCGTGCCAGACATCAAGGCTGACCATGTGACCATGGTCCTGCCGGGGGCGGAAGCGCATTTCGAGATGCAGCTCCTGCACTATCGTAAGCCAAAGCTTTCACACGACCCCGAACTCAGCAATCTGGCACGTCCCGGCTTCAATCACCTTGCGTTTGCGGTCGAGGATATTGAAGGGATTGTCAATAAACTGACGTCCCACGGAGTGAAGCTGCGCAATGATCTGATGACCTATCACGACCGCAAGCTGGTGTTCGTTGAAGGGCCAGAAGGCATCACCATCGAACTTGCCGAGTGGGTATAACAGCTGGTAGCGCCGCCGGCGGCTTTGTCACGCATAATATGACTACTGCTTTCGATGAGAAACGATAGCGTGAAAGAATGAAACAGCTCAGCCAGGCGGCCTCTTGCTGATGCGCTCACCCGCCTACAAACGTGCGCTGTCACTTCCGGCCGGGAGCGTCGGCTGGGGGTGTTTCGACGAAGGTCTGAAAAGCCCGCACACCAGAAATTCGTGATGATCGGCACGAATGACCGCTCTCCGCCCTACAGAGCCGTCTGCCGTGCTGCAACAGAGTTCTGCGTTGAGTGTCGAATTGTGACCTGCCGCAAGCGGTTCGTTCGGTGGCGATTGGACCCTTTGCTGTACGCGCCCTCTATAATGGCTTTCGGTACCAAGGGGCAGGCTCTCGCGCGTCCACGAACCCCAAAAGTTGGATTGGCTGCGGCTCCAAATGACCTGTGACAATTGGGTATTTGGACAAGTTGTTCTTTAGCAGACGGAGGCCCGCTGGATTTGTGTAGCGTTTCCCCGTTTCGGTGATGCCATCTCGCCCCTGAATATCTTCAATCAAGACTGGTGAGACGCCATTCTGCTTCAGGGTGTCTGCATGGCCGTGCCGGAGAGCATGCAGTACGCGTATCCAACTCGGTCCGCCGTTGGCTGCGTTCTGGATGAAGAGGGGATTGAAGTTCTTGTAGAAGCGATCACCCGGATCGGCGTCCTGATTAAATGGATCAACAAGCTCCGGAAACAAAGCGTGATATCCGAGCGATTTGATCTTGTTCACGTAATCGAGGAAATTCAGCCGCAACACTTCCGGCGGAACCGGAAGCATTCTTCCGGACTGCTGGTTTTTCAGGCCGCGAATTATATTGGCCTTGATTTCAATAGCCCAGCCATCCGATGTTTCAACGATTTCATCGACCATAAGGCCCGCCACCTCGGCGCGCCGCATCCCGAGATAGACCAACAGCATTGGCATGAAATAGAGCGAATTATGTATCGTTTGAGATCCGGCTTCCGCCATCTGAGTATCAGACATGCATCCCGAAAATATCGGCATCCGGAACATCGCTTCTGTCTTGTCCGGTCCGGGTTTGGGTGTGAGTAATGCAATCTCTGAAGCACGGACCTTTGAGGGGCGAAGACCATTAATCTCGAATGGAATGATCTGGTGGCCTCTTGCCGCCAGAAAATCTCGAAAACCGTCCAGATTGCCCAAATGTTTGCGGACGGTTACCGCCTTGAGCCCGACTTTCGCTTTTTCGTCATCGTCCGCTTCTTCGAGCATCCTTTCTCCCTTGGCTTTTAGCCCGGTGAAGGTCATTGCCCGAAGCTGGGAGCTTTGACCGTAGTTCTTCGGCAAAAGGCTCAAGAGATCGCGGAATGCAGCGAGATGCGCTTGCCGGATTTCCCCGGTGTGTTCGACGCCGTTGCAGATAAGGACGTCCTGAAACATCTGGATTGCGACCCGGACGTCTGTCGCGGTCGCGTTCTTCCATTCGTGCCTCTTGTTGCGCCTGTAGATCTCATAAAGTTCAAGAAACTCCCGAACGGGCAATTGAGCATGGCGTCCATCCGGTAGGATCTCTTCTTTAGGCTCGATTTGCTTGGCAGAAGGTGGAGTAGCGGGTGGTTCATCGGCTCTATCGGTATCCGGTTTTTCGAGCGACGCAGGGAGCGTTTTATCTCGAACTGCTTCATCCTCACCGCAAACTGGCGGATCAGCCAAGACAACATCTACCGTTTGATCTGTAGCGTTCCCGGAGGAAATCTGCTTGCAGCAGATGATACCGTGGTCCGGTATTCAAAAGCACATCCGCTTTGGCGCAGAATATCTTCGAGCGGGCGCGCTCCAAGCTGAGTCGGTCCACCTCCAGACCAAGTGAGTGCATTTCTCGCTTGAGGGGCGATTCAAATAGTGCCGAACGGGCAAAACAGCGTTCGTGTCTGAACGTGTCGGATAGTGCCGGGAGGAAGTCGTCCGGGACTTTGTTTTGTTTCAGGTACTGCCACCCTGGGCATTGGTCATCGAATGATAGATCGATCGCCGTGCCAAATTTCTCGAGTAATCGATACGCCCAGCCAGTTATGACGTCGGCTTGCAAATGCCCCGGGTTTATCTGGCTTCCGGTTGCCTCTGCCGCCGTAACGAGATCGTCCATCATCTCGTTCATGCGGGCAATCTTCGCTTGAAACAGAGCTTTCAGGTTTTCTTTCCGCGTCATGGCCGCGCCCGGTCGCATCCTCAATTCTGCGAGCAACGAATTCAGGCGACGCGCCATGAACCTTGCCCGATGATGATCGGATTGTTTCAGGCTGAATGACAGCTTCCCGTTAAGATCTGACTGAGAAAGGGAAACCGGAAGGCGAGGGCGCCAATACCAGATATTCCCGCGACGAAGAAGGTTTTGAACCTCATGTCGACGAGCCATTGCCCATATCCCTGATTTTAGGAACGGTGCGAATGGGCACCAGTTCCGGGGACCAGTTTTGGGCATCAGTTGGTCTATTCGATTGAGAAGACGGATTCTTAAATCCGCATTACTCAATGATACCAATAGTTTATGGAAGAGTTTGGCTGCCGTTCCTGAACGCGTATCGAACCATGTGCATTGCACCCAAGCCGGCTTTCCGTAGGCTTCTTCAAGATATCGGGACCTTCGAAGCGGCGGCTTAGCGGACGTTGGTTTCTTACGCTTCAAACGGCAGCTTCGGTGAAGCTTTTCCAACGCGGGTCGTCCTCGTCCGGCGCAATCAATATTGCGCAGCGGCCCGCATCGGTAAACCTTCGCCATAGGGGACACGCATCGAAACAACTTGGAAGTCGGTTTTGGTGCCGCAAGATGCCTTCGCCATGTGCGATGATCATTGGAAACAGCGACCTCGCTTGGTTACCGTTAGTCGGACCAGGGAGAACTTTGATGAGCCGTCGCCTTGCTGCCATTCTCGCAGCCGACATAGTCAGTTACTCGGCCATGATGGAGGCCGATCAGGAGCGGACGCTGGCGGCTTTGCGCCAGCTCCGCTCGGAAGTGTTCGGGCCGGCGGTGGAAGGGCATCGGGGCAAGGTCGTGAAGTCGATGGGCGACGGTTGGCTTTTGGAGTTCGCGTCTGCCGTCGACGCGGTGACGTGTGCGATGCAGATACTGGATCGGGTGGCAGCGCATGAGACCATCAAGCTCCGGATGGGCATCCATATCGGTGATGTAGTTCACGAGGAGGAGGATGTTTTTGGCGACGGGGTCAATGTCGCAGCGCGGCTGGAGGCGTTGGCAGAGCCCGGATCGGTGGTTGTGTCGGACGCGGTCTATGGGAGCCTTGACGAGAGACTGAGGTCCGGGTTTTCCGATGCCGGTGAACAGGCCCTCAAGAACATCAACCGACCTGTGCGCGGGTGGCGTTGGCGACCGGAGAAATCGAATGGCGAGACGCCACCGGTCGCACCGGCGGTGCGACCCTCTATTGCCGTGCTCGCCTTTGCCAACCTGTCGGGCGATCCGGCGCAGGATCACCTTGCCGAAGGGATCAGCGAAGAGATTATGCACGCGCTCTCGCGTTGCCGCTGGCTTGTCGTCGCCGCCCGCAACTCATCCTTCGCCTATAAGGGACGCTCGACGGACGTCCGCATGATCGCGCAAGAGATGGGCACCCGTTACGTGCTTGACGGCTCAATTCGACGTGCGGGTGATCGGATCAGGGTCACTGCACAGCTGATCGAGGGGCAGAAGGGCACCCGTCTCTGGGGTGAGCGCTATGACCGCGATTTCGACAACGTTTTCGAGCTGCAGGATGAGATCGCCGCGACGATCGCCGGGACGGTGGAACCAGAACTTTCGGCGATCGAGGGCGCGGCACTGCGCGACCGGCCGGTCGAGCGACTGTCCTCATGGGAATGCTTTCAACTTGGTCTCTGGCATCTGTACAAGTTTACCGAGGACAACCTTCAAACGGCGCGGAGGCTTTTGGAGCGGGCAATCGCGCTTGACACCGAGCTGGCGCCAGCGCACGCGCGGTTGGCATACGTGCACATTCAGCTTGGCTTTTACGGGCCGTACGGGGAACGCGGAGCCCGGCTCGACGAGGCGATTGCGCACGCGCGGGCGGCGATCAGGCTGGATGACCGGGAACCGATGGCGCGGGTGTCGCTTGGACGTGCGCTCGCACAGCGCGGCGAGGGGGAGCGGGGGATTGAGGAATTGCGCGCAGCGGTTAACCTAGATCCGAGCTTCGCGCAGGCGCATTTCGCCCTGGCTCAGGCACTTTGCTACGTAGACCGGCCCCAAGAAGCCCTGGTCGCCGTCAACGAGGCGATGCGGTTGAGCCCACATGACCCACACTTCTGGACTTTCCTGAACGTCCGTGCGCTGGCGCATTACATTGCAGGAGATCTCGAAGCCGCCGCGGCCGACGAGCGGGCGGCACTGCGTCAGCCCAACGTGACATTCTGGCCGGCAATGGTCCTGGTCGCGATCCTCGGGCATGCCGGGTGGCGCGACGAAGCGGGCAAGGCAATTGCCGAGCTCCATCGGTTCCGACCCGGAATGACCTGTCAGGATGCAGTCCGCGAGCTGAGCTTCACGGATCGCCCCTTCGGCGCGGATCGTTTCATAACGCAGTTCCGGACCGACCTTCTGTCAGCCGGCCTACCGGAGGGCGAGCCATGACCCGCCGGCTATCTGGCGCTGATCGGAGCGCATAAGAGGGCCGTCGTCGCTCATTCGAGACGCTCGGCTTAGCCGTCTGCGCTCCCGAAACCGATTGTTTGGCCGCGGAATACTGGCGGCCGGTCCCGAGCGGCTGCGATTGCGGACAACCCGGACAGGTGATCGAAACTCTCGGATGATCGGCCCTGACCGAACGTTGCGCCCGGAATGCGCAGGCGGGCCCGATCCTTACCACGCGCCGCCCGGGTCAATCACGTACCGATCGCTCAACTTGGCGCACAAAATCCCCCGGAGGCATTGCTCTTGGCGTCATTGGCGGTCGACAATGGTTTAATTTCATTCGGTTTTTTTGGCTGTGTGGGCAGTCTGGCGCGAACCTGTCTCCAAACTGATTTGCCTGTTTCACGGGAATTTACAGGGAATTTGCTCTAATTTGGCAATTGTGAGTACCCAAAGGCCCGAATAACTCTATAGAATAGAAAAGCTTAGTGGATATTTCCCTGAAATCCCGAACAGGGAATTTTCTGATCTTTACAGGGAAGGCTCGTAAGTCATCAGGTTTTAAATATTGCTGCGCAAGCGAACGTGATCGACTGAAGCCTACCCGCCCTCCGGTTTCCTGCTTTCGCTGCGCTCGGATGCTCGCCGAGTTTTTGAATTTTTGTGTCATCCCCGCCCTAGACGAAGGGGTGCGACTATGTGCCTTGCAAGTCCATATTTTATGGAATCCGACACTGTCGCGGTTATACTTGATGTCGAATTCATGCCGCCATAATCCATGACATCGCAGGGCATCATACTATGTCTGTGCTGCTTTTGAGCGGCATATCGTCATAGACGGGTATTGTCTGACGTTCGATCATGCGATGCACGCGCGGTCGCTCATGGCCGCGATGGAGAGCAAGCAATCTCTCGGCTACATCGGCATCCGCCTTGGTGCGCCGCTGGTTGTGGCGAATGTACTCGACCCAAGTCGGCACGTGGTAAGTTTCGGTCCAGATGTTGGGGTTCTCCAGATCACGCAGAAGCGCCCATTGCCGTGCGCCGTCCCGAATGCGGATTCGGCGTTTAGCTGCTATCGCCTGTAGAAAGGCGGGCACGTCTTGCTGCATGATTTCATAGTCGACCAACACCACAATAGGCCCGCTTCGCGCCTTCAGATCCAGGCGCAATTCAGGTTCGCGGAACTGGTCAAGTGGATCGAGCTGCAATTCGCCGAATTCAGGCAAGGCAAAACGCAATCCGATGGCAGCGCCAAGAATGAGTACGAACCCGGAGCCGATCAAGGAGACCTCCGGCCCTTGAGATTGCGCGATCATCCCCCACAGCCAGCTGCCGCCGGCCATCCCGCCAAAGGTCGCTGTCTGATAAAGGGAGAGGGCGCGTCCGACTACCCAGCGCGGGGTAGAAAGCTGAACAGTCACGTTGAACAGCGACAATGCCAGAACCCAGCAAGCGCCTGCCGGCAAAAGGCCCAGGCTGCTCTGCCAAGTTTGAGTGCTCTGGGACAGGATGATGGTGCTCAGGGCAAAACCAAGGAAAGCCCATCTTACGATCGTCTCATTGGAGAAACGTGCCCGAAGTCGGGTATTGGCCAATGCGCCGCCAATGGCGCCGACGCCGAAGCTGCCAAGCAGAATGCCGTATGTGATGGCGCTGCCTCTGATCAGGTCGCGCGCGACCAGCGGCAACAACGCCAGCACGGACACTGCAGCCAGCCCGAAAACAAAGCCTCGAAACATCACCTTGATGAGATTGGGCGACATCATGACATAGCGCAGGCCTGCGGACATCGCGCTGGCAAAAGCCTCTCGCGGCAAGCCGGTGGGAAGGCGGCGATGCTTCCAGCGTGCAAGGGCAACAATCAGTGGGATATAGCTCACGGCGTTGAGGGCAAAGGCAACGGCGGCGCCGGCAGAAGCCACGATCAACCCTCCGAGCGCCGGGCCCACGCTGCGCATGAGATTGAATGCCATGCTGTTTAGCGTTACTGCCGCTGGAATGTCTTCCCGCACTACAATGTCGCCCATTGATGCTTGCCAGGACGGGTTGTGCAGGGCCGTTCCGCAGCCGATGACGAAAGTGAAGGCAAGCAGCAACCAGGGTGACAGCAGGCCCGACCACGCGAAAATCGCCAATGCCATCGAGACCGCCATCATGAGGCTTTGTGCAGTCAGCATGACGCGTCGCCGGTCCAGGTTGTCGGCGAGCGCGCCGGCTGCGATGGAAAAGATCATGATGGGAAGGGTCGTGGCGGCTTGCACGAGCGCAACCATGCCGACGGAGTCCGAGATGGTTGTCATCATCCAACCGGCGCCGACAGCCTGGATCAGGCCGCCAAGATTGGAGGCGAGAGACGCACCCCAGAGCGCCCGAAATGTGGTGTTGCCAAGCGGGCTGCCCAAGGATGTCGCTGGGGTCACGGAGGTTGCTCGGCTTTGCTGGCTGGTTTTGTGCTTTTCCAAAGTGGAATTCCGCCTCGTTCAGGCGGACACCGGTGTTCGCACCAGCGCGTAGAAGTAAAGCTGATTGGGAAGGTTTCCGTCAAGCGATGCGACCGCGGGTGATAGGCCAGTCACGGCAGGCAGTGCCGGCGCGGTCGATATTTGCTAAAATATGCAAGTTTTATCTGCAATCCCGGATTTGGTTTATTGATGCCATGTGAAGTCGAGGCGTTTGGATAGCAGCCTCATGACAACAAGTCCTTCTTTGGAATGTTGGTATGCATCCAGTACTTCAATCAAGCCGGGTGGTTCACCGCGTAAGTGGAGGGAAAATACATGCCTTTAGCGAGAGCCAATTGGCACACGTTCTTTGCCACAATTCTTATCGGGTTAGCCGCTTCATTTTCACTTGCTGCGTCGGCTCGCGGCGCCAGCCGTGCAGGAGATTGGGTAACCGGGAGCGCACAGGGATTTAGCGAATATCAGACAACAAGCGGGTCGAGCTACATTTCCATCGGATGCGACATTGCGGCGACGCTGGACCACAGTGAGCACCGGAATCAGCATCGAGATCGACGGGAGGCTCCTGCCGCCGGATTCTTCACGTCGTTTTCACTGTCGAAGGTGAATCCATTCTGCCAATTCCATCCGGCAAATCAGGCGGAATAAATACCGGTGACTGCGAAGAATGTGCGAGGAAATTCTATCAGCTCTGGCCTTTGTTGAGGAAAGGCAGCAGGTTGGAGGTGGTCGGATCCGACGGCCGCCGCGCAGAATTTTCGCTACGCGGTACGTCGCGTCTCTTGCCGGAGAAACCGTGTGAAACGGCGTTTCCGGATCAGCCAGCGGGCTTTTCGAAGACAAAAACGCGCCCCAAGTCACCCCTCCATTGCACGCTCAGGGCGAAATCCTGGGGCGCGAAAAGGCGATGGAAGCACAATCCGACGATGGCTGTGATGCGATACGGCTAACCGCGGCCGACCACATGGTCGAAGTTTCCGGTGTGGCAACGCCGGAAGACGTGATTTGCTACCGAATATTATCGAACAAAGATCGCTTTGATGCGTGTGGAGGTGCTAAAGGGAACCAACATCGTCTTCTCGTTGAAGGGCCTGATTGACGCGCAGACGGACTACAGCTTTCCGATAGGCGACAGGCCGGTGGAAATGGTGGTTGGCCAGTTGATGCGATCGGTAACGGATGAGGCGTTCGGACTGAGGATCTCCGCGCAAGGCAGGTGAAGAAATATCACAGGCATGCCGGTTGCGGGCTTTGTCAGAAGGAATTGGCTTGAGGCGAGCAGGGTGGTCTCGCAGTGTCTCGGGATAAGCAAACCTGATCCCTTGAAGTACTTTCACAGCAGCCCGGAGATCATCCGCCTGGCGGTCATGATGTACGTCCGCTTCCCGCTCTCGCTTCGAAATGTCGAGGACCTGCTGCACGAACGTGGCATCGACATCAGCCACGAGACGGTGCGGTTCTGGTGGAACCGTTTCGGGCCGATATGTTTGCGGCGGAGATCCGTAGAAAACGGGTGCAGAGGATGCGATGCGCACCCGTTGGCGCTGGCATTTGGACGAGGTCTTCGTGAGGATCGATGGCAACTGGCACTATCTCTGGCGGGCTGTCGATCATGTAGGGGAAGTGCTCGAAAGCTTCGTGACAAAGACGCGCAATAAAATAGCTGCGTTGAAATTCCTAAGGAAAACGCTGAAGCGGCATGGTCGCGCTGCGGAGATGGTGACGGATCGCCTCCGCTCTTATGGCGCTACACGTATTGAATGGCGGCAGATTTTTTCCAAGCAGGTTTAGGCATCTTGGGCAACAGAAGATAGTAAGTATTGCTCGGACAGCACCTCTTCGACCGCCCTCCGTGACTGGCGGTTACAGTTTGAGGACTAAGTCGGCGGCCGGCGAACTCGCGACCGCGCGTTGCCATATTTCGGCATAAGCGGAGTAAGCGGCGATCGGCCCAATATGCTCCGATGCCGCAATCTTCCGCGCATGGGCGCCATTGGCGTAGAGCAGCGCGGCTCCGATGCTGGTTCCGGTGGCGGATGTCGAGGCGACGACATGCCGGCCGGTGGCGGTGGCTAGCATACCCAGATATGGCCAATTCTTGCGAAAATACGCCTTCTACCACAGTGTCACCTTTGGCGCCGATCAGTCCAAGGGAGTGCGCTGTTACCAAAGCAAGATAAAAGGACAAGGACGCGGACCGTTCACCAGTACCAATTGCCGGCTCGACCGAGAGCCAGGCATACGCCTTTCCGCGGAACGGACCGGATTCGGATACGACTGCAGGTAAAAGCATCGACTGCCGGTGCAGGACGGCTGCGATCTCCTCGCCCCGTAGGGGAGACGTATTGGCCCGCGCTGATCAGCTCAAACTCCCTGCCCCCCATGAACCTGGCGGAGCGGATTGGCTGCCCCAGTGCGTTGACATTGACCAAAGTGTCTTGTGTAGGATCGAGTGCGATGTCCTCGCCGCCCACTGCCAGCGCGATCACCCAGGTTCCGGTGGAGACGACCGAAAACGGCGCGACCCGGGTCAGGATATGCGGATAAAGCGACGCGTTGAGAGATCGTGTATGCCACAGGTTACCGGCGTCTCGGGCGACAGCCCGGTAACGCTCGCGATTTGCGGCAAGATGGTCCCGAGTATATCGGCGGAATGATGCGCCGGCGCCAACTTGTCACGGATGCCGAGACGGTCGGACCAGCTTCCGAAAACCTGCCTTCCCGCGGACACCACAAATCGGTATGGCAACCCAGCGAGGTTACATCGGTCGCGGCGATGCCGGTAAGCCGGTAACCCCAATATTGCGGATAGGTGACGATGGTGCGGGTGCGCTCCTTAAGGCCAGGGTGGGTGGCGAACTGCCAGTGCAATTGCGCGCCGACATTCAGCCCCATCCCCAGCCGCGGCGATCCGGTCACGGAAAATGGCGGCCTTAGCGCATCGTACTCCGACGCGACGCTTTCCGGGCCGTCGTATTCGTAATCCAGTACCAGGCGCGGCCAGCCCGCCTTCCACGTCCAGCAGTGCGCAAGAGGCTCCATGAGTGGTGACCGAAATGGCGTCAATTCGGTGGGTGCGGTGGAATTGCCCAAGCGCGTCGAGAATGAAGTCCCAATGGCCCTTGATATCGAAATGCGGATAGGGCGGACCGGAAATGACGCGGTTGGGCCGTGTCACTACAGCCAGTTCCGCCACGGTCACCAGATCGACCAGCGCAAGCTTGGCGTTAGTCTTGCCGATATCTATGACCGCGATATGGCGCGGAGTCATAGCATATGAAACAGGGTTGCCAGCGGCACTGCCACCGGTTCGTTATCGGGTTTCGTTTCCATGAGGTCGGCCATATGGGCCCACCAGCGCTGCATGACTTCGTTTTGCGGCAGCAAGTTCATTTTATGATCGTCGGAGCGCCAAAGAACCGCGAACAAAATGTTCGTTTCTTCGTCCAGATGAATCGAATAGTCTGATACCTTGGCCTCTTTCAGCAGCGCTACCAGTTCAGGCCAGATCTCATCGTGCTGGCGCTGATATTCGGCCCGCATTCCGGGTTTGAGCCGCATTTTGAACGCATATTTCTCCATCACGCGCTCCGCCGGGCGTATTGCGACCAAAGTCTGGGCAGCGCGATCACGCCGATCAACAAAAGCCCGATAAAGATCGACATCACAATTCCCGGGACGTTCAGGAGGCCAAGCCCGAAGGTCACCAGCCCCATCACGAATGCCGCGATCACCACGCCGGGGATCGAGCCCGAGCCGCCCAGGAGGCTTTGTCAGAAGGAATTGGTTTGAGGCGGGCAGGGTGGTCTCGTAGTGTCTCGGGATGAGCAAACCTGGTCCCTTCAAGTACTTTCACAGCAGCCCGGAGATCATCCGCCTTGCGGTGATGTTGTACGTTCGTTTCCCGCTATCGCTTCGAAATGTCGAGGACCTTCTGCACGAACGTGGCATCGACATCAGCCATGAGACGGTGCGGTTCTGGTGGAACCGTTTCGGCCCGATCTTCGCCAGTGAAATCCGAAAACGGCGGGTCGAAGGGATGCGGTCGAGCCGATGGCGTTGGCATTTGGACGAGGTCTTCGTGAAGATCAATGGCGAGCGGCACTATCTTTGGCGGGCCGTGGATCATGAAGGGGAAGTGCTCGAAAGCTTCGTGACGAAGACGCGCGACAAGAAGGCTGCGTTGAAATTCTTGAAGAAATCTCTCAAGCGGCATGGCCGGGCTGAGGAGCTAGTGACGGATCGCCTCCGCTCCTATGGCGCTGCCCTCGACGAACTTGGCATCCGCGAGCGGCAGGAAACCGGCCGCTGGGAGAACAACAGGGCGGAGAATTCGCATCAGCCATTTCGAAGACGAGAGCGAGCGATGCTGCGATTCCGGCGGATGCGAACATTGCAGAAATTCGTCGCCGTCCACGCCTCGGTCCATAATCATTTCAACACGGAGCGCCACCTCTACTCTCGAGCAAATTTCAAACTGAACCGCGCCGCCGCTCTGGCCGAGTGGCGCGGTCTCCTCGCGGCCTAACAGATCGACCTTTTTGGAAAACTGAGACCGGTTCGCATCCGTCTGACACCACCCCTGCGGACGCTGTTTTCGTCTCCGTGTGAGCTGACCGGGTTGTTCGAACAGGTTGAATTTGAAGCAACGGAATTGAGCGTCGCGCTGTCGAACGCCAGCGATATTGTCGCGCGCTTGCCGACGCTGCCTGTCGCCGAGCTCCGGAAACTGATCGATGTCATCGTCAAGCGAATCGAGGTTGGAGTTGAAGCAATACGCATTTTCGTCAGTAGGCGAGGCTTGCTATGCGCGCTGGACCTCGACCGGGGCCGCGAACTGCTGAGCGAGCTACCGCTCGACGACCTGACGGTCCTTGAAGTCATTTGCCATCTTGCGAGGGTGGGCAAGGGCATGCGGATCGTCATCGGCGATAGCGCCCACCGGCAACCCGAGGTCGATCATGCCCTGACCAGGCTTCTGGGCGAGGCATTCCGGCTGCGAGATGAGCTCCTTTCCGGCTGCGACGACAGCATCGAAGCGATGTCGGATCGCCTGAGCCTTGCGAAGGGCTATCTGACTACGCGGATTCGCCTCACTTATCTCGCGCCCGATATCATTGGCGCCATCCTCGACGGCAAACAGCCGATCGGCCTGTCGGCGAGCCGTCTCATAGCCGTGGCCAGGGATCTGCCGCATGACTGGGCGGAACAACACGCGTATCTCGGCTTCCCAGCTAGTTGATAAACATGGCATTTTCTCAAGACGATTCACTTCCGTTGCGGCAAAACCAGCCTGCAGAGACTGTCGGCTGATTTGTGCGCGGAAAACGTCGGTTTTGAGTCTCTGGCGACGCTCGCCGTGTGCGGGGTCGCGTAACGCACGGAAACTCCGACACTAATTCGGATGCCTGCGAGAGACATGAAACTCAATAAAAACAATGAGAAAGCTGGCTGGGGAACCTGGATTCGAACCAGGACTAACGGAGTCAGAGTTCGTGGGTCTACCGTTAACCTATTCCCCAGTAGACGCGATGTTGCGCGGTGAAATCAACGACCGCGTCGCCGTGCGAGGCTTATATACGCGATCGGCTTCGCGACGCAACAGCCGCAGTGAAGTTTTTCCACGCCCTTCGCGCTTGCCACTATCGCAGGAGCACACCTTGCGGGGTGACCTCATTTTGCCAATAGCAAATGTCGCGCGGCGTAAACGGTTCATGAAGTCGGATTAATTTGCGAAGGGCTAACAAACTGCTACACTTGACGTAACTTGAGGATATAGGGCGTCCGCTGGATGGGATGCCGAGGGATTGATGTGAGCGACACGGGTGAATTCGAGCCGGATCGTTTTCGGCCGGGGCCCGATGCGGCTGGAGAAGTGGGCACCGAGCCGAATGGAAGTCGGCGAAAGGCCCGCCATAAGCGGAGGGCGATAGACGCGCAACCAGTTCGCAGCGCGCAATCGTCCGGCAATACAGGCCATGGTTCCGCCGAACCGCGTCAGGAAACGGCTGAAACGCCGAAAGGCAAGCGCCGCCGCCGGCTTAACAGAGCTGAGCGAAGAGCGGTTCGTTTTTCAAACGACACTGTGAACGTGAGAAATTCCGACAGCATTTCCTCCAATGATGGACGCGATTGCGGCGTGGACGTGAAAAACGGCCACGACACGCATGATGGTGGCAATGCTGGAACAGACATCCGGCCAATCGCTGCACCAAGCCTTTGCCGTGAAATCGCGAAACCTGTCGGTAACAGCGCGGCAATGGAACGCAAGGCTGACGCGCTCTATGCAGCCCTTGATCTTGGCACCAATAATTGCCGCCTGCTGGTGGCCAAACCGGAGCAGCGCGGGTTTCGGGTCGTCGATGCCTTCTCGAAAATCGTTCGCCTGGGCGAAGGGCTGGGAAAGACGCAGAAACTTGCAGACGACGCCATGGACCGCGCCGTCGACGCCTTGTGCTGCTGCCGCGACAAGCTTGTCCATCGTGGCGTTGGCCGGTTCCGGTTGATTGCGACGGAAGCCTGCCGGGCGGCGGATAACGGCTCCAGGTTCATCGACCGGGTGCGTGACGAAACCGGATTGTCGCTTGAAATCGTATCGCGGGAAACCGAAGCCAGGCTCGCCGTCGCCGGATGCGCCTCACTCGTCGATCCCTCGGCCGATGGGGTCGTGCTCTTCGACATCGGCGGCGGGTCGTCGGAAATCGTGTGGCTGGATTTGCGTAACCGGTGCGGCGCGCGAGGCTACGCTCTGACGAAATTTATCAGAGCGTGGATTTCTCTGCCTGTCGGCGTCGTCAATTTGGCCGAGCGTCACGGCGGGCGCAATGTCACCCGCGATGTTTTCGAGGCGATGGTTGAAGATGCAGCCGGCCATTTGAAGGCTTTTTCGCTTGGAGAGGAACTGACGCAGGCTATTTGCTCAGGCAAGGTTCACATGTTGGGTACATCCGGCACCGTGACGACGCTGGCCGGCGTTCATTTCGGATTGAAGCGCTACGACAGACGCCGGGTCGATGGCGCATGGCTGGAACATGAAGATGTTTCGGCGATGATCGACCGATTGCGCGCAATGCCCTATGAAGAGCGCGTCGACAACCCTTGCATAGGGGCTGATCGTGCCGATCTTGTGCTGGCGGGATGCGCAATCCTCGAAGCGATCCGCCGGCGGTGGACTTGCCAACGGCTGCGTGTTGCAGATAGAGGCCTTCGGGAAGGTATCTTGATGGAGCTGATGGCGTCGGACGGCGTATGGCGGCGCCCGCGCCCGCCTCATTGGCGGGGACGCCGCTAAAGCGTATAGCGCTCCCAAGGCGGGGATTCACGCCTGTAGCGTCCGGGCGCATAAGGCGCGCATTCGGGCGCAGACTGAATAGAAATGAAGGAATGGCAATGGCCGATTTAGGTCGGGGGCGCGGTGAGCGCGGCCTCCATCAGCGCGTCAAGACAGCCGGCAAGCGAACGGAATTGTCGGCGCGCTGGATCGAACGTCATATCAACGACCCCTATGTCCATCGTTCCAAGATCGATGGCTATCGCTCTCGCGCGGCCTACAAGCTGCTGGAAATCGACGAGAAGCACAAATTGCTGAAGCCGGGGCTTCGTGTCGTCGATCTGGGAGCGGCACCGGGTGGCTGGTGCCAGGTGGCGGCCGTGAAGACCGGATCGAGCATCGAGGCGCCGCGCATCGTCGGCATCGACTACCTGGAGATGGAGGCGCTACCCGGCGTGACGCTGCTCCAGAAGGATTTTCTCGATGAGGACGCTCCCGCACTCTTGATCGAAGCGCTTGGCGGCTACAAGCCTGACCTGGTCCTTTCCGATATGGCGGCTCCGACCACCGGCCATCGCAAGACTGACCATCTGCGCACGACCCATCTCTTTGAAGTGGCTGCCGAATTTGCGCGGGAAAACCTTGCGCCGGGCGGGAATTTTCTTTCAAAGGTTTTTCGTGGCGGCACCGAAAACGAGCTTCTTTCCCAGTTGAAGCGCGATTATGCGAGCGTCGTGCATGTGAAACCGCCCGCCAGTCGGCAGGAAAGCCCGGAGCTTTATGTGCTGGCCAAGGGTTTTCGTGGGCGATCCGCGGAAAATCCGCATGACGAAGACGGGCTTGATTGAGCGAACCTGAATTCGAAATACTAATTCAAACTCTTGTGTCGGACGGAGGCCGCGCAGCGCCTCCAACGGTGGCGGCGTGACCGGATACGGCCGCGCCTGCGTCTGCTTCCAGCTTGAGGAATGTAACAAGCGACAAGAGCACCAGGATCGTCACCACCAGGAAAGCGAAGGCATAGTCGATGGCGCCGGCGCTCGCAGCGCCACGAAGGCTTGCAGTCATCGAAAGACTGATCGCGGCGATGCTGATGCCGATGGAAAGGGAAAGCTGCTGCGCCATCGAAGTGAAACCCGTTGCACGGCTCATTTGCCGATCGTCCAGATCGGCGAAGGCTATGGCGTTAAGCGCCGTGAATTGCAGCGAGCGAAAAAAGCCGCCGATAAAGAGCACCACGATCATGACCAGCGCCGGTGTCGTGGCTGAAAATGCCGCGCAGGCGGCAATTGAAACGGCGGCGAAAAGGGCGTTCCAGCTCAAGACATTGCGAAAGCCGGCGCGCGCAAGGATGCGCGGCGCAGCGAATTTCATCGATATGGCGCCTGCAGCTGCAGCAAAGGTGATGAGGCCGGAAGAGAGCGCGGTCTTGCCGAAACCTTCCTGAAGCATCAAAGGTAGAAGGAACGGAATCGCGCCGATGCCGAAGCGAAACAGCGATCCGCCGATGACGCTGACCCGGAAAGTCGCGACTTTCAGAAGGCTGAGGTCGATGATCGGCGAGGCGGTTATTCGCGCATGGCGCACGTATAAAACACTGGCAACGAGCCCGATCAGGAGCAACGCATCGCCCGCGTGGCCGAAGATGCTCCTGTTTGTGGAGAGTTCGACGCCGAACAGAAGGCCGCTGATGGCCAAGGCGGAAAGAGCGAAGCCGGTGAGGTCGAATTTCGCGCGGCTATCGCTGCGAATGTCTTCAAAATAAAGCGTGGCAAGGATAATGCCGACGAGGCCGACGGGTACATTGATCCAGAAAACCCAGGGCCACTCGGCATAGGCAACGATAAAACCGCCGAGCGGCGGGCCAACGACGGGGCCGATCAAGGCCGGTACTGTGACCCAGGTCATCGCCTGAACGAGGACGGATTTGGGCACCGCCCGCAATAGCGCAAGCCGTGCGACCGGCACCATCATCGCCCCGCCGAAGCCTTGAAGGATGCGCATGGCTATCAATTGACCAAGCGATGTCGAGGCACCGCAGCCCACCGAAGCCGCGACGAAAACAAGTATGGCGAAACGAAAGACATTGCGGGTGCCGAAACGGTCGGCGATCCAACCGCTCATGGGCATGAACACGGCAAGGGAAATAAGATACGCGGTCATTGCCATGTGAAGGCGGACGGGATCGATTGCAAAACTGGCGCCTATGGCCGGCATGGCTGTGCCGATGATCGTCGAATTGAGCGTTTGCATGAAAAGGGCGCAAGCGACCACGAGTGCGACTAGGCGTTGGCGAGGAAGCACGTAAAAGCTCTCTTGGAACGACGTGAAGCCAATGATTTTCGATTGGCAATCAATGCGATGATCCCTGTCTTATATCAAATATATGTTTCAAGGGATGTGCATTTCCGCCCGGCAGCCATGTGCGAACCTGCTTGCGGATCGCATGGCGAAAGCAATGTCGCGGGGGAAGGCGCTTCCCATTGTGCGCCGCACGTGTTATTGACCCGCGCCAACTTCTCCGGCACCGCCCGAGTTGCCCGCCATTCGCACTTCCAACGAGGCGCGAATGGGCAATGCCTTTATCTTTCGAAAGGGGAATTGGCCAATGCCATCATTTTATGAACCCCAGAACGGGCGCGAAGCGCTGACATTCGACGACGTCCTGCTGTTGCCGGGGCACTCGGAAGTTCTGCCTGCCGAGGCGGATCTGCGGTCGCGAGTGACGCGCGAATTGTCGTTGACGCTACCGATCCTGTCTTCTGCGATGGATACGGTGACGGAAGCAAGGCTGGCGATCGCCATGGCGCAGGCCGGCGGCATCGGAGTCATCCATCGCAATTTCACGCTCGACCAGCAGGCCGAGCAGGTGCGCCAGGTGAAGAAATTCGAATCCGGCATGGTGGTGAATCCGCTCGTCATCGGCCCGGACGCAACGCTGCAAAATGCGCTCGACCTGATGGCATTCAACGGAATTTCGGGCATTCCGGTTGTCGAGAATGGCGGCACAGGCGGTCAGTACACCGGCCGCCTCATCGGCATATTGACCAATCGCGACGTCCGCTTCGCCTCCGATCCGGGGCAGCCGGTCAGCGAGTTGATGACCAGGGAAAACCTCATCACGGTTCGCGATACGGTCGACCAGCAGGAAGCCAAACGCTTGCTGCACCAATACCGCATCGAAAAGCTTGTGGTGGTGGACGACGCCGGCAATTGCATCGGCCTTGTGACGGTCAAGGATATCGAGAAGGCGCAATTGCACCCCAACGCCTCCAAGGACGATCAGGGCCGTTTGCGCGTCGCCGCCGCGACCAGTGTGGGAGTGGAAGGGTTTGAACGCGCGGAGCGGCTGATTGCAGCCGGCGTCGATCTTCTCGTTGTCGATACCGCCCATGGTCATTCGGAGCGTGTGCTGGAGATGGTGCGGCGGGTTAAGCGCGGCTCCAACCAGGTGCAGGTTCTGGCCGGCAACGTAGCGACGCGCGATGGCGCGAAAGCCTTGATCGATGCGGGTGCGGATGCGATCAAGGTCGGCATCGGCCCCGGCTCGATCTGCACTACGCGCATTGTCGCCGGCGTCGGCGTGCCGCAGCTTTCAGCCATTCTCGACGCATGCGAGGAAGCAAACAAACAAGACGTGCCAGTGATCGCCGATGGCGGTATCAAATATTCCGGCGATCTGGCGAAGGCTCTCGCCGCCGGAGCCTCCTGCGCCATGGTGGGCTCGCTGCTGGCCGGCACGGAGGAAAGTCCGGGCGAGGTTTATCTGCACCAGGGACGGTCCTACAAAGCCTATCGGGGTATGGGTTCGGTGGGCGCAATGGCGCGCGGTTCCGCCGACAGATATTTCCAGGCGGAAGTACGCGATGCATTGAAACTCGTTCCCGAAGGCATCGAAGGGCAGGTTCCTTATAAGGGCGCCTTGTCGAGCGTGTTGCATCAGCTGGCAGGCGGGTTGCGCGCCGCCATGGGTTATGTTGGCGCAAGGACGATTGCGGATTTCCAGCAAAAAGCACGCTTTGTGCGAATTTCCGGTGCGGGCTTGCGGGAAAGCCATGCCCACGACGTGACGATCACGCGGGAATCGCCGAATTACCCCTCTGGCGGCTGACGCTTCCAATCGTCGAATTGTCGTGCGAAGCGACGCGCTTCCTTGCGAATGTGGACCCCAGGTCACGGACTCATAAATGTGGTGGAAATGGTATGAGCCGATTTGGTTGGATACAAGGAGCAAGAGCGCAGGAAATCATGATGATTTTCAAGCTCTTGCGACAAAGTAGTCAACCAAATCGGCCATATCCACCGGACACCGAAACGGCTTCGACCTGCCGCGTCGAAGGGCTTGACCGGGTGAATAACCCGCCCTGCGCCCTTCTCCTTGCATCTCTTTGCCGTTTCAGGTGCCATTCCCATCAGATTTATGAGTCCGTGACCTAGAGCGCTTTCCCTTCAGGTGGAATCACCTGAAGGAC
This sequence comes from uncultured Alphaproteobacteria bacterium, assembly GCA_963698365.1. Lineage (GTDB taxonomy): Bacteria > Pseudomonadota > Alphaproteobacteria > Rhizobiales > Stappiaceae > Hongsoonwoonella. Next base: position 65,053 of record CAVOQM010000009.1, read on the forward strand.
AAGAAACCGCTCCAGGGTCAATATCTTGGAGCATATTCTTATCGTCAAAACGATCTCGCTTTGACGGAATATGCTCTAGTGGCGCGATGCCTCATCGCGCCTGTTATTTTAGCTGAAAACAGGCTGATACAGCCCGGAGCATGAAGAAATGAAGGATGGCGGACGTCTGGCCGCGGCGGTTGAAGTATTGACCGACATTGAATCTCGCCGTCGCCCGGCGCAGGAAGCGTTGAAGGACTGGGGTTCCAGCCACCGTTTCGCCGGTTCAGGCGATCGTGTTGCAATCGGAAATCTCGTTTTCGATGCCTTGCGCCGCAAATTGTCCTTCGCCTGGATGATGGGCGATGACAGTCCGCGCGCCTTGGCGCTGGCGACCTATATCGCCGGATGGGGGCAATCCATCGACGAACTGGACGCGGCGCTCGAAGCCGATCGCCATGCTCCGGATGCTTTGAGCGACAATGAGAGAGAGCGTTTGGGGGCGCTATCGCTGGAAGGAGCGCCGGATTGGGTGAAGGCGGATGTGCCGGAGTGGCTATGGCCTGAGTTTTCAGCATCATTTGGCGAAGAGGCGATTGGGGAAGGTCAGGCGTTGGCGGAGCGTGCGCCGATCGATCTGCGTGTCAATCGCCTGAAGGCGGACCGCGAGAAACTGCTGCGCCGTCTGGCGCATCTTTCCCCCGAAGCTGCACCGATTTCACCCGTCGGGATAAGAATATCGCTCAAGGGCGGCGGCGCCCGTTCGCCGCACGTTCAGGCCGAGGAAGGCTTTCAAAAAGGCTGGTTCGAGCTACAGGACGAGGCGAGCCAGATTGCAGCACTTCTGGCGGGTGCTGAACCCGGCCAGCAGGTGCTGGATTATTGCGCTGGCGGCGGCGGCAAGACTTTGGCGCTTGCCGGTGAGATGGAAAATCGCGGTCAGCTTTATGCCTATGACACAGACAGGCTGCGGCTGGCGCCGATCTACGACCGGTTGAAAAGAGCAGGTGTGCGCAATATCCAGGTGCGCGACCCGAAAGTCGCCGATCTTGCCGAACTGGAAGGCCGGATGGATGTCGTATTCGCCGATGTGCCTTGTTCGGGAACCGGCGTATGGCGGCGGCGGCCGGATTTAAAATGGCGGCTGACCGCCAATGCGCTCTCCGTCCGTCATGAAGAACAACGCGACGCTTTGGCGGCGGCCTGCAGGTTCGTGCGCCCCGGCGGACGCCTCGTTTATGCTACCTGCTCGCTGCTTGCGTCCGAAAACACCGGCCAACTGCAAGCCTTCCTGCAAGATCACCGCGATTTCCAGGCAGAGGCTGTGGCGCCGCGCTGGAGAGACGTGTTCGGGGAAACGGCACGCGAGCCGCGTTATGACGCATTGGGATTTGCAACGCTCAGCCCGGCGCAAACCGGAACCGACGGTTTCTTCGTCAGCTTCTTGTCCCGCAAAGCAGAATAAGGCAGCAAACGCGGATTATTGCCTGCCGATTATTCGTTCCCGATCTTAGAGCATATTGAATCTGGAGCGTTTTCTTATCACGAAAGCAAACCCGCTTTCGTGGAAAACGCTCCAAGTATAGTTTGATTCCGGTCGCCAAGAGCGGCCCTATAAGATTAGACTTTGCTCGATGCTAGTGTGGTGAATTTGAAATACGCCTCATTTCAGCAGCATCTGCCGGAGCGTATTTTAAATTCAAAAACCACACTGGAAACATAGACCTGCTAGTCACCCTTTTGAATTTGAAGTTCGCTCGGAGCCGGTTGCGAAATGAGACGAACTTCAGATTCGGGTGACTAGTTTCGCTCGCATGATATTTCCTCCTCCAGGATGAATATTTGCGCCATGAAATCTGATTTCGATCAAAAGTTTTCCATATGGGCACTTATGGCGATGGTCGTCGGCTCGATGGTCGGGGCAGGCATTTTTTCCCTGCCGCAAGCCTTCGGCCGCGCCACCGGCCCGTTCGGCGCGATTATCGCCTGGGCTATTGCCGGCACCGGCATGCTGATGCTTGCCCGGGTGTTCCAGTCGCTGGCCGAGCGCAAGCCCGACCTCGATGCAGGCGTCTTTGCCTATGCCAAGGCGGGGTTTGGTGATTATCCAGGTTTTCCCTCCGCCTTCGGCTACTGGATCAGCAGTTGCATCGGCAACGTGTCGTATTGGGTGCTGATCAAGTCGACGCTCGGTAGCTTCTTCCCGGTTTTCGGCGGCGGCAATACCGTCACGGCGATCGTCGTCGTCTCGATTGGCATATGGCTGTTTCATTTCACCATTCTTCGGGGTGTCCAGCAGGCTGCCTTCATCAATACGGTCGTCACGATCGCCAAGATCGTGCCCATTCTTGCCTTCATCCTGATCCTGCAGGTCGCTTTCAAGCTCGACTTGTTCAGGGCCAATTTCTGGGGCGGCACAGGCATGCCCGAGGCAAGCCTTTTCGATCAGATTCGGGCGACGATGCTTGCCACGGTCTTCGTATTCATTGGTATCGAAGGCGCAAGCAACTACTCGCGACATGCGGGCAAGCGATCCGACGTCGGCACCGCCACCATCATCGGCTTCATTGGCGTTTGTGCTCTTATGGTTCTCGTGACGCTGCTTCCTTATGCAGTCATGGAGCGCGCGCAGATTTCCGGCATGGGCCAACCTTCGATGGCCGGAGTTCTGGAAGCCGTCGTTGGCCGATGGGGCGCCATCTTCATCAGTGTCGGCGTGGTCATTTCGGTTCTCGGTGCCTACCTGGCATGGTCGCTGGTCTGCGCCGAAGTGCTGTTCGTCGCGGCGAAAACAAAAGACATGCCGTAGATCTTCGGTACGGAAAATGCGAACAAGGTACCAGCGGCAGCGCTTTGGATGACCAACATCGTTGTCCAGATATTTGTCATCAGCACCTACTGGTCGCGCGACGCCTTCGCACTCATGCTCAATCTGACCAGTTCCATGTCGCTGATACCTTATCTCTTCGTGGCGGCATTCGGCATTATGCTGGCGAAGCGATCTGAAACCTATGAGGTCAGGCCGCATGAGCGGTCACGCGATCTCATCATTGCCAGTATCGCCGCCACCTACACCATTTTCATGATTGCGGCTGGCGGCGCGAAGTTCGTGCTCTTGTCGGCGCTGCTCTATGCGCCGGGAACGCTCCTGTATTTCTGGAGCCGGAAAGAACAGAACAAGCAGGTTTTCGAAAAATCTTCCGACTGGATCATATTCGCAGCCGCAATAGCCGGCTTCGTCGCGGCTCTCATAGGGCTCGTGAGCGGTTACATCACAATTTAAGGGAGGAATTCCAAGATGACTGCTGATACGAAATCCGCCGGCACGGCCTTTGGCGTTCACTCCGAAGTGGGCCAACTGCGAAAGGTCATGGTCTGCGCACCGGGCCGCGCGCATCAAAGGCTCACGCCCAGCAATTGCGATGACCTTTTGTTCGATGACGTGCTTTGAGTGGACAACGCCAAGCGGGATCATTTCGACTTCATCACGAAAATGCGGGATCGTGGCATCGAAGTCGTCGAGATGCACAATCTTCTGACTGAAACCGTTGCCATCCCGGAGGCTAAAAAGTGGATCCTCGACAATCAGGTGGTGCCGAACCAGGTCGGGCTCGGTCTGGTCGATGAAATCCGCAGTTATCTCGAGGGTCTTTCTTCACGAGAACTGGCGGAAACCCTGATCGGTGGCCTTTCGACTTTTGAGTTTCCGGATCTGCATGGCGGCGAGATGCTGAAACCCGTCCGCCAGGCCGCTGGTGTCACGGAGTATCTGCTGCCACCATTGCCGAACACGCTTTATACACGCGATACAACTTGCTGGATCTATGGCGGGGTGACGCTGAACCCGCTCTTCTGGCCGGCGCGCCACGAAGAAACCATTCTCACCACATCGATCTACAAATTCCATCCGGACTTCGCAGGCAAGGTCAATTTCTGGTGGGGCGACCCGCAGCACGATTGGGGACTTGCCACGCTTGAGGGCGGCGACGTCATGCCGATCGGCAAGGGTAATGTGCTCATCGGCATGAGCGAGCGCACCTCGCGCCAGGCAATCTCCCAGCTCGCAGCCACCTTGTTTGAACGCCGTGGCGCCGAGCGGGTCATCGTGGCAGCGATGCCAAAGCTGCGTGCGGCCATGCATCTCGACACTGTATTCACCTTCGCCGATCGCGATTGCGTGCTTCTCTATCCCGATATCGTCAACAGCATATCGGCTTTCTCCTATCGGCCGGGCGACAAGCCGGGCACGGTCGATCTGCGCAAGGACAAGGGGACGTTTGTCGAAACCGTTCGCGATGCACTGGGGCTCAAGCAGATGCGCGTGGTGGAGACCGGCGGTAACGATTACATGCGGGAGCGGACGCAGTGGGACAGCGGGGCCAATCTGGTTTGTGCGTCACCCGGTGTCGTCTACGCATACGATCGCAACACCTACACGAACACGTTGTTGCGAAAGGAAGGCATCGAGGTGATCACCATTACAGGCGCAGAACTCGGACGAGGACGTGGCGGCGGTCATTGCATGACGTGCCCGATCATTCGCGACCCGGTCGATTATTGATCCGGATGACGCCTCTCGCTCATCTGCGGGAAGAGGCAGATCGGGAAATGAAACCGGCTTTGCGTTTTCACGTTGGGGAAGGGGAAGTTGTGTTCAAATTCAACTTCCCCCTCGTTGTGAAGGAGAAGGCGGTCAATATCGCCCGTTCAAATGTTGTATCGGGGAAGCATTCCTTGAAGTGTCAGGTTTGAAATAGTGGCGAGTTCTCAATGCTAAGACCGTGCACTATTTTGTTGCTGTCGGCACTGTTGGCCCTGACTGCCTGTGCGCAGCGCGCGGGCATCGGACTATCTTCCGCTTCCAGTCGGATCGCTCCAGCGGCGATTGTCCCGATATATGTCGCAACGGCGCGGGGGCGGTCGGGCAATGTTTCGCTTCCCTATTCGGCGGCGAGATCGCCATCCCTGAATTTCGCGCTGTTCGACATTGGAATTCCGCCGAACCATGTGCCCGGTTGCGTGGAAACATCCGGAGATGCGCCCGATCCTGCCAGGCATATGGCGGCGCGCAGTTACCAGCAGATCGCGGATCGAAAGCAGTTCATCGCTCGCCTTGATGCAGCGTTGATGCAGCGCGAACCCGAGGACCGGGAAATTTTCATTTTCGTGCATGGCTACAATAACAATATTGCCGACAGCATTTTTCGAAATGCCCAGATCGTGCATGACTTCAAGATCAAATCCGTGCCATTGCATTTTGCCTGGGCTTCAGGTGGGTCGCTTCCGCTTTATGTCTTCGACCGCGACAGCGCGGCTGTGGCCCGTGGTCAACTGGCTGAAACGATTGAAATCGCCGCCCGGACGAAAGCCCGAAGGATAATTTTGCTGGGGCACTCCATGGGCAGCTATGTTGTCATGGAAGCCTTGCGCGACTTGAAGCTGACGGGGCGGTCTCGCTACCTTCAGCGCCTTGGAGGCGTCATACTTGCAGCGCCCGATATCGACGTGAATGTCTTCCAGAGCCAGGTGGACGATATTGGAGAGTTGCCCCAGCCATTTACCGTCGTCGTTTCGCAGCGCGATCGCGCGCTTCGTATTTCGCGGCGCATTGCAGGCGGACATCCCAGAGTAGGGCTGAGTTCAGATGTCGAAAGGCTGCAGGAAAAGAATATCACCGTCCTTGACGTATCCGACCTGGATGGCGGCAGCCATGGCGTGTTTTCCAGTTCGCAAACATTGATAAGCTTCGTCAACAACAGCGAGCTGATGCGCGGCCTGCTGAACGACAATCAAACGACCTTGGGCGATGTCACATTGGCCGAAGGCGCCTCGGCGATCGAGGGCGCTTCGTTTCTGATCTTTCTGCCGGCGCGAATTCTGGGCGGCGCTACCAACGTATATAACCGCTAGTGTGGTGAATTTGAAATACGCCTCATTTCAGCAGCATCCGCCAGAGCGTATTTCAAATTCAAAAACCACACTAGAAACATAGACCTGCTAGTCACCCTTTTGAACCTGAAGTTCGCTCAGAGCCGGTTGCGGAATGAGACGAACTTCAGATTCGGGTGACTAGCGGCGAGACAATCGTTCACCATCGGCGCTTAGCTCGAGCTAAAAATTTAATCCTCGATACTTTCTAATGCGACATTGCGGCCGTGCCCGCCAGGTAAATCGCCACGAGATAGAGCAGGACATACAGCGCGTAGGTCTGACCGTCGCCGGTATAGACGCGCCTTACGATACCTCCAGCGTCGATGATCAGTGCCGAGAGCCTGTTCCAGAATACGGCTGGCCCAAAGGCTTCGAGAGGGGCAAAAGCTGCTTTGTAGAAGGCGAAAAATTGCTTTTGCCCCAATGACACCATGCGGTCGCGGCCAATCCGGTAGACCAGCCAGAAAATCAGAAGCAAGGCCGCCGCCGCGACTGACGTCGAAACCATGACTGGTATCGGATTCCAGTAATTGTAAATTTCTTCCAGCGTCATCCCGTTCCAAATAAGGCTGGAGGCGAAATACGGGTCGATTGCCGAGGAAATCGGCTCCATCACCAGTTTTGGAAAGAACGACAGCAGGATGATGCCTGCAACCAGAATGTATTGTGGCAGCCGTAACGACATGGGAGCTTCCGGAAGGTCGATATGCTCAGCTTTCCTTTCGCCGAGGAATACCGAATAACCGAAGCGGAACAAATACAAAAAGCCGAAAAACGTCGACAGGACCGTGAGCGCTGCAAGCCAGAGCCAACCCTTGTCTATCATGGCGCTTAGCAATAGCCACTTTCCGCCGAAGCCGGCCAACGGCGGCAATCCTGACGTGGAAATAAGCGCGACCACGACGGCCAGAAAGGTGAAAGGCATATTGGCCTTGAGCCCGCCAAGTTCATCGAAGCGTTTTCCACCCGTTCGCAGGATGATCCCCGCGACTGCCAGGAAGAGGATGCCTTTGGTCATGAGATGATTGGCGACGAGATAGAATGCCGTGACCCAGCCAAGGTGGCTCATCAATGCGATTGCAGTGATGATGTATCCAATTTGGCTCATGCTCGAATAGGCGAGCATGCGTTTCATTTCATCCTGCTGCACTGCCATCATCGCGCCGAAGAGGGTTGTGAGCGCCCCTATCCAACCCATGATATGAGCCATCTCCATGGCGGGGCCGGAGCGAATGGACAGGTAGGTTGTGGCGAACAAGCCGAAGATCGCCACCTTGCTGATGACGGCTGAAAGCATGGCCGAGAAATCGTCATCGGCCTCAAAATAAATATCCGGCAGCCACACATGCACGCCGATTGAGGCCGCCTTGATTAGAAATCCGGCTGCCAGCAGCGCAAATATGACGCCCGCCTCCCTGTCTGAGGCCAGGAGAGCGGTCAGTAAATTGGTGCCGGATGCGGCATTAGCGATCGCAAAACCGGCTAACAGGAGAAATGCGGAAAGGAGCGAAAAGAGTAAAAAAGACAAAGCGTAAGGGCGTGCCTCGCGCCGCAGGGCGACGATGAAATAGGAAGACAGCGTGATCAGTTCCCATGAATACAGGAACTCAAGGCTTGTTTCAGCCCGCAGCAAAGCCATGATCGACAGCAAGAGGACGGCTATCAGCGGGTAGTAGCCAGGGCGAATGTCGATCCTGTAAAAGCTGGCGGAGGCGACGATCAAGCCTCCCGCAAGCAGCAGTGCTGCGAAAAGCTGGCGCAAGCCCTGGAGGTCGTGCGCCATCCACAGTCCGGCTGGCAAGACTGTAATCAGCATCAGCGCGCATTTTGTCCGGCTCGTCGAGTTGTCTGCCGCGAACAGCAAAATGCCGGCGCAAAGCGGTACGAAAGGCCAGATAGAGGTCAAACCGGCCATTGGCGCGATCGCAAGGCCAATGGCGGCAAGAAGAATGATGCAAATCGCCGGCGGCGCCAGTTGCAGCAGCTCGATCTTTTGGGTGTCGGCGTCCTTCGTGCCAGTGGTCGCCTGTTTGAACCAGCGGAACATGTAAGCCGCCTCCAGAAGCGACCCGGCAAGGACAGCAGCTATCCAGAAGTACTTTCTTCCGGCGGCGAGCTGCATGACGAATTCCCACTTCGCCAAAAAGCCGGGGAAGGGGGGCAAGCCTGCAATAGCAACGAGAAGCAATGCCAAAATCACGAGCGGGACGCGTTGTCCGCCAATGGCCGACCATTGATCGGTGTCAGCTCGGCGGACAGCGCCAGCCAGCCAGAACAGGCCTGCCTTGGCGAAGAGATGATTCAGGAACAACCCGCCAATAACCAGCGGCATGGACGCTTGCGCGCCCATATCGTTCAGCAGGGCCAATGCAAAAATCAGCAGGCCCATTTGTGCGATCGACGAGTAGCCGAGAAGTCTTTGCGCGCGCGTTTGCTGCAGGCCAGCGAGGTTGGAAAAGAAAAAGCTGATGCCACCCGCAATGGCTATGACGATATAGAAGCTTGAAAACAGCGGGAGCAGTTTGAAGAGCGAGAAAAACACGCCCGCTGAAACGCCAACGGAGACCATGGCGGCAAGCCCGCCTGGAGCTGTTTCGTAGACGTCCAGTCCCCAACCGTTGGCGGGGAACGGTTTGAGTTCGACAATCATTGCGCAAAGGATTAAAACGAGCGCGACAACCCCGATCGGGCCTGCGGCCAGCGATTGTTTTTCTATCAAATCATCGATGTTGAGAGTGCCGGTCACGTGATAGAGCAGCGCTGCGCCCAAAAGAAGAAATGACGAGGCGAGCACTGTCGCCATGATGTATTTGAACGTTTCTGCAAGGGCAGCGGGGGTTCGTTCCAGCCCGAGCAAACCGTAGGTGGCAATCGATACGATTTCGAGAAAAACGAATAAGTTGAACAGGTCGCGGGTCATCACCATACCGTTGATCCCCATAGTCAGGATCAGGTACAGGAGCTGCGCGGCATAGTTATCGCGCAGCCGGTCCCATAGGCTCCAAACGCCCAGTAGCGCTGCAATATTCACGCTGAAGGCGATCGCACCTTCCCAAGGGCCAAACCGGAGGTTGATCGAAAATGGCGGCAAGCTGCCTGCCGTGAATATTTCAATGGGTGGAGAGCCCTCGTAGATCGACCAAAGGCAAGCTCCCGATATTGCGGTAATGCCAATGATTGCAGATAAAAAGGCAAAACCGGAAAGTGGTTTTGCGATGCGGTAAAGCAAAGGGATAAGAAATCCGCCCCCAAGTCCCAGCAGGTAGATGTTCAAAGGCTGAAAAAGAACTCCTACCATTTTGTTTCCGTCAACGCTTTGATCGAAAGCGTCTTCTTGGCGTCATAGAGGCGTATCGCAAAACCAAGCATGATAGCGGTCACGGAAAAGCCGATCACAATTGCCGTCACAACCAGTGCCGCGGGAATGGGGTCGACAGAGCGTTCGATTGCGAGCGAGGCGGGCAGGGCACTATCGACAATCGGCGCGCTCCCTCCTTTTCTGTAACCAATCGCCACCATCACGATATGAATGCCGGTGTCGACCAGGGAAAAACCGATGATGATCCGCAGAATATTGCGGCGGGTCAGCAACGACCAGAAACCGATCGGGATGAGCAGGAACCCTGTGGCCATGAGAAGTTGCGAAAGCGGAAAATCGAACACTTGCTCTCACCCTTCCCGGTTTCTGAAACGGTCGATGATGACGCTGAGTTCCGCGCCGACCTTTATGCCCAAAAGAAGGGAAATTACCGGAATGGCGCCTGCGCTCAGCAGTGCGCCGAAGTCGCCCTTCGGCAGGAGCCGGCTGTCAAGGAAGCCATCTGCGAAAACAATCCCGAGAATGCCGATCAAGACATAAAAGACGCCTGCTATGGATTCCGTTACGCTGAGAAATGCGTGGCTGAGTTTAACCGCAGGGCGGGCCAGCAATAAAAGCATGACGCCGGAGGCAACGATTGCTCCGCCTTGAAAGCCGCCACCTGCGGAAAGATGTTCATTCACGATGACATAAACGCCGAACAGGATAATCAGCGGCAAGACCAGTTGCATGCCGGTTTCGATGAGTTCGCTTGGGGGACGGGAATTCGGGTCGGCGGGAGGCTGAGAAATGGAGGTCTTTCGTGGTCCATCGACAAGCAGAATCCCGACGCTTGCCGCCACCATGAAGAGAACGGCAACTTCTCCCAACGTATCGAACCCTCGAAACGTGATGAGAATCCCCGTGACGATGTTTGCCGCCCCGAGGCCTTCCGGCACCTCTAAAAGGTAAAATTCGGCAAGCGGGGACAGCGTCGTGCGCTCGCTGTAGGCGAGAAGAACTTGCCCGAATATCACGCTGATCGACAAGAGGGCGAGAAGAACCGGAAGCCGCCTCATTTGGATCGGCCCTCGTCTTTGACTTCCTCGCCCGCCTGGCGAAGCGCATCCGCCATAGTGGCTGGCGTCATGGGCGTGCGGATCCGATAGGCCGCCCGTGACAACGCATGCGAAGACAGGGGATTGGTTGTCATCACGAAATAGGCGGCGAGCAGAAGCTTCAGCGCCCAATCGGGATGGTGGATCGCAAGCCCGGCGAGCACCAATATGGTCCCAAGTGTCGAGGCTTTCGTTCCCGCCTGAATTCGAGTGAAGACATCCGGCATGCGCAGTAGACCCAGGCCCGCGGAAAACATGAAGAATGCTCCGGCCAGGATTGTTATGTTGCCGATCAACTCGCCCATGCTCTAATCCTCGCCGCCATTGGTTCTTTTGATGGCGTAGAGGAAAATCAGTGTGGCAAGACCGGAGCCGATGGACGCTTCGGCCATTGCCGCATCCGGCGAGGCAAGCAGCACGTAGGATATCGATGCAAACAGGCTTGCCAATCCCGCGCTGACCATTGCCGCCATGAGATTGTCCAGGCAGGCAGCGAGCAGACCGCTCACCAATATACTGCAACATATCAATATGATGAGTATGGAGAGCATTTGCGCCTACAGCCCCTTTTCCAGAAAACGGGCGATAGCGAGCACGGCCAGAAAACTCAGCAGTCCGTAAACCAGGGCGACGTCGACATAGACGAAGCGATCGGACAGGTGAGCATAAAGCGCTATGAGTGAAATGGAAATTACCGACAGCGTGTCGATGGCAACGACACGGTCGGCCACCGTCTTGCCGACAATCAGGCGCAGTACGGCAAGGCCAATGCCCAGGATCATCAGTAATGCGGCCACCTGCAGAATGATGTCAGCCAAAGACCTCTCCCAAATGATTTTCGAGAGGATCAACTATCGATCGGGTAGCTTCATTCTGGTCGGTTGTTTTTACGTCAAGGCAATGGATGAACATCATATCGTCGTTTATATCTATGACGAGAGAGCCAGGTGTAAGTGTAATTGAATTTGCCAATGCCAATCGCCCGAGTGGGGATTTCAACCTTGTATTTACCTGGATTATGCCAGGGCGTATGTCGAGGTTTGGCGAGAATACGTAGCGCACGACATCGAAATTTGCTTTTACAAGACCAACAAAGAAAATGGCTGTATAAGCCATAAAATGATAAGCGGATTGAGCAGAACAGCGAATATTTCTCCAAGCATAATCCCGGCCAAAAACAAGAGAAAGGGTGGTAGAGGTAACGGCTCCCAGCAAGATGTTTGCCGGAGAAAGAGAAGGGTTCACGAATAGCCAGACCACAAACAGCAAAAACCAAAGCAGGATCATTGTAATGACAATTTTTGCAGATTGACCCTGATCTGATTCTCGCGAAAAGCTCCGCCAATTTCCTCCGGTGCCGGCATGCGCGTGACCCTTTCGCTGTAAACGTCGTGAGTCTCAAGGTTCTACATCTAAGCTTTGCGACTTCAACGGCACGCATCCATGATGTGATCTTCAAGATTAAGTTTGGTTTTTAAGATTGATATCGTTGGATTATTTGGCGCTGAGAAGGTTGATTATCGGGATTTCAAACGACCAAAATTTGGTACAGGACCCAAAAAATAACGATGAAATAATATTGTTGCAACTACATCTGTGTACCGTTGAGTTTATTGTAAGTTCATAAAATTTTCGCCAAGTTAAGTATAGTTTGACGTTCAATTTTATCATGATAAAATAATAACGTGATTTATAATTGCTATTTTTCTGTAAAAATATTATATTTTATAATCAATATAGAGACTGTGAATTAATAATGTTTATAAAATCAAGTATAATATTGTAAATTTATTTGGAATTTATTTGAATGGCAAAAATGCCGAAGCATCTACGGATGCGGGAAAGCGGGTAGTTGCAGGGCTCTACTCGTTTGTGGTTGGGCGTCATCACGCCAGCCATCGCGCCAGTCAGCGGGCCATCGCGGCAACCCTGCACGCGACAGTCAAGCTGTTATTCAAAGCAGATTTATAAAATCATCTATTTATGTCGTTAGGTTAATTGACGTGATCGGCGTTTTTATGTCGTGATACCGCTTCGTTTTTCGACTGCCTTTGGGCTTAAGCATTCGGAATAATATTTGCCAAGGTAGAACATACTTGTAACGCGCGATTTGAAGTCTAAGAGTTGCTCCTGAATTGAGCGATGTTTACTCGGGTGGAGATTGAAAAATGAATGAACCTCTTTCTCTTGATGCTGCCTCGGCTGCGATGCGGCAAGCCTTGCAGGAAAGTGTGAAACGCAATTCCTGGCTCTATTTGATCCAGGGTGTGGTGATGATCCTGGCGGGTCTCCTCGTCTTTGTGTTTCCTCTGCTATCCTCGTTGGCTTTGGCGGTGTTTCTTGGTTGGATGCTTATTTTTGCGGGCATTGTCCAAGGTGTCAGCCTCTTTGGCGCGATGAAGATGCCGCATTTCTGGCTTCAACTTGTCTCCGCGATCCTGTCTATCGTGACCGGGTTTCTATTCCTTCGAAATCCCGGCGCAGCCGTTGCCACTCTGGCGCTTCTCCTGGTGGTTTTCTTCATGCTCGGGGGAATGGCGAAAGTTTTCTTTTCATTGAGCGTCCGCCCTCTACCAAATTGGGGCTGGATGCTGGCCAGCGGAATCCTCGGAGTTCTGATTTCGGCCTACCTCTTGACCAATCCAGCCCTGAGTCTTCTGGTGTTGGACATATTCATCGGCGTTCAACTCATCAGCGAAGGCGTGGCTTTTGCCTCCATGGCCTGGCGTGCCCGTAGCACGTGAGCGAAGTAAGGAAACCAGCCGATTTTGAATTCAAGCCGCAGAGCCGGGCGGTGCCTTTTATCTGGTCGCGCTCGATTGCTTCGCGGATATGGCCGATGCGGCTGGCTAGTCTGTTGAGACCCTATGGCACTTTTAACGGAAAAGAACCTTACGAGACTTTCCGCGAAAGGTTATAAAATGGCAATAGAAGTCTCATAACCACTCAGGTCCTGCAAGTTCTCCGCGGTAGAATTGTAGCGATTTCCAACTCCGTTTGCATGCGTTCGATTGTCGTGTCTCGTTGGATCGCAAGACATGGAAATTAGGAATGACCAAGATGGAACGTTCAGCAACAGATGCAGATTGCGCCGCTCTTGCACCTGATCTTCAACGCATCGACCGGCTGATGGATGACGCCGCAATCGATATCCTGGTGGTGACGTCCAAACACAATGCCCAATACCTTCTGGGTGGCTACCGCTTCATCTTCTTCTCTGCGATGGATGCGATCGGCCACAGCCGCTATTTGCCGGTAGTGATCTATCAAAAAGGCAAACCGGGCACGGCTTGTTATATCGCCAACAAGATGGAAGGCGGAGAGCATCAGATCACTCCGTTTTGGACACCCAATTTTTCGCCGATGACCTGGGGTAGCCAGGATGCGGCCAAGTTGGCGGTGGATTACCTGCGCAAGATCGGCGCGGAAGGCAAACGTATCGGAATTGAGCCGGCCTTTCTGCCGATGGATGCCTATCAGATCCTGACCAATGGGCTCGATAATGTGCGGCTCATCGATGCAACAGGCATGTTGGAACAGATGCGCGCTATTAAAACCGAGGCTGAGTTAAACCTCATGCGAACGGCTTCCGAGTTGATCACTCAGTCCATGATTGCCACGATCAGCGCCGCTGGCGAGGGTTGGAGCAAGGCGCGCATTATCGAGGAATTGCGCCGTCAGGAAACGCAGCGCGGGCTTCATTTCGAATATTGCCTGCTGACGCTTGGGTCGAGTCATAACCGGGCCTCGTCGCCGCAGGCATGGGCGAAGGGCGAAGTTCTTTCTATCGACTCCGGTGGAAACTATCGCGGCTATATTGGCGATCTTTGTCGAATGGGGGTTTTGGGCGAACCGGACGGCGAACTTGAGGATCTTCTGACTGAAATCGACTCCGTTCAGCAGGCGGCTTTCACGAAGGTGCGGGCCGGGGCATTGGGCGGCGATTTGATCGCGGCGGGCGAGGCTGTGCTGAAAGCCTCGCCCAGCGCTGCCTTCACCGATTTTTTCGCGCATGGGATGGGACTGATCACGCATGAGGTGCCGTTCTTGATGACGAACCATCCGGTTGCCTATGAAGGCGTGGATGCAGACAGAAAGCTTGAGGCGGGTATGGTGATCTCGGTCGAGACGACGATGCTGCACCCGCGGCGGGGTTTCATCAAGCTGGAGGACACGCTTGCCGTGACTGACACCGGCTACGAGATGTTTGGTATGCGCGGCCGGGGCTGGAACCGGGGCGGCGTCTGACGTTACTTGCCGGGTGGTAGAAGCCGGAAGTCCGGCAATTCCTTTAGTGCCTGCTCGGGCCCGGCGGGGGAGTAGACGACAAACAACCTCATAGGCTCATGTCCGGTGTTCAGCGTTGAATGAAACCGGCTTTCGGGAACGTAAATTGTGCATCCAGGGCCGACCTCTTGCGTCACCGGATTTCCCGCTTCATCCTCGACCATCTGCTGGCCTGTGCCGGATATCACCAAAATAATCTCTTCCGCGCCGGGATGGTTGTGGCGTGCATGGCCGCTGCCGGGTGCGACATCGACGAGACCGCCGGAGAAGCGTTGCGCCCCGTTCACGTCAGGGCCAACAGTCAGCGTCAGTTGCCCCCAGTCGAAGCCGAAACGGGAGACAGTATCGGGGCGGATGAAGTAGCTGGCAGGGTCAGTCATTTTCCTGATCTCCGGTTTTCAACGATTTGAACGCCCGGGTTTGGTCGGCGATGGCGGTTTCGACCGGCAGGCGCTCCATCGAGCTTGCGCCATAAAAGCCGTGGCAGGAATTGCAGCGGGCTAGGATGCGGCGCGCATCTTCGGGCATGGAGATCGGACCGCCGTGGCAAAGGATGATCACATCGTCGCGCAGTTTTCGCGCGGCCTCTGCGATGCCGTCGATTTCCTTCACGCAGTCGTCGAGCGTTTTGGCGCTGGTCGCCCCGATTGCGCCGCCGGTGGTTACTCCCATATGCGCGACGATGATATCGGCGCCTGCCTTCGTCATGGCCCGCGCTTCTTCGGGATTGAAGACGTATGGCGTGGTCAGCAGGTCTTGCGCATGGGCTTCGGCGATCATTTCGACCTCAAGCCCGTAGCTCATGCCGGTTTCCTCAAAGCTCAGCCGCATGGCGCCGTCGAAAAGACCGATGGTGGGGAAGTTCTGCACTCCCGAAAAACCAATAGCTTTCAACTCCGCCAGGAATTGCGGCATGAGGATGAACGGGTCGGTGCCGTTGACGCCGGCCAGAACCGGGGTGCGTTTCACAACCGGCAGAACTTCGACCGCCATTTCGCGCACGATCTCATTGGCGTTTCCATATGCCAGAAGGCCGGAGGCAGAGCCGCGTCCGGCCATGCGGTAGCGTCCGGAATTATAGATGATGATGAGGTCGATGCCGCCTGCCTCCTCCGCTTTCGCCGATAGCCCCGTGCCGGCGCCGCCACCGATTATCGGCGTGCCCTTGGCTATAAGCGCGCGAAGGTTCTGCAGGATCGTCTGGCGGGGGATGGCGGGCATTGGGTCGTTCCTTAGATGATGTCGCGGAAGGTTGCGGCGGCGGCGGCGGCAAATGCAGGGTCGTTGATGTGCTGAGGCAGGCGGAGAATGCGGCGGCGGTTGGTCTGGATCAGTGTGGTGTCCAGTGCGTCGAAGAGGGCGGCATCGGCGGTGGGGTCATGGAAGGCGGCGCCTGGCGCATCGAGTGCCGAGACGCCGCCTTCGGGGATAAGAAGCCGGACGGGGCCTTCGCACATGTTAAGCCGTTCAGCGATCCATCGGCCGATCCGGTTGCATTCCTCTGCCGTGGTGCGCATCAGCGTGACATTGGGGTTGTGTTGGTAGAGGAGCCGGCTTTTGTAGCGATCGGGCACTGTTTCAGGACCCCAGAAGTTCACCATGTCGAGAGCGCCGACCGAGCCCACCCAAGGCAGCCCGGTGCGCGCGACTGCGCCGAAGCGATCATTGGTGGCGGGCAGGACGCCACCAAGCAGGAGGTCGCAAACCTCGGTCGTGGTGATGTCGATAAAGCCGGTGAGCATTCCGGAGTCGGCAAGCTTCTCCATCGTGCGGCCACCGGTACCGGTGGCGTGAAAGACCATGCAGTCGTGGCTGTCGCGAAGTATGCCCGCGATGGCGGTAACGCAGGGCGTGGTGACGCCGAACATGGTGAGGCCGACGGCGGCCTTTCCTTTTGCTGCAGGGGCGGGATGGGCGACCATCCCCGAAAGCGCCTGGGTGGCATTGTGCAGGATCGCCCGAACTCAAGCGATTGAGGCCGGCCAGGTCGGTGACGGCAGGCATCATGGTGATATCGGAAATGCCGATGTAAGGGGCCACGTCGCCGGATGCGAGGGTGGAGACCATGATTTTGGGGATACCATAGGCAATTTCTCGAAGACCTTCGCAGATGATCGAGGTACCGCCACCCCCACCGATGCCGATGATGCCGGCTATGTCCGTTCGCGCGGCGATGAAGCGGGCGAAGGCAGTGCCCATCGCGGCGACCGCCGTGCCGCGATCCACCGTGTCGAAAACCGCGCCGGCGCCGCCAGGGTGGCAGGCGGCAACCTTTGCCGCCGGAATGTCGGCGGTGAAGGCTGGGGAGCGGGTACCAACGTCGACAAGGCAAACCCGATGCTGCGGGCGCAACAGAGCGGCAAGATAGGCTAGCTCCTCGGCCTTTGTATCGACGGTTCCGACGATGTAGACTGTGAGCATGGACGGGGCCTCGGCTCGATAGTTCGAAACGTCCCGGCGGCAGTCAGATCAGGGCACAAGCCGCCGAAATTAAACCTAACTGGTTAGACCAAATTTACAAGTTTGTTTTGGTTTTCGTCGAGATTGGACGCAATGGCAAGATATGTAGATATTTAAGAGATACGGCTGCATGGCTT
Organism: uncultured Alphaproteobacteria bacterium; assembly: GCA_963698365.1. Lineage (GTDB taxonomy): Bacteria > Pseudomonadota > Alphaproteobacteria > Rhizobiales > Stappiaceae > Hongsoonwoonella. The sequence goes on from CAVOQM010000009.1 coordinate 82,263, forward strand.
GACAATGGCATAATTTATTAATGTTTACTGCCCTGGACGCTTGGTCAAATTATAACATAAAACTTGACGAGCTGCGTTATTTGGTACTACCAGTTTAGGGTATCCGCTCATAGCTATCCGCAGACGGCAGCAGGGGCTTGAACCGGCTCAATCGAACGGGAGGATTTACCATGAAGAGCAAACTGGCAGGAATGCTTGCCGGCATAGGATTGACGGCGTTCACGGCGATGCCGGTCATGGCCGAAGATTTGGTGATCTTCTGGGCCGAATGGGATCCAGCCAACTATCTGCAGGAACTGGCCAACGAATACGAGGCGGAAACCGGCGTTTCAGTCACTGTCGAGACCACGCCCTGGTCGGATTTCCAGACCAAGGCCTTTACCGAATTCAATGCCCGGGGCAGCGCTTATGACATGATCGTCGGCGACAGCCAGTGGCTGGGTGCAGCTTCAGAAGGCGGGGCACTATGTCGATCTGACTGATTTCTTTAACGAAAACAAGGTCGGCGAGATTATGGCGCCGGCTACGGTCAAGTATTACGCCGAGTATCCGGGCAATTCTGGAAAGTATTGGGCGATTCCAGCGGAAGGTGATGCGGTTGGCTGGTCCTATCGCAAGGACTGGTTCGAGGATCCTGCTGAAATGGAAGCGTTCAAGGCCAAATATGGCTATGATCTTGCGCCTCCTGCCGACTGGAAGCAGCTTCGCGATATTGCCGAATTCTTCTACCGGCCGGATCAGAGCCGTTACGGCATCGCCATTTATACGGATAATTCCTACGACGCGATGGCGATGGGATTCGAGAACGCGCTCTTTTCGTTTGGTGGCGAACTGGGCGATCCGGAGACCTATCAGGTGGAGGGCATCGTCAACAGCCCCAAGGCGGTCGCCGCTCTTGAAGCCTATAGAGAGCTATATGGCTTTACGCCTCCGGGCTGGGCCAAGACCTTCTTCGTCGAGAATAACCAGGCCATCACCGAAGGTCTGGCGGCGATGAGCATGAACTACTTCGCTTTCTTTCCGGCACTTTTGAACGAGGCGACCAACCCCAACGCCGCAAATACCGGCTTCTTTGCAAACCCGGCCGGGCCGGATGGCGACCAGTTCGCCGCACTTGGCGGGCAGGGCATTTCGATTGTGTCCTATAGCCAAAACAAGGAGGAGGCCTTCAAGTTTCTTGCAATGGTTCATCAAGGATGAAACGCAGAAACGCTGGGCCGAACTAGGCGGCTACACGGCCAGCGCCGCGGTGCTGGAATCCGACGAGTTCCGCAATGCAACGCCCTACAACGAGGCCTTTTACCAGACCATGTTCAAGGTGAAAGACTTCTGGGCCGTGCCGGAATATGCGGAGCTTTTGAGCCAGCTGAACCAGCGCATTTATCCCTACATCGTGGGCGGGGAAGGTACCGCGCAGGAAACGCTTGATGCGCTTGCCGGTGACTGGAAGGCGACCTTTGAGAAATATGGCCGCGGCAAGTGATATTCAGTGAAGCGGGGGAGAGACGCACACCGTCCTTCCCCGCTTTTGTTTCAGAAATTGTCTGTCGGGGGAATTGATCTTGGCCACCGAAGTTCTTGCGCATGCGGGCCGCACACCGCGCCAAAGATCGCGCGGTATGAGCGACTTGGCGATCCGAAATCTCTTTATCATCCCGACCATCGTTTTCCTGATCGTCTTCAACATCTTCCCGTTGCTTTATTCCCTGGGCTATTCTTTTACCGATTTTCGTGCCTCGACTAACGCGCCTGCGAATTTCGTTGGGCTCGACAACTACCGAACCCTGCTCAACGACCCTTTCATCTGGCGCAATTTCACCATTACGGCAAAATACGTGATCATTTCTGTCGCCGGGCAGGTGATCGTGGGCTTTGGCGTGGCGATGCTGCTCAACCGCGATATTCCCTTCAAAGGGTTGCTGACGACGCTGCTTCTGCTGCCGATGATGCTGTCGATGGCGGTCGTCGGATTGTTTTGGAAACTGCTTTACGACCCCAACTTTGGCGTCATCAACTATGCGTTGGGACTGGGAAATTTCGAGTGGCTGGCCGATCCGGATGTGGCGCTTTACGCCATCGCATTGACCGATATCTGGATGTGGTCGCCCTTCGTGATGCTTTTGTCGCTGGCCGGGCTGTCGGCTGTGCCAAAGCACCTGTACGAGGCAGCGGCGATCGACCGTGCCGGACCGCTTTACACATTTTTCCGCATCACTTTGCCGCTTGTAGCTCCGATCCTGATGATCGCGATCATTTTCCGGACAATGGAGGCGTTCAAGACCTTCGATCTGGCCTATATCCTGGCAAGCCAGCCAACGACGGAAGTGATCTCGATCCGGCTATACAAGATGGCGTTTCAGGAATGGCAAACAGGCATGAGCTGCGCGCTCGCCTATATCGTGCTGATCATGGTGCTGGCGATCACCAACATTTACATCAAATACCTCAACAAGGTGAAGGAGCGCTGAGATGGCGCAAGTTCGCACCACCGGCGAGGTCGTCGGCAACCGTCTGGCGGTTACCGCTGTTTTGATCATCACGCTGATCTTTCTTGCTCCGATCTACTGGATCGCCTCGACCGCCTTCAAGCCGCGCAATCTGGCGACGACGGTGCCGCCCACAGTGATCTTCCAACCTGAAATCTCCCCATTCGTGAAGCTTTTCACCAAGCGCAGCCAGTTGCGGTCGCCGGTGACGCCTGAAGAATATGCCGCCGCTCCCTGGTGGGAACGGCTGGTCTTTGACGGCGGTGAAAAGGTGGTGCGCATCGGGGAAGGGTGTTCCGCAGCTATCCGGGTACCCGGACCGTTTCATGAACAGTCTGATCGTGGCGGTGACCTCGACTGTGTTGGCAGTTGCGATGGGCACAATCACCGCCTACGGATTTTCGCGCTTCAAGGTGGCCGGCAAGGATGATTGGCTGTTCTTCATCCTCTCGACCCGGATGCTTCCGCCTGTCGTTGTCGCGATTCCGATGTTTCTCATGTACCGGGCGGTGAGCCTGAATGACACCCATCTGGGGCTGATCATTCTTTACACCGCCTTCAACCTGTCGTTCTCGGTCTGGCTGATGAAGGGCTTTATCGACGAGATTCCCAAGGAATACGAAGATGCCGCATTGGTCGACGGCTATACGCGGATGCAGGCCTTCTTCAAGATCGTGTTGCCGGAGGCCGCAACCGGCATCGCCGCCACTGCCGTTTTCTGCTTCATCACCGCCTGGAACGAATATGCTTTCGCGCTGATCATGACCAACCGGCGGGCGCAGACCGCGCCACCATTCATTCCCAGTCGCAGATCGGCTCCGGCCTGCCCGACTGGACAGTGATCGCGGCGGGAACTTTCCTGTTCCTGCTGCCGGTTGCGTTTTTCACCTTCCTTCTGCGCAATCATCTCTTGCGCGGCATGTCTTTCGGAGCGATCCGCAAATGAGTTTTCGTGAGACAAACCAACGCTACCTTATCCCCCGGGCGCAAAGCCTGATGATCTTCGGGATTATCGCTCTATGTCAGCCCTGGGTCGGCGTGCTTCATCGCTATGGCGTGACGCTGATCCTGATCGGGTTGGTCGCATTCATGGTCACGACCAAGATTGCGCCACCTGCAGCGCGCGATGGGGACGGCGCCGAATGACCCAGATCGAACTGCGCAATATCGACAAGTATTTCGGCAATTTTCACGTAATTAAAGGCGTGAACCTGACGGTCGAGAGCAACGAGTTCGTGGTGTTCCTCGGTCAGTCCGGCTGCGGCAAGACGACGACGCTGCGCGCTATCGCCGGGCTGGAGACGATCGATTCCGGGTCCATACTGATCGATGGGCGCGAGGTGCAGGAATTGCGCCCGGAGGCGCGCGATATTGCCTTCGTCTTTCAGTCCTTCGCGCTTTATCCGCATATGACGGTCTATGAGAATATGGCCTTTCCGCTGCGTGCCGTTGGTATGAAGAAGGCCGGGATTGCCGAGAATGTGCGCCGTGTCGCAGGAATATTGAAGATTGGCGATTTGCTAGGGCTCAGGCCCTCGGCACTGTCGGGGGGCGACATGCAGCGTGTTGCTATAGGGCGCGCGCTCGTGAGGAGCCCCAAGGCGTTGTTGATGGATGAACCTATCGGCTCGCTGGACGCGAAATTGCGCGAGGAGATGCGGGTCGAGTTGAAACGGCTTCATCACGAACAGGGATCGACGACGATCTATGTCACTCATGACCAGATCGAGGCGATGAGCCTCGCAGACCGGATCGTGGTGATGCATGATGGGGTATTGCAGCAAGTCGGCACGCCTGAAGAAGTCTATGCCAACCCCGCCAACCTCTTTGTCGCGCAGTTTGTGGGCAGTCCGGTGATGAATGTCGTCGATGTCACCGTCAAGGGGCGGGATGGTGCGGCGGAGGTCAAAGTGGCGGGCGCAGAGGAAGGCTTCGTCTTCCCGGCAGCGCTGGGTACCCGGTTGGGCGCTGCGGCAGAAAATGCCCTGACAATGGGGATAAGGCCCGAGGCCATCGAGATCGCGTTGCAGCCCACCGAGGGTCACAATGCCGTGGAGGCGCATATCATCGAGCCTTTGGGCTCGCACGACATTATCGACATTCGCGTCGGCCCGGGGATGATGCGGGCGCGTACGCCGTCGGGGTATGTGACCAAACCGGGTACGACGGTCTGGATGCGGGTGGATCCGGCGCGGGCGCATTTCTTCGACACGGGCAGCGGCAAATCGTTGGGGGTCAAACTCTAGTGGCGCATATTGAATTCAGGAGCGTTTCCAAGAGTTTCGGTGCCACGCAAGCGGTGCGCGATTTGAGCCTTGAGATCGCGGATGGGCAGTTCTTCGTGCTTTTGGGCGAGACTGGAGCAGGCAAGACGACGACCCTGCGCCTGGTTGCCGGGCTGGAGAAGCCTACCTCAGGCCAGATTCTGATCGACGGACAAGATGTGACCAACTGGAGCGCGGCGGAACGGGATGTAGCGCTCGTGTTGCAACAATATTCGCTCTATCCACGTTACACGGTACGGCAGAACCTTGAATTTCCCTTGAAATCTCCGATCCGCAAGATGGCGGCTGGAGAAATGGCCGATCGGATCGCCCGGGTCGCAAAGACGCTGCGTATCGAGCATCTTTTGGACCGCAAGACCGATCGATTGTCGGGGGGCGAGATGCAGCGGGTGTCTATCGGGCGGGCGATCGTTCGTACGCCCAAGGCCTTTTTGATGGATGAGCCCTTGTCAGCCCTCGACGCCAAGCTGCGTGAAGCGCTACGGCAGGAACTCAAGGACTTGCAAATGAACATGGGCGAAACATTTCTGTTCGTGACGCACGACCAGGTCGAAGCCATGTCGATGGGCGACCGGATCGGCGTCTTGAACAAGGGGCGTTTGGTGCAGGTCGGCACTCCCCATGAGATCTACAACCACCCCTGCAATACATTCGTGGCCCGCGCCGTCGGATCGCCTGCAATCAACTTGTTGACCGGGAAAGCCGCAGGAGGGCAGGCGGTGCTGGACAAAAGCGGGGTCAGGCTCGACCTTGCTTCAGCCGGGAGCGAAGCGGATGGCCGGTCACTGACGTTTGGCGTCCGCCCGGAGGATATCAATGTGGAAAATGACGGGCCGGTTACGGCACGGGTTTTGGATGTAGAAAACCATGGGGTGGAAAAGATTTTGACGCTTGATGCCGGCGGCCACAGGATCCGGGCGACTGCATCGGCGCAATTGGCCATTCGGATGGATGAGACAGTGCGTTTCGGCTGGAACGCGGCGCGAGTGGTTTTGTTCGATACCGCAACGGGCAAAAACCTGCGCACATGACTCAAACCGCGCGTCATCGCGAAAATGTAGCGATGGATTTCGCGCTTTAGATCGGAAAGCGGCTGACGATACCGCGGCTCGACTTCCGGGTTGCAGAAGTTCTCCGGCAGGCCGCCATCCAGAACACGCAAAACTTCATCGGCGGCGCCGTTGCCCATGCGCAGCATGCTTTCTGCCGTGATGCCGGCCATGTGCGGCGTGATGATGACATTTTCGAGCGCCATGAGCGGATGGTCGGCCGGTAGCGGCTGAGTGTCGAAAACATCGAGGGCGGCACCGAGAATGCGGCGGTTACGCAGGGCTTCAGTCAACGCTGCGGTGTCAACAACGGGGCCGCGAGAGACGTTGATGAGAACGGCTGTGGGTTTCATGGTGGCGATCCGCGCTGCACTGATCGCGCCGCGTGTCTCGTCGGTGAGCGGGCAAGACAAGACAATTATGTCGCTCGTGGCGACGAGCGTGTCGAGGTCGACGGACTGAACGTCATCCGGCAGGGTTTCAGGCCGGCGCGTTGTCGATGCTACTTTCATCCCGAAGCCGCCCGCCGCTATGCGGTGCAATGCGCGGCCGATGTTGCCCATGCCGAAGATTTCGAAGCGTGCGTCCGCTAAGATCATGGCCATGGTCGGAAAAAGCGCGCGCCGCCGCCCAGTTCTTCTGGCGCAGCGACAGATCCACCGCTCGAAATTGGCGCAATAGCCCGATGGCTGCGAAGATTGCGTGCTCTGCCACGGTTTGGGCGTTGGCGCCTGGCACATTTGCAACAAGAACGCCTGCGGTTGTAGCTGCATCCACAGGGATCATGTCGAGCCCGGCGCCATGGCGCACGGCGGCGCGCAGACGCGGTGCGGCCGAAAAGTATTCCGGCGGGATTGGCGCTCGTACGATCAGCACATCTGCGTCCCGGCCTTCCGCCAAGGTGGCAATTCCGGTAGGCGCGCTTGCAACCCGGTAGGTGTTGGCTTGGCTCAGCCGTGCCTCGACATCCGGATGCAGGGGATGGGTTGAAAAGACGATTGCCATTGTTCATGCCTCGTCCACGGCGGGTGTCAGCCGGGCTTGCTCCCTGCTCCCGGAGATCAACCCTTTCCAGTAGCTTTCCACGCCTTGCAGATGCGCGCTCATCAACGCCTGGGCGAGATTTGCGTCGCGCCGAAGAAGCGCTTCATAGATCTGGACATGTTCGGCATTCGACTTGGCGCAGCGTGCCGGGTCATCGAAATAGATAGGCAGTCGGCGTTCTCCCATCGCGTAGTACAGGCTGCAGATGTGGTAAAAGACCGAGTTTTGGGTGGCGCGCACGATCTCCAGGTGAAAGTCGCGGTCCTCTTCTGCCAGACCTTCACCTGCGGCAAGTCGCTTTTCGGAACTTGCGAGGATTTCGCGCAGGCGTTCGTAGTTCTCTTCAGTTGCGCGGTGACTGGCAAGTTCTGCAGCCTTGATCTCATGAATTTTGCGCAATTCTACCGTCTCGTAGATTTGAACGGGGTCAAGTGGCAGTCCGGCTTTTGCAAAAAGCGCCATTGCCTCCACGCTGGCTGAACGGGTCTTGAGGTATATCCCGGATTTTGCGCGCCGTTCGACGATGCGCATCGCTTCCAGGATGGCAAGGGTTTCGCGGATCTGGCCGCGGCTGACCCCAAAATGCTCTGCCAATTCCCGTTCCGACGGTGTGCGTCCGTTCTCGCTGTCGGAGAACGAATAGAGATAGGCCGCAAGCTCCGGCAAAAGGTTCTTTTCCGACATTGCGCTAGTTCTTCTTTGCATGATCCCACAGAAACGCTTCCGATATCCGAAAGCCCAAGCCGGGTCCATCGGGGATGGCAATCATGCCATCTTCGACCGTAACTTCGCCTTCGATCAGGTCGTGGATCATCGGATTGGCGCCGCAGGAATATTCGATGACAAAACTTGACGGGGCGGCGGCGCAAAGGTGGAGTCCGGCAAAAAAGCACGGTGCACCGGCCCAAAGATGAGGGGCAAAGCGTAGGTTGAAGCTGGAAGCGAGAGAGGCGATCCTCATCGCCTCGGTGATGCCGCCGCAGTAGGCAGGGTCAGGCTGAAAGATATCGGCGGCACGCAGTATTGCAAGGTCGCGGAAGGCAAAGCGGGTCGCCTCGGATTCACCCGTGGCGATCGGTATACTGCAAGCCGCGCGGACTTCGGCCATCCCATGCTTGTCATCCGCGATGACGGGTTCCTCAAACCAGGCAAGATCGCAATCTGCGACCATATGGGCGAACCGTTTGGCTTCCGCAACAGTATAGGTGCCATGGGCATCGACCATGATCTCTATGCCGGGGCCAAGGGCCTTGCGAGCGGCGCGAACGCGGGAGGCGGAGACCTGCGGCGCGCCGTCCATGATGCCCACGCGCATCTTCACGGCACCAAAGCCGCCTTTATCGATATAGGATTGAAGCTGCGCGCCTATTGTGTCGGCATCGGCCCAACCGCCCGAGGCATAGGCGGGAAGCCGATCGGCCTTCCGCCCGCCGAGAAGCTGCCAGATCGGAAGGCCAAGATGCTTGCCGAGAATGTCCCAAAGCGCAATATCGACTGCGCTGATGGCCGCAACTGTAAGACCTCGCCGTGCAAGTTCGGGCATGGCATGGCCGGTGGCGGCGGCAGAAACATGGCGGACGCCGTTGTAAAGCATCTCCCAAATCGCAGTTATATCTCCAGCGTTACGGCCGACCAGCAGGGGTGCGACCTCGTGGTTCAGCAAATGCACCAGTGCGCCGTAGGTGCCCGCGCTGCCGGCAGCATTCTTGCCTTCGCCCCAGCCGACAAGCCCGTCTTCGGTCTCGATGCGCAGGATAGCGCTGTCGAAGGTGGTGAGTGTCCCGAAATCGCTGCGGTGCTGGCGCGCCTTCGCGATTGGAATGCTGACCCACCATGCCTGGACGGTCTTGATGCGCATCAGGCGCCTCCTTCTATCGCGCGGGCCTGCAGACCTTGCTACCGGATCAGCGGCAAAAGCGTTTCAGAGGTAATTCTCATCTGATCGGCATAGAATTCTTCCGTCAAAAGACTGGAACCATGGTCTTGAATGAATTTCAGCTGCTCAGGCGGGATATCGACTGGATTGCGCTCGACCATTCCCGGGTATTTTGCGGCGGGAGTACGGTCAACAGGCGCCACGAATTCATTGGTTAGTGCGCCGTCGTATCCAACTTCCTTGAGTGTTGAGACTATTTTCTTCCAGTCCAACTGGCCAAGCCCAGCGGCAAACCGGTTGTTATCGGCAACGTGGAAATCGTACAGCCGCTTTCCGGCGAGGCGGATAGCGTCATACATATCCTCCTCCTCGATATTGATGTGGAAGGCGTCGAGGCAGACGCCGCATTCGGGGCTGACGGCATCAGCAAGCGCAAGCGCTTGGGCGCAGCGATTGAAAAGATAGGTTTCGAAGCGGTTCAGCGGTTCGATGGCAATTTTGACGCTCTTTTTCTGGGCATGGGCAAAACATTCTCTGGTCGCGTCGACCACCCAGCGCCATTCCTCTTCCTCGGTGCCGTCCGGCACGACCTTGCCGACGGTGGCTGGAACGAGAGTGATGATCTCGCCATCGAGTTCGCTGACCATCGTGATGACGCTTTTCACGTAGTCTACCGAACGGGCGCGCTGGCCTTCATCCTTTGCGGCAAGATTGCGTTCGCCGAGCGTCAACGTCACAGCGCCCCAGCAGCGAATACCGCTCTCCTTCAAAAGCCGGCGGGTTTCCTTGATATCGTATTGGCCGGGTTCGCCTGAAATCTCGATGCTTTCGTAGCCATATTTCTTGATGCGCCGGAGCGTCATTTCCAGCGGCTCCGCCCGCATCCAGTTATGAGTTGACAGATGCATGATGATCCCCTTGCTGCCATTCGACATTTATCCGATCCCGCTCGCCTGGCGTTGTCAGGATCGTGTCGAAAAAGATCTATCTGGTTAGACCAGAATTTCACATTCAACCGTTAGCGCAAAGAAATTGTTTCCGCAAGGTCCCCTAAATTTTTGCGTCGATGAGTTGCAATTTTCAGTAAATTAGCACTTTATTCGGTGAGTTCCTATGCTTTAATGCGTTATGAGTTTTCTGCGTATCTATAGCTTGATTGAATAATTGGTAATACCAGCTTGACGCATAGCTTCCGTCGTGGGAACGATTTCCACGAGGCTGGATAGAAACCGCAATGCGGCGTATCGGCATAGGCGAAGGAACAGGGGGAACTTCAAAATGGCTGCCACGATGAAAGGTCCGGGAATTTTTCTGGCGCAATTCGCGGGGGATGACGCCCCTTTCAACTCGCTTCCCTCAATTGCCGCCTGGGCGGCCGGGCATGGATACAAGGGCATCCAGATTCCGTCCTGGGATGGGCGTCTGTTCGATCTGAAGAAGGCCGCAAATTCGAAAGCATATTGCGATGAAGTGGCTGGTGTCTGCGCGGAAGCCGGAGTGGAGATTACCGAATTATCCACCCATTTGCAGGGCCAGCTTGTCGCGGTGCATCCGGCCTACGACGCGCAGTTCGATGGCTTTGCGCCAGCTCCGGTACACAACAACCCCAAGGCGCGGCAGGAATGGGCGGTCGAGCAGATGAAGTTTGCCGCCAAGGCTTCGCAACACCTGGGATTGCAGGCCTCAGTCAGTTTCACCGGATCGCTGGCATTTCCCTATCTGTATCCCTGGCCGCAGCGCCCGGCGGGCCTGATCGAAAGCGCATTTAAGGAACTGGGACGGCGGTGGAAGCCCGATTCTGGATGCTTATGAAGATGCCGGCGTCGATCTGGCCTATGAAATCCATCCAGGCGAGGACGTGTTCGATGGCGCGACATTCGAGATGTTTCTGGAGGAGGTCGGTAATCACAAGCGCTGCACGATAAACTACGACCCGTCGCATTTCCTGCTGCAGCAGCTGGATTATCTGGACTTCATCGACATCTACCATGAGCGCATCGCAGCTTTCCATGTGAAAGACGCTGAGTTTAATCCGACAGGGCGGCAGGGTGTCTATTCCGGCTACCAAAGCTGGATAAACCGGGCAGCGCGGTTCAGAAGCCTTGGTGACGGGCAGGTGGATTTCGTCGGCATTTTCTCCAGGCTTGCACAATATGGATATGATCGGTGGGCGGTGATCGAGTGGGAATGCTGTTTGAAACACCCTGAGGACGGTGCGGCCGAAGGCGCGCCGTTCATCTCCAATCACATTATCCGTGTGACCGAGAGGGCATTTGACGATTTTGCCGGCGGCGGCACGGATCAGGCGCTGCTCAATAAATTGATGGGCATCTAGAGCGCTTGTCCTGAAAGCGGAGTCGCTTTCGTGATGAGAAATCGCGTGATGATCAATTTGCTCCGGGAGGGTGAGGCATTGGCTATCGAAGGCAAGGCGGAGATGTCGGCGGGGCCGGTTCGCTATGGCATGGTCGGCGGAGGGCAGGGCGCGTTCATAGGTGGGGTGCACCGGATCGCCGCGCGGCTTGACGGAGAATTCGTATTGGTGGCGGGGGCACTTTCGTCGGATGCGGCGCGTGCCAAGGCGTCGGCGGCAGAACTGGGACTGGACCCGGCGCGCAGCTATGGCAGTTACACCGAGATGGCCAGGGCCGAGGCTGCGCGGGCGGACGGGATCGAGGCCGTTTCGATTGTGACGCCGAACCACATGCATTTTCCTGTAGCCGAAGAATTCCTGAAAGCCGGCATCCATGTGATTTGCGACAAGCCGCTGACTTCGACACTGGCAGATGCAAAGAAGCTTGCCGGAATTGTCCGCGATAGTGGCAAACTGTTTATCCTTACCCACAATTACACTGGCTATCCGATGATCCGGCAGGCGCGGGAGATGGTCGCGTCGGGGGCTTTGGGTGATCTTCGGCTGGTACAAGCGGAATACGCACAAGACTGGCTCACCGAGGATCTGGAGTCGACCGGCCAAAAGCAGGCGTCGTGGCGTACGGACCCGGAAAAAAGCGGGGCCGGTGGGGCCACTGGCGATATCGGCACACACGCTTTCAACCTCGCGCGATTCGTCAGCGGACTTGGCGTCGAGGCTTTGTCGGCGGACCTTTCATCCTTTGTCGCCGGGCGTAGGGTCGATGACAATGCACACGTCATGCTGCGCTTTCAAAACGGCGCCAGGGGCATGATCTGGGCCAGCCAGGTTGCGCCGGGCAACGAAAACGGTCTGCGCCTTCGCGTCTACGGGACCAAAGGTGGACTTGAATGGGCGCAGGAAGATCCGAACTATCTGTGGTTCACTCCGTTCGGGGAGCCAAAGCGCCTGATCACCCGAGCCGGGGCTGGCTCCGGGGCACAGGCAGGCCGGGTCTCGCGCATTCCGCCGGGCCATCCTGAGGGTTATCTGGAAGGCTTCGCCAATATCTATGCCGAGGCTGCCCGCGCGATCCGTGCGGCGAGCGACGGGCGCCCTCTCGACAAGGACGTGATTTACCCGGGTGTGGCGGATGGTGTCGAGGGCGTTGCTTTTGTCGCAGCCTGCGTTGCGTCCTCCAAAAACGATGGCCGCTGGACCAAGCTCGACATCTAATCCCCAATGCCCGCAATCCCCAATGTTAGCAATTCCTGTGCCTGTCACACGGAGTATCAACATGAAAATCGGAATGTGCATGTTTCTCTGGACGACCCATGTGACACGCGATCATGCGGCGCTCTTGCGGGACATCAAGGCAACCGGGTTCGACGGCGTGGAAATTCCGATCTTCGAGGGTGAACTGGATCATTACGCTGATCTCGGCGCAATGCTGGACGAAATCGGGTTGGAGCGCACGGCGGTTGCCGCAATGGGCGACCCTGCGATGAACCTGATTGGCGACGATGCCGAACGGGCCGCCGGGATCGCGCATATGAAATGGGCCATCGATTGCGCTGCAGTCATGGGTGCGCGAACGCTGAGCGGACCGCTGCATTCAACGCTCGGCCATTTCACCGGTGCCGGGCCAACCGCAGAAGAGTTACGCCGCTCTGTCTCTTCGCAACGCGCTATAGGTGATCACGCAGGTGCCAAGAGTGTGACCATCGGGCTTGAGGCGCTCAATCGGTTCGAATGTTACCTTGTCAATACGATGGCGGACCTGTCGGCGCATATCGATGCGATCGGGCATGCAAACATTCGTGCGATGTATGACACTTTTCACTGCAATATCGAGGAACAGGACCCTATCGGCGCATTTATCGACCATAAGCACAATATTGTGCATGTGCACATCTCGGAAAACGACCGGGGCGTGCCGGGACGGGGCAATATTCCCTGGGCGCAGACATACCGCGCGCTCCGTTCTGGCGGCTATGACGACTGGCTTACAATCGAGAGCTTTGGGCGTGGCTTGCCGGACCTTGCCGCGGCCACGAAGGTCTGGCGCGACTTTGCTGAAAGTCCGGAAGCGGTTTATCGGGAGGGATACGCTAACATTCGTGCGGGATGGGATGCGGCGGCCTGAAGGCGGAGGTTGTCGAGTAGATCACGTTGCAGCCATTCCTGATCACGCAGGGTCCCGCCAGGAAATTTTCGCTCGAGGTCAGTGTGGCGGTTGCCCGGAGCATATCCTTGTCGCCAAATCCAATTCAGATCTGGCGAGAAATACTCCAGGGCCAAACTTTGAGTGATTTAGCGAGCAGGAGGCTCTTGTCGGCTTGCTAAGCGATTGTTCGAGAGTTCGCTCAAAGATAGTTTGCGAGAAAGGGCCGGCTGTTGTGCCAGTTCCTCCACCCACTGTTACCCCGGGGTGGGGGAGATCGATTTGCTGGGACTGATTTGCTAGAAATGAAAAAAGATACAATAAACTTTCGGTTGCGCACTCTGATAGTGCTGGCACGACGAAATCGATCAAATCCCAAAAATGTTCTAACATATTGATTATTTTGGTGAGCCCGCAGGGGCTCGAACCCTGGACCTACTGATTAAAAGTCAGTTGCTCTACCTGCTGAGCTACAGGCTCTCACCAAATTTCGAAATGCATCTTTCGATGGGCAGACAAATAACGAGTCGGACCGGATAGGGCAAGGCCTGAGGGCGTGCCAAATGCACTTTGTGCTGGGTAAAATTGAAACCTCTTTCCGCCATAAGCTAAGACTGCCAAACGCAAGAAGGCGCAGGAGTAACTGTGCATTTGGCTACGAAGCAGCGATAATGGCATTCAATGGAGATTCTAACCGGTTTTGATATGGAGGACATACTTTGGGAAATAAAGAAGAAACTGGGTTGAGCGGAGTAGAGTTTGAATTTCTGAAAGGTCACATAGCAGCGACCCTGGCGCTCATCCAGGGTCTGGCTGCGCAACGCGCAATAGATCCTGATGCGCTTGACCGATTTTTTCTCGATTTTCTGGATAAACTGCCGAATAGCCGCCAAACTCTATCTTTGCGCCTGGTGATAGATCAGTGGCGGCAGGGAATTCGAGATATAATTGACGATTTCGAACCAAGTCGCCCGATTTTAGCTGAAGTTAAAAATGAAACTACCGACGGATGAAATTTAGTCAGTAATATTAGTAGTGTTTAAGGTCAATATATCTGGCAAATCTTAGTAAAAATAATATGAATATTGTAAATTTTTTTAAAAGGCATGAGTTTGATATGGCTGTCATTTGAATTAACAGAGATAAAAGGGTGATAAATGCGCGTATTCGGATTTGTATTGATACTATGTGTAGGTCTTTTCACAGTTGAAAGCCATGCGGCCGAACAGAGGTTTGTCTCGATTGGGACTGGCGGATTGACCGGCGTTTACTATCCGGCGGGTGGGGCTATTTGCCGCTTTTTGAACAAGGACCGCAGCGGCCATGGTGTTCGCTGCCTTGTGGAGGCAACCGGAGGCTCGCTGGATAATCTGGCTGGCCTTGAATCTGGCGAACTGGCGTTCGGGATTGTTCAGTCCGATGTTCAGGCGAATGCCTATCTGGGTCAAGCCAGATGGAAGGACACTGCGTTCCGAACGCTACGCGCAGTTTTTTCCATCCACGCGGAGCCGGTGACAATGCTGGCGCGAGAAGGGTCGAACATCCATGGGCTTGGTGATCTCACAGGCAAGAAAGTCAATATCGGCAATCCAGGTTCCGGTCAGTATGCCACTTGGGAAATTATGGAAAGCGAAGGTCTTGTCGCCCGTAAGGAACTTGCGGAAGTCACGGAATTGAAGTCCTCGGCGGTCGGTCAGGCGTTATGCGACGGCAGGATCGACAGTTACTTCTGGCTTGTGGGGCACCCATCCGCACTGACTCAGGAAACGATATCGAGTTGCGACGCTCGCCTGGTCCCGATTGCCGGCGAGGCAGTCGACAACCTGTTGTTGAAATATCCCTACTACAGAAAAGCGAAAATTCCTGCAGGAATGTATAATAACGAAGACGATATAAATACTTTCGGAGTCGGGGCGATAGTCGTAACCACTGACAATATACCGGAAGATGTCGTCTATACAGTAGTCAAGACTGTGTTTGAAAATATCGACAATTTCCGTCGATTGCATCCCGCATTTGGCCAGCTTGATGAACAGGAGATGATAAGGGATTCCCTTATTGCGCCATTGCACCCGGGCGCCTTGAAATACTACATGGAACGCGGTTGGTTGTGACACGTCGCACTCAATAGGTGACGCTCTATCCGGGCGCTTCCTCTCTCCTCGCAGAAGGTTGAAAGGACCGGATTGCGGCAGTCGCGTATACAGGTTGCCGTCTAAGGGGGCGCGGTTTCCCCAAACTGGGTCGGTGGAATATCCCGCTGGAGATGCTAAATCCAGCAGGAGACAAGAAAGAACAGGAAGCTTTATCGATGCTAAGTGAAGTGACGGTTTTTGGCGCGTTTCTCGCCGGTATTCTTTCCTTCGCCTCGCCCTGCGTTTTGCCGCTGGTTCCACCGTATTTGGGCTTTCTGGCCGGCGTCTCGCTTGACCAGCTCACCGGTTCGAATGACGAGAAAGCGAACCCTCAAAGGGTTTTTCTTGCTGCACTTTTCTTCGTACTCGGGTTTTCCAGCGTGTTTATCACACTCGGTGCGAGTGCTTCCCTCATTGGCCAATTCGTTACGAGATATCTGGAGTATTTCGGTTATGTCGCCGGTGTTGCAATCATCATCATGGGCCTGCATTTTCTCGGCGTATTCCGCATCAGCCTTTTCTATCGGGAAGCCCGCGTACACGTTGAGCGCAAACCGGCAGGTCTGCTTGGCGCATATGTGATCGGCCTTGCCTTCGCATTTGGTTGGACGCCCTGCGTCGGCCCGATCCTTGCCGGCATTTTGTTTATTGCAGGCTCGAAGGATACGGTGTTTCAAGGCGCTTTTCTGCTCGGCGCTTACGCCTTGGGATTGGGTGTGCCATTTCTGGCGGCGGCGCTGTTCGCCGGGCCGTTCATGCAGATGATGGGACGCTTCAAGCGCCACATGATGACGGTCGAAAGGGTGATGGGCGTGATGTTGATTGTCGCTGGCGTTGCGTTCCTGACGGGCCAGATGGCAGCTCTTTCCTATTGGCTTCTTGAGGCTTTTCCGCAACTCGCGGTCGTTGGCTGAAGGCGAGCGGCGAAGTGCAGCGCTTTCTGTTCAGGTTGACCGTGGCCTTCGAGCTTTCCACGGCAAAAGCGTTAAAGCTCGCGCTCTTTCGCGGATTTGAGCGGCATCCTGCCTAACCTGGCGGTTATCCAGGCCTTCGGGGCTGTTGCCAGGATCAGGCCTGTCATGATCAAAACAAACCCCGTCACGTGATATCGGTGCAGTTCCTCGCCAAGAAATAGCGCTGCCATCAACACGCCGTAAGGCGGCAGCAGGTACATGAAAAGGCCGGTCGTCGACGGGCCGACCACCTTTATTCCGTACTGAAAACAGCCAAAGGCAAGGACGGAAGAGACGGATGCGACGCCGAAAATTGAAAGCCATGCTTTAGCCGTCGCGGGGAATGCTCCCGTTGCTGCGATCTCCAGTCCCATGAAGGGCAGAAGGCTGACCGCTCCTGCAAGCGCCAGGCATGCAAAGAGCGAGATTGTAGGCACATGGGCGAATTCCCTTCGCCGCAACAGCACGGAATAGACCGCCCAACTTATTGCCGCTATTGCGAAAATGAGATCGCCACTATTCAGTTGCATCAGCAATATCGCCGAGAGCGAACCCTTGGCGATAATTGTGAATACGCCTGAAATTGCCAGAACTATGCCGACCCATTCAGCATGACTGATCTGCCGCCCTCTGAAGATCCGCTCCAGGATCAATATGAGAACGGGGGAGGACGTATAGATGAGCGTCCCGTTCGTGGCGGTGGTAAATCGCAATGCCCAATAAACGCCGGCACCGCAAATCCACATGCCAAGCAGTCCCATTATGCTGATCAGCCACATTTGGCTGAGCAACGTTTTTCGGTGCTGCGTCAGGCTCATTGCTGCAAATGGCAGAAGGATGAGAAAGGCAATTGCCCACCTCAGGAAAGCGAGCGTGAAGGGTTCAACGGATTCTATCGCGGCGCGGCCGATAATGAGATTTGAGGAAAAGAACAGTGGCATCGCAGTCAATACTGCAAAGGCAATTGCCCGCTGGTCGGCTATCGGTTTCATGATTTCCATCCAGGTGCGAATTCGGTTGCGCCAAATCGGGCGGCTCGTTGAAGCAGACACCGCCGTCTGCCCGAAGCGGATATGGGCTCAAACGCCGTGGTTCCATGACCTAGTATGGTGAATTTGAAATACGCCTCATTTCAGCAGCATCCGCCGGAGCGTATTTCAAATTCAAAAACCACACTAGATACGTAGACCTGCTAGTCACCCTTTTGAATCTGAAGTTCGCTCAGAGCCGGTTGTGAAATGAGACGAACTTCAGATTCGGGTGACTAGACCGTTTACCGTCCAGAGGTCGCATCTGGTCTATAAGCACAAGCTCTAACGAAAAACGGCGCCCGGAGGCGCCGTTGATCCAGAGTTATGCTGGATAGATCCGGGTCCAAAAGCCTGAGAAGGCTTATTCCTCGGTCTCGCCCTCGGCGGAGATTTCTTCGCCCTCTTCGCCTTCGACCTCTTCTTCTTCGAATTCGAAGAAGTCACGATCGGCCTGGCTGAGGTCTTCGCCGCGCGCCTGGCGCTCGGCTTCGTCGGCCGAACGGGCGACATTGACCGCAATCGTCACTTCGACTTCGGGGTGAAGGGCGACGATGACCGAATGCAGGCCGATCGTCTTGATCGGACGGTCGAGGCGTACCTGCGAGCGCTCGATGGTGAAGCCGCCTTCGCCGGCGACGTCGGCGATGTCGCGTGTCGCAACCGATCCGTAGAGCTGACCGGTTTCACCGGCTGAACGAACCACGACGAACGACTTGCCGTCGAGCTTGGCGGCGACGCCTTCCGCTTCCTGCTTGCGCTCCAGGTTCCGGGCTTCAAGCTGAGCACGCTCAGTCTCAAAACGCGCGAGATTGCCCTTGTTCGCGCGCAGCGCCTTGCCAAGCGGCAGAAGGTAGTTGCGGGCAAAGCCGTCACGCACGCGCACTACGTCGCCCATCTGGCCGAGTTTGGCGACGCGCTCGAGAAGAATGATTTCCATGGTAGTGGTCCTTTGTCGCTGTCCCGCCTGTTTCAGGCGGTTAGGGGTCTTGGCATGGTCCCGCCGACCCCAACCGGGATGTCCGCATTCACGGACGAGCCGCCTTTCGGCAGCCTTTCTTTTAATGGGGAACGCCGGAGGCGAAGGGCCTCCGGCGTTCCGGATGATCCTACTTGATCACGAAGGGCAGCAGGCCGAGGAAGCGAGCGCGCTTGATGGCGCGGGCCAGCTCACGCTGCTTCTTGGCCGACACTGCGGTGATACGGCTCGGCACGATCTTGCCGCGCTCCGAGATATAGCGCTGCAGCAGGCGGATATCCTTGTAGTCGATCTTCGGCGCGCCTTCGCCGGAGAACGGACAGGTCTTGCGGCGACGGAAGAACGGACGCCGGGTCGGAAGCTGTGCGATATCGATCATGGGTCCTGTTCCTTAGTCGAAGTCGCGCCGGCCGCCGCCACGCGGGCCACGGTCGTCACGGGGGCCACGGTCATCGCGGGGGCCGCGATCGTCGCGATCCTTGCCGCGACGGCGATCGTCGCGGTCGCGCTTCTGCATCATCGCCGACTGCTCTTCTTCGTGTTCCTCGACGCGAATGGTCATGAAACGAAGAACGTCTTCATTGATGCGCATCTGGCGTTCCATCTCGGCAACTGCCGCCGGCTCCGCCGTGATGTTCATCAAGGTGTAATGCGCCTTGCGGTTCTTGTTGACACGGTATGCCAGGGAACGCAGGCCCCAGCTTTCCACCTTGCCGACAGAGCCACCCTGCTCTTCGATCAGCGCCTTGTATTGCTCCGTCAACGCTTCCACCTGCTGGGGCGAAACGTCCTGACGAGCCATGAACACGTGCTCGTAAAGAGGCATGTGATATAGCCTTTCATCGGGTTACAACGTGGGACCTGGCGCTAAGCCTCTTCGAGCCGGCCTGAAAGGCGAACCGAAGTAACTTCGAGAGCGGAGACACGGGAAGTCGGAATCATTTGCATGTTCCTGCCGGGCGTTTAAATGCCCGACCTTCCTTTCAGCCCCCGGCCAAAGTCCCGGATGAAGCGCGGCTTATACCGCAAGGCGGGTAAAACACAAGCCTTGCTTGGCGTTTTGCGTGTTTTTTTACGCCTCGGCCCTTGACAGGGGCGGGGCCGGGCGTGTCATTGCGCCGAAGTGAAATTTGCCTCAGACCCTTTCCCAATACGTCATCAGTCGTCGCGGGATTGTGGGTCGGGATACTTCCTGCCCGCCCTTTGGCGGGATAGGGAATAGCCGTTTTGGGATGCCGCCGAAATGACAGTAGCCTTCACTTTTCCCGGACAGGGAAGCCAAGCCGTTGGAATGGGCAAGGAACTTGCCGATACCTACAGTGAAGCGCGCGCCGTTTTCCAGGAAGTGGACGATGCGCTCGGAGAAAATCTGAGCCGTATCATCTGGGAAGGCCCGATAGACGCGTTGACGCTGACGGCCAACGCGCAACCGGCGCTGATGGCCGTCAGCCTTGCAGCGATGCGCGTACTTGAATCCAGGGGTTTCGAGCTATCCCGTCAGGCAGCCTATGTCGCTGGCCATTCGCTTGGTGAATATTCGGCCTTGGCCGCTGCCGGCGCCCTGTCGGTTGGCGATGCAGCGCGGCTATTGCGTATTCGCGGCCGCTCCATGCAAGAGGCGGTTCCGGTGGGCGAGGGCGCGATGGCCGCTTTGCTCGGACTGGATTTTGAAGCGGCGCGCGAAGTTGCCGAAGAGGCGGCTGCCGGTGAGATTTGTCAGGCTGCAAACGACAATGCGCCCGGCCAGGTCGTGGTGTCCGGCCATAAGTCGGCGGTTGAGCGCGCCCTTCAGATCGCCAAGACCAAAGGTGCGCGCCGCGCAATCCTTTTGCCGGTGAGCGCGCCTTTCCATTGCGCTTTGATGGCGCCTGCCGCCGAGGTCATGGCAAAGGCATTGGCGGATGTAACGGTGAATGCTCCTAAAGTGCCGCTGGTTGCAAATGTGCTTGCGACTCCGATCAGCGATCCGCAGGAAATCCGCCGTTGTCTTGTGGAGCAGGTTACAGGTACCGTTCGCTGGCGTGAGTCCATTTCCTGGCTGGCGGGTGCCGGCGTGACCACGTTCTACGAAGTCGGTAGCGGCAAGGTGCTGACCGGGATGGTCAAGCAAATCGCCGGCGACGCGGAGGCTTTCGCGATCAATATGCCGGAAGATGTGGATGCGGCGATCGCTCGTTTCGGCGTGTGAGCCTATGAAGGCCGGGTCTTTGAAGACCTGGAAGAGAATTTCAGGAGAATGCCCAAATGTTCGATCTGACGGGAAAGACAGCGCTGGTGACGGGTGCAACGGGCGGAATCGGCGAGGCGATTGCCCGCGCTCTGCATCAGCAGGGCGCCGTCGTTACGCTTTCCGGCACGCGCGCGGAGAAGCTTGAAGCGCTCGCCGCTGATCTCGGCGAGCGGGTGCATGTTTCGGCCGTCAATCTTTCCAGTCGCGAGGCGGTGGACGGGCTTGTTGCGGCAGCGGAATCTGCCATGGGGCAGGTCGATATTCTCGTGAATAACGCCGGCATCACGCGCGATAATCTTTTCATGCGCATGAAGGATGATGAATGGGATCAGGTTCTTGAAGTGAACCTGACGGCGGGTTTCCGCCTTGCCCGTTCCGCGATCAAGGGAATGATGAAGCGCCGCCATGGCCGTATTATCGGCATTACATCCATCGTCGGTGTTACCGGAAACCCGGGCCAGGCGAATTATTCGGCTGCAAAAGCTGGAATGATCGGCATGACCAAAGCCCTTGCCCGCGAGGTCGCCAGCCGCAACATTACGGTCAATGCGATTGCACCCGGTTTCATCGAAACGGCAATGACGGACGTTCTGAACGAGAAGCAGAGAGAATCAATTCTTCAGACCGTTCCGGCAGGGCGACTTGGAACTGCGCTTGAAATCGCTGCGGCGGTTGTCTATCTCGCCAGCGAAGAAGCTGCCTATGTTACCGGCCAGACGCTGCATGTGAATGGCGGTATGGCTATGATCTAATTGACGGAATCTCCAGGGATCCAGCGTCTTCCGGTAGCGGTTCCGGCAGGCGTTTCCTTGGCTGGTCAAGCCCTGTAAAGTGTGTTACCAACCCGCCGGCATATAGACGCATTTCCCTGGGCAATGCGATGTGGTCTGGTTTTGTACCGAATGCTTGTTCGGTACGGACTGGTAACGCGACCGCCGCTTTCCTATGATCCGGCGGCCTATGATCTGATGGGTTGTTACGGACAGGGCGCTGTAAACAAAAAGCACCGCGAAGTTATCGAGGAATTGAAACATGAGCGATATCGCAGATCGGGTTAAGAAGATCGTCGTCGAGCATCTCGGTGTGGACACCGACAAGGTTGCGGATGACGCAAGCTTCATCGATGATCTCGGCGCAGACAGCCTCGACACCGTCGAGCTGGTCATGGCCTTTGAAGAAGAATTTGGCGTCGAAATCCCGGACGATGCCGCCGAGACGATCCTGACCGTCGGCGATGCCGTCAGGTTCCTCGAAAAGAACGCCGGTTAATTTGACCGCATCGAATCGGGCAGGCCCTGCGGCCTGTCCGATTCGCATTTGGCGGCACATGGATACGGGAATGTGATGAGGCGAGTTGTCGTAACCGGAATGGGGATGGTCACGCCGCTTGGTAGCGGAGTTGACATCACCTGGAAGCGAATTCTTGAAGGCCAGAGCGGCGCAAAGCGGATCGACACCTTCAAGGCGGATGACATAGCCTGTCAGATTGCCTGCATGGTTCCGCGCGGCGATGGCTCCAACGGGACGTTCAATCCAGACGACTGGATGGACCCCAAGGAACAGCGCAAGGTCGATGATTTCATCATCTATTCGATGGCGGCGGCCGAGCAGGCTCTTGCTGATGCGAATTGGAAACCTGAGGCCTATGAGGATCAGATACGCTCGGGCGTATTGATCGGCTCGGGCATCGGCGGCCTGCAAGGTATTGAATCCGCGTCGCTGATTCTGGCGGAAAAAGGTCCCAGGCGGATCAGCCCGTTCTTTATTCCCGGCCGCCTTATCAACCTGGCCGGTGGATATGTATCCATTCGTCACGGTCTTAAAGGTCCGAATCACGCGGTCGTTACTGCGTGTTCCACGGGCGCTCACGCGATCGGCGATGCTGCGCGGCTGATAGCGCTTGATGACGCCGACGTCATGGTGGCGGGTGGCACGGAATCCCCGGTTTGCCGTATTTCCATGGCTGGTTTTGCCGCTTGTCGTGCACTCTCGACCAATTTCAACGACGAGCCGCATCGCGCCTCGCGCCCCTATGACAAGGACCGCGATGGCTTCGTGATGGGCGAGGGCGCCGGTATTGTCGTGCTGGAAGAATACGAACATGCCATGGCGCGTGGAGCCAAGATCTACGGAGAGGTGATCGGCTACGGCATGTCGGGCGACGCTTACCATATCACGGCGCCGGCCGCCGATGGCGATGGCGCCTACAGGTGCATGCAAGCAGCGCTGAAGCGTGCCGGCATTATGCCTTCCGATATCGACTACGTGAACGCTCATGGCACGTCGACACCGCTTGGCGACGAGATTGAGCTAGGCGCAGTGCAGCGTCTGGCCGGCAATGCCGCATCGGGAATAACGATGTCTTCAACGAAGTCTTCAACCGGGCATTTGCTTGGTGCTGCGGGCGCAATTGAAGCGATTTTCTCGCTGATGGCGATGCGTGACAATATCGCTCCGCCGACGATCAATCTGGAAAATCCTTCGGTGGAATCGGAAATCGATCTGGTTGCCAACAAGGCGAAGCCGATGGAAATCAACATCGCGCTCTCCAATTCCTTCGGATTTGGCGGGACCAACGCGTCGCTTGTATTCCGTAAAGTCGCTCATTGACGCGCGATTTCGTGTTTTGGCCATAGTCGTGCTCAACCTAGTGATCGATGGTGGGGAGTAGCGGCAAAACAATCTGGTGGGATGGCTAAACTGATGAGCGAGTCGGACAAGGCTGAAGAGGGGCTTTCCTCCGCTGCAGAGTTCCATGAACCCAGAGTTCATCCGAAAAGCCCGCGAGAAGCCATCCAACCCGAACCGGCGCCACCTCCTCCCATGCGTTCAAGGCACGTCCGTAATCCTGTCGTCGTTTTCGTCAACTTCCTGTTGACCGTCGCTGTTCTTGCAATCGTCGCAGTGGGGGCGGGTCTTTACCTGGGCAAGGCTGAATTTGAGAAGCCGGGGCCACTTCAAGCCGAGAAGACTGTCGTAATTCCGTCCGGCTCCGGACTTGCGTCGATTGCGTCGACCTTGAAATTACAAGGCGTCATCGACGACGAGATTATCTTTAAGGCAGGTGTCTGGATCCACAAGAATGCGCCGAAGCTGAAGGCTGGCGAATATGCATTCACGCCAGGTATGTCCATGAGTGAAGTTATGGACAATCTGGTATCCGGGAAGGCGGTCTACCACGCTGTCACCATTCCCGAAGGCTGGACGAGTGCGCAAATCGTCGAAAAACTGAAGGAAGATCCGGTTCTGACGGGAGAACTGTCGGAAATTCCCGCAGAAGGCGCGCTGTTGCCGGAAACCTACAGTTTCACCCGAGGCACGACCCGCCAACAGATCCTGCGGCAGATGATGGCGGCGCAAACCAAGGCGCTCGCAGAGATATGGGAAAGACGCACGGACGGTATTCCCGTTGCGTCACCCAAGGAGCTGGTAATTCTGGCTTCGATCGTTGAGAAAGAAACTGCAAAAGCCGATGAACGGCCTCGGGTCGCCGGGGTATTCGTCAATCGGCTGACTAAAGGGATGCGGCTTCAGTCCGATCCGACAATTCTTTACGGTCTGCATGGTGGCGATGCGTGGAAATCCGATCGCTCGGCGATCAAGCAGTCTGAGCTCGATGCGAAAAACCCTTATAACACCTATCAGATAGACGGCTTGCCGCCTGGACCGATCGGAAACCCCGGCCGAGCGGCGATGGAGGCTGTGGCTTCGCCTTCGCGGACGAAGGATCTTTACTTCGTTGCCGATGGTAGTGGCGGCCATGTCTTTGCCGAGACCTACGACCAGCACCAGCGCAATGTTGTGAAATGGCGCGAAATTGAGCGCGACGCCCGTAAAAACGCGGCGGAGGGGGCAGGAAACGGGGCAAACGGTCAAAGCAACGGTGCGCAGCCTGCGGGCAACTAGGTTTCTCAGTTCCCCGTCTGAATATTGTCGCGGTGGGGCGCAATGGGGGGCGTGATCAATGCTCTCATGTCGCACAAGGAGACGGGAATGGTTCTTTCCAGCATGACGGGTTTCGCCCGCGTCGAGGGAACGGGTCGAAGCTGCCGCTGGACCTGGGAACTGCGCTCGGTAAACGGCAAGGGGCTGGATATCCGCTTGCGTCTTCCTGCAGGGCTTGAAGACCTGGAGGCCCCCATCCGCGAGGCTGCTTCCAAGCGGCTCAAGCGCGGCAATATAACAATTGGCCTTAGCCTTCAGCGCGATCAGGGCGAAGCGGTTCTTCGCATCAACGAAACGGCGCTGGAAGCGGTTTTGGCCGCCATCCAGATACTCCATCGCAGGCTGCCGGATGCTGCGCCCCCTTCGCTTGACGGTATATTGACACACAAGGGTGTGCTTGAATTGAAGGAAACGGAAGATGATGAGGAAGCGCGCGCGCAATTGCGCGACGGTCTCATGACGTCTTTCAATGCCGCATTGCAGGGTTTGACGGCGATGCGTCAGGCGGAGGGTAGCGCGATCCGCGATATTCTCATGGCGCAATTGCAGTCGATAGACAATCTGACCCGTCAAGCGGAAGACCACCCGGCGCGCACGGTGGAAGCGATCCGCGACCGGCTACGCAAGCAGGTCGAGATGCTGATGGATGCTGGAGCAACCCTCGATCCGCAACGCCTGCACCAGGAAGCGGCGCTCCTTGCCACCCGCGCCGATATTCGTGAAGAGCTCGACCGCCTCTATGCCCACGTTGCCGCCACCCGGGAACTGATCGGCAATGGCGGATCGGTGGGGCGCCGGCTGGATTTTCTGGCGCAGGAATTCAATCGCGAAACCAATACGCTCTGCTCGAAGTCGAATGATACGACCCTGACGGCCATCGGCCTCGACATGAAGGCAATCGTCGACCAGATGCGCGAACAGATTCAGAATTTGGAGTAAGGCATGGGTGAAACAGAAAAGGCGACAACGGTAACTGCCGATGAAGCCGATGCCCGCCGACGCGGGTTAATGCTCGTTTTGTCTTCTCCTTCAGGCGCCGGTAAATCGACGATTGCCCGACAGCTTCTGGCAATGGAGAATGAAAGCATTACGCTATCTATTTCGGTTACGACGCGCCCACGCCGCTCGAGTGAGATAGAAGGGGTGCATTACAAGTTTATCTCTCAAGACCGCTTCCAGCAGATGCGCGACCGCGATGAACTGCTGGAATGGGCGGAAGTCCATGGCAATTTCTATGGCACGCCGCGTGACTTCGTCGAAAACGCGCTTGAAAACGGCAAGGATGTCCTTTTCGATATCGATATTCAGGGAACCTTCCAGCTTTACGAGAAGATGCGCAGTGATGTCGCTTCGATTTTCATCTTGCCGCCGTCAATCGCGGAGATGAAATCCCGGCTGCATCGTCGTGCCGAGGATGACGAGGACGTAATTCTGCGGCGGCTGCAGACGGCCGTGGGCGAAATGCAGCACTGGTCGAAATACGACTATATCATCGTCAATGAAGATCTTGAGCGCGCCTTCAACGGTGCGCGGGCGATCCTCCAGGCCGAAAGACTGAAGCGCGAGCGTTCTCCCGCCATAGGCGGCTTGATCGATGGCATGGTGCGGGATCTGGAACGGGAATTGTCGAAAAGCGGGAAGTGAGCGGATCGGTCTGCAGCTTTGCGCGAACGCGCTCTCACGCCGCCGCGAATGCATTGGCCAGTGCGATGAATCCTTCGATCGGTATCTCTTCGGCGCGCTGTGTCGGTTGAAGGCCGGTAGCGCGAATTCTGTCTTCCGCGTCCGGCGCCAGACTTTTCAGGCTCGCCCGCAGCATTTTGCGCCTCTGGCCGAAAGCAGCTGCGGTCAACCGCTCAAGGTCGGATAGTGCGCAGGGCAGGGGCGCGGCGTTTGGCGTTAATTGTACGATTGCCGAGGTAACCTTGGGCGGTGGCGTAAAGGCCTGCGGGCTGACGTCAAACAATAGCTCCGCCTTGGTGCGCCAGCCTGCAAGTACGCCCAGCCTGCCGTAAGCTTTGGTTCCCGGCTTTGCAACGATGCGTTCCGCCACTTCCTTTTGAAACATCAGCGTTAGCGACGACCATACAGGCGGCCAATTCTTCGTGGCGATCCAGTTGATCAAAAGCTGTGTGCCGACGTTATAGGGAAGGTTTGCGACGATCTTCAGCGGGCCCCCCGAAGCGACCGTCTCCAACGATACATCCAGTGCATCGCCTTCCACTATTTCCAGCCTTGCCTTGTAGAAATCGGCGATTTCCTGCAGGGCGGGCAGGCAGCGCCGGTCTTTCTCGATGGCGACGACCTTGCGCGCGCCGGCCACCAGCAAAGCGCGTGTCAGGCCACCTGGCCCGGGACCAACCTCCAGCACGGTCGACCCGGTCAAATCGCCGGCGGCTCGCGCGATGCGCAGCGTCAGGTTCAGGTCGAGAAGGAAATTTTGGCCTAACGATTTTCGAGCGTCGAGGCCGTGATTGCGAATAACGTCGCTCAGCCGCGGCAACGTATCGATCTGCGCCATCTTTGCCGCCTCAGCCCACTGTCCGGGGATCGGCGAGGGCGGCTGCGAGGCGGATTGCGGCTTCGAAGCTTCCCGGTCTGGACGCGCCTGTGCCAGCGATCCCAAGCGCCGTCCCGTGGTCGGGCGACGTGCGCACGAACGGCAAGCCGAGTGTGACATTGACCGCGCTGTCGAAGGCGATCGTCTTGATTGGTACAAGTCCTTGATCGTGGTACATGGCCAGCGCGCAGTCGTAGGTCTTGCGCGCCTGGGGATGAAACAACGTATCGGCCGGATGCGGTCCGCTCGCGTCGATGCCTGATGCGCGCAAGTCCGAGATTGCGGGAGCTATGATTTCCAGATCTTCTCGTCCCATGGTGCCGCCTTCGCCCGCATGCGGGTTTAGTCCGCAAATCGCCAGCCGCGGCGATTCGATGCCGAAGCGCGCCGTGAGATCTACGGCAGTGATCCGGGCCGTTTCGACGATCAGTTCCCTTGTCAGCGACGCCGGTACATCCTTCAGTGCGATATGCACCGTAACCGGTACGACGAGAAGGTCGGGACCGGCAAGCAGCATCACTGGTCGATAGGGTCGGCGGCCCAAACGGGAAGCGAGTTCGCCCAGGAATTCAGTGTGGCCTGCGTGTTTGAAACCCGCGTCGTATAGCGCTTTCTTGTGGATCGGATTGGTAACCAGTGCCGCAGCTTTATTTGTAGCGACGTCATCGACAGCCTGCTCGATTGCCCTCACCACCGCTTTGCCGGTTGAGGCGACTATTTCGCCGGGCCGGTCCTCTATGCCTTCGGCGATTGGAACGACTGGAAGCGAGGTCTTGAACGCTCCGATCGCTTCGGCTGGATCCACCTGTGTGAGCCGGATTTCAAGCCCCAGGCGCTTGGCGCGCGACTGCAGCAGATGCGGGTCCGCCAGCACGTAAAAAGCCGGTATGTTGGTCAGAAGACGGCGTTCCCAGGCCTGCAAGGTGATATCCGGTCCGATGCCTGCAGGTTCGCCCATTGTTACTGCAACGGGAAGTTCGGTCGCTTAACATGGTCCTAGCGATAGTCGATGAGGGCGTTTCTGCGCAGATCGCGCAGATATTGCCGCGACAACTGATCGCCTTCCTTGTTTCTCAGCTCTGCTTCCATTGCCACCCGGGCGTCAACATCGCCCTTGAATTCCCGCTTGTCGCAGACCGCAATAAATTCGTAGCCCTTGTCGCCGAGGTTGATGTCGGTGGTGCCACCGGTCGTCGTGTTTTGCAGCGCGTCGCGAGCAATGGGCGGCAACTCGGATTCAAGCCGCCTTCTAGCGGGCAGTACCACCACTTCGCTCAGGCTTTGGGCGGCTTTCTCGCCTTGTTCGCACGAGGTGAACTGATTGCGAAATTGATTGATTTCTGCCTTCCGCTTTGCCTTGAATGACTCTGATGCCTTGCCTGGAATAACGAAAATATAGGACTGCAGGTTGTATTCCACGCTGGTCAAGGGCTCTTCTGTCGCGCCTTTCCTCAAGGCGGCAACAACGTCGGCCTCGTTGATTTTTACCGTCGCGCGAAATTTCAGCCGGACCGATTGGCTCCATGCAATATCCGCCTTGAGGCGATCTCGTAAAGTGGATGGGCTCACACCGGATTGACGAAGCGCTGCCTCAAGCCGGCTAGGCGTCAATTTCACGTTTCTGGCGATGTTGCCGAAAGCGTCATCAACCTGTGCGTCCGATACGGAAACCCTTAGCCGCGCGGATTCCTGAAGCTTGAGCGTTTCGTCGATAAGTTCTTCCATTGCGGCTTTTTGTGCCGCCGCGCCACTGCGCCGCGTTGTCAGGCGAAGCAATTTGGCGCGCTGGTCGATGTCATAGGTGGTTATCGCCTTGTCGTTGACGATCACCTTGATTTCTGTTGCAGCCTTTGCGGGTGCGACCGCCGTCGCAACGATCACGGCTAGCGCGAGCGCGAGGCGAAAGCCGTTCAGCATCTTCATTAGTGCACTCCCTGACCGGTTGTTTCGATTCGAGCCCGGCCCATTGATCTGTTCCGGCAGCTTTTCTTGCACATGCAGCGCCGGATTTGAAGAGACAAGCCGTTTTGCAGCACGATTCAGCCCAAATCTAGGCGCGAGGTGAAGGCTGGGAGGTGAGTATCACTGGCCTACTTGAGAAGACACTTGCGTATCTCCAAGCGTTCTGAAGCCAACGCGCAGGAAGAACAGGCGATCGGTGGGTTCGCCATTGTTGCGGCTGCGATCTTCCGAATAGGAGAAGGAGACGGAAAAGCCTTCGTCGTCATAGCCAAGGCCGATTAAATCCTGGACGACGTTCATATTGATGAGATCGTAGCGAAGCGATCCGAATATGCGCCAGTTTTCTTCCAGCCGCAGACTGCTTGAACCGAGAAGTTCTTCCCGCTGATTGTCGATGCCGAGATCCGGCTGTTCATCGAGGAATGCATAGGCAAGGCTGCCGACGACCGGGCCGTAAATGCCTGAGGCTTGCACTTGTGCGCGATGGACACCGAAGTTGCTTTGGTCGAAACGGGCTTGAGCGCCGAGACGAAATCCCGCGCTGGTGTCGAAATAGACGCTGCCGACATAATCTGACTGCGTCGAATCGAGACCTGAATCCCCGGTCGAGTTCGAGAATATCGGGCTTTTCGAAGGAGTTAGAGCCCGCCAACTGGTAAGATCGCCCGAACAATGTGCTGACATAGCTGCCCTGATCGAATTGCAGCTTGTACTTGAGCCCCAGATTGGCGCGCGAACCGCCTTCCGTCCGGTCGAACCCGGAAAACTTGTCCCATTCGAAGAGTGTCGTTGAATCGAAGACGATGCTTTGTGCATCCTCATTCGGCAGGTCGCCGATACGTTGCTCGTCCGGCCTGGCGATCACCTGGGCGATTGGCTCGAAAACGTGGTTGCCGCCGTTGAACGTTGCAATGATTGGATAGCGATATTCAAGGCCGACTGCCGGTATCGCGGTTCCCACAACCGCTTCATCGGTAAGGGCTGCTACGTTCTGGTCGGCAGATGCCAGGAAGAAGAGATTGCCCTTGACGTAGGCGAACGGCGTGAACACCTGGCCGATCGGGTCGATCAGGGTCCGGCGCCATTCCGCCTCCAGCGACGTGCGCGTGAAGGTGCCTTCCACGCCGCGGAAGCGGTTTGTGTTCGTGAAAATGGCGTCCGTCGTGTCGCGGGTAAGGCTGGTGATATTCCCGGTCAAGGAAAACTCACCGCCAACCACCGGTTCTTCAAAGATGTAATTATAATCGACTACCGGATGGACGAAAGGCTGCTTGTTTTGCAGGTCCGAGCCGACCGGCGAGAAACCCGTTGCATTCAAGCTCGCCGGATCGGCGTCATAGTCTTCCTGCGAAATGCGGAAGGCATAGGCATTGACGTCGAAGCGGTTGCGCTCTGTCTTGCCTGAAAGGAAGATTTCGGAGACATCGCCCGCCGATCCGAAGCGGGTAAGGCTGTAGTCCTTCAGGAAAACCCGGTCGGAACGGTATGAGAGGTTCCAACCCCAGTTCCAGCGCTCGTTGATATCGAAGTCGCCGCTCGAGCCGATCACACCCCGGAACCGCCGATCGCCGCTGGATCCTGCAAATTCTCCCGGTTGGGCCTGATTGATGCCACCGCCGTAGAGCGAATATTGACCATTTGCCAGTCGCTGGCGCCATTCTGCCTGTGCCAGCAGTCCTTGCTTGGTCAGCGGCGTCGCCTGCAACAGGATATCGTAGCTTGGATCGAGGGCAATCTCGTAAGGGATCGTCGCGCCGACGCCGACCCGGCCTCCAATGACCAGCGAGGGAATGAGGAAACCCGTCTTGTTGCGCACGGTCGGGTCGGGCATCGATAGATACGGCAGATAGGCGATCGGCTTGCCGAAAAACTCCAGCGACGCATTTTCGTAATAGATCGTCTGTTCCTGCTGGTCGTGAATGATCTTCGCGGCCCGCACGCGCCATAGCGGCGGCTTGTCCGGCGGTGTGGTTGGCCGCGTGTAGACCGTATAGAGTCCGTTTTCGAATGTCGTCTTGTTGCCGCCCTCGCGCCGGGCGCTTTCGGCGATGAAGCGCGTGCGTTGCGGTGTGTCGAGCTGCAGCGCCTGGGCGAAGCCGTCGCGCAGATTGTCCGACAGGGTGATCGACTGAGTCGTCAGCACATTGCCGTCCGGTTCCGTCAGACGGACATTGCCGCTCGCGGTCAAGGTCCCGGCGCGCCTGTCGAAGTCCACGCGCTCCGCCACGACGGCGTATTGATCGTAATAGATCTGCACGTTGCCGACTGCCGAAATGACATCCTTGTCGAAGTCATAGCGCAGTTCCGTCGCTTCGAGCAGCAGGGGTGCGGTCGGATCTGCCTTCGCGGTCAGCGCACTGGCGAGCGGGTCAAGGCCAGTATCCTGCGCGCGAGCTGCAGGCGCCTGCAACAGCAGCGCGGCAATGAGCATTGTTCCGCCGGCAAGACACGTCGTTCGCAGCAACCTTGCGGTCATGCGTTGCAGCGGATTCCTGCCGCGCTGGTCATTGCGACCAGGGACGGTTCGTACCGGATGCGGGAAGACGATACGCGAACTCATCAACCGTCTTCCTGATGCAGAAGGATCGTCGATCCCATCAAGATTCCAAAAACTCCCGGTGCCCACGCGGCGATGACAGGCGGCACGATACCGGCGCCGCCGAAGTCCTTCGCCAGTTCAGACAGAACGTAAAGCACGAACCCGGCAAGGATGCCACCCAGAATCAAGCGGCCGATGCCTCCCATCCGGGAAACTCTCAGTGATACCGTCGCGGCAATCAGGATCATTGCCGTCAAAAGGAGCGGGCGGGAGAGAAGTACCTGATATTGAAGCGAGTATCGGTAAGCCGGCAATCCCGCCCTTTCCGACAGTTCGATGACCCGGGGCAGGTCCCAGAAGGGGACCGATTCGGGAGATGCGATGCTGTTGCGGATTTCAGTTCCCGTGAGATACGTGCTGAGCGAATAGGTGTCGAAATTCTGTGGATCGCCCTCCGTCGTGTAGACGGTAACATCGGAGAGGTCCCATCGGCCGTTGGCAAGTGTTGCCTCCTTCGCCTCGATGCGCTCCACGAAACGGGCGTCCCGGTCGAAGGCCAATATGGTGACGCCGATAAGGTGCTGTCCCTGATCGACAAGCTGGCGAGCGTGGAGAATCGATTCTCCGTCTTCCCCATCCTGCCTGAGCCAGATATCGCCGGTGGATTGCAACAGGAAGCTCTGTTCCTTGGTGAATAGTCCGGCTGCCATATCGTCCGACCAATCCCGAAGGTAGACGGCGAGGGGATTGTAAACGGTGACCGCGAGGATCCCGATCACCAGACCGACCAGAAGAGCCGGTGCGATAAATTGCCAGACGGAAACCCCGGACGCCCGGGTTACCACGAGTTCCAGCGACCTGCTCAATGACAGGAAAGCGGCAATTGAGCCAAAAAGCACGGTGAAAGGCAGGACCTGCTCCATCAACTGGGGCACTCGAAGCAATGAGATGAGCGCGACGCGAAGCAGCGAAAAGCCGTCCCGATCGCCGCCGCGCCTCACCAGCTCCAGCAGGTCGAAGATGAAAATCAGCACTGCGGCAAGCGCGAATAGCCCGATAATGGCGCCAAGAAAGCGCAGCGAAAAATAACTGGCGAGGGTTACACCTTTGAGGCCCATCATGCTGCCCCGCCGGACTGGCCGCGGCGCCGGCGTCCGATAGCCGCCTCGATGTGATCCAGGCCTCTTTCCGCGGCATCGAAAATACGTTCCAGCCATGCTGGCCGCGACGACGAAAGATTGCCCCAGATCGCCGCCAGGAGCCCTGCGATCGGAACGACATAAAGGCCGAAGCGGGCGGCGGGCGTCGATGAGACGAGGGTCATGGCGCCGAAACCGGCCGTTCGCAGCAATATGCATGAGAGAATGGCGCCAAGGACGGCGAGATTGCGGTTCTGCCTCGTCGTGCGGGCATTGCCCAGGAAGGCGAAGACGATCATGCCGAATGCTATCGGGTAAAGCGGCTGGCTCAATCGATCGTGAATTTCCGCGCTGAACTGGCTGCGTTTTTCCTCGGCGTATCGATCGTCGGCGGATGGCCACATCAGCTCCGCCAGGGAGCGTTCGCTCGGCTTGTAAACCGGAGCGCTTGCTTCTGGTATGAGATTTGACAAATCGAAGGCGTAAGATTGAAAGCGGATAATCGATATGGCGCCATTGGTACGGGAGCGCCGCTGGATCGTCCCATCCTGCATGACGAGCAATGTGCGGTCGGCAGCTTCTATGATATTTCCACGCGCCGCTTCATAGGTGAAGATTGTCGCGTCGTCTCTTTCGTCGTGCATCATCAGCCCGTCAAGCTGCCCGTCGCCCGAACGGTTGCGGATGTGGAAGGTCAGGCCTTCCTCTACATTTATGAAGCGTCCGGGGCGCACGATATTGGCGACGAGATCGACCCGCACCCTCGTCAGTTCGTCGCGCAAAAGGGCCAGGCTTGCGGGCGACACCTGGATGGCGAGCACAGCCGAGGCGAGCGCGACGACAAGCGAGAAGGTCATGACCGGCTTCAGCAGGATGCTGCGAGAAGCGCCCGAAGACGTAATGACGATAAGCTCACTGTCCTGAGACAATGCGTTCATGACCAGTATCAACGCGATCAGCAGGGCGAAGGGCGCGACGACCAGGATCAGAAAGGGCATCGCCAGCATGGTTATCCCCACGAACTGAACGATGGTCTGTCCTTTGGACGTAACGAGGTCGAGCTGCCGCAGCGCTTGTGTCGCCCAAACGACACCAGCCAGTGCGGCGAGCGCCGTGACGAAAGAAAAAGTCAGGCGTCGCAGGACATAACGCTCGAAGGTTTTCATTCACTTCCGCTGCTTGGCAAATGGTTGGCGATGCTTGACGATGGCTTTCCACCCCCTCGTATCGGCGATTGACCGGGAAGCATCCGCCTGGGAAGCATCCGGTTCATGAGCGTAGGCCTTGGTCTCGCCTTATGGCCGGATTCGGCTCAAGCAAAAGACCCCGGCATTTTTCTTTGTCACTGCGGCCAGGACATGCCTTTGCCGAAGTAAGGGAATTAAGCGCGATTTTAGGTAAAAAAACGCGCAAGAAATAGGGTTAGCAAAAGGTAAACCTTCTGCCGCTTGCCGGAAAGCCACAAGCACGCCATTGTTTGGCCTCCAGTCAGGTTCGGCAGGCGGTGTGTCCAGGGTGCATCGCCATCGCCCGCTTCATTGCAAAGATTCCAACGCTCGATCCCGTTATAGGGTGTGAGCGCAAGGTATCGATGCAGTCCCTTGGTTCAAGAAAAGGACAGTGCTTTGTTTCCCGATATTTCCTTTGCCAAATTGGCAGGCCCGAAAAAGGGTATAGCCGTCGTGTTCGCGGGTGAGGATCTGGCTGTCGGTCCGGCCGCCAAGGACTATCTTTCGGCGGCGAACGGCCTGTTTGAAAAGGCCGCCAAGGCTGCATCCTTTTCCGGTAAGGCAAACAAGATCCTCGATATCATCGCGCCGGCCGGTCTACCTTGCGACCGGTTGCTCGTGTTCGGTCTAGGCAAACCCGGCGACCTTGGCGAGCAGGGCTGGATGAAACTCGGCGGCGTGGTTATGGCGACGCTGAAAGCGGCGAAGGCGGAGAGTGCGACGGTCCTTCTTGAGGCGCCGGCGCTGGACGTTTCTGCTGATTTGGCTGTCGCATTCGCATCGGGCGCCAAGCTGCGCAGTTACTCCTTCGATAAATACAAGACGAAGAAGAGCGATGAGGATAACGGCGAGCCCAAACAGGCGGTGAAACTCGCCATCGGCACCGATCACGCAAGAGACGCCAAGAAGCTCTGGGCGCCCGTTGAAGGCGTTACGGACGGCGTTATCCTGGCTCGCGATCTCGTCAATGAGCCGGCGAATGTGCTCGATCCGGCGGAATTCGCCAAACGCGCCAAGGAATTGGAGAAACTCGGCGTCGAAGTCGAGATCCTCGACGAAAAGGAAATGAAGAAGCTCAAGATGCACGCCCTTCTTGGCGTTGCACAAGGATCGGTCAAGCCGCCGCGCCTCGTCGTCATGCGATGGAATGGCCGGTCGAAGGCCGACAAGCCTTTGGCCTTCGTGGGCAAGGGCGTCGTCTTCGACACGGGCGGCATATCCATAAAGCCCGCCGGCGGCATGGAAGACATGAAGGGCGACATGGGTGGTGCAGCAGCGGTCACGGGTCTGATGCATGCTCTTGCCGCCCGCAAGGCGAAAGCCAATGTCATCGGCGTCATCGGCCTCGTGGAGAATATGCCGGACGGCAATGCCCAGCGTCCGGGCGATATTGTCGCGGCCATGTCTGGAACGACCATAGAGATCATCAATACCGACGCGGAAGGCCGTCTCGTGCTTGCGGATGCGCTCTGGTACACGCAGGAGCGGTTCAAGCCGCGGTTCATGATCAATCTGGCGACGCTGACCGGTGCAGTCATCGTAGCGCTTGGTCACCATTATGCCGGGGTGTTTTCCAACAACGATGAACTGGTGGAAAACCTTGCCAAAGCGGGGCTTGCGACTGAGGAGAAGGTTTGGCGTCTGCCTTTGTCCAAGGATTACGACAAGCTGATCGATACGCCGAATGCCGATGTTAAAAACACAGGTGGCCGGACGGCCGGATCGATTACGGCGGCTCAGTTCCTGCAGCAATTCGTGAATGATGTGCCGTGGGTTCATATCGATGTCGCCGGCACCGCCATGGGCAGCCCCAAGACGGAGATCAGCCAGGGGTGGGCGTCCGGGTTCGGCGTTCGCCTGCTCGACAGGCTGGTAGCGGATTTCTACGAGGGAAAATAATCTCTACCGCTATGCAAAAAACAAAAACCCGCCGGAAATGGCGGGTTTTTTATATTCGGATGAAAATTTTCCCAAGCTCAGCAGGTCTTGTAGGTCTTGCAGGTGCTGTTCGCCTCGCTGACGACAGTGCCCATGGCAATCGTCGCGCCGGTAAGGCCCATCACAAGGCCGAAGAAAAGAAAAATCCGCACAGCCATAAAAGTCGATCTCCTGTTTGCCCGCCGAAGCAGACTTAAACCTTCGTCGCTTGCGGGGCTGTGACGTGCGACACGAATCGCCCCATTCCGGCATAAAGATTCGCCGCAGCGCGTTGGGAAAGCGTTAATGAACCAACGTGCGGTAAAGTAAAGATACGGCTGTGGCATTTGTGCCTTATCTCGGATGCCTGTGGCCAATTCGCCGCACTTGCCTTGTCCGGTCCGCCATCCGACAGTGCCGCTCATGACAGAAGTGCTTTTCTACCATCTCACCCAGCGCCCGCTGGAAGACGTATTGCCGGGGCTCGTCGAGAAGTGTCTCGGGCGCGATTGGCGCGTGGTCATCCAGACCAGCTCGCCAGAGCGCTGCAAGGCGCTTGATTCGCTGCTTTGGACCTATCGGCAGGATGCGTTTTTGCCGCACGGCACAGCAGCCGATGGTTACGCGGATCAACAGCCTGTGTATCTGACGGATAAGGGCGATAATCCGAACGATGCCACCGTCCGTTTTCTGGTCGACCGGGCCGAGCCACCGGATCTTTCAGCCTATATGCGCGCGGTTTTTCTGTTTGACGGACATGACGCGGATGCGCTTGCCGAAGCGCGCCGGCAATGGAGTGCCGCCAAGGCTGCCGGTCACGACATCACCTATTGGCAGCAGAACGATCAGGGCGGTTGGGAGCGCAAGGCATGACCGGCGGCGGCGCGAATGAGCAGGAAGAGAACAGGGACGATGATTTCATGGCCCGCCGCGAAGTCGCGCGCGCCCGCCTGGATCGTCTGTTCGGTGCAAAGGGCGGCAATGCCGCCGATCGCCGCAATTGGTTCGAGGCGGTCTACGATGAAGCGGACGGCGATGCGGCGGCTGTTCCCTGGGCGGACCTGAAGCCCAAGGCGGCGCTTTGTGATTGGCTTGCCTTGCATCCGGGCGCGGGCGAAAGGGCGATCGATATCGCCTGCGGGCTCGGCGACAACGCCGAGGCCATTGCAGATGCGGGATATCGCACCACAGCCTTCGATGTTGCCGAAGGCGCGGTGAACTGGGCCAGGCGCCGGTTTCCCGAAAGCCCCGTCGATTACCGGCAGGCTGACCTGTTTTCACCGCCGGATGAATGGCGCAGCGCTTTCGGCCTTGTGCACGAATGCTACACGGTGCAGGCGCTTCAAGGCGACTTGCGCGAGCGCGCGTTTCTGGCGATTGCCGGTCTTGTTGCGCCCGGAGGCACGCTTTTGGTCATCAGCCGAATTAGGGAGGAGGGAAGCGAGGCCTCCGGCCCGCCTTGGCCATTAACGCCGTCGGAGTTGAAACGCTTTGAGGGGTTGGGATTGCAACTCGTTGATTGGAAACCCTACGAAATCCGGCGTGGAGACCGCGTCATTCCGCATGTGCGGGCCGAGTACCGCCGAACGTAGGGCCTGTTTCCTCAGCGATTTCGCATGATCAGCGCCTGGAGCTTGCCCAAGTGGTCGATACGGTGGAATCGTTCGTGGCCTGCCGGATCGTCGGCATGTTCCAGGGCCCAGGTCAGTTCATGCGGGATGTGTACGCCAAAGCTTCCCGCCTGCAGGGCAGGCAATATGTCCGATTTCAGCGAATTGCCCACCATCATGGCGCGTTCGGCGCCATCGCCTGCCTGCCGGAAAATCCGCTGATATGTCTCGGCTGTCTTGTCGGAGACGATCTCGACAGCAGCGAAGAATTCGCCCAGATCGGATTCGGCCAGTTTCCGCTCCTGGTCGAAAAGGTCCCCCTTGGTGATGAGGACGAGATGAAACTCGCCTTTGAGCGCTTCAAGCGTTTCGCGCACGTGGGGCAATGTTTCGACCGGATGCGACAGCATTTCCCGCCCGGCATCTAGGATTTCGCCGATCACGGATGAAGGAACGCGGCCATTGGTCACTTCAATTGCCGTTTCGATCATCGACAAAGTGAAGCCTTTGATGCCGAAACCGTAGTGGCGAACGTTGCGTCTTTCAGCCGCAAGCAGGCGCTCTGCCAGCTGGCCCTTTTCGGCGTAGTCGGCAAGCAGCTGCGCGAAACGGTCCTCGGTCAGCTTGAAGAAGCGTTCATTGTGCCAAAGCGTATCGTCGGCATCGAAGCCGATGGTGGTGAGATCTTGCATCGTCTGGGCAAGTCGCGTTTCAGGATTGTTTCGAACAACGCATACGAAAAGACCGGCGGAAGAACAAGCCCGCCGGTCTTTGCTGCCTGGCCGGTTTCGGCCGGTTTTACTGCGATGAAAGCCGCAATTCGTCGGGCGATAGAGAGACCTCCTGGGAAGGCTCTTCTTCCGTCGCTGCCGCCGGTTCGTCGGGGATCGCGGATTCGATCTCCGGCGCCGCCAACGCTTCCACTTCACGCGCTTCGCGGATCTGGTCTATCTTGCCGTATGTGCCGTCCACGCCGAGAATTTCCTTCACGCGTGCCAGCATTTCGTCGTTCACGTATTCGTCGCCATATTCCGCCAGCCGGGACTTGGTCGCATTCGCTGTAAGCACTTCTTTAAGGGCTTCGTCTGAGGCGAGTGCTTCGAGGTTCGTTGCCGTTTCCTCGGCGCTCGCCGCCTTCGTCTCGGCGTCGGAAAGGTTCTTGGCAGCTTCACTGTCGAGAGCTGTGGTGAGGCTTCCGATTTCGGCGTCAAGCGCGTCAATTTCCGCCGGGCTCAGGCCGGTACGGTCGATCATTTCGAGCTCTGCCAGGTGATCGGCCAGTTCGCCAAGCGTTTTTCCGTCGTAAGAATAATCGTTATAGGCAACGACGCCGGCAAGTTCTGCTGCGAAGATCTCTTTCGCCATTTCCATTTCCTGGGTTGCAACGCCAAGCGCTGCAACGGCGTCTTCAAAGTTGATGGACGCGTTTATGAACTCGCGCATATCCACCATCAGTTTGTTTTGGGCTTTCTCGTAGGCGTGCCAATTGCGGCCAAGAGAGTTGTAGTTCGCCATTCTGGCGTGGAGGTTTTTCTCCTTGCCAAACGGGTTGGCTGTGGGGACGACATCGACGCTCTTTAAAGATGCCTCTTTGACGGCTTTGCTCTTGGAATTCGCGCTTGCCGAATATGATTTGCCCTTGCCGGATTTCGATTTGCCGAACAGCCCGCCGACAAAATCGGCAACGCCGTAGCCGACCGAATTGACGGTGTTGCCAAGGGAATCTCCGCTTTTTCCATTCGACTTGTTTTTGCCGCCGCCGCGATTGCCAGCGTTGGCAACACCCACGCCTTTGCCGCCAGGATTGCCGCTGCTGCTTTTGCTTGCCGAATTACCCGCGGAATTTCCCCCGCTATTTCCGCCGCCGTTACCCCCGCCTTTACCGTTGCCACCGGCATTTTCGCTCTTGGCGTATGCCGCCGTGAGGTCGTCGAATGTGGTGGAAATACCACCGGCAAGCGCGGGTACCAAAGACATGAGCGCCGCGCAGGAAAGCACAGTAAGGTATTTTTTCATTGGCATTGCGGGAAGCGTAGCAGCGGGTTTCATAGCAGGGGTTATTCCTTCTTCCATAGAGTAACTTTGCTAAGTTACCGTAAGGGACATTACCCGGTGGATAACGCACGGGGTTTAATTTTAGCTAAGTTAGCGAAGCGTCACTCATCGCCAATTGAAAGATTCAACAGGTGAAAGCGATATGGCTCTTTCGGAGCAGAAAGAATTCCATGTATCTCTATTTGCTTTGGATCGATGTTTGTCGCTAACCGTTGAAGTTTAATAAGAAATTTCACAAAGTTCGTTTCTTCGAAGATTGTATGATTTTTGTAATATCAGGCGTTGTGCTTGCTTATTTTACTCGTAAATCAGGTGCGCCAGCGACGGGATTTGTGGCGCGCACTCGCAATCATGCCTGATTTCGTGATTAATTATGCCGTAGCGTTTTTCAGTAAAGCGCTTGGATTTGAAAGTCTTGTGGCCTATCCTTGGATGTGTTCGCAGACCTTTGCGAGCTGGCGGAGGGCTGGAATGGCGAAGACACTTTTCGACAAATATGGTGGCTTCAAGTTTGTCAGCCGTGTTGTCATGTCCTTTTATGAAAAAGCTCTCGATTCCGACCAGATCGGCGATTACTTCGAGGCGGTCGACATGGCGCGCCTCATCGATCATCAGACCAAATTCATATCCTCGCTTTTGGGAGGGCCGGCTGCATATTCCGACGACCGGCTGCAGAAGGTCCATGAGCATCTGAACCTCACCCATGAAGACTTCGACGAGATGAAGAAGATCATGCGCGAAACCATGGTGGAGCATGGATTTGAAGCAGGCGATATTGATCTCGTCATAAAAGAGATAGAGGCGCGCAGGGGGCCGATCATATCGGCTGGCAAGTCATGAGCATCGCCGCAATCAACGAGCAGCTTCTTCGCGCCATTGGCGTCGGCATTGCCATTGCCCGCCAATCGGACCAGCGGCTTGTTTTTCAAAATCCGGCATTTATCGAGTGGTTCGGCGAACCCGGTACGGGTGAGACCTTCTCCGACATGCTTCCCGGTCTTGATAGTGATGCGGTTGCGGCCGCTTTGGCGGGCGAGGGTCGTTACTGCGGCGAAATTTCCATCAAGCCGAAACGCAGGTTGCTCACTATTGCGCTGTCGATTTCATTGGCGACCGTCGAGGGTGAAAAGCACTACATCGTCGAGTGCCAGAATATCACGCGCATCCGTGAGCTGGAATCCATGATCGACAGCTATTCGACCATGGTGGAGCGCAACACGCGCGAGCTTGAACGCGAGAAGGAGCGGGTGGAGCGGCTGCTCCTCAACGTAATGCCGCGTTCGGTCTACGAGGAATTCAAGACCTTCGGCGTGGTGACGCCCCAGCTCTACAAGAGCGTATCCGTGGTGATGCTCGACTTCGTCGACTTTACCAAGTTCGCGGCCGATTGGGATCCGACGATTACCCTTGGAGAGTTGAACGATATTTTCACCGCCTTCGACCGGATTTCCGAGCAATACGGCTGCGAGCGGATCAAGACCATCGGCGACGCCTATCTGGCAGTGGCGGGAATGCCCGAGCCTTCGCCCGATCATGCGCGCGCGGTCGCCAATTGCGCCGTGCGCTTCATCCGCTATCTGGAGCGGCGCAACCAGAGCCACCAGCACAAGTGGCAGGCCCGCATCGGCCTTGGCACGGGTGCCGCCGTCGGTTCCGTCGTCGGTATCCAGAAATACGTTTACGACGTCTTCGGACCGGCGGTGAATATGGCGGCAAGGCTCCAGACCTTCGCAGATCCCTATGACCGTCGTCGCGCCCGACGAGATGAAGGAAAACCTCGTAGAAGAATTCCATCTCGACGATCTCGGCCGCCACGAGGTCCGCGGCATCGGCGAAATGCGGCTCATGCGCGTCGGCGCGGGCATCGAGCTGGCGCGCAAGTCGAGGCAGTATTGAAGCGCAAAGATAAATCCCTTCTTCGGTTTTAGCCCTTACGCTTCCTCGTATTCCGCCGAAAGCGCCAGCCAATGGTCTTCCGTCTCGGCGAGTTTTCGTTCTGTATCGGCTTTTTCCTTGGCGAGTGCCGTCGCCTTGCCGGGATCGTCGGCATAAAGGCCGGCATTGGCGAGATCGGCATCTAACCTGGCGATTTTCGCCCGAAGCTTTTCGATGTCCTTTTCGATCGACGAGATCTGCTTTTTCAGCGGTGCTTTCTGGGCGCGGCGTTCGGCTGCCTCGCGGCGGCGATCCTGCGCG
Source organism: uncultured Alphaproteobacteria bacterium (assembly GCA_963698365.1). Classification (GTDB taxonomy): domain Bacteria; phylum Pseudomonadota; class Alphaproteobacteria; order Rhizobiales; family Stappiaceae; genus Hongsoonwoonella. The sequence goes on from CAVOQM010000009.1 coordinate 123,997, forward strand.
CTCTTGCGGCTGGCGCCATCGTCACCGTTGCCCTGTTTGCCTTTGCCCTTCGATTTTTCGTCGCCTTGCAGGATGAAGCGGCGATAATCCTCCATGTCGCCGTCGAAGTTCGTCACCTCGCCATTGGCGACGAGCCAAAGCTGGTCGGCGGAAGCTTCCACCAGATGCCGGTCGTGCGAAATCAGGATAACCGCGCCCTGGAAAGCGTTGATCGCATGGATCAGCGCCTCGCGGCTGTCGATATCGAGGTGGTTGGTCGGCTCATCGAGGATGAGCAGATTGGCGCCGTTGAAGGTCGCCAGTCCCAGAAGAAGCCGCGCCTTCTCGCCACCGGAAAGATCCTTGGCCGGCGTGTCCATCCGGTCCGTCGGCAGGCCGAATTGGGCGACGCGGGCGCGCACCTTTGCTTCCCCCGCTTCGGGAATGAGCGCGCGCACATGTGCAACAGCGCTCTCGGCTGGGCGCAACTCATCCAGCTGATGCTGGGCGAAGAAGGCGATCTCCAGCTTTGGCGCCTTGACGATGGAGCCGGAGAGTTCCTTAAGCCTGCCGGAGATCAGCTTGGCGAAGGTCGACTTGCCGTTGCCGTTGGCGCCAAGCAGCGCGATCCGGTCTTCCGTGTCGATATTGAGGTTGAGGCCGGAGAGGATCGCCTTTCCGTCATAGCCGACGGAGACATTCTCCAGCTTGATGATCGGCGGCGCAAGCCTTCCGGCCGGGTCCGGGAACCTGATCGGCTTGACGTGATCTTCCATTATCGCCGCGATCGGTTCCATCTTCTCCAGCATCTTGAGGCGTGACTGGGCTTGGCGGGCCTTGGTCGCCTTGGCGCGGAAACGGTCGACGAAGGCTTGCAGGTGCTTGCGGCTTGCCTCCTGCTTTTCCTTCATCTTTTGCTGCAGCATCAAGGTTTCGCGCCGCTGCCGGTCGAAACTGTCATAGCCGCCGCGATAGAAGGTGAGCTTGCCCTTGTCCAGGTGGACGATGGAATTGACCGCCTTGTTCAAAAGATCGCGGTCGTGGCTGATCAAGACCACCTGATGCGGATAGCGCGCGACATAGCTTTCCAGCCAGAGCGTTCCTTCCAGATCAAGGTAGTTGGTCGGTTCGTCGAGCAAGAGCAGATCGGGCTCGGAGAAGAGCACGGCGGCAAGCGCCACGCGCATGCGCCAGCCGCCGGAAAAGGCCGAGCAGGGGCGTTGCTGGGCTTCCTCGTCGAAGCCGAGACCGGAGAGGATCGTCGCCGCGCGCGCTTCCGCCGTATGGGCATGGATATCGGCAAGCCGCATGTGGATGTCGGCGATGCGGTGCGGATCGACCGCCGTTTCAGACTCCGCGAGAAGGGCTGCGCGCTCCGTGTCGGCAGCCAGCACCACCTCGATCAGGCTCTGCTCGGTGCCGGGTGCTTCCTGCGCCACCTGGCCGATGCGCCTGTTCTTCGGCATGAAGATTTCGCCGCTTTCCGGCGCCGCTTCTCCGGTAATCAGCCGGAACAGCGTCGATTTGCCCGCGCCGTTGCGGCCGACGAGGCCGGTCTTGGCGCTGGACGGCATGGTGACGCTCGCCTTGTCGATAAGCGTGCGTCCGGCGATGCGATAGGTAAGGTCGGTGATCTGCAACATGGCGCGGATCAATGGCAGGCGATTGGCGCGAAGGCAAGAGGGTGCCTTCCTTCGTTGCGTCTAATTCGCGCTTTCAAACGCCAGCCATGCGCGTTTGAGGTTATCGATGCGGAACATATGCTTTGCCGGGAAGAGGCAAAGTTCCAGCCGCTTTCCTTCTGCGTTTTCCTGCCGCTCGCAGGTCATGTCCCCGATGGTCTCGCCGGTAACCGGGTGATAATCGCCAACACGCGCCATCATGGCGATTGCCTTGTAGACATCGCCCTGGTGCGCATCCTTGATCTGGCGGCCGGCGAGGGGCACCGTTGGGTCTTCCGTGCCGTGATAGTGGATGAGGTTGACCGCCCCGGTCGGGCAATCGTCGGGAACCGGTTCCCAGAAAGTACCGGACATGGGCACAAAGCCGGCAAAGGCATTGCCCCGGTAGCAGGCGAGGTGCCAGACCATCATTCCGCCGGAGGAAAATCCGGAAACCAAGACCTTTTGTGGATCGATGCCGAAACGGGCGGTCGCGTCGCTGAGAACTGCGTCGAAATAGGCGGGTTCGTCCACGCCCTCCAGCGCGTCTTGATGCGGAACGCCCGGGAGATTCCATTCGCCATTTGCAGCCTGAACCGCGATCAGGGCGATGCCCAATTCATCGGCAAGCCACGTCAAGGCCTTGTTTTTCATCACGCCGCTCGCCGTGCCGCGATACCCATGCACGAAGATGATCGCGCCGCTTTTTCCTGTTATCTGGAATCCCGGAGGCAGGTGAACGCGGTAACTCCGGTCTGCGACCGTGCAATCGGTTTCCTCCCCGCAGGCCATGGCAGTCATCGGCGAAAGCGCCGTGACAACAACGACCATGAGAAGATAAACGGCAAAACATGCCGCGCCCGGTATCTCGATGCAAAGTTTGAAGCGCATTGTCGGGGGCCTCTCATCGGAAAGGCCACTATAACAGGCATTTCGGCAGGGTGGAGCGCCCCGCGTTCGAATGCACGCTACCTGTTTAACTACAAAACGTTATCCTGATTTCTTCACAAATTCCGTTAAGATGACGATCCGTTGATCGTTGACGCGGCCCTCTATGTGCGCCGCATTGTCTGGAACCAGCGAGATATTGCGAACGGCGGTACCGCGTTTGGCGGTAAAATTGGCGCCCTTTACCTTGAGATCCTTGATCAGCGTTACCGTGTCGCCACTAGCGAGGATCGCGCCATGGGTGTCCTTGTGGATGATATCCGTCCCGGCATCTCCAGAACCGGGCTGCGAACTTGTACCGGTTTCAGCCCACGCTTGCGTCTCTTCATCGAGATACAGCATGTCCAGCAGATCGCGGGCCCAGGTCTCGCCGTCAAGCCGCTTCAGCATGCGCCAGGCGACCACCTGCACGGCCGGTATCTGGCTCCACATGCTGTCGTTGAGGCAGCGCCAGTGGTTGGTGTCTTCCGTTCCCGGATTGTCTATCTGGTCGCGGCAAGTCTGGCAGGCAAAAACGCAGGTCTCCGCCTTGCCGTCGTCATGCGGCGCGACCTGGTAGACGGCAAGTCCGGCCTCCCTTGCGCAAAGCTCGCATTTGCCGTCGGCGCGGGAGTGTAATGTCGTTTCGATCGTCATGGGTCCTGCCGTCTTTCGGAGCCAGGAGTTTTTTGGGGTGGAACTCGATGACTCTCGCCGCTATCGACGGCGGGTGTAGATCATCTTCCATGTCAGGACGAGTTTATTCGGCAAGAACGCTTGACGTATGGCGTCTCTTGCTACGCTCTGCCGCTATCCGGATCTTTCACCGTTGAAGATCTGCCAGGCGCGCTTGATATGCTCCGCCCGGAAGCCATGGCCGCTTGGATAGAGACAGATCTCCAGCCTTTTGCCGGCCTCGTTTGTCTGCATCGTGCAGTCCATGTCGGAAAGCCGTGTCTCGCCTGCGGGATGGAAGTGGCCTATGCGCGCCATCATCCCGAGAGCCATGAAGACATTGCCCTGCTTCGCCTCGCGGATACGGCGGCCGTCGAGCGGCACCACCTTGTCCTTTGTGCCGTGATAGTGAATGAGGTTGACGGCGCCGGAGGGACAATCGGGCGGTACAGGTTCCCAGAATGTGCCCGATAGCGGCGCGAAGCCCAGATATTTGTCGCCGCGATTGCAGGCCACATACCAGGTGACCATGCCGCCTGCGGAAAATCCGGTGATCATGATCCGCTTGGCCGCGATCCCGAAACGTTTGTCCAAATCCTGCGTAAGTGCGTCGAAATAGGCAAGCTCGTCTGCAGTGCGCGGGGGGGCGGAGCGCGGCACGCCGGGCAGGTTCCAACGCCCGTCGACGCCGTTCGCCGCCACGAATGCGACGCCGAGTTCATCGGCAAGCCTTGTCAGGCTTTTGTTGGTCACGACCTGCGCCGCAGAACCGCGATGCCCGTGGGTAAAGACGATCGCGCCGAGATTTTTCTGCGCCTCAAAGCCTTTGGGCAGGACGATCCGATAGCTGCGCTCGCCGATCGTGCAGTCAGTCTGCTGGCCACAGGCCATTGCCGCTGTTTCGGAAACGAGCACTGAAAATGCGAGCGCGCTTATTGTTGCAAGCGCAAGCCTGGCAAGTTGCACGGCGCTATTCCTTTGTTCGGTGGCTCCCGATTACGCCACGGCTGCGGATCATAACCGAAAAATAGGCGCCCGGTTGTGTCTGACGGCAAATTGACCGGATCGCACGCCGCCTCAATCGGCGATTGCCTTCCTCCAGCCCTCCATAATGCGTTCGCTGTGGTCGGGATTGGAGAACTGGCTGGTGTAAACTTCCGGCGCAAAGAACGGGCTGACGCGGTGCAAGGCGTCGATTGCCTGCTTCGCGGCTTTCTGATTGCCCAGCTGACCGTATGCCGTGGCCAGTCCGAACAGGATGGCGGCATCTTCCTGATAGGAGGTTTCAAATCGCTCGAGTACATTGGCGGCGTCCTCATAGCGGCCGAGCAGGTAATAGGCGTGGGAGAGGTTGACGAGCCACCAGGCGTTCGGGTGAGGGTCGATGCGCAGCGCCAACTCCAGGGAATCGACAGCGGCTTTTTCATTGCCTAGCCAGACCATCAAGCTACCGTGGATTGCGTGGCTGATCGCATTGTTCGGATTGAGTTCGATGGCGCGGGCGATTTCTTTTTCGCCCCGCTGGAATTCTTGGCGAAACCGCATGACATCGGCGAGCATCGCATGGGCGGATGAATTCTGCTCTTCGAGGGAAAGCGCATGTTCGGCAAGCTCGCTAGCCTTTGCAAGCGCGCGATGCGGCCACTCGCTCCAGCCGTATTTGTAGTCGTTGAGATACGTCCAGCCGAGCGCCACATGGGCGTCCGCGTAGCGCGGATCGATCTCGATCGCCCTTTGGAACATGGCGCGGGCGTCCAGATTCGCATCGCGTTCGACGCGGCGCACGAGTTCGCGGCCTCGCAGGACAAGGTCGTAAGCGCCAAGATCCGCAGTCGGCTTTTCAAAGGCGCGTTGCTCTTCAAAACGCGTCACATTCAACGCAAGTGCCGCGACAACCTGGCGGGTAATCTTGTCTTGAATATCGAAAATATTTTCCGGCCTCTCGTCGAAACGTTGCGACCACAGCAGCAGCCCTCTCTCGGCATCGGTCAACTGGACCGTCACGCGAAGCCTGTCGCTGGTCCGTTGCACGGAACCTCCGACGATATAGCGTGCGTTCAGCTCTTTCTTGAGCTTCTCTGGCGTGATCGGCTTGTCCTTGTAAGGGGCGACGGCGCTCCAGGAGAGCACGAGGAGGCCCGAAAAGCGGCCGAGATCTATGATGACATCTTCCGTCAGACCGTCACTGAAATAGGCACGGGTCTTGTCCTCGCTTCGGTCTTCAAAAGGCAGGATTGCGATTGTAGGTTTCGCCGAGGCAGCTACGACAGGCGCCTCAGGGGTGCCGCTTTGCGACGGTTGCTGAGAGACTGTCAGCCTCAATGCCCCAAATTGCCAGGCAACCGCCAGGCCGGCAGCCAGGACGATAGCTGCGATGGAGAAGGATACGGCACGGTTTAACCACGGCGAATTCTGTTTCGGCGTCTGTGTGTTTTCTCCCGACTCTACCGAATAGACCTGCACCGGGTGCTGGATATTCTTTACCTGAAAGGTGCCGCGATCACGGAAGGCAAGGCCCTCTTGATTGCGAACCTGATCGTATACGCTACCGGAAATCGCTATGCCGCCTGGGCTCGACAGGCTCTGGATTCGGGCGGCGACATTCACACCGTCGCCGAAGATATCATCCCCGTCGACGATAACGTCGCCGAGGTTTATGCCGATGCGGAATTGGAGCCTTTTTTCCGGTATGAGCTCGGCATTGCGTTTTGAAAGCGTCTTCTGGATTTCGACCGCCGCGTTGATCGCTTCGACAACGCTTGGAAAATCGGCAAGCTCCGCATCGCCTGCCGCGCCGACGACACGGCCTCCATGACGCTGGATGCAATCGCCCATCACCCGCAGATACGCCTTGAGCCGCAGATGCGTTCCGCTCTCGTCTTCGCCCATCAGCCGGCTATATCCGGCGACGTCGGTATGAAAAATCGCGGCCAGCCTCCGGCCGGGCTTTGCCGGCGCATCGGACATGAATTCGTCGCCTCCCGCTGTGGATCTCCATTTTGGGCTACCCGGCGGCCCATGTCACGAAGCGATGAGTTGTTTGCCTGGGGAGATCATGAGATAATTCGTTGGACAGCAATAGAATTGACGCGCTGCGTAATAAAAATGTCGGAGTAGCGGTCTGAAAGATCAAGGACTCCAGCCATGAAATGGCAAAGTTTTATACGGTATTTACAGGTTTTTCCTGCTGCATTGATGGTCATGTTGCTTGTAGGGATGGGATCTCTATCCGCTTTTGAGGCAGTCAGTACCGATGATGATGGTGTTGTCGCAATTCAGGGATACGACACCGTCGCCTATTTTACTGAGAACAAGGCGGTCAGGGGCGAGCAGAATTTCAATCATATCTGGGAGGGCGCGCGCTGGCTTTTCTCTAGTGCCGGGCACCGCGATCTGTTTGCGCAAAATCCGCGCAAATATGCACCACGTTATGGCGGGTTTTGCTCAGGTGCCATGCAACGTGGCGCCAAAGTGCGCTCCGACCCGCAAGCCTGGAAGATCATCGATGGCAAGCTCTATCTCAACTACACGAAAGTGGGGATCGAGAGATTTGCCGCCGATGCTGAAAACAGCGTCCCGATTGCCGACGCCAATTGGCAGCAGTTAAAAGAGCGTGGGGACTAGTGTCTTTTGGTCCGGCCCTTCCGTCTGCGGATTATCATTTCCGAAGACGAAAGAGCCAGGAATGCGGGAGTTGATACACAGGCAAGTCGCTTTATTTTGCTATGGCCTGCTTTTGCTGTTTTATCCCTGCAGCGCTTTGACATCCCCGGTGGTCAGCGCTTTTCCACCGATCCCCCATTCGCCGCTATTCAATTCCTGAATGCGGACCCATGTCACGCCGCGCATGGCTTCGCCTTCGATGGCGACCATTGTATCGGTGACCTTTTCGATCATTTCGCGTTTCTGTTCAGCGCTGAACACGCCTTGGATCAACTGGATATCTACGAGGGGCATGATTTTCTCCATTAAGTGATAGCTCAGGTTCCCAAACGCCGATTGTCGTTTTCGCGGCGTGAGAAGACCATCCCATAAGCCAGCCGCCGCCAACCAGTTCAGGAAGTGAATCGAGGCGGTACAGATACTGAACTGGCCGCTTTGCCTTTCCCGACATATTATGACGCAACGTTATCTTGCTGTGTGGAGAGGGAGCCGAGCATGGCTGAAGGGAGCTATAAGCAATTTTGCCCGGTCGCGATGGCTGCAGAGACCCTCTGCACCAGGTGGACGGTCGTATTACTTCGCGAACTCGTAGCGGGTTCGACCCGTTTCAACGAGCTTAGGCGCGGAGTGCCGCGCATGTCGCCCGCGCTGCTTTCCAAGCGGCTGAAGGATCTGGAAGCGGCCGGCATAATCGAGCGCGTCGTCCTTCGCTCGACCCAGGAAACACACGAATACAGGCTGACGCCCGCTGGAAATGAGCTTCGCGCCGTCATCGAGGCGATTGGCAGCTGGGGGCAGAGGTGGGTGGAAACAGAGCCTTCGCTTGAAAACCTCGACGTCGAGCTTTTGATGTGGGACATGCGCCGCAATCTCGATACCCGGCCGATGCCGGAGCGGCGCTCGACGATCCAGTTTATTTATCCTGACCTTCCGCAGATGCGGCGTAACTGGTGGCTGATTGTGGAGCCCGGCGTGCCGGTGGATCTTTGCTCCGTCGATCCCGGCTTCGATGTCGATCTTTTTGTTACCGTCGATCTTCGAACCATGACGGAAGTTTGGATGGGCTTGAAAAGCGTGTCTGCCGCCCGCAACAAAAGCGAAGGGCGTGGCATGCTGGTTACCGGCGATGTTGCCCTGGAGCGGGCGATGGAGACTTGGCTTGGCCTCAGCCCCTTCGCCAAGGTCAAAAAGTTGGCGGCCTGATCTTTCCTGCCGTTGATGGAAACAAAAGTTCTCGCGGCGCAATCATCGGGAGCGCGCGCCATGGCGCTGGTCACGGGCGGTAACTGACGGCTCGGTTTGGCTGGTCTGCGATGGAGCGAAATTCGAATAATTGCCACCTGATTCGCGTAGACTTACCATCCGCGACGTCAACAATAACTTCCAGAAAAAGGGCAGGGCCATGTGTGTACCGGGTTGTCAGGATGTTGTGATGCAGCGGTTGAGCCGGCGCGGGTTTTTCAAGGGGCTTGGAGCGGTGGGTGCGGGTGCCGCCGTTTTCACGGCTTTCCCGCCGCCGAGACCTGCAATGGCACGTAGCGCGACCTTTACCAGTGTCGTCGATTTGACCCATGCGCTTGCGCCTGATTTTCCAAGCTATTTCGGCAAGCCGGGGCTTGAGTTCGAGAAGTTGTATTCCTTCGACAAGGAAGGCTTCAACATGAACCGCTGGCTCCTGGTCGAGCACACGGGCACCCATCTCGACGCACCGATCCATTTTTCAAAGGATGGGGGAGATGCGGCTTCCCTTACACACGAACAACTGGTGGTGCCACTGGCCGTTGTGGATGTAAAGGCGAAGGCGGCGTCCGACCCGGACTATCAGGTGACGCCCGATGATCTGAAAGCCTGGGAAGGTGCGAACGGCGATCTGCCCTCCGGTGGCTGTGTCGCCATGAATTCCGGCTGGGCGGCTTTTGTGACGGGTGAGAAATTTCGCAATGCCGATGCCGACGGCGGCATGCATTTTCCCGGCTTCCACGTCGAGGCGACCATGTACATGATGGAGAAAGGCGTGGTCGGCATGGCTGTCGATACCTTGTCCCTCGATTTCGGTGCGTCGAAGGATTTCGTTACGCACTATGCCTGGCTGCCGACCGGCCGCTGGGGCCTGGAATGCGTCGCCAATCTCGATGACGTTCCCGCGACAGGCGCGACGATCGTTGTCGGCGCCCCCAAGATCAAAGGGGCGACCGGCGGACCCAGCCGTCTCTTCGCGCTGGTTTCATAAGGGTCGGTTCAAACGGCTTTCCGGTGGAGCCGTTCTCCGCCAGAAAGTAATATAAACCATGTACTTGCCCATAGTACTTAATCCAAAGTCTCATAAAGCCGCTGCAGCAGTTTCATCCGCGGTTGCAGCGATGAAACGAGGATATGCTCCTCCAGCGTATGGGCGCCTGCGCCATCCGCGCCGAGGCCATCCAGCGTCGCCACTGTGCCGGCGATGAAATTGGCGTCCGATCCGCCGCCGGTCTTTACGCCGACCAGTGCGAAACCAATCTCCGCTGCAAGAACTTTCGCCTTTGAAAACAGGTCCTTTGACGCTTCTGTCTGCTCGAATGGTGGCCGGCTCAATCCGCCGGTGACGGTGATTTTGACGCCTTCGGTGATCGGCTTTAAGGCCTTGAAAGCGGCAACCATTTCCTCGCCCGCTTCCAGGCTCGGAATGCGCAGGTCTATCTCCGCCGAGGCGAATTGCGGCACCACATTGGAGCCCGTTCCGCCGATGACCAGCCCGACATTGACGGTGATTTCCCGTCCGTAGTCGGTCATGGCTTCAAGTTTGAGGATTTGATGCGCCAGCTCCCTGATCGCGCTCCTGCCGTCTTGATGGCGAACGCCGGCGTGCGACGCCCGTCCTTCCACGTTGAGCTGAAATCGCCCCGTTCCCTTGCGTTCTGTGACGATCTTGCCGCCGTCGCGGGCGGGTTCCGTGACGAGGCAATATTTCGCACCCCGCCCCAGTTCCTCGATCAGTGCGCGAGACGTATGGCTTCCTTCTTCTTCGTCGGAGGTGAAGAGGTGCCAGACGGCAAGCGGCGGCGATACGCGCGCTTCGGCCAGGGTTCGCATCGCCTGAAGCGCGATATAGGCGCCCGCCTTCATGTCGTAGATGCCGGGGCCGTAAAGCCTGTCGCCATCGCGCCGGATGGGCAGCGCTTCATCGATGGTTCCCTTGGGATGCACCGTATCGAGATGGCTGAGCGTCAGGATATAGGGGGTCTCGGTTGCCCGCCACGGCGATTTGACAAGGAGATGTCCGCCGCGGCCGTTCTTTCCGGGAAAGCGCATGATGCCCGCGCCGAAACCCGATGTTTCGCCAGCGACCATGCCCATGATCCGGTCGAGTGCTGCAGCATCGCTCGTATGGGTTTCCAGCGATACCCAGCGTTTGATCCCGTCGAGCAGGGTCTCGTCAGAAGGCAGCTTCATCTTGGTGGTCCTGGAATCTGGTTGGCGCGCGTCAGCCCTCAATATCCGCTAATCCGCCGGATTTTTCCATGGCCGGGGGAAGGTTCGATTGCTGAACGAAATCACGGGAAGTTCAGTACGCTTGGGTATGAAACTGGGGTTCAGCTTGGCCCTCGGGCCGACTATGGTGCGGCCAATCCAAAACCAAGCGGGAGATTTGACTTGAAGCCTGTGCTTTACGACCTTTGCGGCGCCAATCCGGATCAGCGGTTCAGCCCCTACTGCTGGCGTTCGGTTTATGCTCTTGCCCACAAGGGCCTCGATCCTGAAATCCGCGCTGTTCCCTTTACGAAGATCAAGGAAATCGCACCCGACGCCGGCAAGACCGTGCCGCTTCTCGTCGATGGTGAAAAGACGGTCTGCGACAGCGGTGCGATCGCGGCCTATCTTGAGGAAGCCTATCCCGACCGTCCGAGCCTCTTCGGCGGTGAGGGCGGCAGGGCTGCCAGCCGTTTCATTGAAGCTTTCGTCGGCGCCAACCTGATGCCGATCCTCGCGTCCCTGGTCGTCAAGGACGTTCACGATGTCCTGGCTCCAGTCGATCAGACCTATTTCCGCGAAACCCGTGAAAACCGCTTCGGCAGGAAGCTGGAAGAGGTGCAGGCCGGGCGTGAAAGCCGTATCGCCGATCTTCACAAGGCGCTGAAGCCTTTGGAGATGATGCTCGCCGGCCAGCCGTTCGTCGGCGGCGAAGCGCCGCTCTATGGCGATTACGTCCTCTTTGCCGCGCTGCAGTGGCCGCGCGTCGTCAGCGATCTGGCGATCCTTGAGGCGGGTACGCCGGTTCACGCCTGGTTTGAGCGGATGCTTGACCTCTATGGCGGCCTCGGCCGCAAGGTTGCAACCGGGCAGGCCGCCGCAAAGGCCGCCTGATCCGGCAACCGAACCGGATCCTTCAATGCTTTGCTGCGGGCTTTTCAGGCCTTGCGGCGGGCATGGGGCAAGGTTATACCCACCGCGCAACAAAGCTGGCCGGTGCGCGACACTCGTTGCGCGCCGGTCAGTCTTTACGGGTATTCTTACCTCCTTTTCGGGTATTCCACCTCCTGGCCGCGCAGACCCGCGTCGCGCGGCGCAAAAACATAGACGGGACTGAAAAAATGGCGATCGAACGCACCTTTTCGATGATCAAGCCGGATGCGACCAAGCGCAATCTCACGGGCGCCATCACCGCCATGCTTGAGGAAGCCGGCCTTCGCGTCGTCGCTTCCAAGCGCGTGTGGATGTCGCGCCGCGAGGCGGAAGGCTTCTACGCGGTTCACAAGGAACGCCCGTTCTTTGGCGAACTGGTCGATTTCATGTCCTCCGGCCCGACCGTCGTTCAGGTGCTTGAGGGCGAAGACGCCGTCGCGAAGAACCGCGAAGTCATGGGCGCCACGAACCCGGCTCAGGCGGCTGAAGGCACGATCCGCAAGGTGCACGCGCTTTCCATCGGCGAGAATTCCGTGCACGGCTCCGACGCACCGGAAACCGCTGCCGAGGAAATCGCCTACTGGTTCTCCCAAACGGAGGTCGTTGGCTGATTTTGCCACCGGCAATCGACGGAAACTGACGAAAGGCCGGCGTTTCGCCGGCTTTTCCATTTGCAAGGCCCCTTTGCGGCAGCTTGACAGCCCCCGCTTGTGGCACGACAAAAGCGTGGCTGAATTTTCAAAGAGACTTTCCGATGAATGCTCCCGTGATCCGCAATTCCGCCTGCCCACACGACTGTCCGTCGACCTGTGCGCTTGATGTTGAGGTCATGGCGGATGGCAGGGTTGGGCGCATTCGCGGCTCTGCCGATAACAGCTACACGGCAGGCGTTATCTGCGCCAAGGTCGCCCGCTATGCAGAGCGACTGCATCATCACGACCGTCTGCTTCACCCGCTTCGCCGCAAGGGAAAAAAGGGCGAGGGTCATTTCGAGCGCATTTCATGGGATGAGGCGCTCGATATCGTCGCGGAGAAGTTTCTTGAGGCGGAAGAGCGCTTCGGCGCGCAATCGGTCTGGCCCTATCATTTCGCCGGGACGATGGGGCTGGTTCAGCGCGATTCCCTGCATCGGCTTCGTCACGCCAAGGGCTATTCGCGCGAGTTCGAAACGATCTGCACCAATATGGCCTGGACCGGCTTCATCGCCGGAACCGGAAAGCTTGCCGGGCCTGATCCGCGCGAGATCGCGCTTTCCGATCAGGTGGTGATCTGGGGAACGAACCCGGTCAACACCCAGATCAACGTCATGACTCATGCGATCACCGCCCGCAAGACCCGGGGCGCCAAGATCATCGTCGTCGACGTTTATCCGACCGATACGCTGAAACAGGCGGATCTCGGGCTGGTCTTGAAACCTGGCACCGACGCGGCTCTCGCCTGCGCCGTCATGCACGTGCTCTTTCGCGATGGCTATGCCGATCGACCCTACCTGGAGAAATACACCGACGCCCCGGCTGAACTGGAAGCGCACTTAGCCAGTCGCACGCCGGAATGGGCGGCGGCGATTACCGGGCTTACGGTTGAGGAAATCGAAACCTTCGCGAAGATGGTCGGCGAGACCAAGCGCACCTTCTTCCGTCTGGGCTATGGGTTTACCCGCTCGCGCAATGGCACGGTGTCGATGCATGCGGCTTCATGCATCGCGGCTGTTACCGGCGCCTGGCAGTTGGAAGGGGGCGGCGCGTTCCACAACAACGGCTATATCTACAAGCTCGACAAATCGATGATCGAAGGCCGCGACCTTCTCGACCCCACGACCCGCAGGCTCGATCAATGCCTGATCGGCCGCATCCTGACGGGTGACGCTGATGCTTTGCAGGGCGGGCCTCCGGTTGCTGCCATGCTGATCCAAAACACCAATCCGGTATCCGTTGCGCCTGAACAGAGCCTGGTGAAGCAGGGCTTCGCGCGGGAGGACCTTTTCGTCTGCGTGCACGAGCAGTTCATGACCGAGACGGCGGCCATGGCCGATATCGTGCTGCCCGCAACGCAGTTTCTCGAGCATGACGACATCTACAAGGGTGGCGGCCACCAGTATCTGATGCTCGGGCCCAAAATCGTCGACGCGCCAGGTGAGGCTCGCGAGAACACCTTCGTTCAAAACGAGATCGCGAGGCGGACCGGCGCCAAGGATCACCCCGGTTTCAACATGAGCGCGCGCGAGCATATCGACTGGATGCTGCGGGCGTCGAATTTCGGCACGCTTGCCGAACTTGAAGAAAAGCGTTGGCTCGATTGCCAGCCGGATTTCGAAACCTCGCATTACCTCAACGGCTTCGCCTATCCGGACGGCAAGTTCCGCTTCAAGCCGGACTGGACGAATATTCCAGCCGACAACAACGGCCCCATGGGACCGTGGGCGAACGATGCCGTCCTTGCCGGATTATTGGCCGTGATCGAGGAGGCGAATGAGGCTCATCCCTTCCGTCTGGCGACTTCGCCGGCGCGATCGTTCCTGAATTCGACCTTCAACGAGACGCCTACGCCCGCAAGAAGGAAGGGCCGGCCTGAAGTCATGATCCTCGACGCCGATGCGCGAACGGCTTGGCATTGCCGATGGCGACGCCGGTACGGCTCGGCAACAGCCGCGGCACGGTCACCCTGCACGCCCGTCTCGTGGCGGGGCTCAAGCCGGGCGTGGTGATTGCCGAAGGCATCTGGCCCAATGACGCCTATCCCGACGGCCGCGGCATCAACACGCTGACCGGCGCCGACCCGGTCGCGCCCTTCGGCGGCGCCGCGTTCCACGACACCGCCATATGGATCCGCAAGGCCTGAGCGTTGTTCAAGCCGCCGCCGGCACGACCGCCTTCTCGTTGAAGACTGCCTGCTCGAACCGCTCCACATAGTCGCTAAACGGCGGGATGGCTTCCGCGTAGGTTCTGAGCGGCGAGGTGAACGCCGGATACAGGATATTGGCCAGCAGTCCTGACAGCGTCGCGTCTATGCTCGTCGGTTCGTCACCGAAAAAGAACGCCTTGTCGTCGAGATACCCTGCAATGGCGTCGAGTTCGCGTCTGCCGAATTCGTAGATCATTGCCGGATCGTGCAGGCCGAGCCCCTGCGCGGCAAGCTTTTCTTCGACCGATCGCCTGATTTCCAGAAACGCCGGCTTGCGGGTTTCCTCCGGCAGCGCGCCCAATACGCTGTTGATCATGATACTTTCGTTCGCCGGATCGACCCAGCGGCTGTAAAGGACCACGAAGTAGAGATGCTCCTCGGCCATGCGGCGAAAAGCTTCCGCCACCGCCAGTTCCTGTGTGGTGAGGGATTTGTCCGCAGTCAGCCCGTAATCGCGCTCAAGATACGCCTGAATGAGGCTGCTGTCGGGAATGAGTTCGTCCCCGTCGCGTAGCACCGGCACCTTGCCGCGCGGCGTCACTGACAGATCGAGGATGAACTCATGCTCGTAATGCTGGCCGGACATCGCGAGAAGCGCCTCTGCCTTGTAGCAGAATGAGCTCAGGTTACGGATGCCGGGGATCGAGGGGAAAGCTATCAGGGTCAACATCGAAAAATCCTCCTTCGCCGATGAGGCGGTATTTGCGTTCGGGCGATAGAGCGCTTTCCCTTCAGGTGAAACCACCTGAAGGACAAGAAATCGCTCCAATATCAACATGCTCTAGGGGATTGATACGCCAACCATGCTGACAGCATAGTGTCAGCATGGTTGGCGTTGCGGAAAGGCGGGTCATGCGACGGGCGGACAGGTTGCTTCAGATAATCCAGGTTCTCAGGCGCGAGGCGCGGCCTGTCAGTGGCCGGTTTGTTGCCGATGAGCTGGAAGTTTCGCTACGTACGCTCTATCGCGACATGGTGGCGCTGGAGGCGGCCGGCGTGCCGATCCGCGGCGAAGCCGGCGTTGGCTATGTGCTGGAGGCTGGTTATGATTTGCCGCCGCTGATGTTCAACACCGATGAGTTGGAAGCGGTGATGCTTGGCCTTCGCATGGTCGAGGGCAGGGGCGACAAGGCCCTGTCGCTTGCGGCGCGCGACACGGTTGCCAAGATCGCTGCAGTTTTGCCCGGTTCGCTACGCGATGAATTCATCGACGTGCCGCTTTTTGCCCCGGTATTCGAACCCTTCCCGGACGAGAAGATCGAATTGCCGGAGTTGCGGGCGGCATTGCGCGGCGGCGAGATTGTGGAAATTCTCTACCAGGTGCCGGAGCAGGCGCCGCAAAGGCGCAGGATATGGCCGGTCGTGATGGGGTTCTTTCAGCAGTCTCGCGTACTTGGCGCATGGTGTGAGCTGCGTCAGGATTTCAGGAGCTTTCGTACCGATCGTATTTGGGAGATGCGGCTGACCGGCGAAAGAATGCCAGAGTCGCGCAAGCGGCTTTTCGCCGAATGGAAAAAGCATCAGATGGCGGAGATCGAGAAGTACAACGACGGGCAGCGCACTGCCGCCGGAAGCTAACAATCAGGGGCAATCAGAACCATATCTGCGCCGATGGTCGTCCCGGGATTGTCCACCGACACCCGCATGCCGTCGACCTTGCATCGGCCTGACGGCAACCAGCGCCAAGAGCCTGCGGGTAGATCTTGTGTTCGACCGTGAGCACGCGAGCGGCAAGCGTCGCCTCGCTGTCGCCATCCAGCACCGGCACCGCGCCTTGCATGATGATCGGTCCGGCGTCCATTTCGCTGCGCACGAAATGAACCGTCGCGCCGTGGATGCGACATCCCTCGGTGAGCGCGCGGGCGTGGGTGTCGAGGCCCTTGAACGCGGGCAAAAGCGCCGGGTGGATATTGAGGATCTTGTCGTGCCAGCGATCCACGAACCACGGCGTCAGGATGCGCATGAAGCCGGCAAGGCAGATGAGGTCGATGGCGTCTTCGCGCAGGCGCGCGTCCAGCGCTTCCTCGAAGGCCTGCCGCGAACCCTTGCCGCGATGGTCGATCACCGCTGTCGGAATCCCCTCAACCCTTGCCCTGTCGAGACCTGGCGCATCGGGCACATTGGAGACGACGAGCGCGATCTCCGCCGGATAGTCGGGCATGCGGGCCGCCTCGATCAGGGAGGCCATGTTGCTGCCTCGCCCGGATATCAGCACGGCGACGCGCTTGCGCGATACCATCTCCTAGAGACCCAACGCGCCGTCGAAGACGACTGCATCGCCGCCGCGTTGCTCCATACGCCCAAGTATGGAAACCTTTTCGCCCCCGGATTCCAATATGTTGCGGATTTGGGTCGCTTCCGTTTCGGCAACAACCACAACCATGCCGATGCCGCAGTTGAAGGTGCGCAGCATTTCCGCCTCGTTGACGCCGCCTTGGCGGGCAAGCCAGCGAAAATTCCGGCAGGACGTCGATTGCCGGCAAGGTCTGATCCGTGCCGCCAGCCCTTCCGGCAGACACCCGCGGCAGGTTTTCCGGCAAGCCGCCGCCGGTGATGTGGGCCAGGGCCTTGATGCCGGACTGGCGGTTTCAGCGCGGCGAGCAGTGGCTTCACATAGATGCGTGTCGGCGTCAGCAGGCATTGCGCCAAGCGTCATGTCCCGGCGCAAACGGCGCATCGGGATCCAGCGTGAGGCCGGAGCGTTCGACGATCCGTCGAACCAGCGAAAAGCCGTTGGAGTGCACCCCCGAAGAGGCCAGGCCGAGCATGACGTCGCCTTCGCTGACATTACGCGGCAGCAGCTCGTCGCGCTTCGACCGCACCGACGCAGAAGCCGGCCAGATCGTAATCGCCCGCTGGATACATGCCCGGCATTTCGGCGGTTTCGCCGCCGATCAGGGCGCATCCGGCCTGCGGCAGCCTTCGGCGATGCCGCGCGACGACATTGGCGGCCGTCATCGGGGTCGAGCTCGCCGGTGGCATAATAATCGAGGAAGAACAGGGGTTCGGCGCCCTGCACCAGCAGGTCGTTGACGCACATGGCGACCAGATCGATGCCGATGGTGTCGTGCCGTCCGCGTGTCGATGGCGAGTTTCAGCTTGGTGCCGACGCCGTCGTTGGCCGCGACCAGGATCGGGTCGTTGAAGCCGGCGGCCTTCAGGTCGAAGAGGCCGCCGAAGCCGCCAATCTCCCCGTCGGCGCCGGGCCGGGCGCGTGGCGCGGACCAGCGGCTTGATCTGCTCGACCAGCGCGTTGCCGGCGTCAATATCGACGCCGGCCTGAGCATAGGTGAGGCCATTGCCGCCAGTTGGGCCGTCGCCTGCGGGTCTGTCGCTCATCAATTATCTCCGGGTTTCGTTTCCGTCGCGTCTACAATAGACAGTGGCGTAAGGGCAAGTGGAACCGGAAATTTGCTGGAGCGCTTGTCACGAAAACGGGATGGTTTTCGTGACGAGAAATCGTTCTATGATCAATATGTTAGAGCATATTCTCGCCGTCAAAACGACTCCGTTTCGGCGGGATATGATCCAGGAGCCTTGCCGCTCATTTGACGGAGAAGTCGTTGACGCTTCCTAATTTGATCACGGTTGCAAGGTTGATAGCAGTGCCGTTCTTCGTCTGGCTGGTCGTGGATGAGCGGCCGGCAAGCGCCTTTTGGGTTTTCCTTGCCGCCGGTATTTCCGATGCGGCCGACGGTTACATCGCGCGCCGCTTCAATCTTCACAGCGAGTTCGGCGCCTATCTCGATCCGGTGGCCGACAAGGCGCTGCTTGTCGCGGCCTTCGTGTCGCTCGGATTGGCGGGCATGTTGCCCAGCTGGCTGGTGATTACGGCCGTCGCCCGCGATTTTCTGATCGTCGGCGCGGTGGTGTTTTCCTGGATTATGGATCGCCCGGTGGCGATGAAGCCGTCGATGGTCAGCAAGGCCAATACCGCCTTGCAGATTGTGCTGGTAGCATTGATCCTTGGGCAGGCCGCATTCGACGTCAGGGTGTATATGGTGGAAGCGGCGATGATCTGGGTGACCGGTGCCTTGACGCTCGCCTCGGCTGCGGCCTATCTCGTATTCTGGCTGAAGCATATGGCCAGTTATGAGAAGAGCTCCGGCGACGATGGTCCCGATGGAGCCGGGCGGAATGGGGAAAGCCTACCGTGACCTTGCAGCGGCAGATATCCTTCTGGCTTCTGGCGCTTGCCGCCTTCATCCTGTTTCTCTACGTCTTCAGTCCGATATTGCTGCCTTTCGTGGCCGGTATGGCGCTTGCCTATCTGCTCGATCCGGTTGCCGATCGACTGGAAAAACTGGGCTTGAGCCGCCTTGCCGCCACGCTCACGATCCTCATTCTTTTTATCGTTGTCTTCGTGCTCGCGCTGATCGTGATCCTGCCCGTCCTGGGTGGCCAGCTTGCCGGGTTCATCGGCAGCATGCCTCAGCTTGTCGGGAATTTGCAGCGGCTCATCGTCGAGTTGATCGGCGACCGGCTGCCGGCAATGACGGGCATCAGCATCAAGGACCTGCAGTCGAACCTGGGCGAGATCGTGGGTCAGGGCGCAGGCTGGGTCGGCGGTTTGCTGAAGTCGATCTGGAACGGCGGTCAGGCGATCTTGTCGATTGCCTCGCTTTTCGTGGTGACGCCGGTCGTCGCGTTCTACCTGCTGCTCGATTGGGACCGCATGGTAGAGAAAATCGACGGATGGCTGCCGCGTGATCACGCTGACACGATCCACCGTCTGGCGCGGGAAATGAACTTGGCCGTTGCCGGTTTCATGCGCGGCCAAGTGAGCGTCTGCCTGATCCTGGGCACTTTCTACGCCGTCGGACTTGCGGCGGTCGGGCTTAATTTCGGTCTGCTGATCGGATTGGGGGCAGGGCTTATCAGCTTCATTCCCTATGTTGGCGCGACCGTGGGCCTGGTCGTTTCATTGGGGGTGGCGCTTGTGCAATTTTGGCCCGATTGGCCGTGGATCGTTGCTGTATTCGGTGTATTCGCAGTCGGGCAATTTCTGGAAGGCAACGTCCTGCAACCGAGGCTCGTCGGCCGCAGCGTCGGCCTTCATCCGGTCTGGCTCATGTTCGCGCTG
Organism: uncultured Alphaproteobacteria bacterium; assembly: GCA_963698365.1. Classification (GTDB taxonomy): domain Bacteria; phylum Pseudomonadota; class Alphaproteobacteria; order Rhizobiales; family Stappiaceae; genus Hongsoonwoonella. The sequence goes on from CAVOQM010000009.1 coordinate 143,269, forward strand.
TTTGCCTTTGGATATCTTTTGGGATTCGTCGGCCTGCTTATGGCGGTTCCCGCCGCGGCCGTAGTCGGCGTTTTGATCCGGTTTGCCTTGTCGCAATATCTTGGCAGCCGGCTCTATACTGGCAGCCGGTCCAGCGACAATAGGTCGGACAATGCGTGATCCGCTCGGTGCCAACCAGATCCCCTTGATGTTGCCGCACGAAGCGGCGCTTGGAAGGGACGATTTCCTCATAGGCGCTTCCAATCGGGAGGCCTTTGCGCTGGTTGATCGCTGGCCCGGCTGGCCGGCGCCCGTGGTGCTTCTGGCAGGTCCCATCGGTTCGGGCAAAAGCCATCTTGTCGAGATATGGCGACAGCTATCCGACGCGGTCGTCGTGTCCGGCGCAGATCTTCAGCGCCATGATATCGCCGAACTTGCGGCAAGCGGCGCGGTTGCCCTTGAAGACGCGCATCTGGGCTTCGACGAAGCCTCGCTCTTTCATCTGCTCAATGCCTGCCGCCAGGCCGGCGCATCGGTTTTGATCACCAGCCGCACATGGCCGCAATCATGGCGGCTGACGCTGCCTGATCTCGCATCCAGGCTTCGGGCCGCCGCTCCTCTGGAAATTCTCGAACCGGACGACGATCTGCTGCGCCGGGTGCTGGTCAAGCTTTTTGCGGATCGTCAGCTTCTCGTCGATCCTGCGGTCGTCGAATATCTCGTGGTGCGGATGGAGCGGTCGCTTGCCGTTGCCGGGCGTGTAGTGGAAATGCTGGACCGTATGTCGCTTGCCACCGGGCGCGGCATTACCAGACCGCTGGCAGGGCAGTGCCTTGACGCTTTGTTTTCCGGCGAGGAGTGAATTTACCTGCCTTCGCAATGAAGACCGGGGAAGTCGACTTTATTGCGCTCTCAGGTAAATTGTGACGCTGCGATGAAAAATACGTCACACTACGGCGGTAGGAACATGATCGGGTTCTGAGCCTAGATTTTGTTCCCCGATGTTGGAGACGAAAATGGACGAGACGACTGCAATTGCGCCTGTGCGTGAAAATGCCAAGGCCAGGGCTGCGGCGGCGAAATCGAAACGTTCGGATGCGGCTGAAGCGCTCGTGGGCCAGCCGGAACGCTTCATGAACCGCGAACTTTCGTGGCTGCAGTTCAACCATCGGGTGCTGGAAGAGTCTGAAAACGAAGCCCATCCGCTGCTGGAGCGGCTTCGCTTTCTGTCGATCTCCGCCAACAACCTCGACGAATTCTTCATGGTTCGTGTGGCCGGTCTGCGCGGCCAGCAGCGTGCCGGCGTGACGACGCGCTCCGATGACGGGCTGACACCCACCGGTCAGCTGGAACGCATCAGCCAGGCGGTATCCAGGCTGCAGTCGGAGCAGCAGCGCTGCTGGCGCGAAATGCGCAATATCATCGCCAGGGAAGGGATAGTCATCGTCGATGGTCCCGACCTGACAACCGATGAAATGGCGTGGCTTGAGGACTATTTCCTCTCCCATATCTTCCCGGTGTTGACGCCGCTGGCGATTGATCCTGCTCACCCTTTCCCCTTCATTCCCAATCTCGGGTTTTCGCTGGTGCTGGAGCTTGCGCCGCAAAAGGGCGGGCGGGGAATGACCGCGCTGCTGCGCATTCCCGTGCAACTCGACCGTTTCGTGCCGCTTCCCTTCAGGGACAGCGAGGACAAGAAAGTGGCGCGCTTCATCACCATTGAAAACGCCATCGGCCTGTTCACCGCCAAACTCTTTCCCGGCTATGAAATTCGCGGCAAGGGGGCGTTCCGGGTCATTCGCGATTCCGATCTGGAAATCGAGGAAGAGGCGGAGGACCTGGTGCGCCTGTTTGAATCCGCGCTGAAGCGGCGGCGGCGCGGATCGGTGATCCGTATGGAGATCGAGGATGCGACGCCGACGGCGCTGCGCGATTTCGTCGCCGAGGCGTTGAATGTAACGTCGGAGGAATGTTTTTACGTCGACGGATTGCTTGCGCTGAACAACCTGTCGCAGCTGGTGGCTATGGACCGGGAAGACCTCAAGTTTCATCCCTTCGCCGCCCGTTTCCCCGAGCGTATTCGCGAGCATGGCGGCGATTGCTTTTCAGCGATCCAGCAGAAGGACATCGTCGTCCACCACCCTTACGAATCCTTCGATGTGGTGGTGCAGTTCCTGCGGCAGGCGGCCCAGGACCCGGACGTGGTCGCCATCAAGCAGACGCTATACCGCACGTCCAATGATTTCCCGATCGTGAAGGCGCTCATTGAGGCCGCCGATGCGGGCAAGTCGGTCACCGCGCTTATCGAGCTCAAGGCGCGTTTCGACGAAGAGGCCAATATTCGCTGGGCCCGGGATCTGGAGCGCGCCGGCGTGCAGGTCGTTTTCGGCTTCCTTGAACTGAAAACCCACGCCAAGCTTTCCATGGTGGTGCGCCGCGAGCACGGCGAATTGCGCACCTATTGCCATATCGGCACCGGCAATTACCATCCGATCACCGCGCGCATCTATACCGACCTTTCCTATTTTACCGCCGATCCGGCGATTGCCCGCGATGTCGCGAAAATCTTCAACTACATAACCGGCTATGCCGAGCCGGCGCAGCTGGAGCGCATGGCGGTTTCGCCTGTCACCCTTCGTAGCGACATGATGGGCTTGATCAGGGCCGAGATCGAGCACGCCAAGGCCGGCAAACCGGCGCAGATCTGGATGAAGACCAATTCACTTGTGGATGCCGCCATCATCGATGCGCTTTACGAGGCAAGCCAGGCCGGCGTGCAGATCGATCTGGTCATCCGCGGCATATGCTGCCTCAGGCCCGGAATTCCGGGCTTTTCGGAAAACATTCGCGCCAAATCCATCGTCGGGCGGTTTTTGGAGCACAGCCGCATTTTCTGTTTCGGCAACGGCTACGGGCTTCCGTCGGCGAAGGCGATTGTCTATATCGGCTCCGCCGACCTCATGCCGCGCAATATCGACCGGCGTGTCGAGGTCTTGGCGCCGTTGCTGACACCGACGGTTCACGAGCAGGTTCTGAGCCAGATCATGGTGGCCAATATGCGCGACAACCAGCAAAGCTGGCGGATCTTGCCGGATGGCGGCCACGAGCGGATCAAGCCGGGCGACGGCGAGGAGCCGTTCAATGCTCATGAGTATTTCATGACCAACCCGTCGCTTTCCGGGCGGGGCAAGTCGCTGAAGAGCAATATGCCGAAATCCTTCATGGACCGGCGCAAGCGTGGGTGAGGCATTGGAGCGCGGAAATAGCGGTTCGCGGACGGTTCAACGGTACTGGCCCGATTGCGGTGGTCGACATCGGCTCGAACTCCGTTCGTCTTGTCGTCTACGAGCGCGCCGCAAGGGCGCCCACCGCGCTTTTCAACGAGAAGGTGCTGGCGGGTCTCGGCAAAGGTATCGGCGCGACAGGCAGGCTTTCGGCTGAATTGATTGTCACGGCACTTTCCGCCCTGGTGCGGTTTCGCCGGATTTGCGATCAGTCCAGGGTCAAGTCCTTGCATGTCCTGGCGACGGCGGCCGCGCGTGACGCATCGAATGGCGACAGTTTCATCGCCGATGTCGAGCAGATCTGCGGCGTACCGGTGCAGGTGCTTTCGGGCAAGGACGAGGCGCGGCTTTCCGCTCTCGGCATCGTGTCGGGCATCTGGAGACCGGATGGCGTCGTCGGCGATCTGGGCGGCGGCAGTCTCGAGGTCGTTGAAATCTCTGGCAATGTTATCGGGCGCGGCCAGACCTTGCCGCTTGGCGGTATCCGCCTGCAGGAAGATGCCGAAGGCAAGCCCGCGAAGGCGCAGAAGATTGCCGATGAGCTTTTGTCGAAGGTCGACTGGCTGCCGGAATGTGCCGGCAAGGATTTTTACGGTGTCGGAGGAACGTGGCGCTCGCTTGCCCGTCTGCATCTTTATCAGGAAGGCTATCCCCTTCATGTGATGCACGAATATGCGATTGCGACCGATGAGGCGATCGAGTTCTGCCAGATGGTCGCCAAGCGCGATCTGGACGCTATCGACTGTATCGACGCGATTTCCAAAGCCCGCCGGCCGCTGCTTCCCTATGGCGCTGCGGTGATGGAGAAAGTGCTGCGCCGCATGAAGCCGAAGCAGGTGGTCATGTCGGCGCTTGGCGTGCGCGAGGGCCATCTTTACGATCAGTTGCCGGACGAGACCAGGCAACTTGATCCCCTGATCGATGCCGCGCGCGAACTTTCCATATTGCGCTCCCGCTCTCCCGCCTATTCAGAAGAGCTTATCGCCTGGACGGAGCAATTGCTTGCCGAGGTCGGTGTCGATGAAACGCCGGGCGAGACGCGGCTTCGTGTCGCCAGCTGCCTGTTGTCGGACATAGGCTGGCGGGCGCATCCCGATTACCGTGGCGAGCAAAGCCTGAACATCATCTCGAACGCCGGATTCGTCGGCATCGATCACCCCGGTCGCGCCTATCTGGCTCTTGCGGTCTACTATCGCCATCAGGGTTTGATCGACGATGCGCTGAGCCCCCGCATTCGCGAGCTTGCGAGTTCGCGGCTGAAGGAGCGGGCGAGGATCCTGGGGGCGGCACTTCGCGTGGCCTCCGTCATCAGCGCATCGGTAGAAGGGATCCTGCCGGAGACCAAGATCACCATTGACGCCGACGCGGCGATCCTGCGATTGCCTGGCCCGCTTGCCGCACTCGACGGGGAACGATTGCGCAAGCGCATGGCGCAATTCGCCAAGTTGGTTGGCCTGAAGGAAATCGTCCTGCCCCTGCCGTAAAGGCACTGGCTTTATTCGGCAGCGACCGAACGGCCCTTTCCGCCCTTAGCGGATTTTTTGGCTTCCGCCTCCACGCCCTGTTCGACGACCACAACCCTGCGGCCGTTGAAGGCGAGCGAAATTTCGCCGTTCTTCAGCTTGAGCGCGGTATCGCCGAAAAGTTCACGCCGCCAGCCCTTCATGGCATCCACGTCGGCTGCATCCTCGGCGGCGATCTTTTCCAGATCCTCCACCGTGGCGATCACTTTCGCTGCGACGCCATGCGCTTCGCTGACGAGCTTCAAGAGCACCTTGAGCAGGTCGACTGCGGCGGCAGACCCATCCGGCGCCTGCCGGCCCTTGGGCAGGATCGGCAGTTCTTCCTTCGGCAATGCCAGCGCCCGGCCGACGGCGGCAAGAATATCTTCTGCCGAACGCGAACGCTCAAATCCCCGCGGTATCGTGCGCAGCGCCCCAAGCGCGTTGACGGTCTTCGGCTGCTGCGCGGCGATCTCATAGATCGCATCGTCCTTGATGACCCGGTTTCGCGGCACGTCGCGCCCTTGCGCCTCGCGTTCGCGCCAGGCTGCGACTTCCTGCAGCACGGCAAGCTCGATCGGTTTGCGCACCCGCATCTTCAGCCGCTGCCACGAGTTCTCCGGATCGGTGCGATAGGTCGCCTCGGAGGTGAGAACCTCCATTTCGTCGAGCACCCAGTGAGAGCGGTCCTGCTCGGCGAGGTTAGCCTTCAAAAAGCGGTAGACCTCGCGAAGATGCGTTACGTCGGCGAGCGCATAGTCGAGCTGTTTTTCCGAAAGCGGCCGCCTCGACCAGTCGGTGAAGCGCGATGACTTGTCGATCCGCGCGCCGGTGATTTTCTGCGCCAGTTGGTCGTAGGAGATCGAATCGCCAAACCCGCAGACCATGGCGGCGACCTGGGTGTCGAACACCGGATGGGGAATGAACCCGCCGCGATGGTAGACGATTTCGATATCCTGCCTGGCCGCGTGGAAAACCTTGATCACGGCCTCGTTGCGCATCAGCTCGAAGAAAGGCGCAAGATCGAGGTCGCTGGATAGCGCGTCGACGATGACCGCCTCGTCGGGCGAGGCCATCTGGATGACGCACAGCTTTGGCCAGAACGTTGTTTCCCGCAAGAATTCCGTGTCGACTGTCACGAAGTCATGCTTGGCAAGGCGGGAGCAGGTAGCGGCGAGGTCGTCTGTTTTCGTGATTACTTTCATGGTGATCGCGACGTATATCGCAGCTTTGCCGTTTTGTCGCCACGAAAGCGCCCGATCTCGCTGTCGATTGGACCAATTGCCTAATGATCCCCGAAAAATATGCAATCAGTGCGTTTAATTTCGCCGTGGCGCGATGTCGATGTCGCGCCGATTCGAGGCGTTTGGTCGGCAAATCTTGACTTTGCCGCCGTGGCATGGCTTGTCCACCCGGCGCCGTTTTCGGCGTCCTGGTGCCTGTTGCGTTCATGCTGAAAGGCGTTGAACCGCAACAGTGAGCCCAAGGTATTGAATCTGAAGCGGTTTCTTTTCGGGTCGATGGATTCGCCCGATTGGAGAACGCTTCGCGGAAATTTCAGGTCAAGTTAGCCGGTCGAGGACAGAATGCATCGCTATCGCAGCCACACGTGCGGAGAATTGCGCGAAAGCCACGTCGGTGAAACCGCTCGTTTATCGGGTTGGGTTCACCGGGTGCGTGATCACGGCGGTCTTCTTTTCATCGATCTAAGGGATCATTTCGGTCTGACGCAATGCGTGATCGACCCTGATTTGGATGCTTTCGCCCTGGCCGAATCCCTTCGCGCCGAATGGTGCGTTCGCATCGACGGCGAAGTGAAGAAGCGCTCGGACGAGACGATCAACACGGCGCTTCCCACGGGCGCGATTGAAATCTTCATCCGCGACCTGGAAGTGCTCGGTGCGTCCAAAGAGTTGCCGATGCCGGTGTTCGGCGAGCCTGACTATCCGGAAGACGTGCGGCTGACCTATCGCTTTTTGGATCTTCGCCGCGAGACGCTGCACAAGAACATCATGACCCGCACCAAGGTCATCTCGTCGCTTCGCCGGCGGATGAACGAGACCGGGTTCAACGAATTCCAGACGCCGATCCTGACGGCATCCTCGCCCGAAGGCGCACGTGACTTTCTGGTGCCGTCGCGTTTGCATCCCGGCAAGTTCTACGCGCTTCCCCAGGCGCCGCAGCAGTTCAAGCAGTTGCTGATGATGTCGGGTTTCGACCGCTATTTCCAGATCGCGCCGTGCTTTCGCGATGAAGACCCCCGCGCCGACCGTTTGCCGGGCGAGTTCTATCAGCTCGACGTGGAAATGAGCTTCGTCGAGCAGGAAGACGTCTTCCAGACCGTCGAACCTGTGATCGTCGGTCTTTTTGAGGAATTTGCCGAAGGAAAGCCGGTGACCAAGGTGCTGCCGCGCATTCCCTATGCGCAAGCCTTGCGCAAATACGGCACCGACAAGCCGGACCTTCGCAACCCGATTGAAATGCAGAATGTGAGCGAGCATTTCGCGGGTTCCGGCTTCAAGATCTTCGCGCGGATGCTTGAAGGCGAAACGACGAACGAGGTTTGGGCCGTTCCCGCGCCCAAGGGCGGCAGCCGGGCGTTTTGCGACCGTATGAACTCCTGGGCGCAGGGCGAAGGCCAGCCGGGTCTGGGTTACATTTTCTGGCGCAAGGAAGGCGCCGGACAAGAAGGTGACACTCAAGAAGGTGCCGCGCTCGAAGGAGCGGGTCCGATTGCCAAGAACATCGGTCCCGAGCGTACCGAGGCGATCCGCACCCAATTGGGTCTCGGGGATGGGGACGCGGCGTTCTTCATCGCAGGCGAGCCGAAGAAGTTCATCGATTTCGCCGGCAAGGCGCGCACCAAGGCTGCCGAAGACCTCGACCTTGTCGATCGCGAGCGCTTCGAACTTGCCTGGATTGTCGATTTCCCGATGTACGAATGGGACGACGAGGAAAAGAAAATCGAATTCTCGCACAATCCCTTTTCCATGCCGCAAGGCGGATTGGAAGGCCTGGAGAGCACCGATCCGCTGGAGTTGAAGGCCTATCAGTACGATATGGTCTGCAACGGCTACGAACTGGCGTCGGGCGCCATTCGTAACCACAAGCCGGAAATCATGAAGCGGGCCTTCGGGATTGCCGGTTACGAGGAAACGGTCCTTGAAGAAAAATTCGGCGGCATGTATCGCGCTTTCCAGTACGGCGCGCCTCCCCATGGCGGCATGGCTGCCGGCATCGACCGTATCGTTATGCTTTTGGTCGGCGCGAAGAATCTCCGTGAGGTGACGGTCTTCCCGATGAACCAGCAGGCAAACGACCTGCTGATGGGGGCGCCTTCGCAGGCCACGACGAAGCAGCTCAGAGAGTTGCATATCCGTCTCAATCTGCCGGAAAACTGATCCCTGCCATTACTCAGGATTGCGCCGCGGTTATCAAACGCGGTAGAGCATATTCCGTCAGGACGAAGTCGTTTTGACGATAAGAATATGCTCCAACATATTGACCCTGGAGCGATTTCTTGTCTTTCAGGTGATTCCACCTGAAGGGAAAGCGCTCTGAGGGCGTCTTGCCGGCGGCGGCAGGCGTCCATCGCTTTTGCGGGTGACGGCTGTTTGCGGGGCCGGAGTGACGATGTGCTGAAACGTTTGGACAGATGGTTGTTTAGCGACCCCGACAGTGCCATGTCGTTGATCCGAAGGCTGGTTTCGGAGAATGCGCGAGCCTATACGCGTCAATATGCCTTGGCGTTTTTCTTCATGGCTCTTGTTGCTGCGTCCACCGCCGCCAGCGCCTGGATCATGAAGGATGTGATCAACGAGGTTTTCATCAATCGCGATGCGCGCATGGTTTATATCATCGCCGCTGCCGTCCTCATTATTTTCTCGATCAAGGGCTTTGCCACCTACGGCCAGATGATCGTGCTGAGCCGTATCGGCAACAACATCGTCGCCTCGGCCCAACGCCGGCTTTTCGACCGCATCACCCATCAGGGAATGCAGTTCTTCGATGCCAGCACCATGGGCGATCTTGGCACGCGTTTATCGCACAATACCAACGCCGCCCGTTCGGTGCTGGATATGGTTGTCACCAGCCTTGGCCGCGACCTTTTGACGATTGTCGGGCTGGTCAGCGTAATGGTCGTGCAGGACCCGCTGATGAGCCTGATTGCGTTTGTGATCATGCCGCCGGCGGTGGTGGCGGTATCGGTGCTGGTGCGGCGGGTTCGCAAGATCGCCAAATCGCAATTCGTGTCACTGACGCAGATCCTGTCGATCATACAGGAAACGGCAATCGGCATCCGTGTGGTCAAAGCCTTTTCGGCGGAGCAATGGCTTCGCCAGCGCATGATCGATGCCGTTGGCGATGTCGAACGGCAGTCCAACAAGATCGCCCAGCTTTCGGCAAGAACGTCGCCGATCATGGAAACGCTTGGGGGGTGCGCCATCGCCGGCATCATCTTGTACGGCGGTTACAGCGTCATCGAATTGGGCCGCGATCCGGGCGGGTTCTTTGCTTTCATCACTGCGCTTTTGCTCGCCTATGACCCTGCCAAGCGCCTTGCAAGGCTCAACGTCAATCTGGGCAACATGCTGGTCGGTGTCCGTTTGATGTTTGAGTTGCTGGACCGGCCGATCACCCTTGTCGATCGTCCTGGCGCCACGGATCTTCGTATCGAGACAGGCGCTATTACCTTTGAGGACGTTGTATTTCGCTACGGGGAAGCGCCGGCGCTTGGCGGTGTCAGTTTCTCGGTCGCGCCCGGATCGGTCACGGCACTGGTCGGGCCGTCGGGTGCGGGTAAAACGACGATCTTTTCGCTCCTTGAGCGGTTCTACGACGTCACATCGGGACGGATTCTGGTCGACGGCAAGGATATTCGCGAGGTGACGCTTGCGTCGCTGCGCGGCGGTATAGCGCTGGTCTCGCAAGACACTTTTCTCTTCAATATGAGCGTTCGGGACAATATCGCCATTGGCCGTCCAGGTGCGAGCGATGAAGACATCGTCGCGGCCGCCAAAATGGCCAATGCCCATGATTTCATAACCGAGTTGCCGGGTGGCTATTCAGCCGGCGTAGGCGAGGGCGGTGGACATCTCTCCGGTGGTCAGCGGCAGCGAATTGCGATTGCCCGCGCCATGCTGCGCAATGCCCCGATCCTCCTGCTCGACGAGGCAACCTCCGCTCTGGATGCCGAATCCGAAGCGAAGATCCAAAATGCGCTCTCCCGCTTGATGAAGGGGCGTACCACGCTTGTCATCGCACACCGCCTTTCGACGGTGCGCGATGCAAATTGCATTTTGGTGTTCGAGCGAGGCAAGCTGATCGAAGAGGGCACGCACAGCGAGTTGTTCAAGCGTGACGGTCTCTATCGCCGCCTTTGCGACCTGCAATTCCGCGAGAACGACGCGGTGGCGTGATCCGGCGCACGCGACCGTCCTGTATCGTCCTGGATCCGCCTTTTAGCGGCCTCTCTCAGCCTTTTCCGGCGGACACTTTCACGCCTAAAACCTCGATAATCCGTTGTGGAGCCGTTGCCGCAAGACCAACGAGTTCAACCAGAGACACCGACCGCTCCGGTGCGATAATGAGCTCTATCTGGTCCGGTTTGGTCAGGAAGCCCCGTAAAGCCGTGCGAATTTCCTCGCCGAATTCAGTCGACCCCAATGGGCCGAGGCTGTTTTTCGCCTGATCGGCCATCGCGAATGCCAGTGTATCGGTTGAAATTTGCGCGTCTTTCGCCTGATCTTCGATAAATGCACTGACGATGGCCGCATCGGACACGGTTATTTTGCCGCTCTTTATGGTTGCTGTGGCGAGAGCGAACTGAATTTGATCGGGCCTTTCGAATACCCGGCGCGGAATGCCGCCGAACCTGAGCGAAGCTTTGGCTGTTCCGCCTCCTTTCAGCGTCATGGACAGTTCGTCCAGTGTCAGGTCGCCGGTATTCTCGTCCCAGCCGATTTGCAGTTTATCGTCGTAAATGAATTCCCTCAGCCCGGCTGTTTCCAGAAGCTTTCGGATGTCCGGCTCCTGGATCGCAGCAACGGGGATGTGCAATCCGCGGGTTTCAGCCCTAATCTTCGTCGGGAAGGGATCGATGAAATCGGACATGTTCAACAGGTATCGGCCAAGGCTGATCTCGCTGGGCAGATCGTCGAAAGCCGCTCGCAGACCAGCCAGTTCCAGGCCCCCAAGTGTTGGAACAATGGGCAGGATATCGGCGAGATCCGGTTCTCCGCCGTCCTTGGCAGCGAACGCGAGATCGACATAATCGGGCAGGCTGGCGAGCCCGAGCTGATCGATCTTGAACAGGCCGAGCTCGAACGATCCAAGATTTGGCCCATTGGCGGCAAGGCCACGGATCGCGAAACGTTCCACACCTTGGTACGAAAAATCCCGGCCCTCTATCGCTATTAATGTGCCCTTCAAAGGCGGCGTCTCGAATCCGATTTCGTCAATTTGAACTCTGCCGAGCGAAAATGCGTCCAGTACCGCAAGCGCCTTTTTGAAATGAGCTTTCTGCTCTTCCTCGGCTTCCGGAATTTGACCAAGCGCGATGGCATCCAGAATAGACCCAAGGTCGAAAGGCACAACCTCGGGGTTAATTCTCGCGTCTTCCATCGCAATTCGTCGAATGCTTGCCGATCCGTTTGGAAACTTGAATGAAACGCCGTTGACCTCCGCTTCCACCAGGATCGTCCCATTGCCTTCGCTCGCGGGCGGCAAGATGCCAAAGGCGCGGAAAATCGGCTTGTAATCCAAACCGGCAATCAACGCAGAAGCGGCTTCCTGACGAATTTCAAAATCTTCGCCATTGACGCTGATATCCGCCGGAAATGTCTGAATGGAAGTGAAATTTCCTGCGCGGTATTTCTCAACGCTGCCATCGTGCAGCTTTGATATCTCGATGTGTTGGTAAGTCTCGACGCTGCGATTCCCAGGTTTGGTTTCGTCTATCGTCATTTCCAGCGTGCCGACGGATGCCTCATCGACCTTCGCCATCATGGCTGTTTTTATCCACTTGAAGTATCGCGAGACGGGGTGCGCCGGATCCTCTTCCAATGGCTTGAAAAATGGCAGAAAAATTCCTCTTGAAACGATGTCGCTCTTCTTCGCGGTAAACCGAAAAGGGGAAACCTCTCCGGGCTTGTCGTCGTTCCCTTTTGCCGTGATCTTTCCCGTTAGCTGAAACTCAATTGTGCCCGGCGAGGACCAGTTCGCTATCTCGACACCATCCGCCCCGACGGATAGCCCCTCGAATTCGGTCTCCGGTAAACTGGCCTCGATGGTCGCGGAAAATTCTCCGCCGTCGGGCAGGGCGAATGTGATGGGAATGGACACTTTGGCGCCCGAAAGGGACGCGCCGGTGTCGCCGCGGTCCCTCAACTGGACATAATTGGCCTCTGTGGCGCCAAGGTCCCGGAGCCTTTGAAACAAGCCTTCGATTGCATCGGTAGCCTCATTCGCCGCAGCACCGAGGCTTGTGCCGCACAACAGGATTGCGGCAAGAGGAGATATGTAATACATTGATTTTATTCGTATTTTCATCGTAAAATCTCGATGGCTATCGCAAAGAAAAGGGGAGCATAGAGCTCCCCTTGCCGATTGGTCCAAATTATTATTCGCCGTTTGCCAAAATATCGATGCCGAGAACATCGGGCAGCGTCTGCGGCGCAATCATTACTGTGCCGATGACTTGCGCTACGGGAACCGGATTTGCCGGTGCCGCTACGGCCTTCAAGGTTTTTGGCTCATTCAGGAAAGTCGTCAATGCGCCGGCCACCTTCGTCTGGAAGGCCGGATTGTCTAGGACCGAAAGCAGCAGCGGCAAGGCGCCGGTCAATTGATTGACGAAAGTAGCGCGGTCGGTTCCAGCTTCGCTTGCCTGTTTTTCCAGTACCCGATCAATGACTGAATTGTTTTCCAGATCTATGGAAATGTGTTCAATACCAAGGCCTTGCAGCAAACCAAGAGCCTTTTCGGGGTCGCCTTGGGCACTCTCCAGTTGCTCCATGACTTCACGGGTCACGCCATTGATTCTGGCTGCGAATGTGAAGTTGCCGACTTGCTCGCCGGAGACCGACAACTTCTCAACCGTCAGCAACCCTTCGTCGGGCAACCATTCGCCGGTGCCAGCAATTGAAAGGATTACCTGGTCATATCCGAGGTCCGCGAGGGCCTTGCGGCCTTCCTCATCGAGTTCGTCCTTGGAAAGCGTGATTCCCGCCACTTCGAACGAGCCAGCGGTCGGCAAATCACCGTCAAGCTTGTCAATGGAAGCGTAGATCCGGTCGACGGGAACCGTGCCGCTGCCTTTCGCCTCGACAGTGATGCCGGTCAATTCGGCTGTCCGGTAGAGAGGCGAAACGGCGTTGGCCGCACCTGCCTTAGCGATTTCATCAGGCGAGGGGAGCACTGCTTCCGTCGTCCGCAAATCAGCAATTTTCACGCCGCCATCGCCGGCCTCGACCGCAATTGCCTTCATGGCCAGCGTATCGAGCGACAGACGGCCATTGTCGAGAATTTCGGCATTTTCCAATCGGGTCTCACCGACGGAAAGCCTGGTGCTCTCACCATTGGCCTCAAGGGTTGCGGTCATGTTTGCGATAATGACGGCAGTACCCTCTTCCGATATGGGGCCGGTAACGGAAATCTTGGCTCCGCCCGCTTCGACCGTCTTCAAATAATAGTCCGCAGTGGCGTTCCCCGTTGCTTCGAAGCTGAGAGCAGGGTTTGAAAGCATCAATCCACTGGCCAAAACCGTGGTGAGCACTGCCTGGTGAACTCTTTGAATAATCATATGCGCTCCATCGGTTTTTACGGAATTTCGATCCGTTTTCGCGTGCAATTTGGTTCTAGAGCATATTCCGCCAAACCGGAGTCGATTTGCCGACAAGAATATGCTCCAACATATTGAATCCGGGGCGTTTTCTTGTCACGGAGGCGACTTCGCTTTCGTGGAAAAGCGCTCCAGGATAGTGATCCGCCTTTACGGCGATAGCCTGCCGCAACGATTCTCTCGCCAAGGGATTCTTGAGGTAAATAGACACCTTGCCTTTTTTACGACCGGCCACCTATTGGAATTCCGGCCAATTTCTACGCGCGAACTCAATGTCGGCAAGTGCAGGAAGGCTCGCTTCGTTGCCAAGGTGACGGATCGAATGGGTGGAAGCGGCGCGAGCGAAACGAAGATGTCCTTCCCAACTGCCCTCCGGATTGCTCAGGTAGGAGTATATGTAAGCGCCGTGGAAAATGTCGCCCGCGCCACTGGTGTCCACGACTTCCTCTTTCGGCACTGCAAGGCTGGGGAGGAAGGAGACCGGTCCTTCGCCCTGATACCAGTATATGCCGCGTTCACCCAACGTCACGCCGCCGACTTTGCAGCCCTTGTCCCGTAACACTTCCAATGTTCCAGCCGGATCGAGGCCCATGCGTTGGCAAAAAAGCTCGGAAACGACTGCGACATCGATAAAGGGGAGGAGGTCCATTGTGCCTTCACGCACCGTGCCGCCATCAAGGGAGGTCAGGATCCCTCGATTCCGGCAATCTCTGGCATAGTGGAGGGCGGCGTCCGGCATGTGACCATCCAAATGCAGCGCGCGACATCTGTTTAGATTAAGCGTCTGGAACGGATGGAGGAAATCATTGTCGCGGCAGCGCACAATGGCGCGTTTTCCTTGATTGGGCATAATGAAAGAGAGGGAGGATTCCCGTACTTTTCGCCCGTGAACCGAAACGCCGTATTTCGCGGCCATATCGAGAAACATCCGCGCCAGCCAGTCGTTGGCGAGCGAACACATGAGATCCGGTGCAATGCCAAGTTTGGCGCAGGCGAATGCAGCCGTAACCGCATTTCCGCCGAAGGAGACCGCGTAGTCTTGAGCGATCATTTTCTCATCCCCCGTCGGCAGGCGATCGGTGAGAAACGTGACATCGATATAGGCTTGGCCGATAAACAGGGCTTCCATGCCTTATCACTCCAGATCGTTTGACGACGGCCTAATAACGAGCTTCCCATCGTCCAATCGTCATGTGGCGGGTTTTCCTTCGCGTCATTAAGAGCATGACCTAACCATTTGTTGGGCGACAGGCAAAATCGAATTGTTTTTTTTCGCAATTTAGGAGGCATTTACCAAGATCGGTCATAGTCACGGAATATTTCACAGCAGGTTCGGTCCGTGTCGAGACGATACGCAAGTTTTTTGAAGTCTCTCGCCATCGCGCTCGTGCTTGCGATCGCGCCCCTTGTTGCGGCCAATTTCATTCTCAACAATTATGCGGAAGCGCAGGCGCGTGCGGAAATGCGGGCGATTGCCAGCCGCTATGTCGCGAGGGCCGAAAAAGCGATCGACGAAGCGGTGATGATGTTGCGATCGCTTCATCGAAGCGGCGTTACTACCTGCTCGGGCATGGACCGGATGCGGTTTCGCATCGCAATCGGCAACGCTCCCTTCGTCCAGAAAATTGGCCTCGTCGATCAGGCCGGCGTTCGCATGTGCATCGTGCCGGACCAGCCCATCAACGGTGATGCGATCTTGCCGCCAGTGGAGGAAGAGGCTCCGCTTGTCGGTATCGGCATGCTGCAAGGAGGCTTCGAAGGAGCGCGGATCGCGCTTGTGAGCTGGCGCCTTGAAACCGGCATCCGGTTGTTTTCCGAAATCTCCCCTGCGGCTATCTCGATTGATCCCGGCGCCGATTACCTTAGGGCGTTCCGGCATGTGGAACTGTTGCTGGGAGACGACGTCATTTGGCTGACCTCTGGCGAGGCGGATCAATCCGAACAATATCAAGCCGACATACCGATGACGGAAATTGTCATGTCCAAACAGTATCCTTTGCGGGCTGTCGTGACTGTGCCATCTCTGGCAGCGAACAATCTCGTGCAGGATTTGAAGGTTATTACCGCAATTGCCAGCGCCGGTTTTGCGCTTCTCTTCGTGATGGGCGGCGTATGGATCTCCTGGCGACCGGAGAGCGAAGCGGAGGATGAATTTGTAAATTCCATCCGCAATGGCGAGTTTATTCCCTATTATCAGCCGGTTATGGATATCGAGACTGGACGTTTGCGCGGCTGCGAGGTGTTAATGCGCTGGCAGCGGCCGGACGGTACGGTGATCTCTCCCGGTCAATTCATGACATTTGCCGAAACGTCGGGACATATCTTCGAGATGACGCGTCAAATCATGAGAAAGACGCGTGAAGAGATGTCTGAGCTTTATCACGCCAATCCGGAATTCAAGCTTTCTGTGAATTTGTTTGCCGGTCACTTCAATGATCGACAGATCGTCGAAGACATCGTGCAAATATACGGCGGGTCGAAGATTGCCTACCAACAGATCGTCATGGAGGTAACGGAACGCCAGCCGCTTGAAAATATGGATGTCGCACGAAAGATCATCGCAGAACTTCAGGCACTGGGTGTGCGCGTGGCGCTTGACGACGTCGGCACCGGTCATGGCGGCTTGGCATATCTCCAACGGCTCGGCATCGATATCATCAAGATCGACAAGATGTTTATCGATTACCTCGGCACCGACGACAATTCGACCACGATTGTCGATACGCTGGTTGAACTGGCTGACAATCTCGGCATGGGAATTATCGCTGAAGGTGTTGAAAATATTGAGCAAATTGAACGCTTGCGAGCCTTGGGCGTATCTGCTGCCCAGGGTTATATCTTTGCGCCGCCATTGCCCGCGAAACTGTTTATCGATCTGGCCGAAGCGCTGGCGACCAAAGGCAGCGACTTGCTTGAAGACGGTGGCGACCAGATGGCCGGTTGATCGAAGCATATGGGCTATCGTGGCCATATCGCTTCTATTTTCTGATAAAATCCGTCCAAGTATTTTCCATCAATTCCGAAATTCTCCCCTAGAGACATTGCGCAATGCCGTCTCTGTAGCTTTTTAGTGCTTATGATGAATTGAATCCCAGATATAGTTTCAAGATGGCGTCACCACTTGCACATAAAGTTCATCGAGGTGCGGAGGGATTATGATCCAGTTCGTCACGCTCCTGGCTAAACCTCTACTGGGCAAATTCAAAGCTCCCGAAGGGGCTGAAAAGAAGATCGCCGTCGTGAACACTTTCCTGGCTGGCGGCACCGGCAATGCGTGGATACCGTTGGGCCGTCTGCAGGAAACCATCCCCGCCAAACTGAAATTGCGAAGTACTTCGAACGTAACTTCGGAAGGCATTGCAAATTCTGGCGATACTTCCGTTCGCTGGCGGCAGTTCGACTGGCCTGTGGACCAGACCGCAGGCGATTGCACCTTCAATTGCGTTCGATGGAGATTTTATCAAAATGGCCTTATTTGCCTGGAATTGGTGGGGAGCAAAGACAAGACCGGCATCGACACCAGGGACCTTTTAGGCCACTGCGTCGAATTGCGTGACAATTCCGGCTTTTTGATCGGTGTTTGGACCGCAGCATTCCTGATCAACAAGGATTCTGATCAGATCGCTTTCGCTGCATCCAATCGGGAAGAATTTCTTCCGTTAATGCTGCATTTCGATGAAATCGCTCAAACTCAGACCGGGTTCTGCTTCACGATATAACTTCGGGTTTTGCTGCGCTGCCGAGCCGACACGATCCAGCCCTGCTAACCGAAAAGAGGGCTACGGCGCCTTCGTCATCGCGCATTTTCAGGAGCCGGGACTGACCGAGTGCCGTGACGCCGCAAGCCGCTATCGATGATTTCCTGAATCCGGCTACGTAGAAGTATAGGAGACAAGAGGGAATGTACTTAGAACAGGCGCGGGCCGGGTATTCTGGTCGCGAAGCGATAGAGCGATGTGGATGCTGTTGCAAATATTGTTCGCATATTCGGTCCGCCCCAAGTGAAATTTGCGATGACTTCCGGAATATGGACGATCCCGAGACAAGTCGCATCGGGTGCGAAGACGTGAATGCCTCCCGGTCCTGCGCAATAGACGTTACCGGCGCTATCGCATTTCAAGCCATCGGGCGCGCCTTCGCCTGCCTTGGTCAATTCCGCCCAGACGTCGCCACCGGCAAGTGTTTCATTTTGCGAGAATTCAAAGCGCCTTATATGACCGCGTTCGGAATCGTCGACGTATAGATATTTTTCGTCCGGCGAGAGGCAAAGGCCGTTGGGCTGATCGAAATCAGAGGCGAGAAGAATGGGCGATTGCGCATCGGGTCCAACCGCGAAAACGCCGTGAAAGTCGAGTTCCTGCTCACGTTCGACGCCGAAATAATCCAACCGCCCATAGGACGGATCGGAAAAGAAAATCCTGTGGTCACGGCTGACGATTATATCGTTGGGGCTGTTGAGTTCCTTTCCTTTGTGGTGGCTGGCCAGGACGTCGATACGGCCGTTCGGTGATGCGCGCGTGACGCGGCTTGTCGCGTGTTCGCAGGTCAGGATGCGGCCCAAACGGTCGAAAGTGTTGCCATTGGCCTTGTTGCTTGGACGCCGGAAGGAGTGGATCTCGCCTGTTCCTGTCCAGCGATACATTTGATCGCCCGGGATATCGGAAAAGATCAGATTGTTGTTGCGGTGATCCCAGATAGGTCCTTCGGTGAAGAGAAACCCGGAACCGAGTTGCTCAAGGGCCTCGGGATTGCCGACCACCTCGTGAAACCGATCATCGTGAACCGATAGCGGGATCATTTGTCGAACCGCAACGTTTGAACGCTTTCTGATCCCAGATACCAGTTCCGGGCTTCGACTTCCTCAAACACGATCCAGATATCCGATTTGGGGAGCCCTGTGGCGTTGGCGATTGCCGCTGCAACATTCTCCGCGATAGCGTTTTTCTTTCCCTCGGGATCGGCGGCAATCGCTTGCCTGACGATTTGGATGTTCACGAATGGCATCGTATTTCCCCCTTCGACCTTGGGCTGAAGTTGGAGTTTCAAAGCTTGTCAAAAATGTTGAGAGCGCTACCAGAAACGACTGCCGAAACGTAACTTAATTAGAAATACAATGTATATCGGCGTCAGTATATCGTTGCAGATGATCTATTGCCATTTTACTTTTAGATATATTGACAGCGCTGTCAATTGTCGCAATAAATATATGCCGGGCACTCGGCCGAGTGCCGTCTGGCTACATGATGATACGGTAAGAGACATTTCTGACTGATGGCGAATGGGAGCCGCTTCGGTCGCCTTAAAGGAGTGTGTCAATAAACCGGGACGTCATTGCCTGGGAGGGCCCAAATGAAACATTCACGTTCCAAACTGACGAATGGACTTTGCGCCGCGGCATTCCTGTCGCTCACTGTCGGCACGGTCGCATTTGCCGAACCGCAGATCGTTGCAGGGCCTGCAGAAGACCCGAACTGCTATGTGCCGTGGTCGCAGGACACCAAATTCTTCCAGTTTCCAGCCAAGGACGGCCCATATCGGATCGGGCTCGCAAACGGCTATGTTGCCAACACCTGGCGCATTCAGATGATCCAGACGGCGAAGGCCTATGCGGCGCAGCCCAACATTGCCGAGCAACTCTCGGAGTTCAAGGTCGTGTCGACGGGCGAGGACGTTGCCGCGCAGATATCGGCGATCAACAACTTTATCGATTCTGGCTTTGATGCGGTTGTCGTCAACGCGCAGAACCCGCAGGCCTTCGCTCCGGTCATCCGGCGCGCGAAGGAAGCAGGTGTCGTTCTTGTTGCCTTCGATAATATTCTCGACACCCAGGACGCCATTAACGTCAACGTCGACCAGAAAGGCCTTGGCGTCCTTTGGGCCAATTGGCTGGACAAACATCTGGAGAATGGCGGCAAGATTCTCGAAGTGCGCGGCGTTGCCGGCACTTCGGTGGACACGGACCGGCACAACGGCATCCACGAAACTCTCGATGCCACCGGAAAGAACTGGGAAGTGATCGAGGTTTCCGGCAAATGGGATGACGGCACGGCTCAAAAGGCCACGGCTGACGCGATCGCCGTCCATGGTCATTTCGACGGTATCACCGCGCAAGGCGGCGATACCGGTGTCGTGCAGGCCATGATCGATGCCAACCATCCGATGGTGCCCTTCGGCGGAGAGACGGAAAACGGCTTCCGCAAGTTCTGCGCCGCGCGTGCAGGCGAGGGGCTGGTTTGCTCTTCCGCCGGCACCGGACCCGCACAGGTCGCGGTTGCCATCAAGACCGCTCTTGACGCATTGAAGGGCAAGGTCGTACCGCAATCGGTCAAATTGCCATTGGCAATTGTCGAGGATCCCGACTTCAAGGACGGCGAGAACTATTATTCGGGCCAGTCCGACAATTTCTTCGTCGGCAACTCCTTCCCGACTTGCGGTATCAACTTCACCGCACAGGAAATCATGAGCCAGGATCAGCAGAACCAATAAGCTTTCCTGTCCTGCATGATGACTGCAACAATACTGCGGGGCGCGTGAGCCCCGCAGCGCCTGTGTGGTGGGAGTGAGCGTATGGTCGACCAATCGGCACTTTTCCGCATGGAAGGCATTTCCAAGCGCTATGGTGGCGTGCATGCGCTGGAAGATGCCTATCTGAACGTTCGTGCCGGCTGCGTGCATGCCGTTCTCGGTGAAAATGGGGCTGGAAAGTCGACGCTGATCAAGGTGATGGCCGGCGTCGTGGCGCCCGACGAAGGCCGCATGTTTCTCGACAACCGCGAAATCAGCTTCGCCGATCCAGCCGCGGCCAACCGTGCCGGTATCGTCTGCATCTTTCAGGAACTGTCGCTCATTCCGGACCTTTCGGTCGCCGACAATATCATCGTATCAAACCCGCCAACGCGCTTCGGCATGATCGACCGTGGCGCGCAGCGCCGCCTTGCCGAAGCTGCACTCGCAAAAGCCGGCGGCGAAGATATCCACCCGCGTGCCCGCGTGGGCGATCTGCCTTTGTCGCGCCAGCAGATTGTCGAGATCGCCAAGGCTCTGGCGCGCAAACCGCGTGTACTCATTTTAGACGAGGCCACAAGCGCACTGACGGCGTCCGATGTGTCCAAGGTCATGACCGTGCTGAAGCGGCTGCGCTCGGAGGGTATGGCACTGCTTTATATCTCGCACCGCATGCACGAGATCGCGGAACTTGCCGATGAATGCACGGTGTTCCGCAATGGCCGCAATGTCGAAAGCTATATCGCCGGAACCAGGACCGATAACGAGGTCGTCGAGATGATGATCGGCCGCGAATACCGGCATGTCTTTCCGCAGAAGACGACGCCGCCTGCGGACGACCGGCCGCCAGCTCTGGAAGTGAAGAACCTTTCCTGGAGCAACAAGCTCAAGGATATATCGCTTAACGTGCGGGCCGGTGAAGTGGTGGGGCTTGGCGGATTGGATGGTCAGGGTCAGCGTGACCTGTTGCTGGCCTTGTTTGGCGTTCTGCGCGGGGTTTCCGGCGAGGTGCGGATCGATGGAAAGCCTGTGAAGGTGCGCAACCCGCGCGACGCCAAATCGCCCGAAAAGGGCATGGCGCTTATCCCCGAGGATCGCAAGACCGAAGGGCTGATGCTGCCGATGTCGGTGCTGCAGAATCTCTCCTTTGCCTCTTTGGGCAAACTGTCGACGTTCGGGATAATCGACCAGGCTGCCGAAAAGAAATCGGTGGCCGAAATGATCAAGCTGCTCGGCATCCGCACCAGCGGCACGGACATCCCCGTTCACGCACTTTCCGGCGGCAACCAGCAGAAGGTCGTCATTGCCAAGTGGCTGATGATCGGACCGAAGATCATTTTGCTCAACGATCCGACGCGCGGCATCGATGTCGGCACCAAGCAGGAGATCTATCAACTCCTGCGCAAGCTTAGTGACGCGGGAGCGGCTATAATTCTATATTCGACCGACTACGACGAACTGATCGGCTGCTGCAACCGTGTCATGGTGATGTATGACGGCGCCATCAAGACGATGCTTGCCGGTGAAGAAATCACCGAACATGCGCTCGTCGGCAGCGCGCTCAACATCGGCGGCGAGACGCAGGCGCCTGATGGAATTCAGGCGAAGGTCGTGGCATGAGGGAATGGCGTTTCCTGCTCGCGGAACATCGTGGCACGCTGTTGGCGTTCCTGCTGTTTGTCGCGATGTTTTCGATCTACGTCGCCAATCATCCGGCAGGCTTCACTCCAAATGTCGTGCAGACTGCGGCAAACAAGGGCGTAATCCTGGCGTTGGTCGCCATGGCGCAGACGCTGGTCGTTCTCACAGCCGGCATCGACTTGTCGGTCGGAATGATCTTCGTGCTGGCAAATTGTGTTGGTTCCTATGTGCTGGGCGGGCCGCCCTGGCAGGCAGCGCTCGGCGTCTGCGCCGTACTCGGCACCGGGCTCGCATGCGGTGCGCTCAATGGTCTCATCGTTATTTTCGGCAGGTTGCAGCCAATTGTGACGACGATCGCGACCGGCGCCATCTTCTTTGGCATCGCGCTGTGGCTGCGGCCCTATCCAGGCACGATCCCGGATTTCAGCGCCGATCTCGCCGATGCGTTCACAGGCAAGGTCTACGGGGTCGTTCCTGCCAGTTTGGTATTCCTCACCGCTGTCGTGCTTATTGTCTGGGTACCGCTTCGGCGGTCGGTGATCGGGCGGACAATCTACGCAGTCGGTTCCTCCGACATGGCAGCCTATATGTCCGGCATGCCGACGCGGCTTGCCCGTTTTACGGCATTCACTATCGGCGGGCTCTTTGCAGCGCTCGGCGGGCTGTTTTTGACCTTCTTCACCTATTCAGGCGAAGCATCGCTGGCAAATGGCGACAACTACACGCTTTTCGCCATTGCCTCCGTGGTGCTTGGCGGGGTGTCTCTTTATGGCGGTCGAGGAAGCGTCATAGGTGCGATTTTCGGTGCGCTCGCCTTTCGGGCGATCGGGGATCTCCTGTTCGTTTTCGACCTCGATCCGCTATGGCAACCGCTTTTCCAGGGCGTCGTGCTGGCGCTTGCGATCACTGTCGGCGCGGCGCGCCTTTTCCGCGTCCGCAACCGGCTTGAGATGTTCGGCTGAGGGGCAAGAATGACGAACGAAGTCCAACAAGCTGCGCCTCAAAGTCTCCCGATACATCTTCGGCCGAGTTTTCCTATCCTCGTTGCCTTTGGTTGCATCATTTTGCTGCTTCTCGTCGGCAGCCTTTATTCGAAGAGCTTCCTCTCGCCTGAATATCTTCTGCAGCAGCTTAAGGTCGCCTCGTTTCTGGGCGTAGTAGCCACCGGCATGATGCTCATTATCCTGCTTGGTCATATCGATCTCTCCGTGCCATGGCTCCTTACCATGGGCGCCATGATGGCTTCGGCTGCGACAGCCTACGGTCCGATGGGGGAGGCGATGGCGGTGCCATTCGGCGTTTTATGCGGAGTGTCGATGGGCCTCGTCAGCGGCATTGGCGTGGCTTATCTGCGCATTCCAGCGATGATTGTGACCTTGGCGATCAATGTCATAGCGCAGGGTTTGATGGTTGCTTATACGGGCGGCTTTTCGCCGGCCGACTCCGCATCCAGCGCGATGCGATATCTGGCGACCGGCACTATCGTCTTCGGCATTCCGAATTCAATTCTCGTCTGGGCGGCTGTCGGCGGACTGGCCGTGTTCGTGTTCAACCGCACGACCTTCGGACGCGCAGTCTATGCCATTGGCAACCGCGAAAGCGCAGCCTACCTTTCAGGCGCTGCAACACAACGCATCGTGATGCTGTCCTTTGGGATATCGGGCGGACTTGCCGCTTTTGGCGGAGTGCTTCTCGCCGGTTACGCCGGCAAGGCGGCGCAGTCGATGGGTGATGCCTATTTGCTGCCGGCGATAGCTTCTGTCGTGCTTGGCGGCACATCAATCCTTGGTGGCCGCGGAAACTATCTTGGCACAGTGGCGGGAGTCATTTTGGTGACGCTGCTGCAGTCGATCCTGTCGGTAATGCAGATCGCCGAGTTCGGCCGGCAGATCATCTACGGGGTGGTGATTGTCTCGATGCTGCTGATCTACGGTCGTGAAAAGGCATTGCGCTAAACTCAACCGGGCGGGCAAGACCGGGTCATATGCGAAGTGGCCGGGCAGTGCTCTCGCGTTCCACCAGTTCGAAACCGAGATTGACGATACGCTCGATCGGGCGCTCTCCTTTGATCGCGGCAATCAGCATTTCGATCGCTTTGCGCCCCATCTCGTAGCGATAGGTCCTGACGCTGGTAAGCGTCGGATGCACGATCGATGCGACGTCGAAATCGTTGAAGCCGGAAATCCCGAAATCTGCTGGCATGCTGATGCGCCGCCGCTGGCATTCAAACAGCGCACCGAGCGCGATGTCGTCATTGTTGGCCTGGATTGCATCGGCGTCCGGGAAGCGCGCAATGAACTCCGATAGCAGCGCACCTCCCAGGAGAACGGAGGAAGTCTTGTGTGTGGTGACGATCTGGCGCTCGTCATACAGGCCGGCATCCTGCATTGCCTTTATATAGCCTTCGAGGCGCAAGCGCGTGCGCATGTCCATCTGCGCCGCCAGGAACCCGATGCGCCGGTAGGACCGATCGATAAGCCTGCGGGTCGCCGTCTCGGCCGCAGCGCGGTGATCGAAACCAACCGCCATGTCGACGCAATCTGCCGGCAGATCCATGATTTGTACGACCGGGCAATTATTCGCCTTCAGCAACGCGCTCGCCTCACGCGACTGATCGTGACCGGTGACCAGCAGCGCTGCAGGGCGCTGGCCAAGAAACAGCCGTAAGAGCTCTTCTTCCTTGATGGAGGAATAGTTTGTGTTGCCGAGTTGGGCTTGAAAAGGAGTGCCTTCGATGGTGTCGTAGATACCTCGAAGTACATCGGTAAAAACCGAGTTCGTGACCGATGGAATGATTACGCCAATGACATTGGTGCGAGCTGACGCCAGGGCCTGGGCGGCAGTATTGGGGACATAGCCGATCTCTTTGATCGTTCGATTGATGCGCTCTCGCAATGCTGCCGATACGACATCGGGTTCGCGCAAAGCGCGCGAGGCAGTAGTAGCGCTAACATCGGCAGCCCGTGCGACGTCGGCAAGCGTAGGTTTCCCTGATTTTCTACGATATCTGGTCAATTTTCACTCCGAGATCGCGCTTAATCATAAAACTATTCTACTATATATGCTAGCGCTAGCATACGAATAGTAATCGAGAGCCGCAGAATTGATTTCGTGCTCAAGTTCGGAAGTAGATCCGGCGCGCAGGGCGTGCTTGAGGAGGCTGGCGAGAAGCGGGCAGGGCGGTGCGTAAATCTGTTGTGACGACCGATAAAGCCCTCTTCGCTTCCTGATTTGGGCGCTTAGATCAGACGATCGGAGCTTGCCTTCGGTTCCCGCTGCACAGTTTCGTTGATTGGTTGGAGAACCCGTCCGTAACGGTTGGTTTTAGCGAATTCTGGTCAGTGTCAATTGATAGTTGCCGCAGAGTGCGGTGAATAAAATATCGTCGTTGGCGAAGCTATTGGATTTTATTTGTGGAACGACGCACGATTTTACAAATATGATCTAGTTTCCCGAATTTTTTCTGGAGCCGGAGGCTTTCGGCTAGCTTCAGGCTGAATTGTTGGAGAATAAAGCGCGATATGTCCGAAACGCCAAAACTTGATGCACATCAATTTCGCGCAGAAATCCTACGTCATCTTAAATATTCGCTTGGCAAAGATGAGTTGCATGCGACGGATTACGATTGGCGTATGTCTTTGTCGCTGGTGCTGCGTGACCTCATGATCGATCCGTGGTTCTCCAGTACGCGCAAAACTTACAATGCAAAGGCGAAGCGAGTTTACTATCTATCGATGGAGTTCTTGATCGGACGTCTTGTTGAGGACGTGATGATCAATCTTCGCGTGGATGAAGTTGCCAGGGCTGCTATTCGGTCGCTTGACCTCGACTATGAGACCATTGTGCAGAATGAGCCTGATGCGGCGCTTGGCAATGGCGGTCTGGGGCGTTTGGCCGCTTGCTTTCTCGACAGCCTTTCGACGCTGGGTATTCCCGCCTATGGCTATGGCATTCGATACGAGCATGGCCTCTTCGAACAGCATTTCGAAGACGGGAAACAAATCGAGACGGCGGAGGACTGGCTGGCAAAAAAGAACGCTTGGGAATTCGAGCGTCCCGAGGTTTCCTTTCCGATCAATTTCGGCGGATATATTCACCAGTCCGGCGACAAAGCCGAGTGGCGCCCGGACGAAACGGTATTGGCATCCGCCTATGACACGCCGGTTTTGGGATGGCAGGGGAAATGGGCCAATACCTTGCGCCTGTGGGCGGCAAAGCCGACCCGGCTCTTCGATCTGGAAAGCTTCAACAAAGGCAATTACGTCGCCGCCTCTCGAGTCAGAGGCGCTGGCACGCACGATTTCGCGCGTTCTATATCCTGACGATACGACGGATAGAGGCAAGGAATTGCGCCTGAAGCAGGAGTATTTCTTCACCTCTGCGTCCATTCAGGATCTCGTGCGGCGTTTCCTGTCAGAAGGCCATTGCCTTGAAACGCTGGCCGACTACGTGGCCATCCAGTTGAACGACACGCATCCGGCAATCGCAGGCCCGGAATTGGTGCGGATACTGGTGGATGAGCATGACATGCCGATGAGTGAGGCGATTGCAATCGCCCGCAACTGTCTTGGCTACACCAATCACACCTTGCTGCCGGAAGCTTTGGAGCGTTGGGATGAGGGCCTTTTCGCCAGGATTCTGCCGCGCCACCACCGCATCATCGAGTTGATCGAAGACACCCATCGCAGCCGAAACCGACAGCAAGGTGCTCATCATCGAAGATGGCTCCGTCAAGATGGGAGAACTGGCTTTCGTGATGGCGCATCGTGTCAACGGCGTGTCTGCACTGCACACGGAACTCGTCAAGGAAACGCTCTTTGCCGAGTTGAACGAAACCTACCCCGGGCGGATCATCAATCAGACGAACGGCATAACCCCAAGGCGCTGGCTTTATTCCTGCAATCCTGCCTTGCGGAACCTGATCGACGAGACGATCGGCGCAGACTGGCCCGATGATCTGGAGCAGCTTGACAGGCTTGCCCGCCACGCTGACGACGGCGGCTTTCAGGACGCTTTCCGCGCCGCAAAGGTGTTCAACAAGCAGCGTTTGGCCGACTGGATCAAGCAGCGCGACGGCACGATCATCGACCCGACCGCTCTGTTCGACGTACAGATCAAGCGCATTCACGAATACAAGCGCCAGTTGATGAATCTGCTGGAGACCGTCGCGCATTGGAACGAAATCCGCGACAATCCCGGCCGCGACTGGACGCCGCGGCTGAAGATATTCGGTGGCAAGGCCGCGCCCGGTTATGTGGTTGCGAAGGAAATCATCCACCTGATCAACGATGTCGCTAAAGTCATCAACATGGATGCGGCGACGAGCAAATTCCTGCAGATCCTGTACCCGGAAAACTACAATGTGACGATGGCGGAAATTCTCATTCCCGCCGCCGATCTCTCCGAGCAGATCTCCACTGCCGGCAAGGAGGCTTCAGGCACCGGTAACATGAAATTTGCACTCAACGGCGCGCCGACCATTGGCACGCTGGACGGGGCTAACGTTGA
The DNA here is from genome assembly GCA_963698365.1 of uncultured Alphaproteobacteria bacterium. Lineage (GTDB taxonomy): Bacteria > Pseudomonadota > Alphaproteobacteria > Rhizobiales > Stappiaceae > Hongsoonwoonella. The sequence continues at coordinate 170,529 of CAVOQM010000009.1, forward strand.
AATCCGCGAACGGGTGGGTGAAGAAAATTTCTATCTCTTTGGTCTGACGGCGGCAGAGGTCGTTGCGCGGCGCAACACGCCGGATTTCGCCAGACGGGCCATCAAGGCAAGTCCGCGCCTTCAGCGTGTCCTGAACCAGATTTCGGACGGCAAGTTTTCGCCTGGCGAGCCGCAACGATACGCCTCGCTTGTACGCCGCCTCTACGAGCATGACTACTTTCTGGTGACGTGCGATTTTGATGAATATTTCAATACGCAAAGATTGGTGGACAAGGACTATCTCGACGTCGCAGGGTGGACCAGAAAGTCGATCTTGAATACGGCGCGAGTTGGCTGGTTTTCTTCGGATCGAACGATTGCCAGCTACGCAAAGGAAATCTGGGGTGTAACCGCAACCAACAAAGTCTGAGGCAAGACTGTGACACGGGGAAGCGGGACATTACTGAGCTCAGACGATGCGAGACTGATCGCGGCCGGGCGACATCATGATCCCTATTCATTGTTGGGAATGCACGAACGTAATGGCGAAATTTTCGTTTGTGCCTTCGTGCCCGGTGCCGAAGCAATCGATGTCCTGGATGCCAAAAACGGGCGCAAGGAGATGACCTTGTCCGCAGTGCCGGACACCTCGGGCCTGTTTGCCGGCGCTTCCGCGCGACGCAAGAAGCCGTTCGAATATTCGTTGCTCGTCAAAAGGGGCGAGCATAGCTGGATCGTACCAGATCCCTATCGGTTCAATCCGATGCTGGGCGAACTCGACGATCATCTGATCAATGAGGGGGCGCACAACCGGTTGTGGGAAGCGCTCGGCGCACATGTCGTCACGCATGAGGGTGTCGATGGCACCCACTTTGCGGTTTGGGCGCCCAATGCATCGCGCGTCAGCGTGGTTGGCGACTTCAACCATTGGAACGGTATCACGCATCTCATGAGACCGCGCGGACACACGGGTGTGTGGGAAATCTTTGTGCCCAACGTCGGCGAAGGAGAAGCTTACAAATACGAAATTCTGGACAAGCATGGCATGGCGCTGCCGCAAAAGGCGGATCCCTTCGGCTTCGGTTCGGAACATCCGCCCAAAACCGCATCCATCGTCAGGCGGCTCGATCGCCATCGCTGGTCCGATCCGGGCTGGATGAGCAAGCGTGGCGCACGGCAGGCGATCGATCAGCCGATTTCCATCTACGAAGTTCATCTAGGCTCGTGGAAGCGGGTGCCTGAAGCCGGCAACAGGCCGCTCTCCTATCTGGAACACGCAACGCAGCTCGTCGACTACGTCAAGGATATGGGGTTTACCCATATCGAATTGATGCCAATCACGGAGTTCCCCTTTGAAGGGTCATGGGGGTATCAGCCGATCGGCCTCTATGCGCCGACCATCCGCTACGGAACGGTCGAGGAATTTCAGACTTTCGTCGATGCATGCCACGCGGCCGAAATCGGGCTTTTGCTCGATTGGGTTCCGGGGCATTTTCCCGAAGACGAACATGGCCTGGCACGTTTCGACGGCACCAGCCTTTACGAACATGCCGACCGGCGGGAAGGGTTCCACCCCGACTGGAACACGATGCTGTTCAACTACGGGCGTCGCGAAGTCGCCAACTACCTCGTTGCAAATGCGGTTTATTGGCTGCGCGAGCATCACATCGATGGCCTGCGGGTCGATGCGGTGGCTTCCATGCTGTATCGCGACTATTCGCGCCGGGAAGGCGAATGGGTGCCCAACATTCATGGCGGTCGGGAAAACCTTGAAGCAATCGCCTTCCTGAAGCGCATGAATGAAACGGTCTATGCCGACATGCCGGGCATCATGACCGTGGCCGAGGAATCGACAGCCTTTCCCGGTGTTACCGCCCCGACAGTTCGCGGCGGGCTGGGCTTCGGCTTCAAGTGGAACATGGGCTGGATGAACGACACTCTTTCCTACATGGAAGAGGATCCGATCCACCGCAAGTATCATCATCACAAGATGACCTTCGGCCTGCACTATGCTTTTTCTGAAAATTTCATCCTGCCTATCAGCCACGACGAAGTCGTGCACGGCAAGGGCTCGATGTTGCAGAAGATGCCGGGCACTACGGAAGAAAAATTCGCCAATCTGCGCGCCTATTACGGTTTCATGTGGGGGCATCCGGGCAAGAAACTGCTGTTCATGGGCAACGAGCTTGCCCAGCCAAGGGAATGGAACCACGACCGCAGCCTGGACTGGCATCTGCTTGAAGAGCCTTTGCATCAGGGTTTGCAATCGCTGATCCGCGACTTGAACAGGCTCTACACATCCACCCCTGCCTTGCATCAGCTTGATTGCAAAGCTGAAGGGTTTGAATGGATCGAAGGCGGAGCCGCCGAGGAATTCTCTCTACATCTGGCTACGCCATGGGCACTCCGGATCTGCGTCCGTTCTGGTCATTTGCAATTTTACGCCCGTTGAACGCAGCCACCGTCGCATTGGTGTGCCGGCGGCGGGTTTCTGGCGGGAAAAGCTGAATACGGATTCAAGCCATTACGGTGGCGGCGACCGTGGAAACCTCGGAGGGGTGGCAAGCGAGCCTGTCCCGGCATCGGGACGTGAAAACTCGATCAGCATCACCGTGCCGCCGCTTTCAACCATCTTTCTGGAACTGGATCGAAGCTAGAAAAACATTGCTGTGACAAGGCTATGGGGAGGAACCATAAAAATGGACACCGAATCTCAAAGGCTAGCGCAACAGAGTATGGCTTTCGTTCTCGCGGGTGGGCGCGGCAGCCGGTTGATGGAACTGACCGAACGCAGGGCGAAGCCCGCGGTCTATTTCGGCGGCAAAAGCCGTATCATAGACTTTCCACTCTCCAATGCGGTCAATTCCGGCATTCGCCGCCTTGGCGTGGCAACCCAGTACAAGGCGCATTCGCTCATCCGTCACCTGCAACGCGGGTGGAGCTTCTTTCGCTCGGAGCGCAATGAATCTCTCGATATTCTTCCCGCTTCCCAGCAGATGGAAGAAGAAAACTGGTACATGGGCACGGCCGACGCCGTATTTCAAAACATCGATATCATTGCCGGGAACAACGTCAAATACGTCATCATTTTGGCCGGCGATCATATCTACAAGCAAGACTATTCGCTGATGATCCAACACCATGTGATCAGCGGCGCGGACGTGACAGTCGGCTGTATCGAAGTTCCCCGAATGGAAGCGACGGCGTTCGGGGTGATGCATGTGGACGAAAAAGACAACATCATCGACTTCATCGAAAAGCCTGCCGATCCGCCGGCAATGCCTGGACATCCCGACAAGGCGCTGGCCAGCATGGGAATCTATGTTTTCGAAACGCAGTATATGTTCGATCTATTGCGTGCCGACGCCCATAACTCCAGTTCCAGCCACGACTTCGGCAAGGATATCATTCCGCACATCGTCAAGACCGGCAAGGCAATTGCCCACCCGTTCAGCCGCTCTTGCGTGATAAGCGGCATGTCCAAGGCGCCATATTGGCGTGACGTCGGTACGCTCGACGCATTCTGGCAGGCCAATATCGATCTCACCGATTTCACTCCAGAACTGGACCTCTATGATCGGGAATGGCCGATCTTGACTTACTCGGAACTCGCTCCCCCGGCTAAATTCATCCACAACGAGGAAGGCCGCCGCGGTCACGCGCTTTCCTCACTGGTTTCCGGCGGCTGCATCATTTCCGGCTCGGAGCTTGAGAGATGCCTTCTTTTCACGGGCGTTCGCACACATTCCTATTCCAGATTGGAGGGCGTCATCGTCATGCCCTACGCTGAGATCGGCCGAAACGCGCGTTTGACCAATGTGGTCATCGACAGGGGTGTGCAGATACCCGCCGGTCTTGGTTGTAGGCGAGGACCCCGAACTTGACGCGAAACGGTTCCGAAGGTCAGAGGGAGGCGTTTGTCTGATAACCAAAACGATGATCAATGCGCTGGATCAATAAAGTGAAGGTTCTTTTCGTCGCCTCAGAATGCGCACCCTTCGTCAAAACGGGCGGGTTGGCGGATGTGATCGGCGCGGTGCCCAAGGCGCTTGAGCCACTGGGAGCCGACGTGAAGATCATTCTGCCGGCCTACCGTGCATTGGCGGGTCTTGTAGACGGTGGCAGGGCCGTGATGGCCTTCGACGATCTGTTCGGCGGTCCGGCAAGGCTCGTTTCGACGAAAGCCGAAGGGCTCGATCTCCTGCTGCTCGATGCGCCGCATCTCTACGACCGTCCAGGTTCCATCTATCTTGGCGAGGATGGCAGCGATTGGCACGACAATCACCTGCGTTATGGCGCGCTTTGCGAGGTTGCGGCAAAGGTCGCCGTCGAAGGCGTGAAGCGATGGAAGCCGCGTATAATACATGCCCATGACTGGCAGGCAGGGCTCGTACCGTTGCTGATAAAGATGGCGGGGCTGAAGAAACCGCCACATTGCGTCATGACCATCCACAACATCGCTTTCCAGGGGCTGTTTCCTCAGTCTGTGCGCGAGATCTTCGGCATTCCCGATGAATACTTCACTTATGAAGGTGCTGAATATTATGACAAACTGGGGTTTTTGAAAGCCGGTCTCGCCTTCGCGGACAAGATTACGACCGTGAGCCCGACCTACGCCAAGGAGCTCTTGACGCCAGAGTTCGGCATGGGGCTGGAAGGATTGCTTCAGGCGCGGCGGGCGGATTTTTCAGGCATCATCAATGGCATCGATCTCGATGCGTGGAACCCGGCTGACGATCCGGAACTTCCCGCGCCCTATACTGGCCGCAACTTGAAGAACAAGGAGAAAAGCCGTAAGGCACTGGAGACGCGCTTCGGCCTTTCCCCCGATCCCAAATCTCCGATTTTTTGCGTCGTGAGTCGACTGACGGCGCAAAAGGGCCTCGATCTGTTGCTGGAAGTCGTGCCGGATCTTGTAAAACGAGGCGGGCGTCTGGTGTTGCTCGGATCGGGCGAAAGGGAGCTGGAGCAAGGCTTCAAGGATGCGGCGAAGCGCTTCGCAGGCAAGGTTGGCGTGGTGATCGGCTACGATGAAGGCCTGTCGCATCTGATGCAGGGCGGTAGCGACGCTATCCTTGTGCCATCGCGCTTCGAGCCATGCGGGCTCACCCAGCTTTACGGGCTGCGCTACGGCACGCTGCCGGTTGTGGCGCGTACGGGCGGTCTAGCCGATACGGTGGTGGACGCGGATACGGCTGCTATAAAAGGCAAACGTGCAACCGGCTTTCAGTTTTCACCGGTCACGGCAGACGCCCTTCGGCGCGCCATAATGCGCGCCTGCGACCTTTTCGATCAACGGGAAGCCTGGCGTGGCCTGATGCGAAACGCGATGCGGTATCCCGTGGGGTGGGATCAGTCTGCCCCTGCCTATCTTGAGGTCTACGAAAGCATCTCCAACTGACGAAGCGGAAAAATACTCACCATGAGTTTGCAATTGCTTTCCGGTCGGCCCAACCATTTGGGCGCGCGCTTCGATGGAGAAGGCACGAACTTCGCAATTTTCTCCGCCAATGCGAAACGCATCAACTTGTGCATCTTCTCTGCCGATGGAAAGACCGAGGTAGAAAGGATCGCTTTACCGGAGCGTTCTGGTCACGTCTGGCATGGTTACGCGCCGGGCCTGAAGCCCGGCACTCTCTATGGCTATCGTGCCGAGGGCATTTATGCGCCTGAACAAGGTCATCGCTTCAATGCGAACAAGTTGCTGATGGACCCTTACGCCCGCGAATTGCGGGGCGCCTGGATCAACCATAGCGCGCAGTTTGGCTACCAAAAAGGCGCATCATCCCACGATCTGTCGTTCGACGATCGTGACAGTGCGCCGTTTGTGCCGAAATCAGTGGTGTCGATGCCGGAATTGTTCGATCACCTGGAACCCCGAGGCGACGGAGATTGGACCCAAACGCTTATTTACGAGGCTCACGTCAAGGGGATGACGATGGAGCATCCTGCCGTTCCCGATAACGTCAAAGGCACATATGAGGGCCTTGCATCGGATGCGGTGCTGGAGCATCTGCAAAAACTCGGTATCACGGCAATCGAATTGCTGCCCGTCCACGCATTTATCGACGACGGCTTCCTGCTTGATCGTGGCCTGCGGAATTATTGGGGCTACAACACGATCGGATTTTTTGCGCCGGAGCCGCGCTATTTCGGACCGGCAGGGCTGGCCGGCTTCCGCAATATGGTGCGCCGGTTTCACACCGCCGGCATCAAGGTCATTCTGGATGTGGTCTACAACCACACGGCCGAGGGCGACCATCGTGGCCCGACCCTTTGCTATCGCGGGCTTGATAACGCCTCTTATTACCGGCTGATCGCCGGCCAGCCGCGCTACTATGTCAACGATACCGGATGCGGAAACACGCTGGACGTATCGCACCCCTTTGTCCTTCGCATGGTCATGGACAGTTTGCGGTTTTGGGTGCAGCAAATGGGCGTGGACGGCTTCCGTTTCGATCTCGCCACGACGCTGGGCAGAGAGGATCATGGGTTCGACCGTCGCGGCGGCTTCTTCGATGCGTTGCTGCAGGACCCGGTTCTGTCGGAAGTCCAGCTGATTGCCGAACCCTGGGATATTGGTCCCGGCGGCTACCGGCTTGGCGAATTTCCCGCCGACTTCTCGGAATGGAATGACGTGTTTCGCGACAATGTTCGCCGGTATTGGCGCGGCGACGAACATAGCGCGCAGGATCTTGGCGCAAAGCTTCTAGGCTCCGCCGGTCTTTTCGACCGAAACGGGCGCAACGCCTGGACTTCGATCAATTTTCTTACGTCGCATGACGGATTTACGCTGGCCGATGTCACCCGCTACAACGAAAGGCACAACGAGGCCAACGGCGAGAACGGCGCCGACGGTCATCACAACAACCTCAGCGACAATTGCGGCGTAGAGGGGGAAACCGACGACCCGGAAATAAACGACCGCCGCGCCAAACGGCAGCGCAACATGCTGGCCACGCTTTTTCTGTCGCAGGGCACGCCCATGCTTCTGGCGGGGGATGAATTTTCCAACTCGCAACAGGGCAATAACAACGCCTATGCCCAGGACAATCCCGTTGGTTGGCTGAACTGGGGCGAGGCAGACGAGGATCTGATCGACTTCGTGTCTCGGCTTGCGCAATTCAGACGAGAACATCCCTGCCTGCGTCAACGCCACTTTCTGCATGGCGCCATTCGTGAAGTCGATGACCTGCCTGACGTGGAGTGGACTGATTTCAAAGGCGCTCCCATGCAATGGCGGGACCCGGGGTTGTCGAACCTTTGCCTCACGCTGCGGGGTGCGGCGACAACATCACGGGCAGAGCAATGCGATGACACCCTTTTCATTGTCTTCAATCGCAAGGCCAGCGATGCGGATGTCAAGTTGCCGCCAATCGCGAAGGGGTATCATTGGCTTCGCGCCATCGATACGGCTGCGGCTGACATATTCCCATTCTGCGAGTTCGACGGATCTTCCATGAAAGTGACGGGGCATTCGGTGGTGGCCGCTGTCGCCAAGCCGGATGAGAACGTCCGATGACACCAGACGAGGCGCTGGACAGGCTCACTGAGCGTTTTGGCATCGTCTCAAGCTACCGCGATCTCTCCGGGGTTCAGAGATCCACTTCACGCGATACCAGGCTTGCCTTGCTGCGCGCCAATGGCATCGAACTCGACAATGACGCGGGGGTCTTCGATGCCCTCAAGGCGCAATCGGCGGCGGATGAAGCCCGCATTCTGGCGGAGGAAATAGTCGGACGCTCCGGCGAGGCCTGCTGCATTGCCGCTCCGGACGGTTGCACATGGCGCGTGGTTACCGAAGGCGACAACGCAGTTTTTGCCGAAGGGCGCTCAAGGGGCGGAATCGAACTGCCGCCACTAACGCCCGGCATCCATGATTTGATCATTGAACGAGGTACGCGAAGCGAAGTGGTGCGGCTGATCATGGCGCCGAAGACGGCCCCGTCTGTTATCGACGTGGCGGGGCGAACGCGCGTATGGGGCGTCAATGCCGCGCTCTACGGCCTTTATTCCACACGCAATCCCGCAGTGGGCGACTATGAAGATCTGGTCCGCGCCGCGGAAGCTTTTGCCGGACATGGCGCGGATTTTATCGGCATCAATCCGGTTCACGCCATCGGCTGGAACAGCCCCGAGGTCATCAGCCCATATTCTCCCTCTCATCGCGGGTTTTTGAATACGGCGCATCTGGCCGTTGATCAAATCGACCCCTGCTCTGAAGCCAGTCAGCGTCAGATTTCGGCGTGGCGAGAACGTGCAGCCGGAAACCATGGCTCCCTGGTGGATTATGCAGCTAATGCGCAATATCACCTTCCCATCCTGCGATCGCTCTATAAAGATTTCTTGCAATTGGCGCCGGAGGATCTAAGGGCTGCGTTTGACACCTATTGTGAAGAAAGCGGATATCCTTTGCACCGCTTTGCGCTTTTCGAAAGCCTGAGCGACATTCATGGCGCAAATTGGCGAAACTGGCCTGAAGGGCTTCGTGATTGCGACAAGAACGATAAGGATCCTACCGATGGTCAGGCGTTTCACGCCTGGCTTCAATGGCACGCCGATCGTCAACTGCAGGGCGCAAATCAGCGCGCCCGCGATGCTGGCATGGGATTGGGCCTTTATCTCGATCTTGCTGTCGGGTCACGCCGCGATGGGGCGGAAGCGTGGTGCGAACGCGACAGCATCGCCAGTGGTGTTTCGATTGGCGCGCCGCCCGATCATCTGAGCCCTGCCGGTCAAAACTGGAATCTTGCCGCCTATTCGCCCCGCAAAATGGCTGCCTCCAAATATCGCGCGTTGAGAACAATTCTCGCGCAGATGATGCGCTATTGCGGTGTCCTTCGTATCGATCATGTGCTGGGCATGAACCGCAGCTTCTGGATCCCCGATGATGGTGCGCCCGGTGGATATATCAAACAACCCTTCGAAGCGCTGCTGGCAATCATCCGTATCGAGGCCCAACGTACCAATACTGTCGTCATCGGCGAGGATCTGGGTCTGGTGCCGGAAGGGTTTCGTCAGGCTCTCAGTCAAAGCGGCATCTATTCTTATTCGGTTCTTCAATACGAAAAAGATGAGAACGGGGTATTCTGTAGGCCTGAGAAACTGCGCCCGAAATCACTTGCCTGTTTTGGAACGCATGACACGCCTACACTGCAAGGCTTTCTGGCTGGCCGTGATATTGACTGGTGGCATAAGCTCGGTTGGATCGATGAACAGGAAAAACAGGTAGCCCATCGGAGGCGCGAAACGGAAACCGCTGATTTGCAATCCCTTACCCGGGGAGGACCGGAAAATGCGGGTGAGGGCATGAATTTAGCCTCCAGGGATTGGTCCGGGGCTATTCACACCGCTTTGGCGCAATCTCCCGTCGCCATGGTGTCGGTTCAGTTTGACGATGTTTTTGGTGAGATCGATGCGCAGAACCTGCCGGGGACGGTTGACGAACATCCCAATTGGCGGCGGCGCAGCACAGTGTCGGTCGATGAGCTTGCTGCCGACGAGCGCCTTCGGGATGTCAGCCGGTCGATGATGAAGTGCGGCAGATGCAATCGACCAGACGTAAAAGAGGAGAGCGGCACGTGAAAATCGAAAAGATTTCAACGAAATCCGTCGATGGCCAAAAGCCAGGCACCTCAGGACTTCGCAAAAAGACGCGCGTTTTCATGCAGTCTGGCTATTTGGAAAATTTCGTGCAGGCCGTTTTCAACGCCATTGGCGGCGCCAAAGGCAAAAGCTTCGTCGTGGGTGGCGATGGCCGCTTTTTCAATGCTGCAGCTATCCAGACGATCATCAAGATGGCAGCCGCCAATGGTGCGGCAAGGCTCATTATTGGTTGCAACGGTTTGTTGTCGACGCCGGCCGCCTCGCACCTCATCCGATTGAACAAGACCGACGGCGGGCTGGTGCTGTCCGCCAGCCATAACCCCGGCGGGATCGATGAGGATTTCGGGGTGAAATACAATGTTCCCAATGGCGGGCCGGCGCCTGAAAATATCACCAACGCGATCTATGAAAGCACGAAGTCGCTTGCCGAATACCGGATCGCGCAAGAGCCGGATGCGGATCTGCAGACCATCGGCCGTCAGACGATGGGCGATATGCTCATCGAAGTGATTGATCCGGTCTCCGATTATCAGGCGCTGATGCAAACTCTCTTCGATTTCGACAAGATCCGCGCTTTATTCGCCTCCGGATTTTCAATGCGGTTCGATGCCATGCACGCGGTTACCGGGCCCTATGCCAAGGCCATTTTGGAAGAAGCGCTGGGAGCGCCGGCGGGAACGGTTCAAAACGGCGTTCCCCTTGAAGATTTCGGCCGCGGCCACCCGGACCCCAATCCGGTCTGGGCCAAACCCCTGATCGATTTGATGATGTCCGACGCTGCTCCTGACTTTGGCGCTGCATCCGATGGCGATGGCGACCGGAATATGATCGTCGGGCGCGGGCTGTATGTTACGCCGTCTGACAGCCTCGCGGTTCTGGCTGCTAATGCCCATCTGGCTCCGGGCTACAAGTCTGGCCTTGCCGGCGTCGCAAGGTCCATGCCGACGAGTGCGGCTAGCGATCGGGTGGCGAAAAAACTTGGGATCGGCTGTTTTGAGACGCCCACCGGCTGGAAGTTTTTCGGCAATCTCATGGACGCTGGCATGGTGACCCTTTGCGGCGAGGAAAGTGCCGGCACCGGATCAAATCACGTGCGCGAAAAAGACGGCCTTTGGGCGGTTTTGCTTTGGCTTAATATTCTGGCTGAACGCCGGCAATCGGTCGCCGAGATAATGGCCGATCACTGGCGAACCTACGGGCGTGACTATTATTCGCGTCATGACTATGAGGCCGTGCCGGTTGATAAGGCGAACAGCCTGATGACAGAATTGCACGGCAGGCTCACTCACCTTCATGGGCAAAGTTTCGCAGGCCTGCGCGTGATTTCAGCGGATGAATTTTCCTACAAAGATCCCGTCGATGGCTCGGTCAGCGAAAATCAGGGCATACGTATTTTTTTTGAAGGAGGTGGCCGGGCGGTATTTCGGCTATCGGGCACGGGCACTGAAGGCGCGACCTTGCGCATCTATCTCGAGCAATATTCCTCAAAAAGCGATGGCGACTTCACCGATACACAGGAAGCCTTGAGGGACGTGAAGGATGCAGCGCTCGAAATCAGTAGGCTTGAAACTCACATCGGTCGATCGCAGCCAGACGTGATGACTTAGTGATCGCCTGCCGCCGGTTTCGTGGACACCGAGTTAAGGTGGTCCCTCTGAAACTGGAGCGAAGGAATGCGGGGACGGAAGTTCAGCCGTGAATACAAGCTTGAAGCGGTGAAATTGGTGCGGGAGCGCGGTGTCAGTGTTGCTCAGGCAGCCCGCGATCTGGATGTTCATGAGAATGTTCTGCGCAAATGGGTCAAGGAATATGGCGGCGACCCGACGCAGGCTTTTCCGGGCCACGGGCAGATGAAGCCCGAGCAGCTTGAGATCGAGAGGCTACGCAGGGAAGTGGCCAAGCTGAAGGCGGAGCGCGACATCCTAAAAAAGGCCGCCGCCTACTTCGCGAAGGACGTGATATGAGGTTCGCGTTCATTGCAAAGCACCGTTCGATCTGGCCGGTGGCATGGCTGTGCGAAGCGCTGGGTGTATCGCGATCCGGCTTTCATGCCTGGCTCAATCGTTCTGCGAGCCAACACGCGCGGTATGACGAGGTTCTGCTCGACCAGATCAAAGGCAGCTTCAAAGACAGCGACCGCACCTATGGTGCCCGGCGTGTCTGGCATGACCTTCTTGCCGATGGCTTCTCCTGTGGCCTTCATCGTGTTGAGCGGCTCATGCGGGCGAGTGCACTGAGAGCAAGGCCGCGAAGGCGCGGATTGCCGAAGGACGGCGGTGAGCGTTCGGTCATCATGCCGAATGTTCTGGATCGTCAATTCGCTGCGGACAGAGCGAACCGGAATTGGGTCGCCGATTTTACCTATCTCTGGACGGCAGAGGGCTGGCTCTATGTGGCAGCCGTCATCGACCTGTTCTCCCGCCGTGTCGTTGGCTGGTCAATGAATATCAGCATGACCTCCCAACTCGTGAGCGATGCTCTGATCATGGCCATCTGGCGCAGAGGCAAGCCGGACGCGTTGCTGCATCATTCCGACCAGGGCAACCAATATACAAGCGAGCAGTTCCAGAGGTTGATGGCCGGTCACGGCATCACCTGCTCGATGAGCCGATCCGGCAATGTGTGGGACAATGCCGCAATGGAAAGCTTCTTCTCATCACTCAAAACGGAAAGGACGGCACGCAAGGTCTACAGAACCAGAGACGCCGCCAAGGCGGACGTGTTCGACTACATCGAGCACTTCTACAATCCAAAGCGCCGACATTCGACACTGGGCTATCTCAGCCCGGTGGAATTTGAAAACAAGGTGGGTAGTAGCTTAACTCGGTGTCCGAAAAACCGGCAGCAGGCCACCTTTCGGAGTAGGATGCGCGTTTTATACTTCAGCGGGAGTTATCGCTTCCAGTCAGCAGGCCTGAAGGAGGCCTGCCTTCGTCTCCTTTGGTACTTCAAATTGCAACTCGGCTTAGTGGATTCCCACCTCTCCAAATGGAGAGGCGGAACCGTTTCTGCCATGATTTTAGTCCACCAAGCTAGGTGGCAGACGGCATATCTACCATTTCTCTTGGAATAGGTTCGGCCCCATCTGTTCTAATCCACCACCCGCGCACCAGGGCAAAGAGCGCCGGGATGACGATGAGCGTCAAAAGCGTGGAAGAGACCATGCCGCCGATCATCGGCACGGCGATGCGTTGCATCACCTCCGAGCCGACGCCGGTGCTCCAAAGGATCGGCACGAGCCCGACCATCGTGGTTGCGACCGTCATCATTTTCGGCCGCACCCGGTCGACTGCGCCGGCGATGATTGCCTGGTTCAGTTCCTCGCGGTTGACCGTCCTGCCTTCGGCTGTGGCTTTGGTCTCTGCTTCCGCCAGCGCCTGGTTCAGATAGACGAGCATGACGACGCCGGTGGACGTTGCCACGCCGGCCAGCGCAATGAAGCCGACCGTTGTCGCGACGCTCATGTTGAAGCCCATGTAGTCCATCAGCCACAGCCCGCCGGTGAGGGCGAAAGGCAGCGACAGCATGACGATGAGGGTGTCCGACAGGCGGCGGAAGTTGAGATAAAGCAGCAGGAATATGACGAGGAGGGTCGCCGGAATGAGGATCCTGAACCGCGCCTCCGCCCTTTCCAGATATTCGAACTGGCCGCTCCAGCCGATGCGATATCCCTTTGGCAGCGGGAGTTCCCGCTCCACCGCCGCCCGTGCCTCGGCGACGTAGCCGCCAAGGTCGCGGCCGCGAATATCGACGTAGACATAGACCACCTGCTGACCGTCCTCGGTACGGATCGAAGTTGGCCCCTGCGCGCGGCGGATCGTGGCGACATCGCCAAGCGGAATGGAGGCCCCGTTGGCCATTGGCACAAGCACTTCGGATGCGATCGCGTCAGGATCGCTGCGGATGTCGCGGGGATAGCGGATGACGACGTCGTAACGTTCGCGCCCCTCCACCGTTTCCGTCACCGCCTTGGCGCCGATCGCCATGGAAACGGTTTCCTGCACCGCCTCGACGCTCAAGCCGTAGCGGGCGAGGCGCTGGCGATCCGGTTCGATCTCCAGGAAATAGCCGCCATTGACGCGCTCCGCGTAGGCGCTCGTCGTGCCTGGCACCGTGCGCACCACACGCTCCACATCGCGAGCGATTTTCTCCAGAAGTTCGCGGTCCTCGCCATAGATCTTGACGCCGACGGGGGTGCGGATGCCGGTCGCCAGCATGTCGATGCGAGCTTTGATCGGCATGGTCCAGGCGTTGCTGACGCCCGGAAATTGCAATGCCTCGTCCATCTCGGCAACGAGCCGGTCGACGGTCATGCCGTCGCGCCATTCTTCCTGCGGCTTCAGGTTGATCACCGTCTCGAACATCTCCATCGGCGCCGGGTCGGTTGCCGTTTGGGCGCGCCCGGCCTTGCCGAAGACGGAGGAAACTTCCGGGAAGGCGCGGATGATCTTGTTTTGCGTCTGCAACAGCTCCGATGCCTTGGTGACCGACAGGCCGGGAAGCGTGACCGGCATATAAAACAAGGTTCCCTCGTTCAGCGTCGGCATGAATTCCGAACCGATCCGGCTGGCCGGCAGGAACGATGCGCCGAATACCGCGACCGCCAGAACGACCGTCAGGATACGGGCCCGAAGCACAAGCCGGATCACGGGGCGATAGACGAAGATCAGCGCCCGGCTCAGCGGATTGCGGTCTTCGCGTGGCAACTTGCCACGTACGAGCAGCACCATCAGCGCCGGGATGAGCGTGACCGAAAGAATAGCGGCTGCCGCCATGGCGAAGGTCTTGGTATAGGCAAGCGGCTTGAACAGCCGCCCTTCCTGGTCTTCCAGCACGAAAATCGGCAGGAAGGAGACGACGACGGCAAGAAGGCTGAAGAAGAGCGAGGGGCCGACTTCCTCCGCCGCGCGGATGATCGTTTCCACGCGCGAGGCGTCGCTTTCAACCTGCTCCAGCCGTTTGTGGGCGTTTTCGACCATCACAATAGAAGCATCGACCATGGCGCCAATCGCAATGGCGATACCGCCGAGGCTCATGATGTTGGAGCCGATACCGAGGAAATTCATGACGGCAATGGCGATGAGCACGCCGATAGGCAATGTGACCACCGCGACGATGGCGCTGCGGGCATGCAGCAGGAACAGGAACGAAATGACTGCGACCGCGATCATTTCCTCCGTCAGTGTCTTCTTCAGTGTCGCGATGGCGCGGCCGATCAGTTCGGAACGGTCGTAGACGGTCTCGATCTCCACACCGTCGGGCAAGCTCGACTTGAGTTCGGCGAGTTTTTCCTTGACCGAGCCGATAACGTCGAGGGCGTTGGCGCCGTAGCGCTGGACGGCGATACCGCTCGCCACCTCGCCGTTGCCGTCGAGTTCCGCCACCCCCCGGCGCTGATCGGGCACCAGTTCGACGCGGGCTACATCGGCGATGCGCAGCGGCACGCCGTTTGCCGCCATCAAGGTGATTTCCTCGATATCGGCGGAACCTTTCAGATAGCCACGTCCACGGATCATGAATTCCGCCTCGGCAAGCTCGATCGTACGGCCGCCAACATCCATATTGCTCGCACGGATCGCCTTTTGCAGATCGCCAAGCGTTAAGCCGAAAGCGCGCAATCGCAGAGGATCGACCACTACGGCATATTGCTTGACGAAGCCGCCGACGCTGGCGATTTCGGCAACGCCTTCCGCCTTGGCGATGCCGAAACGTACTTGCCAGTCCTGGATGGAGCGCAATTCGTCGAGGTTTCGGTCGTCCGCCTTGATCGCATATTGGTAGACCCAGCCGACGCCGGTCGCATCCGGCCCGAGCGTTGGCGAAATGCCTGACGGAAGCCTGCCTTTCGCCGCATCGAGATATTCAAGCACGCGGCTTCTGGCCCAGTAGATATCGGTTCCGTCTTCGAAAATGACGTAGACGAAAGACACGCCGAAGAAGGAGAAGCCGCGCACGACGCGCGAGTTCGGCACGCTCAACAGCGCGCTGGTCAGCGGGTAGGTGACCTGATCTTCGACTACCTGCGGCGCCTGGCCCGGATATTCGGTATAGACGATGACCTGAGTGTCGGAGAGATCGGGGATAGCGTCGAGCGGAATACGGGTCACCGCATAGATGCCGACGAGGGTGGCAAAGATGGCGCCGATCAGCACGAGAACCACGTTCTCGCCGGACCAGCGAATAAGACGGGCGATCATTGCGCTTGCTCTCCGCAGCGGCGATGCCTGCAAGGGCGGCGTTGAGATTGCTTTCCGCGTCGATGAGGAAATTGCCGGCGACGACGACCTCTTCGCCAGCCTCCACGCCGGAGACGATCTCGACCATGCCGTCGCCGCGCCGTCCAAGTTCCACAGGGCGGGGCTCGAAGACGCCGTCGCCCATGGCAACGAAGACGACCCGCCGCTTGCCGCTGTCGATGACAGCCGCATCGGGCACGGCTACCTTCGGCTTGCCGTCGCCTGCCGTCTCGACTCTGACCTCGGCAAAAAGGCCCGGTCTCAGCCGTCCGTCCTGGTTGGGAAGGACAATGCGGATCTTGCCGGTACGCATCGCCATGTCGATGTCGGGATAGATGAAGTCGACGGTGCCCTCTATCGCCGCGCCGTCATAGGCAACGAGCGTGATCGTCGCCGCATCTCCCTCCCTGACGAGGGCAAGGTCGCGTTCCGGGATTTCCGCCACCACCCAAAGGCTCGACAGATCCGCCACTTCAAAGACCATCTCGCCGGGGCTCAAGTGCTTGCCGGTCATGGCCGGTTTTTGCATCACCGTGCCGTCGATGGGCGAGCGGAGCAGGATCGAGCGGTCGACGCTGTATGTCGCTTTGATACGGTCGAGCGTCTCATCCGACAGCGCGAAATCGCTTCGCAACGCGAACTCATTGATTTCAATCGCCATCTTGTCGTTGGCGCGGGCAGCGGAAGCGAGCACCTGCAATTTTTGCAGCATCTCCGGGCTGTCGATGAAAACCTGCATCAAGGGGCCGCCGCGCTTCACCCTCTCGCCGGTCGTTCCGACAAAGAGCTTCTCGACATAGCCGCTGAATTTGGCCGTCAGCACCTGAATCCGGCTTTCATCGGTGACAATGGAGCCGAATGCGCGAACGGGACGCATGACTTCCATCATTTTCGCCGGTTCGGTGCGAACGCCGGCGCGCTGGATCTTGGCGGCGCTGACGCGGACCGTGCCCGGCGGATCGTTCGCCTCATCCGCATAGACCGGGAGATAGTCCATGCCCATCCAGTCCTTGGTCGGCACGGGCGAGGTATCCGGCAATCCCATCGGATTGCGGTAATAGAGGATCGTGCGGTCGGCCGATTGGGCGGATGCTTCGGCCGGTTCCGCCGTTGCATCGTCGACTGCCTTGATCAGCACCGTGCCGGAAACGGGGGCAGCTAGACCCTCCACCTCACCCTCGACGGAAAATGCCCAGCTTCCGGCCATGACAAGCTCGGTCTCAAATGCAATGGAGCCGTCGGCGGAGGCCTCCACCGGCGTCAGCGGCGCTTCCATCGCCTCCATGCCGTCCGGTCCCATGTCGAGGCGCGTTCGGTTGAGGCGGACGTCGCCGACTTGCGCGACGCCATCGCCGCTTACGAGTTTCAGCTCGACCCGCGTCGTCTTACCGACCGGCAACTCGGAGGTAACCGCTTCCCACCTGTAGGTGACGCTTGAAGCTTCACGGGTCGAGATGAGCGCGTATGCGCCAATGCCCATGAGTGGTAGCGCTAGGCTCGTAGCGAGAGCCAGCACGATTGTATTCCTTTGCATTGAAATTACTCCGCTTGAACAGAAAGGCCGACGAACAGACGTGCGAACGGCTTGACGCCGACGGCCGCCAGTTGCAGCTGTATTCGGATTGTTCAGGCGGACTTTTGGGGAGGGTCGGTCGGCGGCGGGATGCGCAGGCCGTCTCGTTGGTCCGTGAGCCAACCGCGATCCAGGCGCCGCGATGGAATGAATTGCCCACTTGCCGGACGGCTTGGCGGCGTGGTCAGTGCGGGGCCGCAAGTCGCGGCGCAGTCTTGTCCGCATGCTTCGCCGCCCTTTGCCGGGCAGAGGTGCCCCTCATTCGGGCAGCAGGGCTTTCCCATGAAGGTAACCTGCCAGCCAAATACAGGCTTTGCGGCTGCCGGATTGACTGCCGACAGAACGATCGTAACGGCCAGAAGAAGTTTTAAGAGGAACCGCATGCCCATGATTTTGGGCGTAAGTCCGTAAATGGTTCCTGTCACTTCACGATGTCGTGCCGTAGGACATATCCTTGGCCTGACCTGATCGAGCGGCCCGATTTTAGTCTTGGTGCATCACGGTTCTCGACGCTATGGCCGTGACGGCCGTCGAAGCGGCTCCGGATGGCGAGGCCGGTCATTGCACCACCTTCGGCTCCGGGGCGGGCGGTGACCGAGCGATGAGTGCGGGTGCTTGGTGTTGTGATGATGGCAGCAGGTCTCCATCACGGTTTCGGGTAGTGTCAAAGCCAAATTGGCTGAGGCGAGCAGGGTAGCGGCCTAGCCTCGCGGGATGACCAAACGCGGCCCCTTTCGGTATTTCCGGACCAGTCCAGAGATCATCCGCCTTGCATTTATGTTGTAGGTTCGTTTCTCGCTGTCGTTTCGAAATGTCGTGGACCTTCTGCACGAACGTGGCATCGACATCAGCCGTGAGACGATGCGATTTTGGTGGAACGGGTTCGGCCCGGTCTTTGCCGGGGAAATCCGAAAACGGCGGGTCGAAGGGATGCGGTCGAGCCGATGGCGTTGGCACCTTGACGAGGTTTTCGTGAAGATCAATGGCGAGCGGCACTATCTTTGGCGGGCCGTGGATCATGTAGGGGGAAGTGCTCGAAAGCTTCGTGACGAAGACGCGCGACAGGAAGGCTGCGTTGAAGTTCCTCAGGAAAACACTGAAGCGACACGGCCCCGTCGCGGAAATCGTCACCGACCGGCTAAAATCTTATGGCGCCGCGCTGCGCGACCTCGGCATTGCGGATCGACAGGAAACCGGCCGCTGGCAAAACAACAGGGCGGAGAATTCGCACCAGCCGTTGCGAAGACGGGAGCGGGCGATGCTCCGCTTCCGGCGGATGCGGAATTTACATAAATTAGCCGCCGCCCACGCCTCGGTCTATAACCATTTCAACCAGGAGCGTGCCCTCTACAACCGACAGAAATTCAAACTGAACCGCGCCGCCGCTCTGGCCGAGTGGCGGCAACTCTGCGCAGCCTGAAATCCGGCGTTATCGAACAAATTGAGACCGGTTCGCATCGCTCTAATAGCAGCAAACCAGCGCGTTCGACCGAGCGGCGCAACCCCAGCCAGCTCCACCTGGTCAGGCGCTTAACGCCATGCTCAAAAAGGGGCACGTTTGTACGCCGATACAGGGTCTCCATTCTGGGACGGTTGACACATTGTCAGTCACCGGGAAGGGCGGGTGGTGCGATGGAATGATCGTGAACAATGCGCCGAGCCTCGTCGCCGGAAAGTTTACGGTTCTCGGCGAGGAGCTCAGCCAATTTGAGCAGAATGTCCTTGTTGTTCTCAAGGACCGTCCTGACCCGGTCGAATTCTGTCCGGAGGCGACGTTCCACGCGGGAAAGCAACAGCGGGTTTTCCCAAACGGCCTTGAGTAGTGTCGCGGGGTCGGAGTCCGCGATCATCGCCAGGCCTTCGCCCAAGCCCAGGCACGCCTCCACGGCGGCAGCAAGCACTGTTGCCTGATGAAGATCGGAGCCTTGGGCACCTCCGGCGAGATCGGTCCGGCCGCCCATGACAATTTCCTCGGCACCCGTACCGCCCAAAAGAACCGCCAGCTCGGTCGAATATCGCTCGATGTCCGAGAAGCCGTGACGGGTGTGCGCGAAGAAGCTGGCGCCGGCACTCACGCTGGTCACTGAAAGGGCGCCCCTGCTCGGGGAGATCTCCATGTCGATCAACGTCCCGAAGCCGAGGAGGATGCCGGCGACTGCATGCCCGGATTCATGAACGGCAATCCGGTACCGAAATTTCTCCGGCATGGTCTCCTCCGGAGGCAGGAAGCACAGCAAGTCGTCCAGTTCCAGTTTCCGGTTGCCCTGTCGGGCCCGGCGCTTTCCATCCTGGACAAGTCTTGCCAGGTCTGCTCCGGTAGAGCCCGCCGTTCGACGGGCCGCCTCCGAAAGGTCCGCCCCAGGAAGATCATCGACCAAATGAAACCGGAGGATCCCGCCTCGTGCATCCTCGCCGGGCAGGGGATTTCGATTTTGCGGTCGAGCCGACAGGCCCGCGTAATTGCGGCGTCGATGAGATGGGGATGGTTACATGCCCCGATCACGACGACACCCTCCCGCTGGTCCGCACTGTCGAGGCACTCCAGGAGCGCGTTGACCACCTCGCGGCAGTATTTGGCGTTGCTTCCTGAGAATTTTTCCCGGTCGCCGATGGCGTCGATCTCATCGATGAACAGGATCGATGGAACTCTTGTCGTTTGCCTCAGCGAAGGCGGACCGCATCGCCTTCAGCATGTCTCCAAGGTGACCGGCAGACTGCCAGCGGGCGAGCGATCTGAGGATAAGGGGAACGTTGCAGGTCTGCGCCAGGGCACCGACATAGATCGTCTTGCCCGTCCCCGGTGGTCCGTAAAGCAATACACCACGGTCGATGTCTACCCAGGCAAGCGTTCCGGCAGAGTAATCGGTTAGGTCTCGGGCAAGGTTCAGGCCCCATTCCCTGGCCGCGCCATACCCATGGAGGTCTGCAAGGGACGGCTGGCGCCGCGCAGTCCCTGGTCTGGTGCGGTGTCCCGATAGTTTGCGAACACGATCGACCACGTCCTCGATCCGGCGCCCCTTCTTCAGGAGGGCGCTAATCAAGGGCAGGGGGGCTGCGGCTAGAATGACGGCTTCGCCACGGGAGGGCGTTGCGTGAAGGCAGGCCCGGCAGGCCGCTTCGACATGGTCCGGGCCACTGGGCGGGATTTGCACAATGGCATCGGCCATCAGCTGAAAACCCTCAGGAAATGCCCCAAGCGTTTTCGCCAGTACGATGACGCGGGAATGCTGTTGGAGCAATTCCGTGATTGCATCGCAGTTCGGATCTTCGCGGGAACGTCGCAGATCTTCCAGGTCCCGGGAGCCCGCGACTGCGACCTTGAAGCCGGGAGGCTTTTTTCTCCAGGGGGAGGTCCGGATAGACCCGAACATATTTTCTGCCGCATCGCGATAGGGCTGAAGCGACGCCCCTTCGGGAATGACCAGCCCGAAGATACCGGGCAACGGTCGATGAAGGCAGGTGTGCGGACGCAGGGCCTTGCGAATGGCACACCATGCCAGGAAGCAGGCGACGTCCAGGTCGGTAAAGTCCGCACGCGAGTATCTGGAGTGCTGTTTCATCGCCGTCCTCCATCGTCCCTTGGCCGGGCCTTCTGGCAGAGGCGATACCATCGTGAAAGGGTCCTGGCGTAACCCCAGGACTTTGAAATCAGCCAGAGATCGGACGTGACGATTGGGTGGCCGGTTCCGGGGAACTTGGGGTGACCGCTGACGTTGCCCTCCAGGCACAGGTGCGGGCGATATGTCAGGCTCCAGTTCTCAAGCATGGGGCGCCGGCAAGGTCCTGCCCGGAGGGGCTCCCCGTCCGCTGGACGGATTTCAGGTCGGCGAGAAGCCGGGATAGACACTCGATTTCGAAGTCGAGAGCAGGGCCAAACGGCCCGTCGAAGGGATCATTGGTACGCATCGTGACCAACTCCTCCTGTGGGGGCGGCGCGCTGCCGACCCTGGGTGAAATCAATGGTGGGGAATGGTGGGATTACGCGGCAAACCGCCGGACTGCGGTTTCCGGTCCTATTCGAGGCTCGTCGAGATCCATCTCGATGAAACGGTGCAGGAGCATCGCGGACAGGCCGGCCATAGGGTCTGTCTCACGGAACGCTCCGAGGCAGTCGGTGACTGGCGGAGCGCCGTGCTGGTCCAGAGCCGTCAGAAGGCGGATCCGGTTGCCGAGGGGAACCGTCCACCTGGCGTACCTCAACAGATCGCCTGCGTTGGCCAATCGGTGACCCGAGCGGATGTCGTCAACGGAAATGGCTTCATAGGGAATGCCGGCAGCCGAGCACAATGCCCGGACCCGCCCATGACCCCTCTTGTTGCGTTCCTGCATGCCGACCGCATCGATCGGAACGGTTTCGCCATTCTGGACGGTGGCGAAGTCCGGGACATGGAAATCATTCCCGTCCCCTAGGTCATGAACTCATAAATCTGGTGACAATGGTATGAGCCGATCTGGTTGGATACGAGGAGCAAGAGCGCAGGAAACCCGGAAGTCGGATGTTTCCGACTTCCGTCTTTATACCACGCAACCGGGGAACACCCCGGTTGCGGCGGGTTTTCAAGCTCTTGCGACAAAGTAGCCGGCCAAATTGGCCATATCCCAAGATCAACCGATCCCTTACAGGGATCGACAAGTTGATCGTTGGTTTGCTTGCGGAGCAACGTGTCTGCGCCCGACCGGGCGCAGGTTGCTCCGTGGACGCCGAAACGGCTTCGATCTGACAGCGTCGAACCGCTTGTCCGGGTGGAGGACCCGCCCGGCGCGCTTCTCCTTGCAGCTCTTTGCCGGTTCAGGCGCCATTTTCATCCATTTAATGGGTCCTGACCCTAGGTATCATGAACGAGCCACTCTGTACCGCACGGGTCTTACCAGGCATTCACCCGTTTTTCCTGCGGCAGCCACATCGCGTCGCCTTCCTTGATGTCGAACGCTTCGTAGAAGGCGTCGAAATGTTGCAAGGGTGCCGTGGTCCGGTAGATGTTAGGCGGGTGATTGGCGCTGCTGGCGTAGTTGATGAGGGACGCCTCAGTCGCGTTCTCGGCCCACATCTGTGTCCAGGCGATGAAACAGCGTTGTTGCTGCGTGAAGCCGTCGATCTCAACGTTTTCCTCGGGGTGGTCGGCAAGATAGTCCAGCATCGCCGAATAGCCCAGCTTGATACCGCCCACATCCGCTATGTTCTCGGTCACCCAGAGCGCGCCGTTGCCGACATGGCCGGGGGCCAGTTCGGTCGCTTCGGTCTGCTCAACCAGCTTCTTCGCCTCGGCGATGAATGCCTCTGTGTCCTCTTCAGTCCACCAGTCGCGCAGGTTGCCGTCGGCGTCGAACTGACGCCCCGCAGTGTCGAAGCCATGCGTCGCCTCGTGCCCGATGATCCCGCCGAAGCGGCAGAACCGAACGGCCGGGTCTGCGTCGGGTTCGAAGGCTGGCGGCTGCGAGATGGCCGCGGTTATCTGGAACCCGTTGCGTGCAAACACATAGGCCGCATTCAGTGCCACCGGAAGGGTGCTCGCGTTGTTGAAGTCGTCAGTCTCGACCGGCCCGCCGTATCTGTCCAATTCACGCCCGATCCCGAACGCGCTCACGGACAACATGTTGGCGACAGCATCGTCCGGGACGATTTCCACGCCGGAAAAGTCGATCCAGTGTTCGGGAAACCCGACCTTGTTGTCGAAGTCCCTGAGCTTTGCCAGCGCCTCGGCCTCGGCCGGTTCGTATCCCGCGACCAAGAGGAGATCGTTCACATATTTCCGGTAGGCGTCGCGGCGCGGTGTGCCGTCTTCTGAACTGTAGACATCGCGCGCGTCAATGCCCGCCGCCCCGGGGCCGGAGAAGATCGCATAGCGCGTATTGTCTGCCAGATCGGTCTGCGGTGCGAAGCCGGCGAACAATGACATTCCAACGGTTTTCAATGCATGCGCCGTATAGCGCGTAAGGTCATCCAGCGACGCGATCGCGTCGATCCGATCAATCTCGTCCTGCAGCGGCGCCATGCCAGCCGCGTTGCGACCGTCGACATCCATGTAAGCGGTGTAGAAGTCGCCAACCAGTTGCGTCGGGCTACCCTTTGGCGCTGTCGCGGCATCCTCGGCTGCCTTGAGGACGACTGCCTTGATCTGATCAGTGATCCGTTGAGCCTGGACCGAGACGAAACTATAGGACGCCTTGTCGGCAGGCCGCTCCACCCGGTCGAGCCAGCCACCTGCAGCAAACCTGTAAAAATCCTGCTTTGGATCGGCGCTCAGATCCATGTTCTCGACCGAGAAGAGGAGGACGTCCGGGCCGAGTTCGGGAAGATCCACGTCTTGGGCAAGTGCGGTGCTGGCCAGAAACGCAGCGCAGATCGACAGGTTGAAAGGGCGGGCAAGTGTTGAGCTCATGACATTTCTCCTTCGATATGCGGAGTCTGCGCGCGGCGCTTCGCGCCATGGCGCAGGACGAAAATGACGGCGACAATCGAGACGAGGTAGGTGCCGAACTGGAAGACCGGAGCGATTGCAGCGGACCCGGCGCCTGACGCATTGTGAACGAAACTGGAAAAATCCCAGACCCCGTGCGCGACCATCGGCAGGATCAAGGCTCCGGAGTTCCGGCGCAGGACATAGAAGCCGAACCCGGCGCAGGTTGCGAAGATCACCTGCATCAGGCCTCTAATCAGCCCGATGCCGAAGAAGGCGTTCGGCAGGTGGAGCAGCCCGAAAAGCAGTGTCGCAAAGATACAGACCCAGACCTCGGGCCGCATCGAACCACGGAAGGTCACCACAAGGACGCCGCGCGTCAATAGCTCCTCGTTGAAGCCGACCAGCACGCTGCCCAGGGCGATCAGCACGATATGGTCGGCGGTCAGGACCGCCCAATCGGTTGCCGCAAGGCCGATCACAACCATGCGGGCCATGATCGCCAGGACCGCCCACATCGTCCATGCCGGGCCGATCCGGCGCGTCTCGGTCATGGCCGGGCGCCACCAGCCCAGCCAGGTGACCGCCGGTACCAGAAAGACAGCGCCCAAGGTCAACGGCAGGACCACGCTGCGGAACACAACGTCACGGCCGACGAGGTTGGTGTAGTCGGCGCCGACCACGTCCCAAGTGCCGATGAAGACCAACAGGTAGAGGAGATAAATGGCAACTCCAGTCCACCAGTTGGGCTGCTTGTTCATGCTTTTCCCTGCGGGCAAACGTACAATGTCAATTTTATCCCCCTCGGCGGCGCTCGCGAGCAGAAGGGGAAGGCCGAATATCAACCAGTCGTTGAGGATATGCGTGCCGCTCGAAACCCAGGCGTTTTTCGTCATGAAGTAGGGCAGGAGCAGGACGATCCGGATCGGGACCAGGGCAACGAGGGCGTGCGGGATGTTCCAGCGATAGGTCGGCAAATGGATGGCGGCGAAGAGGATCGAGACCGCGAGTGTCGCGATGATGATGCTGGCCGTGCGACCCATCCCGCGCCGGGTGTTCAACCAATAAAGCAGCGCCAGGAACGGCAGGATCGTAAAAAGCTCTTCGCCGACCAGTTGCACACCGGTTCACGAAGAAAACAACTCTGTCGAGGCCGGACGCCGCAGCTGCCTGCCCCCGGCCGGATTGGCCTCGGCGGCGAATAGTTGGATGACAATGAAACCAACTATGAAAGTGACCACCCAGTTGAGGATGAAGAATACCAGTATCCATAGGAAGTCGGCCGCGCGCAGCCGCCGGAAGAGCGCGCGCCAGGCGCTGCCCGCAACTGCGGTCAGGGCACCCAGCATGATGCCCACGAACAGGATCGCTGGGATCAGCGCGGCCAACCCTGTGCGAAATACGGGCTGGGTATAGATCAGCGCGAAGAAGGCAACGGCGACGGCACCCATGACGAGCCACCACTGTGCCGCGCCGAGTTCCACGGGCCGGCCGCGATAGTACGGAAAATCGTCGTTAACCGTTCCAACCAGCGGATCCGCTCGGCGTCGGACAAAATGGATGTGGTTTCGTTCATCCGGAATCCCCACCATTGGTTTTGGTTTACCCCGCCGGCGAGGGACTACCGGCGGGGTAAATACGTGCAGAGTTCCTATCAGAAACGTACGTAGCCTCCCTTGCCGCCAGCGCTAAAGGTCAAGAGGTTGTCCTTCAGGATGGCGCTGCCGCTGTCGCCGTTGGTGCAGTAAATCGACGTGCTCATCGAGCCGCTGCCACCCGGCGCCTCATCGAACGAGCCGGTGCAGGTGAACCCGTCCTGGGGCGCCGTGAGGATGAGCGCGTAGCTGCGCCCGTTCTTCGAGGTGATCCGCCCGAGGAGCGGGCCGCCCTTTGTCACAAGGCCGGAACCCTGCATATTCACCGCGCCGCCGCCCTCGGCTGTGCTGCCCCCCTGTTCGCGCAGGTAGCCGGTCACGGCATCGTCGGAGCGGTTGCGCTGCGAACGCGAGCAGCTGGACCCCGACTGGATCCGGTTTCCGCGCGGATTGTAGAGCATCGTTCAGCCCGATCCCCAGCGTACTTCGATGTCGCCCATAGGACGCATGTAGAGGTCGGGCACCAACGCGTTGTCGGAAGGTATCCGTACCCCTGCGCCGCTGGCAGATGGCATCGCACCTTCGCGCAGGTATTCCCCAGAGACCCAGCCCCGGTAGGCACCATCGTTGGCCTCGACATTGCACCAGCGGTCGGCACCCAACCCCTAGCAGCCGAGGTTGCGCAACAATTGCCCCTCCGCCGCCTTACCGATCACTGCATTGCCCGTACCCGGCCCCGAGCGCACATTCAGCGAACTCGCCCCGCTCACTTGCCACCAGTCCGGGCCTCCGGCATCGCCATCAGCGTAATCCGGGGCCGGCGTTGTGGATGTGCCGGCACTGTCGTCTCCGAGAAACATCACGCCGGCCGTGCTGCCATCGCTGTAGGCGATGCACTGCCAGATTGCTCGGTTGGACCCGACAGTGAGGCGCACCATCGTACCGGCTTCCGAGAAATCGGAACCGACCACCTCGACCTGGCTTGTGTTTGCGATGCTGATAACGGCCGACCGGCAAACTTCTTCGGGGTCTTTTGCAGCTGGAGCGATGGCGCTCCTGCTTCCGCTTCCGGCGATACTTACAGCGATGGTATAGTCCGCCGTCTCATTGCGCCGTGCGGCATTGCGCATCAGGTAGACCCGGATCGCCCAGTTGCCGCCCGAAGGCAGCGTATCGTCGAAGCGCAGCCCCGCACTCGATCCGATGTGGATTGCATCGGGTGTAGCGGATGGCATCACGTTGAAATAGGCGCTTGGATTGGTGGTCGTCATGTCGACCGTCATCCGCTGCCCACCTTGCGCATTGACGACGTAGTCGATAATCCGATCGCCGACGAGTTGACCTTCGATGACGGTCCCTGTCGATCCTGCCGCAAACGACACATGCTCAGTGCGAAGGTTTTGCGCGGAAACGGGGAGGGGCGGAAGAAACAAGGCTAACACGAGCAAGGCCGCGGCGGGTTTCCATCGGCATTCCATTTGACGATACTTCACGATGGCATCCTTTTGTCGGCTCGCTAAACGGACGCACCCTCAGGCAGCTGTTTGCTCGGAGAACGCACACTCCGCCGGGGCGCTCTTGAAAAGGTTAATGAGCCGTTACCCGGCGGTCTATCCGCCATGTGACGACAGTAATCCGCTTCGCGACGCTGAGCTGAAATGTAGAAGGCTGTTGTGTCGAAACCGGCGCCAGAACGTTCGACCCGATCGCGAAACGGGCTCCGGGCAACGGCTGCAAGTCAGAACGCCGCAGGTCGCCCCGGTTATTGATTTCCATATCTTGAGCGGTATCTTCGACGTTAAGCTAGTGCTTTACCTTGATGAAGCAATTGCAATGTCAGCAAGCCGCGTGGGGTATTGCCATGACACAGATGACTGTGCATGAGTTCGCGAACCGATCGGACCGGGATGTCCCGCACCTCTTTTCGCAGACCCGCGGATTTAGGTTCTTTGGCGATTCAGGGCTTCTCAAGCACGTGATCCTGCCTCGGGGCCCGAGAGGCATTACCGTTGTAGCAGTCACGTCTACGGGCCATGAAGCGGGCTTTACGGAAGAGCACAGAACCGCATTGACGCTGCCACTCGTCGGTTCATCCGAAATCTCGGTGGCGGACCGAACGTTCACCGTGCGACCTGGCGAAATGTTCGCAATCGGTCCGTCGGCGCGGCGCAGCAAACTGTTCCCTCCGAGAATTCTGAAGCCTACAGCAGCTACACAATTCTCTCTGCCAATCACGACCATGCTTCTACCTCTGAACGCTGCTGGCGCAGGCGGGACGACCAGAAGCACCTACAACTAAAAAGGCTGCTCGATCTTTCATTCGAGATGTTTTCTGGCGGGCATGAGATCAGCGAGACTGTCGCCGCTCTGGTTGAAGCGCTGATCGAGGAGATGTTTCTTGAGATACTCAATCTCCCGCCCAACCATGACGTCGTATTTCGTGAGACACATGGTTACGACCGGATCGTGACGGAAGCTCTCGAGTTTATAGCCGCTTCCTATGGCGACCCGATCTCCATACTTGACGTTGCGGTGGCTGTTGGCGTTAGCCGCCGACAACTTCAACGCGCATTTGAAAAGCGAAAAGGTACAAGCCCGCGTCGGATGCTGACTGACTTTCGCATCCAGAAACTGCGCATGAGACTGCTGCATCCGGACCCGGCGATGAGCGTAACATCGGCTGCGCTGGAATCAGGCCTCTGTCATTTGGGGCGATGCGCCAGAATTTAATATAAAAGATATGGCGAATTGCCGTCCGAAACCTTGCAGAACTCACGTAAAGTTAGGATTTGGTCGCGTTGACCTAGGGGGCAGACTTAATTGGGAGATCATTTTGGTATGGGCAAAATGGAGATTGATCTAGGAACAGGCTTGCAGGAAACATGGAAGTCGGATGTTTCCGACTTCCACATCCAAGCTGCGCAGCAGGGGAACACCCCGGTTGCGCCGGTTTGCGAAAGCCCGAGACGCCAATCCCGCCCATTTCGCCCTTATCCGACGGACGCGCGATAAACTGATCGTCTTCGGTGTCGCGCGCCTTTCCATTTTGGGGTATTGAAAACGGACCGCCCGCAGGCAAAGCGGGCGATCCATCATCCAAGTGCCAGTTCCTTAGTTAGAAGAACCGACAGGGTTCTCCAGCTTCTTCATCGCGTCGTCGATCGCCTTCTTCATGCTGAGCGTATCGGCGCCTTGGCTCGGCGGGAATTCCTGCAGGCTTTGCAGATGTGCCGCAAGATAAGGTCCTGCCGCCGTCGGAGCCCACATCTTCTGGGCGAAGAACTTGCGCCCGATATAGCCCCATTCATGCGACTGGGGATCCATCTTCTCCATCGGGTCCATCAGCAGATTGAACACGTAGGGCACGCTCGGATAGTACTTCTCGTCCCACCAGATTCCTTCGGGCTTGACCCCGATATGCATCTTCCAGCCAGCGACGCGGACTGCCATCATGTCGGTCTCGTCATAGTAGAAATACTCGTTGCGAGCCGATTTTTCCGTTTTGCCTGTCCAGTAGTCCAGGTTGTTGTAACCATCGAGATGGACCTTGTAGTTGGTCCCATTCATCTCGTAGCCCTTCAGAAGATCCTCTTTGAGGTTTGGCAAGCCCGCCGCGGCGGTGAGCGTTGCAAACAGATCCTCGTGTGCCTGGATGCCGTTGGCCTCGCGGCCTGCCGGGATTTGACCGGGCCAGCGAATTACCAGCGGCACACGGACACCACCTTCCCAGGTCGTTCCCTTTTCGCCGCGGAATGGCGCATAGCCGCCGTCCGGCCACATCATCAGTTCGTTGCCGTTGTCGGTCGTGTAGACCACGATGGTGTTGTCGGCGACGCCCAGTTCGTCGAGCTTCTTCAGCAGTTCGCCGACCTGCTCGTCATGTTCGAGCATCTTGGCGCGCACGACATCCGTTTCCGCCCGCCCTTCGTCGACAGCCATCTGTACGTATTTATTCTGCGGATGCGACCAGATGTGAATCGCGGTGGTGTTGAACCAGACGAAGAACGGCTTGTCTTCCTTGCCCTTGCGGTCAAGGTAATCAAGCGTGGCGTCCAGCACCTCGCCGTCGAAGGTCTCCATCCGCTTGCGTGTGAGCGGACCGGTATTCTCGATCGTCTGTTTCCCGACCCTGCCAAACTTGGGATCTTCGGTTGCATCGTCAACCTCGGTCGCGAAAGTATGGAGCACGCCGCGCGGGCCAAACTTGGCCAGATAGTCGGGGTTCTTCTGTCCCGGATAGTCCAGTTCTTCCGGCTCTTCCTCGGCGTTCAGGTGGTAGAGGTTGCCGAACCATTCGTCGAAGCCGTGGACCGTCGGCAGAAACTCGTTGCGGTCGCCGAGATGGTTCTTGCCGAACTGGGCAGTATTGTAGCCGTTCGACTTCAGGACTTCAGCCAGCGTCGGATCCTGCTTCTGTATGCCGCGCGCCGAGCCGGGAATGCCGATGGTCGTCATGCCCGTCCGCACCGGAAGCTGACCCGTAATGAAGGCGGCACGACCGGCCGTGCAGCTTGGCTGAGCGTAGTGATCGGTGAACAGGATGCCGTCCTTTGCAATACTGTCAATGTTTTGCGTCCGGCCCATCATGCCGTGGGTGTAGGCGCCGACGTTCCACATTCCGATGTCGTCGCCGAAAATCACAAGGATGTTGGGCTTCTTGGCATCCTGCGCCTGCGCGACGGTCGCCACTCCCGTCAACGACAGCGCCGCAGCCACTGTGGCTGCAGTCAGAATAGTTCGTAGGGGCATTACGTCCTCCTTCCGGGTTTGCAGTCGAAGTTGGTGGCGCCATTACCTGTGCCTTTTAAGACTTGATGCGGATGCCGCCCTTCAATAAATTCAAGAACTTCGCTTTCCAGCTCATCGACCAGCAGGCGGTAATGCGTGGATCTGTTTCGGTCGCCCTTCCACCGACTGATGGCACTGGTCGCCAACGCATAGTCCTCGCAGAGCGCCCTGAATTCATCGTCGGATTTATATAGCCGGCGCACCGAGAGTTCGTGTTCCCGGAATTTCTTTATGACAGCGGCCAGATCATCCATCGGTAGTGCATTGCTCCACCCCGGGGTAACACTGCGTCCACCGAGGCAAAGTTTTCTACGTTTGTACGGTACGAACGCGTGCACATAGGCCTTCTTGGCGGTCATAAACGCCGGATCGACGTCCTTTCGACATGATCAAAACGTCTGTAGTGTTAAAATGGTAGCCTAGGGGGAATAGGGTTCGGAAAGCTCCATGTGGCGGGAGTAGTCGATGGTATCCGTGCAGCAGTCCGAGTATGCCGGTTCGCGCGCGGACGATCAGCAGGCCTCGGATCGCATTCGCGCCGAATTGGCCCGCGTCCTGGAAAGCCCCGCTTTCAAGGCTACGCCGCTGCGCCGACGAATGCTGACATTTATTATTGAGGAAATGCTTGCCGGACGTGGCGACGAGATCAAGGGTTATGCGATTGGTCTCAACGTGTTCGAACGAGGCGACAGTTTCGATCCCAATTCAGACCCCCTTGTTAGGTTGGAAGCGCGACGCCTGCGCCACGATCTCGACAGCTATTATGTTTCCGAGGGCCGCAATGATCCACTGCGGATATCGATCCCGACCGGACGGTACGTTCCGAAAATCACGCATCAGAACGTTCAAAGTGGCGAAGAGAGCAACGGAGCTGCACGGACAAGCCGACTTTATTGGTTGATCGGTGGAATTGTGGCGGCAATTGCCGTCGCCGCCCTGGGCACCTGGATAGTGTTGAATTGTGGCAGTAGCGATGAAGCTGCGCTATCGGCCCCCGCTATCGTAGTTCTGCCATTCGAGGTCTTGGGCAACAATGAAAAGGATCAATTCCTGGGCGCCGGCATTGCCAGCCAGATCGTTGCCGATCTCAACCGATTTCCCGACATCAGGATATTCGTAACACAGAACGGATTTACGCAGAGCTCGACAGTCAGCCCTATTGAATTGGGCAAGCAGTTGGGCGTTTCTTACGTGGTTGCCGGCGAATTGCGATCCGATCTCTCCTCAGTCAACGTCGCCGCGCGTCTTATCGATGCGAAGTCGGGCGAGATATTGTGGACTGACACGTACGAACGAGAACTCGCGCCAAAAAATCTGATGGCCCTGCAGAGCGAGATTGCCGCCGGCATAGCCTCGGCGCTGGGCCAACCCTACGGGGTCATCAGGTCCGAGATTTCTGAACGACTGCCCAGGTCCGAAATTCCGAGCATGTCGAGCTATGAGTGCGTGTTGCGTGCCTATTACTTCCGCCGCACCTATTCGCCGGCCCTGTACCCACCGACGCTGGCTTGTCTGGAACGAGCAGTGCAAACCGATCCCAACTATGCCGAGGCCTGGGCCATGCTGGGATTTTTCCACTTCGTTTCGACGGCGCTAAGCATCTTACCCGCCGATCCGGCGAAAAACTTTCGCACTGGTTCTCAAGCGGCTCTCCACTGCATAGAGATTGACCCGGACAACGTACTCGCGCTTAAGGTCCTGTCCGTAATCAATCACTATCAGGGCAACTTCGCAGAAAGCGAGCGTTACGTCCGATTGGCCTTGGAAATCAATCCGAACGACCCGGACACGCTTTATCAATTGGGTTGGCGTTTGGCTATTCGCGGCAGGTTCGAGGAAGGCATTCCGCTGCTGCAACGTGCCATCGACCGGACCGTTAGGCCGCCGCCGCCCTATTACCACTTGATGGCGATCGACCGCCTCATGAAGAAGGACGGTGAAGGCATGTTGGCCTTTGCGCAGCGCGCTGCCGTTGACGGTTCGGCAATCAGCCAGTCATTGATTGCCATGGCGAACAATCTGCTCGGGAATCGGGATGCAGCAGCACGGGCAATCGATCGCATGAACGAAATCAATCCGGGATACGATCCAATCGATCGATTTCGTGCGCATCAGGCCACCGACGATATTGTTGACGCGATGTTGGCCGCCCTGCGCTGAGAACCGAGATAGCGGTGTAGGAATGATTGGCCGGAGTTGGCACTAGGTGACGAAGCCGGACATGTCGCAAATCTGGCATGCAAGGCAATTGATTTCGGTCACTTTGTCCGCACACCTGCCGTCAACATCCAAAATTCGCTGAATTGACGATCGAATGGCCGCTTTCATAATGCTGCGCCGCGGCAACCTATGTCGGCTCGGTAGTCGGGTTAGGGCCGATAGCCGAAATTCCGCGAATGTCAGTTGATGGCGCTGAACAGACCCACCGCTTTTAGACATTGTCATGGTTTGCAGCAGTCGTTGGGGACTTTCCGCTCATCCAGCATGGTGCTTTAAACGCTCTGGACTGTGGATCGGCATGCAAAATTGACCCCTGTATTGGGGTAATCGGCGTCCAAAAGTGACCCCCCTGATAATTCTGATCAAAAGCTTCCTCAAAAGTATGAGGGAGCAGTCAGGGGATGTTGGTTGTGGAGACGATCGCGAAGATCAGGCGTGCGCATTTCATCGACGGCAAGTCGATCAAGCAGATTTGCCGCGAGCTGCAATTATCTCGCAATACGGTGCGCAAGGTCATCCGATCAGGCGCGACCGAGTTCACCTATGATCGCATACGTTCAGCCCCGCCCAAAGATCGATCCCTGGCGTTCTGAGTTGGACGAGATGCTGGCCGAGAATGCCCGAGCGGCCGAAGCGGGAGCGGCTGACCGTCGTCCGGATTTATGAGGAGTTGCGCAATCACGGCTACGGCGGCGGCTACGATGCAGTGCGGCGCTATGCGGCCAGTTGGTCGAAGGCGACACAGGAAGCGTCGGCCGCGCCTATGTTCCTCTGAGCTTCGATCCGGGTGAGGCCTATCAGTTCGATTGGAGCCATGAGATCGTTCTGATCGATGGCGTGACCACGACCGTGAAGGTCGCCCATGTTCGCCTGTGCTACAGCCGGATGCCGTTCGTGCGAGCCTATCCGCGTGAGACGCAGGAGATGGTGTTCGACGCCCATGACAAGGCGTTCGCTTTCTTCGGCGGCGCCTGTGCCCGGGGCATCTACGACAATATGAAGACGGCGGTGGATACGATCTTTGTCGGCAAGGATCGCGCCTATAACCGCCGCTTCCAGCAGATGTGCGGGCATTATCTCGTCGATCCTGTTGCCTGCACCCCGGCGTCGGACTGGGAGAAGGGTCAGGTCGAGAACCAGGTGGGCGTGATGCGGCGGCGGTTCTTCGTGCCGCGTCCGAAGTTCAAGTCCTATGCCGAGTTGAACGCCTGGCTCGAGGACCGATGCCTGGCCTATGCTCGGGCAAACACGCATCCGGAGATGCGGGACAAGACGATCTGGGAGGTGTTCGAGGAAGAGCGCCCGAGCTTGATGCCCTATGTCGGCCCGTTCGACGGATTCCACGCGGTGCCGGCATCTGTGTCCAAGACCTGCCTCGTGCGCTTCGACAAGAACCGTTACTCGGTCGATGCCCGTGCCGTCGGCCGACCGGTCGAGATCAGAGCCTACGCAGATCGACTGGAATGCTGGCAGGATGGTCGGATCGTCGGCAGCCATGCGCGCGCTCTTCGGGCGCGACAACACCGTCTACGACCCCCTGCATTACATACCGGTTCTCGCCCGCAAACCGGGTGCTTTGCGCAACGGGGCGCCGTTCAAGGAGTGGGACTTGCCGGTCGCCATCCGGCGTGTGCAGCGCAAGCTGGAGCGCCAGCCCGGCGGCGATCGGCAGATGGTCGAGATCCTGAGCGCGGTGCTGACGGATGGGATCGATGCCGTCGAAACCGCCTGTGCCGAGGCGCTGTCCCACAACGTCCATTCGGCGGGCGTCGTCCTGAACATCCTGGCCCGGCACCGCGAACCGCCACCACCCCTGACAATCACCACCCCGGACGCGCTGCAAGCTGGCTCGTGCGAACCCACGGCTAATTGCGACCGATATGACAGCCTGAGGAGACAGAAAAATGGAACGATCAGACGTGCTCGACGCGATGGGGAAGCTGAAGCTTTACGGAATGAGAGCGGCTTATGACGAGATTACTCGACCACCGCCGTTCAAACGCCAGCATGAACCGCAACAGATCATCGGCGACCTGCTGACCGCCGAGATCATGCGAGAAGCAGGCACGATCGATCAAATACCAGATGACCATCGCCAAGCTGCCGCTGGCCAAGGAAATGGAAGAGTTCGACTTCGAAGCGACCGGGATCAACGAGACCCTGATCCGTGACTTGGCAACAGGCGACTTCCTCGACCATCAGCGCAACCTCGTGCTGATCGGCGGTACCGGAACCGGCAAGACCCATCTTGCCGTCAGCATCGCCCGCGCCTGCATCCGGGCCGGGCGCCGGGGGCGCTTCTTCAACGTCGTCGATCTGGTCAACAAGCTCGATGCCGAAGCCCGCGCAGAACGTCAGGGCCGAACCGCGGACCTCATCTCCCGCCTCGACTTCCTCATCCTCGATGAACTGGGCTATCTGCCCTTCGCCCAGACCGGCGGCCAATTGCTGTTCCATCTGATCAGCAAGCTCTACGAGCGCACCTCGATCATCGTCACCACCAACCTGGCCTTCGGCGAATGGCCCAGCGTCTTCGGCGATGCCAAGATGACTACCGCGCTGCTCGACCGTCTCACCCACCATTGCGAGATCGTCGAGACCGGCAACGAAAGCTGGCGCTTCAAAAACCGAGCATAGCAACAACCCGAAACCCCGCAGGCCCGCCGCCGCTGCGCTATGTGGAGGGCTACGCAGCGCCGGGCCAGCTCAGCACACAGGGGTCAATTTTGGACGCCGATAGGGGGTCAAACTTCAATGCCGATTGACAAATAGACCGTTAGCGAGGACTGGCCGCGCCACAAGGCGTCGGGCGTGAAGGATCGGCCTCGACGGCCCAGGCGAGCTTCGTCACCGAGCAAAACGCCCGGCGCAGCTTCGCCATCCGCCATATAGCCAGTTGCCGACAGGACTTGGTGAAGTGCCTCGCTAGTCATCGTCCCGTCTTCACCATCTGGGGCGCGAAGGGCAGTGCCGCTTGGAGCGAGGTGGGCGCAAGCGGCATCACTCTCTGGCTCAACTCGTGGAGGAGCTGGTCGCAGGGGACGACGAAGGTCGGATCTTTAAGCGACTTCATTCCGAGGTCCGCGCCGGGCACCAGGCGAGCTGTCTGGGCGTCGATCAAAGCGACCGAGTCCTCAAGATCGGAGGGACGGGTCTCTGACAGCGCGCGAAAAAGCGCGTCCATACTGTCGCCGATGTCACTGATGCGAACGTGGAAGTCGCTGATGATCCGCCGCATGATCGCCAATCCGAGAATGTCTGCAAAAGTGAATCGCGCGGCTTTGCCCGGCTTGGCGGCGAGATAGCTCACAGCCTTGCGCCATGCACGCACCTCACCCGGCGATACGCCGGCGAGATCGCGCGCTTGCTCCTGGGTAAACAGAATCGTTTGTAGCGACATAGATACTTGTCGTAGACGACAGGAAAAAGTGCAAGATTTAACGCTCAGCACCGCAGACCATCAATCGAATTCCTCGCACTTCATGAATCCATCTGGGGAGTGGGCCTAGGAGCACCATATCGTGAGCGGACCAGGCAACTATGCCTGATGGCCCGGGCTCAGAACGGCAGCTTACCGACGGGCGTGTCCTATACTGGACAGTCCGGACACGGCCCCGGAGCTGACATTAAAACCTACGGAAATGTTAAACCCGCCCATCGTCTCCGATGGGCGGGTTCTTTGTTTCTCGGCTGCCTGGAGCAACACTATGGCTTTAATAGTCCATCCTTTGCGTCACCCGACAACAACTTGTCTGCAAGTATCAGCTGCAGCCGCTCGTAGAGCCACAAGTGTCGCATTTCAGACAGGTGCCGTTTCTCACCATGGTGAAGTTGCCGCACTCTGCGCAGTTTTCTCCTTCATAGCCCTTCATCCTGGCCTGGGCGACCTGCTGGGCCACGGACGCTTTGGGTGCGACTTCGGCATTACCAACGTCAATTTCCGTTTCCGGCGAGACGTCACGTTTGAAAGCCGTGGCGACGGCGGCTGTTTGCGCCCGAACACCCGCAGCTCCCGTGCGGGCGGTCGTTGTTCCTGCGAGCGAACCGGCTGGTTCGGCCGGGTTGTTCACGAGGCGGAAGCGTTCCGTCTGTCCCCGCACAAGCCCATGCGAGACGACGGGATGATGCGGATCGCCGGTCCTGCCTTCTTTGGCTTCGCTGGACAATACGGTATTTCCGATTGCCTCCGGCGGTACGTGGGCAAGATCGTTGCGGCCAAGGTAGGAAACCGCAAGTTCGCGGAAAATATAGTCGAGGATGGAGGTCGCGTTTTTGATCGCCTCGTTACCCTGCACCATGCCTGCAGGTTCGAACCGCGTGAAGGTAAAGGCATCGACATACTCTTCAAGCGGAACGCCGTATTGCAGGCCCAACGATATCGCGATCGCGAAATTGTTCATGAGCGAGCGAAACGCAGCGCCTTCCTTGTGCATATCGATGAAGATTTCGCCGATCCGGCCGTCCGTATATTCGCCGGTGGTGAGATAGACCTTGTGGCCGCCGACGCGCGCTTTCTGGGTGTAACCCTTGCGTCTGTCGGGCAGTTTTTCGCGGGTGCGCACTGTCCGCTCGATGATCCGCTCGACAATACGCTCCGCCACGATTTCGGCGCGCGAGGCATGCGGTTGAGCCATCAGGCTCTCCACCGCATCTTCATCCTCATCGTCATTGTCCGCCAGCAACTGGGAATTCAGCGGCTGGGACAGTTTCGAACCATCGCGGTAAAGCGCATTGGCCTTCAATGCCAGGCGCCAGGACAGCATGTAGGCTTCCTTGCTGTCTTCGACGGTGGCGTTATTCGGCATGTTGATGGTTTTGGAAATAGCGCCCGAGATGAAAGGCTGTGCCGCCGCCATCATGCGAATGTGGCTTTCGACCGAAAGGTAGCGCTTGCCGATCTTGCCGCAGGGGTTGGCGCAATCGAAGACCGGGTAATGCTCTTTCTTCAAGAATGGCGCATGTTCAAGCGTCATGGCGCCGCAGACGTGGATATTCGCTGCCTCGATATCCGCTTTGGAGAAGCCCAGGAACGACAGCAGGTCGAATTCAGGATCTTCGATCTGGTCCGCCGGCACCTGCAGCGAATTCACAAGGAAATCGTCGCCCAGCGTCCAGCGGTTGAAGACGAATTTGATATCGAAGGCGGATTTCAGCGACGAAGAGAGTTTCTCCAACGCCTTGTCATTGAAGCCGAGCGCTCGCAAAGAGCCGGTGTTGATGCCCGGCGCCTGATCGATTGAGCCATGCCCGACCGCATAGGCTTCGATTTCGGCTATCTCGCTTTCCTTGTATCCAAGGCCGCGCAACGCCTCCGGCACGGCGCGGTTGATGATCTTGAAATAGCCGCCTCCGGCCAGTTTCTTGAACTTAACGAGCGCGAAGTCGGGTTCGATGCCAGTGGTATCGCAATCCATGACCAGGCCGATGGTCCCGGTTGGCGCGATGACTGTGGTCTGCGCATTGCGGTAGCCGTTCTTTTCGCCCAGTTCCAAAGCCCGGTCCCAGGCTTTCTTGGCCCGTTCCACGAGGATCGGTTCGGGGCAGGAACCGTGGTCGAGCGGCACAGGGTTGGTATTGAGCTTCTCGTAGCCTGTGGCTTCGCCATAAGCGGCGCGGCGATGGTTGCGCATCACCCGCAGCATGGATTTCGAGTTTTTCTTGTAGCCGGGAAAAGCCCCCAACTCTCCGGCCATCTCCGCCGATGTCGCGTAGCAAACACCGGTCATGATGGCGGTTATGGCACCGCACAGCGCGCGGCCTTCGTCGCTGTCATAGGGGATGCCTGAGGTCATCAAGAGGCCGCCGATATTGGCATAGCCGAGCCCTAGCGTGCGGAATTCGTAGGAACGCTGGGCAATTTCCTTGGAAGGGAATTGCGCCATCAGAACCGAAATTTCGAGGACGACGGTCCATAGCCTTACGGCGTGCTCATAGGTTTCCCAGTCGAATGAATGGTCTTTCTGGCGAAACTGGAGAAGATTGAGCGACGCCAGATTGCAGGCCGTATCATCGAGAAACATGTATTCCGAGCAAGGATTGGATGCACGGATTTCGCCGGAGGCAGGGCAGGTGTGCCAATCGTTGATCGTCGTGTGGTACTGGATGCCCGGGTCGGCCGATGCCCAGGCGGCATAGCCAATTTGCTCCCAAAGCTCCTTGGCTTTCACGGTCTTCATGACTTTGCCGTCGCGCCGGGCGGTCAGGTCCCATGTCTCGTCGTCGATCACAGCTTTCAGGAAGCCGTCGGTCACGCGGACGGAATTGTTCGAGTTCTGCCCTGCTACGGTGAGATAGGCCTCAGAATCCCAGTCGGTGTCGTAGACGGGGAATTCGATCGAGGTGTATCCCTGCTTGGCGAACTGGATGACGCGGAAGATGTAATTATCCGGCACCATCATTTTTTTCGCGGCGCGGACTTCCCGCTTCAAGGCCGGGTTTTTAGCCGGGTCATAGCAGGCGTCGTCCGAGCCTTCGCAATTGACGCAGGCTTTCATGATGGCGCTGAGATGCTTTTGGCAAATGCGGGAGCCGGTGACGAGGGCGGCCACCTTCTGCTCTTCCTTCACCTTCCAGTTGATGTAGGCTTCGATGTCCGGGTGATCGATGTCCACTACCACCATCTTCGCGGCGCGGCGCGTCGTGCCACCGGACTTGATGGCGCCCGCGGCCCTGTCGCCGATCTTGAGGAAGCTCATGAGGCCAGACGACTTGCCGCCGCCTGAAAGCCTTTCGCCTTCTCCTCTCAGACGCGAGAAGTTGGAGCCGGTACCGGAGCCGTATTTGAACAGCCGCGCTTCACGCACCCAAAGATCCATGATGCCATTGTCATTGACGAGATCGTCTTCGACCGACTGAATAAAGCAGGCGTGGGGCTGAGGATGCTCATAGGCTGTGGCGGAACGCGTCAGCTTGCCCGTCTGGAAGTCGACATAGTGGTGCCCTTGGCTTGGACCATCGATGCCATAGGCCCAGTGCAGGCCGGTGTTGAACCACTGCGGCGAATTAGGCGCCACCTTCTGGGTGGCCAGCATGTAGCGCAACTCGTCGAAAAAGGCTTGGGCATCGGCCTCCTGATCGAAATAGCCACCCTTCCATCCCCAATAGGTCCATGTGCCGGCGAGCCGGTCGAAAACCTGGCGGGCATCGATTTCCGCGCCGCTACGCTCTTCCTCGGGAAGCGCGGCAAGCTTCTTCTCGTCCGCTGCCTTGCGCCACAGCCAGGAGGGGACGGTGTTTTCTTCAACCGGCTTCAGGTGTTTCGGGACGCCAGCCTTGCGGAAATATTTCTGAGCCAGAATATCGGCCGCGACCTGGGAAAATTGCGCGGGCACCTGGATGTTCTTGAGCTGGAACACGATCGAGCCGTCGGGATTGCGAATTTCGCTCGTGGTGGTCCGAAATTCGATCTCGGCATAAGGGGACTGCCCCTCTTGAGTGTAGCGCCGCTCGATCCGCATAAATTTGCCCCTTCCTCGTGTTCCAGACCCATTGGACCTGTGCGCATTTGAAAATCCGGCGTTTCCGCATCTCTCCACGGCTCGCAAGCCGATGGAACCGGAATTTCAGTGTTTTTGCCTTCCGCGTAAAATTCGCGGCATGGCGCGTCAAAGGCTTTGCATACCAAATATAGCACTCGGGGCGCGAGGCGTCACGAGATATAGTGTGGTATTGCCGGCAGAAATCGCAAGGGCGGACATCGTTGGATCCACCTTTGATAAGCCGGTTTGTTTTGATTTTTTTGGAAGCGGGCCCGAGGCCCAACCCCTATCCGCACCCTGTCATTAAACTCAAGGTAAAGTGAATCGCACGTGAGCGTCAAGCGCCTGGTTCAATAGATTGTATGCCTGCGACTTTATTGCACTAAATGTTGTGGTAATGTGTGGATAGTGAGGATTGTTGTTGCGAAACGGGAATTCCGCTTGTCATGCGTCAAATTTCGTTATCTGAAAATAATGTGACGTAACGGCATTTGTTTGCGCGGATCGCCGCTGCAAAGGAATCGTCTCGGTCTTTTGACCGTATCATCGATTTCCTCTAAAAATTTAAAATAATTGGGTGAAAAGGCGGTGAAAGAACTGAACTTCGTGGAAACGGGCAAGTGCTTGAATGGCTGACGTTTATCCCTTTGCGCAGCTGCCTCAAACCGGGGTTCTAAATGACCAAGCACTATGCCTACGGTCGAGCGATCGGCGATCTCGATATCGTCATCATTGACGATTCCAAGCCGATGCAGGCGATTTTCCGCTCTACTCTGGCAAGTTTCAAGGTGCGTCGGGTGAGGTCCTATGATGCAGCTGCAGAGGCTGTAGAGGCGATGCGGATCGATCCGCCGAACCTGATCCTCACGGATTTGCTCATGAAACCGACAAGCGGATATCAGTTCCTGCTGCAAATCCGGCATCGTCGAATGGCGCCGCTGTGTTTCCTGCCCGTGCTTTTCGTTACCGCTCACGGTACGCGCACAGTTGTCGACAAGGTATTGCGGGCAGGGGCGCAAAACATTCTGGTCAAGCCTATTTCGCCGGCTGCTCTTTACGACAGATTGAACTGGACGTTGAGAGACGCCCGCGAATTGACGCTTCAAGATGACGGCCGTTATGCGATTCAGGGCGTTGGCGAGCTGCTTGACGAAAAAGCGCGCAAATGGAAGCAGTTCGGGGACCAGCGTCACCGTCTTGGTATCGGGTTGAACGACAAGACCGCATCCAAGCTTGTGCCTGGCCGGGCTTTGCCGCCTCCGGTAATAGCGGCGGAAAGAGGGGCGGGAGGGGCAGCGGCCGAAACGCAGCGGCGCAATGGCTTTGCGGCGGTTCGCCCCAAATAACAGCGTTTTGTGGCGAGAATTGCCGATGGGATCCGGCCGGAGCGTTTGGCGGGGCATATGGGCGCGACAGCTGGACATGATGCCTGGACATGATGACTGGACAGGGGGGCAAGCGCGGGGCATATTCGCGCCGAATTCGGCAGCACGCTGCCAGTAGCCAGCAGATGGAGCGCAAGGCGCGATGAAGACCCTTTTGATCCAGTTTTTCACCTGGTGGAACAGCGCGACCTGGGGCACCCGGGTTTTTACATGGCGGAAGGGCGAATTCGTCGGTTCGGATGAATTCGGCAATCAGTATTACAGCGAGCGCGGGGGCAAGAAGCGCTGGGTGATTTACAACGGCCTTGCCGAAGCCTCGACGATTCCTCCAGGCTGGCATGGCTGGATGCATCACAGGGTCGACACACCGCCGGTGGATGAAACCTACAAAGCGCGGGAATGGCAAAAATCGCATAAGCCCAATATGACCGGGACAGCTGAAGCCTATAGACCGCAAGGTTCCATCCTGACGCCGGAGAAGCGGCCGACGGTTAGCGGCGACTATCAGGCCTGGAAACCGGGAAGCTGATAGACGTAGCTTTGGAACTGGCCTGGATTTGCTGACCTTTCTTCAGTTTAGGATCAAGCGGCTTTCATGATTCAGTCCCCTGGTGGGGAACGGTTAGAATCGAAACGCCGGCCCAGGAGGCCGGCGTTTTTGTATTTTGCAGCGGGATGAGAGATCGGGCCTCAGGCCGCGTCGGTCTTGATACCGAGCCGGCGGTCGAGATAGTCGCCGCAACGAACGATCAGATCTTCCGTGTGATTTTCGAAGAAATGATTGGCTCCCACAAGGGTCTGCTGCTCGATGACGATGCCCTTTTGTGTCTTAAGTTTGTCGACAAGCGTTTGCACGTCCTTCGACGGAACAACCTTGTCGGAATCGCCGTGGATGATCAGTCCGGACGACGGGCAGGGTGCAAGGAACGAGAAATCATGCAAATTCGCCGGCGGGGCGACCGAAATGAAGCCTTCGACCTCCGGACGACGCATGAGGAGCTGCATTCCGATCCACGCGCCGAAGGAAAAGCCCGCGATCCAGCACGCACGCGCATCCGGATGTACGGTTTGAACCCAATCGAGCGCGGCGGCGGCGTCTGAAAGCTCGCCTTGACCGTGATCGAAGCTGCCCTGGCTGCGCCCCACGCCACGGAAATTGAACCGGAGCACCGCAAAGCCACGCTTGGCGAACATGTAATAGAGTTGGTAGACGATCTGGTTGTTCATCGTGCCACCGAACTGCGGGTGCAGATGAAGAACCATCGCAATGGGCGCCGTCCGGCTTTTCGCCGGGTGGAACCGACCCTCGATGCGTCCGGCCGGGCCGTTGAATATCACCTCAGGCATAGGTGTCGCCTATCCTTTTTCTGTGGGGTCGTTTACGGGTTCGGTGGCGAGACCCGGTCGATCTAAGGGATTTCGCGTAAGCCACCTTGACTCGACGGACCCTTCTTCATAGAACCTAGTTTAGAATCGTTCGAAACTCGAACGGCTGCGGTCAAAAACATTGACAGCGATTTATTCAATTGGATCGACGATGCGATCGCGGTCACCTTATCCTCATTGCAGTGGGGAAATGCAAGGATTGCGTGGTCTTCCAGTGAAGGAATCTTCCTGATGGCGTCTTGTCGTTGTCCAGGATGCAGGTTTGAACCGTAAAGGATTGTCACGCTGGTGAATTCGGCAAAGGAGCACGTCTATCTCGATTATAACGCTGGCGCTCCACTGCGCCCGGCGATCGGGGAGATAATGTCTGCCGTTCTTTCGTCTGGGGGCAACGCTTCGGCAATCCACGCATTTGGCCGAAAGGCGAGGGGGCGGATCGAAGAGGCGCGCGAGGCGGTGGCCCGCCTTGTTGGCGCTCCGTCGAAGCATGTGATTTTTACCAGCGGCGGCACCGAGGCCAATGTCACGGCTCTCGCTCCTTCCTGGGTTCGTGATGGCAAGCCATTAGCGATTTCGAGGCTTTTTGTGAGCGCGGTCGAGCACCCTTCCGTGTTGTCCGGCGGTCGCTTTCATGACGATGCAATCGTGCGTGTACCTGTTACCAGCGAAGGCGTCGTCGATGTGCCCGAGCTTTTGGCGATGGTCGACGCGGAAA
Source organism: uncultured Alphaproteobacteria bacterium (assembly GCA_963698365.1). GTDB lineage: Bacteria > Pseudomonadota > Alphaproteobacteria > Rhizobiales > Stappiaceae > Hongsoonwoonella. Next base: position 213,888 of record CAVOQM010000009.1, read on the forward strand.
TTGCCGAGCAGCGGGTGCCTCTGGTTTCCGTTATGGCGGCAAACAGCGAGACGGGCGTTTTGCAGCCGATTGAGCAGATCGGCGCGGCATTGTCGCAAAGGGATGCGGTCTTCCATGTGGATGCCGTTCAGGCGGCGGGACGCATGGCGGTCGATATCGGCACATGGCGGGCGGACGCAATTTCGTTGTCGTCGCACAAGATTGGCGGTCCTCAAGGCGCCGGCGCATTGGTGCTTGGAAGCGAAGAGCTCCGCCCCTTGCCTCTCTTGAGCGGAGGCAGGCAGGAAAATCGCCATCGGGCGGGAACTGAAAACGTCGCGGCGATTGTCGGTTTCGGCGAGGCAGCGAAGGCTGCCCTTGGAGAATTGGCAGATGGCGGCGATATCGCGTCGATCAAGGCGCTGCGGGATTCCCTTGAGCGGGAATTGCGCCATATATGGCCTGACACGGTTGTTTTCGCGGAAGGAGCGGAAAGGCTCGTTAACACTTGCGCCTTCGCGGTGCCTGGAATATCTGCGGAAACCGCGCTGATCGCACTTGATATAGCCGGTTTTGCGGTGTCTTCAGGCTCGGCCTGCTCGTCGGGCAAGGTCGCAAGGTCCCATGTTCTTCTCGCCATGGGGGTTGAGGATGAACTTGCCGGCGGCGCGGTGCGCGTGAGCCTTGGATGGGCGACGACGCCCGGCGATGTGGATCGTTTCATTGCCGCCTGGCGAAAGATTTCCGGGCGGATACGCCCGGTTGGTACCGGTGAGGCTGCCTGATGCAGCCTCCAAAGATTGAGAAATACGCCCGGGAAGCGTATGGTCCCGCGCGATCATAATGCGACTACCCGCGGTCCTTGAAACCGCAGCGGATGGAGATACGCATGCCTGCAGTACAGGAGACGATCGACCGCGTCAGGTCGATCGATGTCGATCAATACAAGTATGGTTTTGTTACCGAAATCGAATCCGACCGGGCGCCGAAGGGCCTGTCGGAGGATATCGTCCGGTTTATTTCCGCCAAGAAGGGCGAGCCGGACTGGATGCTCGACTGGCGGCTGGAAGCGTATCGCCGCTGGCGCACGATGGAAGAACCGACCTGGGCGCGGGTATCCTATCCGAAGATCGATTTCGAAGACCTCTATTACTATTCGGCGCCGAAAAGCACGCCTGGCCCCAAGAGCCTCGATGAGGTCGATCCGGAACTGCTCGCGACCTATGAGAAGCTGGGCATTCCGCTTCGCGAACAGGAAATCCTGGCCGGTGTCGAGCCGAAAAACCGCGTTGCTGTCGATGCGGTGTTCGACAGCGTCTCCGTGGTTACGACCTTCAAGGAAGAACTGAAGAAGGCCGGCGTGATCTTCTGCTCGATTTCGGAAGCCCTGCGCGAATATCCCGATCTCGTTCGCAAATATCTCGGCAGCGTCGTGCCGGTATCCGATAATTTCTACGCGACGCTGAATTCGGCCGTCTTCTCCGACGGTTCCTTCGTCTATGTGCCGGAGGGCGTTCGCTGCCCGATGGAACTTTCGACTTATTTCCGCATCAACGAACAAAACACCGGCCAGTTCGAGCGTACGCTGATCATTGCCGACAAGGGCGCCTATGTGAGCTACCTTGAGGGCTGTACCGCGCCGCAGCGCGACGAAAATCAGCTGCATGCGGCAGTGGTCGAACTGATCGCCCATGACGATGCGGAGATTAAATATTCCACCGTCCAGAACTGGTATCCCGGCGACAAGGACGGCAAGGGCGGCATCTACAATTTCGTCACCAAGCGTGGCGATTGCCGTGGCCGCAATTCAAAGATCTCGTGGACGCAGGTCGAAACCGGCTCGGCGATCACCTGGAAATACCCGTCCTGCATCCTGCGCGGCGACAATTCGCGCGGCGAATTCTATTCGATTGCGGTATCGAACGGTTATCAGCAGGTCGACAGCGGCACGAAGATGATCCACCTGGGCAAGAACACGTCCAGCCGCATCATTTCCAAGGGTATATCGGCCGGCCATTCGCAAAATACCTATCGGGGCCTGGTTTCCGCCCATCGGAAAGCGTCAAACGCCCGCAACTTCACGCAGTGCGATTCACTGCTGATCGGGCAGGACTGCGGCGCGCATACCGTGCCTTATATCGAGGCGAAGAACGCCTCGGCGGTCTTCGAGCATGAGGCGACGACGTCCAAGATCTCCGACGATCAGATGTTCTACTGCCAGCAGCGTGGCCTCTCGGGAGAGGAAGCCGTGGCGCTGATCGTCAACGGTTTCGTCAAGGACGTGATCCAGCAATTGCCGATGGAATTCGCGGTTGAAGCGCAGAAGCTGATCAGCATTTCGCTTGAAGGCTCAGTCGGATAATCGCGGTGAAACTTCATCGCAAAATCAAAGTAATACGGAAGATATCTAATGCTTGAGATCAAGAATCTGCACGCACGTATCGCGGAAGACGAAACCGAAATCCTGCGCGGGGTGAACCTCACGGTGAAGCCCGGCGAAGTTCACGCCATCATGGGCCCGAATGGCTCCGGCAAGTCGACGCTGTCCTACATTCTCGCCGGCAAGAGCGATTATGAGGTCACTGAAGGCGAAATCCTGTTCAACGGGGAAAACCTGCTCGAACTGGAGCCAGACGAACGCGCGGCCGCCGGACTTTTCCTGGCCTTTCAGTATCCGATCGAAATTCCCGGCGTTGCGACCATGACCTTCCTGAAGACCGCGCTGAACGCGCAGCGCAAGGCAAGGGGCGAGGCCGAGCTTTCCACTCCCGAATTCATGAAGCGGGTCAAGGATAAGGCGGCCGATCTCAGCATTACCATGGACATGCTGAAGCGCCCGCTCAACGTCGGCTTTTCCGGCGGCGAGAAAAAGCGCTCGGAAATCCTGCAGATGGCCTTGCTGGAGCCGAAGCTCTGCGTGCTCGACGAAACCGATTCCGGCCTCGATATCGATGCGCTGAAGATCGTTTCCGAAGGCGTGAACAAGCTGCGTTCGCCCGACCGTGCCATGGTGGTCATCACCCACTACCAGCGTCTGCTGGATCACATCGTGCCGGATGTGGTGCATGTGCTTTCGCGCGGCAAGATCGTGAAGACCGGCGGCAAGGAACTGGCGCTTGAGCTGGAAAAGAACGGTTATGCCGATTATGTCGGTCAAGCAGCCTGAGCCCGGGAGGCAAGCGATGAATATCGAAACGCGGGCTCTCAAGACCAATGCCGAGGTCGAGATTGCAAATATCTACGAGGCTGCTCGAGGAAAGTTGAGCGGTTCGGCCGCGGTCAAGGCGCTTCGCGATCAGGCGTTCGCTGCCTTTGAAGCCAGGGGACTGCCGCATCGTCGGGTGGAGGAGTGGAAATACACCGACCTTCGTGCCCGGATGAAAACTGCGACAGCGCTGGCCGAAGTGGCGTCTCCTGCGCAAAGCCTCGCCTCACTTGAGGCCGGGGATACTTTCGGTGCCGTCGGGCGCTACAGGATCGTGCTCGATGGCGGGCGCTTCATAGCCCCGCTCTCGGATGTCGAGGCGCTTAAATCCGAAGGCGTCGACGTCCGCGACCTGAACGAAATGCTCGAAAGCGGCGATGCTGACAGTCGGGATTTGCTGTCGCAGCCGGAAGTTGCAGACGGGGATATCGCTGTCGCGCTCAACACCGCGCTTTGTCAGGGCGGAGCTGTTGTGACCGTGCGGGAAGGCAAGAGCGTTTCCCGTCCGATCGAGATCGTGCAGTTGATGAGCTCCAGTGGTTCGCTCTACAGCCGCTGTCGCGTCACCCTTGCGAAGGGCGCCAAGGCGACTGTCCTGGAAAGTTTCCAGGAGGGTACCAAAGTGGCCGAAGTGAACGCCGTTGTGTCCTATGAGGTAGCCAATGAGGCACAACTGACCGTGGTCAGGCTGCTTACAGGCGACAACACCCATGTCTCGTCGATTTTCGTCAAGCTGGGCGAGAACGCCAGGATCAAGGCGCTCGGATTCAATGCCGGAACCGCATTTGCCCGCACCCAGTCGTTCGTGACTTTCGCAGGTGAAAATTCGAAGGCCGATTTTCTCGGCATCAGCATGCTTCGCGGAACACAGCATTGTGACCAGACCCTTGTGGTGGATCATGCCGTGCCGCATTGCGACAGCCGGGAGCTGTTCAAGGCGGTGATCGACGATCGCGCCGAAGGCGTGTTCCAGGGCAAGATCATCGTGCGGCCGCATGCCCAGAAAACGGATGGCCGAATGATGACGCAGGCGCTGCTCCTCTCCGAAGAAGCGTCTATGTCGAACAAGCCGGAGCTCGAAATCTTCGCCGACGACGTGCAATGCGCCCATGGTGCCACGAGCGGCCAGATCGACGAGGATCTGCTGTTCTATCTGCGTGCCCGCGGCATTCCCGAAAAACAGGCGCGTATGCTGCTGGTGCTGGCGTTCCTCGCGGAAGCGGTTGAGGAAATCGATGACGAGGCGATTGTAGCCGAGCTCGAAGGCCGGGTCCGTCAGTGGCTCTCGGTGGAGGAATAGAAATGGCCCCGGAGGCAGCCGTGGAACAAAGCCTGATGGCGCCTTATGACGTGATGGACGTGCGGCGGGATTTTCCGATCCTTTCGCGCACGGTCCATGGCAAGCCTCTGGTCTATCTCGATAACGGCGCGTCGGCTCAAAAGCCGCAAGCCGTCATCGATGCGGTGACGAAGGCCTATTCGCTTGAATATTCCAATGTCCACCGCGGCTTGCATTTCCTGTCCAATCTGGCGACGGAAAACTACGAGGCGGCGCGCGAAACCGTGCGCCGGTTCCTGAACGCGCCATCCGTCGATGAAATCATTTTCACCCGGTCGACGACCGAGGCGATCAATCTGGTTTCCTACGGGTTCGGCACGGATCTGATCGGCGAGGGCGATGAAATCGTTCTTTCGATCATGGAGCATCATTCCAACATCGTGCCCTGGCATTTCCACCGCGAACGCAAGGGCGCGGTGCTGAAGTGGGTCTATGTTCGCGAGGACGGCTCCTTCGATCTGGAGGCATTCGAGGCGGCGCTGACCGATCGCACGAAGCTGGTTGCGATCACCCATATGTCCAACGTGCTGGGCACTGTTGTGCCGATCAAGGACGTGTGCCGGATCGCGCACGAACGCGGTATTCCCGTGCTCGTCGACGGCAGCCAGGCGGCGGTGCATATGCCGGTCGACGTTCAGGATCTCGGCTGCGACTTCTACGTCTTCACCGGTCACAAGGTCTATGGGCCGACCGGCATTGGCGCATTGTGGGGCAGGGCGGAACTTCTGGAGCGCATGCGGCCCTTCAACGGCGGCGGCGAAATGATTGAAACCGTCACGGAAGATACGGTCACCTATAATCACCCGCCGCATCGCTTTGAAGCCGGCACTCCGCCGATCGTTCAGGCGATCGGGCTGGGTGCTGCACTTGAGTATATGGACGGGCTCGGGCGCGAGCGGATCGCCGCGCATGAGGCGACGTTGAAGGACTATGCTCACCGCAAGCTGTCGGAAATCAACTCCCTGAAGATTTTCGGCTCAGCACCGGGAAAGGGCGCTATCCTCTCCTTTGAGATGGAAGGCGTTCACGCCCATGACGTGTCGATGATCATCGACAGGGAAGGGGTGGCGGTAAGGGCTGGAACCCATTGCGCCCAGCCTCTGCTGGCGCGCTACGGCGTGACGTCCACCTGCCGCGCCAGCTTCGGGCTGTATAATACGCTGGACGAAGTCGATCGCCTGGCCGAAGCCTTGCAGAAGGCGCATGCATTCTTTTCGTGAGAAGACAGATGAGTGACACAGTCGAAACTGTAAATACGGCGGATGCGCCCAATCAGGTGACGATGGACACCTCCAAAAGCGCAATTCCGGCGGAAGAATTGTCGCAGATCACCGCAGATATCATCGGCGCGCTGAAGACGGTCTACGATCCGGAAATCCCTTGCGACATCTACGAACTGGGGCTGATCTACAAGGTCGATATCGAAGACGACCGTTCGGTCGAAGTCGATATGACGCTGACTGCGCCCGGATGCCCTGTAGCGGGCGAGATGCCGGGTTGGGTGGAGGATGCCGTTGGTGCTGTCGCCGGCGTTGGTCCTGTGAAAGTGAATATGGTCTTCGACCCGCCCTGGACACCGGATCGGATGTCGGAAGAAGCTCAAGTGGCGCTGAACTGGTTTTAATTCCCTCCGTTACGCCCCATATTGATGCGTAACGATGCTGACAACGGTTCGAGAGTGATGGCTACAAGATCAAAGTTCCAGGTCATGTCGCTGACTGACGCGGCTGCAGAGCGGGTTCGCGAAATCATCGACAATGCGCAAATCCCTGCGGAGGGCCTTCGCGTCGGCATCAAGAAGGGTGGCTGCGCCGGGATGGAATATGCGCTCGACCTGGTCGAGGAAGCATCGCCCGGCGACGATGTCATCGATGCCAAGGGCGTGAAGATTTTCGTCGATCCCTCAGCCGTGCTTTTCCTTTTGGGAACGGAAATGGATCACGAAGTGACCAAGTTCCGCTCCGGCTTCGTATTTCGCAACCCCAACGAGGTGTCTGCCTGCGGGTGTGGCGAATCCGTTTCGCTGAGCCAGGCCGATCCGTCGATTCTTGGCAATTGATTCGGCACCCGCTGCCCGGTGGAACTGTTCTATCGGCTTAAAGCTGGCCGCGCTGCGAGCGGGAACGGGTCTATTCAAGCCTCGGCTTCGTGCACGCCCAAGGCGATGGCTTTTTGCCTGAAGAGGCGTTGAGATCGCCATGGCCATATCGTCGACGCTGGAATGGATTTGCGAAATCACGCAGGGCATGGGCGCGATCCGGGTAAAACGCATGTTCGGCGGCTCCGGGCTCTTTTGCGATAATTTGATGTTCGCGCTCGAAGCGGACGAGGACATATTTTTCAAGGTGGATGATTTCAACCGGCCGGACTTTGAGGCCGCGGGGAGCCAACCCTTCACCTATTCGTCGAAGGCTCGCACAGTCGCGCTTTCTTATTGGCGCATCCCTGACGCTTTGATCGACGATGAGGAAGAAATGCGGAGTTGGGCGTTAAGGGCTTTCGAAGCGGCGAAGCGCGCCGCTGCCAAAAAAACGTCCCGGTAAATTCATGAAAGCAATAAGATAATTACGACACAGTCGTGTTAAGCGACTTGAACGTCGCCGCTGTCCAAATCTGAGTCGGTTTCCGATTTCACCTGGTTGCGGCCGCCGTGCTTGCCGGCGTAAAGTGCCTTGTCCGCCCGCGAAATCAAGGATTGAACCGTATCGCCCGGCCGGAACGTGGCTGCACCGATCGTAATGGTGATGCGGCCCAGATTCTCGCCGGTGGAGCGCTTGACGAGCTCCTTGGATATCACGGCGCGGCGAATGTGTTCTGCAACGGTAACGGCTTGCTGCAAGGATGTATGCGGCAGGATCACCGCAAATTCCTCGCCGCCATACCGGCAAGCGACGTCGTGCCCCTTGACGTTCTGCTTCACCGCGAGCGCCACCAGCCGAAGCACTTGGTCGCCCGTCTGATGGCCGTAATTGTCGTTGAATTGCTTAAAGTGATCGATATCCGTGATGAGCAGGGAGAGGGGCTCACCCGATTGCGCCGCGTCCTGCACCATTCGATCGATGGTCTGGTCGAAATGCTTGCGATTGCTCAGGGTCGTCAATTCGTCCGTGAGGAACTCGTAGCGAATTGCCTCAAGGCTTTCCTGCAGTACTTCTATCTGCTTGCGGGAATCGAGCAGCTGGCTCTCGAGCGCCTTGTTGGCGACCGCTGTGTCGCTCGTTGCTTTGATGAGATTGTCGATGAGGATTTTCAGCTGAATCTGATCCTGGGAGCGCTCCAACTGGGTTTTTGCTCCCGCCAGAGAGTTCCCGTATTCTGCGACGATATCGGAATTCTGCGCCAGGCGATCGACCATATCGCGGATTTCGCCGGATATCTTGGAACCTACCTGATCGATCCGCTCTCCCAATCGATTGGGGGATAAGAACCGGTTGTAGATATGCTGGGTTTCCTCGGCCGTGATCTTGCCGTGCTCGCCCACGATTTCATTGACCGCACGATTGAGCGAATGATTGAAGCCGGCAGCGTAGGCGTACCAAAGCTCGTAATAGCGCGGGTAGGCAGGAAGGGTATTCTTGCGGATATAACCCAGCGCAGCATCGCCGTAGGCTATCGTCCGCTTATAATCGTCTTCCTGGGCCATCGTGCCTTCCGTGAACATTTGTCGAAATGGCGGATATCGTCATGTCCGCCAGTTTCATCCAAGATGTCCGAGATTGGCCCGCCAACCTTTAAGTTCAAGTTAAAACAGTATTCTACGCCGAACTATTGCCCAAGAAATTGGGAATTATTCGTTCCAGACGTAGAGTGAGGATATTAACTTGCCCGCTTGGCTCTGGGATCGCGCAGGAGAAATGCCGGGATGTGATCCCCGAGACCAGTCGCCTGTTCCTCCGAACGCCTGGCTTTCTCGCGCGGCGCGCGCTTACTCTGTTCGCGCGGCTCGGCCTGCTCTTTCCGCTACTGGAGCGTGCAGGTTTTGCCCGCGAGGATCCTTCGCTCTTGCGGGACCTGTCATTGGAGCGCCGAGCTTCGCCAGCCTTCGGCGGCTCGCTCGCGCGGGGCGCTTCACTGTCGGGCTGAGCTTCATCAGAACGTGATGCGCTGACGGCGCGTTGAGGTTTGTCGCTACCGGAATCAGTTTTTGAGCGTCCGCGCCCGGAAGATGATTTTTGTCCCCGCCGTGCCTTTCGCTCCTGAGCTGCGGCTTCAAAGTCGATGCCGTCGCCAAGCCACTCGATTTTGCGCTCAATGAGCTTTTCGATCGCTGAAAGGTATTTTTCATCGTCCGCAGTGACGATCGTGAACGCGGCGCCGCTTCTGCCGGCGCGGCCGGTTCGCCCAATGCGGTGCACATAGTCTTCCGCGTGGATCGGCACGTCGAAATTGAACACGTGGCTCACGTCGGGGATATCAAGCCCGCGCGCTGCGACGTCGCTTGCGCAGAGGAGCGATATCTCTCCCTTGCGGAAACTCTCAAGCATCATCGTGCGGGACCGCTGGTCCATGTCGCCATGCAGCGCGCCCACCGAGTAGCCATGCCGCTCCAGCGAGCGGAAGACGGTTTGGACGTCACGCTTGCGATTGCAGAAGATGATGGCGTTCTTCAGGTCCTGCGAGCTGTCGACCAACTCGCGCAGCGTGGCGCGCTTGTCGAAGTCCTTGCCGCCAGATGCCGCGACGCGCTGCGTCACGGTTTCGGCGGTCGAAGACGTCTTTGCAACTTCGACGCGTACCGGATTGTGCAGGAAAGTATCGACCAGCCGCTGGATCTCCGGCGGCATCGTCGCGGAGAAGAAAAGCGTCTGGCGGGTAAAGGGGATGAGCTTGCAGATCCGCTCGATATCGGGAATGAAACCCATATCGAGCATCCTGTCCGCCTCGTCGATGACAAGGATCTCGACGCCCTGCAGCAAAAGCTTTCCACGCTCGGTATGATCAAGCAGGCGACCCGGAGTGGCAATGAGCACATCGACGCCGCGATCGAGCTTCTTGTCCTGGTCGCCAAAGGATGTCCCGCCGATCAAAAGGGCGACGTTGATCTTGTGATTGACGCCGTATCGGCTGAAATTCTCTTCCACCTGAGCCGCCAACTCACGTGTTGGCTCAAGGATGAGCGTGCGCGGCATGCGCGCACGGGCCCGCCCTTTTTCCAGCAGCGTCAACATCGGGAGCGTGAAGGATGCGGTCTTGCCGGTGCCGGTTTGCGCCAGTCCAAGCACATCCCTGCGCTGCAGCACGTGTGGTATTGCGCCCGCCTGAATGGGGGTCGGGTCTTTGTAGCCGGCGGCTTCGACGGCGGAGAGAACTTTCTCGCTCAGCCCAAGTGAGGAAAAGGACATGGCACCTTTGTGTTGCTCAGGAGATATACCGTAAGGATCTGGACCCTTGGGAGATACTTGCTTGATCGACAAAAAGCGAGCGTCCTTGAAGAAGGGCCTCGCTTACCGGCAAGCACATCGAATTGCTGCGCACACTACAGTTCGACTAGGAAATGTCAACGATTTCCAATATCACGCCCTGCAGGGTGAAGATTTACAGTTAAAAACGCCTGAGATTCTAGCGAGCTAATTACTTGTCGCATGAAATGTGTAAGTGCCCGGGGCCGCTTTATCGAGGAACAGCTCGTAAGTCGTTTCAGCCCCGCCTTGAGCGGCTGCATCGATGAAGGCGACGACGCCGGTCGAATCCAGTTCGCTGCGGATGTCCAGTATCCGCTCCGACGTCGCTGCTACTTCGGCGACCTCGAAAAAGATCTTGGTAGCATCGCCGTCCCGCTCGTGAACGAAGAGGCGGTCATGTTCGTCCATGCGGATCATGATGAAACGGACGTTGGTTTCGGACGGGCCCGACAAAACCGCGACCTGCCGGACCGCCTCGGGCAGGGCTTGTACGAACGATAGAATTTCGCCCTGATCCTCGGCTTGAGACCGGGGCTCGGTGCCAGTTACTGCCTCGTTGGATGCCGGTTCAGGCGATTGGGCTAGCGTCTGCGTGGCAGATACCGTTAGCATCAATGCAGTGAAAATGGCCGCTGCGCTTTTCATATTGGCCGCCTTTCCATCGCCCTGCCGCTGCATTCCCCGTTGCGCCCGTTCGGCCTTCCAACCGGCCGATCTTCGGCGGCCCTTGGTCGAGCGAGACTATTATATGTCGATGTCTTCCGCGAATTCGGCGTTTTCCTGAATGAACAGGAAGCGCGCCTCCGGCTTGTTGCCCATCAGCCGCTCGACCGTATCCTTGGTGGCGAGCGCATCGGCATCGGTGATCGTCACCTGAAGCAGCGTCCGGTGCGCGGGAGACATGGTTGTCTCCTTCAACTGGGCGGGAAGCATTTCGCCAAGGCCCTTGAAGCGGCCGATTTCGATCTTGCCCTTGTTCTTGAATTCACTGGCGATCAGCTCGTCCTTGTGGCGGTCGTCCCTGGCATAGACGGTCTTGCCGCCCTGACTGAGCCGGTAGAGCGGCGGAACCGCGAGGAAGAGGTGCCCGTTGGCGATCATTTCAGGCATTTCGCGGTAGAAGAACGTGATGAGGAGCGAGGCGATATGCGCCCCGTCCACATCCGCATCGGTCATGATGACGACTTTCTCGTAACGCAGGTCCGCGTCGCGATAGGTGGAGCGGGTGCCGCAGCCAAGGGCCTGCACGAGATCTGCGAGCTGCTGGTTCGCGGCGAGCTTGTCGCGCCCGGCGCTTGCGACGTTCAGGATCTTGCCGCGAAGCGGCAGCACCGCCTGATTGATGCGGTTGCGCGCCTGTTTGGCGGAGCCGCCGGCGGAATCGCCTTCGACGATGAAAAGTTCCGTTCCGCCCGACTGGCTGGTCGAGCAATCGGCAAGTTTTCCGGGAAGGCGGAGCTTGCGGACCGCCGTCTTGCGGGCGACGTCTTTTTCCTGCCGCCGGCGCAGCCGCTCCTCGGCCCGGTCGATCACCCATTCGAGCAGCCTGTTGGCCTGGTTCGGAGAGGCGGTGAGCCAATGGTCGAAGGCATCGCGCAACGCCACTTCCACCACGCGGGTCGCTTCGCTCGTCGCCAGGCGGTCTTTCGTCTGGCCGACGAATTCAGGCTCGCGAATGAAAACCGACAGCATGGCGCCGGCGGATGTGACCACATCATCGCTGGTTATCAGCACGGCCTTCTTGTTGCCGGCCAGTTCGCCGTAGCTCTTCAGGCCACGAAGCAAGGCATAGCGCAGGCCTGCTTCATGGGTGCCGCCTTCCGGGGTCGGAACCGTGTTGCAATAGGAATTGATGAAGCCATCGCCGGCAAACCATGCGACAGCCCATTCGACCGTGCCGTTCTTACCGGTGTTTTGCGTGCGCCCGGCGAAAACATCGTCGATGACCAGCCGCTCCTTGCCGAGCGCATCGAGAAGATAGTCCTTAAGGCCGCCAGGAAAATGGAACGTGGCTTCCGCCGGCGTCTTGTCCTTCTCGCCGATCAGTTCCGGCGCGCAGCGCCAGCGGATCTCGACGCCGGAAAACAGATAGGCCTTCGACCGCGCCATCTTGAAAAGGCGGGCCGGCTGGAAATGGGCGCCCTTGCCGAAGATTTCCGGGTCGGGGCGGAACTTGACCAATGTACCGCGACGGTTCTGCACGTCGCCGACGCATCCAAGCGGAGATTGCGGCAGCCCGCGACGAAACACCTGGCGGTAGAGCTTTCGCGATCTGGCGACTTCGACGATCAGTTCCTGCGACAAAGCATTGACGACGGAAATGCCGACGCCGTGCAGGCCGCCTGAGGTTTCATAGACCTTGCTGTCGAACTTGCCGCCCGCGTGCAGCGTGGTCATGATGACTTCCAGCGCCGATTTGTCGCGGAACTTCGGATGCGGATCGACCGGAATACCGCGGCCATTGTCGACGACCGTCAGATAGCCTTCCGTATCCAGCGTCACCTCGATCCAGCTGGCGTGGCCGGCGACCGCCTCGTCCATCGAATTGTCGATGACTTCCGCGAAAAGATGGTGGAGGGCCTTCTCGTCGGTGCCGCCGATATACATGCCGGGCCGGCGGCGAACGGGTTCAAGCCCCTCCAGCACCTCGATGTCGTCGGCGGTATAATCGCTTTCAGGAGCAATGGATCGCGATTTCCGCGTCGGTGCTTTCGCCACTTGCTGGGCTTCCTCCCTGCCGGTTACGGGCAGATCGTTTGCCACCGGAGAGGGGGCTCCCTCATAGCTTGCAAACAGATCGTTCTTTGCGCTCATGCCGCTTATCCGTTCCGGGTTCGGTCCGCCAATAGGCTTTCTGCACTACGAATCACGTCCGATTGTCGCAAGTGTGTCGCATTTCGGCAAAAGACAATCGCATCTTCCTGACGGCCTGTGGGGAACTATCGCAGCACCGCTTCTTCATCAAGCCATCAATCGTGATCCCGATGAATGCGACAGGTGGTGAAAACGAATTTTCAACCGATCCATGCTCTAATGGTTTCAACCGGTTGTCATGATCAGCTTTGGCGACTTGCTGATTTCAAGAAAAACAACAGCCGCAAACAGGTGGCCTTGCATCTGCGTTGGGGAAACTTTTTCTCCAGTCGATTACGCAACGGTCATTTTGTCGGCTGAGGGGAGGGCGAAATGCAAAGTGTGGACGGTTTGCCGCAGTTGTTGTCGATTTGCAACAGCTAAATCACCTTCCATCGGATATCTTTTGTTTGCTGCATATCGCCGCCTTTCGGCCATGTTTGGACGGCTTCAGTCCGCCGTCCGAACGCCCCGGGCGCGCCTCGTGGATCATTCAACGAGGGAACCGGGAGGGAGGCGGGATGGCGATTATGAGGCAAGCGGCGATCTGAAACGCGATCGGAGAATTTATTTGGGATTCGTGCTAAGAATTACAGGAGCTTGAAATGAAGCACCCGACATTCAAAGCGCCGTATATTCGCCGAAAAAGACGTGCAGGATCAAATTGAGCGTCAAACAAGTCCCGGCCGGCCGGGTTGCCCTGGAAAGGATTTTTCCTTGAGGAGGCGAGACCGGGCCGAAACGGGCGAACGCCGGAAAATCCGGCTTACAGAGAGAGGCGTCAAAGGCCGTTGGCCTGATGACGAAATAATTCGATGCGAGTGGTAAGATCGAGCTTTGTCCTTGCGGGATCGTTCGCGCTGATGCTGGCCGGCCCGGCACTGGCGCTGGATGAAAATAAGGCGAAGGACGGGGGATCCATAAGCCTTTCGGACCTGACACCGGGCGACGCCCTTCGTGTCGGCACCCAGTTTTATTACGCCGGCGAGAAAGCCCGGGCGGTGGATTCACTGCGTTTTGCAGCTGAAAACGGCCACCCGCTCGCCGCATGGAAGCTTGGGCGCATGTATGCGACCGGCGACGGAGTGGCGGAGGACGATGTCAAGGCGTTCGAATATTTCAGGCAGGTCGCCACGCAATATGGCGACGACAGCCCGACGTCGCCCCGCGCTCCATTTGTGGCCAGCGCCTTCGTGGCTCTGGGAACCTACTATCTGACCGGTATCAACGATAGCGCAATAGAGCCGAATGTGGCCAAGGCCCGCGAGATATTCACCTACGCTGCTTCTTATTTCGGCGACGCCAACGCGCAGTATCAGCTTGGCGCGCTCTATCTGCAGGACAAGGCGCCCAACACGCAGATGGCGGCCCGGTGGCTGAAGCTTGCGGCCCGTAAGGGGCACGTGGATGCCCAGGCACGGCTCGGTGAATTGCTTTATTCCTCCGACTTCCACGGCGACAGCAAAGTTCGCGGCTTGATGTGGCTCACGATCGCTCGCGACCGCGCGACCGCACCTGAGCAGCAGTGGATCATCGATGCCCAGGAAAGATCCTTCGGTCTGGCGGATGAAGGCACCCGCCGTCAGTCAGAGCGTCTGGCAAAGAAATGGATGGACAGCAACCTGGTGACGGTTGCCGGAACCGATCAATAACGAACCGCTCAATAGCGAATAGTGCAGATCGAATGTTTAAATCAGCGTTCCGGCCGGATAGCACTATCCGGCGTCAGCTTTCTTGATTTCGCTGATTGGTAGCGTGGAATTGTCAGGCTTAACATCAAACAGCGGCGTCGCGTTCTGCCCCAGGGGGCACTGCTCTTCAAGCAGTTGCCACGATGTGTTGTTGAGCACCATCTGGCACTGGGCCATCGTCAGGCCATTGGGCGTATTCAGGCAGACCTGATCGCCAAGCTGGAAGTCCGCTCCCCTGAAGCGGCAGGTGCAATCGATCGCAGCAGCCGGCCATACGGCGGCGAATGTAGCAGCCGCAGCTATTGCAATCAGAGCGGATCTTTCAAGACGAACCGTGCCCATGGCGACATCATAACACCATTTTCAGTGCTGTTCGACTTCTAGAGCATATCCTGGAACGAATTCTTGTCACGAAAGCAATCCCGCTTTCGTGGAAAGCGCTCGAGCTGATTTGTGCCCCTCAGGCCAGATAACGGGACCACCCGTTCACTCTTGACCAATGCCCCTCAACCGCGCCATCGGCAAGCACTGTGTAGGCATCATAGGCTGCGACCGTCATGCAGGAATGGTTGGGAAGGACACGCAAACGGCTCCCCACGGGAAATCGCTCGAAATCGACCTTCCCGCCACTGCGGGTGGTGACATAACCGTGTTCCTGGCTGACGCCCTGAACGTAAAGATCCGGAACCAGCTTGCCGCTTTCCGTCTCGATAAAGCCATAGCCGCAATCATTGTCCTGAATAGCGCAGGAGCGATCTTTTGAGAGCGCCATGCCGCCGGCATCCAAAATCAGGCGGTTCAAATGGGGCGCATGGCTGACCACGCTCGCCAACACGGATGCGGCGATGTCCGACAATTCGCAAATGCCAAGATTTGACTGAAAGACATCTTGAAACATATAGACACCGGCCCGGACCTCCGACACGCCTTCGAATGACGTTCCGAAGCGGGCTGTCGGCGTTGACCCGATGCTAACGACGGGGCAGGGCAGACCCGCTTCGCGCAAAACTTTCGCGGCGGCGGTGGTAATGCGGCGCTCCTGGTCCGCCATCTTCTCGATATCCGCTATGGACTTCGAAGCATAGCTTTCCCCGCCATGGGCCATGACGCCGGCAAGGGTCAGATGGCTCGAGTCGTTGATTGTCCGACCGATATCGACAAGCCTCGCTTCCTCCGGTCTGAGCCCGGTGCGATGATGGTCCACATCGATTTCAAGAAAGACGCGCAGACGAGGGCCTTCAATAGGACTTGCGGCGAGCGCTTCGGCTGCCTGCATCGTATCGAGGCAAACCGCAACATTGGCGCCCTGCCGATTGAGAGCCATCACCCTGTCGAGCTTGGTTGGAACGATGGACACCGCATAAAGAAGGTCGCTCAGTCCGTTGCCTGCGAAATATTCCGCCTCGCGCAGGGTCGAAACGGTCCAGCGATCAGCGCCATGCGTGGCGCAGATTTTGGCGACGTCAATGGATTTGGCGGTCTTCAGATGAGGCCGTAGCGGCACGCCCAGCCCTTTGAAACGCTTGGCCATAGCGGCGATATTGCGCTCCAGCCGCTCGCGGTCCAGAAGAAGGCAGGGCGTGTCCAGGTCCGACGGCAGCTTGCTCATGGGATGCTTTCAATCACGGGTTATCTTCAAACGGCAAGGCGAACCCAGACCGGAACATGGTCTGAGGGCTTTTCCCAGGCGCGGACGAATTTATCGATGCCGCAACCCTCAAACCGGTCGGCTGCCTGCGGCGACATCAGGATATGGTCAATCCGGATGCCGTTGTCCTTTTGCCAGGCGCCTGCCTGATAGTCCCAGAAGGTATAGACGCCGGCATCTTCCGTCGTTGCCCTGACGGCCTCGGTGAAACCAAGGTTTACGAGCGCGCGGAATGCCTGCCGGCTCTCCGGCTGGAAAAGCGCGTCATCGGTCCAGTTTTGCGGGTTTTTCGCGTCTTTCGGATCGACAATGACGTTGTAATCGCCAAGCAGGAGAAAGGGTTCCTCCAGCTCAAGCTGCTTTGCCGCATGAGCGTGAAGCCGGTCCATCCAGGCTAATTTATAGGGGAATTTCTCCGTGCCCAAAGGGTTGCCGTTTGGAAGATAGAGGCAGCCGAACCGTAGGCTTCCCCTTGCAGTGGAAACCACGCCCTCGATATAGCGGGCCTGTTCGTCGCTGTTGTCGCCGGGCAGGCCGCGCGACACTTCATCGAACGGTAATTTGGACAGAAGCGCCACGCCATTGAAACCCTTCTGGCCATGGGTTTCGACGTTGTAGCCAAGCTCTTCGAATGGCTCGCGCGGGAAGTTTTCGTCAACCGATTTGATTTCCTGGAAACAGGCGATATCGGGATTTTCCTCCCTGAGCCAGGCAAGAACGGTGTCGATCCGCGCCTTCACGCCATTGATGTTCCATGTTGCGATTTTCAAGCGGGATCTCCGGATGTGGAAGGCGTGGCGTTGGAATGCATGAGGTAGCAGGCCTGCTCGCCCGAGCAGCAATCGTCAATGTTGCGGCCGCAGGTGGCGCACTCCAGATGCCCATGCAGGTAGTGGGTGTGATGGCTACCCGGCTGGCCGCAGTATGTGCAACGGTTCAGGGAAGGCGCGGAATCGTTTGCCACGATTAGATGGAAAAACTCGTGCCGCAGCCGCAGCCGGCGGTGGCGTTCGGGTTTTTGATCTGGAACGACTGCCCCATCAGGTCATCGACGAAATCGACCTCCGACCCTGCCATATATTGCAGGGAGACCGGATCGATCAAAACCGTGGCGTTGTCGCGTTCGATGACGAAATCATCGGCCTCGCGCTCAGTCACGATATCGTATTTGTACTGAAAGCCGGAACAGCCGCCACCTTCCACGCTGATGCGTAAAACGGTGCCCGCCGGCTCGGCGGCAAGGATCTTCGATACGCGGCGCGCGGCGCGCTCGCTCATCGTTACGGTGTCTCGAACGGTGTCGTTCAAAGGTTCTGGCATCGGTTCTGTTTGGCCTCATCTGCCGGAGGGTGGACCCGATGGTCGAAGGAATCGCCGGGTCACCATCCAAGCCTCTGTCCAATATGTTATCAGATAGGTATGAACAGGGCCAATCAACGTCAACCATCTCGCTCAATATGGCGGGAATATCTGGAGCAATAATGTCGGCCACGCTTGGATATGGCGCCCAGCCACGCGCAGCCTATGCGGTTGATCCCGACGCAAGCCGGGGAAGGCTCGTTTTCGAGCCGCAAAGCCCGACGCGCACCCCCTTCCAGCGCGACCGGGACCGGATCATCCATTCGGCCGCCTTTCGCCGGCTGAAACACAAGACGCAGGTTTTCGTCTATCACGAGGGCGATCATTTCCGCACCCGGCTGACGCATACGATCGAGGTCTCGCAGATCGCGCGTGCGCTTGCCCGCGCGCTTCGCCTTGACGAGGATCTGGCGGAATGCCTGGCGCTTGCCCATGACCTTGGTCATACCCCCTTCGGTCATGAGGGCGAGGATGTGCTGCACGAATGCATGGCGCCTTTCGGCGGCTTCGATCACAACGCCCAGTCGCTTCGCATCGTCACCAAACTGGAGCGGCGCTATGCCGATTTCGACGGGCTGAATCTTTCCTGGGAAACGCTTGAAGGGTTGGTGAAACACAATGGCCCGCTTGTGGACGAACAAGGCGCGCCGCTCGGCAAGTTCGCCGGAGGCGAGTTGCCTTTCGCCATCCGCTCCTACACCAGGGAGCAGGACCTGATGTTGTGGTCCTGGCCCAGCGCCGAAGCGCAGGCAGCCGCCATTGCCGACGATATCGCCTATGACGCCCATGACCTCGACGACGGGCTGAGGGCAGGTCTGTTCCAGATCGAGGATATGAAGGAAGTTCCTTTCCTGGCGGACATCCTGCTGGAAGTGGATGGACGTTATCCCGGCCTTGAGGCGCCGCGCCGTATCCACGAGATCGTTCGTCGCTGCATTACGAGGATGGTCGAGGACACGATCGGCGAGGGTATCAAGCGTCTCGAGCGGGTGAATCCGTCATCGGCTGACGATATCCGCAATGCGGGAGAGGCCGTGATCTCGTTCTCGCCAGCCATGCAGGTGGCGGAAAAAGAGGTGAAGGCCTTCCTCTTCGGTCATGTCTACCGGCATGAAAACGTGCTTGCCGTGCGCAAGAAGGTCGCAAGGATCGTGCGGGATCTCTTCCGATTCTATCTGAATGCACCTGAAAAGATGCCCGATGAATGGGCCGAGGGCTTGAGCGATGCCGACGCCAATCACGTCGCGCGCCGGGTCTGCGACTATATCGCCGGCATGACCGACCGCTACGCCGTCGACGAACATCGCCGATTGTTTGACGATACTCCCGATTTGGGATAGGTCCGCGCCACGCGGTGGACGCTTGTTTCTTCGTTGCCGCCATGATGTCCGTTCGGCGGACACCATCGAAAATTACCTGAATTCTTCTGACCTTCGAGTGGATCCATGAACCTCTTCGCCGATTTCACCAACCGTGTCCGCTCCGTCGTCGAGGCGCTCGATCTGCAGGCCGATGGTTCAGCGCCGGACCTTTCGCGCATCGTCGTGGAACCGCCGCGCGATCTTGCCCATGGCGATCTGGCGACCAATGCGGCGATGGTTCTGGCAAAGCCGATGGGGCTCAATCCGCGCGCGCTTGCCGAAAGGATCGCCGACGGCCTGAAGCGCGATCCAGATGTGGCGTCGGTGGAAATCGCCGGCCCGGGTTTCATCAATATGCGCCTTGTCGACGCGGTCTGGGCGAGGGTGCTGTCGGCCGTGCTTGCGGCGGGCGAGGATTTCGGCCGCTCCGGCCTTGGCGGGGGCAAGAAGGTCAACGTCGAATATGTGTCGGCCAATCCTACCGGCCCAATGCACGTCGGCCATTGCCGGGGCGCGGTCGTCGGCGACGCACTGGCCAATCTTCTGGCGTTTTCCGGTTACGAGGTAACCCGCGAATATTACATCAACGATGCGGGTTCCCAGATCGATGTGCTGGCGCGCTCCGCGTTCCTGCGCTACCGCGAGGCGCTCGGCGAGGAAATCGGCGAAATCCCGGCCGGACTTTATCCAGGCGACTATCTCGTCCCCGTCGGGCAGAAGCTTGCGGCGGATCACGGCGCCGCTCTCGCCACGATGGCGGAAGAGGAATGGCTGCCGATCGTCAAGGACGTGGCAATTAACGCCATGATGGCGCTTATCCGCGATGATCTCGCTCTCCTCAATGTCCGGCATGAGGCGTTTTTCTCGGAACGTTCCCTGCACGAGCGCAAGGACGGCGGGGGATCGTCGATCGACGACATGCTGGCCGACATGCGCGCGCGCGATCTCGTCTACGAAGGCACGCTGCCGCCGCCGAAGGGGCAATTGCCGGAGGATTGGGAAGATCGCGAGCAGACGCTGTTTCGCGCCACCGCCTATGGCGACGATATCGACCGCCCGCTGAAGAAGTCCGACGGTTCCTACACGTATTTCGCCGCAGACGTCGCCTATTTCCGCGACAAGTACCTGCGCGGCTTCAAGGAGATGATCTACATCCTCGGAGCCGACCACGGCGGCTATGTAAAGCGGCTGGAAGCGGTTGGACGCGCTGTTTCGGGCGGTGAGGCGGAAGTGATCGTTCGTCTCTGCCAGCTGGTGAAGCTCTACCGCGCGGGGGAGCCCGTGCGCATGTCCAAACGCTCCGGCGATTTCATTACGCTGCGCGATGTCGTGGAAGAGGTCGGCTGCGATCCGGTCCGCTTCATGATGCTGTTTCGCAAGAACGATGCGCCGCTCGATTTCGACTTCCAGAAGGTGACGGAACAGTCGAAGGACAATCCGGTTTTCTACGTCCAGTACGGCCATGCACGCTGCCGTTCGGTCATGCGGCAGGCAAAGGAGGGAATGGGCGGCGCGGATATTACGGCGGCCGAACTTGCCGGCGCCGATTATTCGCTTTTGACTGATTCGGGAGAAAAGGAACTCATCGCCCGGCTGGCGTCCTGGCCAAGGGCAGTTGAGTCGGCTTGCGAGGCGCACGAGCCGCATCGCATCGCTTTCTTCCTGCACGAATTGGCTAGTGCGTTGCATTCACACTGGAATAAAGGCAAGGATTTGCCGCAATTACGCTTTATTAACCCTGAAGATCGACAAACAACATTAGCTCGTCTGGCAATGGTGCAGGCGATCTCTTTGGTGCTTTCGTCAGGACTTGCTATTCTTGGCGTAGCAGCTCCGGAGGAAATGCGCTGACGGCTAACGATGGTTGGCCGGCTCCGAGGGAACGGCGCAATCAAGCGGGAAAGCCGGTACAAACATGCCCATTCGCTCGAATTTTCCGATGCCTGAGAATGACCGGTCCGCGGAACGTACCGGACACGAAGATCCGCACCGGGATTTCGAGGAAGATCCTCTGGTGGAACTGGCGAGAATCGTCAGCGAGGGGAGCAACACGCGCTTGTCCGTCGAACCGCGCGTAACCCAGCCTTTGCGCGATAAGGATCATGGCCGCGATCCCTATTCCCCGGCTGATCCGGACGAAGCGGTTTATCAGGACTTTGAGGCGGAACGGCAAGGCGATGACGCCTATGAGCCGGAACACCAGGACGAAGATCAAAGCCAGTTGGCCGAGCCGCCATACCGGCACGACGAGGCATTGGAGGCAGAACTCGATGCCGCCTTCGAAAGCCGGTTCCCGGTTGAAAAAAACGAGCTGAAGCCGCTTCACCCGCAAAATCCGTATCACGCATTCAATGCTTTCGGGCGGACGCAGCCAGAACCTTCCTACGAAGCAGAGCCGGCACATGAGCCGGAGCCTGCATACGAGCCGGAGCCTGCATACGAGGAGGAGCCTGCGCATCAGGAAGAAGGTGACAGTGCCGAGGCATCGTATGCGAGCTATGATGACTTGCGAAGCGGTGAGACTGCTGCAGCAAGCTCTCCAGCGCATCTAGATCCCGTTGGGCAGGGCGCTGCCGGACCTGGCGCTGCCGAGCCGCAGTCTGCGGCGCCGGCCCTCAATGACGATCTTATGGCGGGTTTTGAAGACGAACTTCGCAGTGCTTTCGACCGCCGGGTAGGCGGGCAACAGCGCCCGGCCGAACCTGAGCCGGCGCGTGATGAATTCGACGATCTGTTTGATGAGGTAACTCAATCGGCGCCTGAGGTGAAAAGCAGCGTGTCTCCGGCGAAAGCGGAAGAAGGCGTCAGGCCTGATGCTATGGGCGTAAGGTGGCCCGAGCGTGATGTTTCGGGGCGGGCCTCAAGAGTACTTGCGGCTAAATCCCAGATAAAGCCGCCATTTGCGGGTTTGGGTCCAACTCCGGCTGCAACGTCCTTCGGTGCTGCTGCATCGGTAAATGAACCGTCGCTTGGCGAGGCACAACACGAGCCTTATCAAGAGCCCGATCCTTATCGACCTGTGCAGGCTGATCGGCCCGAGCAGGATTATCCTGCTTCGCCCAGGCAAGGTCCCGTGGCGATTGCGGACGAGGCGCATCAAAGCGCCGGCGGCGGCTACGACGACGACGATTACGACGATCTTTACGAAGAAACGCCGCCGGCCGGCGGTTACGACCTCGACGCCGTGGCGCGGGCCATGAAGGAAAGCGATCCGGCGCTTTCCGGACACGGGGTTTTGCCGCCGCATTCGGCCGCCGAGGAAATGGCGACACCTGAGGGACGAAGCCGGCGCGGGCTGGCTGTGGCCGCCGCTATAGCAGGCCTGGCTATTATCGGGGGTACTGCATTTGCACTGATTGATTTCGGCGGTAGCGATGTGGATGCTGGCCCGCCGCCTGTGATCGCCGCGCAAGAAGGGGACTTGAAGATCCGCCCGGAGGAAAGCCCGGACCAGCCACGACAAGGCAAGCTGATCTATGACCGGGTGGGCGGAACGCAGGCCACGCAGGAAGAACGGCTGATCGTACCGGAAGAAACACCGGTCGCATCGCTACCGCCAGCGCCCGTTACCGAACCTGAAACCTCGCCCTCCGCCAGCCCGCTGCCTGCTGGCCCTCGCAGGGTTCGTACGGTTATTGTAAGGCCTGACGGCACGATTATTTCGGGTGGCGTTGAGGAAGACGCGACTGCCGATCCAGCGGCTTCGCAGCCGCAGCCCGAGACGCCGGCAGCGCCGCGGCAGATTCCCGGAGTTGGGGCAGCGCCGACTGCCGCCGCGCCACCTGTTTCGGAGCCTGTGACAGCCGATCAAACGGAAATCGATACCGCCGCAGCTGTCGTTGAAGAACAACCGCAAGAAACGCCTGTCGTTGAAAGCCCGCCACAACCTGTTGAAGCGCAGCCGGAGACCCCTGTTGCCACGCCGACTGCAGAGTTCAATGGCGCCTTGCCGCGCGCGAAGCCCACGGATCGGCCGATTGCGGTTGCTGCCGCCCCGGCTGCGCTGCAGCAGGAGACGACGGCAGCAGGATCCGGCCCGCTCGATTTGACCGGAAATGGGGCGGCAAATACCGCTGCTCCGGTTCAAACGCCACCTCCAGCACCGGCACCTGCAGCAGCGACAGCGCCCGTTTCCACCGCGTCGATCCCTGCCGGAACCTATGTGGTGCAGGTGTCCTCGCAGCGCTCTGAAGAACAGGCCCAGACTGCATTCACGGACCTCAAGAGGCGCTATTCCTCGGTGCTTGGTTCAGTGACGCCGGTAATCGAAAAGGCGGATCTGGGAGATCGCGGGACCTTCTACCGGGTGCGCATTCCATCTTCCTCGCGCGATGAAGCCATTCGTCTTTGCGAAGCGCTCAAAGCGGCCGGTGGCGATTGTTTCGTCAGGCAAAACTGACGGCGCGCCGCAAGAAATGGGCTGACGTAAGCTTTTGGGCGGGCCGGCACGCGATGCCGCAATTTCGGCCGGTGTTTGCAAATGCGGTTGCGGACCGAAGGCGCATATCAAACAGTCCTCGTGATTTTGGGAAAAGGGAATGACCAAGGCCTTCATTTCGGGCTGCGCCTCAACGCGGCTCAATAGCGAAGAAACGTCATTCTTCAAATCGGAACAGCCTTGGGGCCTGATCCTTTTTGCGCGAAACTGCGAGTATCCGCAGCAGATTTGCGATCTCGTGGAACACTTTCGCGAATGCGTCGGCGATAAGGCTGCCCCCGTCCTCATCGATCAGGAGGGCGGTCGGGTGCGTCGCCTGCGTCCGCCCCTATGGCCGGACTATCCGCGAGGGGAGATCTATGCCCGCCTCTATGAAGCCGATAGGGTCGCCGGGTTGCGGGCGGCATGGCTCGGCGCGCGGCTGATCGGTGCGGACCTCATCGAGCTTGGCATCAATGTGGATTGCCTGCCGATCGTGGATGTGCGCCGCGCCGAGACGGACGATGTGATCGGAGATCGGGCCTATGGCAGCGATCCCGGCCAGGTTGCAGCTATCGGCAGGGCGATTGCCGACGGGCTTGCCGCTGCCGGTGTCCTGCCCGTTTTGAAGCATATTCCGGGTCATGGCCGGGCTGTGGTCGACAGCCATATTGAATTGCCGGTCGTGGATGCATCGCACAGTGAGTTGTCGGACTTCGATTTCAAGCCGTTCCGGCAGCTTGCCGACCTTCCGCTGGCGATGACTGCCCATATCGTCTACAGCGCGCTGGATCCGGAACGCTGCGCCACGCTGTCGCCAACCGTTATCGCCAATGTCATTCGTGGCGAAATCGGCTTTGAAGGTTGTCTCATGAGCGACGATGTCTCCATGAAGGCTCTTGGCGGATCGATGGTGGAACGGGTTGAAGGCCTGTTTCTGGCGGGATGCGATCTTGCCTTGCATTGTAACGGCGATTTTGCGGAAATGAGGGACGTGGCGGCCGCCTCGCCAGAGCTTTCCGGGCGCGCATTGCAAAGGGCGCAGGCCGCCAAGTCCTGGTTGAACGCGCCGCGAGCCATGGACAGGGCTTCGCTCAGGCAGGAATTTGAGCTGCTGACGGCTGCGGTGGCGTGAACCGCTTCCGAAATGGTGGCCCTGTCAAGAAAATGACGGCCTGACTGGAGCAATAAAGCTCATCTTTTGAATGATTGACTTGTCGGCTATTTTGCCGTGGCCGACGATAGCACTGGCCAAATCTGATAGAGGTTTGGCGGAGTATTTAAAGACCCGATGATGTTCAAATGCGGTCATCGGATGCCGTTTGGGAATGCTCTATAGGAACGAAAGGCGACCAGTGGAAGACAAGGTTTCGGCGACAACGTCTTTCGAATTCGATTCCGGACCGGAAGTGTCTGTTGGCGATCCTTCGTTCGTCGTCGACGTGGACGGCTTCGAAGGGCCGCTCGATCTGTTGCTGACGCTCGCAAGAAACCAGAAAGTCGATCTGACGCGGATCTCGATCCTTGCTCTCGTCGAGCAAT
Source organism: uncultured Alphaproteobacteria bacterium (assembly GCA_963698365.1). Classification (GTDB taxonomy): domain Bacteria; phylum Pseudomonadota; class Alphaproteobacteria; order Rhizobiales; family Stappiaceae; genus Hongsoonwoonella. The sequence goes on from CAVOQM010000009.1 coordinate 238,684, forward strand.
ATCTGACATTCGTCACGGCGGCGCGGCAATTGCGCCTCGAACTGGCTGCCGATTATCTGGTTATGGCGGCATGGCTTGCCTATTTGAAATCGCGGCTGCTGATCCCCGAACAAAAAAACGAGGATGAACCGTCGGGCGAGGAACTTGCCGCAGCCCTTGCCTTCAGGCTTCGGCGGCTTGAAGCGATGCGCGCCGCCGCCGCGCGGTTGATGAACCGCAATCGTTTGGGGCGGGATATTTTTGCCCGAGGCATGCCCGAAACGGTTTCCATCGAGCGTGTAGGCCATTGGCAGGCCAGCCTTTATGATCTGCTCGTCGCTTATGCGGCACAGCGCCAGCGCCAGTCGGTCACCTCCGTGCACGTGCGCAGGCGCACCGTGTGGTCGCTGCAGGAAGCGCGGGAACTGCTGACCCGGCTGATCGGCACTTCCGTCGAATGGATGCCCATCGACAGCTTCCTTCTTCGCTATCTATCGGATCCCGGACAGCGCTCGACTGTGATCGCCAGTTCATTTTCGGCAAGTCTTGAGCTTGTCCGCGAGGGTGAAATCGAGCTAAGGCAATCCGGCCCGTTCAAACCGCTTTATCTTCGCAAGAAAATGACGGATTTCGACGATAAGGCGGAAGAAGCACGCATTGGCGCCGATGAATTGCAAGGTGCCGATGAATTGCAGAATGAGGACGATGACTGAGATCGACGGCTCAAGGGTGATGGACATGGAGGGAGCGGTCGGACGACGGTCGGCTCATGATGTTCCTTTTGCCTTGCGGATGCTGGAAGCGCTGCTGTTTGCCTCCGCCGACCCGCTCGGCATCGATGAATTGCGCAAACGCCTGCCGGAAGATCTGGATATAGAATCTTTGCTTCTGGAACTTCAGACCAATTATGCGGCGCACGGGGTGAACCTGGTTCAGGTCGCGGGGAAATGGGCATTTCGCACCGCAGAAGATCTCGCATACCTGCTTCACCGCGAACACATAGAAGAACGCAAGCTGTCGCGGGCAGCACTGGAGACACTCGCCATCATTGCCTACCATCAACCCGTTACCCGCGCGGAAATCGAAGAGATTCGCGGCGTCTCCACGTCCAAAGGCACGCTCGACGTCTTGATGGAGACCGGGTGGATCAGGATGCGCGGCAGGCGGCGGACGCCGGGCCGTCCCGTCACCTATGGAACGACGGATACGTTTCTCGAACAATTTTCGCTTGCATCGATTGTCGATCTTCCCGGACTTGAGGAGCTCAAGGGATCCGGTCTGCTCGATAGCGCCGTGCCGGCAAGTTTCCAGGTGCCGGTTCCAAACGATGCTTCGGATCTGCAGGACGATGAAGATCCGCTGGAACAGGCCTTCCTCTTTGATGCGCTCGAGGATGATGGCGAAGAGGGTGCGTCTTGATGAATGCAGTGACGGAACCGATGAAGGCGCCTTCCGCGGCCAGGCGCCGCTGGGGCGTGCGCGGCACGGCAGCCGCGACTTTCGCTGCGCGGCTCACCTATGACGGCGTCAGTCACGACTATGAGGGTGTAGCGTCGGTCCGCGAAGTTTCGCTCGACGTAGCGCCGGGGGAGGTGCTCTGCCTGCTCGGCCATTCCGGCTGCGGCAAGACGACATTGCTGCGCATTGCCGCCGGCGTCGAGCGCCAGTCGGCAGGCCGCGTGCTGATCGACGGGCGTGAAGTCGGCGGGCCCGCCAATTTCCTGCCGCCCGAAAAGCGCGGTATCGGGCTGATGTTTCAGGACTACGCGCTTTTTCCCCATCTTTCGATCCTTGAAAATGTGACCTTCGGTTTGACGGCCTTGCCTGGCGATCTGGCACGGCGGGAAGCGCTGAGCGCCCTTGCCCGCGTAGGATTGCAGGGCTATGCGGAAGACTATCCGCATGCGCTATCGGGCGGAGAGCAGCAGCGGGTGGCGTTGGCGCGCGCAATCGCGCCGCGTCCAGGCGTATTGTTGATGGACGAACCCTTCTCCGGGCTCGACAGACGGCTGCGCGACAGCGTCCGCGATGAGACGCTTTCGGTACTGCGGGAAACCCGCGCAACCTGTATTCTGGTCACCCACGACCCGGAGGAAGCGATGCGCATGGGGGATCGAATCGCCCTGATGCGCAAGGGGCGCATCGTCCAGCTTGGCTCGGCCGACGATCTCTACAATCGGCCGGCGGATCTTTTCGTCGCGCGCTTCTTTTCGGAATTGAACGAACTGGACGGCATCGCCCGCGACGGTTATGTGGAAACGGCGCTGGGGCGCCATCCGGCTTCGGGTATCAAATCGGGCGATACGGTCGATATTTCCTTGCGACCGCAGGGCATTTTACTGGGTGAAGTCGGGGAAGGCCGGGCGGGGCGTGTGATTTCGTCGCCGTTTTGTCGGAGAAGTTGACCTGATCGATCTGGCGGTGGAGGGTCTCGATCACCAGATAAAGGCAAGGGTCAGGGACGGTGGCCGCTTTGCTGTCGGCATGGACGTCGGTGTAAGAGCCGATGAAAGGGATATCCTGATCTTCAAGCGGGATGAGGATGGTGACGACGGGGCGTAAGGCCGGTCACTTTAAGGAAATCGGGACATTCGCTTGGTTGCGATTGGTCGCGCTTTGCTGCAATAGTGCGCCGCCGGCTTAAGGACGGCCAGGGATAGGGAGTTTGGCGTATGGGTATCAGCATTTGGCAGATTCTGATCATCGCGGTGATCGTTGTACTGCTGTTCGGTCGCGGCAAGATTTCCGAGCTGATGGGCGATGTCGCCAAGGGTATCAAGAGCTTCAAGAAGGGCATGGCCGATGACGACGATGCCGGCTCTGAACCGGCGGCAAAGGAAGTCTCCAAGACAATCGACCATAAGCCGGCTGAAACGGTTGCCATGGAAGAATCCAAGGACAAGTCCAAGGCCAGCTGACGTTTCTTGCAGCGGCGGCGTGAGATCGGCGGCGGTAGATGTTCGATATTGGCTGGACGGAACTCCTTGTGATCGCGATGGTCGCGATCATCGTGGTGGGTCCAAAAGACCTGCCCAGAATGCTGCGGACATTCGGCCAGACTGTCGGCAAGCTCCGACGCATGGCGGGCGAATTTCAATCCACCTTCAATGAGGCGCTGCGCGAGGCCGAGCAGCAGGCCGATATTGCCGACATGCGCAAGCAGGTCGAATCGATCGGCAAGATCGATCCCCTGGCCGATTTGAAGAAGTCGATCCAGGCGGAACCCGCCAAGGCCGCGCCGAAGAAGGCGGCGGATGCCGTGGCTGAAAAACCCGCGAGCGCTGCCTCCCAGCCGATTGCAGGCGGTAACGGCGAACCGGCCAGGACCGACGGTACGGATCAGGGCCAGGAAATGGCGGATTCAGGCTCGAAAGAAGCGGACAAAGCACCGATGGCCAAGGCCGCTGAAGGCTCCAAAGGATGACGCAGGACGATATCGACGCCTCCAAGGCGCCGCTGATCGAGCATTTGATCGAACTGCGGCAGAGGCTGCTCAAGTCGGTGATAGCAATTCTGATTGCCTTCATCGTCTGCTTCTTTTTCGCCACCGATATCTTCAATATCCTGGTCGGCCCCTATGAAGCGGCGGCGGGCACGGAACGATCCATCGAGCTGATTTACACCGCGCCGCAGGAGTTTTTCTTCACCCAGTTGAAGCTTGCCTTGTTCGGGGCGCTTTTCATTGCGTTCCCTGTCATTGCGTCGCAGCTCTATATGTTCGTCGCACCCGGTCTCTACAAACACGAACGGGGCGCCTTCGTTCCCTTTCTCATTGCGACCCCGGTCCTCTTCCTGATTGGCGCGGCGCTCGTCTATTTCATGGTCATGCCGCTTGCCATGTCGTTCTTCCTGTCGATGGAACAGGCAGGTGGCGAAGGAAAGGCAAGCATTCAGCTTCTGCCCAGGGTTAGCGAATATCTCGGCCTGATCATGGTGCTGATCTTTGCCTTCGGCCTCGTATTCCAGCTGCCGGTATTGCTGACGTTGCTTGGCAGGGCGGGGCTGGTCACGTCCGATACGCTGAAGAAGAAGCGGAAATACGCGGTCGTCATCGCATTCATTGCTGCGGCTGTGCTAACCCCGCCGGACCCGATCAGCCAAATCGGCCTTGCGCTTCCGACCCTGCTTCTCTACGAAGTTTCCATCATTTCCGTTCGGCTCGTCGAGAAGAAACGCGAGGCGCGGGAAGCCGAGATAGCCGGGGCTTGAGGCGGATCGCCAGATCCCCAGCGCCGCAGGTTCAAGCTCCCATGCCATACCGGGTTCGATTCCGGCTCTTCGACGACGATCCGGCCTGCAGTCAGTCGAGGACGTTTCATGCACGATATCAAATGGATCCGCGATAATCGCGCGGCATTCGACCAGGCTCTGGCGCGCCGTGGGGTTGAAGCGTTATCGGCGCATCTGATCGCGCTTGACGATGCCAGGCGCGCCCATCTTGCCAACCTTCAAGAAGCTCAGGAGCGGCGCAACACTGCATCGAAGGATATCGGCAAAGCCAAAGCTGCCGGAGATGAAGCAAAGGCGCAGGCGCTCATCGACGAAGTCGCCAAGATCAAGTCCTTCATTCAGTCGGGCGAGGAAGAAGAGCGTAAACTGACAGCAGCCTTGAACGAGGCGCTGTCGGTCATTCCCAATCTGCCCTTGTCCGACGTGCCTGACGGCAAGGACGAGAAGGAAAACGTCCTTCTTCGCACCGTTGGAGAAAAGCCGAAACTCGATTTTGCGCCCAAGGAACATTACGAACTTGGCGAAGCCCAGGGCATGATGGACTTTGAAACGGCGGCGAAACTTTCCGGCTCGCGTTTCGTATTGCTGAAAGGCCAATTGGCGCGGCTTGAACGGGCGCTCGGCCAGTTCATGATCGACCTGCACACCCAGGAACACGGCTACCTGGAGGTTGCGCCGCCGCTTCTCGTGCGCGACGAGGCGCTCTACGGTACCGGACAATTGCCGAAATTCGCCGAGGACCAGTTCAAGACGACCACCGGCCACTGGCTGATCCCGACATCGGAAGTAACGCTGACCAATATGGTGGCGGGCGATATTCTCGACGAGGCCCAGTTGCCCATCCGCGTCACCGCCTTGACCTACTGCTTCCGTTCCGAGGCAGGCTCCGCCGGCCGCGATGTGCGCGGCATGTTGCGCCAGCACCAGTTCCAGAAATGCGAACTCGTTTCCATTACGAAACCGGATCGTTCGCTCGAAGAGCTGGAGCGTATGTTGCAAAGCGCCGAAACCGTTTTGAAGAAATTGGGCCTGCACTACCGTGTCATGACGCTTTGCGCCGGCGACATGGGGTTCGGCGCGCAAAAGACGTATGACATCGAAGTATGGCTGCCGGGGCAGGACGCTTATCGGGAAATTTCAAGCTGTTCGGTGTGCGGCGATTTCCAGGCGCGGCGGATGAATACCCGCTTCCGCACGGAAGGAGAGAAAGGACTTTCTTTCGTCCATACGCTGAACGGTTCAGGGATCGCTGTCGGCCGCGCGCTGATCGCGGTCTTGGAAAACTATCAAAACGCCGATGGATCGATCACTGTTCCCGAGGTCCTTCGACCGTATATGGGCGGCCTGGAGCGGATCGGCTAAAGGAAGCAGATAAATAATGCGTATTTTGCTGACCAATGACGACGGCATTAACGCGGAAGGCTTCGAAGCCTTGCGGAAGATCGCCGGCGCACTGTCCGACGATGTCTGGTGCGTGGCGCCGGAAACCGATCAAAGCGGCACCGCGCATTCGCTGACGCTCCACGATCCCTTGCGCGTGAGAAGGCTTGGCGAACGCAGCTTCGCCGTGCGCGGCACGCCGACCGATTGCGTGATCATGGGTGTACGCGAACTTCTGCCGGAGCCGCCCGATCTGGTGCTTTCGGGCGTCAATCGCGGCCAGAATGCCGCCGACGATGTGACCTATTCCGGCACGATCGCAGGGGCGATCGAAGGCACGCTGATGGGCATCCGGTCCATCGCCCTGTCGCAGGCCTTCGCCTGGAGAGCAGGTGCGGAGGTGAGCTACGACACGGCGATCGAGCATGCGCCCGGCCTCATCAAAAAGCTGCTGAAGATCGAAATGCCGCCAGATACGCTGTTCAACGTCAATTTCCCGGCTTGCGGACCGGGCAATGTCCTGGGGGTCGATGTTACCCGGCAAGGCAAGCGTGAGGTCGGCGCCCTTTTCGTCGATGCTCGCACGGACGGTCGTGGCGTGCCTTACTACTGGCTGGGGTTCAAGGGCGAGGAAGAAAACCCGCCCGAGCATACCGACCTTCGCGCGCTTCGGGATGGCTCTATTTCGGTTACGCCGCTGAAGCTCGATTTGACCGCTGACACCTTAAGGGAAAGAGTAGCGGCGGCCTTGCGTTAAAGCGCTTCCGGATCAGGGCGTTTTCGCCTTGCGGCCCTGAGCGACACCGAATGCAGTCGTATTGCGCGTGCTGGCTTTGCCGTGGGCCGGGGAGGGCGAAATGGTGGAAGATAAAGGAGATGGCGCACCTGCGCCAACGCCGGAGGAAATCGAGGCAAGGGCGGAGCTCGTTTTGGAGCTTAGGTCGCAAGGCGTGCGCGATACGCGCGTTTTGTCGGCGATCGAGCGTGTTCCGCGCCGGTTTTTTCTGACGGCCCGGCTTCAGCGGCATGCCTATGAAAACAGGGCCCTGCCGATTGAATGCGGCCAGACGATTTCGCAGCCCGCTGTCGTTGGCACAATGACTGAAGCGCTCGATGTCAAACCCGATCACAAGGTCCTCGAGATTGGCACGGGATCCGGTTTCCAGGCGGCCGTGCTGGCTCATCTTGCGCGTGAGGTGCACACGGTGGAGCGATATCGAACGCTGGCCGATCTTGCCCGCGAGCGTCTCGCCGCGTTGAAACTCGACAATGTAACCGTCTATTTTGGCGATGGGACGCAGGGCCTTGGCGAAAATGCTCCCTATGACCGCATTATCGTGACCGCTGCGGCAAAGCGCGTGCCGAAGGTGTTGCTTGATCAGCTGGCCGTTGGCGGCAAGCTTGTCGCGCCGATTGGCGGCGCGGGCGAAGTGCAGCAACTCGTGCTCTATGAGAAAACGGACAAGGGTATCGTATCCAGGGACCTCGGCGCGGTTCGTTTCGTGCCGCTGGTAGAAGGTGCTGCGACCCACCTTTAGGCCGATGCCGGTGATCGATCCGCTTGCCTTGAAACTTATTTATTCCCACAGTTTTCGACAAGCCGTCTGCTGCAAATGCCACGCACGGTAGCGCTCGTAGCACATTGATTTTCAGACGCTGCGGAAAGTAATCCGCGATACCTTTTTTGCGATTTTAAATCTTTATCAACGTTACTGAGATTTAATGCTTGTGAACAGTCACCAGGCATTCGAGTTCGAGTAACGCCATGATCACGCAGACGACCAGCCGACATTCCAGCTACCTGTCGCGCACCGCTCTTGCGGTGGTTCTCGCTGCAATGACAGCGGGTTGCAGCGGGGCGATCGAGCGATTTGAAGACCCAATCTATACCGGGGGCACGAACAACCAGCGCTCAATCCTCAGCGGATCACCCAGTCAGCCGAGCTACGCCGACATTGCGGCCGGGCCGACGGCTTCCACGGTGAGGACCGGAAAAGTCGAGAGCGCAGCGCTGCCGCCTCCCGCCAGTTCCGGTAGTGGACTGGCGACCGGTTCGATCCCGAAGACTTCATCTGCATCTCCCACGTTCAGGCCCGTGGCAACAACGCCTTCGGCAAGTGCTGCATCTTCGACGGTTGCGGCGGTTGAAGGGAAAACGGTTCGCGGCTGGACGACGGTTGGCGGCACCCGCATTTCCGCAAAAAGCGGAGACAGCGTAGCCTCGCTTTCCCGTCGCTACGGCGTTCCGCAATATGTTCTGGCCGACATCAACGGGCTGGATGCCAATGCCTCCCTGCAACCGGGTCAAAGCCTGATTGTTCCGACCTATGTCCACGGCAATGGCCGGGCACAGGCGGCTGCAACGCAGACCTTGCCGCCGCAAGGGCCGGCGCCAAGCGCCACCGGCTCGATCCCGACCGCTGCAGCAGGTGCGCTTGCTGCGCTGCCGAAGGCCAAGCCCGCAGCGGTTCGCCTGGCATCGGTCAGCAACACGGCAAGCGATGCGGTCAAGGTCAACAAGCCAAGCGGCAAGCCCGCGGAGAAGCTCACAGCTTCAGCGCCCGGTACGCCCAGCCCCAAGGTTGAGTTGAATTCAACGCAGATCGAACCCGTTCGGGTCATAGGAACGCAGAAGCAGGAACCTGACGTCGCGCCGACCAAAGTTGCGGCGGTGTCGTCATCAGACCCTGACGAGGGGCGGTTCCGCTGGCCGGTTCGCGGGCGCATCATCTCCGATTTCGGCGTCAAGCCGGGTGGGACGCGCAATGATGGCATCAATCTCGCCGTGCCCGAAGGCGCCGAGGTGAAGGCGGCCGACGATGGTGTCGTGATCTATTCCGGTAACGAATTGAAGGGCTACGGCAACCTCGTCCTCGTTCGCCACAGTGATGGCTGGGTTTCCGCCTATGCGCATAACAGCAAACTGTCGGTATCTCGCGGCGATAACGTTCGCCGTGGCGATACGATCGGTCTTGCCGGAACGACCGGGTCGGTAAGCCAGCCGCAGGTTCATTTCGAATTGCGCAAGGGCAACAAGCCGATCGATCCGCTGCGGTATCTGGCGAAGTTGTAAGACGGTGCCTAGGGTCAGGACTTATTAATTTGACCGGAACGGCGATCGAGATGACGAGAGATGCGGGGAAAAGCTTGAAGAACGGGGTTATTCTCCCGGTCGAAGGCTTTGACGCGGCAGGTCGAAGTCAGCTCGACCGTCCTTTGGATCGGGCGGATTTGTACGGACTACTTTGTTGCAAACCCTTGAAAGGCTACTGCCTTCCTGCGGGCTTGCTCCTCGTATCCGCACAAACCCGCTCCGACCGTTCCAGCCAAATTAATGGGTCCTGACCCTAGACAAAGGGCGTCGGGGTGAGAGGTGATCTGATTGGAAAACGCTCTCACCCGGCGCAGATGCGACTTTTAATTTTTCAGCATCTTTCCCAGGCGTCCGGCAAGATCCTGGATATATTGATAAGCCACGCGGCCTGAGCGGCTGCCTCTTGTCGTCGCCCATTCCAAAGCTTCGGCGCGCATAGTCTCTGCCGTAATATCCAGCCCGTAATAGGCGACGTATCCTTCCACCATCGCCAGATAGTCGTCCTGACTGCATTTGTGGAAGCCAAGCCACAACCCGAAGCGATCGGAAAGCGACACTTTTTCCTCCACGGCTTCGCCCGGGTTGATCGCGGTTGAGCGCTCGTTTTCGATCATGTCGCGCGGCAGCAAGTGACGCCGGTTCGATGTAGCGTAGAAGAGGACATTGTCCGGCCGCCCCTCTATGCCGCCTTCAAGGACTGCTTTCAGGGATTTATAGGAGGCATCGCCGCCATCGAAGCTCAAATCGTCGCAAAAGACGATGAAGCGATGGGGGCTTGCCTTGAGATGCGCCATGAGACGCGGCAGGCTTTCGATATCCTCCCGGTGGATTTCGATCAGCTTGAGCCGCGTTTTTAGCCCGCCTGCTTCAAGATCGGCGTTCACCTTTGCCTGCGCCGCCTTGACGAGCGACGACTTGCCCATGCCCCTTGCACCCCAAAGCAGCACGTTGTTGGCGCTGAACCCATTGGCGAAGCGGGCAGTATTGTCCACAAGTTGATCGCGCAACCGGTCGACGCCCTGCAGCAAGCCAATGTCGACCCGGTTGACCTTTGCGACAGCTTCCAGCTGATCCGGGGCCATGTGCCAGACGAAAGCATCCGCCTTGTCGAAATCGGGCGCGGGCGGGGCGGGTGGTACGGCTCTCTCTATGAGGGCGATCAGTTGATCTAGCCGTGCAGAGATCTGGCTCAGGTATTTCATGTCGGACATGTCGGTTTCCGCGAATTTTTTGATTTGGCCGTTTGGAAGGCTCGTTCTTCCGCTTATAAAAGCGCAGGCGAGGGCAAGGCACGGGGAATATTTCAATAGAGTTCCTACCACGCAGCAAAAAAAGACCAAAGTCACCGATGCCGGGGATTTCCAACGCCTTGCAATACCGGACATGCTCGCTATAGTCCGCCAAACTCCGATCCATGCCGGTACCCGGCCTGGTGTGAGAATAATTTGCGGTCACTGCGCCGCGTAGGGCGCCTGTCCTGAAAACGGGTTCGTTTTCGTGGCGGGAAAACGCTCTAGTATCTATTTGTTGGAGTATGGTCTCGTTGCCAAATCGTCTTGGCATTGACGAGATATGCTCTGAAACCCAGTCGTCCCTCGAGGAGATGCCAATGCTGATTACTCCTGCCTTTGCGCAAGGCGGTGCTGCCGCGGGCGGTACGGATATTTTGTTCAATATCCTGCCTTTCGTTCTGATCTTCGTGATCATGTACTTCCTAATCATCAGGCCGCAGAGGCAACGGATGAAACAGCATCAGGAATTGATTGCAAACCTGCGCCGCGGCGATACCGTGGTCACTTCAGGCGGGCTGATCGGCAAGGTGTCGAAAGTGGTCGATGAGGGCGAGGTGTTGCTGGAGATCGGCGAGGGCATCAAGGTGCGCACCGTTCGCGGCATGATCCAGGAGGTTCGGTCCAAGTCCGAACCCGTCAAGGATAACGCCTGAGGCGTTGGAGTTTCGCCGGCGGACAACAGGGCGTTTTGCTTAAAGCGCCGGGCCGGCTCCGGAAACGGCCATCAAATTCCGCGTGAAATTGATGGTCATCGTATGTATGAGGCATCTTCTTCCGCCGCGATGGTAAGTATCGGCCACGGCGGGGTCATCGAACGGGCTCCCTATCATGCTTTATTTCGCGCGTTGGAAGATCGCCCTGATCATCCTCGTAGTTCTCGGCGGACTGGTGTCCACTTTGCCGAATTTTCTTTCGGCCGAGACCGTGCGCTCGCTTCCGGACTGGATGCCGAAACGGCAGATCGTTCTTGGGCTCGATCTGCAGGGCGGCGCCTATCTGCTCTATGAAGTCGACAAGAAGGATTATGTCCAAAAGCGGCTGACAACGCTCGTTAGCGACATTCGCCAGAGTTTGCGCAATGACCCTCGCATCGGTTATACGGGGCTCGGCCTGCAAGGTACGGGCGTTCAAGTCCGCATCCGCGACCTGACGCGGCTTGATGACGCGCGCAAACGCATGGAGGAACTGGTCAACCCGCTGGTTTCTTCCCTGTTCGGCGGACAAGAGGTCAATGAATTCTCGGTGACGATCAGCGACGACGGTTTGATTCGCTTCGAATTTACCGAGGAAGGACTGACGCAGCGTGTGCGTTCCATCGTGCAACAGTCGATCGAGGTCATTCGCCGCCGTGTCGACGAACTGGGCACGACCGAGCCGAATATCCAGCGTCAGGGCGAAGACCGTATCCTGGTGGAAGCGCCGGGCGAAAACGATCCCCAGCGCCTGAAGGCGCTTGTCGGTCAAACGGCTCAGCTGACCTTCCACATGGTCGATGTCTCCATGTCGGGCGAGCAGGCTCTTCAAGGCAGGCCTCCGGTCGGCAGCATCGTCTTGAATTCGGTCGACGATCCGCCCGTTCCATACCTTGTGGAAGAGGCGCCGCTGCTGTCGGGTGAGGATCTGGTCGATGCGCAGGTTTCCTTTGACCAGCGCAACAACGAACCGGTGGTCAATTTCCGCTTCAGCACGGCGGGCGCCAGGAAGTTTGCAATCATCACCCAGCAGAATGTAGGGCGTCCGTTTGCCATCGTTCTCGACAATGAGGTGATCTCGGCGCCGGTCATTCGCGAGCCGATCACTGGAGGGTCGGGGCAGATATCCGGCAGCTTCACGGTCGAGACGGCGAACGATCTGGCTGTTCTGCTGCGCGCCGGTGCGCTGCCCGCCAAACTGACGGTTATCGAGGAGCGGTCGATCGGGCCGGGGCTGGGGCAAGATTCCATCGATGCGGGCAAGCTCGCCTCCATCATTGGCGCGGCTGCGGTCATCATCTTCATGGTGCTTGCCTATGGCCGGTTCGGCCTCATCGCCGATCTTGCGCTTGCGGCCAACGTGTTGATGATTTTCGGCGCGTTGACTTTCCTGCAGGCGACGCTGACCTTGCCGGGTATCGCCGGCATCGTGTTGACGATAGGTATGGCGGTCGATGCCAACGTGCTTATTTTCGAGCGCATCAGGGAAGAGACCCGCGCGGGACGCTCCGCTATCAGCGCGATCGATGCCGGATTCTCGCGGGCGCTCGGTACGATCCTGGATGCGAATATCACAACGCTTATCGCGGCACTGATCCTGTTCCAGTTGGGGTCAGGACCGATTTGCGGCTTCGCCGTAACGCTTGCCATCGGCATTTTCACGACGGTCTTTTCCGCTTTCACCTTGTCCCGGTTCCTGATCGCCATCTGGGTGCGCAGGCGTCGGCCAAGCCATCTGCCGATTTGATCGTTTGAGGGACATCCCATGTATCTGAAATTTGTTCCCGAGAACACCAACTACCGCTTCATGTGGCTGAGAACATACAGCTTTCCGGCATCCGCCCTGATCGCTGTACTTTCCATCGTCCTGTTTTTCACGATCGGCCTCAACTACGGTATCGACTTCAAGGGCGGTACGCTCATCGAGATGAAGACGAATGAAAGTCCGGCTGATCTCGCGTCGATAAGGACTGGCCTCGGACAGCTCAATCTCGGCGATATTCAGGTCCAGCAGTTCGGCGGGCCGGATGAGGTTCTCGTACGCATCCAGCAGCAGGAAGGCGGGGAACTGGCGCAGCAGGCTGCCGTTGACCAAATTCGCGGGGCCTTTGCCGACAGCGTTGAATTTCGACGGGTGGAGGTTGTCGGACCGCGTGTTTCCGGCGAGTTGGCGCAGGCGGGCACGATCGCCGTGGTGTCGGCCTTGGTGGTGATCCTGTTTTATATCTGGTTTCGCTTCGAGTGGCAGTTTGCAATCGGCGCCATCATCACCACGATCAACGATATCGTCGTGACCGTCGGGCTTTTCGTCGTCTTGCAGCTCGATTTCTCATTGTCGAGCATCGCGGCTATCCTGACGATTATCGGCTATTCGCTGAACGATACGGTGGTTGTTTACGACCGGATTCGCGAGAACCTGCGGCGATACAAGAAGTTGGCCTTGCCGGAGCTTATCGACCGTTCGATCAACGAGATGCTTTCGCGAACGTTGATGACATCGATTACGACGCTGCTTGCGTTGATTGCGCTCTATGCCTTCGGCGGCGAGGTCATTCGGTCCTTCACGCTTGCGATGATATTCGGCATCGTCATCGGCACCTATTCGTCTATCTTCCTTGCGGCTCCCATGCTGATCTTCCTCAAGCTGCGTCCGGGAGGACCTTCCAAGGCGGATAAGGCGGAAGAAGATAGCGGCAAGACAGCGACTGTGTGACGTTGAGATATGGCGAAGCGGGGCGAAGGCATCATCATTCGGGACGCGCATTTTCCCGGTCGCGCGCCTGTTGAATCTTATGGTGATGGTGGCTTTCGCTTCGCCGGAATGTCCCATCGTGGCTCCATCCTGTGTCTGCCCAGCGGGATTTACGGTTGGATGCCGACCTCGACAGCCGACCTGACGGCAGAAGCATTCGAAAGGGTGTTTTCCGAGGCCGGGGAGATTGAAGTTCTCCTGATTGGCACTGGTCGCGAACTTCGGCCGATCGATGCAGAGCTCCGCAGCCTTTTCCGCGAAGCAGGGGTCAGGGTCGATTGCATGGCGAGCGGCGCGGCGGTACGCACGCTGAATGTGCTCCTGTCGGAAGACAGGGCCGTTGCAGCGGCGCTACTGGCAGTGGACTGAGTGGCCGCTGCCGCTAGAGCATTTTCCGTCAATACGGAGTTGTTCTACCGATCAGATTATGCTCCAACATATTGAATCTGGAGCGTTTTCTTTTCACGATGCGACTTCACTTTTAAGACAAGCGCTCTAGATCAAAGATCATGCAAATCACCGAACGCCATTGCCAGAACCTTTCGCGCGATGCGGATCGCGACCGCTATATTTCCGCGCTTTTTGCAGCTCCTGAAGCGCGGCGCGGGCTCTTTGCACTCTATGCCTTCAATGTGGAAATAGCGCGGGTTCGCGACATCGTGTCTGATCCGCTTCCAGGCGAGATAAGATTGCAATGGTGGCGCGATGCAATTGAGGGCAGCGAACATGGCGACGCCGACCAGCATCCGGTCCTTGCGGAACTTCGCTGGGCGATTGAGCGCTACAAGCTGCCGGTTTCAGCGTTTACCGGATTGATCGACGCCAGAATATTCGACCTCTACGAGGATCCGATGCCTTCCCTTGCCGATCTGGAGGGCTATGCGGGTGAAACCTCCTCGGCGTTGATACAACTTGCGTCGATTATTTTGGCCAATGGAGAAGATCCGGCAACTGCCGAGATCTCCGGTCATGCGGGGGTTGCCTATGCGATGGCGGGGCTCATGCGGGCTTTGCCGCTGCATGCATCCAGACGCCAAGTGTTTCTTCCCAAAGATATTCTCGACCGCCATGGCGTTTCGATTGAATCGATTTTCCGCGGAGAAACCACGGCGGAACTCAAAGCAGCTCTTGTTGACTTGCGCGGCATCGCAATGGATCACCTGGTCAAGACGCGGAGCATGATCGGTGATCTGCAGCCCGAACTTGTGCCGGCTTTCCTGCCGGTAAGTCTTGTCGAACCGCTTCTCGGTCTGCTCGGCAAAGAGGGGCGCGATCCTTTGCGCGATATCGTGGAACTGTCGCCGCTAAGGCGGCAATGGCTGCTCTGGCGCAGCTGGAAAAAGGCTACAGCCGGCCGTGCCTTCACACGGTAAGGTCTGAAGGCAACAGGATGACGCAGCGTGACGCGGCAGAAGGGGCGCGCTTCAACGAGCCATGTGTTTATTTCTCACTCGGCTGCATCCGCAATGGGGGTTTGAGATGCGATCCAGCGGTCGAAATCAGCAAGAGCGCGGCGGCTTAGCGCCAGGTTCCTTGCTTTCTTCTTGTCTTGTCCCTTCAAACGCTTTCCATCCTCGTTTGTCTTGGGTGCATCGACGGCAGGAAACAGGCCGAAATTGACGTTCATCGGCTGGAATGAGCGGGGTCCTTCGTCTTCGCGAGAAATATGGCCGCCGGTGATATGGGCAAGCAATGCACCCATGGCGGTCGTATCAGGTGGCGTTGCGGGGGTGCCGCCCAAACGCTCTGCAGCGGCGAAAAGGCCGGCAAGGCAGCCTACCGATGCTGAACTCCACATAGCCTTCGCAGCCGGTGATCTGACCTGCAAAACGCAGGCTGGGCCGGGCCTTGAGGCGGAGCGTTCCATCGAGAAATCTTTGGCGAATTCAGAAACGTGTTGCGATGCAATCCGCCAAGGCGCGCAAAAGAGGCATTTTCCAGCCCCGGTATCATCTTGAAGATATCCGCCTGAGCGCCGTATTTCAGTTTCGTTTGGAAGCCGACCATATTGTAGAGGGTGCCAAGCGCATTGTCCTGCCGCAGTTGGACCACCGCATAGGCCTTGACCGTCGGATTATGGGCATTGGTAAGCCCCATCGGCTTCATCGGGCCATGGCGAAGCGTTTCCCGGCCGCGCTCGGCCATCACCTCGATAGGCAGACAGCCGTCGAAATAGGGGGTGTTTGCCTCCCATTCCTTGAATTCCGTTTTAGGACCTGAAATCAGCGCATCGATGAAGGCTTCATATTGCTCCTTGTCGAGCGGGCAATTGATATAATCCTTGCCCGTGCCGCCGGGGCCGGTTTTATCGTAGCGCGACTGGAACCATGCCTTGGTCATGTCGATGCTGTCGTAATGGATGATCGGTGCTATGGCGTCGAAAAACGCCAGGCTGTCTTCGTCCGTAAGTTCGAGAACGGCCTTGCTCAGCGCTTCCGAGGTCAACGGTCCGGTGGCGACTATGACGCTGTCCCATTCCTCCGGCGGCAGGCCGGCAATCTCGCCACGCTCGATCTGGATCAAAGGATGGGACTGCAGCGCTTCGGTGACGGCTTGCGAAAATCCGTCCCGATCCACGGCAAGCGCGCCTCCCGCCGGCACCTGATGACTGTCCGCGGCACGCATGATCAGCGATCCGGCACGCCGGAGTTCTGCATGCAGCACGCCGACGGCGTTGAACTCAGCGTCATCAGAGCGGAAGGAATTGGAACAGACCAGCTCCGCAAGGCCGTCGGTTTTATGGGCGTCTGTGCCCCTGACGGGGCGCATCTCGTGCAGGACGACAGGAATTCCCCGATTGGCGAGTTGCCAGGAGGCTTCCGATCCGGCAAGGCCGCCGCCGATGACGTGGACAGGCTTCATTCCATTCTCTTTCCTGATTCTATGCGCCGATTTGGCGGGTAGTTCGTCGAGCGCCCCGATCTTCACACGTCCAAAACGGGTGTTTATTCGCCGGAATTCCGATTTCTGCCCATGCGTACCGCGAATTTGGCGGAAAACGGGACTTGTCTTGAAGTAGCGTGTTGTACTGCTTTGGGCAAATGATGGATCATAACACGGTAGAGTTGGCGCATGGGGGGTATGGATGCGGAGCCGCAGGTTTGAAATAACGGCTTCCGCTATTGTCATTGCGAGCATGATAGCAGGTTGCGCCGCGCAATCGGTTGGCGCGCCTACAGCCTGGTATGCCATGCATGAC
Source organism: uncultured Alphaproteobacteria bacterium (assembly GCA_963698365.1). GTDB lineage: Bacteria > Pseudomonadota > Alphaproteobacteria > Rhizobiales > Stappiaceae > Hongsoonwoonella. Next base: position 255,302 of record CAVOQM010000009.1, read on the forward strand.
GGCGTCGCACCGCGTAGCGACCGCATATACGTCTGCCATTCATTCGGCTGCGCGCGCAAGACCGCTGTTGATTTTTCTCCTGCGGATCTGAAGAAGCTTCGCCGAATCCTCGGCAAGGGATCCAAATCGGCGGCGTCGGAACGAACTGCGATTGCAACGGCGGTTGCCTGGAACGAGCGGCGCGTTGCGCCAATTGTCGGGTCCGCTAAAGACGAAGGCGGCTTCGATCTCCAGAACTCGGGCGTACCCGGGCAGATGGATTGCATCGACGAGGCAAGCAATACGACCAGTCTGCTTTTGGTGGCGGAGCGTCATGGGATGTTATCCCATCACCGGGTGCTGTCGCCTGTAGCACGCGGATTTTTCCTGGATGGCCGCTATCCTCATGCAACTGCCGTCATTGCCGAAAATGGCGGTGGCCGGGAGTTCGCAGTCAATTCGTGGCCGATGGCCAATGGCGAAACGCCGTTGGTGCAGGATCTCAACGCCTGGTTTGCCGCTTATTCCGGCAGCTGAGGAATCCCTTTGCCAAAAAAATGGATCGGATGAAAATTCGAAACGGGTGCTGGAAACGACAACGCCCACCGGCGGGAGGAGGAGCCGGTGGGCGTCGTTGTTAATCCGATCCTCGGGGGGAGGGGAAGGACCGGATCGTCGGAGCAGACAGTATAGGGAGGAGAAATACTGCCGTTGCTCGCGTTAATAAGAGATATGGTTCTCTCTTCGTAAAATTCCAATCACGAAATTGCGCATGCCAGTCATGCTAATTCCGCAAGCATTCCCGTAATCGGAACGCTTCAACGAGCGGTGAAGCGGGAGACGAAATCAATATCGCCACGGCCAAGTCCGAGATCGTCAAGTTCACGGGCAGAAAGACGTGAAAGTTCCGCGTAGGTTTGGCGGTATTTTTTCCAGTTGCGATATTTCTGAACGACTGTGTCTAACATGAAGTCACCTTGTTATTCTTGCTACTTAGCCCGTGCACGGGGCTCTTGATTTTTCTGGAGTGCCGAATCCCGATCAGCGCTGCATGCGCCACGAACGGCAACGTTGAGTGCGATATAAGCGTTTGAACGGATAGGCGGCAGCCCTGATGATGCATGGCTGGCCTGTCGATGTTGCAGAGCAACATTTCGTTACCGGCAGGTGAACGGCCCGCTTTTAAACAAAACGTGAAGCCGTCGAATTCCGCCTGAAGAAGGGTAAAAAGCCCGTCGGCAGGGTGGTGCCGCGGGCCATAGATCATTTGACGTGGGGTCAGGAAAAAAGCGATCGCCCGCCGGAGGGAGGAGAACCGGCGGGCGACGCAATATCCGGCAAAGGTTGGGAGGAGGTAACCCTGCCGGGCACGTTCAGAGGTATGGGAGGAGGTATACCTCTTTGAACGCGAAGAGATTACTGGTTTGTCTGGCGAGCGACGAAGCGAATGTCCGCCCGGCCGATGCCGATGTCGTTGAGTTCGCGATTGGACAGACGCGACAGTTCAGTCACGGTGCTCTGATACGTCTTCCACGAACGGTACTTGTTGCGAATGGTGTCAAACATGACGGCCTCACAGAGTTAGTCGGTTCAAGCGGCAGCGCCTTATCCGTCGCGCCGTCTTGTTGAACCCAATGTATTTTTTTCATTGCGTGAATTAAAGGGCTGTTTCCGCATGGCAGCCCTGCGCATTGTGCAATGCAACATTAACGCTCTGCATTGCAATGCATTCCGGATGCGCAAAAGGGCCGATAAAGATCGTTCAACAAGGGCGGAATGCGCAGGGTAGGCTGCTTTTCGGAGAGGTCGAGGCAGGTGCTGCCGCGCTATTCCGCCGCCGTCATCCGTCGTTGCGGGCGCCGGTCGAGCAGTTCCTGCAGGAAGCGGCCCGTATAGCTCGCTTCGACCTTGACGATGTCCTCCGGCCGGCCTTCGGCAACGATCTCGCCGCCGCCATCGCCACCTTCCGGACCAAGATCGAGCACCCAATCCGCCGTCTTGATCACTTCCAGATTATGCTCGATGACCAATACGGAATTGCCTTGATCGACCAATTCGTGCAGCACTTCCAGAAGTTTAGCCACGTCGTGGAAATGCAGGCCGGTCGTCGGTTCATCCAGAATATAGAGCGTGCGGCCAGTTGATCGGCGCGACAGTTCCTTGGCGAGTTTGACGCGCTGCGCCTCGCCGCCGGACAGTGTCGTTGCCTGCTGGCCAACCTTGATATACCCGAGCCCGACGCGGGCGAGCGTCTCCATCTTGTCGCGAACGGCAGGAACGGCAGAGAAGAATTCCGCTGCTTCCTCAACCGTCATATCGAGGACATCGGCGATGGATTTGGTCTTGAAATGCACCTCGAGGGTTTCGCGATTGTAGCGTTTACCCTTGCAGATGTCGCAGGTGACGTAGACATCGGGCAGAAAGTGCATTTCGATCTTGATAACACCGTCGCCCTGGCAGGCTTCGCAGCGCCCGCCCTTGACGTTGAAGGAAAAGCGCCCCGGCTGGTAGCCGCGTGCCTTGGCTTCCGGCAGCCCGGCAAACCATTCGCAAATCGGCGTGAAGGCGCCGGTATAGGTGGCGGGATTGGAGCGCGGCGTCCGTCCGATCGGCGATTGGTCGATATCGATCACCTTGTCCAGATGCTCCAGCCCCTCGATCCGGTCATGCGGAGCGGGGTTTTCGCGCGATCCGTTCAGCCGGCGCGCCGCCGACTTGAACAAAGTGTCGATCAGGAACGTGGATTTTCCACCGCCGGAAACCCCGGTAACGCAGGTGAAGGTACCAAGCGGAATCTCGGCCGTGACGTTTTTCAGATTGTTGCCGCGGGCGCCAATGACCTTGAGGCGCCTGGTCTTGGAAATTTTCCGCCGCACCTCGGGAAAGGGAATCGCCAGATCGCCGGTCAAATAGCGGCCGGTGAGGGAGTGCGGATTACCCAGCACCTCGTCCGGGGTGCCTTTGGCGACGACTTCGCCGCCGTGGATGCCCGCACCCGGGCCGACGTCGACCACGTAATCGGCGGTCAAAATGGCGTCTTCGTCGTGCTCGACGACGATCACCGTATTGCCGAGATTGCGCAGGTGCTTCAGTGTTTCAAGAAGACGTGCGTTATCGCGCTGATGCAGGCCGATCGACGGTTCGTCGAGCACATAGAGCACGCCTGTCAGGCCGGAACCGATTTGCGACGCCAGACGAATTCGCTGGCTTTCCCCGCCCGACAATGTGCCGGATGAACGCGACAGCGTCAGATAATCGAGCCCGACATCATTCAAAAACCGCAGCCGCTCGCGAATTTCCTTTAAAATGCGGTAGGCGATCTCGTTCTGCTTGTCGGTGAGTTTCGCCGGAACGTCCTCAAACCATTCGGCGGCTGCGCGGATCGACAGCGCGGTGATCTCGCCAATCTGCCTGCCGGCGATCTTTACGGCCAGCGCTTCCGGCTTCAAACGGAAACCGCCGCAGGCCTCACAGGCATGATCCGACTGATAGCGGGAGAGCTCCTCGCGCACCCATTGCGATTCCGTTTCCCGCCAGCGCCGCTCGATATTGCCGATCACGCCTTCGAACGGCTTGTCGGCCTTGTAGCGGCGGGCGCCGTCGTCATAGACGAATTCGATTGCCGTCTTGCCGGTACCAAAGAGAATGGCGTGCTTGATGTCTTCTCCGAGGTCCTGCCAGGGCGTTGCCATCGATTCCTTGAAATGCCGGCAGAGCGCTTCAAGCGTTTGGGCGTAATATGGCGAGGTCGCGCCCGTTTTCGCCCATGGCAGCACTGCGCCCTCGCGAAGCGACAGCGTGTGGTCGGGAACGACCAGTTCCGCCTCGAAGGCAAGCGTGGTGCCCAGACCGTCGCACGTCGGGCAGGCGCCGAAGGGGTTGTTGAAGGAAAACAGCCGCGGCTCGATCTCCGAGATCGTGAAACCTGAGACCGGGCAGGCGAATTTTTCCGAAAACAACAGCCGGCGGGCATTGCCCTGTTCGTCCTGTTCGTCGGCGAATTCGGCAACAGCAATGCCATCGGCGATCAGCAGCGCCGTCTCGAATGAATCCGCCAGCCGGTTGGCGATATCCGCGCGCACGACGATCCGGTCCACCACTACGTCGATGTCGTGCTTGAATTTCTTGTCGAGCGCCGGCGCATCGGCGATTTCATGAAAGGTTCCGTCGATCTTGACCCGCTGGAAGCCCTTTTTCATGAGTTCCGCCAGTTCCTTGCGGTACTCGCCCTTGCGACCGCGCACCATCGGCGCCAGCAGATAGAGCCTTGTGCCTTCCTCAAGATCCATGACCCGGTCGACCATCTGGCTCACCGTCTGGCTCTCGATCGGTAGTCCGGTCGCAGGCGAATAGGGGATGCCGACCCGCGCGAACAAGAGGCGCATATAGTCGTAGATTTCAGTGACCGTGCCGACGGTCGAGCGCGGGTTGCGCGACGTCGTCTTCTGCTCGATGGAAATTGCCGGCGACAGACCGTCGATCTGGTCTACATCCGGCTTTTGCATCATCTCCAGAAACTGACGGGCGTATGCCGACAGGCTTTCGACGTAGCGGCGCTGCCCCTCCGCATAGATCGTGTCGAAGGCAAGCGACGATTTTCCCGAACCCGACAGGCCGGTCATGACGATCAACTGGTCGCGCGGCAGGTCGATGTCGATATTTTTCAAATTGTGTTCGCGCGCACCGCGAATTGAAATCATCTTTCTGTCCGGAGAACCGGCGGATGCTGACGCAGATCGATCGGGGGCCGGGCGCGAAGGGGCCATAGGGGCAAGGTCCTAACAGGTGCAACGGGCGCCTCGTCCGGCAATCCGGAAGGGCGGATTTCTCTCGGGGCCACGGTTATAATACGGACCGCCGCATTTATGGATCAGCTTTTACGACAGGTGGAGCTCAAGGTCGATTGTCGAATTCGTCATTGCCGTTCACTTGCTTTCAATCAGGCGCCTAATCCGGGAAAGGTGCAGCAATCCGGCTGGAGGTTTTATGCGTTAACTAAGAACATAAGCAGAACAAACGACCTTTGGCAAGGCGATTTTGCTAAAATTTCTTGCCGCCGCATATTACCTTTGAAGCGTATATGCGAAGGCCCTCCGCTATTGGAGCGGCATGGTTTTATATTCTGATCAAATCATGCGCCCGGCGGAAAATGGCCGCTAACTTGTGGATGGCGAAACGGGTGTATCGCAGCGGCTTTTCTTGTTCCTCTTTCTCTGCTAAGGAACAAAGAAGGAACAATTATCGCTTTCCGCTTTCCTTTGTGGAAAAGACGCGGAAACGGGATATTGGGCGCCGCACGAGGGTCCAGGGTGCAGGCAAAGTCTGTTATCGCAGCGGGCGATCGGTTTGAAAAAGCGGGAGAGACGAGATGTCGGGAAGCGTCAACAAGGTAATTCTCGTCGGCAATCTGGGTGCGGATCCGGAAGTCAGGCGGATGCAGGACGGTCGTCCGGTGGTCAATCTGCGGATCGCGACGTCGGAAACCTGGCGCGACCGCAATTCCGGCGAGCGCAAGGAACGCACCGAATGGCACCGCGTGGTCATCTTCAGTGAAGGCCTTGCCAAAGTTGCCGAGAACTACCTGAAAAAGGGCGCCAAGGTTTACATCGAAGGCCAATTGCAGACCCGCAAATGGCAAGACCAAAGCGGTCAGGACAAATATTCGACGGAGATCGTGCTGCAGGGCTTCAATTCGACGCTGACCATGCTCGACGGACGCGGCGAAGGCGGTTCATCCGGCGGCGATTACGGCTCCGGGCAGGGCGGTGGCGGCTATAGCGGCGGCGGTTATGGCGGTGGTTCCGGTGGCGGTCAAGGCGGTGGTTCCGGTGGCGGCCAGAGCGGTGGGTTCGGCGGTGGCGGCGGAATGGACGACGAAATTCCGTTCTAGTGTGGTGAATTTGAAATACGCCTCATTTCAGCAGCATCCGCCGGAGCGTATTTCAAATTCAAAAACCACACTAGAAAGATAGGCCTGCTAGTCACCCTTTTGAACCTGAAGTTCGCTCAGAGCCGGTTGTGAAATGAGACGAACTTCAGATTCGGGTGACGAGAGCGTCTCTACTTTGGCGGGTTACGCTCTGAAACCTGCTCATCCGCGCGCTCATCGCAATTCATTTGTGGGCGCGCGGCATGATGTTCGCATCTCCTGAAAGCCTGAAGTCGTTCAGTCCTGCCGTTCGGCGGCGATCACCTCGTCGTGGTGGCGTGCGGCCTGCACCTCGATGAATATGCGGCGGACGATCGGGAAGCGGGCCTTGATCGCCAGTTCCAGCGCGTAGATCGCCTCTTCGACCTTGCCAACCGTCAGATTGTCCTGAAAGTCGATGGAAAGCGCGAGAAGCACATCTTCCGGCCCCCGGTGAAGGGTGCGCAATTCGTTCATTCGGGTGACTGTAGGCGTTGCCTCGACGATGGCGCGAACCGTGTTGAGGACCTCCGGATCGGCTGCCTCGCCAACCAGCAGGCTCTTGGTCTCATAGGCAAGAAGCATTGCTGTCCCGGCCAGTATCAGGCCGATGACGATGGATGCAGCGCCGTCGAGCCACGGCAATCCCAGATATTGCACCCCGAGCAGGCCAAAGAACGCGACGAGCAGGCCCAGCATTGCGGCGGTGTCTTCAAAAAGCACAGTAAAGACCGTCGGATCCTTGGATTGCTGGATCGCCGCCATGAACGGCCGGTTACCCCGCAAAGTGTTGAATTCCTTGTAAGCGATCCACCATGCCCCGGCCTCAAAAATCATGGCCATAGTGAGAACCGCATAGGCGACATAGGCGCTTTCGACAGGATGGGGATGTATGATCTTGTCGATCCCTTCGTAGATCGACACGCCAGCGCCCACCGCGAATATCAGGATCGCTACGACGAAGGACCAGAAGTAGAGTTCTGTTCCGTATCCGAAAGGATGTTTTTCATCAGTAGGTTGTTTCGATTTTTTAATGCCATATAGCAACAGTCCCTGGTTGCCGGTGTCGACCAGCGAGTGGATGCCCTCCGATAACATTGCCGAAGAGCCGGTGTAGAAGGCGGCTGAAAATTTCGTAATGGCAATCAGCGAATTGCCGGCGAGCGCGGCATAGATCACTTTCTTCGAACCATGGCCGGCCATGCGATAGTCTCCCGGTTCTCTTCTGGTTGCTTTAAGGGCTTTGTTTTCGGCGCTTGTCTGCCTTACCTCACCCTTTTTATCCTGTCGTAATCGTGAATCGGCTTTTTTGTGTCATTTGAGGTAACCAGAGACGGCAAGGCCTGCAAGCCGCAAGATCGAGGCGAGGCCATTCGGGGTGCTGCAGAGCGCATTGCCGGGGTGGAAACGGGTTCATATTCTGCCTTTGAGCGTCGGGAGACGACATATGCCGTTTGGAAATGGTCTGCTTTCTGGAATATGCCGCAACGCCATCCTTGGATGCATCGCCATCATTGCCGCGGCCTGCAATGATGGCGTTGCAATTGCCGGAGAGGCCGACGTGACCTCCGCCTCCGCTCATCAATCGGCCGATGGGAGTTGGCGGTTTGACGTGACGGTTTCTCATGCGGATGAGGGCTGGGCCCATTATGCCGATAGGTTCGACATCGTGACTCTGGACGGAAAGCTGCTTGGCGAGCGGGTTTTGCTGCATCCTCATGTCACGGAACAACCCTTCACCCGTTCGCTGGCCGACGTTGTCATTCCACCCGACGTCTTGCAGGTCGAAATCCGCGCCCATGACAAAGTGCATGAATTGGGCGGCAAAACGCTGGTCTTGACCTTGCCCCAGGCAGGGCAGTAGCGGCGGCGAGCTTGTTCGCCATGATCCGGCGCCGATCAGGCAGCCCGGATGAAGCTCGCGATCCCGTCCGCCATGAATTGCACGGAAAGGGCGGCCAGCAGCACGCCGAGCAGCCGCGTGATCACCATGGCGGCGGTTTCTCCCATCATCTTTTCGATGCGCGAAGCAAGCAGGAAGGCGAGAAGGCAGCTGCCGACGATAATGCCGATGACGGCCACAAGGCCGGTATAGGCGATGGCGTCGCTGGCCTCCGAACTCAACAAAATGACGGCGCTGATGGCTGCGGGACCGGAGATGAGCGGAATGCCCAGCGGAAACACCGCGACGCCGTGCAGGTCGTCGTGATGGCCGGCCATTGCTTTCTCGGCTGTTTCGGTTTTGCGTTTCTGCCGTTTTTCAAAGACCATTTCCACCGCGATGATGAACAGCAGCAGCCCGCCGGCGATCTGGAACGCGGGAACGGAAATGCCGAGCGTCTTCAAAACGCTTTTTCCCGCGACGAGAAAAAGCAGCAATATGCCGCCGCCGATCAGCGTTGCCTGAACCGCGATCTTCCGCCTTTGCCGCACGGTTGCGCCGGTCGTCACCGCAAGGAACATCGGCGCCAGCCCCACCGGATCGATGGTGACGAAAAGCGTGGCAAAGGCATTGAGAAGGAAGTCCGTCAGCATGAAAAACCGGCCCTGTTTTGAGACGCGCGACACCTTCTATATCAGGCGTTTTGGCCAAAGGGGGCCTGATGGCGCACCAAACTATACACACGTTCTGCATGAGTTAATTTAACTCACTGAAATGTAAGGGTTAAATTACGCTGATGGAGCGTTGACAAATTTGTAGAAGCGGGCGGAATCGGCTATAAACCTTTCACCTTCCATCAGCCACGAGTCGCATCTTGTCAGATCAGGACCTTAATTCGCCGTCGGGCGGCCTGCCGTCGGATATCCGGCCCATTTCGATCACCGATGAGATGAAGCGCAGCTATCTCGATTACGCCATGAGCGTGATCGTCAGCCGCGCCTTGCCGGATGTTCGCGACGGGTTGAAGCCGGTGCATCGGCGCATCCTGTTCTCCATGCACGAGAACGGTTACGACTGGAACAAGCCCTATCGCAAATCGGCCCGCGTGGTCGGCGATGTGATGGGTAAATATCACCCGCACGGCGATAGTGCGATTTACGACGCGCTTGTGCGCATGGCGCAGAATTTTTCGCTGCGCCTGCCTTTGATCGACGGGCAGGGCAATTTCGGCTCTGTCGACGGCGATCCGGCGGCTGCCATGCGTTATACGGAGTGCCGGCTGCAGAAGGTCGCCCACAAACTCCTGGACGATATCGACAAGGATACGGTCGATTTCCAGGACAACTACGATAATTCCGAAAGCGAACCCGTTGTTCTTCCGGCGAAATTTCCCAATCTTCTCGTCAATGGCGCGGGCGGCATCGCTGTCGGCATGGCGACGAATATTCCGCCGCACAATCTGGGTGAGGTCATCGACGCCTCGATCGCCCTCATCGACGATCCCGCGCTGACGCTGGACGACCTGATCAAGATCGTTCCGGGCCCGGATTTCCCGACTGGCGGCATTATTCTTGGCCGATCCGGCATTCGCTCCGCCTATGAGGCGGCGCGCGGTTCGATCGTCATGCGGGGCAAGGTCGCGGTTGAGGAAATCCGCAAGGACAGGGAAGCGCTGATCGTCACCGAGATCCCGTATCAGGTGAACAAGGCGACGATGATCGAAAAGATCGCCGATCTGGTCCGCGACAAGCGCATCGAAGGCATTTCCGATATCCGCGACGAATCCGATCGCGACGGAATGCGGGTTGTCATCGAACTGAAGCGCGATGCCGTCGCCGACGTCATCCTCAACCAGCTTTATCGGTTCTCGCCGCTGCAGAACACTTTCGGCGCCAATATGGTGGCCCTGAATGGCGGTCGTCCCGAACAGCTTGGCCTGAAGGACATGCTGACGGCCTTCATCGCCTTCCGCGAGGAAGTCGTGGGCCGCAGGACGCGCTTCCTGCTCAACAAGGCGCGCGACCGCGCCCATGTGCTTGTCGGTCTGGCCATTGCGGTTGCCAATATCGACGAAGTCATTCACCTGATCCGAACCGCTCCCGATCCCGCGACCGCCCGCTCGCTGCTGATGGAGCGCCATTGGCCGGCCAAGGATGTCGCGCCGCTGGTGCTTTTGATCGACGATCCGCGCCACACCGTGGCGGAAGACGGCACCTATCGCCTCTCCGAAGAACAGGCGCGGGCGATCCTGGAACTTCGCCTGCAACGTTTGACCGCTCTCGGGCGCGATGAAATTGCCGACGAGTTGAACAAGCTTGGCGAGGAAATCCGCGATTATCTTGAAATTCTGCGGTCGAGGGCCCGGATTCAGGAGATCATTCGCGACGAACTGATCGCCATTCGCGACGAATTCGCCACGCCTCGGCGTACCGAACTCATGGAAGGCGGCGCCGATCTTGAAGACGAGGATCTTATCCAGCGCGAGGATATGGTCGTCACCGTCAGCCACGCCGGCTATATCAAGCGCGTGCCGCTCGACACCTACCGGGCGCAGCGGCGTGGCGGCAAGGGCCGCTCGGGCATGGCGACGAAGAACGAGGATTTCGTTACCCGTCTGTTCGTGGCCAATACCCATACGCCGGTGCTTTTCTTCTCCTCGCGCGGCATCGCGTACAAGATGAAAGTATGGCGCTTACCCATTGGCGGCCCAACGTCACGTGGTAAGGCGCTGGTCAATATGTTGCCGCTTGAGGCGGGCGAACAGATTACCTCCATCATGCCGTTGCCGGAGGATGAGGCGAGCTGGGGCGAACTCGACGTGATGTTCACCACGACGCGCGGCACCGTTCGCCGCAACAAGCTCTCCGATTTCGTTCAGATCAACAAGAACGGCAAGATCGCGATGAAGCTCGACGAGGGCGACGGCATCGTCGGCGTCGAGACCTGTTCGCTGACCGACGACGTCATGCTGACGACGGCGGCCGGCCAGTGCATCCGCTTCCCCGTCACCGATGTGCGGGTGTTTGCCGGCCGCAATTCGGTTGGCGTCAGGGGCATCAATCTGGCGGAAGACGACAAGGTCATTTCCATGTCCATCATTCGCCATTTCGATGCGGTTGCGGAGGAGCGCTCCGCCTATCTGAAACTGCGGCGGTTGATGCGTGGCGAGACGGAGGAAACGGCGGCTGAGACTGACGAGGGCGCGGCCAACGGCGAGCTTTCGGAAGCCCGTTACGCCGCAATGGGCGCGTCGGAACAAATCATTCTCACGATTTCGGAAAACGGCTACGGCAAGCGCACGTCGTCCTTCGAATACCGGACGACGGGGCGTGGCGGTAAGGGGATCGTCGCCATGACGGTCAACCAGCGCAATGGCCCGTTGATTGCCTCATTCCCGGTTGAAGACAGCGACCAGATCATGCTGGTGACCAATGGCGGGCAATTGATCCGCTGTCCTGTCGACGGCATTCGCATTGCCGGGCGCTCCACCCAGGGCGTCATCGTGTTCAATACGGCCGAGGACGAGAAAGTCGTGGCGGTCGAGCGCGTGTCGGAAGTCGAGGAAGAAATCGCGGACGAAATCGAAGCGGACGAGGCTGGAGAAGCTGGTATCGCCGACGAATTCCGGACCTGCCGGCGACGATGGCGATGGTGCGCAAAGCCCATCCGAGTAATCAGGCCGAATAGCAAAGTTGATTGATTTGGCCGGTAAATCGGTCAGATTGACTGCGCTGACTGGACCCGTCCTGCATCTCGCTTCGTCATATTGGCGAGGTGGGGCGGGCGCTCGGTTGCCGGTGCGCTTGTCCTGAAGGCGGGATCGCTTCGTGATCAGAATTCGCTCCAGAATCAATATGCTCTAGCGCACCGCGACCCGTACAAGCGTCGAAGTATGGTTGGCTACGTCCCGTTCCTCGATCGTCACGGTGCGGACGAAGCGCGTCGTCTTGCCGTCTGTAAGAACGGTGATGCATTCGGATGACCAGTCGCCCCAGGTCTGGCCTGTGCAGGCATCCGGCAGGTTGATCGGCAGGCGGTCGGTTTTGATCGCTGCCGGTGCCATTTCGCCACTTGCATCACTCGTGACCGCATAATGGGAAATCGTCGTTGCGCCGGCAACGACGGCAAGAGCTGCAGTCGAGGCTATGACCAGTTCTCGAAAATGATTTTTTGCCGCCGGTTCGTCAAAGTGGAAAAAAGTCACCGTCCCATCTCCCTTTTTCGCTTTTGCGATATTCGATGACTTTAGTTACCCCAAAGGCGTCACGTAATTCCGTGATCTGGGTCACGTTCGATTGGAATAATGATCTTTCAGCCAGAAGTCATAATTCGAGGGTTCCGTTCTTCGCTCGACGGTAGAGCCGCGCTTCGACGTGCTCCCGTCATGCCTGGGGGAGCGGGAATAACAATCCGGATCTTCATCGCGGAAGATGACGCCTGCGCATCCCGGCGCCGCCAGCTTGGCGATGGACGAAGGCGGCCCGAATATTGCCGCTCGTGCGCTTTGCAGGTTGCCGTCCGCGAATACGGAAAAGCCGGCGAGCAACCCCAGGAGCAATAACAAGGATGCGACCCACGCGGCCATTGCGACCGGGATCTGCCAACTGTATTTTTCGGACATGCACGGACACATGGGTGGGAACTTCGGAAATTCAATGAATGCCTACTGACCAATCCGGCAAATTTGATCGGGAGAAAGGGTATTGACGCAGTCACGAATTGTTACCGGATTGCGCGTTCGAAACATTTTGTCTCAAAAGTAATACGGCAGCGTGCCGGGGAGACACGCTGCCGTATTCTACGGTGATCGGAGGTCAGGATTTGCCGATCACTGAGAAACCAGTTTGCGCTTCAAGATCGTGGTGGCGCCGATAGTTTGGGCTTCTGTCACGAAGACACGCGATGGAGCGGCTTTGCCCGCTGTCGGCCCGAGATCCTTGCAGCCGTCGGAGGCGTCGACCATGGTGACGTGCTCGCACGCGACTTTGACGAGAGGAACCAGACGGTCGCCCTTCTTCGCCACGCCGATCTCGCCTTGCTGATTGACGTCGATCATCATGAGAAGTAACGCAGCGCAACCCGCCGCCAGGATCATTCCCCAGCGTCCTAACGCACTTAGCATTGATGCCTCCTTATTTCTTACAATTATTTTAACACTTTTTTCTTGAGCGATAAAGAAAATGATTGTGCGTTGCAATCCTGCCACAATATCAACGTTTGACGGCTTGTCTTGCGGTCAGCCTGCAGGTAGAGAAAGAAAATGACTCGCATCGCCCTTTATCCCGGCTCCTTCGACCCGGTCACCAACGGCCATCTCGATCTCCTGCGCCATGCTCTCGGTTTGGCCGACAGGGTGGTGGTGGCGATTGGTATTCACCCGGGCAAGTCACCGCTTTTCAGCTTCGAGGAGCGGGTGGAGATGATCGGGGAAGTATCCCGCAAGACATTCGGCGATTATGAAGCCGAGCGTATCCAGGTGGTTTCGTTCAACAATCTGGTGGTCGATGCCGCCCGCGATCATGGCGCCAACTTTTTGATCCGCGGTTTGCGGGATGGTACGGATCTGGACTACGAAATGCAGATGGCGGGAATGAACGGCACGCTTGCGCCCGACGTTCAAACGATTTTCCTGCCCGCTTCGCCGAACGTTCGCCACATCACAGCTACGCTGGTGCGGCAAATCGCGCAAATGAAAGGGGATATCGCTCCTTTCGTGCCGGCAACGGTCGCCGAGCGCATGCGTGTCAAGTTGTCGCAGGCAAACTGAGCGCATCAATTCTTTCATCAAAAGGCAGGAGCATCCCTTGTCCAAACTCATTCGCGCCATTGTGGCGATAGCCCTTGCGGTCGGCATTTCCGCTACCGCATCGGCACAAAACCTCGATCCGGAAAACACTCTTTATCTCGACCTCAAGGACGGTCGGGTTGTTATCCGCCTGCTTCCGGACGTTGCGCCCAAACATGTGGCGCAGATCAAGGAACTCGCCCGCAAGGGGTTTTATGACGGCATCGTCTTCCACCGGGTGATCGACGGTTTCATGGCGCAAACGGGCGATCCGACCGGAACCGGCACCGGCGGCTCCGACCTTGCCGATATTCCGGGCGAATTTTCCGACGTCCCCTTCGATCGCGGCATGATCGGCATGGCCCGCACCAGCGATCCCAACAGCGCCAATTCCCAGTTCTTCATCATGTTTGCGCCGGGGTATTTCCTGAACGGACAATATACGATCTGGGGCGAGGTGGTGGAAGGAATGGAATTCGTCGACAAGATCAAGCGCGGCGAACCGCCGGCAGATCCCGACAAGATCATCAAGATGCAGGTTGCGGCGGATGCCAATAAATAACATCCGTTCAATCGCTTGCGTGAGCGTACGAAAACTTAAGGAGAAGAGACGTGGCTGACTACAAGGACCCGGAAAACACCCTGCTCATGGAAACCACAAAGGGTTCCGTCGTCATTGAAATGCGCCCGGATCTTGCGCCTGTCCATGTGGCCCGGATCAAGGAGCTGGTTCGCGAGGGCTTTTACGACGGCATCGTCTTTCACCGGGTGATCGACGGCTTCATGGCCCAGACCGGCTGTCCGCAGGGAACCGGCACCGGCGGATCGGGCAAGAAGCTGAAGGCGGAATTTTCCAGCGAAAAACACAAGCGCGGAACGCTTTCCATGGCCCGCGCCATGGATCCCAATTCCGGCGACAGCCAGTTCTTCATCTGTTTCACCGATGCACCCTGGCTCGACAACCAGTATTCGGTCTGGGGCCAGGTGATCGAGGGCATGGATAATGTCGACAAGATCAAGCGCGGCGAACCCGTGCGCGATCCCGACAGCATCGTATCGCTGAAAGTCGCCGCAGACGCCTGATCGGCGCTCTCATCGCAATCGGGCCACGGGCGGTTGCCGCCCGTGGCTTTTTCGCGTTAAGAGGCGGCGTAAATTCCCGCAATCGTTTACCTGATGGACGGTCTCCTTGCGCGTTGACGCTTTCGATTTCGATCTGCCTCCCGAGAGGATCGCACTTCGCCCGGCGCGGCCACGCGATTCAGCGCGCATGCTCGTCGTGCGTCCGGGCGCCGAGCGGGTCTTGTCCGATCGGATAGTGGTAGACCTGCCCGACCTGCTGCTGCCTGGCGATGCGCTTGTGTTCAACGACACGAGGGTCATACCGGCGCAGCTTGAAGGCACCCGCACAAGGGGCGAGGCGGTGGCGCGGATCGGTGCGACATTGCATTTGCGCGCGGGTCCAGATCGCTGGCGGGCCTTCGTGCGTCCGGCGAAGAAGCTCGTCGTCGGCGACCGGGTCCGTTTCGGCGGCGATGGCGCCATGTGCCTCCTTGGGACGCTCGACGCCACCGTTGCGGAGAAAAACGATACGGGCGAGGTGCTCTTCGTCTTCGATCTTGCCGGCCCCGATCTCGATCAGGCGATTGCCGCCGTCGGCCATATACCGCTGCCGCCCTATATCGCCGCCAAGCGCGGCGAGGATGAATTGGACCGCACCGACTATCAGACGGTCTATGCCGAAAAGGATGGCGCGGTAGCAGCACCCACGGCCGGGCTTCATTTTACACCGGATCTGCTTGCCGCCATCGAAGCGCGCGGCATCGAATGCCACAAGGTCACGCTTCATGTCGGCGCCGGCACGTTTCTTCCCGTCAAGGCCGACGATACGCAGGACCATCTCATGCATGCGGAATGGGGCGAGGTCAGCCGTGAGACGGCGGAACGCCTCAATGCGGTGCGCGCCCGTGGCAATCGTGTGGTCGCGGTCGGCACGACCTCCTTGCGCATTCTCGAAAGCGCATCGCAGGGCGAAGGGGGCCTTTCCGCCTTTTCCGGCGAGACCCGCATTTTCATCACGCCCGGCTACCGGTTTCGAACTGTCGACGTGCTGATGACCAATTTTCACCTGCCGCGTTCGACGCTGTTCATGCTGGTTTCCGCCTTCAGCGGGCTGGAAACCATGCGCGCCGCCTATGCGCACGCCATTGATACCGGCTATCGCTTCTATTCCTACGGCGATGCATCGCTCCTCTTTCCAGAAGACCGCTCATGACCGAACCAACGACCGCCCCGTTTTCCTTCCGCATCCTGGCTACCGACGGTATGGCCCGCCGTGGCGAAATTTCCACGCCGCACGGGCTGGTTCGCACGCCGGCTTTCATGCCTGTGGGCACCCAGGCGACCGTCAAGGCGATGTATCCCGATCAGGTGAGGGCGCTCGGCTCCGACGTGGTTCTGGGCAATACCTACCATTTGATGTTGAGGCCGACGGCAGAGCGGGTCGCACGCCTCGGTGGCTTGCACAAGTTCATGAACTGGCCGCATACGATCCTCACCGATTCCGGTGGTTTTCAGGTCATGTCGCTGGCGCAACTTCGCAAGCTCGATGAAAACGGCGTGACCTTTCAAAGCCATATCGATGGTGCGCGGCATGAAATGACGCCGGAGCGATCGGTCGAAATCCAGCAGCTGCTCGGCTCCGATATCCAGATGCAACTCGACGAATGCATCGCGCTTCCGGCCTCGTTTGAGGAAACGGAACGCGCCATGCAATTGAGCTTGCGTTGGGCGGAGCGTTCGCGCCGGAAGTTCGAGGCCATGGGCGGGCCTGCGCGCGGTCAGGCGCTTTACGGCATTGTTCAGGGCGGGGCGGAGCCGGAGCTTCGTGTCCAATCGGCCACGCGGTTGGGTGAAATGCCGTTTGAGGGCTATTCGGTCGGCGGTCTTGCGGTTGGCGAACCGCAGGAAGTGATGCTCAGGATGCTGGAGATCACGACGCCCGTTATGCCGGTTGAAAAGCCGCGTTATCTCATGGGTGTCGGTACGCCGGAAGATATTCTGGAGAGCGTTGCGCGCGGTATCGACCAGTTCGATTGCGTCATGCCGACCCGCGCCGGCAGGCACGGCCTTGCCTATACCCGTTTTGGCAAGGTCAATTTGAAGAACGCCCGCCACGCCGACGATCCGCGTCCGCTGGACGAGACATCGCCCTGCGAAGCGGCGAACCGCTATTCCCGCGCCTATCTGCATCACCTCGTGAAAGCCGGCGAGGGGCTGGCCGCCATGCTGCTGACTTGGAACAACCTCGCCTATTATCAGCAGCTCATGCAGGGCATGCGCGATGCGATCGAGGCTGGAACTTTCGAGGACTTCCGGGCGCGCACGAGGGAAGATTGGGCAAAGGGCGACCTTAAACCGATAAATTAACGGTGCTCAGCCAAGCCTATTGCACTGTGGCGTCAGGTTGCCTCGCCAGGATCTTCCGTCAGATAGCAGCCGGAAATTTTCCACGACCCGTCGCCCTGCTGTTCGAAAGTGTAGAGCACCAGCCAATCCTTGCCTTCAGGTCCGGTGACGTGGACCTCCTGCGTCGGCCCGTAGGATGTATTTTTTTGCTGACCGAAGGTTACGGATTTGGGTCGATAAACTGGCCGATATCCCTGCCGCACCATTTTCAGGAAGATATCCGGCTTTTGGAAACGTTGCTTGATGTTGGGTGCTGCGAAGGAAAACGCGACATCTGCGTCGTCTGAGCGAAAGGCGCTGATCTGACTGGTGATGAGCTGGCGGAAAGTTGGTCCAAGATCCTCCGCTTTTGCCGTCGCCGGCAACAAGACCGTGGTTATCACAACGGCAATGGCCGCTATAAGGAATGCCACTGCAGGCTTGAAACCCCGAGCATATCCCGCCAAATCTGAATCGTATTTGGTGACAGGGATATGCTCAAGGTTTTGATCCTGGTGCGGTTTCTTGTCCTTCAGGTGATTCCACCTGAAGGGAAAGCGCTCTAGCATCTTCGCGACCCTCCTGATTTGCCGACTAATAGTATACGACGAGTTGGCGAAAACGGTTAAATCAACTGATCCGGCGTAACGCGTGACCTTCGACCTTATTGCAATGACTACGGATTTACGCGCCTTCACGCCTTGAAATAGCTGCGATACCAGTCGACGAAGGCCTTCACACCGTCGCGAACCGATGTCTGCGGCTTGAAGCCCGTCAGTTCGATGAGGTCGTCCACGTCTGCATAGGTCGCCAGCATGTCGCCTGGCTGCATGGGCAAATAGCGCCGTTCGGCTTTTTTGCCGATCGCTTCCTCGATCGCATTCACATAGTCGAGCAACTGCACCGGGCGGTTGTTGCCGATGTTGTAGATCCGGTATGGCGCGCTGCTTGATGCCGGGTCGGGGTTTTGCTGGTCGAAATCGGGATTGGCCTTTGCCGGCTTGTCGGCGACCCGGATTATTCCTTCAACGATATCGTCGACATAGGTGAAGTCGCGGATCATCTCGCCCTGATTGTAGATATCGATCGGCGCGCCTTCGGTGATGGCCTTGGTGAATTTGAAGAGCGCCATATCCGGCCTTGTCCACGGGCCGTAGACGGTGAAGAAACGCAATCCCGTCAATGGAATGCGGAAGAGATGCGCATAGGTATGCGCCATCGCCTCGTTGGCCTTTTTCGTCGCCGCATAGAGGGATACCGGATGGTCGCCGCCGCGATGGGGCGAAAGCGGCATCGCGCTGTCGAGGCCGTAGACGGAGGAGGTGGAGGCGAAGACCAGATGATCGACCGGAAAGGTGCGTGCCGCCTCCAGCATTGTCAGGAAACCGGTGACATTGGCATCCACATAGGCCTGCGGTTCTTCCAGGCTGTAGCGCACGCCGGGCTGCGCCGCCAGATGGATGATGCGTTCGGGCTTGTGGTCCGCAAATACCTGAAAAAGAGCATTGCGGTCGGTGATATCGACGCGGGCTTCGTTGAAATGATTGCTGTTTTTCAGGATCGCCAGCCGCCCCATTTTCAGGGACGGATCGTAATAGGGCGAAATATTGTCGACGCCGACGACCTTCCAGCCATCGGCGAGGAGCCGCCGGCAAACATGGAAGCCAATGAAGCCGGCGGAACCTGTGACGAGGATTGTTTTCATGAAGTTACCTGCCGCTCACCCGGCCAGCAACTTGCCCAGCAACGGCCTAAGTTCCCTTGAAAGATCCGGATCGTCGAGCGCGAATGCGATATTGGCGGAAAGGAAGCCCGCTTTGGAGCCGCAGTCGTAGCTCTTGCCGTCGAAACGAAGGCCCGTGAAATCCTGCGCTCTCATCAAGGCAATCATGGCGTCAGTCAACTGGATTTCGCCGCCGGCGCCCTTTTCCTGCTGCGCCAGCAAATCAAATATCTCCGGCTGAAGGATATAGCGGCCGGTAATGATGAGATTGGACGGCGCTGTTCCTTGTGCAGGCTTCTCCACCATGCCGGTGATGGGCATGACCGCGCCGGAGCTGCCTTCGATCTTGACGATGCCGTAGTTGTGGGTCTGGTCGTCTGGAACTTCTTCAACCGCGATGACGTTGCCGCCTGATTCTTCGTACACTTCCACCATCTGCTTCAGGCAACCTTTGGGGTTCTTGATCAGCATATCCGGCAGGAGGATGGCGAAAGGCTCGTTGCCGATAAGATCGCGTGCGCACCAGATGGCGTGTCCAAGGCCGAGCGGAGCTTGCTGGCGTGTAAAGCTCGTCGTGCCAGCCGCCGGCCGGATCGCGTCCAGGATCTTGAGAGCTGTCGTCTTGTTGCGTTCCTTCAGCGTCTCTTCGAGCTCGTAGGCTATGTCGAAGTGATCCTCGATCACATGCTTGTTGCGCCCGGTCACAAAAACGACGTGCTCGATACCCGCCTCGCGCGCTTCGTCGACCACATATTGGATGATGGGCCGGTCGACGATCGTCAGCATTTCCTTGGGCACCGCCTTTGTCGCAGGCAGAAAACGCGTGCCGAGGCCGGCGACCGGCAGGACAGCCTTACGAATGCGCTTGAAAGACATTAAACAGGTACTCCGTCGATACTGGTTACATGGCGCTACGGCATCTGCCGTTGTTTAGCACAGCATTGAACCAAAGCAATTTGGATAAAACCCGGCGACAATGGAATATTTTCCCGACAATGGGGTTAAAAACGCTGCTGTCGGCGCGTCGGCGGTTGCGGGGGCAATGGCCTCGCTGTATTCACCCCATGATCAAGGCTTTGAGCATAATTCATTCAGATCGGTTCGATGTGAAGGGGATATGCTCTGGGGGCTCAACCGGACCCGGATCAGGAAACCGACATGATCGCTACACCCGCCTGCAACACCCGCGTCAGCATTGGAACCGTCGCTTTCGAAAATGACGCGCCCTTTTCGCTGATTGCCGGCCCTTGCCAGATGGAGAGCCGGGCGCACGCGCTTGAAATGGCGGCTGCGGTGAAGGAAATCGCCGGAGCGCTTGGAATTGGTGTCGTTTTCAAAACCTCCTTCGACAAGGCCAATCGTTCGTCGCTCTCCAGCAAACGCGGCATGGGGCTTGCGGCGGCGCTGCCGGTCTTTGCGGAAATTCGCGAAAGTCTCGGATTGCCGGTTTTGACCGATGTCCATGATGCCGGCCAATGCGCGGTTCTTGCGGAAGTGATCGACGTGCTTCAGATCCCGGCCTTTCTTTGCCGGCAGACCGACCTTTTGGTTGCCGCAGCGGCGACCGGAAAGGTCGTCAACGTGAAGAAGGGGCAGTTCCTTGCGCCCTGGGAAATGAAAAATATCGTCGCAAAACTGGTCGGTTCCGGCAATCCGAATGTGATGCTGACCGAGCGTGGCGCGTCCTTCGGCTATAACACTCTCGTTTCCGACATGCGCTCGCTGCCGATCATGGCGCGCACCGGCGCTCCGGTCATCTTCGATGCTACCCATTCCGTGCAGCAACCCGGCGGGCAGGGGGAAACATCGGGGGGCGAGCGTGAGTTCGTTCCGGTTCTGGCGCGAGCCGCCGTTGCCGTCGGCGTTGCCGGTGTATTCATGGAAACTCACGACGATCCCGACAACGCACCTTGTGACGGGCCAAACATGATTCCGGTCAAGGACTTGGGGGCACTTCTTGAAGAACTGCAGGCCATCGACCGGGTGGTGAAGCGCAATTCGACATCAAACTGAGACATCGCCGTCATACAGCCCATTTGGCAGAGCTTCGGGCATTTGGATAGGTTTCGAGGGGCGTCTGCTGCCTGCGAGAAAAACACCGGAAGGTACGCCATGCGCATAACGATGATCGGTACGGGCTATGTAGGTCTGGTGTCGGGAGTTTGTTTCTCCGAATTCGGTTTCGACGTTACATGCGTCGATATCGACGAGACCAAGATCGAGCGATTGAACCGCATGGAAGTGCCGATCTTCGAGCCGGGTCTCGATACGCTGATTGAGCGGAATTTCGAAGAAAAGCGCCTTTCATTCACCACGGATTTCGAAAATTCAGTCGCGGAGGCCGACGTTGTCTTCATCGCCGTTGGCACGCCGTCCAGACGGGGCGATGGCGAGGCGGATCTGAGCTACGTCTTTGCAGCAGCCGAGCGCATCGCGAAGGCGATGAGGCCGGGCACGGTGATCGTGATCAAGTCGACGGTGGTCGTCGGCACTTGCCGGAAGGTTGCCGAGATTATCGCCCGGGAACGGCCGGGTGTGGCTTTTTCCGTCGCGTCGAACCCGGAATTCCTGCGCGAGGGTGCGGCGATCGAGGATTTCATGCGGCCGGACCGGGTCGTTGTCGGCGTTACCGATGCGGCTGGCGAAGAGGCGTTGCGGCGTCTTTACCGCCCGCTTTTCTTGCGCGAAACGCCGATCGTGGTGACGACGCTTGAAAACGCCGAGCTCATCAAATACGCCTCCAACGCCTTTTTGGCGATGAAAATCACCTTCATCAACGAGATCGCCAATCTGTGCGAGAAGGTCGGTGGCGACGTCCAGAAAGTCGCCAGCGCCATCGGTCTCGACAAACGGATCGGATCGAAATTCCTTCATGCCGGGCCAGGTTACGGCGGTTCCTGCTTTCCCAAGGACACGTCGGCGCTTGCGGCGACGGCGCGCAAATACGATACGCCGCTTCATCTGGTCGAGGCGACCATGGAGGTCAACGAACAGCGCAAGCGGCAGATGGCGGAGCGTATTCTTGCAGCTCTTGGCGACGATCCGAAAGGATCGGTTGTCGGCATCCTCGGCATCGCTTTCAAGCCGAACACTGACGACGTCCGCGATGCGCCTTCGCTGGTGATCGTGCCGGCGCTTCAGGCTGCGGGCGTCACCGTCAAGGTGCACGACCCGGAAGCGCGCGCGCAGGCCGAACCCCTGCTGCCGGGCGTTACGTGGTGCGATGTTCCTTCCGACGTTGCCGATGGGGCGGATGTGCTTGCCGTTCTGACCGAATGGAATGCCTATCGGGGGCTCGCGCCTGCATCGCTTGCCAGGCGGATGCGCGGCAAGACCGTGGTGGACATGCGCAATATCTGGGTGGCCGAGGAGTTCAACGCTGCAGGGCTTACCCACATCGGCATTGGCCGCGCGCCGAAGATAGTGGAGCGGATTTGACGTTTAAAGCCCGTCTGCCGTGGCTTTGCGGTCAAATGTCAAATTCAAAGGAACCACGAGTGAAGACTTGAGTCCGTTCGGAGCGCATTATTGCCCGTCCGGGATTTTAATTACGCGCGAAACGCAGGCATTGATGCCGTTTTACGCTTGAGACAGGGAGAATATCATGACTGCGATCGTCGATATCATCGGGCGGGAAATCCTCGATAGCCGCGGCAATCCGACGGTGGAAGTGGACGTCGTGCTTGAGGATGGGTCTTTTGGCCGCGCTGCCGTGCCCTCGGGCGCTTCCACTGGCGCCCATGAAGCGGTGGAATTGCGTGATGGTGGCGAGCGTTATCTTGGAAAGGGCGTTGAGCGCGCGGTCGAGGCTGTCAATGGCGAGATCTTCGACGCTATCGGCGGGCTGGACGCGGAAGACCAGATCCAGATCGACGAGGCGATGATTTCCCTCGACGGCACATCCAACAAGTCGCGCCTCGGCGCCAACGCCATTCTCGGTGTGTCGCTAGCCGTGGCCAAGGCTGCGGCGGAGTCGGCCGGCCTGCCGCTCTACCGCTATGTGGGCGGCACCAATGCCAGGCTTTTGCCTGTGCCGATGATGAACATCATCAACGGCGGCGCTCATGCCGATAATCCGATCGATTTCCAGGAATTCATGATCATGCCGGTCGGCGCGTCGTCCTTTCGCGATGCGGTGCGCATGGGCTCGGAGGTGTTCCACACCCTGAAAAAAGCGCTGAAGGATGCCGGCCACAACACCAATGTCGGCGATGAGGGCGGCTTTGC
Source organism: uncultured Alphaproteobacteria bacterium (assembly GCA_963698365.1). Lineage (GTDB taxonomy): Bacteria > Pseudomonadota > Alphaproteobacteria > Rhizobiales > Stappiaceae > Hongsoonwoonella. The sequence goes on from CAVOQM010000009.1 coordinate 278,253, forward strand.
TCCCAACCTCGCCTCGACGGATGAAGCCATCGGCTTCGTCATGAAGGCGATCGAAAAGGCCGGATACCGGCCCGGTGAGGATATGTTCCTGGCGCTGGATGCCGCCTCGACCGAATTCTTCAAGAATGGCAAATATCATCTGGAAGGCGAGGGCAAGGTGCTCGACTCCGACGAAATGGCGCAATATCTCGCCGACTTTGCCGCGCGCTATCCGATCATTTCCATCGAGGATGGCATGGCCGAAGACGACTGGAACGGCTGGAAGGCGGTGACCGATCTTGCAGGCAAAAAGTGCCAGCTGGTTGGTGATGACCTCTTCGTCACCAATTCCGTCCGCCTACGGGAAGGTATCTCCCGAGGGGTAGCCAATTCGATCCTGGTCAAGGTTAATCAGATAGGCTCGCTGACAGAGACGCTGGACGCGGTAGAGACCGCGCATAAGGCCGGCTACACCGCGGTCATGTCGCATCGTTCCGGCGAGACCGAGGATACGACCATCGCCGATCTCGCGGTCGCCACCAACTGCGGCCAGATAAAGACCGGTTCGCTCGCCCGTTCCGACCGGTTGGCAAAATACAACCAGTTGATCCGTATCGAGGAAGAGCTCGGGCCTCAGGCGCATTATGCTGGTGCATCGATCCTGCGCGGTTGATAGGCCGGTAAAAAGTCCAGCGACAAAAAAGGCGGCCAGCAGGCCGCCTTTTTTAATGAATCGACTGCAGGTTGAACGGTCTCAGCCAGCCGCTTCGGCCTCTGCCGCCGTTCCGGGCTTGGTTTCCTGCGCATGACGGATAGCGGCGATGATCGTATCCGCCGTTTCCGCCCCCATCAGCGCAAACCGCTGGTCGATGATCATGCAGGGAACGCCGGTCACGCCCATCTGATGGGCGCTTTCGATCTCGTTTTTCACCCGCTCCAGATCGGTGTCCGTCTCAAGCAGAGCTGCGACGTCATCAGCATTCATGCCCACTTCTCGGGCGACTTCGACGAGATTTTCGTTATCCGAAAGGTCGACCCCTTCGATGAAATAGAGCTGAAACAGGCGATGCACCACCTTGTCCTGCAACCCTTCGGCCCGCGCCCAAAGGATAAGCCGGTGGCAGTTCAGCGTGTTCGGCGATTTGACGATCTTGTCGAAAGCGAAATGGATGCCTTCCTGTTCGCCGGCGTCGCCGATGCGTTTGTAGATTTCATTCGCCCGGTCAAGACCTCCGAACTTGTCGGCGAGATACTGCTTGCGATCCTTGCCTTCGGGCGGAAGCGTCGCATCGAGCTGGAACGGCCGCCAGCGAACTTCCACTTTCACGTCGGGGATCTGAACCAGGGCGGCTTCCAGCCTTTTCTTGCCGATGAAACACCAGGGGCACATGACGTCGGAAACGACGTCGATCGTTACAATTGCATTTTCAGACATAGTTGACTTTCTCCCGCCCATATCGGGGCGAACCTAAATGTTTGAACCAAGGCGCGAGGGTCAGGAAAAGCGGGTTGAACGATGGATCGATCTGATCCTCTCGCCGAGCCGTTCCGCCGCCTCCGCGCTTCGCAGCACCACGACCGGGCCTTCATTTTCCACTTCGGCGATCAGGTCCTCTTCCCTGGCGAATCGCCGCGGAATAAATGGCCGAACTGTCGAGCGATGAAAAACCCTGGTCTTCGCTGCTTTCCAATTCCCTGGAAACGGCATCCGCAAATTCGGCAAACCGAATGATCTTCAGTTCGTCGCCTCTGATGGATGCAGCTTCCCTTGATGAAAAGAGATAGGCTTTGAAGGTGTTGGCGTCGAGCCGCCAACCTCCTGCCGCCGTCACAAAGCGATCACGATATGCGGAGAGCGTGCGGTTTGCGAGGCCGCGCCTTACGCCTGCGCGTATCGCCATGGCAAGATGCCAGGCCAGCATATCCTCGCTGATCTCGCCGACGATGACTTCGCTGGCTCCGGCATTGTAGAGCGCGGGCGCATCGCCAGCCAGTTCGGTCGCGGCGATCAAGGGCAGCGTCTTGTAACGCGGATCGCTGCGGATGCGGCGAATTTGCTCTTCCGCTTCCGCAGGCGCGCAATCGATCATGACGACCCGAAACCAGGCTTCAGCAAGATACGTATTGGCCATATCCGGTGTGAAGGCGCCGACGATCGTCGTGCGTTCCTTGTTGGCCGCCTGAATAGCGGCGAATCGGCCGCCAAGCCCCACGATGAGCAGGCCTGCGTCCACCTTCGCTTCGCCTGATGGACCGGGGCCTTGAACCGCCCGGCCAAGCACAAGCCGCCGGCGGCGGGCCTCTTCCATGCGCAGCGCCATCCTCGCCGCGTCGCTGAGGCGACCGGCCACGAGGGACAACGGAAATCCGGCGCCCAGTATCGCCGCCGGTCTGATGCTCAGTGGCGCGTTGCGAAAATGGGTCAGGCTCGTGCCTTCGAATAACAGCACCACGGGAATCTCAACCGCGATTTGCGCGAGATTACGGCGCAATTCCTCGACCGTGGCCTGGTCTTCATCGTGACCTGAAAGCACCAGCAGAATGGACCTTGGCAGCTGGCTTTGCCTGAAAAGCAGGCTGATATCCTGTGTCTTGTCGACGAATATCGGCCAGATACGGCTGTAAAACGCACTGTAGAGCTCAGACAGGGCGCGATGGTTGGTGCAAATGACGGCGAAACGTTGATCGACGAGGTCCATGTCATCCTTCACGCGACTGCGGCGACGAGCTTTTGCACGCGCGCCGTCAAGGCATCGCGATTGATTTGCCCGGCCTCCAGCCTCGGCAGGGATTGCAGCGAGAGCACCCGGTGAGGGATTTCCGCAAGGCTCACACCCTCCGCATCAAGATAGGCGAAAAAGGCCTCCGTATCGAGCAGCATGCCCGGCTGTGGCACCAATGCGCTATAAAGCCGAGCACCCAATATCCCGTCCTCGACCAGAAAGGCGGCTGCCTCCTGCACTCCGGGGAAAGACGAGTATAGCGCGTCGAGCCCCGCCAGGGGTCCGATTCCGGGCGCGGATTGCCCCGGAGTGCCAAGCCCGGTGATGCCGTTTTCCGTGCGGCGGACGGGAAGCAGCGTGTCGACGTAGCCCGCCTTGTCGGATGGAATGCGCACCTTGCTGGCTGGCCAGGCGGAATTGGCGACCATCGGGCCGCGTACCTTTAACGTGTTGGGGGCGGCATCCTCGTCGATTGAAACTTCCACCAGTGCGGGCGCATGACGGATCGTGGAGGGCGCGCCGATCAGGCCGGGGGCGATTGGAACGGGCAGGGCGCTTGCGCCGCGCTGGCGCGCGATCATGGCGAATTCGTCCGCCACATGCAGGTCGATCAGCGCCCGGTTGGTCGACATCAGTTCCGGCAGGGGCGAGGAACCGTTCCAGACGGAGACGATCCTGCAGCTTTCCGCCGTCAGCTTGCGTTCGAAGGCCGGCACAAGCGAGCCCGGGCAAAGCACATAGTCCGCATCCACCGCATTGGCGTGGGCGGCGAGCGAACGCAGCGCCATCGGGTGGTGGAGATGCATCGTGCCGCCGGACATGATCCAGGGCACAAGCCCGGCGCCGATCCCCACCATGCTCGACAGCGAATAGGGAACGACGATCCTTGCCGCGTCGGACAAGTTGGATTCAAGAAAGGGCATGAAGCCTGCGGCGATCCAGTGATTGTGGCTTCTTGCCACCGGCAATGGCTCGCCGCTGGTTGACCGCGTCCACGACAAGGTCGCCACATGATCGGCCGGGTTTTTTTCGCGTTTGATTGAAGGCGGCGGCATGTCCGCTTCGTTCGTTTCCGCCAGTATCGAGGCGATATCGATCAATCCGTCGGGCACGTCCTTGCCGAGACCGAAGACGAACCGCAAGCTGAAGAGATCGGCTGCCGTGTCGCGTGCTTCTTCAGCAAGTAGCCGCGGTTCCGCCCTGTCGCCGGCAACCAGCGCTTTCGCCCCGGCACGCGTCAGTGCCTGCAAGACGTCCTTGCGCCGCCAGTGTAGCGGCAGCACCGCCGCAACGAGGCCGGCACGTATCGCCGCAAGCAGCGTGATCACCGCATCCGTGGTATTGGGCGCATGCAGGCCGATCACGTTATCGACCGACAGGCCGACGGCGGCGAAAAATCCGGCAAGCCTGGAAATCTCGCTGTCGGCCTCGGCATAGGTCAGCTGGCGGGCGTTGCCGCCGGTCCATTCGCTCCTGTCCGGCGCGTCGGCAAGGGCCAGCCGGTCCGGGTGATTGGCGACCGTGCGCCGAAACAGCGCGTCGAGCGTTACGCGTCCCCAGACGCCGCTCTTGGTGTGCGTATCGATGGTCTGTTCGGGTGTCAGGATCATCGGTTTCTTATCCCCCCGGCCGAACTGCCGGAATATCGGTGCGCCACCACGCTTCCATGCGCGGTCCGGCAATCGACGCCTGTTCCGGCCGGCCGATGGTCTTCCAGCGGGCGATCCAGACATCAGGTAAATGAAACAGCGGCACGACGTAGTGCCCGGAGATCAGCGTCCGGTCGAGGGCGCGGACGGCGTCCGTGAAGCCGGCATCGTCATAAGCGGCGAGCAGCGCTTCTATCATTGCGTCAACCGCAGGGCTTTTGACTCCGGTGAAATTGAACGAGCCTTCGGAATCCGCCGCCTTGCTTCCCCAGCGATAACTCTGCTCGTTTCCCGGCGAGAGCGATGCCGGCCAATGGTTCAGGATCATGTCGAAGTCGAAGGTCTGGCGGCGCTTCTGGTACTGGGCCGCATCGACGTTGCGTATCACCGTGTCGACGCCAATGAGCTTGAGCTGCCGCTGATAGGCGAGCGCCAGGCGCTCCTGATCTTTTGAGGCGATCAGGATCTCGAAGGTGAGAGGCGCGCCCGCCTGATCCATCATGGCGCCGTCGCGGATGCTGTATCCGGCGGATTTCAGGAGCCCTACCGCATCGCGCAGGATGGCACGGTCGCGGCCGGAACCATCGGCCGCCGTAGGCGCCCAGGCGCCCTCCAAAACGTCCGTCTCGATCTCGTCCATGAATGGCGCCAGCAACATCCGCTCCCGCTCGCTTGCAGGCCTTCCGAGCGAGGAAAGAACGGAATTGTCGAAATAACCGCCAGTCCGCTTGTAGAGACCGTAATAGAGGTTCCGGTTCGCCCATTCGAAATCGAAGAGCATCGCCAGCGCCTTGCGAACTGTCTTGTCGGCAAAGACCGGACGGCGGGTGTTATAGGCAAAGCCGAACATTCCGGCAGGCGTGCCGAGCGGAAATGCGTCGCGCACCACGTCGCCGGACTGGGCGGCTGGAAAATCGAATCCATTCGTCCAGCGCGCCGGATCGCGGACCGGCTGGACCTGGACGATGCCTTTTTGAAAGGCTTGCTGCAGGGCGTTTTCGTCGCGAAAATAATCGACGCGGATTTCGTTGAAATTGAACAGCCCCCGGCGGATCGGCAGATCGTTGCCCCAGTATTCCGGGTTGCGGCGATAGGTGATGCTCGATCCGGGGTCCACCTTGTCGACGATATAGGGGCCTGAACCGATCGGTGGGGTCAGCGTGCTCTTGTCGAAGGTTTCAGAGTTGGTCGCATGTTTGGCAAAAATCGGTGACAGGCCGAGAAGCAACGGCAGTTCCCGGTCATCGCCATCGCCGAAATCGAAGCGGACGCTGTGCGGACCGGTCTTCGTCATCGCCTTGATTCGATTATATCGGGCTCGAAAATGCGGGAGGCCCTTGTCGCGCAGGATCTCGAAGGAAAAAATCACGTCCTCGACGGTGACCGGTTTACCGTCTGAAAAGCGGGCGTTGGAATCGAGTTCGAATTCGATCCATTCCCGCGTGTCGGGCATGCGGAGACCCTTCGCCAGCAGGCCATAAAGCGAAAAGGCCTCATTGTGGTTGCGCGCAAGCAGGCTTTCGATGACGAGATCGCCGTATTCGGGATCCCGGATGCCGCGCGCCGACGATGTGCCACCCTGGACGATGAACTGATTGAGGCTGTCGAAGGACCCTTGCACGCCGAAGGTGACGGAACCGCCCTTGGGGGCTTCCGGGTTGGCATAGGGAAGGGCGGTGAAATCGACGGCGAGCGCCGGTTCCCCGTGCATGGCGACGCCGTGAACCAGCGGCACTTCCTTGCCTTCGCCATAGGCCGGCTGAAGCGACGCCGAAAACCCGCAAAAGGCCAGCCCCACTGTGAGCGCAAGCGCCGAAAACAGATTGAGAATCGCGGGTGAGCGGCGATGCATTGGGCGCTTTTCCGGGCAGATGAGGGCAGTCGTGAACATGGGTCGATCTTAGGCGAAGAATCACTTTGTTAAGGTTAACATACCGAAAGAATTGGATGCGAGGTCCTCTCCCCGCGATACCGGGCAACGCCATCCTGATGTTTTTAAATCGCTGGCTTGAAGTTACCCGTCAGCCTTTGATTTCGCGGGATATTCGATGCCCCATCAGGCAAAATCGCGGTCGGAGGCGTTTCGGATACCGCGACGCAACCAAAATGCAACGCTTTCGCTGAATTCCCAAAGTTGACCTAGAAATTCCATCATCTTCCTTGTAAACATTCGACCGACCCGTGAAGTCTCTGCATTAAGCAGTCAACGTCTTGCCGCAATCACCCCTCAAATGAGTGCATCGCGGTATCGTGATTTGCGAAATCGCGTGCCGGGGCGCATCGCGGCGGGGCTTTCAAGGGGCGAGAGCGTTTTGTGGTCGGGAGAACGCCTGACCGACAAGAAGTCGCTCCAGAATGAATGCCTTGGGCATAGTCCGTTTTGCTCGTTTCGATCTGAATGGCTTATGCGTTAAAAGGTTTTTTGCGGTGTCTTGCCGCTTCGGGCGGGAAAGCCCGAATGCTGCGAAGATGAGCGCATTCCAGGTGGCGAACAGGAATCGAGGACGAATTCGAATGGCGAGTAACTTCAAGCAAGGACTGGCGACATGGGCTCTGGCCACGGTCACCGGTGTGGTGATGATCGCCGGTGCGAATGCTCAGGAAGTGCAGCCGGGTGCGGAATCTCCGTGGATCAAGGTTTGCAACACCGATCCGAAGGCAAAGAAGGATATCTGCCTGATCACGCAGGAACTCCGCACGGATACGGGGCAGTTTCTCGCCTCCGTCGCCATCCGGGAGATTTCCGGCGAGGCACGCAAGACGCTGTTGATCGCCGTGCCGCCGGGCATGCTGATCCAGCCGGGCCTCAGGGTTCAGGTCGATGCCGGCAAGCAGACGGAATCGAAATACGGGATCTGCTTCCCAAATGCCTGTTATTCCGAACTGGTGATCGACGGCGGCTTCGTCGATTCGCTCAAGAAGGGCGGCAAGCTGGTGCTGACGACGCTGAACCAGCAGGCAAAGCCCGTTCCCTTCGAACTGAGCCTGAACGGTTTCACCAAGATCTATGACGGTGCGCCGATCGATCCGGCAGCCCTTCGCCAGAAGGAACAGCAGCTGCAGAGCGAATTGCAGAAGCGGGCCGAGGAAGCCAGGCAGAAGCTGATCGACAAGCAGAAATCCGTCACCGGAAACTGATTTCGCTTCTGCGCGGAACTGAACCTACAAAAAAACGCCGTGGCAGCCGCCGCGGCGTTTTTCGTTGCTTCGGCTTTGACGTGCTGCCGAATTCGGCCCTGAAACTCAGTGCATGTCCACGTCGCGCGGACGATAGCTGCCGTCGGCCTGTTCTTCGAAAATTTCATCGAACTGGGGATGGCGGATAGGTTCGCCGGTTTCATCCGGCACGAGGTTCTGCTCGGAGACATAGGCGATATATTCCGTCTCATCGTTTTCCGCGAGCAGATGATAAAACGGCTGGTCACGGCGCGGCCGAACGTCCTCGGGGATGGCTTCCCACCAGTCGTCGGTGTTGCTGAATGTCGGGTCCACATCGAAAATCACGCCACGGAAGGAATAGACCCTGTGGCGGACGATCTGACCGATGTTGAACTTTGCTGTCCGCGTTGTCTGCATGACCATGTTTCGCTTGGCCGCTTTACTGCGGCTATTTCCGATAATCTAGCGCTCCGTGGCGATACGCCCAGTAGGCAGCGCTTTTCGGGCAAATTCCCCTTCAGGCAAGTTCACCTGTAGACTTTACCAAAAAGCGGTATCCGATTGGTAAAATAAGCGCAATTTTCTTAAAATCGCCGTTTGGCGCCTTACAGCGCATAGCAGTGCCTTCATGTCAAGTCACGTCGGCGGCACTTTTTCAGCGATGCGTCGCCGCCAGCCGTTCTTCAAGCCACTGCGGTCGCGCGCGCTTCAAAAGCCGTAGACGGAGGCAAGATCCGGGTCTCTGCTTGCCACCAGCGTGGCAAGATCCATGATCACCTTGGCCTGTTTCCAGGTGGCGTCGTCCTGCATCTTGCCGTCGATCATCACCGCGCCGGTTCCATCGGGCATGGCCTCGAGGATGCGTTGCTGGCGAAGGCCACTTCGTCCGGGATCGGGCGAGAAGACCCGCTTGGCGATGTCGATCTGGTCGGGTGCAGCGACCAGGCGCCGAGGCAGCCCATCAGGAAGGCGTTGCGGAACTGGCTTCGCAGGCTTCCGGGTCGGAAAAATCGCCGAACGGCCCGTAAAAGGCCTTGATGCCGGCAGCGTAGGCAGGCATCGACCATCTTGGCCACCGTGTAGTGCCAGAGATCCTGCTGGATAGGCGGGCGCGGGCTGGTCGTCCGGAGCCGCGTCAGCCAGAACGCCATAGCCGGGTGACCACCACCGACACGCGTGGTTTTCATGCCGCGCGAGGCGGCGAGATCGGCCGGGCCGAGGCTCATGCCGTGCATGCGCGGGCTTGCGTCGGCGATCGCCTCGACGTTGGCGACGCCTTCCGCGGTTTCGAGGATGGCGTGGATCAGGATGGGCTCGCAAAATGCCCGCCTGGGCCTCGAGCTGGGCAAGCAGCTGGTCGAGATAGTGGATATCCCACGGCGCCCTCGACCTTGGGCAGCATGATGACGTCGAGCTTGTGGCCGACGTTCGGTGACGATTTCGAGCGATGTCGTCGAGCGCCCAGGGGGAGTTGAGGCAGTTGATGCGGGTCCACAGGCCGGTCGCGCCGAAGTCGTTGTCGCGGGCCATCTGGATGAAGCCGTCGCGCGCCGCCTCTTTGGCATCGGCCGGGATCGCATCTTCAAGATTGCCGAGGATGACGTCCACCGTTGCGGATGAGATCGGGCACTTTCGCCGCGCATCTTGTCGATCTGCGGCGGCACGAAGTGGATCATGCGCTCGAGCCGAACCGGCGTTGCGCGAAGTGGGGCGGGGGCGCCGATGGCGAGCGGCTGATAGAAGGCACGCGGCGTCTTCACGGGCAGGTTTCTCCTTTTGACGGCATTTTGCCGGCATGGTCGAGGATTCTACCCATTCTATAGCAGCCGATGCTGCGCCGCACAAACAAGCCGAAGGAACAATGGGAAAGGCGTCGCCCGTCACACCCATTTCCGCAGGATCCACATCCATTGGCCAGGGTCTTCGCGTATCCATTCTTCGAACTGGCGGTGATAAGCTACCGTTGCCGCTGCGACATCGGTGCTTTTGTCGGTCGTGATTTTATAGGCAACAGGCTTTGCCTCGATGCGAAACTGCGCACCTTCGCAGCGCACCACGCGACAGACGATGAGGGGAACCTTGTTAGCGCGGGCGATTGTCGCGGGAAAGCTGGTTGCGTGGGCGGGACGTCCGAAAAACGGAACCTGAATTCCCCGCAGATCGCGCAGATCTGCCAGGAAGGCGCACATACCGCCCTGGCGCACGATTGCCAGCAGTCGCCTTGCCGTGTCGTGTCCCTTGGAAAACAGGCCGCTTGGATAAAGGGGCGCGCGAAGGCGGTGGATCTCTTCGTCGGAAAGAGGGTTTTTCATTGCCTGATAAACGCCTGCCGGCTGATGGCCGGCGTGGATTCCGCCTAGCGCGCAAACTTCCCAGTTGCCGCTATGCATGGAAACGATCACCGAACCGCCGCCATCAATTGCAGTGCGGGCGGCTTCCACATCGTAGGTGAACCGGCTTTCGTCGCGCACCAGCCGGTCCAGAAGCAGCGTTTCGGCCATCACCCGGCCGAGATTTTCCCACATGTCGCGGGCGATTGCCTCGCATTCCGCCCTGGTTTTTTCGGGAAAGGCCGCGTGAAGATTATCGAGCGCCCGCTTGTGTCGGCTGTTGAACGGCGCCACCCGCCGCCAGATCGCGCCACTCAGCCAAGAGGCCGTATCCAGCGGCATCAGGCGAAACAGCATCAGCACCGCCTTCAGGCCGAGCCATTCGACCCGGTACTGGATCGACTTGCCAATACTGTTCACGGGGTTTTTTCGACGCGACACGCTTTTTCCTCAATGTGGATGATGCCGTGGAAGCGCGAGCAGGCTACGCTCATGGCTTGAACGATAGTCTGCGCCGATTGACCGTTCCGGGCGAACAAGTTAGGCCTGCGGTGATTACTCAAGTGTCCGAAAGATAGCAACCGCCCGGTTCATTCCGTCTTTCGAACGCTCACCGGCCCTCTTTGGATCGCTCACCGGAAAGGCTTAATGGAAAAGGTCATCTCCCTGGCGCTGCCGTTCTTCGGCCTCATCTTTTTGGGCGTCGCTGCTGGCAAGATCCGAAAGATTCCGCCCTCCGGCCTCGAATGGATGCGGTTTTTCGTCATCTATATCGCTCTTCCCGCCCTGTTCTTTCGTCTGCTCGCCAAAACACCGATCGAGGAACTGACGAATGTCGGCTACGTTTCGGCGACGACATTCGCCACCTACTGCGCCTTTGCCATCGCCTTTTGCATCGGGGTTGTCGCCACGCGCGGCAATATTCCGGAGGCTACCATTCAGGCCCTTGTCGGCGCCTATTCCAATATCGGCTACATGGGGCCGGGCCTGACGCTCGCGGTGCTCGGCGCTTCCGCAGCCGTGCCGACGGCGCTGATTTTCTGCTTTGACAATATCCTGCTTTTCACTCTGGCTCCCTTGATGATGGCCATCGGCGGCACGGAAAACGAACCGCCACTCAAGACAGCGCTGACGGTCTTGCAGCGCATCTTCACCCATCCCTTCATCATTGCAACGATTGCCGGCGTTGGTGCGGCGGCAATCGAGTTCAAACCGCCGGAAGCCATTGAAACCTTGTTGATGTTTCTCAGCAATGCGGCCGCGCCCTGCGCGCTTTTCGCCATGGGCGTCACGGTCGCCACTCAACCCATGGGTCGCATACCCCTGGAATTGCCGCTGGTGCTTTTGGTGAAACTCGTCGTACACCCGATTCTGGTTTTGATGCTGCTGGTTTGGATTGGCGGTTTCGACCCTGCCTGGGTTGCGACGGCGGTTCTCATGGCCTGCCTGCCGCCGGCTGCCAATGTCTTCGTCATCGCTCAGCAATACGGCGTCTACGTGCAGCGCGCCTCAAGCGCGATCCTTATCGGCACCATCGTTTCCACCGTCACGGTGACAGGCTTCATCTATGCGGTCACCAATGACCTGTTGCCGCTCAATTGAACGGGCCGGATAGCTTGCCGATGTCCCTCCATCATGGCTGATCTCGCTGTATATGCCGGCTTGTTCTCACTCGCGTTTGTAGCGGCGACAATCCTGCCCGCACAATCGGAGGCGGCGCTTGTCGCCCTTTTGGTCGGCGATCAGTATCCGGTATCCGGTCTTATTCTGGCAGTGAGCCTTGGCAATATTCTGGGCTCACTGGTCAACTGGCTGCTGGGCAGAGGCATAGAACGATTTCGTGACAGGCGTTGGTTTCCTGTAAGTTCAGCAGCGCTTGACCGCGCAATAGGCTGGTATCATCGCTGGGGACGCTGGAGCCTTCTGCTCAGTTGGGCGCCTGTCATAGGCGACCCGCTCACAATGGTCGCAGGCGTTCTGCGCGAGCCGCTGTGGAGTTTCCTTCTTCTTGTCGCTATCGCCAAGACGGTGCGGTACCTTGCCGTCGCCGGCTTCGCATTGAGCGTCCTTTAGTATCGGTCGAGGTTTGGACCATCTTTTTCGTTTGCTTGATTGCCAGCTTCCCAATCCTTTGAAACACTGTAACCCGTAGCGTCCGACCGGGGATTAATTCATGCCAGATCAACCGCTTGCCGGGATCAAGGTTCTCGATTTC
>CAVOQM010000010.1:0-239222 GCA_963698365.1 uncultured Alphaproteobacteria bacterium
CTTGGCCAGATCACCCGTGGCCAGACGACCCCCGCCTTCGAGGAGGCATTGATTGCCCTTGAGCCGGGACAAATCACCGATGAACCGGTTTGCACCCGCTACGGCGTCCACGTCATCCGGCTGGACCGCAAGATCGATGGTTCAATGCTTCCGTTCGAATTGGTGGAGGAGAAGATCGCCGATTATCTCGCCGATGCGGTCTTCCACCGCGCGGTGCATCAGTACATCTCGATCCTTGCCGGAAATGCATCGCTCGAAGGGGTCGATTTCGCCGGCAGCCCCACCCCGCTGGTGCAGTGAGGGAGGATGGCATGCTGGGAGATTTCATTGCCCGCATCGACGAACCGTTCATTGCCGAACAGGCGCTGATCGAGGCTGGCGAATTGGCGCTGCTGGCAAACGTGAGCGAGGCAGCGGGGCAGCTCGGCTTTGAGGTGGCGCCTTTCATCGCTCTTGCGGTTCGCAGGTTTATCGAACGGGCCGACGACGAAGCGTGGCTGCAGTTGGTCGGCGTCATGGGCAAAAGCGAGGAGCCCGGCCATGCCGCGCTAGCGGCCATACTTCGTCGTGCGGTGAAGGACGTGCGGGAGAGCGCGGGATGACATCCGCCGGCCGCCACGCGACAAGGCGCATTGCCGAAGGCCTGAAGCCGCCGCCGGACGAACTGTTGCGAAAGCCGCTCGACTATATCCTTGCCGAACACTTGCGCCTTCGCGCCCTTTGCCTGCTTTGCGACCATCTTGCCGATGCCGAAGAGTTCGATGCGGATGCGGCCGAGCGGATTGCCAGCCATATCGAACGGGATCTTGCACTGCATGTAAGCGACGAGGAGGAAGACCTCTTCCCGCTCCTTCGCAGCCGCGCAACGGAAGCGTCGGATCTGAAAGAAGTGCTGGACCGGCTAACCCTGGAACATGCTGCGGAGAACAGACTGGCAGACGCTCTCGTCGAAAGCTTGCGAGGCCATATCGACCGGAGCGCGGCGAAGCCCGGCAAGGGCCTTCGTTCGGACCTTCGTGCCTTTGCCCGCAGCCAGCATCATCATCTGGCGCTGGAAAACGCCACGATCCTGCCTTTGGCCAAGGTGCTTTTATCCACACAGGACCTGAGCGGACTTGGGCAACGCATGGCGGCGCGGCGCGGCATCCGCCTGCATTCTGACCCGGATGCGGGACCCGAACTTCCACCATCACCGCGAGGTCGATGATCTCGGGAGAGGCCTTGCAGTACCAAACAGGACAGCACTTTGCCATCCATGCAGGCAGGAAGCTTGTCCGCGCTCCGGTGAGCGCGGGCGACATTCCAAGTGGATTTGAATTGTCGCCCTGCCCCTGATCTGATCGTCCTAGAGCGCTTGTCACGAAAACGGGGTCGTTTTCGTGACAAGAAATCGCTCCGGTATCAATGCCTTGAGCATTTCCTTGTCGCCAAATCCGATTCAGATTTGGCGGAATATGCTCTATACCCGGTTGCTGAAGCGCGTGGAGGCCTCGCATATCTTTCCTGTGAGATCAGGAGAGATCGAAACGATCCGCGTTCATCACCTTGGTCCAGGCCGAGACGAAGTCACGCACGAACTTCTGCTGCGCATCGTCCTGGCCGTAGACTTCCGCAATCGCCCTGAGCTGGGAGTTGGAACCGAAGATGAGGTCAACCCGTGTACCGGTCCACTTCACTTCCCCGCTCGAACGGTCAGTCCCAACAAACTCGTCTTCGTGTTCCGAAGTCGCCTTCCACTCCGTCCGCATATCGAGCAGGTTGACGAAGAAAGTCGTTGGTGAGCGTCCCCGGCCGATCTGTGAAGACGCCGTGCTTCGACTGCCCATGGTTCGCACCCAGCACACGCATACCGCCGACCAGAACCGTCATTTCGGGCGCCGTCAGCGTCAGCAGCTGTGCCTTGTCGACCAGCAGTTCCTCCGGCGAGACCGTGTAGTTGGTCTTGAGGTAGTTGCGGAAGCCGTCCGCCGACCGGCTCAAGCACGGCAAAGGATTCAACGTCGGTCTGCTCCTGCGACGCATCGGTGCGGCCCGGCGTGAACGGTACCGTCACGTTGTGGCCGGCGTCTTTCGCTGCCTTCTCGACCGCGGCGCAACCGCCAAGTACGATGAGGTCGGCAAGCGAAACCCGCTTGCCGCCGGACTGGGCGTCGTTGAATGCCTTCTGGATCCCTTCAAGGCTCGCCAGCGCCTTCGCCAGTTGCGCGGGCTGGTTTACCTCCCAGTCCTTTTGCGGCGCAAGACGAATACGCGCACCGTTCGCCCCGCCGCGCTTGTCGGAACCGCGGAAGGTCGAAGCCGAAGCCCATGCCGTGGAGACTAGTTCGGAAATCGACAGGCCCGAAGTCAAGGATCTTGGCCTTGAGCGCCGCAATATCCTGCTCGTCGATCAGCTTGTGATCGGCGGCGGGAATCGGATCCTGCCAGATCAGGTCTTCCGACGGCACTTCAGAGCCGAGATAGCGTGCCTTCGGCCCCATGTCGCGGTGGGTCAGCTTGAACCACGCGCGGGCGAAAGCATCGGCGAATTCTTCCGGGTTGGCATGGAAGTGGCGCGAGATCTTCTCGTATGCCGGGTCCATGCGCATCGCCATATCGGCGGTGGTCATCATCAGCGGCGCGCGTTTGGACGGGTCGGCGGCGTCCGGCGCCATGTCCTTTTCCTTCAAGTCCTTCGCCTGCCACTGCTTCGCGCCGGCCGGGCTCTTCATCAGTTCCCATTCATAGCCGAAGAGGATGTCGAAATAGCCCATGTCCCACTTGGTCGGGTTGGGAGTCCAGGCGCCTTCGAGACCGGCGGTGATCGTGTCGCCGCCCTTGCCGCTTTTGTAGGTGCTGAGCCATCCAAGGCCCTGCGCCTCAATCGGCGCTGCTTCCGGCTCCGGACCGACATGCGAGGGGTCGCCCGCGCCATGAGCCTTTCCGAAGGTGTGACCGCCGGCGGTCAGCGCGACGGTTTCGTCGTCGTTCATCGCCATGCGCGCGAATGTCTCGCGGATGTCGCGGCCGGAGGCGACCGGGTCGGGGTTGCCGTTCGGGCCTTCCGGATTGACGTAGATCAGGCCCATCTGCACCGCAGCCAGCGGGTTTTCCAGTTCGCGATCGCCGGTGTAGCGCTTGTCACCCAGCCATTCGGTCTCCGCGCCCCAGTAGATATCCTCTTCCGGCTCCCAGATATCCTCACGCCCGCCGCCGAAGCCGAAGGTCTTGAAGCCCATCGATTCAAGCGCGCAGTTCCCGGCGAGGATCAACAGGTCCGACCAGGAGATCTGATTGCCATATTTCTGCTTGATCGGCCAAAGCAGCCGGCGCGCCTTGTCGAGATTGCCGTTGTCCGGCCAGCTGTTGAGCGGCGCGAAACGCTGCGTGCCGGTGGAGGCGCCGCCACGGCCGTCAGCGGTGCGGTAGGTGCCCGCGCTGTGCCAGGCCATACGAATGAAGAGACGGCCGTAGTGACCGTAGTCGGCCGGCCACCAGTCCTGCGAGTCCGTCATCAGCGCGACGAGATCCTTCTTCAGGGCCTCATAGTCGAGCTTCTTGAATTCCTCTGCGTAGTTGAACGCCTCGCCCATCGGGTCGGACTTCGACGAGTTCTGGTGAAGAATCCGGAGGTTCAGCTGGTTCGGCCACCAGTCCCTGTTCGTGACGACGGTCCTGCCCGTAAATGGGCACCCGCCTGCGCTCTCGTCAGTTTTTTTGTCCATAGCCCTCTCCTGTTATGGCCATTTTCTTGAATTCATCTCGAGATACGACATCATGACATGCCTGGAAAGAGATCCGACTTCATGGCCTTCGAGACAAAAATGAATGTGTCAGGCGCACTGCCCAACTCCTCATACGGATTTCTATAATAAACTGCCCTAGGTCAGGGACCCATAAATCTGGTGAAAATGGTATGAGCCGGTTCGGTTGGATACAAGGAGCAAGAGCGCAGGAAACCAAGTCGGTTTTCAAGCTCTTGCGACAAAGTAGCCAGCCAAACCGGCCATATCCACCGGACACCGAAACGGCTGCGACCTGCTGCGTCGAAGAGCTTGGCCGGGTGAATAACCCGCCCTGCTCCCTTCTCCTTGCATCTCTTTGCCGGAGTTTCAGGTGCCATTCCCATCAGATTTATGAGTGCGTGACCTAAGCCTAGACCGCTTTGATGGAAGCATTCTTCCGGCGATTTTTGGCGGACGGAGCCGGCGCGCCGTGACCTTTGGTAGCGCTGGACGATTGTCACATCCGCTCACTGCCAGCCTGTCATGCGTGTTTGTATCAAGCGCACCCAATCAGATAAAGCTGTATAAATTGATCCTTGCGATAATCTGTTCTTATGATCGGCTTGCCGCCCTGACAACTGCATCATTTCGAAGCGCTCGCAGGAAGCTTGAGCGACCAGTCCGCTCACAGAACCGCGCGCAGAGATGCCTCGATCTGGCCGCTACACCATTCATCGCCGTACTCGGCGTCGCTCTGTGCACGGAGATTGTCCTGCTCGGGCAATGCTCCAATCCGGTCGGACAGACTGGCAATAGCGGGGGCTTTCGCATCCAGCATCGGACGAAGCTGCGGCAGTTTGGTCGTCATCGTGCCCCAAAGAACGTATGCTGCAAGATCGGCAAGGCCGGGCATTTCGGTGCCGAGAAGGTAGCCCGCTTCTGCTCTTAGTCCAAATCGGCGGCCCGCCTCCTCGTAAATCTCCATCCATCGCCCAAGGCGCGGGCAGTAGGCGTCCCAACTCTTCTGTGTCCACATTTGCGCGCCATTGTGGAGCGTCATTTCGTAGAGAACGTCGTTCGCATCGGCGATGATTTTGGCGGTCAGCGCCTTTCGTGCGGGATCATCCGGGATCAGCCCGTGTTTGCTGCCAAGATAACCCAGAATCGCCGGCGTTTGAGCGAGCGAGAGACCGGTTGCGTGATCGGTAAGCACAGGCGGCCCCATATGCGGGACGAGCTGATCGGCTGGCGCCGTGTTCATCAGCGTACTTATGGCCCCGATCCCGGCCTCATCCCATGTGGCGCGGACATGAGCGAGCACAGAGCGAACGAACTGGCCACGAAACGGGATCGGCCAATAGTAAAGGGTATAGTCGGGCATGTGCTGAAGCGTCCTTAGCGCAGACCGTTGACGACTTTCCAGAGAACCGGCCGCCAACGCCTGCAATTACCAGCGTTATTCAGTCTATCGGCGGAATGCGCAGGACTTGCCCCGGATATATCTTGTCCGGGTCTTTCAACATCGGTTTGTTCGCCTCGAATATCACGGCGTATTTGGGACCTTTACCTTTTCCATATTGTCTCTCTGCAATTTTCCAAAGGCTATCGCCTTTCTCAACCGTATAAAGTACTGGCTCCATTTGATCCGGCGCCTTCAGATGGCTTTCAACCTGGGCAATACCGAGGGTATTGCCAACCGCCAACAGCGTCTTCTCGAGCGCCGACTGGTCGGCTACATCGCCCTTCACGATTGCCTTGTCTCCATCGACTTCGATCGACACGTTTTTTGTTCCAAGGTCGAATGAATTCGAGCTCCGTCTTCAAAGCTTCCGCTGTCGGGGGCTCGTCATCGCCGAATCCCAGTTTCTTTCCTGCATTCTTGATGAAATTGAAAAGCCCCATCGGTCCTGCTCCCTCCGAATTATTCACGCATCAGACGTGAAAGTCA
The DNA here is from genome assembly GCA_963698365.1 of uncultured Alphaproteobacteria bacterium. Classification (GTDB taxonomy): domain Bacteria; phylum Pseudomonadota; class Alphaproteobacteria; order Rhizobiales; family Stappiaceae; genus Hongsoonwoonella. The sequence goes on from CAVOQM010000010.1 coordinate 5,653, forward strand.
GGTGACGTACTTAATGACCACAAGCCGCCCACGTGGGTTGGTCTTTACTTCAATCATCCGTTCTCACCCGGCGTCAGTATGCCCCAAGTGCGACTTAAACGAAGCACTATCTCCATGCCGAGGTGATCGTCATTCCTTCTGATCCCAGGGCGGTATGGTGAAGGCGCGTGCTTCATCGGCACTGCCCGGCTCCATAAAATCGTGAATCGATTCATCCTTGAAATATCGCCAGAAGCTGTCGGCCAGCGACCGATCGTGGATGACGAAAGCGCCCTCCTTCAGGCGTTGTTCCAGGAACCGGCGGTAGGCATCCAGAGGTTCGGGGCCGAACTGCTGATAGATGATGCGGCCGCCATATTCGTCGTATAGCGCCTTGTTGATCTTCCATTGGCGGATCAAAGACTGTGCCATATTTCGACGCATGGTATCGACTTCAGCCGCTTCCTGCGGTGTCAGATCCTTTTCCGCAGTCAGCCCTTGTTCCGCCAAACCACGCCGCATATTTTCGGCAAAAGCATCAATTTCCACGTCCTCGACTTCGATGCTGTGCTTGATTGCGTAATCATCGAACAGCTTGGCAAGAATAACACCCTGCATTTCTGCAGCGTCTGCCGTAAATATTTCCTCGCCCAGCACCATTGCCGCCGATGAGGGCTGACCGATCGGTTCAAACTCGATGATCGCTCCATCCGCCATTGTCGCGAGGAACAGATTCCCACCTTCCTTTACGTAACTGCGTACCCATTCGAATTGCGCCAGATATTTCTCCGACAGTGAGCCGGGCGGACACAAGGCCCGTGTCGACGCTATGAGGCCGAATTGCAACTGGCTGGCCGAACCCGAAGTCCAGGATCCGGTCCCCCGGTTACAATCTGCTTGTATGGAGGCCGTCCCATCGGCTCCAAATTCCAGCGTATATTTTGAGGGGTCATCGGGCGTGGCTACGCTGTCGTCCATCGACATGATCTTTACCAGCCGCCATGACGTGCCTCCCAACTCCTGTGCGTTTGCTTCGAATGCTGAGAAAGAGACAAAAAGGAACCCAACCACACTGATGACATGACGTAGGTACAATCCAATCCTCTTGGATTGCCGAAATCGGCACCACGTACCGTTCCCGAACATTAATCGTGAAGGTCCATGCATCGCCTTCGCCCCTACTATTTTCCGGGCGATTCCGGAGCACTTACCGGCAAATCAACCCGCGACAGAGCCGCGTAGACACGGGCAAGAGAGAAATCGTCGTCAGCGCCTGCGCCAGCGCCAGCCGCCGCCAGATACATCTGCAGCGCGGCGGCTGCGACCGGCGCCGGATACCGCGCCGCTCGCGCCATGTCCTGGACGATCCCGAGATCCTTGACGAAGATTTCCACGGCGCTGAGCGGCCGGTAGTCGCCGGCAAGGATATGCGGCACGCGGTTCTCGAACATCCAGGAGTTGCCGGCCGACGCGGTGATCACCTCATAGACCTTGCGCAGGTCGAGACCTTGCTTGGCGGCGAATACGATAGCCTCGCAGGCGGCGGCGATATGGACGCCGGCGAGCATCTGGTTGATCATCTTGAAGGCCGCGCCCGTTCCCGGCTCGCTGCCAAGTTCATAAAGTTTGGCCGACATTGCATCAAGCGCCGGGCGTGCCCTGAAGAAAGCCTCATCGGACCCCGAGGCGAGGATGGTCAACTGACCTTCGCTGCGCGCGCGGCGCCGCCGCTGATCGGAGCGTCGAGATAGAATCGGCCCGACATCTCCAGCCGCTTGGCCAAACTGCGGGCAATGTCGGGATCCATCGTCGCCGATGAAATGAAGACGGCATCTTCCGGCATGGTTTCGGCAACGCCTGCCTGAACCGAAAAGGACCATCTCCGTCTGGGCGGCGTTGACCACGACGCAGACGACGACGTCCGCGTCCAGCGCTGCCTCCGACGGGGTCGGCGCGCCCTCGCCGCCCTCGTCGACAAGGCGCGCCACGTTCTCTGCCGAAATATCGCAGCCGACGACGCGAAACCCCTCCCGCAGGAGCGATCGGGCCATGCCAAAGCCCATCGAGCCGAGGCCTATGACCGCCACCTTCCGATTTGAATTCGCATCACTCATGGCGCACCTGCTTTCCAATCAGTTTCTGTCGGGGAACGACTTGCACAAACCACCCATTGCCCGCCAGCAAGCATTCGCGAGATGCGGCATCCAAGGCTCCAATACGCAAGCCGAACCTGCTTGATAGCGCATCGGCGATCTGGAGAAAATGCAAGCCAGACAAGCCAATGCATCTCTCGATACGCGGCGGGCGCACCCGACCATATCGAGCATATTTGCAACCTTCAGCATCGCCCCTCGACACTGGAATACCCGAGTTCCGTAGAGTTTTTGCAGAGAATTATGTTAGCTTACATTGACGTTTAGGAAATCGACAAGAAATCCGGCGGGAGTTCATTCGGTACGTCCGAATACACAGGCTTTATTTCCGCAATTTGACTTTCTGGCCGCGGCAATTCTCGGCAGGCCAGCTAAATCGCAATGCCAAGCAGCGCGCTCGTCAGAAAGGGGGCGGTCATTCAGCGCATAAATTATCGCCAATCAATAATGGGAGGAAAAAATGTCAGGCAGCGTTTACAAAATTATCGAACTGGTGGGAACCAGCGACAAATCATGGGAAGAAGCCGCCAAAACAGCCGTTGAACGCGCAAGCAAGACGCTACGCGACATTCGCGTTGCCGAGGTCGTGGAACTCGACCTGGCCATGAACCAGGGGAAAGTTGAAGCCTATCGAGCCAAGCTGAAGGTTTCGTTCAAGTTCGAAGGCTAACCCGATTCCGGTCAAGCAGGTCGACAAGGAGCAGTGCTCCGGCATGTCAGCCGAATTGCGCTCCAAGTCATGAAATCAACCGGCCGATCGCTCTTCTCCGCAATCCCGCAGCGGTAATCTCCGGCTGCGGGTTGCGGGCGTGCGCCCGGCTGTGCATGGTTGGAAAAGCTTCAGCGCAAACGCTCCTGGGACACAGCCGTATCATGATCTGCATGCAGGTCGATGATATATTGAACCTCGGATCTGGAGCCGAGAATGACGGGAACGCGCTGGTGGGGACCCTGTGGCGCAATTTCCAGAATTCGGCCGCGCCCGGTTGTCGCCAATCCTTGCGCCTGCTCCGCGATGAAACCCATCGGGTTCGCTTCGTAAAGCAGCCGAAGCTTGCCGCCGGCCTCACGCAGCGTTGCGTCCATGGGGTACATGAACACCCCGCCGCGCATCAGTATGCGGTGAACTTCCACCACCATGGAGGCAACCCAGCGCATGTTGAAGTCGCGGCCTCGCGGCCCGCTCCTGCCCGCAACACACTCGCTCACGTAGCGTTGAACCGGCGGTTCCCAAAGCCGCGCCCGTGAGGTGTTGATCGCAAATTCCGAGGTTTCCGCAGGTATGCGGATATCCGGGTGGGTCAGGCGAAATTCACCTATGCCGCCGTCGAGCGTAAAGCCGTGAACGCCCTGTCCGACCGTCAGCACCAGCATCGTCGACGGGCCATAGATGGCGTAACCCGCACAGACCTGTTCGGTGCCCGGACGCAAAACGGTCTCGTATGACACGGTCTCGAGACCATCGGGCAGGCGCAAAATGGAAAAGATCGAGCCGACGGAAACATTCACATCGATGTTGGAAGAGCCGTCCAGCGGGTCGAACATCAAGACATACCGTCCGCGCGGATAGCGCGATGGTATCGGATAGATCTCGTCCATCTCCTCAGACACCATCGCCGCGAGGCTGCCGCCAAATTCACAGCGCCTGAGAAAAATATCGTTTGAAAGCACATCCAGTTTCTTTTGCGTCTCGCCCTGTACGTTTTCCGTACCCAGACTACCCAGCACATCCGCAAGCGCGCCATTCTTCAAAGCGTTGGAGATCGCCTTGCATGCGGTGGAGACGTCGTGCAGCAGCATCGTCAGTTTCCCGTCGAGGCCGTTTTGCTGCTGCTCCTCGATCAGAAACTGGATCAACGTTTTCGTGGTGTCCGTCATCGTCCTCTCCCGACCATCCGGCAAATCGACTGCGCGCGGTGACCCTGTCTGCATCGGGCCTCCGCATCCAGCATAGACACTCGTTTGAACCTTACAGCGTTCCCTGGCAACCCAAACGATCGGCAGCCGGTTGCTCCGGCAGTCACATCAAGCAAGCTGGGTTTAGCATCGGCCATCCTGCAACATCGTCAAATCCGGTCTTCGCGGTATCGGTTCCCGGCTCACAAATGTGATAAGCTTGATGTCCGCTGCAAATTCACCATGCAGCAGCCGCTGTCTTTAGAACGGCGAAGGGATGCCTGCCGGCATTCAAGACATATAAGGAAGGACACCAGCTCCAGGCGAATCGTATTTCCATTTAGTAACAAGGGGATAGCCATGCAGATTGAGCCCCAGATTACCTATCGCGGAATTTCCTCAACCCCATTGATCGAAGACGCGATCCGCAAGCGGATTTCGCGCCTTGAAAGGTTTCACGACCGGATCACCTCTTGCCATGTAACCGTGGAAGCTCCGCATCAGCACGGGCAAAAGGGGCAGATTTATCATGTGCATGTGGACGTAAACGTCCCGGGGCGCGAAATATTCGTCGGCAGGGAGCGGGAGGAAAACCGTGCCCATGAAGACGTGCTTATTGCCATTCGCGACAGCTTCGACGCAGCCCAAAGGCAGCTTGAAGACGTCGTGCGCAAGATGAGCAAGCATCGGATCAAGCCGATGCCCATGAAGACGCACGGCAAGATCCTCCGTCTGGTGGCAGACGAAGGTTTCGGCTTTATCGGCGCGCTGGACGGGCGCGAATTCTTTTTCCGCCGGGAAAGCATGGCGTCCCCGGATCAATGGGAAGCGCTGGAAATCGGCAGCGAGGTCCGCTTCACCGAACACGAGGGAGAAAAAGGTCCGTATGCGGCGGCAGTGGCTTCGGTATGAACCCGCATCGCTACGCGCGTGATCGCAGATAGCGCTTCAGCGAACGACCACGCAGGTGCATGGCGCCAGATGCGCCACCTTGTGACTGACGCTGCCAAGCAGCAGCCCTTCAAGGTCGCCCAGCCCACGGCTGCCGATGACGATCGCATCGGCGGCCTTTTCCGTCGCGATCTCAATAATCCTGGTTGCCGCGTCGCCCTCAACGACCATGCTTTCGACATCCGCGACGCCCACGCCCTTCGCCATATTCGCAGCCTCCGAGGCCATGCGGACGGCCGCGTCACGCATCATGTCGGCCTCGGTCAGCAGCACGTTCTCTATCCGGGCAAGGTCCTCCATCCCGGAAGGAATAGCCGCCCTGCCATGCTTGCGTTGCACATGTAGCACCAGCAATCTGGCCGCATGCAATTTTGCAAGGCCGGAGGCGAAGTCCAGAGCCTTCGCGGCGGCTTCCGAACCGTCCGTCGCGCATAAAATCAGCTTCATGTCCATGTCGATGCTCCAATAACCCCAGAGCGCTTTGCGCGAAAGCGCCTGAATTATTCAGCCCACGATTTCAGGCCGGACGCATTGATGCTCATCAAGCAAAGGCCAGCTGAACCTTGACCGCTCTCGTCCGGTCGCCCGCAATCTCGAAAGCCTCCAGAGCACGCTCCAGCGGATAGCTCGCGGTGATGATCGGCCTGACGTCGATTGCCCCGGTGTCGATCAGGCGAACGGCCTGAGCGTATTCGGCGTGGAAGCGATGCGTGCCCCTGAGCACGATTTCCTTGCCGACCAGAACATTGAGCGGCAAGGCCATGTCCCCGGTAACGCCGAGCTGCACGATGGTGCCGCGAGGCTTCGTGGCCGCAAGTGCTGTGCGCATGGCAGGTGCTGCGGCGGAACATTCGAAAGTCACATCGAATGTCCCCTTGCCGGCCAGATGAGGCTCCAGTTTTTCGGCGTTGCTTGCGACATTGACCGCCTCGGTCGCGCCCATTTCCTGCGCCACGGCGAGCGTTGCATCCTGAAGATCCGTCACGACGATCTCCGAGGCGCCAAAAAGGCGGGCAACTGCAACGCAAAGCGCGCCGATCGGCCCTGCTCCCGTCACCAGTATTTTCTTTCCGGCAAGGCTGCCCGCCTGCTCCATGGCCTGATTGGCAGCATGCAGACAGACGGCCAAAGGTTCCGCGCAGGCGGCTTGCGCCAGACTGGTGTGATCGCCGACCTTTTCGCATTGCCTGCTTTCGGCAACGATCAGATCGCGGAACCCGCCCTGCTCATGGGGAAAGCGCATGGCAGAGCCATAGAACCGCATGTTCAGGCAGTGCTGATGAAGGCCTTGCGCACAATAGTCGCACGCGCCGCAGGGCCGGCTCGGGTTGAGCGCGACCTTGTCGCCCGGCTTTACGTTGGCAACGCCCTCGCCTACTGCCACGACAGTACCCGCAACCTCATGGCCCAGGATCATCGGCTCCTTCACCCTGATCTGGCCGAAACCGCCATCCTGATAATAGTGCAGGTCCGATCCGCAGATGCCTCCGGCGCCGACCTTGACCAGAACCTCGCCGGCTCGCGGCTCTGCCACCTGCTCGGATTCGATGCGGATATCTTTTGCTCCGTAGAGCCGGCAAACGCGCGTTTCCATTGACTTTAATCCAGTAGAAGCGACGGCAGCCCCGTCGCGAGCACAGGGATGTAGGATACCAGCAAGAGAATGATGATGTTCGTCAGCAGGAACGGGGCAATCGCCCGAACCACCGGCGATAGCGGCAGCTTGGCGATATTGGCGCAGATGAAAAGACAAACGCCGACCGGCGGTGTCGTCAACCCGATCATCAGGTTCAAAACCGCGAAGGTCGCGAAATGCAGGGGATCGACGCCGACGCCTTGAGCCAGTGCCAGAAGCGGCACGAACAGGATGATGAGAGCGGCGATCGTTTCCATGAACATGCCGATAACAAGCAGCAAAATGTTGATCAGCAATATGACCATGTATTTATTGTCGGTGATGGAAAGCACCGTCTGGGCTATCGTCTGCGGAATGCGCTCGGACACCAAAATCCAGCCGAAGACATTCGCAAAACCGACGAGCGCCAGGATCGCGGCGGAGGAAATCGCGCTGTCTATCAATATGCGCGGCACCTCTTTCAACGGTAGCTCGCGGTAGATGAAGCTGCCGACGACAAAGGCATAGACACTGGCGACCACGGCGGTTTCCGTCGGTGTTGCCAGGCCGCTGAGCAAGCCGCCGATGATGAGCGCCGTCATCGAAATCGCCCAGAAGGCTCCGAGAAACGACTTGCCCAGCTCGGCAAAACCCTGCCACGCCTGCCTTGGATATCCGCGCCGCACGGAAAGGATATAGCAGGTCACCATCATCGCCAGGCCCATCAGCACGCCCGGTACGGCGCCTGCGAGAAACATCTTGCCGACCGAAATTCCCGACAGCGCGCCGACAATGATCATCGGTACGCTCGGCGGAATGATCGGCCCGACGGTCGAAGAGGCGGCCGTCACGGCCGCAGAGAAATCAGCAGGGTAGCCGGCTCTCTTCATGCCGGGTATCATGACGCCGCCGATGGAGGCGGCATCGGCGACCGCCGTTCCCGATATACCGCCGAAGAGCATGGAGCCGGCGATATTGGTCAGTCCCAAGCCGCCACGCGCCCAACCGACCATGGCATTGGCGAAACGGATGATGCGTTCCGTGATGCCGCCGCCGTTCATGAGATTGCCGGCGAGAATGAAGCCTGGAATGCACAGGAGCACGAAGACATCCATGCCTGCGTACATTTTCTGCGGCATCACGACGAGGGGAATTCCCTCCATCAGGAGATAGCAGAGCGACGCGAGGCCAAGCGTGATTGCGACTGGAATGCCGACAATCAGTCCGCCGATGAAAACGCCGATGAGAATAGCGAGGCTCATGATGGAATATTCTGCTGATTTTGAGGAAGCCCGTCGGAAAGGCCCGTAAGCATGGCCCCGACCCTGGCGAGCGAGAACAGCAACAATGACGCAAGACACGTCATGATGCTGGCGTGAATGAAATCCATCCTCCAGCCGAGTGCCGGCGAACTTTGCAGTGCGCCGATCGCCGTATAGGTCCAGGCCGGCACGATAAGAAGTGCGCAAAGCACCGCCGTGGCGATCGCCGATACCAGCCGCAAGACCCAGGGCAATTTGCCCGGCAGCGTTTCGCAGACCAGATCGACATTGACCAGATCGCCGCTCTTGAACGACAGTCCCGCGCCGAAAGCGGCAAGAAATAGCAGCGCGAAACGGGTCAGTTCTTCCGTCCAGACGGGTGAACTGGCAAAGACCGAGCGCCCCAGAACCTGAATGAGAACCGCCGCGATCAGCACCAGGAAGGCAATTCCCGTTGCAGCCCGGCTTAGCTTTTCAAGCCATCCAAAGACCCGTTTCAACATCATCTGAGGCAAATCCCGCAGCCGAATTGCATGAAAAGGCGCCGGGTGAACCCGGCGCCCGTTTGGCCCTTACTGATTGAAGAGCTGTTCCACTGTCGGGCGGATTTCCTCGCTAACGTTTGCGAGCACCGCATCCTTGGCATTCGCCGCAAAGGCTGCGCCATCGACATCGACAAAGGTCATGCCCTTGCCTTCAAGTTCCGCGACGAGCTTGCCTTCGTCTTCAATGAAAAGCTCGCGCTCATAGGCCTGCGCCCGTTTGGCGGCTTCGGTCACAGCGGCCTTGTCGGCGTCGGACAGTTTCGACCAGGTCAGCTCGGAGATCACGAGATAGATCCAGGAGCGGACGTGTTCGGTCTTGTTGACGTATTTCTGCACCTCGTTGAAATTCGCCGACTTGATCAGCGCCAGCGGATTTTCCTGAGCGTCGATCGTGCCGTTTTGCAGCGAGGTAAAGACCTCCGAGAAAGCCATCGGCGTCGGTTGCGCGCCAAGCGCACTCCATACGCCGACGAACAGCGGCACATTGGGGACGCGCATCTTGAGGCCGTCCAGATCGTCGGGCATTGGTGATCGGACGGTTGGAGGTCAGGTTGCGAGGACCGCGCGCGAAGTAGGCGATGGGGCGCACTTTGGCCTTTTCGATGATCTGCGTTTCGATGCCCTTGCCGATATCGCCGCTGGCGACGCTGTCCATATGCTCCAAAGACTTGTAGGCGTAAGGAACAGCGAGAAGGGCCGCCATCGGCGCCCAGTTCTGCAGGCTTTCTCCGGAAATCGTCATATCGGCAGTGCCAAGCTGCATGCCGTTGATGAGGTCGATTTCCTTGCCGAGCGATTCATTCGGGAAGATTTCGACCTCCACCCGACCGTCGGAAAGCGTCTTCACCTCCTCGCCGAATTTCACCGCTGCCTTGTGCCAGATGTTTTCCTCGTTCGCGAGGTGGCCAAGTTTCAGCGTGACGTCGGCGGCCATCGCCGTGCCTGCGAGCATGACACCAGCCAGTCCGGCCATCACCGTTAGTCCAAATCTACGAGCAGACTGCATCGTTACCTCCACTGTTTTTCATTGGCGTGATTATGCCGCTGTTTGCGAACCCTCGAAGAGCTCGGGGCGGGCGGCGGCTATGCCCGGAAGCGCCGTCATGATTTCCCGAAGATGTTTGCGCATCAATTTTTCGGCCGCCTCGGGATCTTCCGCGCCAATCGCCTCGACGATCGCTTCGTGCTGGGCGATGAGCGTTGGAACGGGAAACTGGATGAAGCTCAGGAAACGAACGCGGTCCATTTGCGCTTTAACGTCTTCGATCACTTTCCAGGCGTAGGATTTTCCGGCCGCTTCGGCCAAGGTCCGGTGAAACATTTCATCGAGCCGCATGAACTGGTCCGGGTCTGCGCCTGCCACTTCTTTTTGCCGCGAGATCTGCTCGCGCAATTCCCTCAACACGGCCGCATCATGCCTTTCGGCGACCAGCCGCACCACATCGGCTTCGATCGCCTCGCGAACGAAACGGGCATCGAGAACCGCAGCGGTCGAGATCTTGGTGACCAGCGTGCCGCGCTGCGGCCTCACCTCCACCAACCCCTCCTCGCTCAGCTTGATGAAAGCCTCACGGATCGGCTGGCGGCTCAGGGAAAAGGTCGCGGCGATTTCAGATTCCGAAATCCGGCTGCCCGGCGCAAGATCGCCCCGGATAATCCGCGCCCGCAATATCCGGTAGACCTGCGGCCCGACCGGTGCGCCCTGCGCTATCGCCAGATCAAGGTTTCCATCCAAATTCACGATGGTATCTCCTCCCGGTTTTTCTCTTATCACCATACTTCCATACTAGTCAACATCGCGTGAGGATGATAAAACGCTAATCGGCTGGCGGCGTGCCGTTGCCCGCCGATATTGGCATTATACGCCGCCGCCCGGATATGGTCGGCAACCAGGCTCGCAAGGCAAGCGCATCCCTTAGGGGCTACGAGGTTCTATCGATGGAGCTGCAAGCCTCAAAAAGCCGTGCCAACGGTCTGGTTCAATGCGCTATTGAAAAAACGAGGATGAGATGAGGCAAACCTGGCGTTGGTTCGGTCCAAAGGACCTGGTGTCGATCGACGATATGCTGCAGGCCGGCGTCGAAGGCGTCGTCTCCGCGCTTCATCATGTGCCGAGCGGCGCGATATGGACGAAGGCGGAGATCGAAAAGCGGCAGGCGGAGATTGCCCGCAAGAAGGACGGGCGCCTTCCGGCCTTGCCTGGGAGGTGGTCGAAAGCCTGCCTGTCTCCGAGGATATCAAGAAGCAGAAAGGCGCGTGGCGCGAGCATATTGCCAATTACAAGGCGAGCCTGCGCAATCTTGCTGCCTGCGGCATCGAGATCCTTTGCTACAATTTCATGCCGGTGCTCGACTGGACCCGTACGGATCTCGCGTGGAAGCTACCCCACGGCGGCACCTGCATGCGTTTCGATCTCGCCGATTTCGCCGCCTTCGACATTCATATTCTGGAACGCAAGGGCGCGGCGGAGGATTTTCCCGCCGCTGTCGTTGCCGAGGCGCAAAAGCGCTATCGCGGCATGGATGACGCGACCCGCAAGGCGCTTGCGGGAAATGTCGCCTTCGGCCTGCCGGGCGCTGCTGAGCATCTCACCCTGAACGATGTGCGCGCCCATCTTGCCGAATATGGCCATATCGATGCCGAACAGTTGCGGCGGCACTTCATCGCTTTTCTGGAGGAAGTCGTTCCTGTCGCCGAAGAAGTGGGCATCCGCATGTGCTGCCATCCGGACGATCCGCCCGTGGCTCTCCTCGGCCTGCCGCGCATCATGTCGACGGAGGCCGACTACGCTGCGATCATGCAGGCCGTTGATCTGCCGGCAAACGGCATCACGCTTTGCTCCGGCTCGCTTGGCGCACGCTCCGACAACGACCTTCCGGGCATGATGGAACGGCTGGGATCGCGAGTGCATTTCCTGCACTTGCGCAATGTAAAGCGCGAAACGCCTGCCCTCTTCGGCTCCTTCCACGAGGCGGAGCACCTTGGCGGCGACACGGACATGGTTGCGCTCATGGCAGCCGCGCTCAAGGAAGAGAAAAAGCGCCGCGCCGCAGGCCGCAAGGATCATTCCATCCCCTTCAGGCCGGACCACGGACAGGACATTCTCGACGACCTCGGCCGCCGCGCCCAGCCGGGATATCCGGCGATCGGCCGGCTCAAGGGGCTTGCCGAACTGCGCGGCATCATGACCGCGCTGTCCCATAACGCACACGGACTGGGCGCATATGGATTGAACCCATGACCGGCAATCCCCGCCTCTCATCCCTGAAGGGCCTGCGCGCGGGCGCAAGGCTGCCCGGCTACACGCCTGAAAACCACGGCGTCGGTATCGTTCACATCGGTATCGGCGCTTTCCACCGGGCGCATCAGGCCGTCTATACTGATGACGCGCTGGCAAGCGATGGCGGAGACTGGCGTATTCTCGGCGTCAGCCTTCGCGGCACGACGGTCGCAGAAGCGCTCAACCCTCAAAACGGCCTCTACACGCTGCTGGAGCGCGGCCAATCCGGCACAACGGCGCGCGTCATCGCCAGCATCAAAGGCGTTGTCGCCGCCTCGCAGGACCGCGATGCCGTGCTTGCCGCACTCGCCGCGCCCACGACCCGTATCGTCAGCCTGACCGTCACGGAAAAGGCTTACGGTATCGAGCGGACAAGCGGCTCGGTCGATCTCGCCCATCCGGCCATCGCCCACGATATTGCAGAGCCGCAAGCGCCCGTTGGCGCCATCGGGTTCATCGTCGAAGGCCTGCGCCTGCGCCATCTTGCGGGGCTTCCCGCCTTTACCGTGCTTTGCTGCGACAACCTGCCGGAAAACGGCAAGCTGATCCGCGCGGGCGTCCTCGATTTCGCCTCCCGCATCGATCCCTCGCTTGCCGATTGGATCAAGGCGAATGCCAGATTCCCCTCGACAATGGTCGACCGCATTACGCCCGCCTCAACCGAAAAGACCTTCGCCGACACGCAAACCCTCATCGGCTGCGCCGATCTGGCGGCGATTGAAACCGAACCCTTTTCCCAATGGGTGATCGAGGATGATTTCGTGGAAGGCAGGCCGCGCTGGGAAGCAGGCGGGGCGATCATGGTTTCCGACGTAGCCCCCTATGAGAACATGAAGCTCAGGATGCTGAACGGCAGCCATTCGATGATTGCCTACGCAGGCTTTCTCGCAGGCAAGAAATACGTTCGCGACGCCATGAGCGATCCGGCGCTTTCCCGCCTCGTCGCCCGGCATCTGGAGGCCGCAGCAAGAACGCTCAAGCCGCTTTCCGGCATCGACCTTGCAGCCTATGCGCAGGATCTCGCCGAGCGCTTCAAAAATCCGGAAATCGCCCACGAGACCTACCAAATCGCCATGGACGGCACAGAAAAACTGCCCCAGCGCCTGCTGATACCGGCGACTTTCGCACTGGAAAACGGCGAGGCAATCCGCCCCTTCGCCTTCGCCGTCGCCGCATGGATGCGCTACGCGCTCGGGCGGTCGGAAGACGGTATCGCCTATGCCTTGCGGGACCCGCGCGAGGATACGATTGCCGCATTACTGAAGACCACGGGCAATACGGCCAGCGCCATATCGGATGCGTTGCACGACATTGACGGCCTTTTTCCCGAAGCCCTCAAAGCCTCGGCCAAATGGCGCTCCTCCGTCGAGGCCATCCTTGCAGCGATGCTCGCAAAAGGCATGCGGCAGGCGATTGCCGACGAAGCGGGCTGACCTGGAGCATACCCCGCCAAACCTGAATCGGATTTGGCGATAAGGATATGCTCCAACATATTGATCCCGGAGCGATTTCTTATCACGAAAACGATCCCGTTTTCGTGGAAAGCGCTCTATGCAGCCCGCTTTTCCAATTCCTGCTTCAGTTCGGCGATGGCCGGCCTGTCTGCGCTTAATCCATCTGCCAGCATTTTGATCACGCCTTTCACGCCAAGCGGCGTCGCCCAACTGAAAAGGGGGGCTTGCGCATTCACTACCTCTGCCACCAGATCGGCGAAGGCTGTGGCTTCATATTCCCCTGTGCCCAAGCCTTCGGCTACATCCGTCAGCCCGTAGAGCTTGAAGAGATCCTTGCCGAAATTGCCGGTGCCAATATCCTGAACCGCCAATCTCAAGCGTAGGCGGAGCATGTCGCGTGCCGCCCACTGCGAACGCTCAAGCTCAAACTTTTCGAACTGTTGAACCGTATAGCTGTCGTGATCCATATCGCGGTTGGCGAAGAAGCGTTCGACATTCTCCGACACGCGACCGGTCATTTGAAGCAAGGCGAATGCGGTTGGCGCACAAGCCGGCGTCGTATCGTCCAGGTGCCAAACGACCGGCCTTTCAGCGCCCTGATGCGAAAGATAGGCGTCAAGAAGGGCGGAAAGCGCCCCTTCCGCTTCGGCCGAGGCCAACTCAAGCAATATTTTGCAGATATTCTCTTCCCTGACCGCCCTTTCCTGGCAAACAAGAGTAGGCTCCCAACGCCCATGAACAACAATTTCATCGAAACGACGCCTTACGACGTCTGCAAGCTTGTGCACTCCGGCTATGACGTTATCGGCACTCAAGGACTTTATCTTTATAAAATCAGGCCTCAGCTTGCTCGTGAGACTGTCGGAAAGTTTCAGCTCATCATAAAATTGCTTTTTGTCCATAACAATGCGTGTCGCAAGGTTCTTCATTTCCTTCGGCGGCATCATGGAAAAATCACCTGTTTCGGGGAGATCGAATTCGAGGCGATTTCCGTGATACTCCAGCGCGAAGGTCCGGCCGTGCAAGCGGCTTAATTCCGCACGAACGGTCTCTTCGTTGGCCACAATATCATCCCAGGAAAAATTGCGATCGGGTTTCGTCAGCGGCGTCAAGACATACTCAGGACCAACGCCTTTCTCGACGTGCACTTCCCGAACCGTGCCCTGCCTGGTCAGGATGACGAATGTATCGTCCCGATCCGTCCAGGCGAAGGCATAGGCGGCCGATCTCGCATGATACTCGAAAGCCGATCCAAGTTTTGCCATGAAACCGGCCTGACGATCGCTAAGGCTTTGCCAGGGCATCGCGGATAAAGCGCCCGGTATCTCGGTCATCAATGCACGCATTGTCGGCCCGAATATTTCCGGACGTATCAGATAGTCGTAAGCCTTCGGTTTTCTCGGCCCTTCCCTGGGCGCCTCGTTCTGAAGATAGATACTGTCCTCAAGCTTTTGGGCAGCGCTCCCCTTCCAGGCTGACAAGCGCCCTTCCTTCGCCGCCGCAAGGCCGGGAAGCAAAGCCAGGATCTCGGACAATACCGGCTCTACTTCGTCCGGCTTGAGATGGGCCCCCTGCCCCTTCACAAGGCGGCCGTCGGCAAGACGTTGCACAGGCAACCGACAGGAACGCGTCGGCGTTGACGATAAATCCCGGATATCGAGCGCAAACGCATAGGATGGCGGCTGCCTACGCCCGAACGCCCGCCTTATGAGGCCTGAAGAACCGTGGTCTTTTACTTCCGGCACGAGCGCAAGGTCGCTTGCCACCGAAATCGCGTATCGCCCGTCGGGGCTGATTGCCTGAATCGCTGCGTTACCTTGCACGCCATCATGAATAATATTGAAGCTGCAAACCCGGCGCTCCAGATCGAGTTCGCATACGCCCAGATGAACCCGATGAAGTTTCTGTATCAGTTCGTCGACTTTTCCGCGGAACTGCGAGCGCACAACGCAAAAGTCCCTTTCCAACTTCTTGAAGCCGATTGGCATGACGACCTTGCCGTCGGCGCGCGCAACAGCGGCCCGTGAATTGTTCGGCGATATCCGCCGAATTGGCGCATCGTAAAACGGCAGGTTATGAAACCAGTTGGCGCGCTCGAATGAGGCATCGTCCGCAAAATCGACTAGCCGATAATGATTTTCGTCCAACCGCTCCGCGGCACCGAAAGCAAATACGGTTTTGAGGTCCGGGAGCGATAAAACAAAGAACCTCGATCCGCTTTTGCTGAAAACAAGCGCCTGCCTTGCGCTTTGCAATGGCAACACACGTAAGTCGGAAACATTCTTCAATCGAACGCGTGAAACGACCTCACGCGCCTCACAATCGAGCAGCAATATTTCCCGATCTTTCGAAGCAAGCAGGCACATTCGAGCATCGACGAACCGAAAATCCTCGATGTCGCTGCCGGAAAAAACGGCCATCGGGCGCCGGTCGCCATTGGGACTGCAAATTTCGATCGCAGCCCCGTTGTTACCCGCGATCGTCCTCACGACATAGCCCATCCACGCCACTCCGAATTAAGTCTGGCAACAAGAACGGGGTAATTACCGCAGCCGGAGGTAAATATTGAATTAGTCCATCAACCACAAGCTTTTGACTGAATCCCGCAATTCATAAAGCTTGCGGTTTCACCTCATTCGCTCGCCAATATCCCAGAAAAGACCTGCCATGAGCTGAAGCGCCTCGCGGCAGGTCTCCATGATCACATGCTCGTTAGGCGCGTGCTGCGAGCAGCCGCGATAGGAATGGGGTATCCAGACGGTCGGCAGGCCGAGGATTTCGCTGAACGTATCGTTGGGCAGCGATCCGGCGAGATTGGGCAGGATATGCGGCGACTGGCCTGCGGTCTTCTCCAGGGACCCGGCCACGAATTTCACCCAGGGGTCGTTCGGATCGAGCCTTGTCGCGCGGAAGAACTCGCGGTCGGCGGGCGTCACCTCGACCATGGGAAAGCCTTCCCGGTCGAGATGCCGCCGCAGCGCCGGCAGGATGTCTTCGGCATTAGTTCCGACCACATAGCGGAGCTGGCAATGGGCCTTGGCCCAGCCTGAAATCGCGTTGACCGGCGCTTCCGGCACACCGCTTTTCATGGCAAGCACGGCGAAGGAATTCCAGCCAAACACGCGCTCGGCCGCGCTCAATCCCTCTTCGCCCCAGTCGGGGTCGATTGCCGGACCGCTGTCGCCTTCCACCGGGAGGCCTTCAAGCGCCTTGCGTATATCCTTCGTCAGGCTGGTCGGCCGCCATTCCGGCACCTTGATCTGGCCGCGCCTGTCGACAATCGCGGCAATCGCATGGGCAAGGATCGTCGCCGGGTCGGCAAGCAGCCCGCCCCAGTTGCCGGAGTGATGCGCGCCCTCGCGCAAATTGACCGTAAGGTCGAAATTCACTCCGCCGCGCGATCCCATGAACATCGTCGCCCGGTCCGGCTGCAGGCGCGGCCCGTCGGAGGCGATCAGCACGTCGGACCGAAGCCTGTCCTTGTGCTCGTGGAAAAAGGCGGCAAGGCCGGGAGAACCGGTTTCCTCCGACATCTCGATCACGATCTTGACGTTGAAACCGAGCGAGCCTTTTTCGGCAAGCACGGCAGCAAGCGCCAGCAGGTTGATCAGGTGCTGGCCCTTGTTGTCCGCCGTGCCGCGTCCATACCAGCGCCCGTCTTCCTCAATCAGGCGGAACGGGTGAAGCCCAGCGCGCCAATCTTCCATTTGAGCGCGGATGACGTCGCCGTGGCCATAGGTGAGCACAGTCTCATAGCTGCGATCCTCGATGCGCTCGCCAAAAAGCAGCGGCCCTCCTCGCGGGTCGAAATTCTCAAAGATCCGGCAATCGAAGCCGAGCCTTGTCAGCCACGGCAGGATCGCTTCGTCCAGATAACGGCGTAATTCGCTCTTCTGCGTCGGATTCTGGCTTTCCGATTTCAAAGGAGATCAGCCTTGCAAGCTCGGTCTTGAAGGTGCCGTCGTCGAAGACGCTCGCCGCACGGGCTGCCGCCCCGTCTCTTGACGCCATGGTCAGTCACCTTTCACTCAGGCATGTTTCGCCGTCTCATAGGCCAGGATCGCGCCAGCGAGATCTTCAAGCGCCGCGCCGACCGACTTGAAAAGCGTGATCTCGTCGCCTGCTATCCGCCCCGGCATTGTTTCGCGTGTGAGCTCAAAGAGATCGCCGCGAATATCGTCAAGTTTCAAGACGCCCGATTGCAAAGGCTGGACGATATCGCCGCCTTCCTTCGTCGCCCCGGCGCGCGTATCGACGAAGACCGACGCGCGGCGGATCGCTTCGTCGTCGCTTTCCCGCATGGTTGGTTTGAAGGCTCCGACCAGATCGATATGGCAACCGGGCGAAAGCCTCGCTCCTTCGATCAAAGGCACTTGCGAAAGCGTCGCGGCGCTGATGATGTCCGCTTCGCCGAGAGCCGCTCCCAGATCACTAACCGCACGCGCTTCAAGTCCATAGTTGCGAGAGACCTTCTCTGCAAAACCCTCGGCCTTGGCCTGATCCCTGCCCCAGACGGAAACGCGCTTGATCGGGCGAATGGCCGAATGCGCGCCGATCAGGTTTTCAACCACGCGGCCCGTGCCCACCACCAGCAAATGCTCGGCATCCTTGCGGGCAAGATAATCCGCAGCCAGTGCCGAGGCTGCCGCCGTGCGCCTGGCCGTCAACTCGCCGCCGTCGATCAGCGCCAGCATTTCGCCGGTCCTTCCGCTCGAAAGACAATAGGTCGCCATGACTGCCGGCAGTCCGCGCGGGCCGTTGCCGGGAACGACGGTCGCCAGTTTTACGCCGATATACTTGCCCGGAACCCAGGCCGGCATCAGCAACAAAGTGGCATCCGCTTCGCCCGGCACCTCGACATCGTGATGATGGCGCACCGGCATTTCACAGCCGCTCTTGAACATCGCCCGAAGCGCTTCAATCAGCGGCCGCCACTCCAGCGCCGCCCGCGTCGCTTCCAGATTGAGCTGCAACATCGTTTCGTCCTTCCGGCTCAAACGGTTTCGTCCGATTCGTGGAGCCCATCACCTTGCGTCGTGGCAAAGGAAACGCCAAGCGTCGTTTTCCCGCCTGTTTTCTTGCCAATCCGCCCCGAATGCATCACGCTGCCCACCTTGGCAGCCATCGCAACTGGATAATTCAACAAGCGGCATGGTGTGAAAATGGCAGTGCCTGCATTCCTGCAAGCGTCTTTCTGCCCGCCCAAAAGGAGGACGTTATCATGATCCGATTGCTATCCGCCCTTGCCGCCGCCGTTTTGTTCACCACGCCGCTCTTGGCGCAAGAAACGCCCAAGGCTCTGCAAGAGGCTTTCCTCGATGCGGTAAGCATTGGAGATGTGGACGCCGTCGCCGCCCTCTACAGCCACGATACGGTCTATTACCCGATGGGCAGCATGGAAGCTCTCGGCAAAGAGGGCGTGGTAGCCGACTGGGCTCCGTTCTTCGAGACCTACGATGTCATCTCTCTCGAACTGATCGACCCGCAGGAGGAAGTCGTGGGCGATACGGCGATCGCCTGGGGCCTATGGGCGATGACATTCGCGCCCAAGGCAGGCGGGGCCTCTGTCTCCATGGAGGGCCGATTTATGGACATGTCGAAAAAGATCGATGGCCGTTGGCTCTACGTCGTCGACCATGTCTCGGTTCCATTCGTGCCGCCGAAGGAGTAGCGGCGCGAAAGGATTTGCCGCAGCCGCGCATCGCTCTTTGCAGCCATCGCCTCAAACGCCGAGATAGGCTTCGCGCACGCGCGGGTCTTCCAAGCAGCGCTTTGCCGGTGCCTGTTAGCGCCACATCGCCCGTTTCGATCACATATCCCCGGTCGGCAATGGAAAGTGCGGCGAAGGCGTTTTGCTCAACCAGAAACACGGTCACGCCGCTGTCGTCGCGAAGCCGCGCGATGATCGCGAACACCTGATCGACGAGTATCGGCGCAAGACCCATGGACGGCTCATCGAGCAGCAGCAATTTAGGCTTGCTCATCAGCGCCCGGCCGATCGCCAGCATCTGTTGCTGGCCGCCTGACAATCCGCCTGCCGGGTTGAAACGACGCTCCTTCAAGACCGGAAAAAGATCGTAGATCATCTCCAGATCCCGGCGGATGTCGCCATCCTTTCGCAGGTAGGCGCCAAGGCGTAGATTGTCTTCGATGGAAAGCGGCGAGAATATCTGCCGCCCTTCCGGCACCTGGGCAATGCCCCGCCGCACCCGGTCGTGATCCTTCGACCGCGTGATATCGTGACCGTCGAAGGCCAGCGCACCGCCGGAGACCGGCTGCACCCCGGAAATCGCCCGCAGGAGCGTCGTCTTGCCCGCGCCATTACCGCCGACGAGCGCGACGATCTCGCCCTTGTTGACAGCAAGCGAGACGCCGTGCAGCGCCTCGATCCTGCCGTAGCCGGAGCGAAGGTTTTCGACCGAAAGAAGCGCGTCATCCGATTGCAAGGGAAGCCTCCTTCGTTCCATGAGTGCCGAGATAGGCCTCAATCACTTTCGGGTTGGTGCGCACGTCCTGCGCGCTTCCTTCCGCAAGCGTCCTGCCGAATTCCAGCACATGCACGCGGTTGGAGATCCGCATGACCATCTTCATGTCGTGTTCGACGAGGACGACAGTGATGCCTTCGTCCGCGATCTGGCGGACGAGCTTTTCGATCTCCTCCGTCTCGACGGCGTTGCAGCCGGCGGCCGGCTCGTCGAGCAACAGAACCTTCGGTTCCGCTGCCATTGCACGGGCGACTTCAAGCCGTTTCAAGGCGCCATAGGGCATGGCGGAGGCAGGCGTATCCGCGTATTCGAGCAATCCCACCCGCTCCAGAAAGCGGTTTGCAGCCTCAGCGCTTTCCCGGTTTTGCCTGGCGGTGGAAGGCAGCGCCAGCAGATGGGCAAAGAGCCCCCGCTTTTCCAGAAGGTGCCTGCCGACCATGACGTTTTCCCGCGCCGTCATGCGGAAGAAGACCTGCAGGTTCTGGAACGTTCGGCTCATGCCAAGTCTGGCAAGCACCTGCGGCTCTGCGCCTGGTGACGTCCTGCCCTCAAGCAGCACCTTGCCGAAACGCGGCTGATAGACGCCCGACATCAGATTGAAGAGCGTGGTCTTTCCGGCTCCGTTCGGCCCGATGATGGAGAAAACCTCGCCCTCTTCCACCGCGAAGCTGACATGGTCCACGGCGCGTACGCCGCCAAAGGCAATGCCGATATCCTCGACCGCCAGCACGCTCATGCCCGCCTCCCGGCCAGAAGCGCTGCAATGCCAGGCACGATGCCGGCCCGCAGCAGGATCATGAAGGCCATCATCAGGAAACCGAGCATCAGGTGTTCGTAATCATGGAAGGCCGTCAGCACCTGCGGCAGCACGACGAGCACCGCCGCACCGACAACGGAGCCCATTACGGAACCCATGCCGCCCAGCACCACCATGGTGACAAGCTGGATGGAATGCAGGAAGCCGGCTGAATTCGGGCGTGATAAATCCGTTGACCAGCGCCAGAGCCGACCCGGCGACGGATGCATAGACGGCGGAGATCACGAAGATCATGAGCTTGTAACGGGCGACATCGACGCCGACGACCCTTGCCGCGACTTCGGAATCGTGCAGCGCCCGCAGCGCCCGCCCGGTCGGGCTTGCAACAAGGTTTACCGCCAGCCAGGCGCCGGCGACCATGAGCGCGCCGGTAATCCAGTACCAGGTATCGGCGCCCCTTGCCGACCAGCCGAACAGCGTCAGGCGCGGCACGGGCATGCCGTCCGGCCCGCCGGTCAGCCAGGATTCATTGGCAATCACCATGGAAACCAGGATGCCGAAGCCGAGCGTCGCCACCGCCAGATAGTGCCCCTTCAGCTTCAGGATCGGCCTGCCGACGATAAAGGCGACAAGGCCGGCGAGCGCTGCACCGGCGAAGGCGGCGATAAGCGGATGCAGGCCGAATTGCATCGGCAGGATCGAGGTTGCATAGGCCCCGATGCCGAAAAAGCCCGCATGGCCGAGGCTCACCTGACCGGCAAACCCCATCAGGAGGTTGAGACCGATGACGGCAAGCGCGGAAATCCACACGAGTGCTGCAACCCGAAAGTAGAAATTCGACGGCAGCGCAAAGGCTATCGCCACCACCAGAATGGCCAGAGCGGTTGGCACCGCCAATCGATGCGCGAGAAGCGACTTCACCATCATACCCGCTCCACGCTGGCGCGGCCGAGCAACCCGCCAGGCATGGCGAAAAGCACGGCAAGAATGACGATGAAGGCGACCGCATCCTTGTAAGTCGAGGAGAGATAGCCGGCGCTGAAGGCTTCCAGCAGGCCAACGATGAGCCCGCCCAATATCGCTCCTATGGGATTGCCCATCCCGCCGACCATCGCGGCGGCGAACCCCTTGAGCGCTAGCAGCGTGCCGACATCGTAGTTTGTCAGCGTGATCGGCGTGACGAGAATGCCGGCAATCGCGCCAATGGCAGCGGAAAGCACGAAGGACAATCCGATCACGAAGGATGTGTTGATGCCGACAAGCCGCGCCGCCAGCCGGTTCGCCGCTGTTGCCAGCACCGCCTTGCCGATCGTGGTGCGGTTGAAGAAGACCCAAAGCAGGATCACGATGACGACTGCGCCGCCGAGAACCCAGAAACTTTGCGGCAGAACGGCTGCCCCGCCGATCATCACCGGCGCATCGCCGGAAAAAGCGGCCAGCGAATGGAATTGCTTGTCGAAGACCAAGAGCCGCAAGCCCGCGCAGAAAGATCGACGCCCCGATGGTGATGATGATCAGCGTCACGGGCGATGCACCCTTCGCCGGCTCGATCGCCAGCCGGTAGAGCAGCAGGCCAACCGCCATCGCGACTGCGATTGCCAAAAGCACGGCCAGCGGCAGCGGCACGCCGGCGGCAGTTGCGAAGACCGTGGTCATGCCGCCGATCATGACGAATTCGCCCTGCGCGAAATTCACCACGTCGGAAGCGTTGTAAATCAGCGTGAACCCGAGCGCGACAAGCGCATAGACCGCGCCGACGGTCAGCCCGGAGGCTAAAAACTGCAGGAAATCGGCCATGCCCTCGATACCCTTCGGGTAATAAGCGGTCCCGGTGTTATGCGCACCGGGACCCTCATTTCAAACGCGGAGAGGATCAGTTGGCGATCGTCCAGTCGCCACCCTTGATCTCCAGCATCTTGAAGGCTGAAAGATCGAGGCCGAGGTGGTCGGAGGCCGACATATTGACTTCGCCGCCCGTGCCGACGAAGCCTTGCGTCGTCTCGATCTGATCGCGGATCGCCGCCGGATCCTCGTTGCCAGCCCGCTTCATCGCCTCGACCAGGATCATCAGCCCGTCATAGGCGTGGCCGCCGAAGGTCGATACCGGCTCGTTTGTCGCCTCTTCGTATTTGGTCTTGTAGTCGACGACGACCGGCTTCTGCGGATCGTTGTCGGGAAGCTTTTCGGCAACCAGAAGAGCGGCCGCCGGCAGACGCACGCCTTCCGCCGCATCGCCGGCAAGGTCGATGAATGACTTCGATGCGACGCCGTGGCTCTGGTAGAGCGGCACGTCGATGCCGAGCTGGCGATAGTTGCGGGTGACGATGGCCGGACCCTGACCGAAGCCGGGATTGACGACCGCCTGAATTCCGTCGGTTCCCTTCACCTTGGTCAGCTGCGGCGTCATATCCGCATCTTTCGGGCCGTAGGTCTCGTCAACCAGAATATCGATCTTGTAGTGGCCTGCGACGTTCAGGCACTGGTCGCGCATGGATTTGCCGAAGCCGTCGGTGCCGGAAATCATGCCGATCTTGGAAATGCCCTTGGCCTGCATATCCTCAAAGATCTTCTCGCAGGCCATCTTGTCGGTATGCGGCGTCTTGAAAACGAATTTTTTTACCGGATCGATGATCACCACCGCGCCGGCCAGCGAAATGAAGGGAATACCCGCGTCCTCATAGACGGGGATCATGGCCATCGTAGTGCCGGTGGTCGATCCGCCGACAACGGCAATCACGCCGTCATCTTCGACGAGCCGCGTCGCAAACGTGCGCGCGTTGTTGGCGTCACCCGCATCGTCATAGACGATGAGTTCAAGCTCTTTGCCGTTGACGCCGCCCGCCTTGTTGATGTCCTCCACATACATCTTCAGCGTCTTTGATTTCAGGATCGCCCAGAAAGGACGCCGGGCCGGTGACGGAAAGCGGCGCGCCGATCTTGATGGTGTCGGCGGCTTGCGCGCCTGCTCCAAACGCCAGGACCGCCGCCGAAGTCACCGCAACCCTGCTTATGCTGTTCCAGAATTTGGTCATGCTTTTTTCCTCCCTTAGATTTCCAGCTTGAACGTCGACGGTATCCCCCCGACCAGACGCCCGGAACCCTTTCCAGATTCCGGGGCGATATTGGTCATCCTCAAATTGAATCAGGCTGCGACCGGGCGTCGAACGCCCGCAACGCGAAAACGGTTTGCAACAAAGGCGCTGTCGCAGAGGCTCGCGTTGCCTGCGGGATTGGCGCCGGTCACATGATAGTCGGAGAAGGCGGCGCTTTGATTTACGAAGATGCCGCCGGTCAGATTGACGGAAAGCGACACGCCGCCTTCCGCGAAAGCGTCGACCGCCTTGTCGATCACCGCCTCATCGGTGGAATAGAGCGCAGCGGTGATTGCGCCCTTTTGCCATGGCGGAGCGACCCGCACGGCCAATCGCATCGTCGATGCCGTCGGTCGCAATCACGAAGCTGATCGGGCCAAAGCGCTCCTCCAGATAGGCGGCCTCGTCCTTTGCATCGACGGCAACGACGATTGGCGTGGCGCTGCGCGCCTTGTCCATGCCTTCAACGGAAGCGCTGTCGCGAACCACCTTGCCAAGTTTGCGCGCTGCCTCGATACGCCTGATCGTGGCTTCGTTCTGCACCGCGCCAAGCACGCCGGCAGCGCGCTGCGGATCGCCCAGCAGCTTGTCGATGGCAACGCCGATCGCCGCCGCCACCTCTTCGAAGGACTTGTGCCCCTGGTCGGTCTCGATGCCCTCCCGCGGCACGATAGATATTCTGCGGCGCGGTACACATCTGCCCGCTGTAGAGCGACAGCGAGAAAGCGATATTTCCGGTCATGCCGCGCAGGTCGCCGGTGGAGTGAACGACGATGGAATTCACCCCCGCCTCTTCCGTATAGACGAGCTTGCCTTTCGCGGTTTCTCCCGCACCCAGGAGCCGAAGGCGGGCGACCCGGTGAAATCGATGATCGCCACATCCGGATGCGCGACCAGTTCCTTGGTGATCGGCTTGTCGGCGGAATCCGCAGCCAAAAGCACGGTATCGGGATCGAAGCCTGCTTCTTTCAAAACCTCGCGGGCGATCTTCACCGTGATCGCCAACGGCAGGATCGCGCCTGGATGCGGCTTCACGATCACCGCATTGCCGGTGGCAAGGCTTGCGAAAAATCCAGGATAGGAATTCCACGTCGGGAAGGTCGCGCAACCGATGACCAGCGCCACGCCGCGCGGAATGATGCGGAAGGTCTTGTCGAGAACGAGCGGATCCTTCGGCCCTTGCGGCTTTTCCCAGCGCACATGCGCCGGTACCCGGCTCATTTCCTCATAGGCGTAGGCAACCGCTTCAAGCCCCCGATCCTGCGCATGCGGACCGCCTGCCTGAAACGCCATGATGAAGGCCTGCCCGGAGGTGTGCGACACTGCATTGGCAATCAGAAAGCTTTGCCTGTTGAGACGCGACAGAATTTCAAGACAAACGCCGGCGCGCGCTTCCACGCTGGCTCTGCCCCAGCTTTTCATCGCCGCCTTGGCGGCCTCAACCAGCGTGTCCGGCTTCGCCGCAGGGTATGTAATGGCAAGGTCGAAACCGAAGGGGCTTGCCTCACCGCCGACAACACCGGCGTCAGCGGGTTGCCCAAGATCGAAGGCGTGCCCGAGCATGGCCTTGAACGCGGCCTCGCCATCGTCCTTTGCCGTTTCCCCGTAGATCTTGCCGGAAGGCATTTCCGGATAGGCCGACCAGTAGCCGCGCGTACGGATCGTCTCCAGAGCCTTGTCGAGCGTCGCTTTATGCGCCGCGAAAAAATCGGCCATGTCTGATCCTCCCCGGCGAAAGCGCAAATACCCGCCTTCGCGTTTTTGTTTCCGGCTTCCGACCGCCAAAGCGCCAAACCACCAAAGCAATTGACAGCGCGTTTCGTTGGGACATAATAATTAACCGACCGGACGGTCAGTCAAGTAAAAAATTCAAACATCGGGTGTTATCTGAGCGAAACTACCGGATCTTGCAACGAGACACGAAAATCACTCGCTTCATCGCGCGAATGGCGTGGCCTCACGCGCCAGACTTTAACAGATTGCTGGAGGAAATGGTTTCACCGTTATAATTCCGCGACGAGATAAGCGACAAAATTGAGCGATGCACCTGCCGCGCGCGAGAGCGAACCAGGTGACGAAATTGGGAGGAGGACCAGCGCATGGACGGCGAACCGCTGAAGACCGCACTGGACGGCGGCGTGTTGACGATCACGCTGAACCGGCCAGACAAGCTGAACTCGTTCAACGTCGAAATGCACGAGCATCTGGCGGAGGCTTTTACCCGCGCCGAACGCGACGACGATATCCGCTGCGTGCTCCTGACGGGGGCCGGCCGCGCTTTTTCAGCCGGTCAGGACCTTTCCGACCGGGTCACGCCGAAGGATGGCGCAGCGCCTGATTTGACTGTAACGTTAGAGACTTATTACAATCCGCTCTTGCGCCGCATGAAGGCATTGCCGAAACCCATCGTCGCTGCGGTCAATGGTGTAGCCGCGGGGGCCGGCGCCAATATCGCGCTTGCCTGCGACATCGTTTTAGCTGGCGAAAGTGCGCGGTTCATTCAGGCATTTTCCAAAATCGGCCTGCTGCCGGATTCCGGCGGCACATGGACGCTGCCCCGTCTGGTCGGCATGGCGCGCGCAAAGGCGCTGGCTTTGCTGGCGACGCCAGTCTCCGCCCGGCAGGCGGCCGAATGGGGCATGATCTGGCAGGAACTTCCCGACGATGAGCTATTGCCTGAAGCGCAAAGGCTCGCAGCCGAATTGGCCAGGGGCCCGACCTTCGGCCTCGGCCTGATCAAGCAGGCGATGGAGGCGTCGCAAACCAACTCATTCGACCAGCAACTCGATCTTGAGCGCGACCTGCAAGGGCGCGCCGGATATTCGCCGGATTACGCTGAAGGCGTACGTGCCTTCATGGAAAAACGCCCCGCCAATTTCACGGGCAAGCCACCATCCAAGGAACGCTCATGACACCGCAACAACTCGCGCGCGCTTGCGCCGACGCCATGTGGGAAGACGACAAGGCAAGCCAGGGCCTGGGCATGGAGATCGTCGACGTCGGCCCCGGCACGGCGACCATCGCCATGACGGTTTCGGAACAGATGGTCAACGGCCACGGCATCTGTCACGGCGGCTATATTTTCACGCTGGCAGACAGCGCTTTCGCCTTCGCCTGCAACAGCTGGAACCAGAATACGGTCGCCAGTCATTGCGCGGTCTCCTTCCTGCGCCCCGCCCGATTGGGCGAGCAGCTCACCGCCAAGGCGTATGAGCGCTGGCGCGAGGGCCGCTCCGGCATCACCGACGTCACCGTCACCAATGCCGAAGGCGAAACGGTCGCCGAGTTTCGCGGCAACTCCCGCACCATCAGCGGCACTCTCGTCGCCCTGGTCGACTGATTTTCGCATAGGCACAACCGGGCACCATTTTAAAAAGAATGCCCGGCGAAAGAATTCCCGGAGGAAACCCCGATGCTTGATCTCTCCCCTCGTCCCGGCGACCTCGACCCGATCGAAACCGCTTCCAGGGATGCAATATCCGCGCTCCAGCTCCAGCGCCTGAAATGGTCGCTCCGCCACGCCTACGACAATGTCCCGCATTACCGCAAGGCCTTCGACGACAAGGGCGTTCATCCCGAGGATCTGAGGGAACTCGCCGATCTGAAGCTGTTTCCCTTCACCGGCAAGCAGACGCTGCGCGACAATTATCCTTTCGGCATGTTCGCTGTGCCGCGCGAGCAGGTGGCCCGCGTCCACGCCTCCTCCGGCACGACCGGCAAACCGACCGTCGTCGGCTATACGAAGAACGACATCAAGACCTGGTCGCATGTGGTGGCCCGCTCCATTCGCGCTTCCGGTGGCCGTGCCGGCATGAAGGTTCATGTCGCCTATGGCTACGGCCTCTTCACCGGCGGCCTTGGCGCGCATTACGGCGCGGAGGAACTGGGCTGCACGGTTATCCCCATGTCGGGCGGCATGACGGAGCGGCAGGTCACGCTCATTCAGGATTTCGAGCCCGATATCATCATGGTGACGCCGTCCTACATGCTGGCGATCCTCGATGAACTGCGCCATCGCGGCATCGATCCCCGCAAGACATCGCTGAAAGTCGGCATCTTTGGCGCCGAACCATGGACCAACGCCATGCGACAGGAGATCGAGGCCGATTTCGACATGCATGCCGTCGATATCTACGGGCTTTCGGAGGTCATGGGTCCGGGCGTGGCCAATGAATGCGTCGAAACCAAAGACGGCCTGCACATCTGGGAAGATCATTTCTACCCGGAGATCATCGATCCGGAGACGGGCGAGGTCCTGCCGGACGGTTCCGAAGGCGAGCTGGTGTTCACCTCGCTCACCAAGGAGGCGATGCCCGTCATTCGCTACCGCACCCGCGACCTCACCCGCCTTCTGCCCGGCACCGCGCGTTCCATGCGGCGGATGGAAAAGATCACCGGCCGCTCCGACGACATGATGATCGTTCGCGGCGTCAATGTCTTTCCCACCCAGATCGAAGAGCAGATCCTTCGCACGCCCGGTCTTGCGCCGCATTACTACATCGAACTCACCCGCGAAGGCCGGATGGACGACATGGCCGTCCACGTCGAAGCGACAGAGGCGGAGGCGGATTCCACAAGCCGCGAAACCAGCGCCGCCGAACTGCGCAAACACATCAAGGACATCATCGGCATATCGGTAAAGGTCATCGTTACCGCGCCGAATTCGATCGAAAGATCGATGGGCAAGGCGAAGCGGGTGGTCGACCGCAGGCCCAAAGCTTGATATCGGGAACCGCATCAATCTGCTACAGGCACCAGCCTGCACAATATATCGAAGGAAAATGCGATGGCGCGGCCCCGCGCGGAAGATTACGACGACAAGCGCAAAGCCATTTTGAAGACCTCGGCGGAACTCTTCGCCGAGCATGGCTTCGATCGTACGTCGATGAACCAGATCGCGCAGGGATGCGGCGTCTCCAAAGCGCTGCTCTACCACTATTACGCCAACAAGGACGCGCTGCTCTACGACATCATCCGCGATCATCTGGACGAATTGATTCAAGGCGTTGAAGCCGCGCAAGGCGGCGACAGCCATCCCGAGAAACGCCTTCGCGACTATGTTGCCGCGCTCCTCGATGCCTATCGCGACGCCAATGCCGAACACAAGATCCAGATCAACGAGATGAAGCGGCTCTCGCCCGATCAGCAGGAAGAACTGAAGGCAAAGGAACGCCATCTCGTGCGTCTCTTCGCCGAAGCCATTTCCGATGCCGTGCCAGAAATCGGCAAGGGGTCGATGCTGCTGAAGCCGGTGACCATGAGCCTCTTCGGCATGGTCAATTGGCACTACCTCTGGTTTCGCGACGGCGGCCCGGTTTCGCGCGAAGACTACGCCGACATCTCGACGACGATTTTGCTCAACGGGGCGAGAAGCCTGAGTTGATGATCGCCGGCACCTGCCGCTATCGCCCGCTCAACGTCATAGACCCTATCATCAGCGGCGATTGCGGGGATAACTTTCAAACCGACAATTCAACGCCGCAAATCGCAGCGGGAGGGAAACCCGCGGGGACAGATCTTTTAAGGCGCCCGACGTCCCTTTCGGCGGTCTTGCCTCTTTCAAGCCTTGCCGGATACCTAACTGGACAGTTTGGTCCCCTCGCGGTCACCTTTTGGGACAAGGTGGGACAGCACGAAATCACATCTGGTCGTAGTCCAGAACGACCCGCTCGCTGACCGGCCGAGACTGGCAGGAAAGCACGAAGCCGGCTTCCAGTTCCCAGGGTTCGAGCGAGTAATTCACGGCCATATCCACCTCGCCCTCCACGACCTTCGCCCGGCAGGTGCAGCACATGCCGCCCTTGCAGGAAAACGGCGCTTCGACCCCGGCGCGGATCGCCGCATCGATGATCGTCTCGCCCTTGGCGACCGGGACGGACATGCGCGTGCCATCGATGACCAGTTCGGCCAGCGCTGCGTGATCGACGGCAGCGCCTTTGTGCGCAGGCTTTGGAGCATGCGGCGCGGAACCGTCGGCAGGCGTGAAAAACTCCTGATGAATCTTCTCCTGGGCAACGCCAAGTGCCGCCAGCGCCGCCTTCCCGGTTTCAATCAGCTCGCCCGGTCCGCACAGAAAAAAGTGGGCGACCTCGCCCGCCGGCACAATATGCGTTAGCAAGGTTTCAAGCTTTTCCGCGTCCAACCGGCCGGAAAGCAGGGAAACATCCTGCGCTTCGCGCGAAAGCACGTGGTAGATACCAAGCCTGGTCGGGAAAAGATCTTTTAGATCCTCAAGCTCGGACTTGAAGATGATCGACTGCGACGTCCGGTTTCCATAAAACAGCATGAATTCCGTTTCCGGCTCCCGCAACAACACGGTGCGGATCATCGCCAGGATCGGCGTGATCCCGGAACCGGCGGCGATCGCCACCAGCGTGCGCGGCCCGCCATCGCCAGCTGGAATCATGAAACGGCCCGATGGGCTCATGACGTCGATCTCGGCGCCTTTTGCCAGATTTTCATTGGCGAAACTGGAAAAAAGCCCACCGTCGATCTTCTTGATCGCGACGCGGAGTTCGCCGTCGTCCTCCCCCGCGCAGATCGAATAGGAGCGGCGGATCTCACTGCCATTGATCAGCGTTTTCAGCGTCAGATACTGGCCGGCGGAGAAACGGTAGTCATCCTTGAGATCCTGCGGCACCTCAAAAGAAACGGAAACCGCGTCCGGCGTTTCGCGCCGGACGGCCTTGATCTTCAAGGTGTGAAAATGAGGCGCCATATAGCTAATTCCCCTGAGGTGGCCGTAGCACGGCTAGAGCGTATCCCGCCAAAACGGAGTCGTTTTGGCGACAAGGATATGCTACAACCTATTGATTCTAGAGCGAATTCTTATCACGAAAGCGATCTCGCTTTCAGGACAAGCGCTCTAGATGCACTTGAAATAATCGAAGGGCTCAGAACAGGCCTTGCAACGCCACAGCGCCTTGCAGGCGGTGGAGCCGAACTCCGAAACCTTTTCGGTATTTTTTGAACTGCAGCGCGGGCAGGTCACCTCATCGTCGCCGAAAAGCGCCCGCCTCGATGCTTTGCCGGCAGGAGGCGCGATACCGTAGTCGCGCAATTTCTCCCGCGCTTCTTCCGTCAGCCAGTCGGTCGTCCAGGATGGCGAGAGAACCGTATTGATCCGCACCTTGCCGAAGCCGGCCTTGGCCAGTTCCGTCTCGATATCCATCGTGAAGACGCCCATGGCCGGGCAACCCATGTAGGTCGGCGTGATATCGACATCCACGAAACCATCATCGGCAATGCGCACATCGCGCAAAACACCGAGGTCTTCAATGGTCAGGACCGGCACTTCCGGGTCGACGACCTGCGCCGCAACATCCCAGGCGATCCGGCGCAGCCCTTCGACATTTTCACGAGGAGATGTCGCAGCGGTCATGGCGCTCACCATTTCAGGCCGGGATAGGCGCGCTGCATATACTGCATTTCGCTCAAGAGATGGCCGAAATGCTCGGTATGGACACCGTTTCGCCCGCCGGACTGGAACCAGCCATCGGCAGGACGGTCAAGCGTCGCCTCGGCAAAGACCTTGTCCACCGTCTCGTTCCACTCGTCGCGGATCGACGCAGGATCGACGGCAATCCCGACGTTAACGAGCGCGGTCACCGTGTCATCCGCTTCGAACAATTCGCCCGTGAACGGCCATAGCAGATCAATCGCATCCACCATCCGCTCGCGGCTTTCCCCGGTGCCATCCCCGAGCCTGATCACCCATTCGGCCGAATGACGCAGATGATAGGCCGCTTCCTTTTCAGCCTTTGCAGCGATGGCGGCGAGCGTTTCATCTTTCGAGGCTTTCAGCTTCGTCCAGAAAGGCAGCATGAAAGCAGAAAACAGGAATTGCCGTAGAATCGTTTCCGCAAAATCGCCGTTCGGTTGTTCCACCAGCAAGCAATTGGAGAATTCCCTCTCTTTGCGCAGGAAGCAAAGTTGATCTTCGTCGCGCCCCTTGCCTTCGACTTCACCCGCATAGCTGTAAAGCGCGCGCGCCTGACCGATGTGGTCGAGCGCGACATTGGCAAGGCCGATATCTTCTTCCAGCGTTGGCGCGTGGCCACACCACTCGCCGAGCCTTTGGCCAAGGATCGCGGCATCGTCGGCAAGTCTAAGCACATAGGCTACGAGTTGATCTTTCATCGTTCACCTGGCTCCGGAAGGTCACATGTTTCCGACGTCTTCGGGGATCTCGTAGAAGGTCGGGTGGCGGTAGATCTTCGTTCCCGTCGGTTCGAACATCATTTCCTTTTCGGAAGGATCGGAGGCGATGATCGCATTCGACGGAACCACCCAGACCGACTAGACCTTCGCCCCGCCGGTATAGACATCGCGCGCGGCCTGAAGCGCCATTTCCGCATCTGCGGCATGGATCGACCCCACATGGCGATGCGACATGCCGGTGCGAGACCTGATGAAAACCTCCCAAAGAGGCGTGGCCTTCTCACTCATTGGACGTTTCCTTGCGTTCATTCTGTCGTTGCAGAAGCGATGGTTGCTTTGGCGAACGGTGCTGCGCTTGCTTTCAGGCGGCGTTCTTCGCGCGGCGCGCGGCTTTCTTTTCGGCGTAGGCCAGTGCGGCTTCCCGCACCCATGCACCCGCGTCATGCGCTTTTTGCCGCGCCTTCATCCGCTGGGTGTTGCACGGCCCGTCACCCTTCGAGAACGCGGGCGAATTCCGACCAGTCGATTTCGCCATAGTCCCAGTGTCCGGTCGCTTCATTCAGCTTCAAATCCGGGTCGGGAAAGGTCAAACCAAGAAAATGGCCCTGGGGAACGGTCGCATCGACAAACTTCTGCCTGAGCTCGTCATTGGTGAAACGCTTGATCTTCCAGGCCATCGATTGAGCAGAATGCTGGGAATCCTTGTCGGACGGACCGAACATCATGAGAGACGGCCACCACCAGCGGTTCAGCGCATCCTGCACCATCGCCTTTTGCTCTTCCGAAGAACGGCACATGGTCAAGAGCAATTCATAGCCCTGGCGCTGATGAAAGCTTTCTTCCTTGCAGACGCGGATCATCGCTCGCGAATAGGGACCGTAGGAACAACGGCAGAGAGGGATCTGATTCATGATCGCCGCGCCGTCGACCAGCCAGCCGATGGCGCCGATATCGGCCCAGGTCAGTGTCGGGTAGTTGAAAATCGAGGAATATTTCGCCTTGCCCGAGAGAAGCTGCTCATTAAGCTCCTCCCGCGAAACGCCGAGCGTTTCCGCCGCCGAATAGAGATAAAGTCCGTGGCCGCCTTCGTCTTGCACCTTGGCAAGAAGGGCTGCCTTGCGCTTCAACGTCGGGGCACGGCTGATCCAATTGCCTTCCGGCAACATGCCGACGATTTCGGAATGGGCATGCTGGGATATCTGCCTGACCAGCGTCTTGCGATAAGATTCCGGCATCCAGTCGTTCGGCTCGATCTTTTCTTCCGCATCGACGCGCGCCTGGAAGGCTGCTTCCCTTTCGGCATCTTCAACAGGAGCGATTGCATCAACGGAATTCAGCGCTTGCGTATACATTCGACCCGACCCTCCTCACGATCCAGCCTGCACTACAGCCTACCCCTCCACGGACCGCAATGGAAACGCGATCACGCAAGAAGGGCGGTCGCCCCTACTGCGCGATCGCCTTTGAATATTCCAACATTATGTGACAAAAATTCATAATTGCAAGAAAATTCTGTCACATAAATCAGATCACCAATCACATTGGGCTACTTCGATTATTTTAAATGCCGGAAAACCGCTTGGAATAGCCTGCGATCGGCTCAGGAAGACGCCCGTCGCGACACAGGGCAGACGATTTCAGCCAGGCATCCGACGGCGAAACGAGACGCCTGTAGAGCGCGGCGCAAAGGGCTAAAGCATCATGGCCCAGCCAGTCTGCGGGTAGCAAATGCGTCGGCAAACGCGGATCGCGCAACACAATTCGGCGAAAGTCGTGAATAAGAAGCACCCGAGCGACCATGGCGTCTATTCCACCAGGAGGGCCACGTTCTTTCACCGCCTTCAGAAGCGGCTTATAGCGCTCCACGAACGCCCGGTAGCGAATGGAAAGCGGCAGAAGATCGAAGGCACGGGCAACGAGGTCTTCCTCGTTTCCCTGCTCGACCCGGGCTGACAGGACGATAGCGCCTGCCTTAGCCTCGTCACCGGAGATTGAAGGCTGTCCTGCTGCGATCAGAACATTCGTCGCCAGTTGGCCGAAGCCGGACTTGATCAGCCGCTCGCGCTGAGCCGCCCTGGCTTCTCCATCCGCCAACAGCGCGACCCGCCAATCATTCGCCTTGCGCTCCGCCTGCGAGGCATAAATCCGTTCGCTCGCAGCGACAAACTCGCTGCGCCCCTGTGGCGACAAGGCATAAAAGCTGCGCCTGCCAATCTTGTGCCGCTCGACCCAATCGTCCTTCGCCAGACGCGACATTGCGGCGCGTACGGCCCGTTCGTCGATCCGCATGGCTGCCATGAGTTCGGTAATCGTGCCAAGCCAGAGTTCGCCTCCACGCGGCACGATAGCATCGCCGTAGAAGGTGACGATGAGTGACCACACACGCAAGGGAGGCGTCGCATGAAGCGACGCCAGCAGACGATCGATGACGGTGTCGACGGCGGGCATGCCGCGCTCCTGACTAGTCAGTTACCGCATTCATCGGGCGTGATGCGCGTGCCAATGCCAGGCGATGTCGATACGCCTCGGCACCCAAACCTTTTCATGGGATGCGACATAATCGAGGAAGCGGGCAAGAGCGGCCGCCCGCCCGGGTCGGCCAGCAAGCCTGCAGTGAAGGCCGACGGACATCATTTTCGGTTGCCCGGCCTCGCCCTCCGCGTAGAGCGTGTCGAAACTGTCCTTCAGGTAGGTGAAAAACTGATCGCCGGAATTGAAGCCCTGCGGAGAAGCAAACCGCATATCGTTTGCATCAAGCGTATAGGGGATCACCAGATGCGAGCCGGCAGGGCCGTCAACCCAGTAGGGCAAATCATCAGCATAACTATCTAAATCATAGAGGAAGCCGCCCTCTTCCAGGACGAGCTTGCGGGTATATTCGGAAGTGCGGCCCGTGTACCACCCTAGTGGACGCGATCCGGTCACCTCTTCGTGGATCCTGATTGCCTCCTGCATGTGGCGACGCTCATCCTCCAGCGAAAAATCCTTGTATTCTATCCACTTGAGGCCGTGGGAGGCGATTTCCCAATCGGCTTCCCTCATCGCCGCGACGGCTTCCGGATTGCGCGCAAGCGCGGTTGCCACGCCGTAGACGGTGACAGGCATGGAGCGGGAGGTAAACATGCGCCACAAACGCCAGAAGCCGGCGCGCGAACCATATTCGTAAATCGATTCCATATTCATATGCCGCTGGCGATGCCAGGGCTGCGCGCCCACGATTTCCGAGAGGAAAGCTTCGGAATGGCTGTCGCCATGCAGGATGCAGTTCTCGCCACCTTCTTCGTAGTTGACGACGAATTGCACTGCGACATTAGCCCCACCCGGCCATTTCGGATCAGGCAAGTTTCTGCCGTAACCGACCAGGTCACGGGGATAGGTATCAGTCATGCGGTGATTCCCAATCAAAGCGGCAATTCAGTTCATGGAAACCCAGCATGGCACCGGTTGCAACGGCTATCTGCAAAGGCGCTTGTTTCACCGTCGGCGACGAGCCGCCGCTTCTACGGGAATTGGAACCAAAGCGGGCGCAAAACCGCCATCTGCCTTATGCTTTTTGCCACCGCGCGGTTCTAAGCCCGGTAGCGCCATAATGGCGGCTCCCATCGCAGCCGATGACAAAGTCACAAGCAAACCGCCAAACAACAGCGCTACAGGAACAAACGGATTTTCCGTGCTCGATATCAGGCTGCGTAGTCCTGCGGTGTCGAGCGCCAGCAACCCAGCGGTAACGATTGCAGCAGCAAAAGCGCCAAAGGCCCAATTGATCGCAAGAAGCCGCAGAAGCGGTTCTTGCATCACCTGCCTGAACCCGGAAACACTTGAAGCCGCCTCCGGCTGCCGATCGCGATTTTGCCTGGAAATACTATCCATGACGACTTCCTTTCAGAGCGCTTGTCCTGAAAGCGGGATCGCTTTCGTGATCAGAATTCGCTCTAGAATCAATAGGTTGGAGCATATCCTTGTCGCCAAAACGACTCCGTTTTGGCGGGATATGCTCTAGCACAGGCGCGGACAAGGCATTTGAGCCTTGCACCTTCATTTTGAAATAGATCGGTGAGGATTTCATTCAATATCGATGCGGCGGAAGATCGCAGGGTAATTAGCGGGATTTTTTTAAATTACGCAGCGGAAATTTCTTGACGAACCAGCAATCCATATATAGATGCAGCATATATCGGATCGATATATAAACACATTCGAAACTCCGAAACCGCCAATCGAAAACGGCCGCTGGCCGGGAACCTTTCCGCAGGAACGAGCAGACCGTCATGAGCGTCAAAAACCTCTGCCTTGCCATTCTCAATTGCGGCGACACCACCGGTTATGAGATCCGCAAGCACCTCACGGAAGGCAATTTCTCCTATTTCGAGGACGCCAGCTACGGGTCGATTTACCCGACGCTGGCGCGGCTGGAGGTGGACGGGCTCGTCACCGTTCGCGAGGAAGCCCAGGCAGGAAGGCCATCGCGCAAGGTCTATTCGATCACCGACCTTGGACGAATGGAGTTCCGCAAGTCGCTTCAGGAGCTTCCGGCGCCCGATACGTTTCGCTCGCCCTTTCTCCTCGTCGCGATGTGGGCGGATCTGGCCGGCCCGGAGACGATAGGCAAAGCAATCGATGCGCGAATGGACAATTTACGGGCGGAGATCGCGAAACTGAGCGCGATCCGTGCGGAATGCGATCACACCGGCACGCGTTTCATCGTCGAATACGGTTTGAACTGCATGAATGCCGACCTTGAATTTCTGGTCCGGGAACGAAGCCGCTTGCTCCAGATTGCCGCAAGCGGGCACGACGCCCTGGCCTCGGCGGCCGAATGACGGTCGCAATTTAACAAGCGGAGCTGACTTCAATGCGTATCAAGTTTTCCTATCTGCTCGCCGCAGGTTTGAGCGCCGCCGTTGCCGGCTGGATGCTCACTGGCGCGACGATCGTCGCAGGCGTTGCCGATGCCGATGGCGCCACCCCGCCACCCGCCGAGCGCGCTCCCCAAGGTTCGGAAAAGCCCTTCGCCGTGCGCGTCAAGACAATCCATGCCGAAGAGCGGCGCGCGGTGCTGGAAATTCGGGGCCGTACCGAAGCTGAAGCAAAGGTCGCGATCCGCGCGGAAACATCCGGCCGTATCGTTGGACGCCCAGTGAAGGAAGGCAGCACCATAGGCGCCGGAGAGTTGCTTTGCGTTCTCGACAAGGGAGTGCGCGAGGCTAAGGTGCTGGAAGCCAAGGCAGGCCTTGAACAGGCAGAGTTGGACTTCAAGGCGGCAACGAGCCTGAATACCAAGGGCTTTACCGCGGAAACCCGTGTCGCAGCCTTGAAGGCAGCGCGCGACGCAGCAAAAGCACGGCTTGATGAGGCGGAGCTTGAGTTGTCCTATACCGTCATCAAGGCTCCTATCGGCGGGATCATCGAAAGCCCCGTTGCAGAAATCGGCACGATCTTGGACAAGGGCGATACCTGCGCCACCATCGTGGATATCGATCCCATACTGGCAATCGGTCAAGTCTCCGAGCAGGACGTCGGATCGCTTGCCCTTGGCCAGGCGGCCGATATTACGCTGGTGACAGGCGAAACCGCGAAGGGCGAAGTTCGCTATATCGCCCCTTCCGCCGACCCCGACACTCGAACCTTCCGCGTTGAAATCGAAGTCCCCAACGAGGATCGGAAGCTGCGCGACGGCATCACCGCATTGACCCGGTTGCCGCTGTCGAGCGGAATGGCCCACCGGATCACCCCGGCAATTCTCACCCTGAACGACGAGGGCCGCGTCGGCCTGCGGCTGGTTGGCGACGACGACCGCGTCGTATTCGCGCCCGTAACCGTACTTGGCGGCGAAACGGATGGCATCTGGGTCGCCGGACTGCCTGAGATCGCGCGTGTGATCACGGTCGGGCAGGACTATGTCATCGAGGGTCAGCGTGTGGCCCCGGTTCTCGACACCGCGGAGGCAGCTCGATGATTGCCATGTTAGAGGGCATATTGCGCCGCCCGAAAACCGTCTTCATCTTGATGATCGCCCTGGTGATGGCAGGCGTTGCGACCTATATCGCCATCCCCAAGGAAGACAGTCCCGATATCGATGTTCCGGTCTTCTACGTTTCGGTCACCCAGCAAGGCATTTCGCCGGAAGATGCCGAGCGGCTGCTCGTCCGGCCCATGGAGACTTCGCTTCGCGGACTCGACGGACTGAAGGAAATTACCGCGATCGCATCGGAAGGCCACGCCGGGATCGTGCTGGAATTCGACATTTCCTTCGACAAGGACAAGGCGCTCGCCGACGTTCGCGACAAGGTCGATCAGGCCAAGAGCGAGCTGCCGCAGGAAGCGGACGAGCCGACCATTCGAGAAACCAATTTCGCGCTGCAGCCGACGATCATCGTAGCTTTGTCCGGCAATGTGCCGGAGCGAACGCTTTATCGACACGCCCGTCGGCTCAAGGACGAGATCGAAGCCATCGAAACAGTGCGTTCGGCCAATCTGTCGGGCCATCGCGAGGAGCTGCTTGAAGTCCTGATCGATACCTTGAAGCTGGAATCCTACTCCGTTTCCCAGCAGGAGCTGCTTAAGTCCCTGACGCGCAACAACCAGCTGGTCCCGGCAGGCTTCCTGGACAGCGGCAAGGGCCGCTTCAACGTCAAGGTTCCCGGCCTCGTCGAAACCGCTGAAGATGTCTACGCGCTGCCGATCAAGCAGAGTGGCGAAGGCGTCGTCACGCTTGCCGACGTTGCCGAAATCCGCCGCACGTTCAAGGATCCGACCTCCTTCACCCGCGTCAACGGCCAGCCGGCTATCGCGCTTAATGTGATCAAGCGGATCGGCACCAACATTATCGAGAACAATCAGGCGGTTCGGGCCGTCGTTGAGGAAGCGACAAAGGATTGGCCGGAGACGATCAAGGTCAATCTGATGATCGACCTGTCGAGCATCATCAATGAGACGTTGGGTTCGCTGCAATCGTCGATCCTCACCGCCATTTTCCTGGTGATGATCGTCGTCATCGCCGCGCTCGGTCTGCAATCGGCACTGCTGGTGGGCCTCGCCATACCGACATCGTTCATGATCGGTTTTCTCATTTTGGGCGGGCTCGGCATGACGGTGAACATGATGGTGATGTTCGGCCTGGTGCTGACCGTCGGCATGCTGGTCGACGGCGCGATCGTCGTGGTGGAATATGCCGACCGCAAGATCGCCGAGGGCATGGAACAGCGCGACGCCTATATCCGGGCCGCAAAGCTCATGTTCTGGCCGATCGTCTCTTCCACTGCCACGACGCTCGTCGCCTTCCTGCCGATGCTGCTGTGGCCGGGCGTAGCCGGCGAGTTCATGAGCTATCTGCCGATCATGGTGATCATCGTGCTGTCGGCCTCGCTGGTCACGGCGATGGTTTTCCTGCCGGTCACCGGCGGCATCTTTGCAATGATATCGTCCTGGACGGGCAAGCATGCGGAATTGCTGCTTTCGACCGTTTTCGGCGGTTTGGCAGCCGGCGCCGTCGCGACTGCGCCGCAAGTCGGCGAACTGCTCTTTTCAGTGCTCGCTCCTGCGGCTGCGACATCGACCGCCTATGCCGTGGCCACCGCTGCGTTTCTGGCTGTTTTCGCGCTGTCCTATGGTTTCCTGCGCCCGCTTGTCGCCCATGCGAGGGCGCGCGCGGCGAAACGCGCAATTGAAGAACAGGCACAGGCACAATTGCTTGCCGGCAGCGAGACATTCGACGCGCGCAAGATCAAGGGAATGACTGGCCTTTATGTCCGCGGGCTGCAGCTTCTGGCTGGCAACGTCCTGGGCAATCTCGTCGTCATCATTGGCGTATTGGTGCTGTGCGGCGGTATATTCATGGCCTATTCCGCCAATAACAACGGCGTTGAATTTTTTGTCGACGAGGAACCCGACCAGGCCATCGTGCTCGTATCCGGCCGGGGCAATCTGTCTTCGCGCGAAGCGTTGGCGCTTGTTTCAGAAGTCGAGCAAGAGGTCTTGCAGGTCAAGGGCATTGCTAATGTCGTCTCCTCGGCCAATTCACCCGGCGGAGGTAGCGGGCCGCAGTTTATCGGCGGCGTTCAGGATAAACCCGCCGACGTTATCGGCGAATTGCAGCTGGAACTGGCGGATTATTGCTGCCGCCGGAAAGCGGCGGAGATTTTCAAGGAAATCCGCAGCCGCACGGCCGATCTGGCTGGTATCAAGGTGGAAGTGCGCAAGATCGAAGGCGGCCCGCCGACCGGCAAGGACGTGCAGCTTGAGGTCAAGTCGACGGATTACGACACGCTGGTTCAGTCTGTTGCACGCGTTCGAGATTATCTCGATCAGGATCAGGTCCTTATCGACATCGAGGACGACCGTCCCCTGCCCGGCATCGAATGGCAGATCAGCATCGACCGGGAACAGGCCGGGCGCTATCAGGCCGGCATCGGCTCCGTCGGTTCGATGGTCCAGCTTGTCACCAACGGCGTCCTCATCGGCAAGTACCGGCCGACGGATTCAGACGACGAAGTCGACATCCGGGTGAGGCTGCCGGAAGACGAACGCACCATCGACCGTTTCGACCGCCTGCGGTTGCAAACGCCATGGGCCTTGTCCCGATCGCCAATTTCATCGAGCGGGCGCCAAAGCAAAAAGTCTCCTCGATCACGCGTCGCGACGGGCTTTATTCGATGATGCTTAAAGCGTACCATCGACCCGGCTTCGAAAGTGCTTACGGATACGAAAGTCGCCGAACTGGACAACTGGCTGAAGGCGCAGACCTGGCCCTCCAACATCGACTTCAGATTCCGCGGCGCCGATGAAGACCAAAAGGAATCCGGCGAGTTCCTGATGAAGGCGATGATTGCGTCGCTGTTCCTGATGTTCATCATCCTGCTGACGCAGTTCAACTCCTTCTACCAGACGTTCCTCACCCTATCGACGGTGGTGATGTCGGTGATCGGCGTGCTGCTCGGGATGATGGTAACGGGTCAGAAGTTTTCCATCATCATGACCGGCACCGGTATCGTCGCTCTCGCGGGCATCGTGGTGAACAATTCCATCGTGCTGATCGATACCTACAACCGGCTGAGGGAAGACGGCATACCGCCGCTTGAAGCCGCGCTGAAGACATCGGCACAACGCATTCGGCCGATCATGCTGACGACGATCACCACTATCGCCGGTCTTATCCCGATGGCGACCCAGGTCAATTTCGACTTCTTCAACCGGGTCATCTCGGTCGGATCGATCACCGCGATCTGGTGGATACAGCTGTCGACGGCTGTAATCGCAGGGCTCGCCTTCTCCACTTTGCTGACGCTGATCGTCATCCCCACGATGCTGGCATTACCGAGCGTTTGGGCTGAAACCGGTCAGGCTGTCTATGGCTGGACGAAGCGCCGCTTCACTGCCGGTATCAAAAGAGAAGTCGAAGAAACGCCGCCGGAGCCAAAAAGCGCGGAACTCGTGACGCTTTCGCCGCGCAAGCCAGCGGCAAAGGGCACTGCGACGACAGGATTATCCGAAGCGGCCGAGTAGCCGACTGGATTGAAAACAGAAAACCCCGCCAATTAGGCGGGGTTTTGTTTTGACCTTCAGCCAGGTTCGCTAGAGGCCGCTTTAACATTGGAGCAGTGCCAGACCGCCATCCTGAAACGCTCCAATACCAAAATACCCCAGACGCGCTAATGAGACCCTTGGCGATTGTCGGGCAAAACATCATCCTCACCAACGCCCGGCTCGCCAGCATCCTCATCGCTTTCTGACTCATCTACTTCCGCTTCAAGGTCCGGGCCGGAGAAAGCTTCGTCGCGCTCAAACCGGCGGTAGGACCTCCAAGCCAGCGGAATGGATACGAGATAAGCGATACTGCCGACGGTCAGAACCTGGAAAGGATAGCTGACGAGCAAAGCCACGATCAATACGACCCCGACAAAGAGCGGCAGTACCAGATCGCGCCTGATGCGAGTGCCAAGCTTCTTGCCGGAATAGGTCGGTAAACGGGAAACCATTAACAAGCCGACGACCACGACATAGACTGCGACGATTGGCGCGAATTCCTCCCAATGCGGCAGCAGGCCGATGAATTCCAGATAGACCGGAAGAAGAGCGGCAAGCGCGCCGGCGGGCGCAGGCACACCCGTGAAGAAGTTTACCATCCAGGCGGGCTTGTCCGGATCGTCGATCGACACATTGAAGCGCGCCAGCCGCAACGCCGCAGAAATGGCGAAGACGAGAGCGGCTATCCAGCCAAGCGACTTCACCTCATTCAATATCCAGGAATAGAGAATGAGTGCGGGCGCCACGCCAAAATTGACGAAATCAGCAAGAGAATCGAGTTCGGCGCCAAATTTCGAAGTGCCTTTAAGCATCCGCGCCAACCGGCCATCCAGGGCATCGAGAACCGAGGCAAGAACAATCGCGCCAATGGCGAAATCCCATCTTGCCTCGAGCGCCATCCGTATAGCCGTCAGCCCCGAGCAAAGCGCAAGCAGCGTCACCAGATTAGGCAAAACCAGACGAAGCGGCACGCGGCGAAACCTTGGCGCCCTCGCCTTTCGCCGCGTTGTCGGGCCTGGATCGTAGGGTGCAAAGGGTCCGCTCACGGATCGACGCCTTCTATGGTGAAATGCCAATCAACCGACCCGGATGACGGGGGACGTACCCTGATCGCCGCGAAGGTCAGCGATTACCGTTTCGCCGGCAATCATGGTTTGACCGACGGCAACTTTCGGCACCGTCCCTTCGGGCAGATAAACATCGAGCCGAGAGCCGAAGCGAATAAGCCCGAACCGCTCGCCCGTGCCGACGTTTTCACCCTCTCTGACAAAACACACGATACGACGCGCCACAAGGCCGGCAATCTGGACAACGCCAATGCGCGTATCGCCGTTTTCGATGATGAGGCCATTGCGCTCGTTATCCTCACTTGCCTTATCCAGATCGGCATTGAGAAATTTGCCGGCCTTATAGGCAACGCGAACAACGCGCCCACCCATGGGAGCGCGATTCACATGGCAATTGAAGACATTCATGAAGACGCAAACCCGCATCATCGGCTCGGTGCCGAAATCGAGTTCAGCGGGCGGGAGCGCCATGCCGACCTGCGACACCGTTCCGTCGGCAGGAGAAACAACCAGCCCCTCCGTGATCGGCGTTACCCTTGGAGGGTCGCGGAAAAAATAACAAACCCATCCAGTAAGGAAGAGACCGATCCAAAACAAGGGGTCCCAAAACCAACCGAGAATAACCGCAATCACCGCGGCGATGGCTATGAAGGGCCACCCTTCACGATGGATGGGAACGAAGGTCTTGGAGATCGTATCGGCAAGGGACATGCGTTTTTTCCATGCGGAAGGTTGGCGTTTCAGGCTCGGATCAACAAAGATCCCGACTTAGGCAGCCCATTTGCACTGCTGATGCCCATAAAATCAATCCTTGGGGCAGATTCCGGTTAGATCGCTGTAGTCCGAGGGGCGATAATTACCCAAGGCATTGAATCTGGATCGACTTCTTGTGAATTAAATGCAGCCGGCCGGACAGCAGGCCCGTTCGAATACCCCAGCGGCATAAATAGCCAACCTCAGGTCCAATCTATTGCGCGGGCTCCACTTCATCGGCCTTTCTGCCGCGAATGACATAACCGACGTCGTCCTCCGTCACCGCCCTTAGCCGCTCTTCTGCCTCGCTTGCCTCCTGCTGGCGGGCCCACATTGACGCATAAAGATCGCCTTTCGCCAGAAGCTGCTGATGGGTGCCGCGTTCGACGATCCTGCCTTTTTCGAGCACGAGGATCATGGAAGCATTCACCACGGTGGATAGGCGGTGAGCGATCACCAATGTCGTCCTGTTCCTCGACACCTGATCGAGGGCCGACTGGATTTCCTGCTCCGTATGGGTATCGAGGGCCGATGTCGCCTCATCCAGAATGAGGATCGGCGGCGCCTTCAGTATGGTGCGGGCGATAGCTACCCTCTGCTTTTCACCACCGGAAAGCTTGAGGCCGCGTTCGCCAACTTCCGTCTCGAAGCCTTTGGGGAGCGTTTCGATGAAGTGACCGATTTGCGCCAGCCTTGCAGCCTCGCGAACCTCGGCATCGCTCGCTTCAGGCCGGCCGTAGCGGATGTTATAGGCAATCGTTTCATTGAAGAGGACCGTATCCTGCGGCACCATTCCGATTGCATGGCGCACGCTTTGCTGCGTCACGTCGCGCAGGTCTTGCCCGTCGATGGTCACCCTCCCTCGCGATGCATCGTAAAAGCGAAAAAGCAGC
This sequence comes from uncultured Alphaproteobacteria bacterium, assembly GCA_963698365.1. GTDB lineage: Bacteria > Pseudomonadota > Alphaproteobacteria > Rhizobiales > Stappiaceae > Hongsoonwoonella. The sequence goes on from CAVOQM010000010.1 coordinate 49,517, forward strand.
CGCGAAATCGTCGATTTACCCGCGCCTGACGGTCCGACGATCGCCACAGTATTACCGGCCGGAACCTCGAAACTGATGCCGTGAAGGATCGGCCGATCCGCATCATAGTGAAACGCCACGTCTTCGAAGCGGATCACGCCTTTGGTTACCACCAGATCCGGCGCACCCGGCTGGTCGACAATTTCAGCCGGGACCGACAGCAGCTTGAACATCGCCTCGATATCGGCAAGCCCCTGGCGGATTTCGCGATAGAGAAACCCGATGAAATTCAACGGAATGGCGAGCTGGATGAGCAGCGCGTTGATCATGACGAAGTCGCCGATCGTCTGCGTGCCGTTCATCACGCCGCGCGCGGAAAAGATCATGCAGACTGCCGTGCCGATACCCAGAATGAAAGACTGGCCGAAATTCAGCCAGGCAAGCGACGTCCATGTTTTGGTCGCCGCTTTTTCATAAGCGGCCATCGACGTGTCGAAGCGGGCGACCTCCATTTTCTCGTTGCCGAAATATTTGACGGTTTCGAAATTCAGCAAGCTGTCGACGGCCTTGGAATTGGCCTCCGTATCGCTCTCGTTCATCTCCCGGCGGATGCTGATGCGCCAGTTGGAAGTTCTTACGGTGAACCAGACATAGGCGACGATCATGACGGCGACGACGCCGACATATTTCAGCCCGAACTGATACCAGATCACCCCCGCCATTATCGCAAATTCGAATATCGTCGGAATCCCGTTCAATATCGTGAAACGGACGATGTTCTCGATGCCTTTGACGCCGCGCTCGATAACCCGCGACAGCCCGCCGGTGCGTCGTGCTAGATGAAAACGAAGCGACAAAGCGTGCAAATGGCGAAATGTGATGAGCGCCAGCTGGCGCACCGCGTGCTGTCCTACCCTGGCAAACAGCGCGTCACGCACCTGATTAAGCCCAACGAACGAAACACGTGCAACGTTATAAGCGATCACCAGCATGACAGGAGCAACGATGGCAGCCGGCAGTGCAATATCCGGCTTTCCCGTCAGTGCATCGGTCGCCCATTTGAAAAAATAGGGAGAGAACACCGTGACGATCTTGGCGATGACCAAGGCAAATATCGCCAGAAGCACCCGCTGCTTCAAATCCGGCCGTTCTGCCGGCCAGATATAAGGCCAAAGATTTTTCAGCGTATCGAACGTCGTTTCTTCATCGGTGGATATCTTGTCCGACGCGGGAGCCGGAATTCCGGAACGGCGGCTGGTCATGGCAGGTCCTTTCGCCGTGGAAGGCAGGCATTCGACAGCGGTAGCGTCGTTTCTCCCTCGCGCGGTACGGCACTGCCAACGGCACTCGCGGATAGCGACTCCACAGGGGCTTGAGAAAGCGCCGAAAACAACTCCGCAACAACCGACGACAACCCCTCGATCGCCTGGCGATCGAGGGAATAACGGCAGCAACGACCCTGGACTTCACAGCGAATAAGCCCGACCGCTTTCAAGACGCCAAGGTGTTGCGACACTGTCGATTGAGCCAGCGGCAACGTACCCACGAGATCGCCGCAGCACGCTTGCCCGCCCTTTGCAAGCGTGCGGAGAAGCTCGATACGAACGGGATGGCCAATAGCCCTGAAGACATCGGCCACACCAGTGTGACCCGGCGATATAACGGGGAGGAGTTCGGACGTAACGTTATCATGCATTCATCGTAATTAACCGATGAATTGTCATTACGCAAGGAGTTCACGCCGCATCGCCTTTCGCGATGCAGCCGCTTCGCGACCCGAAGAATCCCCCAGGTCGTAGTTACGATTTCCTGTCACGAAAACGACCCCGCTTTCAGGGCAAGCGCTCTAGTTCTCTGATTTTTGCCAGTTTTCGTCGCGCACCGGCAACAGAAACACCTGCCCGGGATAGATCAGATCGGGATTGCAGAATCTGGCCCTGATTGGCCTGATAAATTGTCGTGTAGCGCAGACCCTGCCCGTAGAGGCGACGGGAAATCGTCCAAAGGTTGTCGCCACGCCGAATAATGACGTTAGGGATCTGGCCGGCTGCGGTTCCAACACCTGCGACCTGACTGCCGGAACCCGTTGCAGTGACGGAAACAGGACGAAGCGCGATTTGTTCTTCGGCGCGCTCGAATGTCACTTCCGCCCTTGCCGAGACGTTGCCATCATCGCTATCGATCTGGTCAGCACGTACGCCTACGTTGCCGGGCGCGATATCCTTGTCGCCTTCCACCAGCCAGCGGCCGGTCGGATCTGTCTTCGTCTTGCCGACAAGTTCGTTATCCACGTAGACGCGAACTTCCTTGTTCGGTTCGCCGGAGCCGGCAACAAATACCTTGCTCTTTTCAGTCTCGACGGCCTCGACTGTGACCGGCTTGACCGGTTCGGCAGTAGGCGCCGCAGCAGCTTCATCCGCATTGTTGTCGCTGGTATCCGGCAATGCGGCGACCGCAGTCTCGGTTGCCGGAACTTCAGCTTCTTGCGAGGCAGCCGCGACAGAGCCCTCTTCCGGTTTGGTCAGTTCCGTCGATGCAACCTGCTCGGGCTGCGCCTTCGATTCGGAAGGCGCAGACGCAGCCTCACTACCTGTCGAAGGTTCTTCAGCGCTAGCAACCGCGGTTTCATTGGTCGATTCTTCTGCAGCCGTAGGCGTTTCGGCGACTGCCGGGCTTTCCGTTTTCTCGGCGGGCGCGGGCGCCTCCACCGGGGCTTGTTCCTGCTGCGCCAATTCGCTCGGTGTTTGCGGCGCGGCGGCAAAGGTATCAGGCTTTTGCAAGACCTCCGTCGCCTCACCCGGCTTGTTTAACACGACAAGGACCTCGCCCTGCCCAGCATCGGGGATGGATACGGCGATACTTTCACCGGAAGTGATAATGTCGCCGGTATCTGCCGCCTTGGCTTCGATTTTCACATCATGAGTACCGGGAACAAGCGGCTTGTCCAAAACGATGGCAAATTCGCCGGACTCGTTGGCAATGCCCTTGCCGACGATTTCGCCATTGGCCAAAAGCGCAATGATCGCACCAGCTTCCGAGCGTCCGGCAACCACCGCGTCGCCCGTCGGTTCGACGCGGAAAATATCAAATGTAGGCTCAATACGCTGCGAAGGCGTGGCTGTTGAACCCTCGGCAGCGTTTTCGGCCACCTGAGGAACCGGGGTCTTCTCGGCGACCGTCGTCTCTGGCGGGGCTTTGGGCTGTTCGTTCGGCGTATTCTCGCTTTTGGCAGCCGTCTGGGTCGATTCGCCCCCGGTCGTCACTTTTCCGGAGCGGTCATAGAGAGCCACAGCCAATGCGATGAGCGCCACAACCGCGGCGGCACCAACGAGCCTGCTCAATCCCTTGCTAGTCATCTCGCCAAAAACTCCTTTGCCCACCTTGCCTTATATATATGAGGTTTCGGGCACTTTCCTACCGGACATCAACTTGTCCACGCGCTTGCAGCACCTTTTCCGCAGCAGGTGGTTCTCGCCGTATTGTCATGTCCGCGCATCGTTATACCGGATTGCCAAAACCGGCAAGCAAAGCGGTCGTTGCATTGTGCACTCCAAGACGCTTGACCCGAACCATTTTGCGATGCGACATCTTCTTCATGAGCGAATTAAGGACACTTTGCGTTTATTGCGGCTCGGGCATGGGAAACGACCCCGCCTATGAGGCTGCCGCCATTGAATTGGGGCAGCAGATAGCGGCTGCCGGCCTCAATCTCGTCTATGGCGGCGGTTCGATCGGCTTGATGGGTGCTGTCGCCCGGTCGGCGCTGGAAAACGGGGCCCATGTAACCGGCATCATTCCGCGCTTCCTGGAAGAGCGCGAGGTAATGATGGAGAATGTGAGCGAGCTCATCGTCACCGAAGATATGCACGAGCGAAAACGAACAATGTTCGAACGCGCCGACGCTTTCGTAGCCCTTCCCGGCGGCATAGGGACACTGGAAGAACTCGTTGAAATGATGACCTGGGGTCAACTCGGCCGGCACCGGAGGCCGGTGCTGCTCGCCAATATTCGCGACTTCTGGGAACCCTTGAAGCGGCTTTTGAAGCACATGGAAGACGAGGCATTCATTCGCCCAGGCTTTGAGATCGACTACCATATCTGCGACAACGTGGCCGATATCGTTCCAACGCTGAAGCATGCGTGGAAGGAGGCCGTCGATGCGAAGCGCGATACCGGCGCCGATCTGGCGGATATCGATAAACTCTAAGGCTTTCCAGGATCAGCAGAGCCTTGGCAACGAGCGCCTTTGCTACCGGCGTTTCCTGAAAGTGTCGACGGAAACGATCAGCAACGATGCCCAGATCATTACAAAGCTGATCAGTTTTACCGGAGAAAGAGCTTCGCCCCATACCGCCACTGCCAATATCAAATGAATCGACGGCGCAATATATTGCAGGAAGCCCATCAGGCTCAGCGGCAGCCGCCGCGCTCCGGTGGCGAAAAGGATAAGCGGCAGCGCCGTGACCACGCCGGTTCCGATCAGCGCGAGAAAAAGGCCCGGATCGCCGATCGGCATCACCGTTTCGCCTTTGCTCTCAAGATAAATCATCAATCCGATCGCCAATGGGCTGATCAATACGGTTTCGATGAAAAGCCCGGGCGTTGCGCCAACGGGAATGGTTTTTCGCAGGTAGCCGTAAACTGCGAAGCTGAACGCCAGCACCAGCGACACCCAGGGCAATGCTCCAAGCAACACTCCTTGCAAGGCGATGGCGGCGGCAGTCAGCCCGGCGGCAAGCGTTTGAACCCTGGTCAGCCGCTCGCCCAGCACCACCATGCCGATCACAATACTCACCAACGGATTGATGAAATAACCGAAACTCACCTCCAATACGCGATTGACCTCAATCGCCCAGATGAAAACGAGCCAATTGACCGATATCAGGCTTGCGGAAAGCAAAAGCCTCAAGAGGTGGTTGCGGTTCGCGAATATCGCCTTGACCTCGCCCATACGGCCAACGACGAGCAAAAACAGGCCAACGGAGATGACCGACCAGACAACCCGATGCGATACGACGAGATACGCCGGAACGCCCGCGGTCAGCTTGTAGTAAATGGGCAGGAAACCCCACAGCAGATAGGCTGACAGTCCGGCAGTCAGGCCGAGCCTGAACTCGGACTGCTCGGAGGATAGGGCACTCTCGCTCATGCAAACTCCAGGCTCTGCCCACGTGCAGAGCGAAAAAACACCTCGATCGGACGAGCGTCAGATCCCGGCTTTCAATAGGGTGTAGGTAACGGAATCGATGAGGGCTTGAAAAGACGCATCGACGATATTGCCGGATACGCCAATCGTGAACCATCGCTTGTGGGTACGCATGTTCTGACTTTCGATCAAAACCCGCGTAACCGCATCGGTACCGCCGTTGAGAATGCGCACCTTATAGTCGATGAGTTCCATCTCGTCGATTGCCGCCTGATATTTCCCAAGGTCTTTCCTGAGCGCAATATCAAGAGCGTTCACCGGGCCGTTGCCTTCGGCGACCGACATGCGTTCCTCGCCGTCAATCGCCACCTTGACCACCGCTTCCGAGATCGTGACAAGTTCACCAATCGCGTTGAACCGCCGCTCAACCATCACTCGGAAGGACTGCACATCGAAATAGCGCGACACTTCGCCAAGCCTGCGCCTGGCCAGCAATTCAAACGATGCATCCGCCGCCTCATAGGAATAGCCCTGCGCTTCGCGCTCCTTGATGTCGCCAAGCAAGGCATCAAGGCGCGAATCCTTGCGGTCGACCTTGATGCCGAGCCGGTCAAGTTCGCCGATCAGGTTGGATTTGCCAGCCTGATCCGACACCAGGACCCGACGCCGATTGCCGACAATTTCCGGCGGAATATGCTCATAGGTTTGCGGCTCTTTGAGCAACGCAGACGCATGGATGCCCGCCTTTGTGGCGAAGGCGCTTGCGCCGACATAGGGCGCATGGACATTGGGCGCGCGGTTGACGACCTCGTCGAACGCGTGGGAGATCGCCGAAATATCCTTTAAGGCATTGACGCTGATACCGGTTTCGAGCGAATCCCGGTAGGCGGGTTTCAGCATCAGGGTCGGGATAATGGTCACAAGATCGGCATTGCCGCAGCGCTCGCCTATGCCGTTCAGCGTTCCCTGAATTTGACGGACACCCGCTTCGACCGCCGCAAGTGAATTCGCGACGGCCTGACCGGTGTCGTTATGCGCGTGGATACCAAGGTAGCTGCCGGGTACGACCCGCGCGACATCGGCCACGATCTCGCGCACTTCGCCGGGCAAGGTTCCGCCGTTGGTATCGCAAAGCACGACCCAACGCGCGCCTAAATCATAAGCGGTTTTGGCAACGGCGAGAGCGTAATCGCGATTGGCCTTGTAGCCATCGAAAAAATGTTCGCAATCGACCAGCGCCTCGCGGCCGGCGGCACACGCCGCTTCCACGCTGTCTTTGACGGAGACCAGATTTTCCTCGTTGGTCGTCTCCAGCGCCACTTTTACGTGGTAGTCCCAGGCCTTGGCGACAAAGCAGATCGCATCGGCTTCAGCCGACAGCAAAGCCTTGATTCCGGGATCGTTGGAAACCGACCGCCCCGCGCGCTTGGTCATGCCGAAAGCGGTGAAAATCGCCTTTTGAGTACGCTTTTCAGCAAAAAACGCCGTATCCGTCGGGTTCGCTCCCGGATAGCCACCTTCGACGTAATCGACGCCAAGCCGCTCCAGCAGTTCCGCAATCGCAATCTTTTCCTCGACCGAAAAATCGATGCCATTCGTCTGTGCGCCGTCGCGCAAGGTCGTGTCGAAGAGATAAAGGCGCTCGCGGCTCATGTCTTGGGCTCCCTGATCCTAGGCTCCATGACCGGCCATTCGGCCGTGTCGTGATCCGGATGCTGATAGGATTTTATGCTGGCAAGGAAAGGATCATCGCTGAAATCGGATTGGGTATCGCGGCTGGGCAACGCATCGAGCCGGTCAACGAAAGACAGCTTGCCCTCCGTTCCATACTGGATGGTTGGCGCAACGTCGGCCGGGTTGTCGAAGGCGCCGATTGCCAGCGCCACCGTATCGCCGGGGGCCTCATAGGTCAGCGGCGTGCCGCAGTCGGCGCAAAAGCCGCGGGCCACATGATTGGAGCTTTGAAAGCGGCGCGGCATTCCTCGCGTCCAGGTGAACTGGTCGGCTGGCACCGAGACAAGCGGTGCGTAAAAGGCGCCGAATGCCTTCTGGCACATTCTACAGTGGCAAATGGAGGCGGTTCCAAGCGGCCCATCGACGCGAAAACGCACCGCACCGCATTGGCAACCGCCGGCATGCGCCTCTGGCTTTGCTTGGGTCACCTTTTTTCCTCCCACGAGGTTTTGATTTCGCCGGTTTCAGCGTCCTTATAATCCTTGAGCACGATGCCCTCGCCTGCCAATTCATCGCGAATCCGGTCGGCTTCGCCCCAATCCTTCGCCGCGCGAGCGGCAAGGCGCGCTTCTATCCGCTCATTGATACGAGCGGCGAATGCAGGGTCTGCGTGGACAAGGATCTCCGCCTCTTCTGCCTTCGAGGACATACCCGAAGGATCAAAGCCGAGAAACTCCAGCGCGGCGGTCAAATATTGAGCTGCCGCGTCATCGCCCTTCCGCGCCTCTCGAGCAAAGTTATGCATTGCCGCAATCGCCCGAGGCGTATTCAGATCGTCGCAGAGCGCTTCGATCACTTCCTCTGGCGGTGTAAGATCGGCTCCATGGCTGGTTTCGTGGCTCTTCATCAGCTCTGCCCAACGGCCGAGCAACCTGTCGGCTTCCAGCCAGCGCCTTTTGGGTGAAATCGAGCGGCTGGCGATAATGCGTCATCAGCAAGACGAGCCGGATCGCCCGACCGTCCCATGTTCGCCCGCCAAGCTTCTTTTCCGCCAAGAGCTCATGCACGGTGATGAAGTTGCCGAGCGATTTCGACATCTTCTCGCCTTCGACCTGCAAAAAGCCGTTGTGAAGCCAATAGCGCGCCATGACTTCGGTACCATGGCTGCAACGCGACTGGGCAACTTCGTTTTCATGATGCGGGAAGACGAGATCGACGCCGCCGCCGTGGATATCGAAGGTATCGCCGAGGTGTTTTCCCGCCATGGCCGAGCATTCGATATGCCAGCCGGGCCGCCCTTCGGCCCTGATCCCGCAAGGGCTTGGCCAACCGGGTTCGCCCTCCTTCGACGGTTTCCAAAGCACGAAATCCATCGGCCCCTTCTTGTACGGGGCGACCTCGACGCGGGCGCCGGCCTGCATATCTTCCAGCGAACGGCCGGAAAGCCTGCCGTAATCTTCCATGGAAGCAACGTCGAAAAGCACGTGGTCTTCCGCCACATAGGCGTGGCCTTTATCGACGAGGCTCTCGATGATTTCCTTCATCTCGGCGATATGATCGGTCGCGCGCGGCTCGACATCCGGGTCCAGCGCGCCAAGCGCGTGCATGTCGTCGTGAAACTGCGCTGCAGTCTTTTCCGTCAGTTCGCGGATGGAAATGCCCTCGGCCGCCGCCCGGGCATTGATCTTGTCGTCGACGTCGGTGATGTTGCGCACGTATTTGACGTGTTCAGCGCCATAGAGATGCCGCAGCAACCGGTAAAGCACGTCGAACACGACGACAGGCCGCGCGTTGCCGATATGGGCATAGTCGTAGACCGTCGGCCCACAGACGTACATCCGCACATTCGACGCATCTTCAGGAACGAAGACTTCCTTTGCGCGCGTCAGCGTGTTGGTGAGCGTGAGCGTGTGCTTCATCGCCTTGGAAGCGCTCATGATCATACGTCTCCTGACCGGTTGGCCGGGGCGTTCGTCTCAAGGCCTTGTCAGGCGCTTATGCATGAGGGGAACGGCCACAGCCAGCGGTGTCGCTAGTGGATCGAATTTGACATTTGATACCCGCTCGCGGCTCGTCTCGCAATCAAATGTCAAATTCAAAAGATCCACTAGAAACAAATATTTGACTAGTGGTTTTATAGATTCCGGCATTTGCAGAAAAACTTGCAGCACGGGGATGCAAATGTCGGGATCAAACCACTAGCTGCAAATAATGATGACCAGAATAAGGGTCTGCGTGGCCATTTTCATAACAATGAGCTTGTGCCGCGAAAGCGGCTCCCGGTCAAGCCCACCAACTGGCGGATAAAACTGCTTTTCATTGATTGAACATAAATTGCCGTAGCGTCTCGCTAGCCTTGCGTGAATTCTGTAAGGTCTCCGGAGCCAAGACATCGGCCAGGAGATTCGCATGCGCCTTTTCACGATCGCATCCGCCCTGATCTTCGCGCTGGCGGTTCCAACCGCCCTGTTCGCCCAGACCGCCGCCAGTCCGGTGGAATCCGGCCAGGTGCAAGCGATACCCGAACCGCCCGTTTTGACCACTCCGTCAGGGAGCGATACGCAAGCTTCTGCCACGGAACCGGATCCGACGGCGCTCTTTCCAACCGATCCCCTTGCTTTCGAAATCGCTACGCGGCTTGCGGCGGATGACAGCCTGCTCATCGATACGCTCAGCAGCGAGGGTGCGGGCGACGAGCATGTTCTCGGCATTCTCGATTTTTACGAAGCGCGCCAATACCAGCCTCTCTGGCTCACGCTTGATGGCCTCAATCCCTTCGGCAAGGCGCTGATTGAGGCGTTCTCCAAGGCCGGTGACCACGCATTGAACCCGCGTGACTATCACGGCGACGATTTGATGAAGCTGGCGGCAAACAGCGAGACTCTGCCGCAGCTCGAAATCGAACTTTCAAAAAATTACATCACCTACGCTTCGCATTTGATGGCCGGCCGGGTTGCGCCGAACGACGTGAACAAGGCGTTGAACATATTCCCGGAGGCCCCGCCGCCTGCGGCATTGCTCGGCGTGGTAGAATTGGTGGAGGATTTTTCGGACTTTCTCGAAAGCCTTGCCCCCAATACGCCAAATTATGCCCGATTGAAGCAAAGGCTCGCCGAATATCGCAGCAAGGCGCAGCAAGGCGGCTTTACAATCGTGCCGGTTGGCCCGGTGCTGAAACCGGGAATGACCAATGACCGGCTTGATTCCCTGCGGTCCAGGCTTGCGGAAGAAGATTTGCTGGCAGCGGGAAGCCACATTGGCCAAAGCTACGACGGCGCGCTGGTAGAGGCCGTCAAACTGTTTCAGGAGCGCCACGGCCTTGAAGTCGATGGCGTGATCGGGCCGGACACATTGGCTGAAATAAATGTGCCGATCCAGGAGCGCATCGCTCAAATGGAAATCAATATGGAGCGGCGGCGCTGGATGCCGGACGATCTGGGCGAACGCTATGTTTTTGTCAATCTGGCCGACCAGAACCTGAAGGTCGTCCTCAATGACAAGACGATCCATACGGCACGTGTGGTCGTCGGCAAGCCCTATCATGCGACTCCAGTTTTTTCAGACCAGATGACCTATGTGGAGGTCAACCCCTACTGGACTGTGCCCCATTCCATCGCCACCAAGGAATTCCTGCCGCAGCTCAAACGCAATCCGGCGACGCTGCAAAGCAAGGATATCCGCGTGTTTTCCGGCAACAGCGAAATCAGCCCCTATGCCGTGAGTTGGGCATCCTATTCCCCGTCAAGCTTTCCCTTCACACTTCGTCAGGAACCAGGCAACAGTAATGCGCTCGGCCGCATCAAGTTCATGTTTCCGAACAAATTCAATATCTACATTCACGACACACCGTCCAAATCCCTGTTCGACCGCTCCCGCCGCGACTTCAGTCACGGTTGTATCCGGGTGAACGACCCCTTCGCCCTTGGCGAGGTCCTTCTGGGGCCGGATGGCTGGACCCGGGCCAAACTCGAAAGCGCGCGCGATAGCAAGGCGAGACGGATCATCAAGTTGAAGGATCCAATTCCCGTGCACATTACCTATCTCACCGCCTGGGTGAACAAGGACGGGTCGACCCATTTCCGACGGGATATTTACGGTCGGGACAAGGTACTGGAGGCTGCTCTGCGGCCGCATTTGGAGCCTTAAGGCCGTATTCTTGCTGTTTACGATAATGAACGGCGGCTGAATTTCGGTCTCAGGTCCGGTTCAAGGCGGAACGGCTACGTTGATCTTGTATCGCGTAGCCAAGGACCTGTCCGATGTACACCTTCCTTCATGCTTTCCTCGTGCGAGCCGCCGTTACGGCACTCCTCCTTGCCCCGTTCGCTGCTATGGCAACTATGGTTGCCATGCCTCGCGATCGCGATGCCTCATTCAAAGTCAGCGACGGCTGTCCGATTGCCGGAATCTCCTGTCGCTCGCCAGGCGTTGCCCCTGCATTCATTTCTCGTTAGACCTCATTGATCTCGCAGAGGAATTTCGATTAAACCGATTTGATTACGCCATCGTTCCCCGCAATCAACTTTTGGTGCAATGACGATTTCCGCAACTGACGCGGCACCGCGCGGCTGGCAAACGACTTTGGAATGTCGTAATTCTCGAGCAATCTTGTAATTAGCGCATTTCTGCCGCAAGGCGGTCAATCACCGCCGGCATGATCAAGCAGAACAACACAGGCGGTATTGCGGCTGAGTGAGCAAGCCAAGCATTGTCGCGGATTGCCAACTTGGAGATGACCCGATCGTCGCATCGGGTTTGCGGAGGAGAGAGGAACTTGACGACGCTTGAAGACAAAGCGGAAGAAGCGGCGGTCTTTTTGAAGATGCTCGCCTCAGCCCCTCGGTTACTGCTGCTTTGCCGAATGACGGACCGGGAAATCAGCGTCAGCGAGCTTGCGTCCCTGACGGACATGCGGATGCCGACAGTATCGCAGCAGCTTGCGTTGCTGCGGGCACAAGGGCTCGTTTCCACGAGGCGCGAAGGAACGACGATCTACTACCGCCTTGCGAGTGGCATCGCCAACGAGGTCATGACCTTGCTGCACAAGCATTTCTGCACGAAGGAAGTCATGCAATCCGCGAAGGAGGCGAGAAAGGTGGCCGTGGATTGAGCAGGCACACCCTTTCCCTCTCCAATGACTAGCCAGAAAGCCAGTCCGAGCAGCGTGGCGCCTCTTTGTCGCCCCAGGGCATGATGGGGACGGTCGACGTTGAATTTTTCGGACTTCCTTCGATGATCTTGTCGGAATAGACAAGATAAACCAGCACGTTCCTCTTGGCGTCGCAGCCTCTTACGATCCGCATTTTCTTGAAGAGAAACGAGCGCCTTTGGCGAAACATCTCCTCGCCCTGCTCGAATTTTTCCTTGAACACGACGGGACCGATCTGCCGGCAGGCGAGCGATATATCGGACACTTCCTCAGCAACACCTATCCACCCCGAGATCCCACCCTTTTCAGGGACGGTGAAATGGCAGGCGACACCTTCGATGATAGGGTCATCTATCGCGTAAGTGGCCAGTTTGTGATCGGGCGTCAAAAACTTCCAAACGGTGGATTTTTTGAAAATAAGATCCGGATCTTCTGCCGCGCAGACGATCGAAGCTCCGGCCAGCAGTGCGACCAGAAAGCCAACAAATAAACGCATCCGACGCTCCCGACGTTTGTTTGACTTCATATAGGATTTCGCATCGGGCGTTGCGACCCATCCCAGGTCACGGAATTATGCGTCTTGAGAGGCCTCTTCGCTTTGCTCGCCAGTCTCGCCATCCTCGGGTTCACGCGATTCACCCGGTTCGCCCTGAAGGATCGCCCACATTTCGCGGTCGCGCTGTGCCGTCCAGATCCTGGGATAATCGATACCCTTCGCCTCATCGTATGCTCTTGCAACATTGAACGGCAGGCAATGCTCGTAGATCGCAAACGATGAAAATTTCTGGTCCATGGCCTCTCGAACTGCCTCAAAACACGCTTTCAGCGACGCACCCTTTTCGACTTCGGCCTTTGTCGTCTCAAACAGGGTTTGAAGAAAATCACGGGTCAGATCGAAGGCATCTTCGACCTTTGCGGCGGAGGTTAGCGCATCGCCCCGCCCCGGCATGAGCGCCGATGGCCTGAACAGACGAAGCCGCTCAAGCGTTTTCGGCCAATCAGCCAAATGAGCATCGCCGCAATAGCAGGCCGAGCGATATTCAACCAGGTCGCCGGAATACATCACCCCCTCATCGGGAACGAAACACACGATATCGCCCATCGTATGGCCGCGCCCTAGCGTCATGAGGCGGACTTCGCGTTTACCAAGCCAAAAGGACATGGCGGATGAAAAAGACGCCGTCGGCCAGGTCAGTCCAGGAATCGTTTCCGCAGACTGAAACAGCCTCGGAAACCGGGCGAGCTCGCTTTCGAAATCCTGCTGGCCCCGCTCGGCGATCAACCGCCGTGTCAAATCGGACGCAACCACTTCACCGGCGCCATAGGCTGAAGCACCAAGCGTGCGCACTGCGTGATAGTGGGTCAGCACCACGCGGCGGATCGGTTTGTCGGTCACTTCGCGGATTTTCTCGACGACTTTTTCCGCCATCGCCGGCGTTGCTTGCGCATCGATGACGATGACACCATCATCGCCGATGATGACACCGGTATTGGGATCGCCTTCTGCGGTGAAAGCATAGCACCCCCTGCCGATCTCCCGGAAAGAGGCGGTTTTTTCCTCTGTATCGGCGACGGATGCGAAATTTTCACTCATGGTACGACTTTCACTTTTTCAGGTAATGCCATGTCGACACTTGCAATTCACAAGTTTAGACGTTGAACAAGGGCAAAACAAAGACGGAGACCAATTGATCTCACTTGCAACCAACCTCACGGAAAGGCAATGAATTGACAATGCTCAAGGAGATTTGCGCAATTAAGGCCGGAATATTCCCCCCATCCTCAAATTACCGCAAACCAGACCAACCAAGACCGATGACGCCTTTACGTAAGCCCCTTTGAAAGATGCAGAAGAATGATTCGATCCGGTGAAACGCGAAGTGATGACGTTCTGGAGCTGGAAAAATTCCTGCCCTACCGCTTGAATGTCCTCGCCGAGGTTGTCAGCCAGTCGCTCGCCCGCCTCTACGAAAGCCGTTTTGGAATTGCAATTCCGGAATGGCGGGTGGTCGCAACCCTTGGTCAATATGAAACCATGACGGCCAAGCAAATCGGCGCTCACAGCCATATGCACAAGACGAAAGTCAGCCGCGCGGTCGCCATGTTGGAGGAGAAGGGTTTCCTGGAGCGCAGCCCGAATAGTGAGGATATGCGTGAAAGTTTCCTGCGGTTGACGCCGGCTGGAATGACCATGTACCGGGATCTCGCTCCCGATGCGCTGGCATTTTCCAACGCACTTCTTGCTTCGCTGACAACAGAAGAACGAACGGCGCTGGAGACCATTCTCAATCGCCTGACCCAACGGTCACTTAATCTAGCGGAAGATTTCTTGGCGCCCAAATAACCAGGAACCACTAACTCTTTCAGCTAGAGAATATACTTGCCGCCAAAACGACTCCGTTTTGACGGAATATGCACTAGAAGTAGAATACACCTCGATCTTTGATGAAGGTGACGAATACGCAATGGGGCAGTCCGGTCCGGTACGAGCGATCAATTTCACCATCATTACCTTGGTGGGGCTGTTCTATGCAGTTCCGGGCGAAAGCGCTGAAGCCGACTGCGTGGGCTTGCGGACTCAGCTTGCAAGCCTGGAGCGCGGGTCGAAATCGCAAAGCCCCGAATATCGGACCTGGAGTGACGCAGTGGCGCGTCAGGCCAAGGCCCTGGCCGCTGCCGAGCGTGATGCAAATTATTTGGACTGCGGCAACGGTGCTGCGCCTGCCTGCGCCAGCCTCCCCGCCAAGATCGACCGCATGCGCGCCAACCTTGCCAAGCTTGAGGCACGCCGCGACCGTTTTGCGGAAGCAAGCGATGAGGCAATAAAACAGCGCGCCTTGATATCCGAACAACTGCAACAGGCGAAATGCACCTCACCCATACCTCGCAGAGCGCAGTCTCTTGGCTTGGAAAAGCCGAGTGAAGAGTTATCGTCAATCAACTCCAGCGGTTCATTGCCGGATCAAGGTCGCTGGTCCGTTTCATCGCGCAATGGCAACTCCGAAACATTACGATCCAGCACCCAGTACACGGAGTCGGAAATCTTCGAATATGAAACTCCCGAAAATGAAAGCGGTGAAGTTGAAGAGGGTCTTGTATCAGCGCGCTTCGGCAGTGGCGGTTACCGAACGCTCTGCGTCAGGACCTGCGACGGCTTCTATTTTCCGGTTAGTTTCTCTACACAAAAATACGGTTTCGCCAGGGACGAAGCGATTTGCCGCTCCATGTGCCCGGCGGCCGAAACGAGCCTATATGTGCATCGCAACCCCGGCGAAACGATCAAGAACCTCGTTTCCCTGGAGGGTACGCCCTATCGCAAGCTGCCTAATGCATTTCTGTTTCGCACGAAATTCGTTGAAAATTGCAGTTGCCAGAGCGCGCTGGACGAACGGCAAACCGTTTCCAGTTTGATCCTCAGCGGCGACGACACCGCCAGCCAACTTCCGCGCAATGACGGAATTGCGTCCGAACCGCTTGCAGTGCGCCATGGCGACTCATTCGCCGCCCCGGCGATTGCAATTCCCGATGGAGCGGACCCGGACACCGAAATGAACATACGATTGGGCTATTCGCCGGATCAGGCGCGCTCCTCGTTTCCGACGCTGGGAGGAGCTGTAAAGCCGGAAGGCGAAAGTATAGCCATTGCGCCAGCTCCTGCCGCGCCACCCGAAAAGCGGGAGATCAGGATAGTCGGGCCAAAGTATTTCGTCGCCCAATAATCGGCAGAAGCGCCTTCATATCCGGGCCGTGATCCAGCCCCGTCAGCGCCTTGCGCAAGGGCATGAACAAACCCCTGCCCTTTCGTCCGGACGCCCCCTTCAGCGCGCCCGTCCATTTCCCCCATGTTTCATCGTCCCAAGGCTCGTCCGGCAGCATCGCGCTCGCTATTGCGAGGAAATCGCGATCTTCCCCGTCGATCACCGGCTCAACCGGTCCCGCCACGACGCGCCACCAGCCGGCCGCATCGCCCACGATCTGGCAATTCTCCCGCACCGCGTTCCAGAAATCCTCGCCACCCTCAACCCCAACAGCCGCCAGACGATCCTTGACAGCGTCGTAAGGCATAGCGTGAACGATCTTGGAATTCAGCGGCTTGAGGTCAGCCGGATCGAATTTGGCCGATGATTTGGAAACGTCGGCGAGGTCGATCATCGCCGACAGTTCCTGAAGGGACGGCGCCGGCTCAATCGCATGGTTCGTGCCTGTCAGCACCGCCAATGAGGCGACCGCCATAGGCTCAATTCCCTCCGCCCGGAGCGAGCGGAGCGACAAGGCGCCGCTGCGTTTGGATAGCCCCTCGCCATCGACAGTGGTCAGCAAGTTATGGTGTCCAAAGACCGGTGGCTCCGCGCCAAGCGCACGGAATATGGCAATCTGAACGCCGGTATTAGCGACATGATCCTCGCCGCGGATGACATGACTGACGCCCATCTCGATGTCGTCGAGAATGGAGCACAAAGTATAGAGATAGGTGCCGTCTTCGCGCACCAGCACGGGGTCCGAAAGGGATGCCAGATCGACGGTCTGCGGACCACGGCAAAGATCGTCCCAATGCACTTCCGTCCGTTCGGTCGAAAACGGATCGGCAGAAAAATTGGGCAGCAGGAAACGCCAGTGCGGCTTCCTGCCCTCGGCTTTAAATCTCGCCTTGTCTTCATCGGAAAGCTTCAACGCAGCGCGATCGTAGATCGGCGGCCGGCCAAGCGCGCGTGCGCGGTTGCGGCGGCGCTCCAGTTCATCCGCTGTCTCATAACAGGGATAGAGCAAACCAAGGGATCTCAGCTTTTCCGAGGCAGCGTCGTAATTCGCCAACCGGTCCGACTGGCGCTCGACCCGATGCGGCATGATGCCGAGCCAGCCGAGATCTTCGGCAATCGCTTCAGCATATTCTGCGCGCGATCGTTCAACGTCCGTGTCGTCATAGCGCAGGATGAAGGTTCCCGCGTGTTTCAACGCGAACAACCAGTTCATCAGGGCGGGACGGGCATTGCCGATATGGAGATATCCCGTCGGCGAGGGAGCAAATCGAACCGTGACTGTCATGTGTTTGATCCGTAAACGAAGGCGGGTGCGCGGGCAAGGCGCAGATTCAAGGATGGATCGCAAGCCGTTGCGTCACGCGCGTGGATATCACGCTCATCAGTCCGGCGATCGACAGGCAGTAGAACGCCATAGCGTACATTTGCGTTTCATAGGCGACGCCAAGATCGATCAGATAGCCCGTCAAGCCAGGCCCGAGAGCGGAGGAAAGGACCATCATAGCCACCACGATTGAACGGACCGATCCAAGGTGCCGTGTTCCATAAACTTCCGGCCAGAGAGCGCCGAAGAGCGTGGAGGATATGCCATAGCTCGACCCCAGCAGCATCATGAAGATGAAGGCTGCAGAAGGATGGGTGAAAGAGGCAAGCACCACGCAGGCGGCAGCCAGCGGCAATAAAAAGAACGGCAGGACCTTGAGTGCGGAAAAGCGATCTATCGCCCATCCGGTTAAAAGCGCGAATACCACAGTCATGCTCGACATGGCGATGAAGGCAGAAGCGAATAATTCCCTCGTCCAGCCGCGCAATTCCACCAGATAGACCTGATGAAAGAAAATCGTGGTGCCAATAAACGCCGGCGCCAGGGTGCCGCAGGAAATCACCCAGAAGGCCGGATCGCGCAGCACTTGCTTGCGCGTCCATTGCCGGCCGAGTTCGACCGCCGCCGTCACCTTCTTGGCGCGCGGCGTCCGCTCCACCTGCAAGAGCCAGAGCACGAACGGCAGTGCGACAAACAATAGCGCGCCGGCTGCCAGCCACCATCCGTTTCGCCATCCAAGCAGGCCGATGAGCAAGACAAAGAGGAGCGGCAGCAGCGCTTCGCCGATTTGATGGCCAAGGGTGGCAATCGATACCGCCCTTCCCCTTTCTGCCGAGTACCACCGGCCCATGGCCGTAATGGCTGTGTGTGTCAGCATGCCCTGTCCAAACAGCCGCAGCCCGTAGATGACGATGAACAGCATCCAGACCGAGGCGACATTGGCCATGCCGGCGCAAAAAGCCGCGAGCGCAACGATCACTCCGGTAACGACAATGCCGATCGAATGATCGTCCACAACCTTGCCGATGACCGTCAATGTCGCGGCTGAAAACAGGGTCGCCAGCATGTAGAGGCCGCCGAAATCGCCATG
The DNA here is from genome assembly GCA_963698365.1 of uncultured Alphaproteobacteria bacterium. Lineage (GTDB taxonomy): Bacteria > Pseudomonadota > Alphaproteobacteria > Rhizobiales > Stappiaceae > Hongsoonwoonella. Next base: position 67,637 of record CAVOQM010000010.1, read on the forward strand.
GGAGAGGTCGAATTCGGTTCGAATGTCGCCTGCGAAAAGCGAAATGAAGAAGGTCTGCCCGAAACTGGAGAAAAACGTCAGCATGAGGCCGGCAGCCAGCCAGCGGGCATTTTCGCGAATGAAGCGGAAGAACCGCATGGACCCCTGCTCTTTCATGCGCAAACCGGAATCGGCGCACTGGCTTTGGCTTTGCGCTTCTGCACAAACCCGAAGTGAGGGTCAGTCGCGGTCGCGAAACCTGTTGGTGATCGGATAGCGCCGGTCGCGGCCAAAATTCTTGCGGGTGATCTTCACACCCGGCGCCGACTGCCGTCGCTTGTATTCGGCAATGTAGAGCAAATGCTCGATGCGGTGAATGAGTTCGCGTGAATGGCCGCGCTTCTCGATGTCGGATACGGACATTTCCTTCTCGACGAGACTTTCGAGAATATCGTCCAGAACATCGTAGGGCGGCAGGCTGTCCTGATCCGTCTGTCTCTCGCGCAGCTCCGCGGTCGGCACCTTGGTGAGGATATTCTGCGGAATGACGACGCCCTCCGGCCCCTTCATTCCGTCGGGACGATTGGCGTTACGCCATGCGGCCAGATGATAGACTTCCGTCTTGTACAAGTCCTTGATGGGATTGAAGCCGCCGTTCATGTCGCCATAGAGCGTGGCATAGCCGACGGACATTTCCGACTTGTTCCCGGTCGTCACCACCATATGGCCGAACTTGTTGGAAACCGCCATCAAGATCACGCCGCGCGCCCTCGACTGAAGATTCTCCTCCGTCACGCCGCTTTGCGTTCCGGCAAAAAGGGCGGCAAGCGCATCGGTGAACCCTTCCACCGGCTCGCCAATCGGCACCGTATCGTACCTGATGCCCAAATTCTTCGCGCAATCGTCCGCATCCGTCAGGCTGTCCGCCGATGTATAGCGGTAGGGAAGCATGATCCCATGCACTTTTTCAGGCCCCAGCGCGTCGACGGCCATCGCAGCCACCACCGCGCTGTCAATTCCACCCGACAGCCCCAGCACCACGCCGGGAAAGCGGTTCTTTTCAACGTAATCGCGCAAGCCGATCACGCAGGCCCGCCAATTCGCTTCCTCCACGCCCGGCAAGCTGGCGACCGGGCCGGCTTCGCAGACCCATACTCCGTCCTGCTCGCGCCTCCAGTCGACGACTGCGATATCGCTTTGCATCTGCGGCATCTGGAACGCCAGCTGCCTGTTTGCCTGAATCCCGAAAGATCCGCCGTCGAACACCAGTTCGTCCTGGCCGCCGAATTGATTGCAATAGACGACCGGAAGTCCGGTTTCGACAACGCGCGCGACCATGACCTGCAAACGAATATCGGCCTTCCCCGCATGGTAGGGAGAGCCATTTGGCACCAACAGGATTTCCGCGCCGGTTTCCTCAAGGCATTCGCACACCTCGTCGGTCCAGGCATCCTCGCAAATCGGAACCCCGAGCCGAAGTCCGCGAAATCCCACCGGCCCCGGCAATGGACCGGATTGGAACACCCGCTTCTCGTCGAATTCGCCGTAATTAGGCAAATCCACCTTGAAGCGCACCCCTTCTATGCGGCCCTGATCGACCACGGCGACGGCGTTGTGCAGCTTGTCGCCCTCCCGCCAAGGCAGGCCAATGATGACCCCGGGGCCACCCATGGCAGTGTCTTGCACAAGGCTATCAAGCGCCATCTTGCAGGCCCTGACGAAGGCAGGCTTCAGCACCAGATCCTCAGGTGGATAGCCGGAGAGGAAAAGCTCGGAAAACAGCACCAGATCCGCACCGGCGGCAGCGGCTTTTTCTCTCGCCTCGCGGGCAAGCTGGAGGTTTCCCGCCACATCTCCGACAATGGGATTGAGCTGGGCGACGGCGAGGCGAAAACGATCGGCAATAGCGGGAAGCGAACTGGTCATTGAAGCGGTTTATCGCGCCATTTCGCGCGATGCAATCGTCTGTATCGCACGATCAGATAAAGACGGAGGCACCACTTCCTTCGCCCGCAGCAGGCAACGCGGCGGATTGCGGCATTTGCCTCATCAGCGATGTTCGCGGCGCGGGCCCGAAAAACCCGTCCTTGCGAACGAAGGGCCTGTTCTCCAGCAATATGCGCTCCAGCCTCTCATACATCAATGCAGGTGAAATAGGTTTTGCGAGGAACTCGTGAACGCCAAGCTGAAGCGCCTTGATGACGATTGCCTTGCGGGTATCCGCACTCATCATCATCACCGGTGTCATCGCAACCGCCCGATCCGGCGCGCGGCGAAGCGCTTTCATATAATCGGCGCCTGAACGGGGAAACATGAACCAGTCGCACAAGACGATATCGGGGCGATGGTCGCGTGTGCTGATCACGCCGGTAGTGCCATCGGACGCCTCAAACACTCGCCTGACTCCAAAACCGGCTAAAATCGTTCGCAGGATCGTTCTCATATGATCATTGTCTTCAATGATGAGAACACTCACCCGCGAAAGGTCCATGGCAATCGGCATTCAGGCAAGCCTCGCACATGAATTGGAGCGAATCGAATGATCGGCTACGCCATAGCTTACTCAATGCATTACGTTACGTAAATTAAACTTCATCCAAACTTGAAAAGCGGCTCAAGCCTTTGGTTGTGTTCCTTATTTCTTTTATTATCAAACCCACTGAACCGCGCGAAACTATAGAATTCTGGCAATAAAATATGCGGTCGGCAATCTTGGGCCAGGCCGAATGCAAACACAAAAAAGGCGACCTTGTGGCCGCCTTTTTCATTCATTTAACCTGAAAGGAAATCAGGCGTTTACCGCCTTGGCATCGCCGGCCCGTTCCTCACGTTCCTTCTTCAGATTTTCAGCCACGAGGAAGGCAAGCTCGATCGCCTGATCGGCATTAAGGCGCGGGTCGCAATAGGTATGATAGCGGTCTGCGAGGTCTTCTGCCGTGACCTCCCGTGCGCCACCAGTACATTCCGTCACATTCTTGCCGGTCATCTCCACATGGATGCCGCCCGCATGTGTTCCCTCTGCCCGATGAACGGCGAAGAAGGATTCCACTTCCTTCAGGATACGGTCGAATGGCCGGGTCTTGTAGTTGTTCGCCGTGATGGTGTTGCCATGCATCGGGTCGCAGGACCAAACGACGGTTTTGCCTTCCCGCTCGACAGCCCTCACCAGCGCCGGCAGATGTTCAAACACCTTGTCCGCGCCGAAGCGGCAAATCAGGGTCAGCCTGCCGGCTTCGTTTTCCGGGTTGAGGATATCGATCAGTTCCAGCAGTCCGTCCGCCGTCAGCGAGGGGCCGCATTTCAGTCCGATCGGATTTTTGATGCCGCGGAAATATTCCACATGCGCATGATCGGGCTGGCGTGTGCGGTCGCCGATCCACAGCATGTGGCCGGAGGTCGCGTACCAGTCGCCTGAGGTGGAATCCACCCTCGTCATGGCCTCTTCATAGCCAAGCAGCAACGCTTCATGGCTGGTGAAGAAATCGGTCGAGCGCAATTGCGGCGCGGTATCGGGGTCGATGCCGCAGGCACGCATGAAGGCAAGGGTTTCGGAAATCCGATCCGCAAGCACCTGATAGCGATGGCTTTGCGGGCTGTCCTTGACGAAACCCAGCATCCAGCGGTGGACGTGATCGAGATTGGCAAAGCCGCCCTGCGCAAAGGCGCGAAGGAGATTGAGCGTCGCAGCCGACTGCCGGTAGGCCATGACCTGCCGTTGCGGATCGGGGATGCGACTTTCCGGCGTGAAGTCGATATCGTTGATGATGTCGCCACGGTAGCTCGGCAGCTCGATATCACCCTTCTTCTCCATCGACGAGGAGCGAGGCTTGGCGAACTGGCCGGCAATGCGGCCAACCTTCACCACCGGCTGCGCCGCCGCGTAGGTCAGCACCACCGCCATCTGCAGGAAAACGCGGAAGAAATCGCGAATGTGGTCGGCGTGATGCTCGGCAAAGCTCTCGGCGCAATCACCGCCTTGCAGCAGAAAGCCCTTGCCGGCTGCCACATCGGCCAGATGGGACTTCAGCTTGCGCGCCTCTCCCGCAAAAACCAGCGGTGGATAGGTGGACAGGCGACGCTCCACGTCGGCCAGGGCTCCTTGGTCAGGATAGTCCGGCACCTGCACGACCGCCTTCGATCGCCAAGTATCCGGTGTCCATTTCTCCGCCATCGTCTCAACTCCTGAACAGCTCCGATCGCCCGTTCACCAACGCCGGCAAAGCCTTGATATCGTGAACTGGCCATCACCATAGACGCGGTCGCCGCATCTCGTCACTCGACCGCTGCGTCCGCGGCTCTTCTCCGTCGGACACTCGCTTTAACCAAGCGTGCGCGGCGTTATACACGTCTGTGGCAGTCTTTGCCATAAGGCCGGCGCGGAAAGCTCAAGCCATATCGGCCGCAAAGCGGTCGCGCGCTGGAGAGTTATCTCTTTTCATCGTCCCTATAGCTTACGCCCAGACCGCGCAGCGCATCGTCGATAATTCCCGAAAGCTCCAGGCCGAGCGATATTGCTCGGGGATAGCGCGGGTTCGCCCGATCCGCAAGAATGGGGGCATGCCATCCTTCAGTGGTTTGGAGAAAATGGTCGATGCCCGCAATGCCCCAGTAAGAAAAATACCCGGCGAGCACACAGTCGATATAGCTTTGCAGGATTGGGTGCTCTTCATCGCCCCAGCCATAGTGACTTTCCTTGGCCCGGTAGAGAAACGCATCGCCTTGACCCGATGCACCTTCAACTTCCGCCAAGAAATCAGCGCCGATCCCGTCGATCCTGTTGTATCTCCGCTCGCGCAGATCAAGCGCGGCGAGGCCCGTTGCGGGTTCGTTGACGAGAACGCCCTTGATCGAGACGCCATATGCCGGACGCACCGTCAGCGCGCATGCGCCATTGCCGTCGCCTGCCGCCCCCTTCACCCGCCATTCCCTGATCCAGCCCCGCAGTTCGCCGGGGGTGGAGCGGCTCTCCCGCGATAATGTTGCCTTGTTTACCAGTGACCCGTAGCCAAAATAGGCAATTTTCAAACCACCGCTCCTTTCAAGCCCTGGATTGCGCCGCGCAGCCCACTTACCTGCCGAAAAACTCAGAAACTTGGGCTCATTTGAGGTTGACCCCGGAAAGCGAACCGGCAAATTTCAGGCCATCATAATCCCGGAGATTTCAAGATCCATGTCGAATAGCCCTTCCTTCGAGCGCCGATTCAACCTTGCGGACGTCGAAGGACTTCGAAGCGATACGCCGGGCTGCGAAAGCGTAGTCCATTTCAACAATGCCGGCTCCGCGTTGCCTCCGCGCCAGGTCGTTACCGCGGTAAAGGCACATATCGACCGGGAAGCAATGATCGGCGGTTATGAAGCAGCGGCGGATGCCACCGATAGCCGAGAAGACTTCTACTCAGCAATCGGCGACTTGCTTGGCACTGAGCGACAAGAAATTGCCTTCATCGAGAATGCGACCCGTGCCTGGGACATGGCCTTCTACTCCATTCCCTTTCGCCCCGGGGACCGCATCATCACCGGGCGCGCGGAGTACGTTTCCAATTACGTCGCCCTGCTTCAGATGAAGGCCCGCGCCGGCATTGAAATCGACCTCATCGAGGATGACACGAGCGGGCAGATCGACCTCAAGGCGCTTGAAGCGGCGATCACTCCCAAAACGCGGCTGATCGCCCTCACCCATGTTCCAACCTCCGGTGGCTTGGTCAATCCGGCGGAAGAAGTGGGCGCAATTGCCCGGCAACACGGGCTTCTCTATCTGCTCGACGCGTGCCAGTCAGCGGGTCAACTCGCCCTCGACGTGAAGTCGATCGGTTGTCACATGTTGTCGGGGACCGGCCGCAAATACCTGCGTGGTCCCCGCGGCACCGGTTTCCTCTATGTCTCAAGTGAGATCCTCGAAGACCTCGATCCGCCGTTCGCAGAATTGGGATCAGCCGAATGGACCGACGAAAACCATTTCGAATGGCGACCGGGCATGGTCCGCTTCGAAAGCTGGGAACGGCATGTCGCCGGCCAGATCGGGCTAGGGGTTGCCACGCGTTATGCACTCGATTGCGGGTTGGACCGGATCGAACAACGCATCGTGTCGCTTGCGTCGGAATTACGTCGCGAACTGTCGCGTATCGAAGGCGTAACGGTGCATGACAAGGGAGTCCGCAAATGCGGCATCGTCACTTTCCGCATCGATGGTGAGGAGCCTCTGGCGACCAAAACCCGGCTGAATTCCCATTCCGTCAACCTGTCCGTGACCCAGGCTTCATCCGCCAGGATCGACTTTCAGCAGCGCGGTCTTGGTGCGCTGGTGCGCGCTTCCGTCCACGCCTACAACACGGAAGCGGAAATCGAAACACTGCTTCAGTTGCTGCGAAACCGATAAAAAATGCCCGGGCCGCCTGGTCACCCTCTTGAATCTGAAGTTCGTTCGGAACATGTCGGTAGTTGAGACGAACTTCAGATTCGAGTGACTAGGCGGCCCGGGCTTTTCAATTCGATGACGCGCGATATCAGGCGCGGATGCGTTCGCTCGGCTCGCGCATGGTGACGAGTTCTTCGGCAGCGGTCGGATGCACTGCCATCGTGCTGTCGAAGTCCGCTTTCGTCGCGCCCATGCGCAGCGCCACGCCGACAAGTTGCGCCATTTCGCCACCGTCGGGGCCAAGCACATGCACGCCAAGCACCTTGTCGGTGTCGGCATCGACGATCATCTTCATCAGCATCTTTTCGTCGCGTCCGGAAAGCGTGTGCTTCATCGGGCGGAACGTCGAACGATAGATATCGAGATTCGGATGGTCGGCCTGCGCCTCTTCCTGGGTAAGGCCGACGGTGCCGATTTCGGGTTGCGAGAAAACTGCTGTCGGGATCAGGCGATGATCGGCGGCCCATTGCTTGGCGCCGAAAACGGTGTCGGCAAAGGCATGCCCTTCTCGGATTGCCACCGGGGTCAGATTGACCCGGTCGGTCACATCGCCGATCGCGTAAATCGAACTCACATTCGTCCGTGACTGCCCATCGACGACGATTGCGCCGGAGGCATTGGTCTCCACGCCGACCTTATCGAGTCCAAGGCCTGCCGTATTCGGGCGGCGGCCGATCGCGAACATGATCTTGTCCGCTTCCAGCGTATTTCCAAGCCGCGTCGTGCCAATGAACCCGCCTGAGGTTTTTTCAATCGCAGTAAAGGTATCGCCGCAAAGCACGCGAATGCCTTTTTTCTCCATCTCTTCGTGCAATGTGCGGCGAAGATCCATGTCGAAACCGCGCAGGATCTCCTCTCCCCGGTAGATCAGCGTGGTTTCCGCGCCAAGGCCATTGAAGATCCCTGCGAATTCAACGGCGATATAGCCTCCGCCGGCAACGATGACTTTTTTCGGGAAATCCGCAAGGTGGAAGGCTTCATTTGAGGTAATGACATGCTCGCCACCCGGCAGGTCAGCATCCACATTGGGCGTACCGCCAACCGCGACCAGAATCACTTTCGCCGTGATCCTGCGGTTATCGGACAAACGCAGCACAGTGTGCTCGTCCTCGATGACCGCCCGGCTGTCGAACATCTCGACACCTGCCCGCTCGAGGTTCCGGCGATAGATGCCCTCCAGCCGCGTGATCTCGCGGTCCTTGGCATCGACCAGACGCTCCCAGTCGAACGCGCTGTCGCCGACGCTCCAGCCGAAGCCGGCTGCATCCTCGAACTCTTCGGAGAATCGTGACGCATAGACGAAGAGCTTCTTGGGAACGCAGCCGCGTATGACGCATGTTCCGCCGTATCGATATTCCTCGGCAACGGCTACCCTGGCGCCGTGTCCCGCCGCAATTCTTGCTGCCCTGACACCGCCGGACCCACCTCCGATCACAAACAGATCGTAATCGTACTCTGCCATTACCGCCTCATATTCCGTTCTTAGCGTGTTCGATCAGTCGATATAGCCGCGTTTCTTCAGTTCATCGCGAACCAGAGACACCATCTCCGTCGAAACCTTGTCGCTCCACTGCTTGCCCGCGCCAACCGACAGCGCAGTCAGCTCGCCGCCAAGGTTGGAGAACTTCTGACCAACAGGCGAATAGTAGAAAGCCGCGATTTCCTTGAGTTCTTCCTCGGAAAACCGCCGCGCCCAGACTTCATAGATTGTCTGGTTCAGTTCGGGGCGCTTTTCCACCAATTGAAGAGCAATTGTGTTCACGACTTCGTCAATCTCGGCGCCGGCGCTGGGATTGCTGCGGATGAAGAGCGTGCGCGTCTGATCGGCAAGGAGCGGCAGGAAGTTGTCGTAGGGCGCCAGCACTTTGGCGGCCAGGATTGCTTCGCGAGCGGCAGCCAGATGCAATTCGGATAACTTTTCCTGTGCGGTGGCAGGCGTTAACAACGCTGCGGCTACGGAAAATGCTGCAAGGCCCATCTTCAGGCTGTACGTCAATCGGCGGATCATCGCGATCTCCCTTCGATATGTTTCAGTTTTATCTGGTCGATACTCAAATGCCGGCTTTGCGGATATCCGGTGTCATTCTTTCAACGCCATCTTCTCCGGCAATGTAGGCAGCGGACGCAATTCCAAGAAACAGGCCATGTTCGACGACGCCAGGAATACGCAGCAGGCCGTCGGAAAGAGAATCCGGCGCGTCTATCTGCACAAGCTCCGCGTCCAAAATGTGGTGATGGCTGTCGGTTATATACGGCGTGGCTTCGCCGCCCCGAAGTGAAAGTTGAGCCTTGTATCCAAACGATTCGAGCAGCCTCGCTATCGCTCGCCGCGTTGAGCCCAGTCCGAATGGCACAACTTCGATAGGAAGCGGAAAAGCGCCAAGCCGCTCCACCAGCTTGGATCGGTCGGCAATGACAATCATTCTGGTGGATGCCGTTGCGACAATTTTTTCCCTGAGCAGCGCGCCGCCGCCACCTTTGATGAGATTGAGCCTGGAATCCAGTTCGTCGGCTCCATCCACGGTCAGGTCCAGTTCCGGCAATTCCTCCAGCGTGGCAAGCCGAATGCCTTCTCGCCTCGCCAATTCCGCCGTTCGTTCCGAAGTTGGAACCCCAATGACGTCCAGCCCGCCGCGCACGCGTTCGCCTAGAAGTCGCACGAAATGGTCCGCCGTGGAGCCCGTTCCGAGACCGAGCCGCATTCCGCCGGCCACCTCGTCGAGCGCAGCTTCCGCCGCTTTGCGCTTCATCGCGTCGTTCATTCATTCGCCTGCTGATTTGCAAAAAGACATCATCCGGGATTCCGAACTCGGGCGGGGGTTTAGCATGGCAAACCATGCAGGCAAAGCTCGGGTGTCGTGCATCACAGCACGGACATCAGCTTTCTATCGGTTTTTTCCATACACCGCCATGATGAGGCAATGCATCAAAGTTAACGATGCATTCAGCCTGTTTTGCGAAAGTCGCCGATAAATTACCGCGGCAATACGATGAACGGCTGGAGCCTGATTGATGCGTCTGTTCGCCAAAAAGACCAACGTCGTGCAATTGCTGGAAGATAAGACCTCCCTTCCCCTGCCAGCCGGCGAAAGCCTGCAAGAGATCGAAACATCGTCGAAGCAGGCGACGGAATTTGCCCAGACGCTGGATCTGATCGAAGCGGATTTACGCGCCGCCGCACGCAACATAGCCGTCGGCGCGGACGGATTGCGCGACCGGATCGGTGAGCAATTGGAAAAGCTTTCCGAGATCCGCGAAGAATCGCGGATGTTGCGCACCAATCGGACGCCGCGAGCGACAACGCCCGCTGCCTCGCCGATGCGATTGAGGAATTGGCTGCATCCAGCCGGGAAATCGACACCCAGGTCCGCCAGTCGAGCGATCTTGCCGAGGAAGCCCGCTCCATCGCCGATACCGCGAGTTCGGGCATCAAGGACCTCAAGAGCGCAATCGACGATATCGCCAATGTCGTCCGCCTCATCTCCGATGTCGCCAAACAGACCAACCTTCTGGCGCTGAATGCCACGATTGAAGCCGCAAGAGCAGGCGAAGCCGGGAGAGGGTTTGCCGTTGTCGCCAATGAGGTGAAGTCGCTTTCGGTCGAAACGCAGCGCGCCACAGATGAAATCGTCGCCAATATCGAGCGCCTTCAACAATCCGCCGAAGGCAGCATTTTCGCCGTCAACCGGATCATTCAGGTGATCGGAGAAATCCGGCCGAATTTCGCCTCCGTCGCCGACAATATCCAGCAACAGGTCTCCACCACCCAGGAGATCGGCATGACCGCCCGCCAGACAGCGGAATTCGTCCATGCGGTTGCCGAGAAGGTCGACGCAATCGTCGCCGCCACCGATCTTGCCGAGCAATCCGGCGGCGTGGCGAAGAATGCCAGCGGCGAGATGACAACGCTCAGCGCTGCCTTGAACCGGCGCTTCACGATGATGATCCGCCAAAGCGCCGTCGGCGACCGGCGCCAGCACGACCGCTACCCTGTCGACCGCGCGGCCAAAATAATCGTGCGCGGCGAGACGATTGCCGCGAAAGCTCGCGATCTTTGCGAAGGCGGCGTCCTTTTGATGCCCGAAAGCCAAACGAACATCATGCCGCCGCAGTCCGCCACAGTCGAAATCAGCGGCATCGGACGGGCCGAGATCCGTATTGTCGGGCGCTCGGACAATGGCCTTCATTGCGCCTTCCAGAATATCGGGGACGACGTGCAGGCGGCCATTGGCGCCATGATTGCCGGTATCCGTGCTGCTGCGGAGGAGAAAATTCGCCGCGCCGAGGACGGGGCAGAGCGCATCGGCAGGGCAATGGAGCAGGCGGTAGCCAGCCGCCGGCTTTCCCTCGACGACCTCTTCGATACCGGGTACCGCCCGATGGCCGGCACGAATCCCCAGCAGCTGGAAACGCGCGCCGTAAAGACGCTGGACGACATCCTGCCGTCGATCCAGGAGGAAATCCTCGCCGACGCCTCTCATTCCGGAATGATTTTCTGCGCCGCCGTCGATCGCAACGGCTATCTTCCGGTGCACAATCGTATCTACTCCAAGCCGCAGCGCCCCGGCGATGTGGCGTGGAATACTGCAAATTGCCGCAACCGGCGTGTCTTCGACGATCGTGCGGGACTTTGTGCTGCACGAAACACCAGGCCTTTTCTTCTTCAGTCCTATCCCCGCGATATGGGCAACGGCACCGTCGTGTGGATGAGCGAGGTCGATGTGCCGATCTATGTCGATGACCGGCATTGGGGCGGTTTTCGCTGCGCATATAAACTGTAAAAGGCGCACAGGCTGCTTGAAACGGCGAGGCACGCCTCGCCGGCTTCCCCATTGCTTGGAGCATAGTCGCATCCGCGCGCCTCTTGCGGACAGCGCCATTTGGAGCTAGCCCTTCGCTCCGCAATAGCGCGTTGGAACGATCGACTTTTCTGACCTGAGGCGATGCCTTTTCGGCAGGTTGATCTTGTTTGGAACGATCAACTTTTCTGACCTAAGGCGATGCCTTTTCGGCAGGTTGATCTTGTTGGAGGAATTCCGTGGCCGACCCGATTCTCGTTTTCGATCTGGATGGAACGCTTGTTGAAACAATGGGCGATCTCACGGCCAGCCTGAATTTTGCCCTGGAAAGCGCAGGCTATCGGGCTATCGAACCGGAGAGGGTCCGCACCATGGTGGGTCACGGCGCGCGGGCGCTTTTGCAGCGCGGCCTGGAGGCCAATGATGCCGTGGTCGACGATGCGACTCTGACGTCGCTTTACGATGTGTTGATCGATTACTATTCCAGGAACATTGCCGTCCACAGCCATCCGTTTCCGGGCGTGCTTGATGCCTTGCAGCGCCTCAGGGCTGCCGGCTGGCGCACGGCCGTTTGCACCAACAAGGTCGAGAGCCTGGCGCGGGCGTTGCTCGACGCACTCGACATGAGCGCGATGTTTGAGGCGATCGTTGGCGGTGACACGTTCGAACTACCGAAACCGGACGCAATGCCGGTGCTGGGAGCAATCGACCAGGCAGGCGGCGATCCGGCGCGCGCCATAATGATTGGCGATTCCCGCACCGATATCGATGCAGCGCGCGCGGCGCGCATCCCGGTGATTGCCGTTACATTCGGCTATACACCGGTTCCCGTTACCGAACTTTCCCCCGATGTCGTGATCAGCGACTTTGCGGACCTGGAGCGCGCGGTCGAAAGCCTCAGGATTCATGAGGCTACCGCCTGAATTGCGATCGGCATCGCCCACCGGCTCGCTGAAAAAGCCGCGTCGTGAGAACGAAAACCGTACATATTTCAAAAGATGGAACGGAACGGTTTTCAAAACGCGGTTGGAATTTTCAAGCACCCCCTTGCCTAACTCTCTGACTTATAATAGATACCCGCCTCAACGTTGGTTGATCAGGGCGATTAGCTCAGCGGGAGAGCATTCCGTTCACACCGGAAAGGTCACTGGTTCAATCCCAGTATCGCCCACCATTTCCCACAATAAAATCAATAGTTTAAACTATAAGTCGATTTAAGGTTCAACCCTCGCTCCGGTTCGCACGAACCCGTGTCCGCCGAAGGCGTATTAAGCATTCAAAACAACTTCACGCGTTGTTTATTGGGCATCAAGAGAACGGCCGTGTTCTCGTCGCGACCTTGAAAATCGCGAGCCGACGGAGCAGACCCGCTTATGAAGAAAAATAGCCTGAAAAATTACTGCAGCGTTGTTTTAGCATCGGTTTTTATCGCCGGCTGCGCCGGTTTTGGCGAGCCTGGGCAATACAATGGCATCAAGGCGAATGAATTCAGCCACGGCGGCAAGAGCTGGTACGTTTTCGACAACACCGGCGGCTCTAAAATCCTGACGAAGCCCGGCGGGTTCGGGCGCAGCCTGACGCTTGGCCTCTTTTCCTCCCCTGACAGGAGCGTTGAAAACCGCGAGGCAGCCCAAGCCTATCTGAACAGCAAGGGCCGCACCAATTGCATCGTCATCGACACCACCAAATTGTCTGACGACAGCTACCAGAATACATACGGTTGCGCCTAAGCCGTCATTGCCGGATAGCAATTCAGAATTATCTTTGAAATTCCATTCCGCCCAAAAAGCTTCGGGTCGCCGAAGATCTCGGGCACGGTGAGAGTAATCCCCGGGAGGAGTAAACACGCCTCCTTCTCCCGGCGATACCCGACAGACATCGCGCCACCGCGCGGGGCGAACTATGATCGGCAAGGTGCTCCGGCTCTTTCGCCGCGACCTTGCCGAAAGTGTGTCGCTCTACAGCCTGGAAATCCCGGAGGGTTGAGTTACCCCAGCGGTAACGCTCCCCAACGGTAGTTTTGTAGCGCAGGGTATCTCTTTCCGGATCGGAATATTCAACCCGCGACAGGAAGAAAAAGACGGCCAGCTTAGAAACCGCGCGTGGCGAATGAATCGGCAACAAAAAGCAAAACCCGCGACACCTTTCAAGATGTTGGTAAGGCGTTGACGTGAATTCATGTCGCTTTTACGACATTGCGTCGCATTTATAAATTTTACCCTGTAAATTGAAATATGCCCTATGAAACCTATAATAATTATCTCGACAATACATAAATATACTAACCATTATCAAATTTGCCCAAATATAAACAAAAAATTGAACACCATTTTTATTTGACAAAAATCTACCGGAGGCACAGAATTTGAAGAAAATAAAAGAACGCCTTCTGGAATACTTATAGGGACGGTAAAAATGGCCGGCAGCGCAGGGCAAGGAGAGAAGCACCGGGTCGCTCTGGTGCTTTTGGACAATTTTTCCATGATCGCCTTCTCCTCGACGGTCGAACCGTTACGGCTCGCCAACCGTGTCCTGGGCGAGGACTTTTATTCCTGGAAAACCTATTCCCTCGACGGCGGCGAGGTATCGGCCAGCAACGGCTGCCGCGTATCCGTCGACGCCTCGATCCAGGATCTCGACGATGCCGATATCACCCTGATTTGCGCCGGCGTCGATGTGGAACGCATCCCGCTGAGCCGCGAGCTTGGCATCCGCCTTCGCCGGTTGAACTCGCGCGGGCGGACTTATGGCGCGGTGTGCACCGGCTCCTATGTGCTTGCGCGCTATAATCTGCTGGAGGGCCGCCGCTGCACGATCCACTGGGAAAACATCCGCTCGTTTCGCGAGGAATTCCCGGATATCGACGTTTCGGCCGATATTTTCGCCATTGACCGCAATTGCGTCACTTGCGCCGGCGGCATGGCGGCGCTCGACATGATGCTGCGCGTCATTGCTATTCAGCACGGCGCGTATCTCGCCCATGAAATCGCCGAGGTCGCTCTTTATCAAAACATTCGCTCGGGCGAATCGGCGCAGCGCCACGATCTTGAAACCCGCACCGGCATATCGAACACCAAAATCCTTGATGCGATCCGGATCATGGACCTTCATATCGAAGATCCCCTGTCGTGCCAGCAATTGGCGATGACGGTAAATCTCAGCCCGCGTCAGCTTGAGCGACTGTTCCGCCGCCATTTCGACTGCACGCCCGGCCAATATTATCTCAAGCTGCGGCTGGAGACGGCGCGCGACCTGTTGCGCCGAACCAATCGTCCGGTACTGGACGTGGCGATCGCCTGCGGATTTGCATCCACATCGCATTTCACCAAATGCTACCGGGAGCGTTACAGCTGCACGCCAACCGAGGAGCGGCAGTCCTATTTCTGGGCACAAGGCAGCAAGCGCGGCGGCGCGAACCCTTCCCAGGCGACATCCAGATAAGGGTCGGCGATGATTTGCCGTTGACGCATTCAGCCGCAAAAAAATCAACAAAAATGGGCGCGGAAAACCTCCGCGCTCTTTTCATTTTCGCCGTGGCTATGGCGAAGTGTCGAATGCGCTAGAAGGCGTGTCGCTTTTTCAACATTCACACACTCGCTACTCCCATAGCCTCCTGATCCATCGGTCGATCAGACACTTCGCCTTCGCCGGACAATTTGCGGCGCATGGCCAAAAGGAAACCTGACTATGGCAAGCGACATCGAAATTGCCCGCGCGGCGAAAATGCGGCCGATCACCGAGATCGGCGAAAAGCTCGACATCCCGGCTTCGGCGCTGGAAAGCTATGGATCGACCAAGGCCAAGATCCGCGCCGACTATATCAATTCCCTGGAAGGGCGGCCCGACGGCAAGCTGATCCTTGTAACCGCCATCAACCCGACTCCCGCCGGCGAAGGCAAGACAACAACGACGGTCGGTCTTGGCGACGGCTTGAACCGGATCGGCAAGAAGGCTGCGATCTGCCTGCGCGAACCCTCGCTCGGCCCCTGTTTCGGCATGAAGGGCGGTGCTGCAGGCGGCGGCTACGCCCAGGTCGTGCCGATGGAGGATATCAACCTCCACTTTACCGGTGATTTTCACGCAATCACTTCCGCCCACAACCTGCTTTCCGCCCTGATCGACAACCACATCTATTGGGGCAATACGCTCGGCATCGACCAGCGCCGCATCACATGGCGGCGGGTGATGGACATGAACGACCGCGCTCTTCGTCATATCGTCGCTTCGCTCGGTGGCGTCTCCAACGGCTTTCCGCGCGAGACCGGCTTCGATATCACCGTAGCCTCCGAAATCATGGCGATCCTTTGCCTGTCGAAGGATCTTGAAGATCTTCAAAAGCGGCTGGGCGACATCATCATCGGCTACCGGCGGGACAAGTCGGCTGTGAAGGCGCGCGATCTTGAGGCGGACGGCGCGATGACCGTGCTTCTCAAGGAAGCCATGCAACCGAATCTGGTTCAGACGCTTGAAAACAACCCGGCCTTCATTCACGGTGGTCCATTCGCCAATATCGCCCATGGCTGCAACTCGGTGATCGCCACCAAGACGGCGTTGAAACTTGCGGATTACGTGGTGACTGAGGCAGGTTTCGGCGCCGATCTTGGCGCGGAAAAATTCTTCAACATCAAATGCCGCAAGGCGGGCCTGCATCCGTCGGCGGCCGTTATCGTCGCAACCATCCGTGCGCTGAAGATGAACGGCGGTGTGGCCAAAGAGGATCTCGGCAAGGAAAATGTCGCGGCACTCAAGAAGGGTTGCGCCAATCTAGGTCGCCACATCGAAAACGTAAAACAATTCGGCGTGCCAGTGGTGGTGGCCATCAATCACTTCACCACAGATACGAGCGCCGAGGTGGAGGCCATTCAGGCCTACGCGGCGGAACAGGGCGTCGATGCGGTGCTGTGCAAGCACTGGGCGAATGGGTCTGAAGGCACTGAAGAGCTCGCCCGCAAGGTCGTCAGGCTTGCTGAAAACGGCGGGGCGCAATTCGCTCCGCTCTATGACGACGAGATGCCGCTGTTTGAGAAGATCCAGACCATTTGCCGCCGGATCTACCGGGCCGACGATGCGGCTGCCGATAAATCCGTGCGCGATCAGCTCAAGAAGTGGACGGCGGACGGATTCGGTCATTTGCCGATCTGCATGGCAAAGACGCAATATTCCTTCTCCACCGATCCGAATCTTCGCGGCGCGCCGACCGGGCATATCGTTCCGATCCGCGAGGTGCGACTGTCGGCCGGGGCCGGGTTCATTGTCGTAATCTGCGGCGAGATCATGACGATGCCGGGCCTGCCGAAAGTGCCTTCGGCAAATCATATCCGGCTCGACGGGGATGGATTGATCGAAGGGTTGTTTTAAGCCAGCACCTGCGACACGGGCGGCGGAGACCTTAACGCCGCCCCAAAACCCTGGCCGACTGTGGGCAAGGCTAGAGGATTGTCGCTGTCGCGACCTCCTATGTCGTTTTAGAGATATACGGAATTTGTGGTCGCCATCAAAGTGAAGCGATGAGGGCGTTGAGTACTGTGCTGTTCAATACTTGATATTGGACTTCATCGGCACTTGTCGCCAAGAGGAATTGAGCGCGTTTTCCAAGCCCGGCCTGTCTTGGCCGGCTTGGAAATTACGAAGGCGCATGGAGCGTTGAATGTCTGAAGACGAACTTGATCTGCGGTCCCTTTCCGACGACGAACTCGTCGAACAGATGCATGACGATCTTTACGACGGTCTCAAGGACGAGATCACGGAAGGCGTCAACATCCTGCTGGAGCGCGGCTGGACGCCTTATAACATCCTGACCAAAGCCCTCGTTGAGGGCATGCGGATCGTCGGCATTGATTTCCGTGACGGCATTCTCTTCGTCCCGGAGGTGCTCCTGTCGGCCAACGCCATGAAAGCGGGCATGTTTATCCTTCGTCCCCTTCTGGTAGAGACCGGAGCGCCGAAGGTTGGCAAGATGGTGATCGGCACCGTCAAGGGCGACATCCACGATATCGGCAAGAACCTCGTATCCATGATGATGGAAGGCGCCGGCTTTGAGGTGATCGACCTCGGCATCAACAATCCGGTCGAGAATTATCTGGCGGCAATCGAGGAGCATCAGCCCGATATCGTCGGCATGTCGGCGCTTTTGACGACGACGATGCCTTATATGAAGGTCGTGATCGATGCGATGATCGAGAAGGGCATTCGCGACAATTACATCGTGATGGTCGGCGGCGCGCCACTCAACGAGGAGTTTGGCCAGGCGGTGGGCGCAGATGCCTATGGCCGCGATGCGGCGGTGACGGTGGAGATGGCCAAGGAACTGATTGCCCGCAAGCACAACCAGCTGGGTCGTGGAGTCTGAGGCGCAATGAACGCACGAGCGCAAACACAGGACCTGCCGACAGGATCGGCACCGATGACGGAGGATGCGGCAAACCGCGTCGTCATCATCGCCTGCGGCGCGCTCGCACGGGAATGCCTTGCGATCATCGAACAAAGCGGATTGACGCATATCGACCTGCAATGCCTGCCGGCGCAATTGCACAATCGCCCGGAGAAGATTCCGGGCGCGGTGCGCACCGCGATCAGGGCAGCCAAGGATTCCTACGGCAAGGTCCTGGTCGGCTACGGCGACTGCGGCACCGGCGGATTGCTCGATCAGGTGATCGAGGCGGAGGGCGTGGAGCGGATCGAGGGTGCGCATTGCTACGCGTTTTTCACCGGGCTTGGTGAATTTGCAGCCGAAGAAGAGCGCGAGCTCGGCACTTTCTATCTGACCGACTTCCTTGCCCGCCATTTCGAAACGCTGGTCTATACGCCCCTTGGCCTCGCCAGCCATCCGGAGCTGCGCGATCTTTATTTCGGCAATTACACACGGCTTCTTTATCTGGCGCAGACCGACGATCCGGCCCTTGAGGCGAAGGCGGTCGCTGCTGCGAACCGGCTCGGACTCCGGTTTGAAAAACGCCACACCGGTTACGGCGCGCTGATGGAATTCCTGAACCGCAGCTAACCGGCAATCATAGAAATTCGGACCGGTTTTCTTCACAATTCCAACACAATGACTTTGGACCGGACGGGCCAGGGCAGTGTTTCAACGCTCTAATACTCATGATCACAGTAAAGGTGAAAGCGGAAGTCGTTTTTGAGATTTACGGTGTCGTCTGAGCGCCGATGAAAGGGCCGCCGGAAGGCATCATGAGGCTCAAATCGGAGCGAACGGATGGCGGACAGAATCATCGTTTACTGGCGGGACATTCCGGCACAAGTGCTGGTCAAGGTCGGGAGAAAGGCTGCGCGGCGTGAGCTGTCGGAGCGCTTTATCCAGGCCATCGACCGCTCGGCCATGTCGGTCGGCGCCAAGGACAGCGACGCTTATCTGTCGCAGTGGCGGCGCGGCACTCCCGAACCTGTCGGAGATGACCTGGAAAGCGAAGCCGCCGCCGCCCTTGCCGATCTTGAAGCTGCTTACCCCAATGAGCGCCTGAAGGCGCTCGTCGCGACCGGAGGGTTCGACAATGCATGACGACCGCCTTAATGCCCATGGGGTAATGGCAGCCTCGACGGAGGTTTCACCGCGCCAGGTGCTCGAAAAACCCGAAGTGCTGGCAGAACTGCCGCGCATGACCAGGACCTACCTGACAGACCTCGGCAATGCCAGCGAGGATGACATCGTGCTTGCGGCCCGCCGCATACACGAAGCCGGCCTTATTCCGGTGCCGCATCTGGCTGCACGCCGCTATCCGAGCCTTGCCGCTTTCGACCGCCGTTTGCGCCGCCTTGTCGGCGAGGCGGGCGTCAAGGAAGTGCTGGCGATAGCCGGCGAAGCGGATACCGGTGGCCCGCTCTCCTCCTCCGTCGCGTTGCTTGAAACCGGTCTTTTTGACGAACTTGGCATCGAAAGCATCGGCGTTGCCGGTCATCCTGAAGGCGCCCCGGCAATACCTACTGACGTCATCCGCGCTTTTTTGATGCGCAAGCACGAGCTTGCCGCCCAAAGCGATGCGCATTTCCACATCGTCACCCAGTTCGGCTTCGATCCGCATGCGCTCAATGTCTGGCTGGACGAGATCGAAGGCTGGGGCAACCGCTTTCCGGTGCATGTGGGCGTGGCCGGTCCCGCCAAGATGACCACGCTCTTGAAGTTCGCTGCATTCGCCGGGGTTGAGAATTCCCTCAATTTCCTGAAGAAGCGTGGTGGCGCGGTGGTGTCCCTTCTTTCCGGCTACGATCCGGAGACGATGGTACGTCCTCTTGAAGCTCGCCTGGAAAGCCGCCCCGACACCCGCCTTGAGCAGATCCACGTCTATCCTTTCGGCGGTTTGAAGAAGACGTCCGAGTGGCTATGCGCACGCGGAAGCTGGTCTTTTCGCACCAGCGCCGATTTGTCCGAAATTCAAGAGGTAGCGCAATGACCCGTACCATCGTCGCTTCGGCCACGAAGGAAATCGCCATCGGCTTCGACCAGCCCTTCTGCGTCATCGGCGAGCGGATCAATCCGACGGGCCGCAAGAAGCTGGCGGCGGAAATGGCTGAAGGCAACTTCGACACAGTGATCAAGGACGCGCTGGCGCAGGTTGCAGCCGGTGCGACCATGCTCGATGTGAACGCGGGCGTCACCGCCGTCAATCCGAACGAGACCGAGCCGCCGCTTCTGGTGGAAACGCTGCAAATCGTGCAGAACCTGGTTGACGTTCCCCTGTCGATCGACAGTTCCGTCACCGCCGCGATCGAGGCCGCTCTCAAGGTTGCGAAGGGGCGTCCGCTGGTCAATTCGGTGACTGGCGAGGATGAAAAACTCGAAGCGATCCTGCCGCTCATCAAGAAATACAATGTCCCGGTCGTCGCCATTTCCAACGACGAGACCGGCATCTCCGAAGATCCCGACGTACGCTTCGAAGTGGCGCGCAAGATCGTCCAGCGGGCGGCCGACTACGGTATTCCGGCCTATGACATCGTGGTCGATCCTTTGGTCATGCCAATTGGCGCGATGGGAACCGCCGGCCAGCAGGTATTCCGCCTGCTTCGCCGTTTGCGGGAGGAATTGAAGGTCAACACCACCTGCGGCCTTTCGAATATTTCCTTCGGCCTGCCGCATCGCCATGGCATCAACGCCGCCTTCATTCCCATGGTAATCGCCTCCGGCATGACGAGCGCGATCATGAACCCCTGCCGGCCGCAGGAAATGGAAATGGTTCGCGGGGCGAATGTCCTCTCAGGCGCCGATCCCAACTGCTACAATTGGATCGTTGCCTACCGCGATCACAACCCGGCGGCAGGCGCGGACATCAAAACCCCGGCAGGCTCAGCTGACGCAGGCGGACGCCGGCGCGGCGGACGGGCGGCAAGAGCGGGGGTTGCAGCAGCGAGGGACTGACAGTGCCCAACTTTCCAAAACCAAATCGTGACTTGATGAGCCTTTGGTTCGAAGCTCCATTCGTGATAGCGGTTCGCAGCCGGCAGATGAGCGAAGCCATTTTCAGCGGCAGCAACAGGAACGCTGGCAAATTCAACAAGATGGTGACGGAAAAGGCGGCAGCTGCGGCCGAAAGCGCAATGGGGGTCAATCTGGCCCTCGCCCGGCAAGGCATGTCAGCGATGCTTTCAATGATGGCGGGACGCAAGCCGGCAACGGGTCGGCGCTCCGCAGATAAACTCGTGAAGGCCAGCCTGAAACCCTATGGCAAGCGCGTCAGGTCCAATGCGAACCGGCTGACGCGCAAAAAGTGATGTGACCCGGCGGGACGGGGCATGTCGGAAAAGGCGTTACGGTGAGAACGGAATGAACGTGACACAAAAGTTGGCGAAAGTCGTCTTTCAACCCAGCGGCCGGCGGGGAAACTTTCCCGTGGGCACCCCGGTTCTGGACGCAGCCCGGTCGCTTGGCGTCTATGTGGAGTCGGTTTGCGGCGGTCGCGGTATTTGCGGCCGGTGTCAGGTGAACGTGTCGGAAGGAAGCTTCGCCAAGGAGAGCATCGTATCCTCGTGCGGCAATCTCGGCGGCACGACCGATCTTGAAACCCGCTATCGCTCACTACGTGAAATGGCCGCCGACCGGCGTCTGTCCTGCCAGGCAACGATCGAGGGCGATCTCGTCATCGACATTCCGACCGAGGCGCAGACCAACCGCCAGGTGGTCAGAAAGCGCGCGGAAAACGTCCAGATCGATGTCGACGGCCCCGTCCGCCTCGTGCGTGTCGTAGTCGACGAGCCCGACATGGAGACGCCGCGCGGCGATGCCGACCGCCTCCTTGATCGGCTGATGAAGAAAACCGGCGACACGGCGCTTGGTATCGATTTCGCTCTCTTGCCGAAAGTCCAGAAGATCCTGCGCGCGGGCAACTGGTCTGTTACCGCCGCCATCTGGCAAGACGGTGTGGAGCCGCCGCGCGTCGTAGCGCTTTGGCCAGAGCCGAAATACACCGTCTACGGCCTTGCCGTCGATATCGGCTCAACCACCATCGCCGCCCATTTGTGCGATCTCGTCAACGGCCGCACGGTCGCATCCGCCGGCACCTCCAATCCGCAGATCCGCTTTGGCGAGGATTTGATGTCGCGCGTGTCCTACGTGCAGATGAACCCGCAGCGCCTGCCCGATCTGACGAAGGCGGTGCGCGATGCGGTGAATTCGCTGGTTGGCAAGCTCGTTGCCGATGTCGGCGCAGAACGCAGCGACATTCTGGATGCCGTCTTCGTCGGCAATCCGATCATGCACCACCTCTTCCTCGGCATCGATCCGACGGAACTGGGTGGTGCTCCCTTCGCCCTCACCGTGTCCGACGCCGTCCATACGAGGGCAATCGACCTCGACCTGGAACTGAATGAAGGCGCGCGGGTCTATGTACTGCCCTGCATCGCCGGCCATGTGGGCGCTGACGCTGCCGCCGCCACGCTTTCCCTCCAGCCCTATGACGCCGAGCCAGTAACGCTTCTCGTCGATATCGGCACCAACGCCGAAATCGTACTGGGAAATCGCGACAGGCTGCTTGCGGCGAGTTCTCCTACAGGGCCTGCCTTCGAGGGCGCGGAAATTTCCTGCGGTCAGCGCGCAGCACCCGGCGCGATCGAACGGATTCGCATCGACGCGGAGACGCTTGAACCGCGCTTCAAGGTCATCGGCGTCGATCAATGGTCGGATGAGGAAGGTTTCGACGAGGCGGTGGAAGCCGTCGGCGTCACCGGTATTTGCGGGTCCGGCATCATCGAGGCCGTGGCGGAACTTTATCTTGCCGGCGTGATCACCGTCGACGGTCTGATCGACGGCACCATCGCCGACCGGAGCCCCCGCATTATCCAGATCGGTCGCACCTTCGCCTATCACGTCACCGACGCCACCACGCCGATCACCATTCGCCAGACCGACATTCGCGCCATCCAGCTTGCCAAGGCAGCGCTCTATGCTGGCGTGAAGCTGCTGCAAGACAAGCTCGACGGGGCGGAAATAGAGCGCATTCGTCTGGCCGGTGCCTTCGGCAGCTATATCGACACCAAATACGCGATGATTCTCGGGCTCATTCCCGATTGCGATCTCGGGCAGGTCTCAAGCGTCGGCAATGCCGCCGGCACCGGCGCCCGCCTCGCTCTTCTCAATCGTGGCAAGCGCCGCGAGATTGAGCGTGTGGTGCGGGAAATCGAGAAGATCGAAACCGCCATGGAACCGAAATTCCAGGAGCATTTCGTCAACGCCATGGCCTTGCCGAACAAGGTCGATCCGTTCTCGAAGCTTCGCACGGCAGTGCAATTGCCGGAACCGCGTGAACCGCAGGAAACGGGCGGATCGGATGAGGATGGCGGACGCCAGCGCAGGCGGCGGCGAAGAGGCTAATCCAGCCGAAAAGCCGCCTACCCTCGCCTCCTACTACCCTCGCCTGCGTCTTGCGCGTCTTTCCGCGCCATCGTCGCCTTCCGCCCTTGGCGGTGCGACCAGCGGCCCGATCTCCGCAATGATCCTGGAAATCTCCGGCGGTGACTTCGGGCTTGTGCTCGTCCATGGCCCTGCGCATTGCGGCGATGTGATCCGCCGACGTACCGCAGCAACCGCCGATGATTTTCACGCCCGCATCCATGGCAAGCTGCACATAGCGCGCCATCAGGTCCGGTGTGCCGGTGTAGACCACGGCGTCGCCGCGAATTTCCGGAATGCCACAATTCGCCTTGGCGATCACCACCGCTTCGGGATTGGCTTTGGTGATCTCAAGAACTGCCGCCAGCAGGTCGGAGGCGCCGACGCCGCAGTTCGAGCCGTAGGCGACCGGCTCGCAAGCGAACTCGCTCGCAAGCGCGCCAAGGCCCTTGGGCGGCAGCCCCATCATCGTTCGTCCGGCCGTGTCGAAGCTGGCGGTCACCGTGAAGGGCATTTCCGCCTTGGCGGCTGCTTCCGCCGCAGCCTTCATTTCCTCGGGAGCCGACATGGTCTCGATCCAGACGACGTCCGCGCCCGCTTCCTTCATGGCCAGCATCTGCTCAAGGAAAGCATCAACCGCTTCGTCATGCGTCAATGCACCCAGCGGCGCGAACAGCTCTCCCGTCGGCCCGACAGATCCAGCGATTACAACGGGCCGCGAGGCTGTCTCCGCCACTTCTCGCGCCAGATGCACGCCGGCCATATTGAACTCCCGCACCCTGCCATCGAACTTGTGCAGTTTCAGCCGATGCCGATTGGCGCCGAACGTATTGGTGAGCAGGATGTCGGCGCCTGCATCGACAAAACCCCGGTGCAGCGCGCGGATCTTGTCCGGCTCGGTGACGTTCCATTCTTCCGGCGGATCGCCGGAGGTCAGGCCCATGCCGAAAAGATTGGTTCCCGTCGCCCCGTCGGCAAGCAGCGTCCCCTTTTCCCGGATCAGATCCTTGAGATTCGGCACTTTAATCTCCATTCGCAACAAATGACGCCGCGAACACGATGCCCGCAGCGTCACCTGAAATCCGATTAGTAATTTTCCTTATCCCTTTCGTTCTCGCAATGAAAGGGGATTAGGTCGTAGCGAGGATTTAACGTTTGCAGCGCCGTGGCGAAAATGCGCCAGGTTTAGGAGTGAGGAGGAAAGACATGCCGGGCATATTCGACGACGAGCGACGACAAGATGGCGCATATTCGCCGTGGCCCGAACGGGTTGGGTCAAAATCGCCCCTGAATGCGGCGCAAATACTCGAAAGTAGACTGCACTTCCTTGCGCTTTGCTTAGGTTCAGGAACGATTTTGGCCTCCAACGCTGCGAAACGTTAAATCCTCACTACGACCTAGGCCCGAAGCGCCTCGTTGTTCGGCTCGAAGGGGCTTTCCTCGATCACCGTTGCGCCGTGCATCTTGCCGAGGATCTTGATGTCGAGCTTTGTGCCGAGCGCCGCAAGATCCGGGCGGATCATCGCCAGCGCCAGGCTCTTGCCGAGCCGCCAGCCGTAGCCGCCCGATGTAGCCCGCCCTACCAGCTCTCCGTTCAGATAGATCGCCTCGTTGCCGCGCGCATCGGCGTCGGTAACATCATGGACTTCCATCGTGACGAATTGCCATTTGAAGCCGCGACCCTGCCATTCGACCAGGCCGTCCTTGCCGATGAAATCATCCTTGTCGAGCCGCACGAAGCGGTCGAGCCCGGATTCCAGCGCCGAATATTCAATGGAAAGCTCGCGCGGGATAAGGCGGTAGGATTTTTCAAGCCGCATGGAATCCATCGCCCTTATGCCGAAGGGCTTGATATCGAATTCCGCGCCCGCTTCCATCAGCAGATCGAAGATGGTGTTTTGCATCTCGATCGGATGGTGCAATTCAAAGCCCAACTCGCCGACGAAATTGACCCGCAGCACTTCGGCCGTCGCGTGGCCTATATTGATGCGCTTGCCCGTCAGCCAGGGGAAATTCGCATTCGCGAGATCCGCATCGGTGAGCTTCTGCAAAACCTCGCGGGAGCGTGGCCCGGCCAGTACCAGAACGCCGTAGGCCGACGTGCAGGGTGTCATCTGCACCGAGCCATCCGCAGGCAGCAGCTTTTGCAGGTAGTCATGGTCGTGCCGCTCGAACGCGCCGGCGGATACCAGATAGTAACTTTGCGGCCCGGTCTTGTAGACGGTGAATTCGGCTCTGACGCCGCCATGCTTCGTCAGCATGTGGCAAAGGCCGACGCGACCGACCTTCTTGGGGATGCGGTTGGCGAGGATATAGTCCAGCCACTTAGCCGCGCCAGGCCCTGCAACGATGCATTTGGCAAAGGCCGACATATCAAGAAGTCCAACCTTCTCATGTACATGCAGGCATTCGTTGCCAACGTGCTCAAAGTAGTTGGAGCGACGGAACGAATATTTCTCGACAATCCGCCCGTCGTCCAGCGCGGGAGAATGATTGTCGCGCAAGAGCACGTCCGGCTTGGCGAGATCCGCCTCGCTGAGCGACAGATCCTTGGGTGCGAACCAGTTCGGCCGCTCCCATCCGTAAACGCTGCCGAACACCGCGCCAAGCGCCTTCATCCGGTCATAGCAAGGAGCCTGCTTCAGCGGGCGACCTGCGGGCCGTTCCTCGTCGGGGAAGTGAACGGTGAAGACGTTGGCGTATGTTTCCTCGTTCTTGGCTTTCAGATAGCCGCGCGAGGCGTAAGGGCCGAATCGGCGCGGATCGACGCCCATCATGTCGATGGAGGATTCGCCCTCGACAATCCATTCCGCCAGCTGCCAGCCTGCGCCGCCGGCTGCTGTTACGCCAAAGGAATGGCCCTCGTTCAGCCAGAAGTTCCGCACGCCTGGAGCCGGGCCGATGATCGGCGAGCCGTCCGGCGTATAGGCGATCGCCCCGTTATAGACCTTCTTGACCCCGACCTCGCCAAAGGCCGGCACGCGGGCGATTGCCGTCTCAATATGCGGCTCCAGCCGTTCGAGGTCTTCCTGGAAGAGTTCGTATTCGCTGTCGTCGCTCGGGCCGTCCACATAGCAGCACGGCGCGCCGTGCTCGTATGGGCCAAGAAGAAGGCCGCCGTTTTCCTCACGCATATACCAGGAAGAATCGCTTTCGCGCAGCACGCCCATCTCCGGTAGCCCCTGGCGATGGCGCTCCTGGATGAGCGGATGCGGTTCGGTGACGATATACTGGTGCTCGACCGGTATGACCGGCACGTCGAGGCCAACCATCGCGCCGGTCTTGCGGGCGAAATTGCCGGTGGCGGAGACAATGTGTTCGCAGGTGATATCGCCCTTGTCGGTCGCTACCACCCATTCGCCTGCAGGATTCCGGGTGATGCCGGTCACCGAGGTGTAGCGATAGATTTCCGCACCACCTGCCCGCGCGCCCTTCGCCAGCGCCTGGGTGAGGTCAGCCGGCTGCACATAGCCGTCGTCGGGGTGCTGGATCGCGCCAAGAAGATCGTCCGTCTCGCAAAGCGGCCAGATTTCTTTCACCTGGCTGGGCGTCAGGATGTTGAGCTTCACCCCGATCGTTTCCGCCACCCCGGCGTAATACATATATTCGTCCCAGCGGTCTTTCGTGCGGGCGAGGCGGATGTTGGACACCTGCCTCAAGCCGACATTTTGACCGGTTTCCTCCTCAAGCCTCTGGTACAGATTGACCGAGTATTTGTGGATCTGGCCGACCGAATAGCTCATGTTGAACAGCGGCAGCAGGCCGGCGGCATGCCAGGTCGAGCCGGAGGTAAGTTCCTTGCGTTCGATCAGAACGACGTCCGACCAGCCTTTCTTCACCAGATGATAGAGCGTCGAAACACCGACGACGCCACCGCCAATCACCACCACCCGCGCATGACTTTTCATCAGTGCTATCCTTGCTTGCCCGCCCGCTTCACGGAACGGGATTCTACCGCTGGAATTTGCGTCAGCCTAGGAAAGGCGAGAGACGTTGGAGCATGGTGGCGCGACAGGAAGTGTCGTCAACGCGCCATGCGCGCCTCTCAGGCACACGCACCCCTAGGTGCGCCCGCCTCCAATGGCCTCAAAGTGGGTTGCCATGCAAGCGCATGACGCTTTTGGGTAATAGGACGACGCTTTGACGCCGCAGCCGGTCAAACATCAGGCGCACAGTGGCTTATCTCGGGCAAAGTCCCATACGGCAAAGGTTTAGAAGAATGACGGAACAGGAAGCGCGAAGCTCCAGGCGAGGCCGGGCCGCCCGGCGGGAGCAGCGCGAAGGCGGCCAGCATGGCGTCGGCCGCCCCTATATCTCCCGCAATATCCCGATCATCGATTTTCTCACCGATGAAGGGCTGGAGATCATCGAGGCGAATGCCGACACGATCCTCCAGGAGATCGGCATCGAATTCCGCGACGACCCTGAAACGCTGGCGATATGGAAAGACGCCGGCGCCGATGTCAAGGGCGACCGCGTCCGCTTTCCAAAGGGTATGCTGCGGGAAATTTGCAAGACCGCACCGGCCCAATTCACCCAGCACGCCCGCAATCCGGCGCGAAACGTCGAGATCGGCGGCAACAATCTCGTGTTTGCGCCGGTTTACGGCCCTCCCTTCGTCACCGATCTGGACAAGGGAAGGCGCTACGGCACGATCGAGGACTTCCGCAATTTCGTGAAGCTCTCATACGCCTCGCCCTGGCTGCATCATTCCGGTGGAACGGTCTGCGAGCCTGTCGACCTTCCGGTCAACAAGCGCCATTTCGATATGGTCTATTCCCATATCAAATATTCCGACAAACCGTTCATGGGCTCGGTCACGGCGGCAGAGCGGGCGGAAGATTTCGTCGAAATGGCGAAGCTCGTCTTCGGGGCGGATTTCGTCGACGCCAATTGCGTCATGATCCAGCTGATCAACGCCAATTCGCCGCTCGTCTACGACAGCACCATGCTCGGCGCGCTCAAGGTCTATGCCGCCGCCAATCAGGCCTGCATCGTCTCTCCCTTCATTCTCGCGGGCGCCATGAGCCCGGTCACCGTGACTGGAACTTTGTCGCAAGTGCTTGCGGAGGGTCTGGCCGGCTGCGCCCTGACCCAGCTCGTGCGGCCCGGCGCGCCGGTCGTCTTCGGCGCCTTCGTCTCGTCGATTTCGATGCAGTCGGGCGCTCCCACTTTCGGCTCGCCCGAAGGAACACTGCTTCTCAATGGTGCAGCGAAGCTTGCAAGGCGGCTCAATCTCCCGTTCCGCTCCGGCGGCTCCTTCACCTCCTCCAAGGTGCCGGATGCGCAGTCGGCCCAGGAATCGGCGCAAACCATCCTGGCCACGGTGCTTTCAGGAGTGAATTTCTGCCTTCATTCGGCCGGCTGGCTGGAAGGCGGGCTTTGCTCTTCATACGAGAAATTCGTCATGGATGCCGACCAGCTTGGCATGATGCATGTGCTTGCCGCAGGCATCGACCTGTCATCGGAGGCCCAGGCGATGGATGCGCTGGAGGAAGTAGGCCCGGGCGGGCATTTCCTTGGTGCTGCCCATACCCAGCGCAATTTCGAGGCTGCCTTCTACCGCTCGGAAATCGCCGACAATAATTCCTTCGAGCAATGGGTTGCCGATGGCAGCCTGGATGCGGCGCAACGGGCCAACAAACGCTGGAAGGCGACGCTGGATTCCTATGAGGCACCGGCACTTGATTCGAATATCGACGATGCGTTGATTGCATTCATGCAGCGGCGAAAAGAAGAATTCCCGGACAGCAATGTGTAAAGCAAGCTGAAAACCGGCGACAACTTGATAGTTATTTGCAGCCGAACTTGCCAGTGCGTGAGTTCGGCTGCAGGTGATCGATTGTGAATTCCGCTAGAAATTTGATATTTCGTAATATTTTAACTTAGCTCTTGATTTCATAGACTGTGGCAGTACGGTATGGAGGCTGAATCAATCAATGATCGGTTCGCTTCCGCGTGGCGACCGATAAAAAGTCGCGGGTGCCCCAAAGTGCAAGATCAGGATATCATCGTCTCCTTCAGCGAAGTTCAGAAGTCTTACGATGGCGTCTCGCTCGTCGTGAAAAATCTTAACCTCGACATCAAGCGCGGTGAATTTCTCACGATGCTTGGCCCTTCAGGTTCAGGGAAGACGACCTGCCTGATGATGCTTGCCGGTTTTGAGGCTGCGACCCACGGCGAGATCTATCTGAACGGCAAACCGATCAACAACGTGCCACCGCACAAGCGCGGCATCGGTATGGTGTTTCAAAACTACGCCCTCTTCCCGCATATGACCGTTGCCGAGAACCTCGCCTTCCCTTTGCAAGTCCGTAAGATGGGCAAGGCGGAGCAGGAAGCCAAGGTCAAGCGCGCGCTTGAAATGGTTGAGCTTGGAACCTTCGGCAACCGCCGGCCGGCCCAGCTTTCCGGTGGTCAGCAGCAGCGGGTGGCGGTGGCCCGCGCCCTCGTCTTTGAACCCGATCTCGTGTTGATGGATGAGCCGCTTGGCGCGCTCGACAAGCAACTGCGCGAGCAGATGCAGTATGAAATCAAGCACATTCACGAAAGCCTTGGCGTTTCCGTGGTCTATGTGACGCATGATCAGTCGGAGGCGCTCACAATGTCGGATCGCATTGCCGTTTTCAACGACGGGGTGATCCAGCAGCTTTCCGGCCCGGATGCGCTTTACGAAGACCCGCGCAATTCCTTCGTCGCCCAGTTCATTGGCGAAAACAACAAGCTGAACGGCACCGTGAAGGCGATGAACGGTTCGACCTGCACCGTCGAGGTTTCCGACGGCACTGTGCTTCAGGCGGAAAAGGTCAATGTCAATTCGGTCGGCGAGCCGACGACATTGTCGCTGCGTCCCGAGCGTGTCGAGCTTGATCCGGACGGCTCCATGGACAATCGCGTCAAGGGGAAGATCGAGGAACTGATCTACCTTGGCGATCACATCCGCATCCGCATGAATGTCGCCGGGAACGATCAGTTCGTCGTCAAGGTACGAAACCGGGGTGAGCGCCGGCGGCTCGACGAGGGCCAGATGGTGGATATCGGCTGGGCCGCTGCCGACTGCAAGGCACTCGACCTCGTCAACTGAGTTTTGCCGGGCAAACGTCTTGCCCGCAAATGCTGCCGAACGAAAATTCGGCCAAATCTCGCCAAGAGAGCGAACCTCACAAGGGGAACTGAATATGACGCTTAAATCACTAATCCTGGCGACGAGCGCCACGGTTCTGCTTACCTCGACAGCGATGGCGGAAGACATGACCATCGTATCCTGGGGCGGCGCCTATTCCGCCAGTCAGAACAACGCCTACCACAAGCCCTATATGGCGGAGCATCCGGACATCAACATCATCAACGATGAATCGTCCAATGAGGCTGTCGCCAAGCTTCGCGCCATGAACGAGGCCGGCAACATAACCTGGGATCTCGTCGATGTGGTTGCCGCCGACGCCATTCGCCTTTGCGATGAAGGCCTCGCGCTGGAAATCGACCACGACAAGGCTCTCGCCCCTGCTCCGGACGGCACGCCCGCTTCCGAAGACTTCGGCGATCTCATCGTCTCCGATTGCTACATCCCGCAGATCGTCTATTCGACCACCTTCGGCTATCGCTCCGACATTGCCGAATGGAACGGCAAGGAGCCGGACGACATCTGCGATGTTTTCGACCTGGAGACCTTCCCGGGCAAGCGTTCGCTTGAAAAGCGGCCGATCAACAACGTCGAATGGGCACTTCTTTGCGACGGTGTAGCCAAGGAAGACATTTACGACGTGCTGGAAACCGACGAAGGTGTCGCCAAGGCGCTCGCCAAGCTCGGCACCATCAAGGACCAGGTGATCTGGTGGTCGGCCGGCGCGGAAACCCCGCAGCTTCTTGCCGACAAGGAAGTCGTCATCGGCTCGACCTATAACGGCCGCCTGTTCTCGCTGATCGAAGAACAGAAGCAGCCGGTCAAGATGCTCTGGGATGCCCAGGTGTTCGATCTGGATGGCTGGATCGTTCCGGCCGGTTTGCCGGAAGACCGGCAGAAGATGGTCATGGACTATCTCTTTTTCGCCACCGATACCCAGCGTCTGGCGGATCAGGCGAAGTTCATCTCCTATGGCCCGGCCCGCAAGTCGTCCGCGCCGCTGGTTGGCGAGCACGCTACGCTTGGTATCGCCATGGGTCCGCATATGCCGACCGATCCGGCCAACGCGAAGAACACCTTCCTCTATAACTATGAATGGTGGGCCGACCATCGCGACGACCTGGACGCCAAGTTCCAGGCCTGGCTGACGCAGTAATCAGCATCGACAAGCTTGTGGCGGGGCCAATAGGGCTCCGCCACGTGCCGCCATGGTTTTCATCTGAACAACAATGCGAAACGGTGCGATGACGGATCTGACAGCCCCGACCGAATTGGTTTTGACGCGAGACGGCAAGCCACTCAAGGTCAGCCTTGCCAAGGCGCTCAGGCGCGAAAAACTGCGCTCGCTCATGCTGATCGCACCGCTTCTCCTGTTCGTTGTCGTTTCCTTCCTCCTGCCGATTGCCGACATGTTGTTCCGTTCGGTGGAAAACCGCATTGTCGCCGACACCTTGCCCAAAACCGTGTTGGCCTTGCGGGATTGGGATCCCGCCTCTGGCGAAATTCCCGGTGAGCCCGTCTTCCAGGCGCTTCATGACGATCTTGTCGTAGCGGTCGATCAAAAGACCCATACGAGGCTCGGTTCGCGGCTCAATTATGAACTGTCCGGCATGTCGAGCCTGTTTCGCACCACAGGGCGCCGCGTCGACCGCATGGAAGAAGGCAACTACAAGGAACAGTTCATCAAGGCGGACAAGGACTGGGGTGACATCACCACCTGGAAAATTCTGAAGAAATTCTCGCCGCGCTATACGCCGGGTTATTTCCTCAATGCGGTCGATGCGCAGATCACCGCGGACGGCATAGAGATGAAGCCGGATAATCAGCGGATCTATCTCTATCTCTTTGGCCGCACGA
This sequence comes from uncultured Alphaproteobacteria bacterium, assembly GCA_963698365.1. Lineage (GTDB taxonomy): Bacteria > Pseudomonadota > Alphaproteobacteria > Rhizobiales > Stappiaceae > Hongsoonwoonella. The sequence goes on from CAVOQM010000010.1 coordinate 99,640, forward strand.
TGATGCTCAGCCTGACGATCACGTTATCCTGCCTGATCCTTGGCTATCCGATCGCCTATCTGCTTGCCAGCCTGCCGCTTCGCTATTCCAATTTGCTGATGATCCTGGTGCTCCTGCCCTTCTGGACATCGCTGCTTGTGCGCACGTCGGCCTGGAAGGTTTTGTTGCAGCAGCAAGGCGTCATCAACGATTTCCTCGTCTGGGTCGGGATCGTTTCCGATAGCGGCCGGTTGATCATGATCAACAATCAGACAGGCACCGTCATCGCCATGACGCATATTCTCATGCCCTTCATGATCCTGCCCTTGTTCTCGGTGATGAAAACCATCTCGCCCACCTATGTGCGGGCCGCAAAAAGCCTGGGCGCGACGGATTGGACGGCCTTCTGGCGGGTCTATTTCCCGCAAAGCGTGCCGGGCATCGGCGCCGGGGCTATCCTCGTCTTCATCTTGTCGATCGGCTATTACATCACGCCTGAACTGGTCGGCGGCACCGATGGCATCTTCATCTCGAACCGCATCGCCTACCACATTTCCTCCTCGCTCAACTGGGGTCTTGCGGCCGCACTCGGCGTCATCCTTTTGGCGATGGTCATGCTGCTCTTCTATGTCTACGACAAGATCGTCGGCATCGATAACGTGAAACTCGGGTAAGGGAGCGTACGAAATGTCAGCACTTCCGCCCTATGCATCGCTTGGACAACGCGCCTGGTTCTACGGCTTTCGCGTTATCTGCGGCCTGATCTTCTTTTTCCTGATCTTCCCGATCATGGTGATCCTGCCCTTGAGCTTCAACGCGCAGGACTTTTTCACCTTCACCAAGGAAATGCTTTCCTTCGACCCTGCCGGCTATTCACTGAAACACTACAATGACTTCTTCACCAATCCCGACTGGCAGCAGGCTCTGAAGAATTCCTTCCTGATCGCGCCTGTCGCAACGCTGCTCGCCACCGCGCTCGGCACACTGGCCGCGATCGGGCTGTCGCAAAGCCACGTGCCTTATCGTTCGGCCATCATGGCTATCCTGATTTCGCCGATGATCGTGCCGCTCATCATCTCCGCCGCCGGCATGTATTTCTTCTATTCGCGCATCGGCTTGCAGGGTACCTATTGGGGCGTCGTTCTGGCCCACGCGGCACTCGGAACGCCCTTCGTCATCATTACGGTGACGGCAACGCTTGTCGGTTTCGACCGAAGCCTGGTACGGGCTGCTGCGAATATGGGCGCCGATCCGGTCACCACCTTCTTCAAGGTGCAGATGCCGCTCATCATTCCAGGCGTTGTGTCAGGCGCGCTCTTTGCCTTCATCACATCCTTCGACGAGGTCGTGGTTGTGCTCTTCCTCGGTTCCGCCAGCCAGAAAACACTCCCCTGGCAGATGTTTACCGGCCTCAGGGAGCAGATATCCCCGACCATCCTTGCCGTTGCATCGGTCATGGTGGTGCTGTCGATCATTCTCCTGACCACGCTGGAATTCCTGCGGCGGCGGTCGGAAAAACTGCGTGGCCTGACGCCGGGCTGACGCAAACTCATCGCTCTTCGCGCCTGTTGATGCTTGGCGCGCGGGACATCGAACTATTCAGGCCTGGCGGGCCGGCTCCAAGCGGAGTCGGCCCGTTTTTTGTTCAACCGCGAGAACATATCCCGCCAAATCTGACTCGGGTTTGGCGATAAGGATATGCTCCAACATATTGATCCTGGAGCGAATTCTTTTCACGAAAACGATCTCGTTTCTGTGGAAAGCGCTCAAGATCGGGAAAGGAAACGATGATGTTGCAGGAAATGGACCGTCTGCTGCATTGGCAAAACGGCGAAAAGGCGTGGAAACCGTTTTCCGACGCGGAGATGGACGCAAGGCAGCGAAGGCTCAGGGCGATGATGGCCGCGCGCGGCATCGATGCCTGTCTTTTCACCTCCTACCACAACGTCTGTTATTTCTCCGGCTTCCTCTATTGCTCCTTCGGCAGACGCTTCGGCTTCGTCATCGACCAGCAAAATGCCACAACCATCGCGCCGGCGATCGACGGCGGCCAACCATGGCGGCGGACCCATGGCGATTGCCTGACCTATACGGACTGGCGCCGGGACAATTACTTTCATGCGGTCGTCACGTTGACGAAAGGCGCCCGCCGCGTCGGCATCGAATTCGATCACATGTCGCTGGATACCAAGCGGCTCCTTGACGAGGCCCTGCCCGGCGTCGAATTGGTCGATATTTCCACCGATGTCATGGCCATGCGGACGATCAAGTCGGCGGAGGAGCACGCCCTTATCCGTGAAGGAGCGCGGATCTGCGATATCGGCGGTGCAGCCGTTGTGGAGGCTATCGCCGCCGGCGTTGGCGAGCAGGAAGTCGCAATCGCCTCGACAAATGCGATGGTGCGCGAGATTGCCCGCTCTTTCCCTTTGTGGAACTGATGGACACCTGGACCTGGTTCCAGTCCGGCATCAACACGGACGGCGCCCACAATCCGGTGACGAACCGGGTGATTGAGCCAGGCGACATCCTCTCGCTCAACTGCTTTCCGATGATTTTCGGCTATTACACCGCCTTGGAACGCACGCTGTTTTGCGAATATGCCTCAGACGCCCATCTCCGCCTTTGGGAGATCAATTGCGACGTTCACCGCGCGGGTCTCAAGCTCATCCGCCCCGGCGCGCGCTGCTGCGATATTGCTGCCGAATTGAACGAAATCTACCGCAGTCACGATCTGCTGAAATACCGGTCCTTCGGCTATGGCCATTCCTTCGGCGTGCTAAGCCATTATTACGGACGCGAGGCGGCGGTGGAACTGCGGGAAGATATCGAGACGGTGCTGGAACCCGGCATGGTCGTATCGATGGAGCCGATGATCATGATCCCGGAGGGTCAACCCGGCGCCGGCGGCTACCGCGAGCACGATATCCTGATCGTGACCGAAAATAGCGCCGAAAATATCACCGGCTTTCCTTTCGGCCCGGAGCACAACATCGTCAAGACCGCGAGAAGCTCGTGACCGGGAGCGCCGTTCCAGTCATCCTCTCGCCGGAACGGCCTCGCCCTGGAACGAATATCCAGCTTCGCGCTTGGCCTTGTGCCTTTCGGCTATATGCATGAGCGCCAGCACAAGGAAATAATAAAGAAAGAACTCCTGCAGCTCGCTGTAGCGGATCTGCGGGAAAAGCCCGGCGTCCATCAAACCCAGCCGCTTGGGAATTTCCGCAAGCTGAATCAGGATTGCAATCGGCATGAACCAAAAGCCCGGCACGAAGGGCTTGAACACCTTCGGCATCCAGCGCCGCACGCGCGCCTGCATGAAGGGGATCACCAGCCCGACGAGAATGCTTGCTACCTCCAGCAATGCCCTTGGCTTCTGGTCCAACCAGGAGCCGATATTATGGAGGTTCGTTTCTTTTTGGTCGTTCAGCTCAAGGAAGATGCCGTCCGCCTGCCACTTGAAGAAATGCTGGCCGTAGCTGGCTTCTTCCCCGGCGACGAACAACCCGGCGACCACGGCAAAGGCACAGATCGCCATCATCACCGTGTCACCGCTCTGGCGAAACGCGAAAACCATGCGCAGCGCCATTGCGGCGGCGATCAAGGGTAAGATGATGTGCGAGATCTCCAGCCAACCGGTTTCTGCGCCGAAATTCGCCAAATAGTAGTCGTGGTGGAAGAATGCCACGACCATGAGCAGCAGCATCGCACAAGCCGGAGTCACGGCATAGGACACAACCTTCCAGGTTGTAGATGCAGGATGGCTTGAGCGCGCAGCCGCGGTTTCCGCCGCGCCGTAGGAGATATCTGTCATGATTGAAAAAGCGAAGGCCCGATTAATGTCGATGCGGCTTATTAGCCTGCCTTCGGCCCGGCGTAGAAATGACAGAATCGTGACGTTTGCGGATTAATGATTTTACTTCAATATGTTACGTTTCGTAACTTTGCAAAAAACTGAAGATTGCAAGCTCCTGCGCAGAACTTGACGCAGTGCAATCAAAAGGCTGAGTGATCGTCGGTCAAAATGGCTGATGGGCCTACCCGGTAGCCATATTCCACGCTGGCGTCTTTCAACCAGTCGACGAAGGCCTCGGCCAGGCTCGATGGCACCAGCAAGTCGAAAACTCCCCTCGATCTGCGCAGAATCAGCAAGGGGATATGATGCACGGTGGTCTGCGCCAGACTTCCGGGGGGAAAGACATCGGTGGCGAAATCGATGGCGACCGCCTTGTTCAATACATTGGCGGCACGCGCGCCTTCAATGCGGAACCCGTGACGCGCCTCGTTCAAATCGACGATCGCAGCATCCTCGCCCGGCAGCGCAAGCGCCTTCTCGCCCTCGCCCGCCACGTGGAGGAAACGGCCGAAGGAGAGCCAGCAAACGATCCTGCCCGGTCGCGCGGTGAAAAACCCGGGCCGTTTGGGAAGCGGTAGTCCGCTTTGCTCGGCCAAACCGGCGGCGACCGCCTCCAGCCGGTCCGGCCAGCTGGAGACCTCGGCAAGCCGGCCGGTCGACACTTCATGCAAGGTGATCTGCGCGTCGCTTTTTCCGTCCGCCGTTCCGGCGAAAAGCAGTACGCCTGCTATCGGTTCAACCATGCATTCTGCTCCCGTCCGGATCGTGGAAGCAGGGCGATGTCACTTCCACACTCACGCTTTCGTTCTTGAGCGGGAAAGCCGCTTCCAGCCTTTCGCCCATCCTTTCGGCGGCCCCGTTGCAGCAGGGCGAGCGCGATATAGGTTTGCTTCACCGGCGAATAGGTCATGGCGGTGACATGGCCCTGACTTTTGCCGTCCGCACCGCAGAGATGACTACCGGGGCGTATCGGCTGGCCGTCCATCGACGATAGACCAACCAGCACGGCGCGATCGGGATCGGCCAAGCCCGTGCGATCCACCATGGCCGAACCGACATAGGATTTCTTTTTTGAAACCATTTGGCCAAGCCCGAGATCAGCCGCCGTGGTGCGGCCGTCCATCTCCGCTCCCGTTATGTGGCCTTTCTCGATCCTCAGCGTACCCAACGCCTCCATGCCATAGGGCATGAGCCCTTCAGGCTTTCCGGCCGCAACCAGTTGCTCCCAAACGGCAAGCCCCGCGTTCCAGCCGCAATAGACCTCATAGGCCAATTCGCCGGAAAAGGAGAGCCTGGCGATTTTGACGGGATGCGCTCCAATCCGCCCGTCGCGGATCGCCATTGGCGGAAAAGCGTCATTCGAGACGTCACAACCGCCGACGGCCTTTTCAAGCACTGCCCTTGCGTTCGGCCCCGCTACGGCCATCGCCGCCCATCGGTCGGTGACCGAGGCCACGCTTGCCTTCAAGTCCGGCCAGATGACACTCAGATAATATTCCAGATGAGCCAGCACCGGGCCGGCGTTGGCCGTCGTCGTGGTAATCATGAAATGCGTTTCGCCGAGCCGCCACAGCGTGCCGTCATCGAAAAGGACGCCGTCCTCACGCAGCATCAACCCGTAGCGCGCCTTGCCGACCGGCAGTCTGGAAATCGGATTGGAATAGATGCGATCGAGAAAGATCGCCGCATCCCTTCCCTGTACGTCGATCTTGCCGAGCGTCGAAACATCGACGATGCCGACAGCTTCACGCACATTGCGCGCTTCGCGCACATAGGCCGCTTCCAGCGTCTCGCCTTCCCGGCCATAAATGCGCGGCCGCATCCACAATCCCGCCGCCATCATTTCCGCGCCTTGCGCGACGTGCCAGTCATGCATCGGCGTTCGCCTAACGGGGCGAAAATGCGCATCCACCTCCCGGCCAGCCAGAGCGCCCATCGCAACCGGCGAATAGGGCATGCGAAACCGCGTCGTGCCGGCCTCAGAAATAGTCATGCCGCGCGCCTTCGCCAGAACCGCCAGCCCGTTGACGTTGGACGTCTTGCCCTGGTCCGCCGCCATGCCCAGCGTCGTATAGCGCTTGACGTGTTCGACCGAGCGGAAGCCCTCGCGTTCCGCAAGCAGGATATCCTCGGTTGTCACGTCGTTTTGCAGATCGACGAAGGCTTTCGATTTTGCCGACCTCGGCGCTTCAACCATTTTTGCAGGGAAGAACGGCCCGCATCCCATTTCGATCCGCGGCATTTCGAAAGGGTTTTCATCGCTGGGGCCAGCCGCTTTTCGCCCGGCTTCAGCTCCGCTCGTCAGGCAGTTTTCAATATCGAGCACGCCCGCCGCATTGCCGCAGGCAATCCAGTCCTCACGCGGTTTGCCCGGCAAAAACGCCTGGAGTTCCTCATTGAAAACCGGCGCGCCGCCCGCCTGGCTTGCAAGGTGGATGGTCGGAATCCAGCCGCCAGATACCAGCAGCGCGTCGCAGGCAAGTTCCTCCGGCTTTCCCGCAATCGTCTCGCTCGCCGCGTCGTAAGCGGCTATCGACACCGACTTCAAAGCCTTGCTGCCCGAGGTCGCCGTCACCACCGTGCCGGTTCTCACAAGAATGCCACGTCCGGCGAGTGCACCGGTCAATCCTTCACCCAGCGCCGGGCGCGGGTCGATCAGCGTCGTCACCGGCACGCCCAAATCGGCAAGCCCCATCGCGGTGCGCGCGCCGCCGTCGTTATTGGCGAAGACGACGACCTTACTTCCTGGCGAAACGCCATAGCGGCTGGCATAGGAAAGGCCTGCGGAGGCAAGCATCACGCCCGGCCTGTCGTTGCCGCCAAAGACGATAGGCCGTTCGATGGCGCCTGTCGCCAGCACCACTTTGCGCGCATGGATCGTCCAATGGCGCTGGCGAGGTTCGAAGGCATCGGGAACAACCTTGTGATCGGCCACCCGCTCCACCGCACCAAGCACATTGCCGTCGAAATAGCCGTACACGGTGGTCCTTGGCAGATATTTCACATTCGGCAGCGCCTTCAGCTCAGCCTTGAGGCGCGCTGCCCAAACCCTTGCAGGCTTGCCGTCGATCTCGCAGGTTTCCTCATAAATCCTGCCGCCGGCAACCGCGTTTTCATCGACCAAAAGCACCCGGCGGCTGTGCTTGGCGGCAGCCATCGCCGCCATGAGGCCGGAAGGCCCGGCCCCCACCACAACCACATCGGCGAAGGCATTCATCTTTTCGTATCGGTCCGGATCCGGATCGAGCGTCGCTTTGCCAAGGCCTGCCGCCCTGCGGATGAAACGCTCGAAAAAATGCCAGACCGGCTGGCCGCTTCCCATGAAGGTCTTGTAGTAAAAGCCCGCGACGAGAAACCGCGACAGCCGGTCGTTGACCGCCATCAGGTCGAAAGCAAGCGAGGGAAAGCGGTTCTGGCTTGCCGCCTCCAGCCCTTCGAAAAGCTCAACCGTCGTTGCGCGGGTGTTGGGTTCCTTGCGCGCGCCGGTGCGAAGCGCCACCAGCGCATTGGGTTCCTCCGGCCCTGCGGAAAACAACCCGCGCGGACGGTGATACTTGAAGCTCCTCCCAAAGAGCATCCGTCCGGAGGCAAGCAGCGCGGAAGCAAGCGTATCGCCGGCAAAGCCCCGCTCTGTCTTACCGTCAAAGCGAAAGGAAACGGGCTTCTGCCGATCGATAAGACTCCCGCCCTTTTCCAGCCTGAAACCGCTCATTCGCCGGTCTCCCGCTTGCGGGTGGCCGGCTTCCCGCCCGAGCCGGTTTGCGCGCTGTTTGCTTGCGGGCGGTTGGCTTGTCAGGCTTCTGCGTAATCGATTGCTCTTTTCCGCCGTTTTCCGTTTTCGCTTTCGTCTTGCCCGCCCCACTCTTGCTCGTCTCTGCTTTGCCCGTTGCGGCCTTGCTGGCCGCCTTCTTCGGCGCCTTTGGCTTTGCGGCCCTGGGTTTGGCGTCATTGGGTTTGGCTGCGGCTGGCTCAATGTCTGCTTGCCTGCCCACCTCTCCTATCACCCGTGGCAGGGAGAATGGCCCAAGCAGCGACACGGAGAAAATCTCATGCGTTGCGGTGTCGCGGGCAACTTTCATCCAGTGACGGCATCCGCCGACATGGTGCCAAAGTTCTTCATGCCGTCCGCGCGGGTTCGCCCGGTCGTAGACATAGGCTTCCCACGGGCCGCTTGCGGTCTCCTCCATAGCAGGGCGAACACGCGTCGCATCGCCGCCATAGGTGAACTCGTGCAGGCTTCTTGGTCCGCAACAGGGGCAAACGATCCGCATGACTTGCCCCTTCTCAATGCCGCCAGGGCGTTGGCCCGGCCGCTTTTTCGTCGAGCACCGCGCCCTTGTGGAACCGGTCGAGCGTGAAGGCCGCGTTGAGCGGATGTGGCTCATCCTTGGCGATCGTCCAGGCAAAACACCAGCCGGACGCAGGCGTTGCCTTGAAACCGCCGTAGCACCAGCCCGCATTGAGGTAGAGCCCCGGCAGCGGCCCTGTGGTGATGATCGGGCTGCCGTCCATGCTCATGTCCATGATGCCGCCCCAGTTGCGCAGGAGCCTTAAACGCGAGATCGCCGGAAACATCGTTACGGCATCCGCCATCACGTCTTCCACGATCGGCAGGTTGCCGCGCTGCGCATAGGAATTATAACCGTCGATATCGCCGCCGAACACAAGACCGCCCTTGTCCGACTGCGAGATATAAAGATGCCCGGCGCCGAAGGTGACCACCGTGTTCATCAGCGGTTTCAGCGGTTCGGAGACGAAAGCCTGCAGCACATGGCTTTCGATCGGCAGTCTTTCCACCCCCGCCTTTCGCATCACCACCGACGTGCTCCCGGCAACGGCGACGGCGATCTTTTTTGCGGTAATGACCCCGCGCGTCGTCTCGACGCCGGTCACCCGGTCGCCGTCTTTTTGAAATCCGGTGACTTCGCAATTCTCGATGATATCGACGCCAAGCCCGTCGGCGGCACGGGCAAAGCCCCAGGCGACCGCGTCGTGACGCGCTGTCCCCGCGCGCGGCTGCAGCAATCCGCCAAGCACCGGAAAGCGGGTGGAGGCGGACATTCCAAGCCCCGGCACGAAGCGCGCCACTTCATCCCGGTCAAGCAACTCCGCATCGATGCCCTCAATCCGCATGGAATTGCCGCGTCTGGCGTAATCGTCCATCTGCCCCGGCGTATGGGCGAGGTTCAATATTCCGCGCTGCGAGAACATGACGTTGTAGTTCAGCGTCTGCGACAGCCCCTCCCACAGTTTCATCGACCACTCGTAGAAGCGGTTGTTCTTTGGCAGGAGATAGTTGGAGCGCACGATGGTCGTGTTGCGGCCGATATTGCCGGAGCCGAGCCAGCCCTTTTCGAGCACCGCGACGTTGTGAATGCCGTGTTCCCTGGCGAGATAGAAGGCGGTCGCAAGCCCATGCCCGCCGCCCCCGACGATGATCACATCATAGGATGGTTTCGGATCGGCCTTGCGCCATGCCGGCTCCCAATGGCGATGGCCGGAAAAGGCGTTGCGAATGAGGGATAATGCCGAATAGCGCTGCATGCCGCCCCTTTGATTTTCCGGTCAACCTTAACGCGTAACAGCCAGACCCCCAATCATTCGATTACGGCCCTTCGTTGTCGCATATACGACAACGCAGTACATTCACCCTACGATATCGGCGATCTCGCGGGCAATCGCCACAAGCCGCAGATCCGCTCCGCGAGGACCGATCAGCGACAGGCCGAAAGGCGCGCCTTCCACCTTGCCCAGCGGGAAAACCACCTGCGGCAGTCCCGCATGGCCGGATACGCACAAAAGCTTCATTGCGTCATGACGATAGCTGTCGAAGGCAGTCGGTCCCGCGTCCAGTCTCAGTGGTGCATCATGCACGGCGGGCGCAATCAAAATCCCGTCGTCACCGAGGAGCGCATCGAGATGGGCGCTGAGTTCGGCGCGGTGGCCGTTTGCGGCATCAAGCTGCGCTTTCGTCACCAAGCGGGCATATTCAAAACGTTCCGCAATGCCGGGACCGAGCGGCGGATGGAACATGCGTTCCCATTCGCCGTGCACACCCAGCACTTCCACCGCCTGGATTTCCCGAAAGGCCGAATAGATCGCCTCGCGCTTGCCTTCATAAACTGAGACGCGCGGGAGCGCACCGCGACGCTTTTCGATATGCCGAATGGCCATCTCGATGAGCCTGCGGCCTTCTTCGTTCACGCCGTCGATCATATCCTGCGGCACCATCAGCCTCGGCGACGGCGCCGGAGTCTTATCCGCATCGAAGAGCACGCTCGCCACCCGCTCCAGCGTTTCCCCATCGCGTGCGAAAAATCCGCAGGTATCCCAGCTTGGCGCCAGCGCCATGCAGCCTTCCAGCGAAAGGCGTGCGTGTGTCGGGCGAAGACCCCATATGCCGCAAAAGGATGCCGGCGCTCGTATCGAACCGCCGGTGTCGGAACCAAGCGCGATGTCGGCAAGGTGACCGGCAACCGCTGCTGCCGATCCAGACGACGACCCGCCTGGAATATGCTCTGGCGCTGCCGGATTGATCGGCGTGCCGAAATGGGCGTTGACGCCATAAAGCGACCAGGCAAGCTCGTCCGTATGGGTCTTGCCGCAAAATTCCGCTCCTGCCGACAGCAGCCGGGCGACAACCGGCGCATGACTGGTCTTCACGCCGCTTTGCGCGAGCTTGATCGGGCTACCGCATCCGGTCCGATAGCCGGCGACGTCGTAGATATCCTTCACCGCCAGTTTCAGCCCGCTTAAAGGGCCATCCGCAGCCCCCGGCACATCGACGGAAGGGTAAGGCATGAAAGCGCGGTAACGGTCGAGATGAGGCAGCATGCGTGTCATCCAAGTTCGAAGGTTGTAATGCCATAGGTTCGAGGTATCGAAATTTCCGGATGCGGGCCGCGATACATGCGCGCCGTCTCGAAAACCGGCGAAAGCTCATATCGCTCGGCAAGCGCCTGGGCGGCCGGGTTCGTCTCCGGAATATCGAGAATAACTTCCTGCCCGCGCACGCTGCCGGCCAGCGCCCGAAACAGGAGATCCGCCGCTTCTTGCGTATCGGCGAACAGCGGCCCGATCTTGAAACCCTGATGACAGGCGCGAATGACGCCGTGGCCTTTCAGATCGCCGCCTTCCACCAGCGCAAACCCCTTGCGCGTTTCGCTTGGCGCAAGCCAATGGGTGAGGAATTTCTCGCGGTCGTCGGCAAAAAACCCCCGGTCGTAGTCGCGAACGGTTGGAAAAAGCCCCCGCCCGATCATGCAAAGGCGCGCGTCCATTGGCACGTCGGCGGTGGAAAAGCCGCTCATGCGGACGTTGCGATGCGCATATTCAAAGCCTGATTTGCGGTAGTTGTGCTGCTGCTCCACCACGCCGTCGAGGCCGACCACACGGTCGCCAAGGCTTTCCATTGCGTGCCGCCACAGCCCATAGCCGATCCCCCGGCCGCGCAGGTCGGGGCGGGTGATGTAAAGGCCGATGAAGCCGAAGTTATCACCGTAGCGTACGGCGGAGATCGAGGCGGCCGGTTCGCCGTCGGCGGTCGCCATGAAGAAACCTTCCGGGTCGGCTGCATGGAAGGCATGGTGATCGTCGATGCCCGGATTCCATCCCTCCGCATGCGCCCAGCCGATAGCGGTTTTCAGATCGTCCTTGTTCATCTGACGGTAGTCGATCCGCATCCTGCCGCCTCCCTTGTTTACGCTTCGCCGCAGCCGTCACCGGCAAATTGGGCGATCATCTGCCGCCGAAAGACCTGTACGGCTTCGCGCTGCATGTCCTCGGGGCGAAACAGCATAAAATAACCGAAACCGGATTCGGCAACTATATCGAAGGGCGCCATGAGATCCCCGCGCTCCAGATCTTCCCGGCATAGCCTTCGGTCGGCGACGAGCAATCCCCCCTCCCGCATGACGAAATCAAGCGCAAGATGCGCGGTATCGAATACCAGCCCCTCGCTCACGTCGGCCTCCACGCCCGCTTCCCGCAGAAACTGGCTCCACGCCGAATGCCGCCCCCCGGCGTTGCGCACATGCAGGATCGGCTGATCCGCGATCATTTGGCGAAGATCCCGCGTTTTGCCGCCTGTCGCCAGCGACGGACTGCATAGCAGCGTCAGTTCCTCCATCCACAGGAGATCCATAATGGTGCTTGTCGCCTTGGGTCTTGAGAATACCACCGCGACATCGTGAATGGTGTGGTCGAGATCGCCCTGCTCATAGGGCGTTTCGATCTCCACGCGCACCTTGCTCTCCACCCGGCAGGCCTCGATGATCGGGCTAGCCCAGCGGAAGGCGAAGGACGGCGGCATGGCGATCCTGAGCGCCCCGCCGCGTTTTTCGCCGCGAATGGCGTTCATGCCCATGAGCAGCCGGTCGAAGGCCGGCGTTATCTGTTCCAGCAGCTCACGCCCGGCATCGGTCAGCGCCAGCGCCGATCCGCGCCGGTCGAACAGCGGCACGCCCGCCACTTCCTCCAGATTGAGCACATGCCGGCTGACGGCGCTTTGCGTGACGCCCCAGCCCTTCCGCCGCGCGGGTGAAGCTCATCTGTCTTGCCGCCGCCTCGAAGGCGCGGAGCGAATTCAGCGGCAATCGCCTGCGGTCGAAGGTGATGGACATGGCATGCCGGTTCCGGAGGAGAGGAGAATCTCCCTCGCCGGAAACATTAGAACAATCGGCTGTCCAGTGGAGTCACTTGCGCGTATTTATTCGCGTGCCTCACGGTGATGACGCCGCCTTCAGCGAAAGGCCAGCGTGCGCTCAGCCAGCGTCAGAAGGTCGTCATCTGAGACCAAGCGGCGGCTTGCAAGCCGCATGGCGGCGTTCTCGGGTCGTGCCATTTGCGCCGCAAGGCGGGCGGCGGAGAGAAAAGGCACTTCCTCCTCGAGGTTGAGATGAATGCCGAGACGCCGCACGAATGCACCGAACGCCATTGGCAATTCGCCCGTCCGGTCGCAGCCGAAAGCCCGCGCCACCTCATCATAAGCCGCCTTGTTCCCCTCCATCGCAAAGGAGAGCGTTGCCGCCATGGCTATCGCCACCGCCCTGCCGTGGTGGACCGGGATCAGGCTGCCAAGCGCATGGGCGATATTATGCGCGATACCCGTTCCCGCGTTGTCGATGCCGATCCCGGCATAGGTCGCGGCAAGCAGCATTCCGGCGCGCGCTTCCAGATTGCCCGGCTCCGCCACGGCAAGCGGCAGGTGGCGAACGCCTAGGCGGATCGCGTCAAGGCACACCCGGTTGTTGGTCTCGAAGGCCTTGTTGTTGGTTGCAGCCTCCATGGCATGGACGATTGCATCGACCCCGCAGGCCGCCGTCAGTGCTGCTGGCAATCCCACCGTCAGTTTCGGATCGAGCACCACCGCGTCGGGCTTCAGCGCCGCCGACCAGTACCAGTATTTGGAGCCTTCTTCCGACGAGAGAATGGAGACCGATGTCGCCTCCGATCCCGTCCCCGCCGTCGTCGGCACGCAAATGAGCGGAAGTCTGGCCACAGGCAAAGGCGTGGCCGCAAGACGGTAGTCGGCCACGTCGCCCTTGGCGCCGATCAGCGCGGCGATCAGCTTGCCGGCATCAAGCGCCGATCCGCCGCCGAGACAGACGACCGCCTCGACATCCTTTTCCCGCGCCAGTTTCACGGCGGCGCGCACCTGCACCTCGCCGGGGTCGCTCTTGATATCGTCAAAGGTGACCACCCGATGCCCGGCGCCTTTCAAGACGTCGGCGATCCCACCGGTCAGCCCCAGCCGGGTCAGGCCCGGATCGGCGACCAGGAAAACGCAGCATGTTCCAAGCGTCAGTTCACCAACAAGCTGGCCAAGACCGTCGGCCTTACCCTCGCCGGATATGATCCGCGGTACGGAATTCAGGGAAAAACTCGACATCGGCATCTCCGCCCAGCCCGGCAACTCATTTGCTGGAGAATGCTAAGGGGCCAAGGATCAGCGGCGAAATGCAAAAAGCCGATTGCGTGATGCGAAAAACTGTTGCCGGAGACTATTGGCGTCCGCGAGCGGTCTTCACCCCCGCGTCACCTTTGGCTCCGTCGCCGGATAGCGGCCTCGCGTATCGATGATGATGCGCGCTTCCTGCAGGATCATGCCGTAGTCGAAATCGTCATGGTCGGTGGCGATCACCACCGCATCGTGGCTGGCGACGGTCGCTGCGTCGGCGATGACGCTCTCAAGCGCCAGCGTCACCCCGTGGCCGGGCTTCAGGCGCGGTACGTAAGGATCGGCATAGGAAACCGCGCCGCCTTTCTTCGCGATCCGCTCCACCACGCCGAGGCTTGGCGATTGCCGCATATCGTCGATGTTCTTCTTGAAGGAAACGCCGAGCACCAGCACCCTGGCGCCCTTCAGCGCCTTGCCTTCCTCGTTCAAGGCATGCATCAGCTTTTCGACGACGAAATCCGGCATCGCCTGGTTGATCTCGCCTGCCAGCTCGATGAACCGCGTATGCAAGCCGTATTCCCGCGCTTTCCACGTCAGATAGAACGGATCGACCGGAATGCAGTGCCCGCCGACGCCCGGCCCCGGATAGAAGGCGGTAAAGCCGAAGGGTTTCGTCGCCGCCGCCTTGATCACCTCGAAAATGTCGATATCCATCCGGTCGGCGACCAGCTTCATCTCGTTGACGAGGCCGATGTTGACGCCCCGGTGAATATTTTCCAGAAGCTTCGTCAATTCCGCCACGCGGGTGGAGGAAACCGGCACCAGATTATCCACAGCCGGGCCGTAAAGCGCGTTTGCCGCTTTTCGGCAATTTTCGGTTACGCCCGATACAACCTTGGGAATGCTGCGGATATCGAATTTGGCATTGCCCGGGTCTTCGCGTTCCGGCGAATAGACCACGAAGAAATCCTCGCCCAGCTTGAGGTCGTCGCGCAGCAATTCCGGCAGCATATCGCCTTCCGTCGTGCCGGGATAAGTCGTGCTTTCCAGCGAAACGATATGGCCTTCGCGCAGATGCGGGCGGATCTTGCGCGCCGCATCGAGGATATAGCCGATATCGGGATCGTGGTATTTGCCAAGTGGCGTCGGCACGCAGATGATCAGCGCATCGCATTCCGCCACGCGGGCAAAATCGTCGGTCGCCAGGAAATCCGTCTGAAAGCGCACATGCACCGTGTCGCGGCCAACGTATTTGGTAAAACCATTGTCGCGGTTGAGCGCGGCGATTTTCTCTTCGTCTACATCGAAACCGGTGATCGCGAAACCGACTTCGCTGAAGCGCTCGGCAAGCGGCAGGCCCACATACCCGAGCCCGATGATGCCGATCCGGGATTGCCGCGATTCTAGCCTTCCAGCGACGGCGGACAAGACGGTTTTTGCGGCGTTGGAACTGGAGGTCACGCTATGGTCTCCCGGAAAAAAATCGGATCGCGGCTTCGACCCCGCTGCAGAGCTACGCACCTACCACGCCTCTTCGGGATGAAACAAGAAACCATATGGGCCCTGCGGCAAGCCAGGCCCATGAATGAGGCGCCCCGCCGGCAATCGTCAGATGAAATTTTCCATTCCAGAATCTGGAATAATGCACTGCATGAGGCCTGGCTGAAACACCTTCTCAACGCCCGCCCGCAGCCGTATCCTGCCTGTTTGGCAGCTAAACCACGTCACACGCCATCGGGCCGTTCCAGAACCTCCGTCACAGTGATTTTACTTAGTAAGTCGAGCACGTTAAGGCCCTCGTTCACGTTCTGCGCACAACGTCCGGACCAAGCCGCCCTCCATCCGTGGTCCGTGGCTCTTCCGGCATTTTTTCGGATTGAACAACGGGCTACGGACCTCCCTTACGGATCTGTTGGGGGGCAGTAAATTTTTTGAAGGACTGAACAGCAGGTTGAGCGAAATGAAAAACATCCACAAGGCATTACCAACGGCGCGGCCGCGCGGGCTCAAGGTCAGCGGCAAGATCTATCTCATCGTCGCCGCGATGGGCATCATGGTCGCACTCGGCGTCGGCATGACGGTCAATGTGATTTCTAAGTACAACACCAAGATCGCCGATCTCGATAACGCTTCCGAGCGAGCCTATGCCGGCGAAAGGCTCAACCGCCTCGTGACAGCGGTTGTGATGGAATCGCGCGGCATCTACGCTTCCAAGACGTCCGAACAGGCAACAAAATTCGCCGAAAAGCTGATTTCCAATCTCGACCGTATCGACGAGCACCTCAAGGCCTGGGAAGCGTTGATTCCGGCTGATAGCCGCGCCGCTTTCGATGCCGTCGTCGAACGCACCAAGGAGTTCCGCGCCTTCCGCGCCGAGACGGCACGTCTTGGCGTCGAGGTCGATCCGGCAGCTGCGAACGAACAGGGCAACAACGAGAAGAACCGCGCCAACCGCCGCGCCTATCAGGCGGAAATCGACGCGCTGGTCGATCACAACCAGCAAAATCTCGAAGCCATCCACAAGGATATCGCCGAGTTTTCCGCAAATACCAGGACGTTCGTGGTTACGTCCGCAATCGTGGGCTTGCTGATCAGCATCGCCATTGCCTCCTACATCGGCTTTGCCCATATGGTGCGCCCGCTCAACCGGCTCCGCGCCACCTTGCTGCGGATTGCGGGCGGCGAATTCGATGTGGAAATCGCGGAGGCCAATCGCGGCGATGAGATCGGCGATCTCGGACGGGCTGTCGTTGCCATCAAGCAGCGTGCGGTCGAGCAGGCCAAAACCGATCTCGACGAACAGGCCCGGCTTGAGGGCGAAGGCCGCGAGGAACGGCGGCTGCAGCGGCTGCGCATGGCCGACGATTTCGAACGCGCGGTCGGACAGGTCGTCGACATGGTGTCTGCCGCTGCCGGCGAACTGCAAGTTGCGGCTGAAACCCTCACCGCCTCGGCGGAGGAAACCAACGTTCAGGCCGCTGCCGTTGCATCGGCGGCATCTCAGGCAGCAATGAACGTGCAGACTGTCGCGGCAGCCGTTGAGGAACTGGCCAGTTCGGCAACTGAAATCGGCCGGCAGGTCGATCAGTCGACCGATGTTGCCGCACGCGCGGTCACGGAAGCCGAGCAGACCAATTCGCGGATGACCGGGCTACAGACGGACGCGGAAAAGATCGGCGCAATCGTCGGCCTCATCGAGGATATCGCCGCGCAGACCAATCTCCTCGCCCTCAACGCCACCATCGAGGCGGCGCGCGCCGGCGATGCCGGCAAGGGTTTCGCCGTCGTTGCCCAGGAAGTAAAGGGACTGGCCGAACAGACCGGCAAGGCGACGGCGGAAATCGCCACGCAGATTTCCGGCATGCAGCAATCCACCGGCCAGGCGGCGGAAGCCATCACCGGCATCGGACGCACCATCGGCGATATCAGCCATATCTCGACGGCAATCGTTGCAGCAGTCGAGGAACAGGGCGCTACGACCACCGAGGTCGCCCGCAATATCCAGCAGGCGGCCCTTGGCACCAGCGAGGTTACGGAAAACATCACCGGCGTGACGCAAGCCGCACAAGCCTCCAGTTCCGCCGCCAGCCAGGTGTTCTCCTCCGCCAGCAACCTCGCGCAACAGTCGGAGAGGCTGCGCGAGGAGGTTCACAAGTTCCTGGAGAACGTGCGCGCCGCATAATTGCGACGCACGCCTGTCGGGGCTGAAACGCCTCATTGCGCGATTTTCTGGCGATTTCCCGCGCGCCCTCAACCAGCAAGGATTGAGGGCGCGTCTCCACTATGACGGCATCGGCGCGCCGACCATCTGGTGCAAGCGCCTCACGGATGCGGAATCGAGCCCCGCGCCCCTGCGTAGCGAATCCAGAAAATCGCGCTCGGCTGCCGTATCCACCGATATCGCCATCAGCGCCGCCGCATAGACCTGCGCGCCGACCTCCCTGTTTGGAATTGCCGCAGCAAGACCATGCACATCGAGCGGCTTTGCGAATTGCGCTTTCACGAAGCGCTGTTCTTCCGCCGTGATGCCGCCTTCTTCCAGTTTTCCGACGATCCTTTCCACTTCATCCTGGGAAATCTCGCCGTCGGCCTTGGCCGCCTCGATCATGCCGCGCAGGCATAACTCCGCGGTTTGCGGGGCCGTCATCTGCTGCATGTCCGCCTCAGATACCGCAGGCGCGGCAGCGGCAGACCCCTGCCCCGATTGCGCCTGACCCGCTTGCGCCTGCCAGTCTTTCAACGCCGAAAGCGCGAGCGTTCCAAGCAGCGCCATAGCGCCGCCACCGACCGCACCTTTCACGGAACTGCCGCCACCGCCAAGCAGCGCCCCGGCGATCGCGCCTATACCACCGGCTTGTCCCCGGCTCAGTCCGCCAACGCCGCTATCTCCGGAAAGAGCCTTGCCAATCCCGCCGAGCAGATCACCCAGACCGCCACCGCCTGCCGATCCCGGAGAACCCCCGCCTCCCATGAGGCTCCCCAGAATATCGCCAAGACCGCCGCCGCCGCCGCCCATGCCTCCAAGGCCGCCCTTTCCCATGGAATGCTCAAGTCGCGACTTTGTCTGAGGCGTCATTCCCTCTTGCATCAATTGTCCGATGACATCGCCGAGATTCATTGCCAAATCCTCCCGCTGTTTGCTCAAAACGAGCTAGCAAGTTTTATAGTGCAGCGGATGCGACAGTCGAGAAATGTGTTAAAATTTTAAAATTGGAGAAGTACTCATTCCTTTTACATGCATCAATTTGCACTTGTTATATTGCAATACTTGAATGTTTATTACGATCAGCCGCATGCAACCTAACGGCAAATTCGACAGTCGCATCAATCAAAACGCCAGCACAACTCAGCCAGCACCGGATTTACAGCCCGGCCGCCTGAAATTCCTGTTCGTGAAATATTCAGCGCGTTCGCCAGGCCTGCGTACGGGCGATGATGCCTTTCGACGCAATCGCGTGAAGGATGCGCGCGCCCGCGTTGGTGTAGAAAATCATCATGCCCATGGCCGCTGCCGGCGCGATATCGCCTGCGTCATCCATGTTCAGCACCGCAACCGACGCGAGGTTCGTATGCGTGGAATAGATGAAGACCACGGCGGAAACCGTCGTCATTGCGTTGACGAAGAGATAAATCGATATATCGAGGATCGCCGGCAGGCAGACAGGCACGGTCACCCGGGCGAAGAGCTTGTAGAAGGGCTGGCGGAGCGAGGTCGCCACCGGCTCGAACTCCCGGTCGATCTGCTTCAGGGCCGTCAATGCTGTCAGATGGCCGACCGTATAAAAGTGCGTCACGGTCGAGATCACCAGGATGATCATCGTGCCATAGATGAAATTGAGCGGATTGGCCGGATTGTTGAAGAAAAAGATATAAGCCAGACCCAGCACCATCCCCGGCACCGCCATCGGCAGCATCGCCAGGAACTGGAAGAGCCCCCGGCCCAGTTTGAAGCCGTCGATCTTTTCCACCATATAGGCGCCGGTGAAAATGATCACCGTGCCGATCACCGCCGTCAGGAAGGCAAGCTGTATGGAATTGGTATAGGCCGACCAGCCGCCGCCATCCATGCGGTCGAACTCGTAATTCTTCAGGCTGAGACTCAAGTCATAGGGCCAGAACTTGACAAGCGCTGCATATTGGCAAACGAGGATGATGCCGGCGATGAAGACGGCGATCACGCCGCACCATGCAAGGCATGCCATGTCGAAGCGGCGGTTGGGCTTCGGCTGATAGGGCACCGAGCGCGCCGACAGGAGCGACACCTGCTTCTTTTGAACCATCCGGTCGACGACGAAGGCGACGATTGCCGGAACCAGCAGGATGACGGAAACCACCGCGCCCATTTCGAAATTCTGCTGGCCGATCACCTGCTTGTAGATATCGACTGCAAGCACGTTGTACTGCCCGCCGATCACCTTCGGCAGGCCGAAATCGGTGATGACCAGCGTGAAGGTCACGAAGGCCGCCGAAATCAGGCCGTAGCGCGCGCCGGGGATCGTCACGACCCAAAACGTCCGCCATTTGCTGGCCCGAAGCGACTCGGCTGCTTCGTACTGCCGCTGATCGGAGATCGCCAGCGCGGTTGAAATGATGATCAGCGCGTGCGGAAAGGTGAAGAACACCGAGCCGATGACGATGCCGAGCGGGCCGTAGATCGATTGCCCGAACAAAAGGTCCTTCAGCATGCCCTGATTGCCGAAGAGATAGATCAGCGCAATGCCCGGCAGGAGCGACGGCACGAGGATCGGCATCATCGCCACGAGGCGGAAAGCGCCCTTGAACGGCATGCAGCTGCGGTTGATCGCATAGGCGAAACCGAATGCGAACCCTACCGTCAGGACCGTGCTGATCGTTGCGATGAAGAGCGAATTCGAGATGGAATTGAACAGCGCCGGCGTGGAGAAATAGGAAACATAATTCTGCAGGCCGATGGAGCGCACGGGCCGAAGATTAACGCGCCGGAACGTGTTGGAATCGAATTCCTGCCATTCGGTCGAATTGAAGAGTTGGAGACCGACCAGATAAGGTGCGTCGTCGGTCGTGCCGCGTATCCGGTATTTGACCGGGCTTTTGAAACTGAAATCGGGAAAGAATTCTGTCACCGAAAGCCGGCCGTCGGAGCTTGAGGCGAGCTGCGCCTTTGTGAATACGCCAAGTCCGTCGTTCAGCGCTGCCGCCGTCACCGGTTCTCCCCAGTTGCCGGCTTCGTCGCTGACCTGGAATTCGTAGCGGGCAAGGTCGAAGCCATAGGTGGAGAAGGATTTCGACAGCATCGCATAAAGCGGCATGGCGAGGCCGAGGATCAGGTAAAGCGCAATCACCAGCATGAAGCCGCGCTTGATGATGCCGTCGCTGTCGAGTTTCAGTTTGACGGCGCGCCCAGGCGCAAGACCGGCTTGCGTTACCGACATCGTTACGCTCCCTGCCCGAAGACCAGAACGCGTTCTGCAGGCAGTTCGACCGTTATCGACATGCCCTTCTCAAGGCCGAGACGCCGCACGGCGTTCATGGAAAAATTGGCGATCAGCGACTTGCCGCCGAGGTCCTTGCCATCGAGATGGGTGCGCCAGAAAGAACCGAGGAACTCCATATCGCCGATCGTCACCGGCAGCAGATTGGCGGCCCCGCCATTATTTGCCCCGTCTTTCGCCCCGTCTTTCGCCCCTTCGTCCGGCGTGTCGCCTGAATAGGGCAACACGTCTTCCGGCCGCACGGCGACCGTGACCTGCGCCCCCTCGTCGAAGCCTTTCGCCTTCGTCTGCAAAACGGTATCGCCGAGCGTGACGGAACCTGAATGGATCGCGGAGGAAAACTTGTTCGTTTCGCCGATGAAGTCGGCAACGAAGAGGCTCGCCGGGTGGCGATAGACTTCTGTCGGCGTACCCACCTGCTCGATCACGCCGTGGTTCATCACCACGATGCGGTCGGCCATGGAGAGCGCCTCTTCCTGGTCATGCGTCACCATCACGGTCGTGACGCCGAGCTTGCGCTGCAATTCCTTGATTTCGTGGCGAAGGTAGACGCGAACCTTGGCGTCCAGCGCCGAAAGCGGCTCATCCAGAAGCAGCAGGCCCGGCGAAATGGCGATGGCGCGCGCAAGCGCGATACGCTGCTGCTGGCCGCCCGACAATTGCGCCGGATATTTCTTTGCCTGATCGGGAAGCCCGACCAGTTCCAGCAACTCGCTGACCCTGGCCCTGATTTCGGCCCCCGATCGCTTGGTGTTTTCCAGCCCGAAGGCGATGTTCTTTTCCACCGTCAGATTTGGAAACAGCGCATAGGACTGAAAGACGATGCCGTAATCCCGTTTGGAAGCGGGAAAGGTGGATATGTCCTGATCAGCCTGATGAATCGTGCCTCGCGTTTGCGGATCGAGCCCGGCGATTGCCCTCAAAAGGGTCGTCTTGCCGCAGCCGGAAGGACCGAGAAAGCAGACGAACTCCCCCTGGTCGATGGTCAGCGACACGCCTTTGAGTGCATAAAAATCGCCGAACGCCTTCCAAAGGTCGTCGATCCGCAAATAAGCGTCGGAGCTTGCGTTGGAGGCAGGCGCAGCTTTCCCGTCGGCGGGGATGGCCCTGCCTGCGTCGACATTCTCGTGAATCATATTGATCATCCAGGCAGGCTATCAGATTTGGGCGCCGCGATCATTCGCGACGCCCAGCAACGGTAAAGCGAGATCCCGCTCAGCCCTTCGGCTCGGACTTCGAATCGTAGCGCTTGCTCCATTCTTCAAGAATGGCGCTGCGGTGGTTGGCCGCCCACTCGAAGTCGTTCTTGATCATCTTCTCTTCGATGTTGGCCGGGAAAAACTCCACCGGTTTGGCGACGCCAGGCATGGCGACGACGGCGTAACCGACGTTGTACATTTCCATGGCCTTCTTGGAGATCGACCAGTCGACGAGCGTCTTGGCGGCTTCTTCCTTGGAGGTTCCAGCGATAATAGCCGTTGCCTCCATGTCCCAGCCGATGCCTTCTTCCGGCACGATGATATCGAGCGGAGCGCCGTCGGCCTTGGATTTGGCCGCGCGGAAGGCGAAGGAGACGCCGATCGGCGTTTCGCCGGCCGCCGCCATCTTGCAGGGCTTGGAGCCGGAGTGGGTATAGGCTGCGATGTTTTCATGCAGCCCGTCCATGAACTTCCAGCCTTCCTCCTCGCCGAAGATCTGCAGCCAGCTCGATACATCGAGGAAGCCGGTGCCGGAAGACGCCGGGTTCGGCATCACCACATGGCCCTTGTATTCAGGCTTGGTCAGGTCCTTCCAGCTCTTGGGCGCGGTCAGGCCAAGCTTTTCGCCTTCCACCGTGTTGAAGCAGATGGAAGCGACCCAGGCGTCCATTCCCACCCACGTTGGCGGATTGTCGCTGTCGCGGAAAGATTCGCTGAAGCAACTCAAGCCCCTTCGGCGCATAGGGTTCCAGCATGCCTTCCGTCTTGAGCACGAGGAGCGAGGTTCCAGCCAGCCCCCAGACCACATCGGCTTGCGGATTGTTCTTCTCCGCCAGGAGTTTGGCCGTGACGACGCCGGTGGAATCGCGCACCCAGTTGATCTTGATATCCGGATGGTCCTGATTGAACGTTTCAGCGTAGCGCTGAAGGTCTTCCGCCTCTACTGCGGTATAGACGGTCAGTTCGGTTTCCGCATATGCGGCAGACGCATAGAGCGCGGCTACCAAAGTGCTGACCACCAAGGCTTTTTTATTGGTCATGTGGTTCCCCTGTTTCTGGTTGGTGTTTTTTGCTTTTTTGCAGTTCAATTATGCTGGTCTATCGGGCCAGCCTGTCGGACATCGGCCTTTGTCGCAATGCGGCGAACCCCTCGGCGAGCAGACCTAACATCCGCTTATGATACTTTTTTAACGCGTAAAGAACGCCGGCCTTTGTCCCCTGCAGGACTTTGTCCCGCCTCCGCTCATGGGGCAATAGTGAAATTCCAAAAACGATAAGTAAAATCTATTTGCCTTATGATTTCCGGGAAAAAATCTATGGTAGGCCGCAGAAATCTTCTTAGCCGGCTACCGCGAGAACGCTGACGCCGCCCGCTACGACGACGGCTGCGATCAGGCGGCCTTTCCACGGTCTTTCCCGAAACAGCACGAGACCGATCAGCGCGGCAATGATGACGCTCGATTCCCGAACGGCTGAAACCGCGCCGAGCGGCGCCATCGTCGCGGCATAAAGGGCAAGCCCGTAGGCGCCGACCGCGAAAGCGCCGCCGATCATTCCCAGGCCGATGGTCTTGATGTCGACATGCGTCCGGCTGCGCATTCGTCTCAACGCGACGAAAAGCGGCACCGGAAATTCGAAAACGAACAGCCAGCCGGCGTAGCCGAACGGGCTCCCCGACGCGCGAACGCCGACACCATCGGCAAATGAATAGGCGGCGATGCAAAGCCCGAGGGTCGCGGCAACCAGAACCGCCTTTCCGCTTGCCTGCGTCGCGCCGCGCTGCCACGCCAGGAGCCCGATGCCGAAAGACACCGCGCCAAGCCCGATCCAGCCGAGCGGCGTAAGGTTTTCCCCGATGAAGACAACCGCGCTCAAGGCCACGATGGCCGGGGCCATGCCGCGCGAGATCGGATAGACCTGCGACAGATCGCCGAGCTTGTAGGACTGAAACACGAGCGCATAGTAGGCGTAATGGATGACCGTCGAGGCGAAGATCGACGGCCAGCTAGCCGGCGCGGGCGCAGGCACGGTCAAGACCAGCGCCAGACCGAGCAACGCATGCATGCCAGATACAACCGCAAGCACCACCGCCCGGTCGCCGGCGCCTTTCACCATGGCGTTCCAGCTTGCATGAAGGACGGCCGCCGTGAGGACGAGCGCCAGCGCCGCTCCACTCATTTAAGATTATCCAGCAAGAACCGCGCCCTCGAATATATCGAGCGCCCGGTCGAGATCGCCCTTGGCGATGACGAGCGGTGGCGACAGGGTGAGTACGTTGCCAGTGCTGATCTTGAAGCTCAGCCCTTCTTCCAGGCAGCGATAGTAAATTCGCTCCGCAAGCTCTCTTTCAGGTTTGCGGCTGTCCTTGTCCGCAACGACTTCCACCCCGATCATCAAGCCCCTGCCCCTGACGTCGCCCACATGCGGGCATTTCGCCATCAATTCCTGCAACCGTGCCATGGCGTGTGCGCCAAGCTCTGCGGCGCGCTCCGCCAGCCCCTCCTCGCGGACGATGGCGATAGTGGTCAATGCGGCGCGGGTTGTAACCGGATTCTTCTCATGCGTGTAGTGGCCGATGGCGAAATCGCCGGCGACATCGAGGTCGCGCCTGGCGATCACCGAAGCAATCGGCAGGATACCGCCGCCAAGCGCCTTGCCGAGCACGATGATATCCGGCGTCACATCGTCGTGCTCATGAGCAAAGAACTTGCCGGTCTTGCCGAGTTCGGTCGGAATTTCATCGAAGATCAGCAGCGTGCCGTGCCGGTCGCAGGCCTCGCGCACCTTTTGCCAATAGCCCGGAGGCGGCGGCGTCGGCGTCGCGCGCATCGGCTCGGCGATGACGGCAGCTATATCGCCTTCCCGCTCAAGCACATAAGACACCATATTCGCGCAAGCCAATCCGCAAACATCCGGTCCCGTATGGCCATAAGGACAGCGATAGCAGGCGAAGGGCGCAACATGCTCCGTGCCTGTCATCAGCGGGCCCGCGATCCCTGAGCGGAATGTCGCCTCGCCGCCGACGCTTGCCGCGCCGAAACCCGCGCCGTGGAAGGCATCCCAGAACGAAAGCGTCTTGAAGCGCCCTGTCGCCGCTCTCGCCAGTTTGAGCGCCACCTCGATCGCATCCGATCCGCCGGTGGTGAACAACACCTTGGAAAGATCGCCCGGCGCGAGCGAGGCAAGCGTTTCGGCCAATTCCACCGCCACCTCGCAGGCGAAACGGCGCGGCGCAAAGCTCAATTCGTCGAGTTGCTTCTTGATCGCCGCCACAAGCCTTGGGTGACCGTAGCCGATGTGGTGGACGCTGTTGCCGTGGAAATCCATGAAGCGGCGGCCGGCGGTATCCGTAATCCAGATCCCTTCCGCCTTGGCGATTGTTGAAACGCATGGGCTTGAGAGGCTTTGATGCAGGAATGCCGAAGCATCGCGTTCAAGCAGCGAGCGGGCGGCCGGATCGTCCTCGCGCGCGTTCCAGCGCATCCGCTGCAGGGACGTGTTGGATTCCCCTTCCGTATGGACGATGGGTTGTCCTGATCCCCGCATTCCGCCTCCTGGCTTCACTGCCCGTCCATCATGCGTTCTTCACGACCAGGGCAACGAGAAGGTCTTCACATTGGTGAAGCTCTTCATTGCCTCGATAACGCCTTCCTTATAGCCGTTGCCGGAATCCTTGATCCCGCCGAAAGGCGACATCTCGATGCGGTAGCCGGGAACTTCCCAGATGTTCACCGTGCCGACGCGAAGGCCCGCGATATATTTCTGCATCCGGCGGAAATCGTTGGTGCAAACGCCGGAGGAAAGGCCGAAGGCGGTGGAATTCGACAGCGCGATCAGCGCGTCGTCGTCATCGGGCGCGCGGATGATCGGGATGATGGGGCCGAAGGTTTCCTCCATCACCAGTTCGCTTTCGTGCGGCACCCGGTCGACGACGATGGGCGGCAGCAGCGCGCCCTTGCGGCCCGGATTGTAAAGCACGTCCGCGCCCTGTTCTTCCGCCATATGCACCCGCTTTTCAAAGAGCGCCGCCGCCCGTTCGTGAACCACGGTGCCAAGCTCGGTGGCCGGGTCCATCGGGTCGCCGAAGACGATCTTCTTCGCCCTCTCCAGCACCAGCGGCACGAACCGTTCGGCAATGCTTTCCTGACAAAGGATGCGTTTGACCGCCGTGCAGCGCTGGCCGGAGTTTTTGGTAGCACCCAGCACGGCAAGATCGGCCGCGCGCAGGAGATCCTCGTCGCCGAGGTCGTTCAGGATGATCAGCGGATCGTTGCCGCCCAGTTCCAGAACCTGCCTCCGGTAACCGGCCTTGGTGGCGATCATCTTGCCGACCGGCACACCGCCGGTAAAGGTGATCAGTTCGATATCGGGATTGGTGATCATTTCCTCGCCGATATCGGCTGGAAGGCCGGTGACGACCGAAAGCATCTCCACCGGCAGTCCCGCCTCATAGAGAACATCGGCCAGGATCAGCGCCGTCATCGGCGTCTGTTCGGTCGGTTTCACGACGATGCAATTGTTGGTCGCGATCGCCGGCGCGATCTTGTGAGCCACCATGTTCAGCGGGTGGTTGAACGGGGTGATCGCCGAAATCGCGCTCAAGGGTTCGCGCATGGTGAAGATCTTGCGCGCCTTGCCGTGCGGGGTGAGATCGCAGGAGAAGATCTCCCCGTCGTCATGGATGCACATCTGCCCGGCCAGCGTGAAAACGTCGTAGGCGCGCCCCACCTCATAGAGCGAATCCGCCTTCGATATTCCGAGTTCCAGCGTGATCAGATCGGAGATTTCCTCCTTGCGGGCGAGCAGGATCTCGGCCGCCTTCAAAGGATCCTCTGCCTCTCGTAACGCGTGAGCTTCGACTTGTAATTGCTTGCAATTTCAAAAGCCTTGCGCGCGTGATCGGCATTCCCCGCAGGCACCGTGCCGATCACGGTATCGTCCTACGGGATAGCGCACCTCGACGACGCCGTCGGCGTCGACCTTTCGGCCTGCGATGCGCATCGGCTCATGCCGCACCGTAAAACCCGCATCCCGCTTGACCATCACGCCCTCGCAGCCGCCATCGTCGCATACATGAAGGCATCGAAATTGCTCAACGCCGGCGCGTCGGGCAGATCGGCAAGCTTGCGGTTGACGATGAAGGGCACTTCCTGTTCGGTCAAGCCCGCCATGCGAGCGCAGCGGCTCGTTCAGCGCGGCAAGATCGTGGCGGTGCGCCGACGTGCCGATGGTCATGTTTTCGGTCGAGATCATCACGATGTCGCCGATCCGGTCGCCGGGCAGCTCGAAACGGTCGCACGGCTTCGGCCTTGTCCATAACGACATCAGATCCCGGGATCGGGCGGCAAGCCGCGCGATGATATCGGCGTGGTTGGCACCCGTCTGGCAGATAGGCGGTGGCAAAAGATCCCAGCGCGCCGTGATGAACCACGTAGGGGTCGGTGATCGGCAGGATGACGCGGGCAGCTGCCTCTGCCCAGCCACTCGTCGAGCAGGTCCTGAACGTAGATCACGTGCCGGCGAACCGTCGGCCACGTGCTTCGGCTTCATGCCGTGGTCGGCGGTGACGACGATAGCAGCGCCCAGCGCATCGAGTTCCGCCAGATACTTGTCGAACATCTTGTAGAAGACGTTGGCCTCGGCGTCGCCCGGGCGCGTATTTGTGCTGCACGTAGTCGGTCGTCGTCAGATACATCACGTCGGGCTGCCATTCGCGCAAAAGCTTCACGCCGGCGGCAAAGACGAATTCCGACAGATCGGCGGAATAGACCTCCGGCACCGGCATCCCGAGCCACTTGCTGACGCATTGTCGATGACCGTGTTCAGCCTTCGTCGTGCTATCCGACTTTTCCGACGAAAAGCATATCGCGCGGCCCTCGTCAAATTTCAGCCCGTGCGCCGAGCAGCGCGCGCAGCTTGTCCTTGGCGGTGACGATGGCGACCGTGGCGCCTGCATCGTAGAAGGCCTTGAAAATCGTCGGCGCCCGCAGGAAGCGCGGATCGTTCATCATCACCTCCTCGCCGGTTTCCGGCTCGTAGAGGTAGTTGCCGCAGATGCCGTGAACTGCGGGCGGGCGGCCAGTGGCAATCGACAGGTTGTTCGGATTGGTGAAGGACGGGATGACGCTATGGGCGGTGCGGACCGTGCCCGTTCGCCGCGATCCGCTTCAAGCGTCGGCATCAGTCCCGCCCTGATCGCCTCGTCCAGATAGGCCGGTTCGCAGCCGTCCAGGCAGATGGCGATCGCAGGCTACGTCGGCCAGGCGTAGTCGCGGCCGTTCACCGTCACATTGACGCGGGACATCAGGCTCATGGTCAGTTCCTTTTTGGATCGTATCCGCGTCAGGCGGCAAGTTTGCGCGCGTTCGGCGATTGCAGCCTGCGGCGGAGCGGCGCTGTCGACGCCCATTTCGTCAAGCGATTGGCGGGCCGCTTCCACGACGCGGCGCATGACGTGTTCGTCCATGCGGCCGATACAGCCGACGCGGAAACTGTCGACCACCGTCAGCTTGCCCGGATAGATGATGAAACCCTTTCGCCTTCATCAGCTCGTAGAAAGCCTCGAAGGCGAATTTCGGATGCGCCGGATTGAAGAAGGTGACGATGATCGGCGACAACCAGCGATCCTTCAAAAGCGTCTCGAATCCGAGTTCCCGCATTCCGGCGACCATCACATCGCGGTTGCGGGCGTAGCGCGCGCCACGCGCGGCGAACACCGCCCTCTTCCGCGTGCAGGCGCAGCGCTTCCATGAAGGCTGCGACCACATGGGTCGGCGGGGTGAAGCGCCATTGGCCCGTCTTGTTCATGGTCGCCCATTGGGCGTGAACATCGAGGCTCAGCGAATGGCTGTGGCCCTTTGCTGCCTCAAGCTCGCTCCGTGCGCGCGATGATGAAGCCGAAGCCCGGCACGCCTTCGATGCATTTGTTGGCGGAGGATACGATCGCCTCGAAGCGGATATCGTCAACTGTGAGCGGAATTGCGCCGAAGGCGCTCATGCTGTCGATCAGGAGCTTGCGCCCCCGCGCATAGACGGCTTGCGATATTTCCGCGACCGGATTGAGGATGCCGGAACTCGTCTCGCAGTGAATGGCGATCACATGGGAGATCGCCGGGTCGGCGTCGAGTGCTGCTCCAACCTCATCGCCGCGCGGCGGCATATAGTCGCCCTTGTCGATGACGACATGATCTCGGCCGAGATATTTCAGCGTTTCCGCAGCCCGAAGACCATAAGCGCCATTGGCCAGCACAAGCGCCTTGCCGTCACGCGGAACGAAGCTTGACAGCATCGCCTCAACCGCGAACGTACCGCTACCCTGCATGGGCACGCAGTCGAATTCGCCTCTCGTGTCGCCTGCAAGCGCCAGCAGCTGGCGTCGCATATCGGCGGTCATGGCGCGAAAATCTCCGTCCCAGGAACCCCAGTCCCTGAGCATCGCCTCCTTGACGCGAAAATCGGTGGTCAGCGGACCGGGTGTCAGCAGATAGGGTTCGCCCAGTTTCGGCGCGGGAAAGGGTTTGTCTGCGGTTTGGCTCGTTTCCATCGGCATGGAATGGGTCTTTCCGGTCAAGCTTGTCCTGAACGGCCATCATCCACTCGCGCATATATATGTAAAATCGTTATTTTAGATCGATGTATCATGTGGTTGATATATCATTTGACCTGGGCATTTCCCCTTCTCGATGGAAAAACGGTCCGGAGATCGAACCATGCGTTATGTCCAGCTTCGCGCCTTCCACTATGTGGCAATCTGCGGCGGCTTTTCACGCGCAGCAGAGGAGCTTTACCTCACCCAGCCGGCGATTTCCGATCAGGTGCGCAAGCTGGAGGAAGAATATGACGTCCTCCTCTTCAACCGGCAGAAGAAGCAGGTCGTGCTGACGCCTGCGGGCAGCCAACTGCTGGAGATCACCCGCCGGCTTTTCGACAATGAGAAACAGGCGCTTGAGCTTTTGTCGGAATCGCGGGCATTTCGCTCCGGCACGCTTCGCATCGTGGCGGATTCCGCCCGTCACCTCATCCAGATCCTGACCCAGTTCAGGAAGAAATATCCAGGCGTGCGGATTTCCATGCGTTCCGGAAATTCCGATACGGTCATCGAAAGCCTCCACGGTTATGACGCCGATATCGGTGTTTTGGGAGAGGTTCCAGCCGGACGGGAGTTTGAGGTCGTGAAGCTGAATTCCACGCCGATCGTCGCCTTCCTTGCCGCAAGCCATCCGCTTTCCGGCCGGAAGTCTTTCTCCCTCAGCGAGCTTGCCGAACTGCCCCTCGTCATGCGCGAGCAAGGCTCAAGGACCCGAAAGAAGCTTGAGGAGGCGGCAGCGACGATGAATATCGCCCTCTCCCCCGCGATCGAGGCGGAGGGCCGGGAAGCGGTGCGCGAAATCGTGGCGTCCGGCGCCGGGATCGGCTTCGTCTCGGCCGCTGAATTCGCTCAGGATGCCCGCCTCGTGCAGATTCCGATCCGCGAAACTTCAGGCATGAAAATGGACGAGGCGCTGATTTGCCTGAAGGACAGGGGCGGCGGCAAGCTGGTGCGGGCCTTTTTCGACATCGCCAGAGCGCATGCCGACCAGATGGCGGCATCCGGTCGATAGGACTTCGCTCCAGGTCCTATAGTTTCAGCATCCGGACCGCCAAATCGAATCGCCTCAGAAACGATCCGCAACCCCTTGAAGCCATGGCGTAGTCCGCTTGCCTCTTGACGCGCGCGTCCCGGCATCGGAAGAACCTTCATGCAAGGCTTGAGCAGCCGGACTCATTTTCTCCGCAGTCATGGTCAAGGTCTTGAAATGAATCATTTCTCCTGAAGGAGCCTTCATGTCCGCCACATGCCTTGCGATCGTTCTTGCCGCCGGTCTTGGCACGCGCATGAAATCCGGCCTTCCCAAGGTCATGCACGAGATCGGCAATCTGCCGATGATCGGCCATGTGCTGAAGACAGTCGACGATGCCGGCATCGATCGCACGGCGGTCGTCGTCGGGCCGGGCATGATCGATCTGGAAGCCCTTGTCGCGAAACTTTCCCCTCGCGCCGGCTGTCATATTCAGCAGGATCGTCTCGGCACGGCGCACGCGGTGCGCGCCGCCGCCAGCGCTTATGTGGAGCCGGCGGATCATATTCTCGTTCTCTTCGGCGATACGCCGCTGGTCACGGCTGAAACCATCGCCCGTGTGCGGACGCAGACTCGAAAAGGGCGCGGATCTCGTGGTGCTCGGCTTTGAGGCGGCGAACCCCCATGGCTACGGTCGCCTCATTACCGACAAAGAGCGCCTTCTCGCCATCCGCGAGGAAAAGGACGCCTCCGCTGCCGAGCGCGCCATCACTTTCTGCAATTCCGGCATCATGGGCTTTCGCGGCGAGCATTTCGCCGACCTTGTCGAGGCTATTGGCAACGACAACGCCCAGCGCGAATATTATCTGACCGACGCCGCCGAAATCGCCAATGCGCGTGGGCTTCGCGTCGTCACCGAGACGGCAAGCGAGGATGAGGTTCGCGGCATCAATTCACGCAGCCAGCTCGCCGAAGTCGAGGCTATCTTCCAGCGCCGCATGCGCGACGCCGCCATGGCAGCGGGCGTGACGCTGATTGCACCGGAAACGGTGTTTTTCTCCCACGACACCCGCCTTGCCGCCGATATCGTCGTCGAGCCCAACGTCGTCTTCGGTCCGGGTGTTGCGGTCGCAGGCGGCACGCGCATCCGCGCCTTCAGCCATCTGGAGGCGGCGACCGTCGGCGAGGCGGCGACCGTCGGCCCCTATGCCCGCCTTCGCCCGGGCGCACGCATCGGCGACGGTGCGCATATCGGCAATTTCGTCGAGATCAAGAACGCCAGCGTCGAGGCGGGCGCCAAGGTCAATCACCTCACCTATATCGGCGACGCTCGGATCGGCGCCAAAGCCAATATTGGCGCAGGCACCATCACCTGCAATTACGACGGCTTCCTCAAGCACCACACCGACATCGGCGCGGGTGCCTTCGTCGGCTCCAATTCGACGCTGGTCGCCCCGGTGAAGATCGGCGACGGTGCCTATCTTGCCGCCGGCAGCACCATCACCAAAGATGTCCCCGCCGACGCGCTTGCCCTTGGGCGCGCGCAGCAGACCGATAAACCCGGCCGTGCCGCAGAGATCCGATCCCGCCTTGCGGAAGCGAAGAAGAACCGCGACAGTTAGCGAAGTATCTGAACGTGCGTTAATAAGGGGTCGCATTCATGACCGTACTTGTTACCGGCGGTGCCGGCTATATCGGCAGCCACATGGTCTGGGCGCTGCATGATGCCGGCGAAAGCGTCGTCGTCGTCGACAATCTCACCACCGGTTTCGACTGGGCATTGCCAGGCAACGTGCCGCTGATCTCCGGCGACGTCGGCGATATTGCGCTCGTTGAAAAGACCATCGCGCAGCACGGCGTCGACGCGGTCATTCATTTCGCCGGATCGATCATCGTGCCGGAATCCGTCGCCGACCCGCTGAAATATTACCGCAACAACACCTGCGTCTCCCGCAACCTCATCGAGGCCTGCGTCAAATCGGGCGTCGGACAGTTCATCTTCTCCTCCACCGCCGCCGTCTACGGCGACCCGGAAGTCATTCCCGTGCCTGAAGACGCACCGCTTCAACCCGTCTCCCCCTATGGCACGTCCAAGCTCATGACCGAGCTGATGTTGCGCGATGTCGCGGCGGCTCACCCCTTCCGCTATACCGCGCTACGCTACTTCAACGTCGCCGGCGCCGACCCTCAAGGCCGTACCGGGCAATCCACCGCCGGCGCCACCCACCTCATCAAGGTCGCCAGCGAGACCGCGCTCGGCAAGCGGTCTTCAATGGGCATCT
Organism: uncultured Alphaproteobacteria bacterium; assembly: GCA_963698365.1. Lineage (GTDB taxonomy): Bacteria > Pseudomonadota > Alphaproteobacteria > Rhizobiales > Stappiaceae > Hongsoonwoonella. The sequence goes on from CAVOQM010000010.1 coordinate 132,380, forward strand.
TCGGCGACGATTACCCGACGCCCGACGGCACCGCGATCCGCGATTATATCCACGTCAGCGATCTCGCCGCCGCGCATGCTCTCGCCCTTGAACGTCTACGGGCGGGCGAAGGCAGCATCACCATGAACTGCGGCTACGGCCACGGTTATTCCGTTCATGAGGTCATTGCAGCCGTTCGCAAAGTTTCAGGCAAAGCCTTCAAGACGGAATTGCAGCCCCGCCGGCCCGGCGACAGCGTCAAGATCGTCGCCAATTCGGACCTGATCCGCGCCGAACTCGGCTGGAAGCCCGCCCATGACAATTTGGAAGAGATCGTAGCACACGCCCTTTCCTGGGAGGATAGATTGGCGAAACGCAACCTCGCCAGCTGATTTTCCGTCGCCGAACTCACCGGCACGAGGTGCCGACGTCCCATTGTTCCGGACGTGGCTACCGTTTGAGACTATCCGGCACCCTGATCGGACACTTTGGTCAGCAAAACGGACAAAGTGGCGCACTCAGCGGACAGACGTGAAATTTTCGCAGTAATTACAAAGCTCTACGATGGCGCAGACGATATGATAAAGCGAGCTGGCGGGTGCCGGCTCGATTACGAAACTTCCATCGGCCAATTGCTTGTCGCGCCATAGTCCCTTCATCGGCACGTCCAGAAAACGCTCCAATGCGGCAATTGCATCCCCGGCGGATTTCAGAAAATATCCCCGCTCGGACGCATTCGTTATCCCCGCCATGATCAGCGACGCCTTCAGCCATTCGGTCTGTGGCCAAAGCCTTGCGGTCGCGTCCACAACCTCGAATTCATCGGAAAGCGTCATCACCGCGACGCCGCGTGCCGGATCGACGCCATGGCTCGCGCCGATTTCAAAAAGCCGCCGCGCCGCCTGCAATGCCTTGTCGTCATTACGCAAAAGGCCCCAGCGCGTCAGCAGCCACGCCCATTCGAACTGATGTCCGGGTTCTACGACCCTGCCCATTTCGCCAGGCATCGGCGAAAAATCGCCGTCGAAAAACTCCCGAAGGCACCCTTTCACCGGGTCGATGAAGCGCGTCAGCGCCAGCGCGGCGATTTCGTCGGCAAGCTCCGTCCAGGGACCTTTTTCATCAAGAGTTTCCCAGGCGAGCATGGCCTCGAAGAGATGCATATGCGGATTGGATCGAAGCGGCAGCGCGCGCGGCATTGCTTCCTCAAAGCCGCCCAGCGGGTGGCCCAGTTCCGCCTTCAGGCGATCCACAATCTCCACGGCGCGGTCGAGACAATCGTGTCGCCGTTCGGGAAAAGCATCCGCTACTGTGGCCAGGGCAAACAGCGCAAAGGCCTGATCGTAAAGATCGATTTCATTATCCAGCGCTTCGCCGTCCGGGCCGCAAAGCTTGATCATCAAGCCTGCCTCTGCCGGAAAAATCTTCGAGATACCTGTCGAGGCCATTAAGCGCCAAATCCTGCCACTCGCCCTGCCAGCCCAGCCTGCCGCCGGCGATGAACGAATAGACCTGGCGCGGCGGCACGCGGGCACGGGTCGGCGCTTTTTTCGCCTTGCCGGTTTCAACCTCGATTGTCTCGCAGAACCGGCCGCTTTCGGGATCAAAACCCTCACGTTGCCACATCGGCAGCGCGTGATCGAACAGCCAGCGGCGGAGGCGCTTAGCTCCCGCTTTCAATGCCGTTTCAGCGTCTTGGACCTGAGTTGCCAACGATCCTCACCCGGTGAGCCTTATATGGTCTGATTATAGGCGCCGACTTCCGGATTTTCGCGAAGAACGCCGTCGACGGCCTTGAACATTTCGTGCAAGCGCGCTTCGGAGACCGGGCTTTCCACGACCACGACAAGCTCCGGCTTGTTGGACGATGCCCGCACCAGACCCCATGTGCCGTCTTGCGTGACGACGCGCACACCATTCACCGTTATCAATTCGGAAATCCCCTGCCCCGCGACCGCTTCGCCCCGGCTTTGCATGTCCTTGAAGCGGGCGACCACCCGGTCGATCACCTCGTATTTGATCTCGTCGTCGCAATGGGGCGACATGGTCGGCGAACCCCAGGTTTTCGGCAGCGCCCGGCGCAGATCCGCCATGGTCTTGCCGGGGTTGCGGTCGAGCATATCGAGGATCGCCAGCGCCGACAAAAGGCCGTCGTCATAGCCGCGCCCTATCGGCGTGTTGAAAAAATAATGCCCGGACTTTTCAAATCCCACAATCGCATCGAGTTCGTTCACCCGCCGCTTGAGGTAGGAGTGGCCCGTCTTCCAGTAGTCGGTCTTCGCACCATTTTCGATCAACACCGGATCGGTGGCGAAAAGCCCGGTCGACTTGACGTCCACCACAAACTGGCAACCGGGATTGAGCGCGGAAATATCGCGCGCCAGCATGACGCCCACCTTGTCGGCGAAAATCTCCTCGCCTTCATTATCGACCACGCCGCATCGGTCGCCATCGCCATCGAAACCAAGCCCGACCTCGGCGCCGGTCCGCAGCACTTCGTCGCGAAGCGCATGCAGCATCTTCAGGTCTTCCGGATTGGGGTTATAGCGCGGGAAGCTGTGGTCCAGCTCGCAGTCGAGCGGGATCACCTCTGCTCCCAGCGCCTCCAGCACCTTTGGCGCGAAGGCCCCCGCCGTACCATTGCCGCAAGCCGCCACGACCTTGATTGGCCGCCTGAGCTTCGCCCGGTCGGTCAGATCGTTCATGTAGCGATCGGCAAAACCCTCTATATAGGTATAGCCACCGCCCTGCCGCGCGACGCCGCTTGCCGAAAGGACGATTTCCTTAAGCCGGTTCATTTCGTCAGGACCGAAGGTCAGGGGTCGTTCAATCCCCATCTTTACGCCCGTCCAGCCGTTGTCGTTATGGGATGCCGTGACCATGGCGACCGCCGGTACATCCAGCGCGAATTGGGCGAAATAGGCCATCGGCGACAAAGCCAGACCAATATCATGCACCCTGATACCCGCAGTCATGAGGCCGGCCGATCAGCGCCGTCTTGATCGAGCCGGAATAGCTTCGATAGTCGTGAGCGACCACGATATCGGGCCTCACGCCACGCTCGTGCATCAAGGTACCCATGCCAAGCCCGAGGGCCTGGATGCCCATCAGGTTGATTTCCTTCTCGAACAGCCAGCGCGCATCGTATTCGCGAAACCCGGTCGGCTTTACCAGCGGACGGGTCTCATAGGCATAGGTATTCGGAGCAAGCGAGGCTTCGGGCTTTTGAAACATGAAAATTCCTGATGTGAAGGGCCGGCATGATCAGCTGGTGGAAAATTACACCCTCAATGAGGTCGAAGCGACTTCCGGTTTCGCGGACGCCTTGAACGCTGAACCTATCACTGATCGTGGCGGATGATATCTTCTTCGCCGATATGGGCGCCGGACTGGATCTCGATCAATCGCGCCGGAACGGAGCCGGGATTGGCGAGCCTGTGTTTCGCGCCGACCGGCACATGCGCCGATTGATTCTGCGTCAGGAGATGAACCTCGCCTTCAATAGTGATTTCAACGGTTCCTGAAACCACCACCCAATGTTCCGCCCTTTGCGAATGGCTTTGCAACGACAGGCGCTTGCCGGGCTTGATCTCGATTTCCTGCACCCGGTAGCGGCTGTCGGTCGCAATCTCCTCGCGCCATCCCCAGGGTCTGAATTCGCGGCGATGGCGCTGTGTCTCGCGCCTGTTTTCCCTGTCCAGCGCCTCGACGATCTTTTTCACGTCCTGCGCCTTGCCCTTGGCCGTCACCAGCACTGCGTCCTTGGTGGAAACCACCATGACGTCATCCAGTCCGACCACGGCGACAAGGGCGGCGTCGCTGACGACGAGATTGCGGGAGGAACCGATGAACATCGCCTCACCCAGCGCGCTGTTGCCCTCGTCGTTTTTCTCAAGACTGTCCCAAATCGCCGGCCAGGCGCCAAGGTCGTTCCAGCCCGGATCGACCGGCACGCAAACGACATTGTCCGCGCGTTCCATGATGGCGTAATCGACCGAGATATTCTCCGCCCGGGCGAAGGCTTCCGCATCGAGCCTGAGAAAATCGAGATCCGTCCGACCCTCGTCCAGCGCTGCGCGCACGGCGTGAAGCACATCAGGCGCATGGCGTTCGAAAGCCGCTATCATCGTATTCGCGGAAAACAGGAAAATACTCGCATTCCAGACGTAGTGCCCATCTTTAAGAAATTGCACCGCCCGCTCGTGGTCCGGTTTTTCAACGAATGCCGCAACCTCGCGCACTCTGCTGTCCCCGGCGTCTTCTCCTTTCAATTCCCGCTCGCCCAGCCGGATATAGCCATATCCCGTGTTCGGCTCATTCGGGGTAATGCCGAAGGTTACGATCTTGCCGGCGACGGCTGCGGGTATTCCAGCCTCGACCGCCAAAGCAAGGGCATCACCGTCGGTCACGAGATGATCCGACGCCGTGACCAGAACCAGAGCATCCCTGTCGATCCTGGCTGCCATCAGCGCGGCGACGGCGGCAGGGGCGGCGGTGTTGCGCCCCACCGGCTCCAGCACGATCGCCATCGGGGCAACCCCCGCCTCCTGCATCTGCTCCCCGATCAAAAACCGATGCGCCTCATTGGCGATAACGAGGGGTTCGCGGAAAAGCCCGGACCTGAACCTCTCAAGCGTCTTGTGGAACAGGCTCTTTCCCTCGAAGATCTTCAGGAATTGCTTCGGGTAGGCTTGACGCGACAGCGGCCATAAGCGAGAGCCCGCGCCGCCTGACAGTATGCAAGGTATGATTTTCAACGGGCCCCGCCCTTTTCGCCAATAAGATTTTCCGTCACCGACGAACGCCCGACGCATCGGCTTGTCCGAACTAACCTTCCCAGAATAGTTGTCAAGTTCTTGAAAAGGAAACCCCGGCAGCGATCTTGCTGCCGGCCCACGGCCCCATTCCGGCTTTTACCGCCTCGGCTATCTCCAGATCATGAAGGCTCTGAACGGGATGGGCAGACCGATGTCGAGATCAAAAACGAGGGCAAAGACCGGTAATTTCATGATAGTCGTCTCATTGTGGCAGTCTTTGGATGCTCTCCCGGGCAAAAACCAGGGCGACGCCGAGCGAGGGAACCGCCATTACGATATTCCCACGCCTGCTTGCTGCGGATCGAAAGACGGAGACCTTCTATCTGAATGAGCATATCGAGCTTCCAAAAATAATTTCATACGGTCGCCATAAAGCGTTCAGGTGGTGGAGCCGTCGATCGGCAGCGTCAGCGATTTTTTTTGGCGACGCATCGACCGAAGCCGGATCAAGAGCTAGAAAGCGACGCGCGATCTATTAAAATATTTTTCTCATGCGGTAACGAGATAAAAGAGCCAAATATAACCTCTGCATCTAGTAGAAGCGACTAATAACCAAAATTTTCGTTCGACATGAACAGTGACGCAATGATTATTCCTCCCCGACACAACCCTCTGGATAGCAGTTCATAAAAAATAATTTCTGTGAATGAAAGTGCTCTATGTAAAATCAACAACTATCACCTTTAGATAGGTTCGGGAACGAGTGTTTATTTAAACTGAAACTCTATATGCCTATACAATCCGCTAGAACTCCTTTGGGCGCCAGGAGGCGGCGGGGCCTATCTAAATCAGGACAAGAGAATACCAATTGAATGCCTTTCCTCCATACCATACCCCGCCACATGCTTTCCGAATAACACCCGAAGCGTTTCGGCGTCACCGCTTGAGCAGCTATCGACGACGATCTGCATCAACTCTTCATAGTCGCCCGGTTCAAGGCTCGCTTCCTGCGCCCGCATGATCTTGGGATGGGGTGTAGGCAAGCTCCCCTCTCCGATCAGCAGTTCTTCGTAAAGCTTCTCGCCCGGTCGGAGGCCAATAACGCGAATCTCGATCTCCCCGTCCGGATTATCTGTATCCTGGACCGTAAAACCCGACATCTCGATCATGCGCCGCGCCAGATCGATGATCTTCACTGGTTCGCCCATGTCGAGCAGGAAGACGTCACCGCCTTCAGCATATGTCGCCGCGAGCAAGACCAGGCGAGCCGCCTCCGCTATGGTCATGAAATAGCGCGTCACCTCGGGATGGGTGACGGTTACCGGGCCGCCATTGTGGATCTGTTCGCGAAACAGCGGCACCACGGAGCCCGATGAGCCGAGCACATTGCCAAAACGCACGATCGACATGGTCATGCCGGAATAACGCTTTTGCAGCTCTTGCACCGCAAGCTCGGCCATCCGCTTGCTCGCCCCCATGAAGTTGGTCGGGCGGACGGCCTTGTCCGTTGAAACAAGCGTGAAGCGTTTGACCTGGTGCCGCGCCGCCGCTTCAGCAAGGCACATGGTCCCGAGCACGTTGTTTTTGGCGGCCTCGACTTCATTGGCCTCAACCAGTGGCACATGTTTGTAGGCCGCCGCGTGTAGAACTATTTCGATATCGTAGGCCCGAAAGATGCGGTTGAGCAGAGTGACATCCTGGACCGAACCGAGGATCGGGACAAGTTCGATACCATATTCGGCGGCAGGTTCGTTCAGGTCCTTTTCGATGGAATAGAGAGCGAATTCGTTACTATCGAGCAGATAGAGACGCCTTGGCGAGAGCGCGATTAGTTTTCGGCACAGTTCCGAGCCGATCGAGCCGCCAGCCCCAGTTACAAGGATGTTCCGCCCTGAATAAACCTCGGCAAACTCGGGGAGATCGAGATCCACGTGATCGCGATCCAGAAGTTCTTCGGTGTGCACCGTTTTGAGACTGTTGATGATCCCGCCGCCGCGGATGATGTCCACATAGGAGGGCAGTTCCAGAAGCTCGCACCCCATCGTCTTGAGTTTTTTGACAATCTGCCGTTTGCGCGAAATGGAAAGAGATGGAATGGCAAGCAGCACCTTTTCGACCCGTCGGCTGGCTACCCAACCTTCGATCTTGCCGGGATCCATGACGCGTAACCCGTACATATAGAGGTCGTGAAGCTGGGCATTGTCGTCAAGAATAACCGCCGGGCGAAATTCACGGGAGCGCCGCAAGGCGTTGACGAGTTGCATGCCGGCGCGGCCTGCACCATAGATAGCCACCGGCTGGCGAGCGCCCTGCGGTGTGAGCAGGTGATGAACGATCATGAATTGAGTCGACAGCCGAATAGCGGCGGCCAGCAGGAACAAGACAATGCCGAATATGATCGGCACTGTACGTGGAGCTCCAGGGTGCATTGGAATATTGGCAAGTATGCCGATCGCCGAAAGCACAAGCACCCACAAGGCGAGGCTTCCGGCACTGGAAATGTCGAAATTGCTGATCTTCACCTTTTGTGTGCGCAGCAAAACAGCGAGCGGCATGGAACAGATCAGGAGCGTCAGCATCAATTCGTTCGATGAAGCGATCCATTGCGCCGGCCAGATTTCACTCAACCGCAGCATTAGCGCGAGGTAGAAAGCCAGCACCACCAACAAGCCGTCGGTGAGTAGAAGCATCGAGGCTTTTACGCTCCTTGGCAGGGCGTAAACACGTCGGATCATCCGGGTCTCCCCCGGAAAACATCCAGATCGACATCGACCTTATGAACGCCTGGATGTGTCAGGAGCATCATGCTCGTCTCACCGAGCTGCCCGGCATTTGGCAAACGGCTTGCCGGTTCGCAGCCGCCGCCCGCGAATGCCTTCTCGCGATAGATTTCCGAGCACGAACCGTGGAAGGTTGGCAACCCCTGATCTATAAGAGCCCGGACAATCCCATCCCGGTCATGGCCAGCGGCCAAGAGTTCCGGTTGGACAAAAACGTAAAAGCGATACCATGCATGGCGGCTCTCATGGTTTCTGCCAGCTTCGTAAACAGGCGCCAGAACGCCCGCCACCCGGCGGTTCGCATCTTCGGGCCAGGGCGCGTGCATATTGCCGGTGCGCAGGCCCGCCTCGACATGCCCGACTGGTATTTTCGGATAAAACGCAGCCGGAGTCGAACCAGACTCCTCTTGAAACGGAACCGTCACTGCCACATCCAACGCTCAAGTTTTCAAAACGAGATAGAAAATAAACAATCAATGATTGAATAAGTGTATTATCACGCACAATGCAAGATCCATTGCGCGTTCTCCCGGAACGTGATCGTGATCGGCTAGCTAAGGCACTAAAACCGCACCAGGTTTGACGGATATTCCATCGCCTGAAGAGCTGTTGCCATGACGAGCGAGGCGACGATCAATCGTTCGCCTGAAATACAGACCCATTCGGCACGAACGGTTGTGGATCGTGAGGGGCATGGGTGACCCTAGAGCGCTTGTCACAAATACGCGGGCATTTTCGTGACAAGAAATCGACCCAGAATCAATGCTCCCGGCTAATAGAGCCCCACGGAAGGCGGCTGCTTGTTTTGCTGCAGGCAGGCACCATCGCCGGTCCGGATCATGGCCTTGATCATTGGCGACCGCAGTGAGACGTATGCGGTCGAGCTATCGGTCGGAAATGTCGGCAATTGCTGTGGCAACGCTCCGGTCGAAGCCGGGAACCGCTACGACGCTGCTCGCAAGAAAATTGCAAAGGAAATGGCGGCGGCAGCATAATACATAGCAAATGGCCTTCGGCAGACCCGGTGCGGTTCACTCGGAATTAAGGAAGCCGACGACGGCATCTGACCGTCGCCTTCATGATTTATGACATGGGAAACATCGATCTGGAACAGAAAGCCCTGCAGACCATCGACACACCGTTCGGCACGAAAGTGTTACCCATGTCTTCGGTATAAACCGTAACCTATGTGTCCGGAATGGACCCGGTGAGCGTTGGCGACCCCGGCAGGATTCGAACCTGCGACCATCGGCTTAGAAGGCCGGTGCTCTATCCGGCTGAGCTACGGGGCCGGGTTCTTCCGCTCAATGCGTCCAGGGCATATATCGATCGTATTTGAAGTTGTCGGAATAAGCGATCTTCGCAATCCGGCGCTCTTGTGCTTCTTCCAGACGGAACGCGATACCGTTGCGCTTTGCGTAGGCAACCGCTTCTTCCTTGGACTCAAAGGTCAATCTGACCTGCTGCTTCATATCGGAGGAAGATGTATAGCCCATCAAGGGCTCGACCGAGCGCGGAACTTCCGGCTCATAGTCCAGCACCCATTCATGGGTCTTGCCTCTACCGGACTGCATCGCATTTTTTGCTGGGCGATAGATACGTGCCACCATTCCGTCAGACCCTGCTGTTGGGAATTGCAATGTTTTGACCGCCGGAGCGAGCGCTTGTTTATTCCCCTGAATAACAGGCAAAGTCAACGATGCTGTCCACGCATTCCCGGTTCGTTTTCACATTGCATGTTGACGCTGCGGCATCGACAAAGCCGAAAGGCGCCCTTCCTGGATCGGCAGGCAACGATCGGCGGGCGATAACCCCATTCGGCGAAGACTGCAGGCATCGCAGCCAAAAAAATGGGCCGAGCCGTACAGAAACTTACGCCCGCAGGGAAAACCGCATAAAAGCCATGTCATTGAGAAAGTGGTCGGGGCAGCAAGATTCGAACTTGCGACCCTCTGCTCCCAAAGCAGATGCGCTACCAGGCTGCGCTATACCCCGAACTGCTGATCGCTGCGGTTTATCCGTCTTTCGCCCTGGCCGTCAAGGGCGAAAGATGCGGTAAAATAAAGCCGTTGCCGACAATCACCAGTAAATGCGACTCACACAGCGCCGCCGCTCTTCACCTGCCGTCGTTGCCAATGGCTTTGCCCATGAGGCGGTCGCCTTCGGCAATGCCGAGCTTCGCCGAAGTCCCCGCGACCAATTCCAGCACGTAGCGAACCGGTTCTCCGGAAGGAATGACTTTCTCGGACAAGGGCGTGGTGCCTGACGCAATCCTGACGATCCTGCCATTCTCTTTGACGAAAAGCATATCGAGCGAAATAAGCGTGTTTTTCATCCAGAACATCACTTCGTCTTCCCGGTGGAAGTCGAAAAGCATACCGGAATCGTCCGCCATGGCCTCGCGGAACATCAAGCCGGTGCCCCGTGTCGCTGGTGTGTCGGCGACTTCAACATGGAAATTATGATGGCTGCCCGCCGCTGTTTCTATGGCGACCGTCTCCCGCCGCAACTCGTCGGCCTTCACGCCGCCATCGCCTGACGAATGCCAGTCGCCGGCCAATACGAAAACCGCAATGACGCCGGCAACAAGCGGCAAGATTCGGCGATGGGCCAAAGCCTTCATCGCCCCTCCGGCAAACCGGTCAAGCAGGCGCATCAGTGAGAGGAAGGAATGTAGGCGCCAACGCCTTCAGGACAAATCTCGGCCGCCATACGGCCCTTGGGTCCACGACCGAAACGCACGAGCACGGTCTGCCCTGGGCGCAATTCGGTGATGCCATACCGGCGAAGAGTCTCCATGTGAATGAAGATATCTTCCGTCCCCTCTCCCTGAGTGAGGAACCCGAAACCCTTGACCTTATTGAACCATTTCACTTCCGCGCGTTCCAGCCCGCTCTCGGGCGTCACCTGCACGTGTGTCCGGGTCGGGGGCATTTGAGACGGATGAACCGCAGTCAACTCATCCATGGAAAGCACACGAAAGGCTTGCAGCCCTCTGGACCGCTCAACGACCTCGCATACGACCCGAGCACCCTCGTAAGCCGTTTGGAACCCGTCTTGCCTGAGGCAGGTTACGTGCAGAAGAATATCTGATCCGCCGTCATCGGGCACAATAAACCCGTACCCCTTTGCCACGTCGAACCATTTGATGGCGCCGGCGACTACCGAAATTTCGAGCAATTCTTCCTCGCCCAAAAATTCGAGAGGATGCGAATGCGTTGCGGTTTTCGCCCCCATATTTACTGTCTCCGTCGTCTTGGCCGTTACGCTGCCTTTACCTATCGAGAATGGACCTGAAAATCAATTCCCTAAGCAAAGGATAACACCACGTGGCCATTGCTCCACCAAAAAAACCGCGAGTTGCCACAGTATTTCTTCTCTACGCACCAGTTTGACGTTAAATCAGCAATTCGCAAACCTTTCCGATCGGCGTTCGGATCACTAAATCGGCAAAAGCATCGAGGGGTGTCGCCTCCCGATTGACGATGACGAGCAACGCACCCCGGCGTTTGGCAATTGCGGGCAGGCTCGCCGCCGGTTGAACTTGCAGCGACGAGCCTACCACCAAAAACAAATCACAAGAATCTGTCAGTTCCGCGGCGCGCATCATTTCTTGCTCGGGCATCGTCTGGCCGAAACTGACAACCGCAGCCTTGAGGATACCGCCGCAAGCGTCGCATCGCGGTGATCGCCCGGCAGCGACTTCCGGTTCGAGTGCATCAAGCTCCCGCCTGACATGGCAGGAAAGACAGGTCGCATAGGTGCCATTGCCGTGAAGCTCTATCAGCCGGCGACCGGAAATCCCGGAGCGTTGATGCAGGCCATCGATGTTTTGGGTGATGACACATGAGAAGCGGCCGGACAGAACCAGTTTGGCAAGCAGCTCATGGCCGGCGTTCGGCTCGGCCTTGCGGATTTGATCGATCATTTCGAAGCGGCGGGCCCAATCTTCCAGCCGCGCCTCTTCCGATGCAACGAAATCAGCATATTCGATTGGCCGGTACCGGGTCCAGATACCACCCTCGGATCGAAAGTCGGGAATTCCCAATTCCGTCGAAATGCCCGCCCCCGTCAGTGCGACGCCGCGCGTTGCGCCGCGAAGGCATTGCGACAAAGCCGCACGAGCCTCATTGATGTTTGAGATCAGCGCCATATTGTCAGCCTCGAACTCACCAATTCAATCCATCTGCAGTCATAAAGGGGAATCCCATGCGTTATCTTCACACAATGGTCCGGGTGAAGGACGTCGAAAAGTCTCTCGACTTCTATTGCAATAAACTCGGCCTTGAAGAAGTGCGCCGCCATGAAAGCGAAGCGGGCCGCTTCACCTTGATTTTTTTGGCCGCACCCGAAGACAAGGCCGCAGCGCTGGAGAACAAGGCGCCGCTCGTCGAACTCACATACAACTGGGATCCGGAAAGCTATGCGGGCGGGCGCAATTTCGGCCATCTCGCTTATGAAGTGGACGATATCTACGCTCTTTGCGACAGTCTTCAAAAGAGCGGCGTGACGATAAACCGCCCGCCGCGCGACGGTCGCATGGCTTTCGTCGTATCGCCGGACGGTATCTCCGTCGAACTTCTGCAAAAAGGCGACGCATTGTCGAAACAAGAGCCTTGGGCCTCCATGGAAAATACCGGAAGCTGGTAGGAACGGCTTGCCACAGGCAAGCCTCGATTGCGGCTTGAAGGTGCGATTTCACTAGGGATATCGACTGGACTTCATTGGCGGTGCAGCATTGCAACACTGCCAATGAAGCCGATAAATGCCTGTGGATTATGATGCATTTTCCCCCTTGCCCCTCCCGGCAAACATCCCTATAAACCGCCTCGTCAACACGAAGACCGGGCGCCCATCGTCTAGCGGTCTAGGACGCCGCCCTTTCACGGCGGAAACAGGGGTTCGATTCCCCTTGGGCGTACCATTTTTCTTGCGCGGTTTCGCGCACTCTGTTTTGCAGGCGTACAGCATAATCTTACGTCCTCGCCGGGCCGGGATGCAGTTTCGATCATCCGTTGACGTTACTCCGGAATTCTCCTGCCGATCATTGTCGAAACAGCGCAATTGCTGCACCTTCCCGTATTCAAAAAAATTGTATTTTCGATGCTCCCCCATCGTGTTCGGCCGTCAAATCACGGCGTTACGAAGTCCCTTCGCTTCAGGCTCCGGGGCAAGCCCACCCCTTGAACAAAGGCGGACGGATCGGGACTTGCCACTAGTGAAGGCAATGCCTTACATCGCTTCAGCATGAAGAGCGTCACCCACTCCACGGCCGAAACCCTTTTGCGCACAGGCGCCACCCTGGCAATTGCATGCCTCGTGGCCACCTGTCACGCGAGCAGCATTTATACCGGCAAAAACGATGATCTTGCAGCACTTATGGCTGCAGTCGAGCGCGGAGAAGGGACACTCACAATCGCGGAAGGGCGCGGCGGTCGTCTCGTCGAAACGATCGATGCGCTGGAGTGGCTGAAGGAAAATGAAATTCCGGTGCAGGTTATCAACCGGTGCGCGTCCGCCTGCACATTGCTTCTCGGTTACGAAAAACTCTGTTACGGCCAGAAAGCCGAGTTCTGGTTCCACAGCGCCCGTTTTGAGGATGGGGACCCCTCACAGCTGGGCAATGCCATCTTGAAGGCTCGCTATCCTGACTGGCTGCAGCAATGGCTTGCCGATAACGCCGGGCTCGACAACGTGAATGGGTGGACGATTCTGTCTGCCAAAGAACTCGCCACCATCGATCCGCAACCACGATATTGTCTTGCAGACCTAAAAACGCCGCTATCTTGAAAAGCCTGTGTATCGCATGAAAGCCGATTGTTCCGCCCGGATCCGGCATTGGCGAATTCAGCGCAGGAATAGCGCATCACTCCGCTACCAGAGAGCATATTCCGTCAAAAATGAGTCGTTCTGCCGATGAGAATATGCTCCAACATATTGATCCTGGAGCGTTTTCTTTTCACAAAAACGACCGCTCATTCGTGGAAAGCGCTCTGTCTCCAGCGTTTGACCTCAATACTGAACCTCACAGAAATTACCAAGCGTCATTTCGATTAAGCTATTCGGCAATAGGTGGCCGATCCGGCTCAGATTAGCAGCGTCCCTACGCTTCCGCGGACAGATAGCGGTCCACACCGCCTACCCGAACCTTCATCGAGGCAGCCCGCTCAATCCGCGAGGGACGGTAAAAATAAATAGCGTTAAGCGCCATGAATATAACCCCTATCGCCATGGTTCGGAGGGGGTAATCGACCACCGAATGCAGCAATATGAAAATAATAGCGCATAGCGCACTGCGGCTCAGACCGCTATCGCGGGCGTGTTTCCACTGTCTAACCAGCGCTATTGTATAAATCGCCATTAATAGAAGTGAAAGGGCTCCACCCTCCAGAAGAAGCTCCAACCAATCGTTATGGGCATGATTGACGAATCGGTGATAAATGCCTTCAGGCTGGATGAACGACGCATAGACTAAACGAAAGCTGCCAAAACCGCTTCCGAAGGGAATATACTCTGCAATTGCAGTCAGGGTGTTTTTATAAAAGACCAGCCGCCCGAACTCGCGCAAATGTTCATCGCCATACAATCGGTTGAAATTCCAGGCCAGCATCGCCAAGCTGACGCAGATGGCAATGCCAAGCAGGAAAAAGTGCCGCCTGCCGCGATTTGCGATAATCAGGAAAGAAAAGCCGACAGCAAAAATAGACAAACCAGCGCCTGCTAGCGATCCGATAACAAATTGAAAGAAAATGACGAAGAAGATTGCCACCCATGGCAGCTTTCGATTTACCTCGAATAAATGCGAAATCAGAAACGGAATGGAGATGAAAATCAGTGTTCCGAAGTGATTCCTGTTAGCGAAAAATGCGGCACTTGCATCGAATGGAAGAAAACCCAGACTTTCCGCTGGCCTGGTTGAAATATACTGAAAAAAAGCCACGAGAGCAGCGATGAAAGTTCCGATGAGTAAAAAAGAGACCAATGTCTTTTGGCCCGACTTCGAAAGTCCGGAAAAAAAATAGAACAACAATATGTATACGAGAGCATAGGATAGATTTTCTATCGTCTGATCCATCGCGCGGGTACCGGGAAGGAGCCCATTGCCTGCTACCATGTCCAGCGGATCAGTACCTATATGCGCCAGCGTGCCGGCCAATTGCAGGACAAAGGCTATGAGGACGCCAAACGGTAACAAACCAATCATCCGGCCAAGTCGTGGCGCGGGTCTAAACAACGCAAAGCCGAGCGCCGGCAAACAGAGAAACTGAACGATATGGTCACTCCATAGTCCAGTAGTCGTCCCTCCGCCCAATATCAGCGCCGCGAGGATCAGTCCGCCAGCGTACCAGTTAAGCAAGCGAGTTGTACTAGCCTTAACCGGCTTGCCGGCAGTATGCTCTTCATATGTGCTCATGCACCGAGTCTCTCGATCGCTATGTGCCTGATCCTCAACTCGCCGCTATAGCGTATGCGCAAGCTATCGGTCCGCACACCGGTCTCCAACCTTAGCAATTGAACCGGGCAGCCTGTTTCGGGAATGGTGAACTCGGTCGCGAAGCTGCGGTTCCGGTAGCGTCCCGGCAAGAACTGCAGCCGCGCCCGCTCGCCTCGATTTCCCCCTCGACAGGTCAGCCGCCAATAGACGTCCTTCGGGGCGACAAGCTGGATCGCATCCGCCTCACTTACCAGCCGGTAAGTACCCGGTGGCAATACAAGGGATTGATAGACGGTACCGAGCCTCGTCGGACTGTCTCGAAACCTCACTTTCAGCCCGGCCCCGCCGGCAGCATCCGGCCCGGCGCGCACTTCCACCCCATTGGGAGCGTTTACAGTCCAGTCAAATACGCTACCGCTACCAATTCCTTCGAAGCGGCCGTCGGACACATACCCTGCCCGGCCACGGCCTTCATCTCCCAAGGTGCTCAGAAAAAATCGATAAGCCTGGTCTGGCCGCCCCTGAGAGACTTGGGAGTTGATCACCATTGTCCGCTCGCGAGCGTTTAGCGGTTGGCCATCTCGCAGTTCATCGACCAACACCCCCCCAACGAATGCCGCTCCCGGCTCGGTTTTGACAAGCTCCCTGACGACGTCCCCGCGCCATGGCGGATTGTCTCTCAGGAAGGACGCAAAAATCGCCGACCTTGAGGGCGTGACCAGGAAAAATGGAATGTACTCGGCTATCTCATTGAGCCGTTTCGGATAACGTCGCAATAGGACATTCATCGCCTTGCCCGCTGCAACCGGGTCGTCCTCCACCACCGCTGTTCGAAATTGCACCGTCAAAGCAACCAGATCGGTTGGAGACACCTCAAGCGCCGCCGCAAAATAACGTTCAGCCGCTTTTAAGTCGCCTTCGATTGCATACAGAGTTGCGAGAAAGCTGTAACCGCGGGCATTGCCCGGCGCCAATGCAATCATAGCGCGCGCATTGGCATCCAGTTCCACCCGCAGCTCGGAAGCCTTGCCGGAACTGATGCCCTCAGCCAAAAGGCGGGCGCGCGCATCGACATTGGCCGGGTAAATTTTTAGCGCCAACGATGGATCGCTGTCCTCCAGCCAACGGCTAGCCGCGATCCCCAAAAGCAGCAAACCGGCGCCCAATAGAACGAAGCAGCGAACCAGCCTGCTTGCCAAAACCATGGCCTCCTTCCTTTCCGCCACCTGCAATCGCCTTGGTATCCTCACCCGCAGCAGCATAATTGTAGTTCAGATACTGATACGCGTAGTTGTATTCCAGCTTCTTTATCTGGAACTTGGTCATGGCAACGCCAATGACATGCCCCCCGGAGATCGACAGGCGTCGCAATGCAGCCTTTACCGATTTGCGAGATACTTGATGAGCGGAAACAATCGCCAGAGTCGCTTCGCACAGCCGTGACAAAAGCAATGCATCGGACAGGCCAATAATCGGCGGACCATCAATTATTACCAGATCAAAGCTTTGCGTCGCGTTGTGAACGAACGCACCCATGTTCGGCGAAGAAAGCAAATCGACCGGATTGGGCGGAAGCGGACCAGACGCTACGAATGTAAGATTCTCTGTAGCAGTTTTCCTGAAAAACTCGCTCCGATCGCCATCAGGCAACGTACTCGTCAAATAGTTCGAAAGCCCGATCGTGTTGCCCATGCCGAAAGAACGGTGTTGCGATGGCCGCCGCATATCGGCATCGACCAGCAGAACTTTCATACCGAGCGAGGCAAAATCCGCGGCGAGCGTGCGTGCGGTCGTCGACTTCCCTTCACTGGGCTCCGAACTTGTTACCAATATCGTATGCGGCGTCCCATTGGGCGTCGAAAACTGTAGCGATGTGCGCAGCGATCGATAGGCCTCCGACAGAGCCGACTTGATGTCGGAAAGCTCGCTGGAAAGCTCGCCGCCAATGAGCGGGGTAATCCCGAACACCGGCAGGCGCAATTCCTTCTCAACCTGATCCGGCGACGAAAACGTATTGTTCAGCAGCTCCAGCAGGTAAATGATCGCAGCCGAAAAAGCACCAGCCAATACCAGAGCTATTGCCAAATTGATTGCAAGGCGAGGCGAATAAGGCCTGTCCGGCGTCACCGCAAAATCAATGATGGAAGCGTTATTGCTATTGATTTCAGATCCGACACCCGCCTCATTCAACTTGTCGATAAGGCTTTGGTATTGCGAGCGGTTTGACTCTACTTCCCGCTTAAGGATCGTATATTTGATGTTCTTTTGATCATAGGCCGCCTGTTGTGCCTCCAGACCGCTGAGCTCGTCACGCAGATCCTGCTCGTTCCTGGCGGCATCCTGATATTGAAGCCCGATGGAAATCGAAATACTTGCAATGACCTGATCGATCTGGCGCTGCAACTCGTCGATTTGCGCCTGCAGTCGCCTCATCTCGGGAAACCCCGGTTTGAAAGAGCCCAGCTTCTGCTGGTATTCGGCCTTCAATTCGGCGAGTTTCAGCTTCGTGGCACGGACGGCTTCGTTTTCAAGCACCTGTGGCAGGCTTGCGGCATTGCCCAATTCGATCTGCTCCACACGCCTTTCCGCCAGCAATCTCTCCTCCACCGCCTTGGACAAGGCGGTATTGATCGAGCGTATGCTTGACTGGATAAGAGAGCCTTCCTCCCCGGTTACGGTAATACCGACGTTTGAAGCGTAAGCCACAAGGGCTTCCTCAGACGCCTGAAGCTTGGTTTTGACTTCAGCCACCTGTTCCTGAATGAATTGACGAACAAGTTCCGAGGTTTCACCCTTCTGATCGGCCCTTTGATCGATATAGCTTTGGACAGTCTGGTTTGCGATCTCGCGCGCCAGCTTGGGATCGGCGTTCGAATAAGCAACCGTTACGACGCTCGTATTGCGAATGAGATCGACCGTCAGGTTTTCCATTACCAAACCTACGGCCATCCGCTCCCGTTCTTCCGCACTGAAATCTTCCAGCGCGGGCCTGAACTCAGCCCGAAAGCCCGGTTAAGAATATTTTTGATGGAAAAATCGGGAATCGGAAAAAGAAAGCGCACATTTTGCGCAAGATTGAGCTCGTAAACCACGGCCCGGGCAATCGACCGGCTACGAAGTTTTTCGATAGCTGTGTAATAAGCTCGCAGATCCGCGCTTTCCGATACAACTTCAAGATCCTGAAACACCCGCGCATTCGGCGCCGAAACCTCTACCTGGGTCGTCGCGCGATAGAGCGGTGTCTGCAAAAGAGTGATCATCAATCCCGCGATGACAAAACCAACCAGGAGACCTGCGATCAGCCAGCGGTAACGAACCATATAAACCAGGAGCGACAAGGGATTGAAACCGCCCTCATCCTCCCGATCTTCTTCCGAATAACCTAAGGAAATTCGTTCCCGCGCGGAATCAAATGGCTGCAACTGCCCATGCCCGCGCGGTCCCAACGCCCGGCCGCTTTCAGCTCCTAGTCTATCAAGCACAGTCTGTCGCCCCCATACGTCGGCCGGAATTTGCCCCAGAGGTCTGCATCTTAAATACCTGGAACTCGAATAGCGGTATTGGCAATGCCAAGGATATTCTGCAGGTTCCGCCCGACTACCTTGACCGGAGAGGACACGACAACAACGCTATCGCCGCCGAAGATGCGCGGATCGCGTTCTTTGCCCTCGCGGATCTTGGTCACATCGTAGGTAGCGGCAAGCTTGTGTGTCCCGTAGTCCCGAAAAACCACGACCTTGCCCTTGTTTGCAACCAGGGAGAAGTCGCTCGCCTGCACTATGACCTGAGTGAGGGTTGACGTCCCCGACGTCGGATAAACGCCTGGCTTGTTGACCTCGCCTCCCACGGTCACGCGCTGCCCGAAGGATTCCTTGACGAAGATGGTCACGTCCGGATTTTGCAGGTAGTCCTTGCCGTAGGCGGCTTCGATCTCGCTCTCAAGCTCGCGCACAGACTTGCCATCGGCCTTGACGTTGCCAATCAGGGGCAAGGAAATCAGCCCGGCGCCATCCACCTGGACATTGCGGCCAAGCTGCTCCACCTCATAGACATTGACCTCAAGCACATCGTTGATCGCGATCAACTCGTTTTCGCCAGTCTCACCCACCGGCGGTGGCGGCAAATCGACCACGAGCTTGATGTCGCCATTTCCGGAAGCCGCCAGGTCCGAACCCGTTTGTGCGCCACGATCCGGCAACGCACCGGCACTTCTGGAGACGCCTGCCAATTCCACCGAAGAGAGAGCATATCCACCCTCCCCGTCACCGCCGACGTTTGCGCAGCCCACAAGAGCAAATCCCGACACAACCGCCGCCACGAAAATCCGCAGGCGGATTTGCCCAAATACTCCTGGCATCATCCCATCAGCTTCCATTATCCGGCAGCTTTCGCTGTCCCAAAGGCGGGGCAGGCGTTACCCCTCGATAACCATCGGCTGCAGGCGCCGCAGGCAAAGGCAGGTCAAGAATGATCATCGCGGCAAAGCGCTCGAAGAGATCAAGCGCCGCATCGTCCCCAAGTCGCTCCCGCACTATTTCGCGGGCCTTCGAAAGCACCGGCGGGCGATCCACCAGATTGTGGGCGTCACTTGCGACAAGATGCACGCGCCCCTCATCCAGCAAGCGCTCGGACCAATATTTGGCCCGCCGCCCGAACCGTCCTGTAATGGAGCCTGCCGTAATCTGCATTACCGCGCCTGAATCGCTCAATTCCTCAAAAACCGGGTAATGCTGCTCGATCCACGTCAAACGCTCCGGATGAGTGATAACCGGTATATACCCGCCCGCGATCAGCGATTTGACGAAGCGCTCGACAGCCGGTGGCCTGACATGATGCGGAGGCTCAAGCAGAAAATAATGCGAACGGCCAAGGACCCGTACGCCGCCTGCCTGAAGACGCTGGAGCAGGTCAGGCGCAATATGAACATCCGCGCCGCATAGCAGCTTCAGCTCCACCCCGGCGACCGCGAGCTCCTGCTGCAAACGCTCGACAGCGGCCCCGATCCGCGCAGGGTCGTTATCGTAAACGCCGTTGATGACGTGAGGTGTGCACGCGATATGCGTGATCCCGTCTTCAACCGCCATTTTCGCCATGGCCATCGCCGTCGCAAGATCCGGAGCGCCGTCGTCGATCCCCGGCAGGATATGACAGTGAAGATCGATCAACCGACAAATCCGCTTCCATGAGACGCGGAAAACTGGCGCGCTCGCAGCGAGCACGCCAACACATGGTTCAGCATTAGGCGGCAGAAAGCGCGCCTTATTGGCTCACAGGGTCATTATCGTCCCGATTAGCAATGATCACAGTAGTAACGATCGCAGCACCGCCGATCAGACCACCCAAAATAAGGTTTGGCCTACCACCAAGTAGGGTTGCCAAAAACCTGTGCGTTGATAGCCGGCGTCTCCGAAAGCTGCGCACACAGCCCATCCTCAACCTGCACCAGCAACAGTTCGGAATTCTCGCTCATCGCCAGATCGCTACCGCCGCCGATAGCAACCGTCGCACTCGACCGCGGCCCGACCACAAGTTGATCGCCGGCGCCAAGCGCCGTCTTTACCGCGACCGGCACATAGCCGGTTGCGCCCGCCACGAACACATCGCCATCGATCGTCAGAACTGAAGCCGATTGCACCGGCACGCAGGCCGACGCGACCTTAACCGCCTCCTCAGCCGAAACGCCAAAGCTCATCGAAACGCCTGCCGCCAGAAATAATCCTGCAGTAAAGCAACGGGTGACCATATTATTTTGCATCATCGTCCTGTCGTCCCTGACATGATTCGGGCTAAACCGACCTCAAACTAAAAGAGAATCTCATTCACATCGACACTTTCTATGCCAGCTACAAGCCTATTTCAACCTTGAATAAAGTGAAATCACTGAGAAAAATAGCAAATTCAACATTACGTAAGGTGAATTACTATAGAAATTACGTCATTTTGCGCCATACCCAACAAACACCACTCTCAACGTGCGCAATACGATGAGCACACCCAATCACAATGAGAAGTGTTTTATGTAAAAAAAGTCATAATGCAGCTTGACGAAAATATCGGAGACAGACGTCACATGCCTCTGGTTAACCTGCGCCCAGCCGTTGGCAAGCAAGATTTGCGCCTTGCCAACCAGCACCGGCGGCAGCCGCAACGGTCCGTATTTCCGAACCAGAAAATGCCATGTGTAGAACCAGGCGCGTGCAAGACATCCGCTTGAGAGGAAAAGAAAGCGACTATAGGGGAAGCAATGCATGAACATCGCCAACGCCGCTTCGGCAAATGCATTGTCGAGGCTGGCGGATACGAAGTCCAAAGCCGCGAATTCATGGCGGGTGAAGGCCGCAAGCCAGACGGAAGCGACAAGCCCGGGGACCACCTGAAAGGCGCAGTCAAAGAAAATCGAATTTCCAACTCTGTAGGCGGGCGCCAAACTGACCGATACCCCGGTCTGGAACAACTCCCTGGAAATTCGATTGCCACCGGCCGACTGCATGCGCTTCAAGATTTGATCGATAAACGGCGTCAAGTTTTCTAGGTCGAAGACATCGGACGCACTCCCCTGCACGCAGACTTCAATCGGCAACAAGGCGCAGAACCGGGCGGGTAGCCTTTTGGTTCTTTGCCGGCGCAGTTCATTTCCCCGAACCGCTATCAGGCTGCGGCATTTGAAAATGACGCATGGTTCGCAATGATCCAACGGCCAATATAGTCATCGGTCACGATCACTTTGATCACGTCCTGCGGGTTTAACGGCGCGTGCCTTGCCTCGGCAATGAATCCGCCTATGCAATTTTTCCAGACATTGCGGAAACGCCCTCCGCAATTCGTGCAGGTATACCGCATTTCGTGCAAGCCGGCGGACGACCGGACGCGACACCTGCGCATGGGCATGCCGTTAATTCTAATGTGGTTTCGCCTTCCACCGACCCGTCGCCGGGAGATTGAAGACAGGCACTGGCGATTGTCGGAGAACTGAGCCGCAGCAAAGTCGCACAAGCGACCGTTGCGCTCATCGGTAAGGGCGCCGAGGAGGAAACATGATACCGGGAAAATTCGAATATCACCGTGCGCATTCCATCGCCGAAGCCGTGGAATTGCTGGCAAAGCTCGGCGATGAAAGCCGCGTGATCGCCGGCGGCCACAGCCTCATTCCAATGATGAAGTTCAGGCTCGCCGCTCCTGAACACCTTATAGACCTGCAAGGCGTCGACGAGTTGAAGACCCTTTCGGTCGATGGCGGTACGATCACCATCGGAGCCATGGTCACGCAGCACGAGGTTATCGGCTCCAGGGCCCTTACGGATGCCTGCCCGATCCTGGGCGAGGCAGCGCTGCAAATCGCCGACCCGCAAGTACGATATTGCGGCACGATCGGCGGCAATGTGGCAAATGGCGATCCGGGCAACGACATGCCGGCGATCATGCAGGCGCTCGACGCGACTTATCTGCTGACCGGCAAGGACGGTTCGCGGGAAGTCAAGGCGCGCGACTTCTATCAGGCCGCCTATTTCACCTCGCTTGGCGAGGGTGAAATCCTGACTGCCGTCAGGTTCGCAAAACCCGCTGCCGGGCATGGCTGGTCGTATCAAAAGCAGAAGCGCAAGGTCGGCGACTATGCCACCGCCGCTGCCGCAGTCATTCTGGTCATGGATGGCGAGGCTTGCAAATCCGCATCCGTGTCGCTGACCAATGTCGGTGCAACCCCGATTTATGCCGGAGACGCTTCGACTATCCTGACCGGATCGAACCTGGACGAGGCAACCATCGATCGCGCGGTCGCCTCCGCGGTGGCGATGACCCAGCCTGCCGAAGACGGGAGAGGGCCTGCGGCTTTCCGCAGCCACATCGCCGGCATGATGATGCGAAAGGCCCTGGCCGTGGCCAAGGGCAGGCGCGCTTAGGCCGACGCCGTTTTCAGCAAAAAACGTTGCGGGTCAAAGGCCCGGCAAAACCAGTTCGAGGACATCCGATGTCGAAGATGCACATAAAAATGACGGTGAACGGCCGCGCGGTCGAGGCCTTGGCTGAACCGCGCCTGCTGCTGATCCATTTCCTGCGCGAGGAATTGAACCTCACCGGGCCTCATATCGGCTGCGACAGCAGCCACTGCGGCGCCTGCACCGTTGATCTTGACGGCAAGTCGGTCAAATCCTGCACGGTGTTTGCCGCACAGGCGAATGGCGCCGAGGTGCTGACCATTGAAGGCATCGCCAATCCCGACGGGACGCTGCATGCCCTGCAGGAGGCTTTTCGCGAGCACCACGGCCTGCAATGCGGCTTCTGCACGCCCGGGTATGATCACCCGCGCCTACCGCTTGCTGCAGGAAAATCCGAACCCGACTGAAGCGGAAATTCGCAATGGCATTGCCGGCAATCTCTGCCGCTGCACCGGATATCAGAACATCGTGAAAGCGATTCAAGCCGCCGCTGAAACGCTTCAAGCGCCGAGGGAGGCCGCAGAATGACCGCTCACACCCCAACTATTGCAGAACGCGCCGAAAAGCTTCAGGGCCTCGGCTGCAAGCGCAAGCGCGTGGAAGACGCCCGCTTCACCCAGGGCAAGGGCAATTACGTCGACGACCTGAAATTGCCCGGCATGCTCTTCGGCGATTTCGTGCGTTCTCCTTATGGTCATGCCCGCATCAAATCGATCGACACGAGTGCCGCCAAGGCGCTGCCCGGCGTGATTGCGGTTTTGACGGCAGCCGATCTGAAGCCGCTCAACCTGCACTATATGCCGACGCTGGCGGGCGACGTTCAGGCCGTTCTGGCCGACGAGAAAGTTCTGTTCCAGAACCAGGAAGTCGCCTTCGTCATTGCCGAAGACCGCTATATCGCCGCCGATGCGGTCGATCTGGTCGAGGTCGATTACGAGGAACTGCCGGCAATCGTCGATCCGTTCAAGGCGATGGCCAAGGATGCGCCGTTTTGCGCGAGGACATCAAGGACAAGACGCGAAGGCGCGCATGGCGCCCGCAAGCACCCGAACCACATCTTCACCTGGGAGGTGGGAGACGCGGAAGCGACCGCCAAGGCCATCGCCGACGCCCCTGTCGTCGTCAAGGAGATGATTTCCTACCAGCGCGTCCATCCCTGCCCGCTTGAGACCTGCGGCTCCGTCGCCTCCATGGACAAGATCAACGGCAAGCTGACGCTTTGGGGCACCTTCCAGGCGCCGCATGCGGTGCGCACCGTCGCCTCGCTGATCTCAGGCATCGCCGAACACAATATCCGGGTGATTTCGCCTGATATCGGCGGCGGCTTCGGCAACAAGGTCGGCGTCTATCCCGGCTACATCTGCTCGATCGTCGGTTCGATCGTCACCGGCGTCCCGGTGAAATGGGTGGAAGACCGGATGGAGAACCTCATCCACCACCGCATTCGCCCGCGACTACCACATGCAGGGCGAAATCGCCGCCACCAAGGACGGCAAGATCACCGGGCTGAAGTGTCACGTCACCGCGGACCATGGCGCATTCGACGCCTGCGCCGATCCGACGAAGTTCCCCGCCGGCTTCTTCAATATCTGCACCGGCTCCTACGACATCCCGACCGCACATGTGATCGTGGACGGCGTTTATACCAACAAGGCGCCGGGCGGCGTCGCCTACCGCTGCTCGTTCCGGGTGACGGAAGCCTCCTACTTCATCGAGCGCATGATCGACGTGCTTGCGCGCAAACTCGACATGGACCCGGCCGAGATCCGGCTGAAGAACTTTATCGGCAAGGAGCAGTTCCCCTACACCTCGGCGCTCGGCTGGGAATACGATTCAGGCGATTATCGAAACCGCCATGCGCAAGGCGTTGAAGACGGTCGACTACACCGCCCTTCGCGCCGAGCAGAAAGCCAACCGGGAAGCCTTCGCCCGGGGCGAGACGCGCAGCCTGATGGGCATCGGCATCGCCTTCTTCACCGAGATCGTCGGCGCCGGGCCGGTCAAGAACTGCGACATTCTCGGCCTCGGCATGTTCGATTCCTGCGAAATCCGCATCCATCCGACCGGATCGGCAATCGCGCGCCTCGGCACCATCAGTCAGGGCCAGGGCCACGCCACGACCTTCGCGCAGATCCTGGCGACCGAGATCGGCCTGCCGGCGGACAATATCACCGTGGAGGAAGGCGACACCGATACAGCTCCCTACGGGCTTGGCACCTACGGGTCGCGGTCCACTCCGGTCGCGGGTGCCGCAACCGCGATGGCCGGGCGGAAAATCAGCGCCAAGGCGCAGATGATCGCCGCATACCTTCTGGAGGTCCATGACGGCGATCTGGAATGGGAGGTCGACCGCTTCCAGGTGAAGGGCAATCCGGAGCGGTTCAAGACCATGACGGAAATCGCCTTTGCCGCCTACAATCAGGCAATTCCTGGGCTGGAGCCCGGTCTGGAGGCGGTTTCCTACTACGATCCGCCGAACATGACCTATCCCTTCGGCGCCTATATCTGCGTCCTCGATATCGATGTCGATACAGGTGTCTCCGAAGTCCGCCGCTTCTATGCGCTGGACGATTGCGGCACGCGCATCAACCCGATGATCATCGAGGGGCAGGTGCACGGCGGACTGACGGAATCGCTCGCCATCGCGATGGGTCAGGAGATCGTCTACGATGAGATCGGCAACGTGAAGACATGCATCGCTGATGGATTTCTTCCTGCCGACGGCGGTCGAAACGCCGAACTGGGAGACGGACTTCACGGTCACCCCCTCGCCGCATCATCCGATCGGCGCCAAGGGTGTCGGCGAAAGCCCGAATGTGGGCGGCGTTTCCGCCTTCTCCAATGCGGTGAACGATGCTTTCGCCCATCTCGGGCTGACGCATACGGCGATGCCGCACGACCATTGGCGGGTCTGGAAGACGGCGCAAAGCCTCGGCCTGACCGGGTAAACCCCGAGAAGGCGAAAAACCGCGACCAGTCGGCCCGGCCTCATGCCGGGCCGCGTCCATTCGGAAGCTGCGCGCATGTCCCACGTTCGAAAGGCCGATATGAGCGAAAAGAGCCACGCAACGATCGAAGACCTGAAGGCCAAACTGGCCGGGGTCGGCTATATCGCCGACGAGCCGCTGACCATGGCGCTGCATCTGGCGCTTCGGCTTGGCCGGCCGCTTCTGCTGGAGGGCGAGGCCGGCGTCGGCAAGACGGAGATCGCCAAGGCGCTGGCCGCGATGCTGGATACACGGCTGATCCGCCTGCAGTGCTACGAAGGGCTCGACGCCAACACCGCGATTTACGAATGGGACTACCAGCGCCAGTTGCTCGCGATCAAGGCGCATGAACACGACGAAAGCGCTGCGGAAACCGAAAGCCGCATCTTTTCCGAACGCTACCTGCTGAAGCGGCCCCTGCTGGAGGCGATATCGCTCGACAAGGCGCCCGTGCTGCTGATCGACGAAATCGACCGGGCCGACGAGGAATTCGAGGCCTATCTTCTGGAAATCCTCTCCGACTTCCAGATTTCCGTGCCTGAACTCGGCACGATCAAGGCGACCGCCGTCCCCCATGTTATACTGACCGCCAATGGCACGCGCGATCTCTCCGACGCGCTCCGGCGAAGGTGCCTTTATTCCTACGTGGAATTTCCCGACGCCGAGCGCGAATTCGAAATCCTGCGGTCGCGGGTGCCGGGGATCGGCGCGGATCTCACCCGCCAGGTGGTGCGCTTTATCGCAGAACTCCGCCGCGAGGATCTGGAGAAAAAGCCCGGCATCGCCGAAACGCTGGACTGGGTCGCAGCCCTTGTCGATCTCGATGTGACGAACCTTGCAGGCGAACCGGGCGCGATCCTTTCAAGCCTCGTCTGCCTGCTGAAAACCGAGGCCGATCTCAAGGCGATCACGCCGGAGATCGTCGCCCGCCTCGCCGACAAGGCGGCGTGAACGATGGATAAGGCGCAAAGACGCGATACGGACGCAGCCGCCTTGACCCGGCGGCTGACGGGTTTCGTCGCGCATCTGCGCCTCAATGATTTTCCCATCGGTCCGGCGGAAACGGCAGCCGCCATGGATACGCTTGCCGAACTCGACCCGCTCGACCCCAAGGCAAGCACGCCTTGGCCTGAAGACCATGCTCACCGGTCGGCAGGAGGAATGGGAGCGTTTCGACGATCTGTTTCGAGGCCTATTGGCACCGGCGCGGGCGCACCCGCACAAGGGCCGCCACCGCCACCAGCCCGCGCGCGATCCTCGCAAAAGCCGAAACTCTGGCAAGGCCATCTGCCTGATGCCGAGCGCAAGGAAGCGGCAGGCCCAACCGAGCGCGCCGGAGATGCACGACGCCGATGAACAGGAGGGCACGGGCCGGCTCATCGCCTCCAAACGCCAGTCGCTGATGAAGGCGGACCTTCGCCATATCGCCGAGCCGGAGGAGCTGGCGGAAGCCGAAAAACTCGCCGCCAATCTCGCCAAAGCCATGCGCTATCGGCTGTCGCGGCGCTACAGGATGGCCTCGAAAGGCCCGCGCATCGACCTTCGCCGCACCTCGCGACGCAACATCCCCCATGGCGGCGACCCTATCGAACTCGTTCGCCGCAAGCGCCCGGACAAGCCGGTCCGCATCGTCGTGCTGCTCGATGTTTCCGGCTCGATGAAACAATACAGCCGCTTCTTCCTGCAATTCGTGAAGGGGCTGGTTTCCACCTGGGTGGAGACGGACGCCTATCTCTTCCACACGCGCCTTGTGCGGGTGACAGAAGCCATGCGCGACAAGGACCCGATCAAGGCGATGAGCCGGCTGGCGCTGATGACGCAAGGCTTCGGCGGCGGCACGGAGATCGCCCGCTCGCTTCGCCATTTCAACGACCGCTACGCCAAGGCGGCGCTGAACAGCCGCAGCGTCGTGATGATCCTGTCCGACGGCTACGACACGGGCGATGCCTCGGGCGTAGCGCGCGAGATGAAGCGGCTGAGGCGCAAGGCCCGCCGCATCGTCTGGCTGAACCCGCTCATCGGCTGGCGCGACTATCAGCCGGTGGCGAAGGCGATGGCGGAGGCCCTTCCCCATGTGGATTGCTTTGCCGCCGCCCACAGTCTGGAGGCGCTTGGCAAGAATGGAAGGCGAATTCGCCCGGCTCTGATCCGGCACGATTTGGCTCTTATACGGAAAAAGAAGATGAGCAAGACCGTATCGGAAATCCTCACGCTGGCGAATGAGCTGAGCGCGAAGGGCAGCGACTATTGCGTCGTCACCGTGGTGCGAACCGCCAACGCCACTTCCGCCAAGGCCGGGGCCAAGGCGCTGGTGACCGCCGACGGCGCGCTGCACGGTTTCGTCGGCGGCGGCTGCGTCAAGGGTGCGGTGACGCGCTCCGCGCTTGCGGCGCTTGGCGAGGGAAACGCCCGGCTGATCCGCGTCAAGCCGAAGGAAGATGTGGTCGCCAGCGTCGATACGGACGGGGTGGAGCTGCACAAGTCGAGTTGCCCCTCCGGCGGCACGGTGGATCTTTTTCTTGAGCCCATGCGGCAGGCCATGCAGGTGGTGATCTGCGGCGCGTCGCCTGTCGCCATGACGTTGATTGGCCTGGCAAAGACCATGGGCTACCGGGTGACGGTCGCCGCCCTTGCCGAGGATCACGCAAGCCTTGCCGGCGCGGATACCTATATCGACGGTTTCGACATGACGAGCGCGAATGTCCGCGATTGCGACGCCATCGTCATCGCCACGCAGGGAAAGCGCGACCGCGAGGCGATGACGGCCGCCGCTCTCAACACCCGCCTTCTACCTCGGCATGGTCGGCAGTCGGCGGAAGATCGGCAAGCTCCGCGATCAGCTCATCGAAAAGGGCCTCGACCCGCGCCAGGCCGCGCGCCTCCACGGCCCGGCCGGACTCGATATCTCGGCCATCGACCCGGAAGAAATCGCCCTTTCCATCCTCGGCGAGATCATCCGCGACAAACGCGCAAGGGTTGCGAAGGCGGAACCGGCGGGTGAGGAAGGGGAAAGGCAGCGGGCGTAACAAGAATAAAAAAAGCAACTTCAAAGTCGCATCTTATTTCCAGGGATATATAAATCAGATATTATTCAGCTATCGATTTGCGTGCCCAATACGAGAACATTGCAATATTTAAAGAAATAACACTTAGAGATTAATATATGATAGAGAAAAAATCACTTCTACTCAATGAGATACCAAGAATAAAATCTATTAAATGTGGAAGAATATATCTAAAGCCAGGCAACGTCTACGAAACGATCACGCAGTGCTGTCGAATGGTTCTTCGTGAATACCCTGATCGATCATTACCACTATCGCGCGCGGGATCAGCTACATTAGTTAGATTTAATCGCAAAAATTATGTAGTAACTACACGACACCAACTCGGAATAGAAAATGGTAACCAACCGGCCACAGGATTTTTAGATACAATTAGGATCAGTAGCGGACATGACCGGTTGACAAACATCCCGCTCAGAAGCTGTATTTTCGCCGAAACACACATTGATGAAGAATTTCACGATATTTTAATATTTGAGGTGGCCGAAACATGGAAGACTCAATCATCAACTCTCCATACTTCTTCCCGTTAACTCATTTTGCAACTATCGACCAGGCGAGCCTCCTTCCCAGTAGGATACCCAACAATAAGTGGCGTAATGGATGATTACTTTGAAAATTTTTACTCTAATAAATCTTTAATTATTAACATAAAAAGGGCGATAGTCGACTGTAAGATTGATTTTGAATTTAATTCCAACGCAAGATATCTTCGAAGATACTCCCACAATAAACTTTCTTACAACTTTGACGGCTTTAGCGGAGGAGCAATATTTTCGCTAATTGGAGAATTGGAAAATTTGGAAATAGTTTTAGATGGAGTGATCGTACGAGGTGGGGAAAAGTACATATATTTGATCAATTCAGAATATCTTATTGCCATGATAAACAGTCAATACAATGAATATTGAATAGTAATATTTCCTTGATACGGAGATAATTCAGAATCTAACCATCTAGACTAACTCGAATAGTTCGAACCCACTACATAAAAGGCACCACTAGAGAAACCAACTACTTTGCATCCCCCTCCTCCACTTCCGCCTTCTCCAGCCCCTCCTTGAGATGCTGCGTGTCGGCGTCGTTGGCGTAATGCATCGTCGCCAGAAAGCCGTCGATGGTGAATTGCGGATCGAGTTTGCGGGATTTGGCGAGATGCGCGCCGGCGGCCATCTCGTCGCCGAGCCAGCCGTAGGCGGCGGCGAGGAACGCGTGCTGCATGGCGTCCATTGAGGAGAGATGCATGAAGGCCTCGATCGCTTCCGAATATTGCCGGGCGGCGAAATAGGCCTTGCCGAGGTGGCTCCAGAACCGCTCCGGGTGATGCGGGTTGAGCCGCATCGCCTTTTGGATCCATTCCACGCCTTCGAGCGGATTGCCCAGCCACGTCAGCAGCTCGCCGTGCTGGACGACCACGAGGTCGTAGTTCGGGTTGAGCGTCAGCGCCCGCTCCTGGTGATAACGCGCCCGCGTCAGGTCGTTGCGGTTGACGTTGATCGCCGCCAAAATCCGGTGAACGTCGGCGTCGTTGTCGTCGAGTTCCAGCGCCTTGTCCAATTCGGAGACGACCTGGGCAAAGGTCGCATCCTTGTCCTCGCACCAGCTATAGACCCAGGATTGGCCGAGGATACAGCCACGCCAGGCGTGCGCATGGGCGTAGTCGGGGTCGAGTTCGACGGCACGCGCAATCAGCTTTTGCGCCTCCTCGTTTTCTTCCCGGTTGCTGCGGTGGTGGCGCACTTTCGCCGCCAGCACGCATTCATAGGCCACCATATTGGTGGGCGTCTTGCGGGCAAGCCTGTCCTGCTGCGCCGCCTCCACCCGCGAGGGAAGCGTTGCGACAATCGCCGTCGTCACCTCGTCCTGGATGGCGAAAATATCGTCGAGGGCGCAATCGTATCGCTCCGCCCAGATGTGGGCGTCGGTCGCCGTGTCGATCACCTGCACCGTGACGCGCAGCCGGTTGCCGGCCTTGCGGACGCTGCCTTCCACCATATATTGCGCGCCGAGCTTTTGCGCGACCTCGCGAATGTTGACCGACTTTCCCTTGTAGACAAAGCTTGAATTGCGCGAGATGACGAAGAGTTCGTGCCGCCTTGAAAGCTCGGTCAGGATGTCCTCGGTCAGCCCGTCGACGAAATATTCCTGCTCCGGATCGCCGCTCATGTTGGCGAAGGGCAAAACGGCGATCGTGGGCTTCTTGACCGCATTCGATACAGTGGCGCCATTGCCCGCCGGTGCTTTCTTCGGAGCCTCGGCGTCCCCCTCCACGCGCCAGACCCTGATCGGGCGCGAAATATTCTTCAGCGTCCTTTCGCCCAGATCCTCGAAGGCCACTTCGACTTTTTCCAGAACCTGCTCGTAGACGGCCTGGGTTACGCAGATGCCGCCGACATCGGCCAGTTGCTCCAATCTTGCTGCTATGTTGACGCCGTCGCCGTAGATATCGCCGTCGTGAAAGATGATATCGCCGAGGTTGATGCCGATGCGAAACTGGATGCGCCGGTCTTCGGGCACATCCGCATTGCGGCGGCGCATCCTGGCCTGGATCTCGACGGCGCAGCGCACCGCATCCGCAACGCTTTGAAATTCCACCAGCATCCCATCGCCGGTGGTCTTGATGATGCGGCCCTGATTTTTGGAGATGGCGGGATCGATCAACTCGATCCTGTGGGTGCGCAAACGCGCGAGGGTGCCGCTTTCGTCGACTCCCATCAACCGGGAATATCCCGCCATGTCGGCGGCCAGCACTGCAGCGAGTTTATGTTCCACTCATCTACCTCCGCGACTTAGAATACTAGATCGCGGGCTTGGATATCAAAGTAATTAGAAAAAATCGAAAACCTTGAATTTCAAGACATAAAATATTTTATCACAAACCCAATATCGGGCAAAGGATGGGTTCATTCCTCTCAGTCAAGTCCAAGCGGACGGGCAATCGGCGGGTGCGTTTATCATGTTGCCCACCCCAGGAGCTGATGGAAGGATCGCGGCTGCCCCCCCCCGGCATAACGGAGGCCGTGCGCCAGGGGCATGTGACGATGGTCAATGCAATCCGGCGGATCTGCCGCAGACGTCCGGGTTATCGGCAAGTCTCCCGTGACCGATGAGACGATGCTCGATGCTCGATGCTCGATGACGAGAAGGAAACTTATCTCAGGAGCCAACCGGGCATTTTGCCGAGCCGGGCCGCCGACAATCTTTTGTGGCTGGGCCGATATGTCGAGCGAGCGGAAGGCTACATCCGGATCCTGAGAGCCTATCACGCACGGCTGGCGGAAACCGCCGACCCGGACACTCCGCTGGCTCTGGCGATCTCGGACCACCTTGAATGGGTCGGGATCGGTGTAAGCGATTGCATCCCCGAAGGCTTGCTGCAGACCCTGGATGCTGCGGTCAAAAGCGCCAGCAAGGTCCGCGACCGGTTCTCCGTCGACGGCTGGATGGCTTTGAACGATCTTGCGCGGACAGCGCGAAGATTGGGCAGATAAGCTGTCCGAGGGCGATGACACCGCACGGGCGATGGGCGTTTTGCTGCGCTAGATCAACGGCTTTTCCGGTCTCGTTCATGAAAATATGTACCGGTTTACCGGTTGGCGGTTTCCCTGCATCGGCCGGTCGCTGCAACCTGGTTAAACGGCTCGAAGTTGGTCGGCGTTCACTGCCACCCGGGTTTGTCCACCCATGATATCCATCAACACCCAGACGCGCCGATCCGGTTCAATCTTTTCGATCTCGGCAACGAAGTTCGTAAAGGGACCGGTAGTGAGCCATACCTGGTCGCCTGGCGTCAGCTGCCCTAACGGTAGCAGCTTGCCCGAGATATCGCAGCGCAGCATCATTTGGGAGACCAGCTCGAACGGCACCGCCGCCGGCTCCTTGCCGAAACTTACCAAACGAGTGATGCCGTAGGTCGAGTTGACAGATCGCCAATGGCCGCTCGCCAGATCAAAGGCAACGAAGATATAGCCCGGGAAAAGCGGCCGCAGGGCGGTGACGAACCTGCCGCCGTGCTGCTTTGTTGTCTCTTCCAGCGGGAGGAAGGTCCTGAAACCTTGTCGCTTGAGATTCTTCTCCGCGATATTGGCACCGTTTGGTTTCAGCTGCGCGAGAAACCAGGTGTTGTCACGATCATGAAATGACATTCGGGACCTCGTCCAAACCCTGCTCCATCTGTCGCTCGAATCCGCTCAGATGGAAACGGGCTTGGGAAGGACGATGGGACAATCATCCCTGACCGGCATCGGAAAAGCGCCATATCATATTGATATAAAATGGTAATTTGACACGTTCAATTTGACGCGAGGCGGCCGGCAAACAGCTTCATGCCTTGACCGATCTGCCTTGGCGCCATTCGCCAGATGCCGGGACTGAACAGTGTTCCCCGGTTGCGCAATATAAAGACGAAAGTCGGAAACATCCGACTTCCGGGTTTCCTGCGCTCTTGCTCCTTGTATCCAACCAGATCGGCTCATACCATTTCAACCACATTTATGGGTCCGTAACCTAGCCCCGCCTGGAACGACGAGCGTACCAACGACCACGGCAGTCAGGTCAAGCAATCCTGTAAAGTGTGTATCTGCACGTGTGGGTAGGCCGCCACCAGATGGATTGCCCCATGTGGAGCAAAGGCCGTCGTTCGTGGAAAAGCCGCTTGGCTCCCCAATAATCCCTTTTCAATTCATTTGAGACTTGTTGGCAGGCGCTGAAATGCGCTACCCCTTGAGGCTAAGCGATGCGAACCATATTCAACAAGCCAATCTCCGCTACCCAAGGCGCCCTCAGGCAGTCCTTGTGCGGTAGCTTGCCAAAATCAACGTGAGAATGGCGAGCAACCGTTGCAAGCTTCAGGAAGATCTGAGCTTCCATGTCTTTCGCCTACTCCGGAACAATCCTGAAATGTCCCAGCGTGAGTTGTTCGAGGCTTTGAGGTCAGCGTCGGGTGAATGTATTACGCGCTCAAAACCTTGATCGAAAAGAGCTGGTGAAACTGGGGATTTTCACTTCGAGGAAGACAAGCGGCGGTAGACATATATTTTGACACCGAAAAGTATTTCTAAAAATTTGGCAGCTATAAGATCAATCTTGTAGAAGAAAACAGAAGAATACGGATTTCTTGTAACTTAAATCGGAAAATTGAAAAACTCAAATAAATAATCAGAACCTATTATGCAGTGTTGCGACGAAAATATTTAGATTGCCTTGCATAATTACGAAAGAAAATATAATTCTAACGGAATCAAACATGTCAATAGCAAGAAAAAAACCTACTCGTTTTCTTATTACGGGCGGGACGGGATCCTTCGGAAAAACGATGCTGAAGGATTTACTCAAAAATGAGATTGAAGAAGTACGCATTCTCAGCCGCGACGAAGAAAAGCAAGATGCTCTCAGAAATGAATTACGCGACGATCGGGTGCGTTACTACATCGGGGACATTCGTGATCGTGGGGCTGTTGAACGCGCGACACGAGGCGTCGACGCGATCTTCCACGCCGCGGCTCTGAAGCAAGTTCCCAGCTGTGAGTTTTTCCCACACGAAGCGGTTTTGACCAATGTGATCGGCTCCGAAAATGTCATCCGCTCCGCCGTCTCCGCCAAGGTACACAGCATCGTTTGCCTCTCCACGGACAAGGCGGTTTTCCCGGTCAACGCCATGGGCATGACCAAGGCGTTGATGGAGAAAACAGCGCAAGCTGCCGCGAGAGGACTTGGCCGCAACGGGGATACAATCATCTCGGCGGTTCGCTATGGCAATGTGATGTATTCGCGGGGCTCTGCCATTCCTCTTTTCGTACGCCAGATCAAGGCCGGCAAGCCGATTACCGTAACAGAGCCGACGATGACCCGCTTCCTGATGCCGCTGCAATACAGCGTGGCACTGGTTCATCACGCATTCCAGAACGCCAACCAGGGTGATCTGTTCATCAAGAAGGCACCGGCATCGACCATCGCCGATCTTGTTACGGCTCTAAAAGACCTGTTCAACGTTCCCGATCACCCGGTCGAGATAATCGGGTGGCGCCACGCCGAAAAGTTATATGAAACACTGGCCAGTGCGCAGGAGCTCGCCAACTCGGAGGACATGGGCGAATACTATCGGATCGTTCTGGACATGCGCGACCTCAACTACAAACCTTATTTTTCCGAAGGTGAAGCGGAGACGGCGCAGCAGGAGGACTATCACTCACATAACACCAACCGGTTGGATGCCGCCGGAGTAAAAGAGCTGCTGTTGACCTTGCCAGAGATCCGGGCCGAAATTGAAAGCTGGAACGGAACTTAATGATGCGGATTGTCATCACCGGTGCTAGGGGACTGATCGGCTGGCACGCCCATGCCCGCCTCCACGCCGCCAATTGCGCCGCAGCGTTCCGCAGTCAGCCCGCGCCGTATGATATTATCGCGCTAGATCACAATTCGTTCGACAATGACACCATACTGACCGAGGCGCTGTCCGGCGCGCAGGCCGTGTTGCATTTCGCGGGCGTCAACCGGGCGCCCGACGACGAGGTTGAGGCCGCGAACCCGGCTATCGCCAGCCGCTTGACCGAAGCCTGCCGCGCCGTTGGCGCAAGGCCGCACATCGTCTATGCAAATTCTACCCATGCGGCCAACAATACGCCTTATGGGCGTTCGAAGGGACGCGCTGGCGAGATCCTGGCCGCTATGTCGGTTCCCTATACCGACCTCGTCTTGCCGCATATCTTCGGCGAAGGCGCGCGGCCATTCTACAACAACGTTACAGCGACGCTGATTGCGCAAATTCTGGCGGATGAAACGCCGAGTATCAATCCGGACGGGCGGGTACGTCTGCTGCATGCGGGGGTAGCCGCGCAAATCGCCATCGACGCGGTAACCGAGGGTACCACAGGCCGTATCGAGCCCGAGTCGCGTCCGGTTTCGGTGCTCGACCTCTTCAAGACGCTGAAAGCGTTTCATGACGGGTACCTGTTGAACGTCTACCCGGATCTGTCAGACCCTTTGGACCGCGACCTGTTCAACAGCTACCGCGCCGCGACCTATCCAGGTAGCTGGCCGCGCCCACTACGGCTGAACACTGATCCGCGTGGCACGCTGTTTGAGGCCGTCAAGGGCGGCGGCGGTGGTCAGACCTTCCTTTCGACCACCAAGCCCGGCGTTACGCGTGGCGACCATTTCCACCTGGGCAAGGTCGAACGGTTCCTTGTGGTGCAGGGCGAGGCGGTGATCCGCATCCGCAAGGTACTGAG
The DNA here is from genome assembly GCA_963698365.1 of uncultured Alphaproteobacteria bacterium. Classification (GTDB taxonomy): domain Bacteria; phylum Pseudomonadota; class Alphaproteobacteria; order Rhizobiales; family Stappiaceae; genus Hongsoonwoonella. The sequence continues at coordinate 168,549 of CAVOQM010000010.1, forward strand.
CGACAAGGTCTGGGAATACCGCGTCTCTGGAGACAAACCCGCGGCGATCGACATGCCGACCCTGCACACGCACTCGATTGAGAATACCGGCGATACCGACGTTCTAACCCTCTTTTGGACGCACGATCTGTTCGATCCGGCAAACCCCGACACTTTCGCCGACAAGGTGCAGCAATGACGAAGCTCAAGGTGATGACGATCCTTGGCACCCGGCCCGAGATCATCCGGCTGTCGCGGGTCATGGATCGGCTGGAACGCTATACCGACCACATCATCGTTCATACCGGTCAAAACTGGGATTACGAACTGAACGAGGTGTTCTTCGAAGATCTAGATCTGCGCAAGCCCGACTATTTCCTGGGTACAGGTGGCGGCACGCTGGGTGAAACGCTGGGCAAGATACTGTCGGAAAGCGAGAAGGTACTGGTGCAGGAGCGGCCCGACGCGGTTTTGGTGCTGGGGGACACCAACTCGGCAATTTCCGCGATCATGGCAAGGCGGATGAAGATCCCGGTCTATCACATGGAGGCCGGCAACCGGTCGTTCGACCGCAACGTCCCGGAAGAGACGAACCGCAAGCTGGTCGATCACATTTCGGACTTCAATCTGGTCTACACCGAGCATGCACGCCGCCACTTGCTGTCCGAGGGCCTGCATCACCGCCGCATATACCTGACCGGCTCGCCGATGCGCGAAGTGCTTGAGCATTATCGTGCGCGAATCGAGGCATCGGACATCCTGTCGCGGCTGGGTTTGAGCAACCGCGAATATTTCATCGTCTCGCTGCATCGCGAAGAAAATGTCGACAGCCCCGCACGCCTGACTGTTCTGGTAGAGACGCTCAACGAAATCGCAAAACGGTATGGCTACCCGGTGATCTTGTCGACGCATCCGCGCACGCGAAAGCGGCTCGATGCACTGGGTCTGGCGTTCCATGACAAGGTGCAGGACGCCAAGCCGTTCGGCTTTCATGACTACAACCATCTGCAAATGAAGGCGTTCTGCGCAATTTCAGACAGCGGCACGATTGCCGAGGAAGCCTCGATCCTCGGCTTCCCGGCAGTCACGCCTCGTGATGCGATCGAGCGCCCGGAGGGCATCGACGTCGGTTGTCTGATCATGACCGGGCTCAACAAGGACACGATCTTGTCGGGGGTCGAGGCGATCACGCAAGGATTTGCCGAACGCGCGGCGTCGGGCATTCCACAGCCCGTCCCGGCGGATTACTGCATTACCAATACATCGGAACGTGTGGTGAACCTGATCCTTGGAACGGCCCGGCTCTCGAATGCATGGGATGCGGTCCGCACGCATGACTGAAGCATGTCCAATCATTCTGATCGGCGCGGCGCGCTCCGGAACCAAATTCCTGCGTGATGTGCTTGCCTCGGGTTCCGGCACGGCCGCCGTGCCATATGATGTGAATTACGTCTGGCGATATGGCGCCGGAAGAAATGAAAGCGATGTGCTGGATCCGGCTGGGCTGACCGTCAGGCACAAGCAATTTATCCGCAAGACGTTGCGGATACTGGCCAAAGCCAATCCCGGCGATATCCTTATCGAGAAAACTGTGGCCAGCACCCTGCGTGTACCCTTCATCAATGCGGTGTTTCCCGAAGCGCGCTATATCCATCTCATTCGCGACGGCCGCGAAGTGGCCGAAAGCGCGATGCGTCAATGGCAGGCACCGCCGGACTGGTCGGCCCTTTCACGAAAGCTACGCGAGATCCCCCTGCAGAATCTGACCTACGTCGCCTGGTTTGGATGGAATTTCGTCCATGGCCTGATGACGGGGCGCAAGGGCGGCAAGGTCTGGGGGCCACGGTTCCCCGGGATCGAGGCAGTGGCCGAAGAAGGACCGCTGTCACGGGTCTGCGCCCGGCAATGGCTGGAATCCTTTAACCGGGCGAGCGCGGATCTGTCGGAGATCGACAATACACAAAACCGGGTTTTTACGATCCGTTACGAAGAACTGACCCGCGACGATGCCGCGTTGTCAACGCTGCTGGATTGGCTGGGTCTGCCCGACAAGGACACGATCCTCGCCAATTTCCACAGGAAGCTGCGCCCAAATGAACTGCAGATGTGGCGCGGCCTGCCAAAGGAAGATCTGGCAATCTTCGAACATCTTCTAACTCACGCACTCAAGGAACTCGGATACATAGAATGACACAGCCTGTGCCCTTCTTTCGACCCAGTATTGGCGAGGAAGAGATTGCCGCCGTTGTCGAGAGCCTCCGCAGCGGCTGGCTGACCACCGGGCCGAAAACAACAGCTTTCGAAGCCAGGTTTCGTGAATACCTGGGCGGCGACGTTCATGCAGTTGCGGTGAACTCGGCGACGGCAGCGCTGCATTTGGGTCTCGAAGCACTGGGTGTCGGCCCGGAAGACGAGGTCATCGTTCCGACGATGACCTTTACTGCCACAGCCGAGGTAATTCGCTACCTGGGTGCGACGCCCGTTCTCGTCGACATGAATCCTGACACGCTCTGCATCGATGTGGATAGCATAGCGGCGGCGATTACCGGCCGGACCCGGGTGATCATGCCGGTGCATTTCGCCGGTCGCGCCTGCGACATAACGGCTTTGCGGACTCTTGCCGATGAACACGGCCTTGCCATTCTGGATGATGCTGCGCATGCCCTGCCCACGCGCCATCGCGGACATCTGATCGGCAGCCGCCCGGCCGGCGCCGACATCACCGCCTTCAGTTTTTATGCCAATAAGACGATGACCACCGGCGAAGGCGGCATGCTGGTGACCGCCGATGATGCCATTGCTCAACGTGCGCGCAAGATGCGGCTGCATGGCATAGATCGCGACGTGTTCGACCGATTTACCGACATCAATGCGAGCTGGGCTTATGATGTGGTCGATGCTGGTTATAAATACAACCTGACGGACATTGCCTCGGCGATCGGCCTTGTCCAGCTGCGCCGTGTCGACGAGTTCCACAAGGCCCGGACCCGGCTCGCGGCCCGCTACGACGGCGCATTCGCCAAACTACCTCTGATCCTGCCGCCTCACGCCGCCATGGGTGACACCCACGCGTGGCATCTTTACACCGTACAGCTCCGTGATGAAGCGCCCGTGACGCGAGACGGGTTCATACGGCAACTTCAGGAAAACGGCATCGCCGCATCTGTTCACTATCGCCCCCTGCACCAGATGACCTACTGGAAAGCAATTACCGCAGGCCATGATTTCCCCGCCGCTGACGCCTATTTCCGGCGCTGCGTCAGCCTGCCGCTGTTTATGGCCATGAGCGACGCTGAGCAGGATCGTGTGATCGATGCGGTTCATGGAATTCTGGGTGAATGAAACGCGCCTTTGATTTGCTGTTCGCGGCCTTCGCGCTCGCCGTGACATCTCCCTTGTTACTTATTGCTGCGATCGGTATCCGCATGTCGTCGCCGGGGCCGGTCTTCTATCGTGCAAAACGGGTCGCTTGCGGCAGCGGCACTTTCGAAATGCTGAAATTCCGTTCGATGCATGCACGTGCGGGCGGACCGGTCATTACATCGCATGGAGATCGCAGGATATTTCCGTTTGGCTCCTTTTTGCGGAAATCCAAGATCGATGAATTGCCGCAATTTCTGAATGTTTTAAAAGGCGACATGTCGATTGTCGGGCCGCGCCCGGAAGACCCCGGGATCGTGGCCGAACACTACACCGACTGGATGATTGAAACGCTGGATGTCAAGCCCGGGATCACCAGCCCGGGGGCTATCTACTATTATGCCTTGGGCGAACGGCTCATTGATCCCGACAACCCCGAGCAGTCCTACGTTGAACGAACGTTGAAAGCCAAACTGGCGGTCGAACGCGCCTATCTGGAACGCGCAAACCTTATCAGCGACTTCCAGGTCGTGGTTCGCACCGCGCTCGCGATAATCGGGGCTGCCACCGGCCGAATAGTTCAACCTGATGCCAGGGATCTGGCCGGAGCAACCCGCTGGGCTCCGTCCAGCTTTGTAACTTCGAAATGAAGATCCTTTTAACTCATCGCTTTTTCTGGCCGGATACATCTCCCTATGGCGTCATCCTGCGTATCATGGGTGACGAACTGGCTGAAGCCGGGCACGATGTCCGGGTGTTTAGTTCACGACCGTCCTACGGCAAGGATGTAGCCGACGCGCCGCACAAGCAGCAGCTTGGCAAAATAAAGGTTCGGCGGATCCCGACGTTCATGGAGCATGACCGCCCGCTCTTGATCAGGATTTTCAACGCAACGATTTACTGCGTTTGGCTCTTCTTTCATGTCCTCTTCTCGCGCGCTGACGTGGTAACGGCATGCACCTTTCCGCCAGTCCTTGCAGCCTGGTGCGCCAGCCTTGCCGCCCGGTTGAGCGGCGCGCGGTTCATATACCATGTGCAGGATATTCACCCGGAGGTCTCATATTATTCGGGTGGGCGGCTTGGGCACGGCCTGCCCATGCGCGCGCTGCGCTGGCTGGACAACCAGACCCTTCGCCGCAGCAGCGCGATCATCGTCCTGTCGCGGGACATGGCCGAAACGCTGCAGGCGCGTGGTCTTGGAGACCTGCCGATACATGTGATCAACAACCCCTCACTCGCGGTCGAGGCGGACAGCGTCGAGCCCCCCGCGGAACTGCTCAAGCCTGAGGGCGCGGTCCGCTTGATCTTCGCCGGCAACCTGGGCCGGTTCCAGAACCTGCCGCTGCTGGCCGAGGGCGTGGCGCTCTGCTTCGACGAACACCCCGAACTGGAGTTGATGTTCCTCGGCGACGGCGTGGCGCTGCCCGAACTCAAGGCGCGTTGGGGCGATCACCCCCAGGTTCGCTTTGCCCCGTTTCTACCGTTTGCACAGGCTCGGGGCATCATTGCCGATGCCGATATTGGACTGGTCTCGCTGACCGCGAACATCTATCGCGTCGCCTATCCATCCAAGATTTCGACCTACCGCGACCTTGGCCTGAAAATCCTGGCGCTGGTCGAGCCAGAGAGCGAGATGGCGAGGGAATTGGCACGCCAAAACATTGGCGCAGTGCCGAACTCCAACTCCGCAGCCGCTATAGGGGCAGCTCTTGAAACGCTGTTGCAAAATCTACAGGGTGCCGACGCAGCCAATACCAGCGAGATGCGGATTGTCGAACCGATAACATGGACGGTTCTGGTCGGTTCACTAGAAGGCAATTTGTTCACTTAACCTTCTTTCCCTGCAATTCTTGGAGAGGAGGAACGGGCCATGGAACGCACATCGACGGGGGCGAAGCCGCAGAAGCGTGACGCCGACACGAAGCTGGCGCAGGGCCGCCTGAGCGTGCTGGAGCTGGCGAAGGAGCTTGGCAATGTCGGGCAATTCCCTAGACCTCAAAGGAAACGTTCATTTTGCTGGCATATTTCATTCTTTTAGCGACCACAGCTTGGGCTGGGGCGATGTCGTCTCGAAATACCATTCGATACGCGATATTCTATGTCCCTACCGTACTAATAGTCGGCTTAAAATATGAAGTTGGCTTCGATTGGAACGTCTATTCGAGTCAATTCGCTGCATTCTCCCAAATACCCTTAGATAGGTTTTTTTATTACTTTACCGATTACGTAACCCTCTACGCGCATGAGCCGTTATTTATCTTATTATCCTATCTCGGATCACAATTATTTGGTACCTTCGAATTATTTTATTGCGTTTGCTATCTTTTCTTTATTTTCTCTATCACGCGTTTAGGGCGTGTGCTGGAATCAAATTACATTGCTGCCTTCGCAATAATTCACTTATTTCTTCTTTTTACACTTGAATTTTCGACGTTACGTCAGTTAATCGCCCTGTCATTGGTCAATTTAGGAATTGCTTTTTCAATAGAGCGGCAAAGGTGGAAAGGAATCGTTTTTTTCACCATTGCGCCGTTTTTTCAGGGTTCCGCGGCAATATATGTCTTTGTTTTTCTCATATTGATATCGACCAAGCAATATTCGAAAATCATACTGTCGGCAGGTTTTCTTCTGGCGATCCTCGTAAGCGCGATTGGGATTTCAGATTTCGCGCGTCTTTTTTCGTTCGCGCTTCCGCTCAGTTTATCGGCCAAGCTTGAATATTATACCCAAATCAGAGAATACAATTTTAGTATAGCAGAGTATTTATTTTCTATAACTCTATATTTAATATTGATCTTGTTCGGGATCAAGAACCGTAAAAGCCAGAATGGCAACATCCGGCTTTTATCAAATTTTTTGCTATTTTTAGTTGCCATTTCACTTGCCGGTTTTGCCATACCGACATTGAGAAACCGTATGCTGTATGAAATCGTCACCATCGCTTCATTGCTCCTGTTCGCCAATGAAGCAAGTAAGAAAGCCGTTTTCCGCCTTGCCATCATTCCGATGGGCATCTTTTTCTTTGCCGTTTCACTTACGAAACAAACCAGCTTCATGTTTGTTCCCTACCAAAACTATGTCTGGCACCTGATGTGGGGCCTCGAAAGCGACGGTTGGGATAGGCAAGATAGACTCAAGTGGTTGTTGCGCAACGGGTGATTTTGCGTGTCAGAACAATACTGCAGTACATAAAAAGAAGATAAAACAGTTTTGGTTTGGCTATTTAGCCATCCGCAGATCACTAGAGAACCCGCTCCGTGCTTTATCGGCAAGTGCTCATAACCACTCTCGTCGCCGCCGGCCTTCTGGCCGGGTTCGCACGAGAGATCCTGCTGGCTTATCTCTTTGGCACTTCGCGTGAAATCGAGATCTTTCGCGTTGCGTTCGGCCTGCCGAGTGTCCTCAGCGACAGTCTCGCCTTGTCCTTTGTCGCGATCCTGATCCGGCTCATCCTGAACGGGGAGACCGTCAAACCGGCTCAGGCGCTGCGGCAATCGATGTGGGTGGCGGTTGTGTTTGCGGGCGGTGTCTTCTTGCTCGGGGTCCTGACGATGCCGCAGCAGGCACGGCTTCTGGCACCCGGCATGAGCGCGGAGGATCAGGAGCGGTTGGTCGTAGCCGGGCGAATATGCTGGCTGACATTCCTCTTCGTGGTTCTGTCACTGCCAATGCGCGCCTTGATGAGTACCCGGGGCCGGATCTGGCCCGGCGCGTCCTCTCAGCTTATGCGCTCGGGCGGGTTCGCGCTTGCGCTCACGGCCTTTGTTTTTGTAGCCGACTGGCGCGATCTGATGGCGCCATCAATCGCAGCGGTAATTGGCGGTGCAACGGTTCTGGCGGTTCACCTCGTCGCGCTGGGTACGCGTGACAGGCGACGGGTCGTGTCGAGCCTATTCGCGCCGCCGCCCCCCTTTTCCGCCTTGCACGCAACGCTGAATGCCATTGGAGTAGTGATGGTGACGCAGCTCTTTCTTTCAGCGGGCCGGCTTATGGATCGGGCTGCCGCCTCCGGGATTGGCGAGGGCACGCTAGCGGGACTGGAATACAGTTATCCTCTGCTGATGGCGGTCGCGGCGATCCTGGCGACGTCGATCAACCTCACGCTCGCCCCCAGAATGGGCCGTGCGATACGGGACACAGGCTGTCTGGAGCGCAGCCATTGGCAGCAGATTTTTGTAACATCCGCAGCAGCCGCGGGCATCGGTGGCGCGATGGCGCTAATGGCAGACCCGATCGTTCGGCTAGTCTACCAATATGGCGCTTTCGACAGCGACGCCGCCGCGTTAACATCAGGGATCTTCCGGCTCCATGCGATAGGATTAGGGCCGCTCGTTTTGTCGTTGCTGCTAACGCAGGTGCTTCTGATGCAAGGGCGCCAGCAGGCTGTGTTCTTCTCGGCAGTGGTGAAGACCGCAGTCAAGGCCCTGACGCTCTGGATGGTTTTGCGATCAGACGGCGGGATCAACGATATTGCCATAACCCTGATCTGGGCCGAATCAGCCATGGCCCTGGTCCAAGGCATCTTCTTACTGCTCGGACATCGCAAGCAGGCCTTGTCGCCCAAGACTACCGGCTAACGCCTGACAGCAGGTGGTGCCGTCTCGTCGATAAGGCGGTGTGTGGATTTCACAGTCGCTTCGCCCATGACAGTGCCACTTTCGTGGAGCAGGCCGGGGAGCCGAGCGTCTTTGGTCGCGATCTGCTTGAGATGGCGACAGACCTCAGGGCGCGACAGAGCTTCGCACCGACACCTACTCGCATCTTCCGTTCCTGGATCCCTGGCAGAGTTCCAAGGTGATCGCCGTGGATAATGCCCGCGCCGTCGCGGTAGTCACATTGCTTGACTTCTATGCCAGTGAACCTGCCCCCAAAATTCATCCGGTTACCTCTGGAGACCGTCGTTGAATCAGGAACGGTTCCACCCATTGCGGTGAACTGAACCGGGAACGCGGCGGGGGCCTGCTGGTCAGGGGCGGCTGGGTGGTCGGCATTGTAATCGACGCCTAAACCGACGACACCGGCAATGATGCCTTCGATTGTTGCGAGCACGGAGGCTTTCAGCCCGAGCCAACCAGCCGCCATCCCGGCGAGCTCGGCTCCCGCCGAATTTTTCCAAAAATCCGATTTTTATTGACTACTTTCAATATTTTACAGAGGGAGAGACGGCTTCCCCTCAGTCAAGCCCGAGCGCCCGGCGCACATCGTGAACCCTGGAGCGGCTGACCGGGATGCGGTCGTCGCCGACATCGTCGACGATGCAAAAGGCCTTGTCGCCCAGCCGTTCGAACCCGCGCACATGCTTAAGATTGACCAGATAGCTTCGATGGGTGCGGATGAAGATCTTGTCGTTCAGCTCCGTTTCCACCCGCGATATCGGCCAGGGGCAGAAAACCTCCCGTTCTGCAGCGTAAAGCCTGGTGTAGTGGCCATCGGCGCGCACCACGTAGATTTCGTCGGTGGAGATGAACCGCGTCGAGTGGTTGATTTCATAAGGCAATCTGGAAAAAACGGCCTTCGCGCCGCCGTTGACGCCATTTGCGGAGGACTGTGCGTTAGCGATCGGCGTTGCCTGCGCTGCGCCATTCGCCACTTCGACACCATCGGCCTCTTCCTCCACTGACGCCATGGGAATGGCTGTCAGGAGAAACAGCCCGCAGATCAGGAAGGCGGCGAAGGCGACGATCAGCGCCAGCGACCCAGACGAAAGGTTCGGTTCCTCGATGAGCGTAATTTCCGTGGCGATGGAAAAGCGCGTGAAGATCATCGCCGAATAATGCATGGAGGCGATTGTGATACCGAGGACGACGGAACCCAGCGCAATCTGCATCCGCGTCCGCTTGGTATAGGCCAGCCAGAATGCGGCGATCGACGCGCCGATTGCAATCGCGGATGACGTTATGAAACCCGACGGCTCATAGGAGACGACGCAATTGCCGCCGATTGCCGACATGCCGGTATAGTGCATCGCCATGATGCCGAGCCCGGACAAGGTGCCGGCGGCAGCTATGCGAATCCTGTTCCTTTGGCCGAAATGCAGAAGCAGCAATCCGAGGCCGACGAAGAGAATCGCAACCAGCACCGATCCCAGCGTCGCCAGCGCGTCATAGCGGATCGCAACCGGAATATGCACAGCCAGCATGGCGACGAAATGCATCGACCAGATGCCGCCGCCAAGGGCGATTGCCGCGCGCGCTATCGCGCGTTTGCGCACTGCCGCATCCAACCGGCCGAGATCGGACGCAAGCCGCAACCCTGTGTAGGACGCCATTATGGCAACCAGTACAGAGGCGAAAACCAGCGCCGGATCATACGAAATTTGCAACATGCCTGAATTCTAAGCAGAAGGAGAACACGAGATGCAAGGGCAACGATAACCGAATGACCCGGGAGCTCCGGCAATATTGACGGAAAGCTGCCGGGACCAACCGGAAAATAATTTCGAATTTCAATCAGAAAGTGCCCAACTCCTTGTATGCACCTTAATATTTCTCAGAAGGGACTTACGAACGCACGAACGGTTGCAATAAATTGCTCCTGGTGAATAATTTTTTGCCATAACCCATCGATCATCAAATTCATTGAACTCACCGGAGCGCTCCGCCTTGTCCCTTTCCCGCCTGAAACTACACGCCCTTGGTCCTGAATTCTCGCGTATGGCGTGGGGCGCGTGGCGGCTCGACAAGGATGGGGACGCCACCGATCCGCACCGCTTCGCCGACAAGATTGCGGAGATTGTCGATCTCGGCATCACGACCTTCGATCATGCCGCCGTCTACGGCGGCTACACTTGCGAAACTTTGTTCGGCGATGCGATACGCGCCCGGCCCGGTCTTAAAAGCAGGATCGAGATCGTCACCAAGGCGGGTATCGCCCTGGTGAAACCGGCGCGCCCGCAAAACCATGTGAAACACTACGACACGTCGAAAGCACATCTCATCGCCTCCTGCGAAAAAAGCCTGGCAAATCTGGGCGTGGACGCGGTCGACCTCTTCCTGTTGCATCGCCCAGACCCCTTGATGGATGCCGACGAGGTGGCGGAGGCGCTTGCCGCGCTGCGGCAGGCTGGCAAGATCAGGCATGCCGGCGTATCGAATTTCACCCCGTGGCAATTCGAACTGCTGCAATCACGGCTCGATTTTCCGCTCGTCACCAACCAGGTCGAACATTCCGTTTTGCATCTCGATCCGCTGCACGACGGCACGATGGATCAGTGCCAGAGATTGCGCATCAAGCCGATGGTCTGGTCGCCTTTGGGCAGAGCGGAACTGTTCAACGGCGGCGACGCGCGACATGAACGGCTTCGCAAAGTGCTGGGCGAGATCGCCGGGGAAACCGGCTCCGATGACATTGCGCAGGTGGCGCTGGCCTTCATCCTGCGCCATCCCGCATGCCCGCTGCCTATCCTCGGGATCAGGCAAAATCGAGCGGCTGGCGAGCATGGTGAAGGCGGACAAGATCTTGCTCGACCGGCAGCAGTGGTTTCGCATCTGGGAAGCGTCGAACGGCGCATCGGCGCCGTAGGGCTGCAGCGAACCTCAGGAGGGGATCACGAACGAAAAGAGCCCGGATCGCTCCGGGCCCTTTTGCATCGAGTCTCGCGCCGGTCGTTCAGAGCCCGCCAGATCAGGCGTGAATGAAGCCCCTGTCCGCCAGATAGCGCACGACCTGATCGGCCAGCACCTCTGCGTCATTATTGGCGGTGTCGAGCGTCAGTTCCGCGCTCTCCGGCTCTTCATAGGGGCTGTCGATGCCGGTGAAGTTTTTCAGCTTGCCCTCGCGCGCCTTGCGGTAGAGCCCCTTCGGGTCGCGCTGTTCAGCCAGTTCCAGCGAGGTTGCGACGTAAATCTCGATGAACTCGCCCTCTTCCATCAGATTGCGCGCCATCCGCCGCTCCGCCCGGAAGGGCGAGATGAAGGAGACGAGCGTGATCAGCCCCGCGTCAGTGAAGAGTTTCGACACTTCGCCAACGCGGCGGATGTTTTCCACCCGGTCGGCTTCCGTGAAGCCGAGATCGCGGTTGAGGCCATGGCGGACATTGTCGCCATCCAGAAGATAGGTGTGGCGGCCAAGCGCATGCAGCTTCTTTTCCACCAGGTTGGCGATGGTCGACTTGCCGGCGCCCGATAGCCCCGTGAACCACAAGACGGCAGGTTTTTGACCCTTGAGTTCCGCATGCGCCTTCTTGTCGATATCCAGCGCCTGGAGATGGATGTTGGATGCACGGCGAAGCGCATACCAGATGACGCCCGCGCCAACCGTTTGATTGGTATAGCGGTCGATCAAGATGAACGACCCCATCTCGCGGTTCGACTCGTAAGGGTCGAAGGCGATCGGGGCGGAAAGCGACAGGTTGCAGAAAGCGACCTCGTTCAGCCCCATATCCTTGCCGGCCAGATGCTCGAACGAATTGACGTCGATCTTGTGTTTCAGCTCCGTCACCGTCGCCGTCACGGTCTGCGTGCCGGCTTTCAGCAGATAGGGACGGCCCGGAAAAAGATGCTCGTCGCTCATCCAGATGAGATGGGCGGAAAACTGGTCGGTGACATCGGGCCGCGAATCCGGCGCGCTGATGATATCGCCGCGCGAAATGTCGATCTCATCCCGGAGCACGAGGGTGACGCTGTCGCCGCTTACAGCCTCATCGAGATCGCCGTCCATGGTGACGATCCGCTCGACCTGGCTGACCCTGCCCGACTTGGCGATCGCGATCGGATCGCCCGGACGGACCCGGCCGCTGGCAATGGTGCCGCAATAGCCGCGGAAATCCAGGTTGGGCCGGTTGACCCATTGCACCGGCATGCGGAACGGCCGCTCGATGTCGTCGCCGCCGATTGAGACCGTGTTGAGATGATCCAGCAGGCTTTTGCCCGTGTACCAGGGCATGGCGCTCGACGGATCGATGATGTTTTCGCCCTTCAATGCGGAAAGCGGTACGATTTCAAGCGTGTCGAAATCGAACGTATTGCCGAATGCACGATATTCGGCTTCGATCTCGCGAAATCTCTCTTCGCTGTAATCGACGAGATCCATCTTGTTGACCGCCACGACGACGTGGCGAATGCCGAGCAGCGAGACGATGAAGGAATGCCGCCGGGTCTGTGTCAGCACGCCTTTGCGGGCATCGATCAGGATTACGGCCAGATCCGCAGTCGACGCTCCGGTCGCCATGTTGCGGGTATATTGCTCGTGGCCCGGCGTATCGGCGACGATAAACTTGCGCTTGTCGGTCGCAAAGAACCGATAGGCGACGTCGATCGTTATGCCTTGCTCGCGCTCGGCCTCCAGCCCGTCGACGAGCAGCGCAAAGTCGATATCGTCGCCGACTGTGCCGTGCTTCATGGAGTCGCGCGCAAGCGCCGCCAGCTGATCTTCGAAAATCAGCTTGGTGTCGAAGAGAAGCCGGCCGATCAGCGTCGACTTGCCGTCGTCAACGCTGCCGCAGGTGATGAAACGCAGGAATCCCTTGCGCTCCTGTTCGGCCAGATAGGCGCTGACGGAGACGGAAGGTTCGGTCATCTGGTGCATGGAACGTTCCTCAAAAATAGCCTTCGCGCTTCTTCTTTTCCATCGACGCGCTGTCGTCATGGTCGATCATCCGCCCGGACCGCTCCGAAGTGCGGGCGACCAGCATTTCCTCGACGATTTCCTCCAGCGTGGCGGCGGGCGATTTCAACGGCCCCCGTCAGCGGGTAGCAGCCAAGCGTGCGGAACCGCACCATGCGCAGTTCCGGCGTTTCGCCGTCGCGCAGCGGCATGCGCTCGTCGTCCACCATGATCAGCGTGCCGTCGCGTTCCACCACGGGGCGGCGGTCGGCGAAATAAAGCGGCACGATCGGGATATCCTCCGCCAGGATGTATTGCCAGATATCCAGCTCGGTCCAGTTGGAAAGCGGAAAGACACGGATCGATTCGCCTGCCTTCACGCGCGTATTGAAGATCGACCATAGCTCCGGGCGCTGGTTTTTCGGGTCCCAGGTATGCGTCTCGGTGCGGAAAGAGAAAATCCTCTCCTTCGCGCGGGACTTTTCCTCGTCCCGGCGCGCGCCGCCGAAAGCTGCGTCGAACTTGTAGAGATCGAGCGCCTGCTTCAGCGCATCCGTCTTCATCACTTGCGTGTAGTAGGACGACCCGTGATCGAAGGGATTGATGTTGTCCGCCTTGCCCTGCGAATTGGTATGGATGATCAAATCCATACCCGCTTCCGCCGCCATCTTGTCGCGAAAGTCGATCATCTCCCGGAACTTCCAGGTCGTATCCACATGCATCAGCGGAAAGGGCGGAGGTGCGGGATAAAAGGCTTTGCGGGCAAGGTGCAGCATCACGCTGGAATCCTTGCCGATGGAATAAAGCATCACCGGCTTTTTAAGTTCTGCCGCGACTTCCCGGATGATGCGGATGGATTCCGCCTCCAACCGCTTCAAATGACTACGCCCCTGAGGCACGATCAAGATCTCCACTGTTTTTTAGAGCGCTTTCCACGAATAACGGGATCCCGTTTTCGTGATAAGAATTCGCTCCAGGATCGATATGTTGGAGCATATCCTTATCGCCAAATCCGATTCAGATTTGGCGGGATATGCTCTGGCTTGAACCACGCGCAAAATCGCGGGCTGAAGCGCTCACAAGTCACAAACGCTACGAATTCCTTTACGTCAACTTGGAATTCTGTCCCGAATTCACGCGGCCGCCTCGACGAGAGCGGCGCAGGCGGCCCTCACCTCGTCCTTCAATGCCGGATCGCCGAAACACACGAAATGCGGGTTGGCGAAATCCGCGTCCTTGTCCTGATCGCGCTTGTCGTAGGCCAGCGGATCGCCCGATGTCGAAATGACCTCGCCGCCGGCTGCAAGAAGCACGGCATGTCCGGCCGCAGTATCCCATTCCATGGTTCGCCCGTACCTCGGGTAAAGGTCCGCCTGCCCGGACGCGAGCAGGCAAAACTTGAGCGATGATCCGACAGACACGCGGTCGGCGATGGTGAAGCGATCCAAAAACGCATCCGTCTCGGGCGAATTGTGGGAGCGGCTGGCGACGGCGACAATGCCGGAGGCAGGAACCTTGCGCACTGCTATGCGGTTCGCTTCCCCGAAAGAAGAGCCCTCCTCGCCGATCCGGAACGCGCCCGCGGCGAGCGAACCCGCGAAGGCTTCCGTTCTTGCGGGAGCATGCACGACCCCCGCGATCGGCCGGCGGCTTTCCATGAGCGCGATATTGACCGTGTAGTCCGGCCGGCCGGCGATGAATTCCCTTGTGCCGTCGAGCGGGTCCACGAGGAAAAACAGCGGCGCGGAAGCCGGCACCTTGCCCATGCTGACTGCTTCCTCGGCAACCACCGGCACGCCGGGAAAATGGCGCTCCAGCTCTGCGAGAATAAAGCCTTCAGCGGCTCGGTCGGCTTCTGTCACGGGAGACGCATCCGCCTTGGCGTCGACAATCACATCGGACCGGAAATAGTCGAGCGTGATCCGCCCGGCGTCCCAGGCGATGGCGTTCAGTTTTCGTATGACGTCCAGATCGGCCAATGCGACCTCCAAGGTAACGATGGCTGAGGAGGTAAAGATCCCGCTTGCTCTTGGCAAGGAAACAGAACCCCAATTGCCGCCGCAAATGGAGCATCCTATTCCAAATCCTCATATTGAGCGAAAAAGGCCGAAAAAGGCCCCGCGCAGCAATCAGCCACCCGAATGAGGCAAGAAAGCTCTTTTCCGCGGCTGAAATAAACGCTTTGGCGCGGCATTATCCGCTGCCGAATAAAAATTCGATCCATATCCATCTGCATCTCGTAATAATCAAAAGATTAATTGCAAAAATATCGCACAGCACTGTTAAAACACATCCAACCCAGCCTGAGTAAATCGCATCGTTTCTCACGATGTATCTTTTTAACCTTGCAATGGTAGAATTTCAGCCGGCCGCCGGGTACCACGCCGCCGTATATCCGAAGGAAAAACCGCTGGCAGCGGTGCGTTGGAGCAACTAATATTGAAACTTCGTCGTGTTACGGTATGCACGGTCGGCGGGAAGTGCGGAAAAACGGCAGAAAGACGCGTATAGTAGTGTGTTCATGTATCGGATAGGGTCGAAGCAAATCCAGACAGCGCCGTTGCGTTGCGTGGCGCTATTTTGCGCCACCTTGGCGTTGTTGCTCGCTTCCGCGCCGCAGACGCACGCTTTTGAACTGTTCGGCTTCACTTTCTTCGGAGAGAAGAAGAAGGAAGAATTGGTCGTCGAAGTGCCCGACCCCCTGCCCTATACGGCGACGCTTGAACTCGTCGGCGGCGATGACGAGTTGAAATCCGCCCTTGAATCCGCATCCGAACTGGTTTCCAAACAATCCCAGCCGCCATCGGGCGAAGCCGGGCTTATCGCGCGCGGCGTGTCCGACTTCGAACGCCTTGTCGGACGCCTCTATATCGACGGCCGCTATGGCGGCACTGTCGATATCCAGATCGGCGGCACGCCCCTTGAGACAGCCCTCCAAAACGGCGATATCACCGACGCCCGCCCCGCTCCCGTAGCAATTAAGGTGACCGCCGGGCCGAAATTCAAATTCGGGCGGATCGTCATCGATCCGAACGGCTCCACGGAGCAATTTTCAGCGAGCCTGATCGATCCGGCCGCCTATGGCCTCAAAGTCGGAGATGACGCCGGCAGCGGCAAGATCCTGGCGGCCGAAACGGAAATCGTCAAAGCCTTCCAGGCGCAGGGTTTTCCTCTGGCGCGCATTGACGAGCGTGAAATCGTAGCCGACCACAAGGCCGTCACCCTCGACGTCACCTTGCGTGTTTCGCCTGGCCGGGAGGCCACCTTCGGCACGGTTTCCGTGGAGGGGGTCGAGCGTACGGACCCCGCCTTCGTCGCCGAATACGCAATCATTCCCCAGGGCCAGCGCTACGATCCGGAGCAACTGAGAAAAGCGGAAAAGCGGCTCAACGACCTCGGCATCTTTTCAAGCGTGCGGCTGGTTCCAGCCGAAGAGCTCGACGCCAACGGTTCCTTGCCGATCACCATTTTGGTAGCGGAGCGCAAACGCAATGTGATCGGCGCCGGTGCGAATTATTCCAGCACGGAAGGCTTCGGTGTTGAGGGTTATTGGCGGAGGCGCAATCTGTTCGGTCGCGGCGAGCTGCTCAGCGTTGAGGGTTCGGTCGGGCGGATTGGCAACAGGGCGGTCGACGATATGGATTATTCCGCGCGGGTCGCTTTTGAAAAGCCCGGCGCCTTCGGCCCCTTGACCCGTTTCACGACCAGCCTCGGCGCGCGGCAGGAAAGCCCGGATGCCTACCGCAGCCGCAACATCACGGCGGACGCCTTCGTCAGCCGCGATTTCAGCGACGACCTGACCGGCCGGATCGGCGGCGAGGTCTACTATGCGGACGAGCAGGACGTATTCGGCGACAACAACTACTTTCTCGTCGGCATACCCGCCGACATTCGCTTTGACAATCGCGACGACAAGCTCAACCCGACCAAGGGCATTCACGCGACCGCCTTCGCCGAGCCCGCCTATGATATTCGCGGCTCGCAGGCGATGGTGTTTCTGCAAGGCGAGGTCTCGACCTATGCGGCTCTCGACGATGCCCGCCGGTTCGTGCTGGCAGGCAAGCTTGGCACCGGCAGCATTCTCGGGCCGTCCCTTGAGAATATCCCGGCATCGCGCCGCTATTACCTCGGTGGTGGCGGAACGATCCGCGGTTACGCCTACAAGAACGTCGGGCCAAGGCTGAACGACGAAGTGACCGGCGGCCGGAGCTTTTTTCTCGCATCCGGCGAGGTGCGCATGAAGGTGACGGAAACCATTGGCGTCGTTGGCTTTGTCGATGCAGGCAATGCCTATGACGCCACCTATCCCGACTTTTCAAATGCACTCAAAGTGGGCGTTGGCGCGGGAGTGCGCTACTTTACACCGGTAGGACCCTTGCGCGTTGACGTTGGGGTACCACTTACACCGGAAAAGGACGACCCGACCTTTGCGGTATATGTGGGCTTGAGCCAGGCGTTTTAGGGTCGGGCCTAACCGTACCGCCTTCGCCGCCCAATGACGTTCAAGCCGCCGAAACGGACTCAACAAAGATCGATGAAGACCCTGAAGCGTCTCTTCAAAGGACTGCTGTTTCTTTTTCTCGCTATCGCCGTTTTGGCGGTGTCGCTGCTTGCCTTTCTGCAGACGAGCCCGGGCAGGCTCATGCTCGCCGGCGCCATCAATGAATTCGGTTCATCCCCCTCCATGGCGGTCAAGGTCGAAGGCATCGCCATCGGATGGGGGCTTAACGCCCGCGTTGAAAGCGTCGGCTTGAGCGACGAAGAGGGCCAGTGGCTGCGGCTTTCGGGAGCTTCTCTCAATTGGCGGCCCTTGGCCCTGCTGCGCGGCATGGTCGACATCGAAGCCATCGGCGTCGAAGAGATCGACATCCTGCGCCGGCCCGCAACCTCAAGCGCCGAAGAAGCCTCGCAACCGTCCGAGGGCGGCGGCGTGCCGTTGATACCCTTCAAGGTCGGACAGCTTTCCATTCAGGAGATCACGCTGCAAAGCCCGGTCGTCGGCGCTCCGCTCCAATTGACTGTTTCAGGAAATGCGCTTGCTCAAACCGACCCGGCCTCAATCGATGCGGCTTTGGAAATCCGGCGCACCGACGGCGTGGAAGGAACGCTTTCGGCGACCGCCCGGTTTAAACCCGCTGATGAAAGGTTGGCGTTCTCCCTTGAACTGAAAGAACCGCGCGGAGGGCTCGCGGCCCGCTTGCTTGAGATCGCGGATCTGCCCGCTGTCGATATTTCCCTTTCCGGCGACGGACCTTTGGACGATTGGCAATCGAAGCTTGCGGTTTCGCTCGACGGCAGGGAGACGGTCACCGGCACGGCACGGCTTTCCAGAAATGAGACCGGGCGAGCGTTGACTGCCGATCTTGATGGCGACGTCGCCGCGCTCGCGCCGCCGGTATTCGATGCCCTCCTCCTGGGCCAGACGAAACTCCTGCTCGATGCGCAGTTGAGCGATGATTTTGCACCGCTTGCTGCAAATTTCTCGCTGAAAACCGGCACCGTCAATCTCACCGGGCAAGGCGGAAGAAGCGTTGAAAACGGTGATCTTGCAGCATCCGCCGATCTTGTCATATCCGCTGGCGGCAATGCCTTGATCGGGCTTGAACTCGAAGACCGGCGCGTTACCATCGGTGAGACGAAGCTCCATTTCGAGTTGAGCGGCAAGCAGAGCGCCGCCAATTGGAAAGCAACGCTTGCAGCTGATCGTCTCGGTACGACCGAGGCGACACTCGGACGCTTCGATTTGGAGGCTTCCGGCGAGGCTGCCGACCTCGATCCCGATGCCCTCAAAATTCCCTATCGCCTCTCGATTGCAGCTGCGAATGTCCAGCCGGCGGCGGCCGAGTTCAAATCGCTGGCAGGCGACCTCGGCTTCAAGTCCGAAGGCGTGGTCGATGGCGCCGAAAAGACCGTCATGATCGCTTCGGCAACCCTTACACATCCGGCAGCCGATATTTCGCTGTCGCAGGCGGAACTCTCGGCAGAGGCGGTCTCGGCAACGGGAAGTTTCGCCCTTCCCGATCTCGCCCGCTTCAGCCGAGCTTGCGAAACGGCCGCTGGCGGGCTCGCTCTCCGGTAAATTCTCCGCAAGCGGCAATCCGGGCGATTTGTCGGGCTCCGGCAAGGTGGATTTGACCGGCAAGGCGCTGGAGACCGGTATTGTGCAAGCCGATGCCCTTCTTGCTGCCGAGACCAGGCTCAGCCTTGATGCGGGTTATTCCCGTGAGAACGGCGTCGATATCGGCTCATTGACCGTGGATGGCGACGGCCTGGCGCTGCAGGCTTCCGCAACGAGCGACTTCACCAAAGTAGACGCCAAACTCGATTTATCCTTGAACGACCTTCAACGCGTAGACGAAAGACTTGCGGGCGGCGTCTCCATCAAGGCGCAGGTGGAGGGTCCTGTCGATGCGGCCAGGATCACAGCCGATATCGCATCAAACGATCTGCAACTGACGGGAAAAGCGGTGGAAGAGCTTCGGCTTTCCGCCGACGTTGTCGCCTCTCCAACGCAGCCCTCGGGATCGATCGATCTGTCCGGCGGCATAAACGGCAAGTCCATCAAGGGTTCGGTGAAACTGGCATCCGACACCAGGGGGCTTTCCGCCGATGCAATCGAGATCACGGTCGGCAGCAACCAGATCAAGGGCTCCCTGGCGACGGATTCAATCGATACGCCATTGGCCGGCCTTACCGGCCAGCTGACGATCGATGCTCCGGAACTCGCAGATATCGGCCCGCTGCTTTTGACCGAGCTTTCCGGCAAGCTGCAAGGCTCAATCGATATCTCCACGCAAGATGGCAAACCGGTCATTCGCACCGATATCAGCGGCTCGGATATCGCAGCCTCCGGCATCACCGTGGAAACAGTTACAGCCAAGGCAAGTGTTTACGATCCGATAGGAGGTTTGCGGGCCGAGGGAACCGCGAACGCCGGGAATTTGGCGGTCGGCGGGCAAATCGTGGAGCGTCTTTCGCTCAATGCGACAAACACCGGCGCCAGGACCGATTTCGACCTCGACGCCCGCCTTGCAGGTGGAAACAACAAGGACGGCGTCGCGCTTGCCGGGACGATCGATCAGGCCGGCAGCCGGATGGAAATCACCCTCAAAAAGCTGGATGGCGAATACGCAGGCCTGAAGACGGCGCTCAGCGATCCTGCCCGTCTTGCCGTCGATGGAGGCGAGGTAACGATAGAAGCGCTTTCCTTGCGGCTCGGCGATGGTTCCCTCCAGGTTACCGGGTCGGCTGGAGAGAAGCTCGATATCCTTGCTGATCTGAAAACCGTGCCGCTTGCCTTGGCCAACGCATTTTCACCGACGCTTGGCCTTGCCGGCAGCGCGTCCGGAAAATTGAGCGTCAGCGGTACTGCATCAAATCCGACCGGGGACTGGACCATCGATCTGAGCGGCGTCAGCGCTCAACCAATGAAGGACAATGGCATCCCTGCCCTCACCGTCACCTCGAGCGGGCGCCTTGCGGGCCAGACGATCGATCAAAAGACGGTGGTGACCGGTCCTTCCGGACTTAGCCTTACGGCCACCGGTAAAGCCAGTCTCAACCAGCCGATTTCGGTCGATATGAAGGTCTCCGGCGTTGTTCCGATTGAACTCGCCCGCGAAAAACTGACATTGTCCGGCCTTTCCGCCAGAGGCGGCGCAAAAATCGACGCGAGTGTCAGCGGGCCGGTTACGGGCATCCGGTTTTCCGGCTCCGTCGTACCGCAGGAGCTGCAAGTCACCCAGCTTGCCTCGGGCATGACGCTGAGGGATTTCGGCGGCTCGATAGCGCTCGCCAATGACGGCATCGAGTTTCGCCAGATCCGGGCAGCACTTGCGACCGGCGGAACGCTTTCCGCCAACGGCCGCGTCGGGTTGGGGTCTGGATTTCCAGCGGAAATCAAGGTCACCCTCGACGATGGCCGCTATATGGACGGCACGACGGTGCAAGCCAATCTGGATGCGGCTCTGGACCTTACCGGTCCGCTGGCCGATCCCGCTCGCGGCGCGAAACTTTCCGGAACGGTGACCATCAATCGCGCCGATATCACCATTCCCGACAGGCTGCCCGGAGCGGCGAGCCCGGTTGCGGTCACCCACGTCAATGCGCCACCGGCAGTTCGCCAGCAGGCCGAAGCCTTGAAGGTCGATGCAGGCGGCGAAGGTGGCGGTTCTGCGTCTGCTCCCATTTCCCTTGACGTAACCGTCAACGCGCCCAATCAGATCTTCGTGCGGGGACGCGGCCTCGATGCCGAGCTCGGTGGAAATCTCAAACTCGTCGGAACGACCAACGCTCCGCAAGCCATCGGCGGATTTTCGCTGATCCGCGGCAAGATCCAGCTCCTGAACAAGCTGCTGACGTTCTCCAAGGGCGTCATCACCTTCACCGGATCGCTGATGCCGAGGCTCGACTTCGAGGCGACCACAAGCACGTCGTCGACCACCATTACGATTGCAGTCCGGGGCGATGCCGAAACGCCGGAAATTACGCTCTCTTCAGCGCCGGAACTGCCGCAGGATGAAATATTGGCGCGGCTTCTGTTCGATCAAAGCCTGTCGAACCTCTCGCCGACGCAGATCGCCCAATTGGCCGCCTCCGTCGCAACGCTGACCGGCGGCAGCGGCGAAGGGCCGCTCGGCCGTCTCAGGCAATCGCTCGGCCTCGACGCCATCAATGTCACCGATGGCGGCGGCTCCGGCCCTGCGGTGACCGCCGGCAAATATATCAACGACAATATCTACCTTGGCGTCACTCAAGGGTCGGGCAGCGATTCCAGTCGTGTGACGGTGGATATCGATGTGTCGAAAAACCTCAAACTGCGCGGCGAAGTCGGCGCCAATGGCGAATCCAAGGCCGGCGTGTTTTTCGAAAAGGAATATTGAGCCAGCGTCGCCGCCATTCAGCGCCACGCCGGCTCATGAAATGTCACGAGGTCAGCAAAGCCAGCATTTTTCCGGCGGTGTCGCTTTGGTAACCGCGTTGCCCTCGCCGATCCAGCCGGCGATTCCTCCCGAGACGTTCCTGATCTTGGTGTAGCCGGCACGTTCCGACATGAACCGCGACAGCACAAGCGAGCGATTGCCGAGCTGGCATATCAGCACGATCTCGTCGTCCTTGTCGGCAATGGCCGCCAGTTCATCGAAAAATTCGGGATTCACCTGACCATTGGCGTCAAAGAACGTCAGCAGCTGGCTGCCTTCCACAACGCCGGTCGCCTGCCATTCGTCCGGACGGCGGATATCGATGACCTTCGCGCCGGCCGCGATCTTTTCCTTCAGCCCAGCATTATCCAGGTTGGAGAATTTGGAAGCTGCGACCTTCAGCAGTTCGATCTCGAACCGTAGCGTCGCATCGGGCGGGATGACGCCGCCAGCGCCCCGGCTGCCGTATCCCAGCTCCGGCGGGATGATCAGCTCGCGCTTGCCGCCGACCTTCATGCCGACGACGCCTTGCTCCCAGCCGCGAATGACCTGACCGACACCGGGCGTGAAGGAAAACGGCTGCTGCCGGTCGAGGCTTGAATCGAATTTGGTGCCATCCTCAAGCCAGCCGGTGTAATGCACCGTAACCTCGGCCCCAACGACCGCCTCCTCGCCCGTGCCGATGACGATTTCCTTGATTTCGACTTCCTGCGCCAAAGCCACGGACGTCAGCGACAACACGACCGCAAGCGCGGATAACAATCTCAGCATAGTACCCTCATTTTCCAGTGCGGCATCATGTGTTGACTGACGCCATCCGGCAACCCGGTTTTCCGGCATATAGCCACACAATCCGTTCATAGCCACGCACAATGGCCACCGCATCTGGCAAAACCTTCATAATAGCAAGGTGTTGATTGGTCGATCGGACCGCCCCCGCCTATTATCGCGCCCAGATTGCAAGGGGGGATAGTTTATGATTTTTCAACGCCCAAGCCCGGACAGCCGGCGCGCGCAAATCGGGAAATTCACGGCCCGCACAGGCGGCGTATTATGTCTGCTGGCGGCGTTACAAATCGCCACTCCCGCATTGGCGCAATCCGGCAGCACCGCAAACCCCGCCGCTCCAGGCCAGCAGACGGCTCAACCCGCCGGCGCTCAGCCGAATTGGGCGGTAGGCTGCACCGAGGCGAAGGACAATGTGCCCGGCACTTGCCGCATGGCGCAAAATATCGTGGTGCAGCAAAGCGGCCAACGGCTTTTGACAGTGCTGGTCGAACCGCGCAAAGGCGCGCCGAACCATGCGCTCGTGCTTGTTTTGCCGCATGGTCTTTTCCTGCCCTCCGGCGCGCAGGTGCAAGTCGACGACGGGCAGCCGGTTTCGCTGCCGATCCAGACGAGCGACGCCAATGGCGCCTACGCGGGAACGGCGATCTCGGATGAATTGCTCGCCTCTCTCAAAAAAGGCGAGACGCTCAAGATCGGTTTTCAAAGCGCGCAGCGTCAGCCGGTCGTCGTTCCGGTCACGCTGATCGGCTTCACCTCCGCCTATGTCCAACTGGCGCACTAAAAGGACCATGGTGGACGACCTTTCGCGCCCCAATGGCCACCTGAAAGAGACATTTCAGGACAAAGCGGTCACCCTTGACGACGGGGTCTTTCGCGACTGCGCCTTCGTGCGCTGTCAATTGATCTTTTCCGGCGGAAATCTGCCAGTTTTGTCAGGCTGCCGTTTTGAGGGTTGCCGCTGGTCTTTCACGGAAGAAGCCGGCAATACGCTGGCGTTTCTCGCAGCGCTTAAAAGCGGCGGTTTCGCCTCGCTGGTTGAGGAAACTCTGGCCGCACTGCTCGACGGTTCGCTGCTTCAATCCCCGGAGCAGGAAAGCCCTTCTCCCGCCGCTTCGACTCGGACTGAAGGGCAAACAGATGGGCAGCCAGACGGGCCGATGAACAAAAACTATCCCCGGCCTCCCCTGCCGCCCCGCATCGATCTCGGCTTCGGCACTTTCCCCGTGCCGAGGATTGTCAAGGTGAAGAAGCCGAAGACTTAAGCCCGCCCGGCGGTCGCGCGAGCCCGTCGTCAATGGTCCGAGCGGCCTGCCGCACTTAGCGGGAGGCCCTAAATATTACTCGATTAGAAATTCGGCGCCTGGCAGGTATCGCCAGAAACATCGGTCGACGCCGCCGCCGCCAATAAAGGCACCGACACCGGGATTAGCCCCGGCCCTGCCGGCGAAATCTTCGTAGCGGAAGGTACCGTTCACATTAAATTCCACTTCGGCCGCCGTATTACCCGTGAACTCCAGGCAAAGATTCGACGTGCCATTTTCCGTATCGATGGCGATCTCGCGCCCGCCAGCACCCTGAACATTGGTGACTGTATTGCCGGTGAAAGTCAGATCAAGCGTCGAAGTATTTTCGGCATCGATATCGACGACTTGATCAAGGGCGCTTGTATTACCGTGAATCATATTGTTGGAGATGATTGCTCTCACGCGGGAATTGTCTTCGGAAAGGAATTCTATAGCCTCGCGATCCGTCTGGCCGATGGGCGTTACCTCGCCGAGGCGATTATTATCGATCAGCACATCAAAGAAATTCGTGTACGGCCCTGTCCCGCGCGCCGAAACGAAGATCGCCTCGCGGCTGGTATCGTCGATATCGTTATTGGTGATTTCAACATCCAGTCGATTGATGCCATTTTCAGTCACGACGTCGATGACCCGGTGACCGACCGTAGTCGTTACCTCTGAAGACGTCGGATAGCCGATCCGATCAATGTTGTTGTTCCGGATGAAACCGTCGATCGTCTTGCCGGTCCCGCCAATGCCCTGAATTGTGATCAGACCCGCATTCGCCAATGGTCGACCAAGATCATTGAAAATATTGTTATCGATATCGAAAGTCGCCGTCGCATTCTTCGCGAGCGGAAATGATGATACCCCCGATGCCGCCGCTCGCGCCCACGCCAACCGTACCGGCCGCAGCATTCTGGAAGGTCGAACCTCGTATCGTTGTCGAAACGGTGCCCGAACCACCGGTGTCTTCGCCGGCATTCGACTGCACCGCATAACCAAAGATGTTTTCGAAAATCGAGTTGTTTTCGATCGTGATATCAAGGTTAGACGTGCCGAACGAACTGAAGACCACGTAGCTCGACCCGTTGGTGGTCGCCTGATCCTTAAATGTCGAGCCGTCGATCGTGAAAGACGCCGGACTCGCATCCGTATTGCGGACTTCCAGCGCCTGGTAGTTCGATGTGTTGATGCCTTCAAAGAGGCTGTTGCTGTCAATCCGGTTGACCCCGGTCAGATTGACGGCCTCCCAGCCGCTACCTTGCGGAGCCTGGATATGCACGCCCGACAGGATGATATCGCCACTGTCCTCGCTCTGGATGGCATGATCGCTGGTGGAGAGGGTATTCCCGCCGTTTGTGCCGTCCGTTGTGCCGTCCCCGACGCTGATAATATTCAACGATTGCAGCGTCACGTTGAAAGCATTGGTCAGCTCGATGCCGTCACCGGTCGTGCTCTGGATCGTGCCGCCAGAGCCATTGCGGGCCTTGGTGCCGTCGCCGGTAACGGTGAAGACGCCGCCGGTGTCGCCCGTGTTGTTCAGACGAATACCGTTCACCGCACCGTTGACGGAGACGGAACGCAGGGCGAAGCCGGCCGCCCCAATCGTCGTATTATCGATGTTCACGCCTCTGCCGGTGGTGGTTGTCACCGTGTTACTAGCCCCGGTGGCCTGAACGATACCGCCATTCGTGGCCGAGAAGGCGGCATTGGCGCTCGTATTCAGTGTCAGGCCGCCGGTAAAGCTTACCGTCGCGTTGCCACCGTTTTGATCGTTATCGTCGAGATTGATGCCCGCGCCCGTATCCGTGACATTACCGGAGAAGGTGATGGAATTGCCGGCAGCGGCACCCGAATTGGTCACTTCGACGGAGCGGACGGAGCCGGACGTGGAGATATCCGCGCCGATGGAAATATTCGCCGAGGCATTGTTGATATCCACGCCGCGCGACGTCGCTCCGCTGATCGATCCACCGGCGATATTGAGGCCGGTCGAGGATGCCGTCTGCGACAGTCCGTTGATAACAATGCCCTGCACCGCGCCGGTCGAATTCAGGCTGGCGAGATTGAAACCCGCGTCGCCAATGGTGGTGTTATCCAGCTGAAGCGCGGTCGTAGCTCCCGACGTGATTGAATTGCCGCTGCCTTCGATTGTCACCCGGCCGCCGGATATGGCGGAAAAGCCTGTAGCGGCCATCGTGTCGATGTCGAGCCCGCCATTGGTGAAGCTGACCGACCCGCTGGCGGAATTGGAGATGGAAACGGCCGCGCCCGATCCGACGTTCAGGATTTTGGACGCGCCGGAGAAAACGACATCCGCCGGCCGAGTTGCCAACGAAAATTCCCGTACCGCCGGTTGCGTTGATATTTCCGGCCAGTTCGACGCTGCCGCCGGCGCCTAGATTGTTGATGGATGCCACATCGCCGGCCGTAACCGCGATGGATTGGCCAACCTTGATATCGGCCGTCGTTCCGCTGAGCGCCACGATCGCCGCTTCGCTCGTATTCTGGATCGCCCCGCCGCTGCCCGTATCGAGTGTGCCGGTGACCGACCCGCCAACAGATACAGCGCGACTGGCCCCATCGACCGAGATCGACGAATAGGTCTGGCCAATTGCAATGCCGCCTGGGCCCGAGTTGGCGACGCTGACGGCCCGGTCATTCCCCGATGCAATCGAGCCGCCGTTCACATTGACGGTAACGGTGCCCGTCGCCGCATTGTTGACGACTATCCCCGCACCGTCGGCCACCGTATCGTCATTGTCGATATTGAGTGTGGCAAATGAGATCGTCGATCCGCCGGAATTGGTGATCTCGACGCCCGCCTCGTCCGAACCGGTGACACTGGTTGTTCCCGTGACCGTGAAGGTCGAACCGGACACGAGATTGAGATCGAGACCCGATCCGGCGGCGTTCTGCGACGTGACATTGGCAAGCGCGATATTCACCAGCGTCGGATTGATGAAGACCGCCGTGCCGTTGTTCGAGGTGATCTGGTTGTTGCCACCGGGATCGAGCACATTGACCGTGCCGGAGTCCCGCGCGCGCAGGCCGAAGGCGCCTGTTCCATTCACCGTTACGTCGAGACCGTTGAACGTATAGGCGCCGGTGTTCGCGCCGCCGGCGTCAAGCCCGAGATCGATACCGTGGCCGGCTGCCGCCGTGTTGGTGATCGTCGTGCGGCCGTCGAACGACACATCCCCGCTCGAATTGCTGATCTCAATACCCGCCACGCCAGCATTATTGATTGTCGTCGTGCCGGCAACGGAGATGGTATCGCCGTTAGCGTTGAAACCGTCGATATCGATGCCGGTGCCCGCGCCCGTTACCGCAACGCTGGCGAAGTCGATATCGATCGCGGTACTCGTAATGGCGGAGACCGAAATGCCGGTCGCCGACGAACTGACCTCGACCGCGCCGAAATCGATATCGACGAGGTCCGCGCCAATGTTCGTGATCGTTATCCCGCTGTCGTAGCCGGAAAGCGTCAGAGCGCTTGCAAAGTTGAAGTCCGAGTTGTCGCCAAGGCTGTCGAGCAGGATGCCAATATTGCCGGCCGCGCCCGTTCCCGAGGTCGTTACACTATCGAAGGTATAGGAGCCCCTGCCGCCGGTAACGCTGACTATGCCGCCGCCCGCCGTCGATATGCTGGAGCCCTGGACCGTCGCCGTACCATTAAAGCTATTGAAGGCGAATGCGGCCTGTCCGCTCGCCACATTCTGCACGGCGACGCCGTTCACCATGATCGCGCCATTGGTCGCGCCAGCCGCGAAGATATCGCCGCCACCCGTGCCGTCAATCGAGAGGTCGGCAATCATGCCGGAGCCGGCGAAGGAGAAGATATCTCCGCCGCCGGTATTTACGATACTGAGTCCGCCCGTCATCTGACTGGCGCGGCTGATCGCCTGCCCGCCTGCTACTCCAAGGCCGGTGATATTGATCGCCGGGCCGGAAGTCATCACCGATGCGCCGTTGTCGAGCCCGGTCACCGCCTGACCGTCGTCAAGCACAAAGGTTGTGCCGCCGAAATTGTAGGAACCGTCGAGAAAGACGAAAGTCTGATCCATGTCCGCGGCATTGAGGGCCTGCATGACCGTAAACGGATTGAGGAGCGAGCCGTCGCCATCCGTCACGCCGTCATAGACGAACTGCAGGCCGGCCGTCGCAAATGCCGCATTGCCGGTAAAGGCGACGTCCTCGAAATTATAGCTGCCCTGCGCTGTCACGACGCCAATCGTATCCACGGTGATGCCGTTCTCGACATCGATCGCGCTGTTGGTACCGTTGGCATCGACACCGGAGCCGTCGCCGAAGGTGAAATTGGCGTTAGCCGCCGTGGCGCCGGTGTTGTCGGAGGCAAGTTCGACGCCGATGGCGCTTGCGCCCGAAAGGGTGATCGAGGAACCGGTCGCAAAGCTGATCGCGCTGGTTGTTCTGCGTCGACGAGAGGTCGATGCCGATACCGTCCGTGCCCGTAATGGACGTAACGCCGAAGGTGGCCGGAGCTTCGGCGCCGGTGAAATCGATGCCGGTAAGGCCCGATGCGATGCCGGTGATCGACGTATCGCCGAAAGTGATCTGGCCGTTCGCGCCGCCAATGTCGATGGCGTTGCCAAGGGCGGAACCGTCAAGCGCCACTTGCGTGGTGCCGAAAGTGACTGCGCCCGAATTGCCAGAAAGCCGGATACCATCGCCGACCGGATTGTTGACGGTCGTATTGCCGAAGGAAACGTTGGCCGAATTTCCGACAATCTCGATGCCCTCGCCGTCCGTATCGCTGACGGATGTCTGGCCAAAGGAAATCCCCGCCGCGTTGCCGTTCACCTGAACGCCAGCACCGCCGGCGTTATCAACGGTCGTTGTCCCCGATACGGTGACGCCTGCGCCCGACAGATTCGCAAGTCTGATGCCTTCAGCCGATGCATCGGTCGAGGAAACGTCGCCGAGCATGATATCGGCGCTCAGAGTACTGAATTCGAGCGCAGTCCCGGAGGTGGTACGAATGGATCCCGAGGCGACGGATACAGACCCGCCAAAGGCCGCCAAAAAGCCCGTGTGCCCGTCAGTCGCTATCTGAAGATCGCCAGTGAACGCGATGTTTGAGGCGGAGCCGAAATTATCGATCGATACGCCGGCGCCGCCACCGAGAGCCACATTGCTTCCGAGCAAGACATCGCCTGCGAACGTAACATTATTCACTGCGGTCTCGCCGGTGATCGAAATGCCGGCAGCTGTCGGACCGTCGGAGGAAATATCGCCGAAATGGCTGAAGGAACCGCCGATCCGACCCGAAATGCTGACGGCGAACCCATCGTTATTGGCAATGGAGCTCTCGTCATCAAAGGTAATCGTCGCATCGCCCCCGGAGACGGAAAGCGCATTGCCGCCTTCGATATCGACGTTACTTGCCTGAACGGTGCCCGTGGCGCCGTTCAGCTCGATCCCGCCCACGGAGTTCGTCGCGCCCTGGCCGATGCCGACGCCCGAGACCGTCAGATTATTAACGTTGGACGTGCTGATCGCGTAGCTTCCGGTGGCGTCGTTGCCAAGGTTGATATTGGCGATGGCGACATTATCGCCATTGACCTGCACCGTATCGCCGGCGGTGTTCACCAGCGTCGCCGCGCCCCTGTTGTCGCCGACGCGCTCGCCGCCGTCCGGGATGTCATCACCCTGGATAGTGTTGGCGATAATGAGGCCGTTCGCCGCGTAGGTAGCGCCGTTGCCGAAGGATGCGAGCGTGATGTTGTCGTTGGCGAGCGTCAGCGTCATCGTTGTCAAATAGACGCCGTCATTAATGAGAACGATGGTCGCGCCGCCGGTGTTGGTGTTCGCGAAGGTGATCGCATCGCCGAGTGAAGCGGCTTCGGCGATGCTCGTTCCGTCGCCCGTGCCCGTGGCTGAAGCGAAAAAGGTGCCGCTGAAGGTCGCGAAGTTGAAGGTGTCGATGGTTGTGGACGAGAAGTCGTAGTCGCCCTGTCCGTCCATGACGCCTTCGCCGTCGAGCGCCGTTGCGGCGTCGATCGTGCCGCTCGACCAAGTCAGTTCCGCCTCGCCGCCAATGCCGGCGGAGCCGTTGATACCAAGCACCACTCCGGTCGCGAGGTCCGAGGTGTTGCCTGTGCCGATGCTCACGCTCGCGTTACTGGAGCTGCCGGAAAGGTCGACGCCGGTGCCGCTCGAGGTGCCATTGCCGGATATATCGACGGTGCCGACGGTCACGGTCGCGTTGAAGCCGTCTGAAAGGTTGGGGTCGCGCGACAGGTTGAGCCCCGCTCCGTCGGCCACGCCGGTGATATTGACAGTATCGAAAGTGATGGTCGCGCCCGTCGTGCCGGTAAGGTCGATGCCGTCGCTCGCCGTGTTTGCACCGAGCCCGTCGATGCTCAGTAGTGCCGGAGAAGTCGAACGTGCCGCCGCCGTCGATGTCGATGCCATCGTCCCCGACATTGGTGACGGAAACGCCCGATGCGTTGATCGCCCCGGTATTGTTGCCAAAGCCGAGGCCATCGCCGGTCACATTGCTGATCGAAATGTTCGACAGCGTCGTCGTGCCGGTGTTGTTGTCGATGACGATGCCGTTCGTGCCGCCATCAATCGTGATATTGGAAATCGTCGCGGCCTGATTGTTCAGGAACAGATTGTTCATGCCGGCGATACCGCTGAAGGCGATGGTGTCGATCGTCGCATTCGTCGCGCCGGTAATGTGAATGCCGTCGCCGGTCGTGTTCTGAATATTCAGATTGCGCAGCGTGACATTGGCGACATTATTGCCGGCAATGGCCTGATTGCCGCCCAGGATCGTCAGGTCGGAAATCGTCACGTTATTCGCAAGCGTAATCGTATCGATGCCCGCAGCTCCGTCGATCACACCGTTTGTGCCGCCGAAGTTGTAGGTCGTCGTCGTCCCGTCCGCGAGGCGGACCGCGATGCTGCCGCTACCGCCGATGAGTTGCTGACCCGCCAGGAGGGTTACGCCGGTAGTGAGATCGATCGTGTTGTTGCCTCCGAGCCCGACGATGATGCCGTTTACTCCGGCGTTGGCGATAGCGTCAGCGAGATCGGTCGGGTTGGCTTGCGTACCGGCACCCAGCGTATCGGCGCCGTCGGCGAAGAAAATTTGGCCGAGAGCCAAGCCGGTGTTCGGGTCTACGACAGCCTGGGTCAAGGTGCCGCTCGACCGTGTCGCCTCGCCTACACGCACGACCGCGTCTCGGCGAACCCTTTCGTCGAGTTGGCGTTGCAGCGCGGAAAGACCAGCCTCGCGGCCTTCACCCTTCTTCGATCCTTGCGACCCGCCGAAAAGCGGAATCCGGAGCCGCGCCGACGCGAGCGCATCGACTTCATTGTCCTGATTGTAGACAGCTTCCGCACCGAACGTCAGCCGTGCGCCGGAAAGCCCGAACGGGTCCGAAACCCGATATTCCAGACCCAGCCGCGCGCCAGCCTGGTGATCGTAACCATCGCGGCCGTAATAATAGCCACCGGTATAGGCCCGCAATTGCTCGCCCTTGCGAAAGGGCAAATCGAGCAAAGCGCCAAGTTCCGCGCCGAGGCCATAAAGCGGGGCCTCTACCCGGTCGTTCAATGTAAAGGTTTCGACAAGCGAATTATCGACGAGATTTACGCCGCCTGGCGTCACCGGCGTGCCGATCTGTTCCTCATCTGCGAAGGGCACATATCCATCGATCCTGAGATCGAACCGCGACGTAAACGCTTCCAGCCCGAAGCCAAGCCCCGCGTAGAGATTGTTGTTATCCGTGCGAATGCCATCGACGAAAGCGCTGGCTCCGATCGCCAGGTCTTCACCCACGATCTGGCGCACACCGATGCCGAACGATGAATAGCCCGTTCCGGAATCGGCCGTACTCAAGCGCAAATCCAGGAAAACGATCGAATCGTCGTCCTGACCGATCGGCACGAAGCCTTCTATGAAGGCTGCCGCCTCGTCGCCTGCCTGCCCGCCAAGCTCCGCCCAGGCACCCCACAAAGGCTGCGGCTCTTCGGCAATCGCCGCCGAGGAACCAAGGCCCGCAAATGCCGCCGCAAGGCACGTCGTAGACAAAAGATCGCGCCTTTCGAAGCGACGCGCGGGCTTCATCGAAGGCAGCAGAGCGAGCGCTCCCGGCAGAGAACCATCAAATGGTGCTGATCCAGTCGTGACGGAATTTTGCATACGGGACAGGCCAATCGAAAAAGGGGATGGGAATAATCAGTTGCGTAGAGCAATAGCGCACTCGCGTAGCGTAAGTCGCGATTCGATCGTTCACGACGACGTGAAATCCAGCAAAACAACCTTTACGAGAGGCACTTGTGGCGTCACAGCAACAAATTCACATATATGAATATTTGTAACTACAAAATTGAATACTTAACACCGCGACTGTAACGCCAACACAATTACTAAAGTTCAATTTATATTTCGATGCGCTTCAAAGTATTATTAAATACAGCAACAAAAATTACAATGCAAGCACTAGCAGTAAATCATTTTTAACATTTTTAACCACCAAATCATCATGCGTATTACACTAAGGTAATTTACGTTGACCAAGCAGAACTAAATCTAGTTATCCTGTAATGGCATGGGGATGGGGCCCACGTCATTCGGCACCTTGTAGCCGGCGATAACCGCCGGCCGTTCCGCCACCGTCTTGTACCAGCGAAAAACATTGGGAAAGGCTCGCAGATCGATATCCTGCCATTCGAATCGGGAAATCCAGGGCCAGATCGACATATCGGCGATCGAATAGTCGCCGGCGACGAATTCATGATTGGATAGCTGCTTGTCGAGGACTTTGTAGAGGCGCTCAGCTTCCATCGCGTAACGCTCTTCCGCGTATCTGGCCTTGCCGCGATTGAACCGCAGGAAGTGATGGGCCTGGCCGAGCATCGGGCCGAGGCCGCCCATCTGCCACATCAGCCACTCTGTAACGCGCAAACGTTCATGCAACGCACTCGGCATGAAAAGCGATGTCTTCTCGGCGAGATAGAGCAGGATGGCGCCGGATTCCATCAAGCTCACGCCAGCCTCGCGATCGACGATCGCCGGGATCTTGTTGTTTGGCGATATCTGAAGAAAAGCGGGAAGGAACTGCTCGTCCCTGGTGATATCGATCGGATAGACTGTATATTCGAGGGCGCATTCCTGCAGCATGATGGAGACCTTGCGCCCATTCGGCGTGCTCCAGGTATAGAGATCGATCATTCGATATTCCTTCTCCCCAGGAAGTCCAAACCACAGGGAATTACCAGCCCTGCCGATCCCATGCAGCAACCATGTGCATCATCCATGCGCACCCAATCCTGGCTCACGGCATCGTTGCGCAAAGCTTGGCTGCCCGCCTGGCCGAACATTATGACGGGTAGAAGTTTTGCGCATCTTATTTCCCTCAAGATCAATCGCCGCCAGCCGAAAGACGCAGCCTGCAAGGTTTGAAACGAACATTTGAGCGCATGGTCTTGGCGGAAGCCCGCCCGATGGCTTAAAAGGCTCGCAACGCAGCGTCGGCAGGAAGGCGGAAACGCCGGATAGCCGCACGCGCCACTGCCCCACGGGAGACCTGCAAAAATGCCCGCTCCAACATCCACGACCCAGCCCGCTTCAGCTCCCGATTATGAGCACACGCCGCTCTTCCCCCTGAAGGACGACAAGACCCCCTTCAGAAAGCTGACGTCGGACCATGTTTCGACCGCGAACTTCAATGGCGAGGAAGTGCTCGTCGTTGAGGCGGAAGGGCTACGCATTCTTGCCGAAGAAGCTTTCGCCGACATCAACCACTTTCTCCGCCCCGGCCATCTGGAACAGCTTCGCAAGATCCTCGATGACCCGGAAGCGACAGAAAACGACAAGTTCGTCGCCTTCGACTTGCTGAAAAACGCCAATATCGCCGCTCATGGCGTCCTGCCCATGTGTCAGGATACGGGCACGGCGATCATCATGGGCAAGAAAGGCCGGCGGGTCTGGACCAAGGGCGGCGACGAAGCGGCATTGGCGGAGGGCGCAAGGGACGCCTACTTCAAGAAGAACCTGCGTTATTCGCAGCTTGCTCCCCTATCCATGTTTGAGGAAAAGAACACAGCCAACAACATGCCCGCGCAGGTCGAGCTTTATGCGGAAGGCGATGACGCCTACAAATTCCTCTTTCTCGCCAAGGGCGGCGGCTCAGCCAACAAAACCTTCCTCTATCAGGGAACCCCGTCCCTGCTGACACCCGAGCGGCTCATCGATTTCATCAAGGAAAAGATCCTGACGCTCGGCACCGCTGCCTGCCCGCCCTACCATCTGGCGATCGTCATCGGCGGCACCAGCGCGGAGATGACGCTGAAGACGGTAAAGCTCGCCTCGGCACGTTACCTCGACGGGCTGCCGACCAGGGGATCGGAGGCTGGACACGCCTTCCGGGACCTGAAGATGGAAGAGCAGATCCATAAACTGACGCAGGCGACCGGTGTCGGCGCCCAGTTCGGCGGCAAGTACTTCTGCCACGACGTTCGCGTCATCCGCCTGCCGCGCCACGGCGCATCGCTACCCATCGGCATCGGCGTTTCCTGCTCGGCCGACCGCCAAGCCGTGGGCAAGATCACCCGCGACGGCATCTTCCTTGAGGAACTCGAGCGCGAGCCGCACAAATATCTGCCGGAAATCGACGAGGCCGCGCTTTCCGACCACGTGGTCAAAATCGACCTGACCAAACCCATGTCCGAAATTTTAGGGGAATTGACCAGGCATCCCAACAAGACCAGGCTTTCGCTTTCCGGTCCGCTGATCGTGGCGCGCGATCTTGCCCATGCCAAATTGCGCGAGCGGCTGGAGCGCGGTGAGCCTTTGCCTGACTATTTCAAGAACCATCCGATCTACTACGCCGGCCCTGCGAAGACACCGAAAGGTTATGCCTCGGGCTCGTTCGGCCCGACGACGGCTGGGCGAATGGATGCCTATGTCGACCAGTTCCAGGCGGCAGGCGGCTCCATGGTGATGCTGGCAAAGGGCAATCGCTCCGCCCAGGTGCGCCGCGCCTGCCAGGCGCATGGCGGATTCTATCTCGGCTCGATCGGAGGCCCGGCGGCACGCCTGGCGCAGGACTGCATCAAAAAGGTCGAGGTGGTCGAATTCGAGGAACTCGGCATGGAAGCCGTCTGGCGGATCGAAGTGGAGGATTTTCCCGCTTTCATCGTCATCGACGACAAGGGCAACGATTTTTTCCAGGAACTCAACCTCGGATAGTTCCAGCGGCTACGGACGGTTTGAGGCAAAAGGCGGCGCTTGTAGCGCCGCCTTTCTTTGCCTATCGCCCCGTGAATGATGAAAACAGGAAGACTAGTGATGTAGATCACTGCGCGTGTCTTGCCGCCAAGAGCACAATCCAAGATCGAAAATACGTAACGTTAATGAAAATTAAAACCAAATTCAGCACAATTAGCCAAGCTTTGGTTGGACATATTGCGGCACCTGATTGAAAATTGGCTTTACAACAACAAGAAAACGGAGATGCAAAATAACACTAAAGTATGGAGTAGGGAGTATGGCGTTGAAACTACGAAAACTTTCAGTCATTGCGGTGATTTTTGCCACGACATTGGCAGCCGCGGGTCTTTCTTCGACGAGCGCCTCTGCACAATCGGGCGGGCAGTTTTTCGATCCGAACACCAAGAAATGGATTACCTACGGGCCGACCACCCGGTACGGCGGAAAATCGCCAATAAAGCGAGAGACCGTACGCTACAGCGGCCCTTATTCACCGGGAACCATCATCATTGAAACCGATGAGCGCCGACTTTACCACGTCCTTCCAGGCGGCAAGGCGGAAAAATACGGTATCGGCGTCGGCAAGGAAGGCTTCCAATGGGCGGGCACCCAGCGGATTTCGCGCAAGGCCGAATGGCCGGGCTGGACGCCGCCGCCGGAGATGCGCGCGCGCGAAGCCCGCAAGGGCCGCAAGCTACCTGCGCATATGAAGGGCGGGCCGAACAACCCGCTCGGCGCGCGGGCACTTTATCTAGGCAGTTCCTACTACCGTATCCATGGTTCGAATGAACCCTGGACGATCGGCACCGCCGTTTCTTCCGGCTGCATCCGTATGGCCAACGAAGATGTCATTCACTTGTATAACAATGTCCCCGTCGGAACGCGGGTCATCGTGAAGCGGTAAAATGCCTGTTTGAACATTGCGGAAGGTCGGCTCTTGTCGAACTTCCGCAATCGCCATGTCGCACACGGGCGATTCAAACCGTTCAAACCTTGTTGAAGATGCCTCCCGGACCTTGAAAAAGCCCGCAAATCGTTTCCCAGTATGAAGGTTACGGCTAATATCGGCCCGAGCCGGCATGGAGGGAAGAATGCGGATACGGCGGAATTCCATGTCGCGAGGGCCGCGGCCGGCCTCCCTGTTCGGCGTATTCGCCATTGCCATCACTCAAGTGCTGACCGGTGGCGCGACCCCAGCCCATGCCGCTGAGGATCTGGCGGATCGCGGCAAGGAGCTTTCGGAGATCCACTGTTCCCGCTGCCATGTTGTCAGCCCCGACAACCGAATGGCAGGAATATCCTCTACCCCCTCGTTCATGATCCTGATCAAGGCGCTGGACGACTGGCACGA
The DNA here is from genome assembly GCA_963698365.1 of uncultured Alphaproteobacteria bacterium. Classification (GTDB taxonomy): domain Bacteria; phylum Pseudomonadota; class Alphaproteobacteria; order Rhizobiales; family Stappiaceae; genus Hongsoonwoonella. Next base: position 205,026 of record CAVOQM010000010.1, read on the forward strand.
CCGTTTTGCAACGTTTCATGCCCGATTGCCGCATCCAGCCCACATCCGCTTTGAAGGCGACGCCCCGCGGCCGGAAAACCTGCCCGCGACAATGGAAAATGAAGTCATCCTGAAAATCGAGGATGTCGACGCTATCCTCGCCTATGCGCAGGAACTGTCGAAAAGCGAAAAGGAATGAGCAGGGATACTCGCAAACTGGAGCTTTTCCCGGCGCATTCCAGTCGCGCTGGCTCAGGCGTCGCGACTGAGGCCTTTTTCCTCCAGCTCCCGCAGATACCCCCCCCAAAGCGTTTCACGCTCGTGAGCAAGCTTCAGGAAGTAATCCCAGGAATAGATACCGGAGGAATGCAGGTCGTCGAAATGCAGCTTCACCGCATAGTTGCCGACAGGCTCGACTTGAATGATACCGACATTGCGCTTGCCCGGGACGGTCTTTCGCTGCGCGGGTGAATGGCCTTGCACTTCAGCGGAAGGCGAGCAAACGCGCAAATATTCGGCGGACAAATCATGTGTTTCGCCATTGTCGAACGAAACGCTCATGCTGCGGCGATCTTTCTTGAGGCGAATTTCAGTCGGCCACGGCTTGTTGTCATCGGTCACGGATTCGGTCCTTTGTCATTTTGAAACTGACGATAGGCACATGGCTGGCGCTGGCAAGCCCTCTCGTGCAAGCATAGCGCTTTCGAAACCGTGAAGCCCAACCATGACCAAGATCAATTGACGTGGCTGGCCAAAACGCTACTTTCGATACCAAGCAAGAATTATTCGGGCGGCGCGACGAAATCGTCACGCCGACCACGCGGGAGGTCCCTATGGAAAACGGTCTGCCAGAGGCCGCATCAACCGGCTTGCCGCCAGCAAGTCAGGCAGCGCCAATGATCGACCCCTTCGGCCGCGCAGTCACCTATCTGCGGGTATCTGTCACGGATCGGTGCGATTTTCGTTGCGTCTATTGCATGGCGGAGGATATGACGTTCCTCCCCAAGCGCGAAGTGCTGTCGCTTGAAGAGCTTGACCGTCTGTGCACCGCCTTCATCGACAAAGGCGTGCGCAAACTCAGGCTCACCGGTGGCGAGCCACTGGTGCGCAAGAACATCATGAGCCTGTTTCGGGGGCTTTCGCGCCACCTTGAAAGCGGCGCGCTGGAAGAACTGACCGTCACCACCAACGGATCTCAACTCGCTCGCTACGCCGCCGAGCTCTACGATTGCGGCGTGAGGCGCATCAACGTATCGCTCGACACGATCGATGCCGACCGCTTCAAGGCGATCACCCGCTGGGGCGATCTCGGCAAGGTAATGGACGGGATTCGGGCGGCGACTGATGCCGGATTGAAGATCAAGATCAACATGGTCGCGCTGAAAGGCGTCAACGAGCACGAGATCATGCCGATGATCCGCTGGTGCCACGACCATGGCCATGATCTGACGATGATCGAAACCATGCCGCTTGGGGAAATCGACGGCGACCGTACGGACCAGTATCTCCCCTTGTCGATGGTCCGCGCACGAATTGGCGAGGAATACACGCTGGAGGATATTCCCTATAAGACGGGCGGTCCGGCGCGCTATGTCGAAGTCAAGGAAACCGGCGGGCGGATCGGCTTCATCACGCCGATGACCCACAATTTCTGCGAAAGCTGCAACCGGGTGCGGGTAACATGCACGGGCATGCTCTACATGTGCCTGGGGCAGGACGACAGCGCCGATTTGCGCGCGCCGCTGCGGGCGTCTGAAGGCGACGAACTTCTCGCAGCCGCTATTGACGAAGCAATCGGACGCAAGCCCAAGGGCCATGATTTCATCATCGACCGGCGGACGAAGCAGCCTGCCGTTTCCCGCCATATGAGCGTCACCGGCGGCTGAGGGCGACCGGGCCATGACAACGCGCCGATCTTCCCCGCTCGACGGCTGGCCGGCACGCGTGGTCGCCGCCTGCCTGGCGGTCGCGGGGCTGGCGTTGATGGGGTGGCTTGGGCGCGAGGAGCTTGGACGAACGCCCATAGCCGCGGCAATCGGCCTGACTTCGCAAGGCGGCAGTCAAAACGCCGGTCCTGGCGCTACAAGCGCGGCCAAAGGCAACCCGGCGCTCGCCGCATGCCTGGCGGACCGTCTGGGCACGGTCGATAAAATGAACGATGAAGGCATCCTCACAACGGCACAGTATGAGCTATTCCGCACCCGCGCCATCGGCTTTTGCGAGGCCGAATTCCCTCAAGCGGATTAGCGACTGACGGGTTGCCTAGCCGGCAGCGGAACTATCCACCGGGGATGTGGCAGCCGTCTCGACATCGCCAGCGAGATTGTGCAATTTTCAACCATCACGACTACCGAACCTGACTGAGGGACGCATCCGGTGATACCCGCTTTTGCATTCAACACGACCGCGCGGATCGTCTTTGCCGATGGTGCAAGCGAGCAAATCGCCGAACACACAGCCTTTCTTGGCGAACGCGTCCTGCTGGTCACCGACAAGGGGCTGGTCTCGACCGGCCTCACCGATCCGATGGTCGCAAGGCTTCGGGCTTCCGGCCGCCGCGTTGAAATATTCGATGGCGTGCTTGCCGATCCGCCCAGAGCTGTCGTGATGGCCGCCGCCAAAATGGCGATGGAGATGGATGCAACAGGCGTGCTGGGCATCGGCGGCGGATCGTCGCTCGATGTCGCCAAACTTGCAGCGCTTCTTTCCGGCAGCAATGAAAAGCTGGACGATGCATGGGGCGTCGGCAACGCAAAAGGGCCACGCCTGCCGCTTGCCCTCATCCCGACCACTGCGGGAACCGGATCGGAGGTGACGCCGATCTCCATCGTCACACTTGAGGACGATGAGAAGCGCGGCGTGGTATCGCCGGTTATCCTGCCCGATATGGCCATTCTCGACCCGAGGTTGACGCTTGGCCTTCCAGCACATGTGACCGCCGCAACAGGCGTCGATGCCATGGTCCATGCAATCGAGGCCTATACGTCCAAATCCGCCAATAACAATCCGGTTTCGCGCGCCCTGGCGCTTGAGGCCCTACGCCTGCTTTCCGCCAACATCGAGCAGGCAGTGGCGAATGGCGCCGACATCAAGGCCCGCTCGGCCATGTTGCTCGGTTCCATGCTGGCCGGGCAAGCCTTCGCGAATTCGCCCGTTGCAGCGGTTCATGCGCTTGCCTACCCGATCGGCGGGCGTTTCCACGTGCCGCATGGCCTCTCCAACGCGCTGGTGCTGCCGCATGTGCTTGCCTTCAATGCCCCCATTGCGGCAGCGGCCTACGCGGAACTGGCGCCGCACATCTTCCCGCGTTAGGAGGCGGCGGCGCACAGGAAACCGCTGCACGTCTTGCGCAGGAACTCGCCGCACTTACGCAGCGCCTTGGCCTTCAGACACGGCTCAGGGATGTCGGTATCGGTGAGGCGGATCTGCCGATGATGGCCAATGACGCGATGAAACAAACGAGACTTCTGGTCAACAATCCGCGCGAAATGCGGGAGGCCGACGCACTCGCCATCTATCGGGCCGCCTATTGACGGGAAGACTGGGACAAATGAGCGATCGCGCCGCCCCGATGCAGCGCCCGGAATTTTCGCTCTTTCGCGAAATTCCGACGCGCTGGCTGGACACGGATATCTACGGCCACGTCAATAACGTCAATTATCTCAGCTTCTTCGACACTGCGGTGAACGGATGGCTGATCGATGAGGGCGTGCTTTCGCCCCTCGCCTCGCCGCAGATCTTTCTCGTGGTGGAAACGAGCTGCCAATATTTTGCGGAAGTCAACTTTCCAGACACAATCCACGCCGGCATCCGCGTCGCCCGGCTCGGGACGTCGTCCGTCAGCTACGATATCGCGCTGTTTCGCAATCAGGATCAGGCTGCCTGCGCGCAGGGCCGTTTCGTTCATGTCCAGATCGACCGCGACAGCCGCCGCCCTATGCCTATCGAAGGCAAAAGACGCATGTTGCTAGAGGGCATTCTTGCGGAGAGAATGAGCGGCAAAACGCCATTATGACGTAAAGTTATCCACAGTTATTCCACAGCTTTACCACAAGATATAAGCAGGTTTATCCCGCAGTTTTCAACAGCCTGCCCTTTTCGCGCTGCCAGTCGCGCTGCTTTTCTGTTTCGCGCTTGTCATGCAGCTTCTTGCCTTTCGCAAGTGCAAGTTCAAGCTTCGCGCGCCCCTTCTCGTTGAAATAGAGCCGCAGCGGGACGAGCGTCTTTCCCTCCTTTTGCACAGCCGAGGCGAGCTTGCCGATCTCTCGAGCGTGCAGGAGGAGCTTCCGGGGGCGTCTGGTTTCGTGATTGAAACGATTGGCCTGAAGGTACTCGGGGATATAGGCGTTGTAGAGCCACATCTCGCCGCTCTTTTCGGCGGCATAGGAGTCGGCGATATTGGACCGTCCCTGGCGAAGCGACTTCACCTCGGTACCGTGAAGGACGATCCCCACTTCGAAGGTCTGTTCGATCGCATAATTGAAGCGAGCCTTGCGGTTTTCCGCAACCACATTGCGGTCCGAGGCTCCTTTCTTCTTGGCACTCATGATTACGCTTCCCGACAGTTGGCGGCAGGCCGGCCAGCCGCCAACCGTTGCAATAGAGCATATTGAGCTTGGAGCGATTTCTTGTCCTTCAGGTGATTCCACCTGAAGGGAAAGCGCTCTGTAAAAATGATCAGTTCAACAGACCCGCATGGACCATCGCGTCACGGATGCGCAATTTCGTCGGCTCCGACACGCCAACGAGCGGCAGGCGAAGCTCGTTCTCCATCTTGCCGATCAAAGACAAGGCGTATTTGACCCCCGTCGGGTTCGGCTCGATGAACAGCGCATCATGCAGCGGGGCGAGGCGATCCTGGATCGACAGCGCCGTCGCATAGTCGCCCGCAAGGCAAGCTTCCTGGAACTGCGAGCAAAGGGCAGGCGCCACATTGGCCGTAACCGATATACAGCCCGTGCCGCCATGCGCATTGAAGCCGAGCGCCGTGATATCCTCGCCCGAAAGCTGGACGAAGTCCGGCCCGCAAGCCTCCCGCTGCTGGCTCACCCGCGCCATATTGGCGGTAGCGTCCTTCACGCCTTTGATATTGCGGCAGTTTTTGAAAAGCTCCGCCATAGTTGCCGGCAGCATGTCGATCACCGAGCGACCGGGAATATTGTAGATGTAGATCGGAATGCCGACTGCAGCATCGATTGCCTTGTAATGGGCGATCAGACCTGCCTGGTTCGGCTTGTTGTAATAGGGCGTGACGATCAAAAGCCCATTGGCGCCGACTTTTTCCGCGTGGCGGGCGAAATCGATAGCCTCTGCGGTGTTGTTCGACCCCGCGCCCGCCATGATCGGCACGCGGCCGCCGGCAGCCTCTATGCAAAGTTCAATGACGCGCTTGTGTTCCTGGTGCGAAAGAGTCGGGCTTTCACCGGTCGTGCCAACGGGAACAAGACCATGCGAGCCCGCTTTTATCTGCCAATCCACAAACTCCTGGAAGGCTTTCTCGTCGACCGCGCCATTACGGAAGGGCGTGACGAGAGCGGGCATCGATCCCTTGAACATCTGGGCATTCCTCTTGGAGATTATGGATCCGGCTCACGCGATGCAGCCGGGCGCTTGTATTGCGGATCGGCACAATAGTCGTCCAGCCGATCCGGAGCAACATGGAACGGCGGATAATCCGCGCTTTGACAAATCTAGGCGTGGCAAGGCCGTTAGCGAGCAAAAAAGACAATGAAACTGGCATGGACGCGGCGATTTTATGCCGAGGCTCTTGCCCGGGGAAGTCGAATTTCCGACAGTCGGTCTCGACGTTGCCTTACCCACCAGGGAGACTGAGCCCATGCTGCAAGACGATGCCGCTGGATCGACGCCACCACCCGGCAATTCGCGTTCGTTTCGCTGGAGTTCTGCCGACGGGCTTACCCTCGCAGGCAAAGAGTGGCCGGCCTCCGCGGTGAGCAATGAAAGGTTGCCGGTTCTTTGCCTCCCCGGCCTTTCGAGGAACACACGCGATTTCGAGGCAATCGCCGTCATGCTGGCCTCGCAAGGCCATAGAGTCGTGGCGATGGACTATCGTGGCCGTGGCGCTTCAGATCGCGATCCGAACTGGCAGAACTATACGCTTGCCGTTGAAGCCGGTGACATCGATCTCGGGCTGGATGCGGCCGGCTTGACGCGCTTTGCGGTCCTCGGCACGTCGCGGGGCGGCATCCACGCCATGCTTTTGGCGCAACGCCGCCCGGAAGCGGTCGCCGCCGTTATCCTGAACGACATTGGTCCGGTGATCGAACGCAAAGGGTTGCTGCGCATCGCCAAATCGCTTGGCAGCAAGCGCCTCTACCCCGACTGGGACGCAGCAGCTACAGCGCTTGAAATGGCCAATCGCGACCAATTCACCGCCATCGACCAGAACGGCTGGCTGCGGTTCGCCCGGCAGATCCATATCGAGACGGAAGCAGGCGTCGTCCCCGACTGCGACCCTTTGCTGGCAAAACCGATGCAGGGTGACGAGAGTACGGAAAACGCTGACTTATGGCCGCTTTTCAATGCCTTGGAGAAGATTCCGGCCATGATGCTTCAAGGCGAATATTCCGATATCCTGAGCCGCGAAACCGTTTTGGCGGCCGTGAACGCAGAAACCCGGCCTCGTTGCGGTCACGGTTGAAAACGAGGGCCATGCGCCGCTTTTGTGGGATACGGCAACACAACAGGCAATCGCCGGCTTTCTCGCCGGGCACGCCTTTTGAGAAAATGATTTAACGAGCGGAAAAAAGAAAAGCCCGGCAGTTTCCCGCCGGGCTTTCCCAATCAAGTAAGGACTTACCTTAAAGGATTGGATTAGAACGTGCGCTGTACGCGGATGACAGCAGAGAGAGCATCGTTGGAGACACCAGAGAATCCGCCGATGGAGCTGTTGCTGTAATCCTGGTTGGAGTATTCAAGTTCAGCACCGATATCGAGACCCGAGACCGGGTTCCACACGACGTTGCCCTGAACGTTCCACTCCGTCAGGTCCGGAACGAGGTAGTGATCGTAGTCAGCATAGCTGACGGTGATCGACGAAGAGATCGCCGGCGTGAAGAAGTGGGTGAAACCACCACCGATCTGCCAGGCATCGGTCAGTTCAAGCTTGCCGGTCGCGAAGTTGTAGACCGCATCCGCCGTCAGCCCGTTCGGAGCGCCAGCGTATTTCGACGCACCGGACGAGTAGGACGCCTGCAGGGCGATGTAGTCGCCTGCACCGATCATCGGCAGGTTGACCGACACGCCTGCGCCAATGGCCCAGCCGAGTTCGGAATCGCCCGTGTTGTTGACGAGACCGCCAGCGAGGCTGTTGTTGTAGTAGACGCTATGCAAAGCGCCCATCAACTGGGCCGAACCCCAACCCTGATCGACGCGAAGAGCGGCGACGAAGTCGGGAACGCGATGACCGCCGTAGAAGTTGAGGCCACTACTGATCGTGGATACGATCGTGGTTGCAGGACCGGTCGGATACCGACGAGACAGTCGAACCGGCTACGCCGAGGATCGCGGTACGGCTGCTGGTGCCGTCCTGAACCGCTGCGGAGAACGAGAAGCCGTTGCCGAAGGCGTAGGTGTAACCGAAGAGGTTAACCGAACCATCGTCAGCAAAGCCCTGGTTGAAGATCGAACCCCAGTTGTTGCCGGTGTAGAAGTCGTAGAACGACGTCGTGCGACCAGCGGTCAGGCCGCCGAACTGGATGAACGCCTTGTCGATGGAAGTTCCGTCAGAAGCTTCCGACTGACCCGACGTGGTGTTGGTCCAGAACATTTCCAAATAGGTCCGCAGGAGACCATATTCGGTGTTGGTGCGGCTGTCGAAGCGGGCATAGCCACGAGCACGGAATGCAACGCTGGTGTCGCCGTCAGAATCCCAGGCGTTGGGGCTGTCGCCGAAGTTGTTGAAGCGGACTTCCGTACGGATACGGCCGCCGATGCGCAAGCAAGTCTCGGTGCCCGGGATATAGAAGAAGCCGGTGCCGAAAGCATCGCAGACGCGAACGTAATCTACGGGCTCAGGAGCGACCGGAAGGTCGGCAGCCTGAGCGCCGGTTGCAGCAGTGGCCGCAGCAGCGGCACCGAGCAGAATGCTCTTGATATTCATTTCCTGACCTCCAAATCAGTCAATCAAGGAGCCTGACCAGTGCATCAGCACTTCGAGGTGACAGGTCTCCGTTTCCCCGCGAATGAAATCTGATTGCCACCGTTCGGAGGTTGGACGTCCGTGGCAGACAATTCAGGTGCGACGTTTCCGCCGCTCGCAAGTTCGAACATACGCAACGGAAATAATCGATCAACACCGAAAAGCCTGCCGGAGGGTCCAGGAGGTTGTTTCAAATCTTTCTGTTGCAGGAATGACACGAATAGGGCTCTGGAATTTAAGATACTGTTTATAAATCGGGGTTTTTTGATCCACAGTCGCCTGTTGAAAGCATGTCACAAGTATCGCATTGGCCGACTCGAAAAGACGACAACGTCATTTTGATTCTACCGCATCGACACCCTCACAAGCCTCCGCAAGCTATATTCGTCTTTGCTGAAATACCGAGAATTCTTCCAATAGTGACTCAACGCAAGTCGAGGGTGACCCGCGCCGAAGCTCCGTCGCCATCGACAACCGTGATTTCCGAAAGGCCGGGCCCATCGGGCTGCCAGGAGAGAGAGCGCTCGAAATATCCGCTGGCGACGGGCCTGCCATTGGCAAACCATGTAAAGGGTGGCACTCCCCGGCGAAGCTTGACCACAAGTGGGGCCGGCGGCGTTTTCGAACCCCAAGCGCCGATCTCAAGCAGCGCACCGTCGGGCGGAAAGGCTATTTCCACGCCGCTACCCCCTGTATCGCCCTTGGCGTAAGAGACTGCGCCCGGTACGCGGGCATTCTTCAATGGCTCCGGCAAGGTATCGAAGGATGCCAGGAGCGCGCCTTGCGGACGCTGCATCAAGGGCGCACGCTTTTCGCCCAGCCGCTGAAAGGCTTCAAACAGAATGGGCGCTGCCGTCTCAAAACCAGAAATACCGGGAACCGGCGTGCCGTCCGCACGGCCAACCCAAACGCCGATGACGTGCCTGCCGTCGAACCCGATAGCCCAGGCATCGCGGAAACCATAGGAAGTTCCGGTCTTATAGGCGATACCATCGCCGATGGCGTGACGCGGCGCGGGCGTTCCCGAAAGGATATCGCCGACATACCAGGCGGCAACGGGGTCGAGCACCCGCCTTTCATGAGAAGTCCGCACCGATGAGCCGTCGCGTTCAAAAAGCGCGACCGCTTCCCCGCCGCTGGCAAGCCCGGCATAGAGGGTAACGAGGTCGCGAAGCGTAACGCCAAGCCCGCCCAGGCCTAAAGCCAGACCGGCACCGGCATGGTCGGACAAACGCGGGCTTATCCCCGCCGCTCTCAGCCTGCTGGTGAATTTCGGCGTTCCCACCGCATCCAGCAATTTCACCGCAGGCACATTCAGCGACAGCTGCAGCGCTTCGCGGACGGTCACGGTCCCCTGAAAGCTGCGGTCGAAATTTGTCGGACTATAGCCCGAAATGGTAACCGGATTGTCCTCAACCAGGCTTTCGGGGTGCGCCAGTCCGTCCTCGAAAGCCAGACCATAGATCAACGGCTTCAAGGTCGAGCCGGGCGAGCGAATCGCACGGGTCATATCGACATGACCCTGCCTGCGATCATCAAGAAGACCGACTGAGCCTACATGCGCCAGGATCTCACCGTTCGTGTGATCGGCGACCAATATGGCGGCGGAGACCTTTTCGCCCAGTTTCGCCACATGATCGCCAGCGAGCCGCTCCAGCGACGCCTGAAGCGATGCGTCCAGTGTCAGGGCGACCAGATCGCGGGAGGAGGTGTCAGCCACCGCCTGCCTCGCGGCATGGGCCGCAAGGATCGGAACGTCCCGTCGGGCAAGGGGCACAGGATCGCGCATTGCCGCTTCGGCATCGTCGCGCGAAAGCACGCCGGCTTTCGCCATACGCTCCAGCACCCGGTCGCGCGCCTGTCGGGCAATATTCGGGAACCGATCCGGCCGCCGCGCTTCCGGCGCCTGTGGCAGGGCGACCAGCAATGCGGCCTCCGCCGGCGTCAGTCTTGCCGGCTCCTTAGCCGAACCACGCGAGCGTTGCCGCCCGAATTCCCTCAATATTGCCGCCGTAGGGGGCACGCAGAAGGTAGAGATCGAGAATCCCGCTCTTTGAAAGGTCGCGCTCCAGCGCCAACGCATCGACGATCTGGGAAAGCTTGGCGCTCACGCTTCGCGTCGGCCGCTCCTTCAACAGTCGTGCTGTCTGCATGGTCAGCGTGGAACCGCCGGAGACTATGCCGCCATTCAATACGGCCTGTGCTGCTGCCCGCAACATCGCCCTGGCGTCAACTCCGGAATGATCATCGAACCTCTTGTCCTCATAGGCCTTCAGCATCCTTAGAAACAAAGGATCGACGTTTTCGGCTGCAACCGGCAAGCGCCAGCGGTCGTCGCCGGTTTGAAACGCGCGCAGGAGACGGCCATTGCGGTCGACCACGAGTTTCGAGACGGCAATTTCGCCGGTTTCGCCAAGCGGATCGGCCCGCATTACGGCAACGCCCAGCGCAGCCGCACCAACGCCAACGGTGGCTACAATGCAGATGACGGCAAAGCCAACGCGTTTAAACATCGCGACCCTCACCTTTATTGACGCGGGCCGATGACTTCCATCGTTCCGCTCGACGTGCGGGCCATGCGTTCGGGCCGGTACATATCCTCAACGGTAGCCGGCGGATGGGCATAGGTTCCCGGTGTTCCGGCTCTTGCCAGATAAGCGAACGTATAGCTGTCGCCGCTGATCTTCTTCTGGTCGATCGCCACGACGAAACGGTCGTCGCGAAACTCGACATGATCGACCTCGGTCAAGGGATCGAGCCAGTCAAGACCGCCCAGATCGCCGGCGCGAACCAGCCGGGGATTGTCGATGGCGATACCTGCGGGCAGACGGTCGACGACCAGCAGCCGCCCTGCTTCAGTGATATCCGCTGAAACCGTCACAACGACGACGACGCGGGTGTTTTGCGGGATCTCCGACGTTTCGATGCGATTGCCATCGAGATCGTACATCTCGCGGCTAATCGAAAACCCGTTGCCGCCGGCGGGTTCGGGAACTTCCGGCCGGCCGGAGACGGTTACCAGCACGTCAGCGGCCTCGCCGCCCCGGTTTTCAACGTCAACGGAGCGCGCGGTCACGTCCGATCCCTTGAACCGGCGAACGAGCGAACCGGAAATCGGCTTTCCATCGACCGAAAATTCCGCGCGCGACGCATCCCGCTGCAATTCGTGCGCGGCGAGAAGCAGCCAGGCCATATCCTGCGTGGACAGATTTTTCCGCTCGTCCTGGCCGGTTGCGACGAACCGGGTGAGGAATGTCAGGTCGAGATTGGGCTCTTTCGATTCCGTTGCGTATCCAAGAAGTGCCGCGCCATCGCGCAGCGAGGTGCCGAAATCATCGCGTGACACGAACTGACGATCGGATCGCAGCTCGGTGACTGCAGCGGCAAACGCCCGCTCCGCTCTCGGCTTTTCGCCGTAAAGCGCAAGGCTTGCTCCAACCTGTCCCTTGGCGAGAGGCGTGGCAAAATCGTCGATTTTCTCGTCGGCGTAATAGCGAAGATCGCCGATGGACGAGCGGCCCGCCCGGGTCAGCACGTAAAGGGCATAGGCGATGCCCTCGCCCCCTTCCCTGAAATCGGAAGCATAGGCCAGGCGATTTTCAAGATTGTCGAGCGCATTGTCGAAGGCAACCGAGGGAATCTCGTAGCCACGTTCCCGCGCTCGCTTGAGGAAATCGGCGGCATAGGCGTCGAGCCACGTGTCGTTGTCGCCAAAGCTTGACCACAGGCCGAAAGACCCGCTGGCGCTTTGGTTGGAAAGCACGCCGGCAATGGCCTTTTGCACCCGCTCGGTGACGGCGGCATCCGTGCCAAGACCGGCGGCGACGGCGACTTCATTCAGATAGAGCAGCGGCAAGGCGCGGCTGATGAGCTGTTCGGTACATCCGTAAGGATAGCGGTCGAGCTGCTCCAAGAGGCCCGGAATATTGATTCTGGCGGCATTGCCAGCGGCAATGCTCACCAAACTGGAAGAGGCCTTCAAACCGGCAAAGGTTCCACCATCCAGCGTCAATTTCCCGGAAGGAGACAGCGATACGAAGGAGCGGCGGGTAACGTCGGGCTGATTGTCCCTGACGCCAAGCGCAAGCCGTTTCTCCGCCCTTATGCCGTTCGGCCCTTCAACGGTGAGAATGAATTCGGCATCGCCTTCCTCGTCGGTCGCTTCGATTGGCAAAAGCAGGCTCGTGCGAGCCTTGGCATCGAGTGACACCACCCGTGACGGCTCCACACCGGAAAGGCGGGCGGGGCCAGTTATGCTCGCATCGATACGATAGTCGCCGGCCGGGCCATCGACATTGTCGAGTTCGACGATGAGACGGGAAAGATCGCCGGGAGCAAGAAACCGCGGCAGCGTCGCCGTCATCACCACCGGATCGCGAACAACGACATCGCGCTCGACGCCACCTACACCCTTGGCGCTCCAGGCAACCGCCATGAGGCGAACCGTGCCGTTGAAATCAGGGATATCGAATGAAACCGCCGCTTCGCCGTTTTCATCGACGGCAACGATGCCGGAGAAAAGCGCGACCGGCGCTTCCTGCGGAGGCGGCGCATCAAGGCGAAGGCCCATGCCATCGCCGCCGGAGCGCACACGCCCCCGGTCGCCCGCCGTCCTGTCGATCAACTGGCCGTAGAGATCGCGGATTTCCATGCCGAGCCGCCGCTGGCCGAAATACCAGCCGCCGGGATCCGGCGTTTGGTAGCGGGTGAGATTCAAGATACCGACATCGACAGCGGCGACCGTGAGATAGGCCTCTTCGCCCTTGACCAGATTATCGATTTTCAGGGTCGCATCGAGCGTCGAGCGCGGCAGGATCTTTTCCGGCGCATCGATCGATACCGAGAGCAAGCGGTCGGCGGGATCGATGGCAAGCCATTGCAAGCCGATGGCGCGGGCCGGCATGCGTTTCGCCTCAAGATCCATCGGCCGGTAAAGCGATGCGGTCACATAAGCGCCGGCACCCCACTCCCCGGTTACGTCAATTGAGACTTCCGCGCTATCGCCCTTGACCTCGACGACTTTCGTCTCGATCAGCCGGTCGGACATGACATTGATCACCGCCGTGCCGTCGAAGCGGGGCTTGAGGCGTAAAAGCGCCTTTTCGCCCACGCGGTATTTTGCCTTGTCGAGACCGACCTCCAGAAGATCCGGCGTCTGCGAACTGGCGGAGGAGACATACCAGCCGGCGTTGAAATCGACGCTTGTGGCCATCGGCTCTCCGCTTTCGCGGACAATCTCCAGCCGGAAACTTCCCCAGTCGACGGGAACGGAAAGACGCGCCGGGTCGCCTGCCGAAACATCCAGCGTGCCGCTTGCGATCCGCCGCGTCGTGGTGATCGGCTCATAGGACCAGCGGCCATCGGCGCGGTACCATTGATAGCGGTTATCGATTTTCGCCAGCGACCATTTCAATCCGGAGGCGGCGATGCGTTCACCGTTGCGGTCAACCACGATCACTTCGAATGCAGCCGGCCCGCCTTCGTCCACGCCGCCCCCATTTTCTCCAACGTCAAAGCCGGGTTTGATGCCGATCCGCGAGCCGTCGGCCAGAACCGGTAGCTCCAGCCGCCTTTCGACGAAGCGACCACCCGCTTCAACGAGCCGGGCGACGATCTCCGCATTGTAGAAACCGGTCGTCTCGCCAAGCTCCGGCAGAGCGGGAGTAAAGGAGAGATGCGCCGCTCGTCATCGGTTTTCCCGCCGTCTTCAAGGGACGCACGCGAAGGCAAAGTGTCTTCATCCTGAAGGCCGAACCGATAGCCCTTGAACCGCGACAATTCCCGCGTCGGGGTGACGATAACCTCGCCTTCCAGCCGCTGAGCGGATGCGGGCGCTCCGTAGAGAAACGCCGCGTCGAGCGAAATTTCCGGCAAATTCGCCGGATCGATGGCCGTAGCATCGGTCGCGAGATCGAAATCGACCCGTTCAGGCTGAAAATCCTCAACGAGAAAGGCCGTCTCAGACAGCGCTTCGCCCTTGGGATCGGCGAAAATCCTCAATCGCCATGTGCCCTGCGGAACCGAGCCCGGCAAATCAAGCGAATAGGCGTGACCGCCAAGGCCCCCATCGGCAACTTGAACACGCTTGTATTCCAGCCCGTCCGGACGATCAAAAACGAAGGTCAGCGGTATGCTTGAGACTGCCAGCGCCTTGTCGTTGCGGGCAAGGGCTGCCGCATGCACCGTTTCTCCCGGGCGATAGACGCCCCGCTCCGTCCAGGCGAAGACGTCCACCGGACCGGCGGCGGGCCGCCCTTCAACGCCCCTGTCGCCAAGATCGAACGCCGGTTTGGTCAGATCGAGAAAGGCGTAATCGCCCGCTGCGGTTTCCGCCACAAGAAGCGCCGGTGCGCGACCGCCCTTGCCGCGCGAAAGGCCCGGCGCAAAGCGCGCCAGACCAGAGGCATCGGTTTTCGCCTCGCCAAGGATGTCGTTGTTGACCGCCACAAGGCGAAGTGTCGCCTGATCCATTGCCGCAGCGGTTGAGAGCGAGCGCAGCGACGCGGTCAACCCGTCAGCGCCGGAATAGGAGGAAAGGCCCAGATCGGAAACAAGAAACCACTGCGTCGCCCACGGTCCCCAGTTGTTTTGAAGGTCGGTCTTCGCTCTCGCCGTCATCGCATAGACGCCGGGCTTCATGTCGAGACCGATGTCGTCCAGCGGAATCGCCGTTGTCACATCCTGGTTGAGCTTCTGCTCCGCTTCGACAATGCCTTTCCATACAGCTTCGCCGTAGTCGTCGCGGATCTGGCTTGAGGAATAGGAATCAAGCTGCGCCAGGAACTTCCGGTCACGCAGCGCAGAGGCAAGCCCCCGGTCGCCGATGCGATAAATCTCGGATTCAATCTCCTGCGTATTGACGGAAACGACGGGAATGGTTGCGTCCTTGCCGGCCGGGAGAACATAGGCGCGCCCGAGAAAACGCACCGAAGGAGAGCGATCCCTGACGTAGACGGTAAGGTCGGCGGATTTCTCAAGCTTTTCGCCATCGGCGGCAGGCAAGCCCTCCCGCACCAAAATGCCGTAGCGCGCCCCGTGCTTTACGCCATCGACACAGATCTGCGATCCGTCAGAGTCGACCGAAAAGGGCCCCTCGCCCGTCACCCGGACGTAGGGCGACATGTCGGTCGCGCGCGGCAAGCTATCGGAAAAGGCGACGCAAATGCGCGGATCGACGGAATCCGCGTCAACCTGATGATCGAGGATGCGGAAGCCATGTTCGGCGACCATCTGCTCATAGCGGTCGCGCAATCCGGGCCGCTCATCCAGAACAAGGGCCGCCCGCCAGGCCTTGATTGCCGGTTTGAAGGCCTGCCGCCGCGCAAGGGATGCGCCAAGAAGGTCGAGCGCCTGAGCCTGCTCTGCCGTCGATCCGGAACGAAGATAGGCATTGAGCGCCGCCTGCGAGGCAACTTCATAAACGTCATTGCGCAATTGCCAGTCGGAAGGTTCCTGCCTCAAGGCCGATGCCGCAAGGCCTGCCCAGAGATCGAAATCGCCCGGCTCCAGCACCAGCGCCTGCCCGAAATAGCGCTGAGCGACTGCGGGATTGTTCTGATCGAGTGCTGCCTGCGCATTGCCGCGCAAGGCTGAAAGCGTATCACCGCCCGGATCGAATGTGCGTGACAGGCGGCGCGCGAAACGCCTGGCCTCATCGCGAAATGGCTGCGGCACAAAAGCGAGATCGCGTGCCCGCTCATCCAGCGCGATTTGCGGGGTTTGCTTGACTTCCACCACCCGCCCGGCGACCGCGCCAGCGAAAGACTGCAGTGCGCCGACATCGGACTTCAGGAAGCACCACCGCGCCTTGGTGTTGTAGGTAAACGCCCGGCACTGCGAATTGTCGAGGCACGTCGCCTTGCAGGCCTCCAGATCCACGTCTTTCAAGGTTTCGAAATCGGCGCCGAAATAATCCGCATCTTCAACGATCACGATGCGCTTTTCGTCGGCAGCGGCCGGCTTTGACCAGCCGGCGATAAGTCCCACGGTTGCCGCGAGTATGAGCAGGCCAGCAAGCGCGCGCGCGTTGGCCGCCAGATTTCCAATCAATGCGTGCGGGGTGCGACGGTGCATCATGGGAGGCTCCGAAAACGACGGGTGGTCTGGTCACGAACTCATAAATGTGGTGGAAATGGTATGAGCCGATTTGGTTGGATACAAGGAGCAAGAGCGAAGGAAACCAAGGCGGTTTTCAAGCTCTTGCGACAAAGTAGCCAGCCAAATCGGCCATATCCGAGGACACCGAAACGGCTTTGACCTGCCGCGTCGAAGGGCTTGACCGGGTGGACAACCCGCCCGCGCCCTTCTCCTTGCATCTCTTTGCCGTTTCAGGTGCCATTTCCATCAGATTTATAAGTCCGTGACCTAGTCACGCTGCGTTACCAGACCACGCATTGGCGGCTTAGCCAAGACCCGGTTGAAAGGTTACCGGCGACCTCGCTCACGCCTGCGTCGCCAGCATGGCGCGGAAGCGCGCAAGAGCCAGCACCATGAAGGCGGTCCCCGTCAGCGCCATCCCCAAAATTTGCGGCCAGACCGTCTGAAAGTCACTGCCGCGATACAAAACGGCCTGCGCGAAACCGACGAAATGCATCGTCGGCGATACGTGCATGACGAAACGAAGCGCGTCCGGCATGCTCTCAAGCGGTGTCATGGCGCCGGAAAGCATGTTCATGATGACGAATGTCGGCAGCGCCAGCAGACCGAATTGCGGCATGGAGCGCGCAATCGTCGCCAGAAGAATGCCGAGCGATGTGATGGAGAAAATATAAAGCGCCGCACCAGCAAAAAACAGCGGCCCGGCAGATTGAACCGGCACGCCCAAAACGCCGCGCACCATCACCATGAGCGAAACGAACGAGGCGAATAAAATCACCAGGCCATTGGCCCAAACCTTGGCGAAGGCGATCTCGCTCGGCCTGACCGGCATCACGAGAAGATGCTCAATGGTGCCGTGTTCGCGCTCGCGAATAACGGCAGCGCCCACCAGAACGATCGAGAGGATCGTCAGGTTCTGGATGATCTGCATGACGGAGTTGAACCAGACCGGATCGAGATTGGGATTGAACCAGGCCCGCACCACCGTCTCGATGGGAAAGGCGGACGATAAATCTCCGGCGTTTTGGTATTGCGCCAGTTCCTGCGTCACGATCTGGTAGATGTAGTTGGAGCCATTGCCCGCCTGGGTCATGGCGGTTGCGTCGATATTGACCTGAACTTCAGGACTTCGGCCCGCCAAAAGATCCGACTCGAAATTCGGCGGAATATCGATGACGAACGTATAGAGCGCGCGGTCCATGGCATCGTCGACGGCGGAGCGCTCGATCAGAACCGCAGGCTTGAAATAAGGCGGCAGGAAAGCATCGGCGATGCGGCGCGACAAGGCGGAACGGTCCTCGTCGACGATGGCAATCGACGCGTTCTTCACGTCGGTCTGCACGCCCTTTGCAACCGCATAGACGGCGACCGTGAACACATAGACGATCAGGAACATCATGACGCCGTCGCGCGAAAGCGAGGCGAATTCCTTCAAACCCAGGCGAAAGACATTTATCAACCACCGCATGGATCTATTTCTCCTGCTTGCGCTGAAGGAACTGGGCCAGCGTCAGGAAAACGGCGCCAAAGGCAAAGAGCATGAAATATTCCGGCAGAAACTGCCAAAATCCCATTCCCTTGGCGAAATTGCCGATGCTTACGGTCTGAAACCACGATGAGGGAAAGATAAGTCCGAACACTGCGGCCGGCCCCTCAAGGTTTGAAACCGGATAGAGGAAACCGGAAAAATTGATCGCCGGGATGATCGACAGGATCGCGGTTCCGAAAATCGCGGCCATTTGCGAGGTGACGAAACTGGAAATCAGCAAACCGAAAGCAGTTGCGGCGAAAACATAAACCAGCGCGCCGAAAGTCAGCCCGGCAAACGAACCCGTCACCGTCACGCCGAACAAGCCCCATGCCACCAGGAGCAGCGCCACATAGGCCGCCATGCCAACGACGATATAGGGAAGCTGCTTGCCAAGGAGAAACTCAAAGACGCTCGCCGGCGATCCGTAGAGGTTGAGGATCGAGCCAAGTTCCTTCTCCCGCACGACGCCGACCGCCGTCAGCATCGCCGGGATCAGGATCAGCATCAGCATGATCGTCCCCGGCGTGATCGCGTAAACCGACCGGAAGGCCTGATTGTAGCGAAACCGCGGCTCCACCAGGATCGGCAGGCGAACCGGCAGATCGCCATACTCGCTTCGGGCAAGCCGCGCCAGATAGGTGAGAACCACGCCGCTCAGATAGCCGCGAATGGTTTCGGCCCTAAACGGATTGCTGCCGTCGATCACGAAGGCGACTTCCGGCTGCCGTCCGGAAAGCAGATCCGCGCCATAGCGGGGCGAAATATCGATGATGAATTGGGCGGAGCCGGACCGCAGGCGCTCTTCGATTTCATCACTGCTTGAAAGCGCCGGCTGCTCGGCGAAGTAATTCGACCCTCGGAAGTCCTCCAGCAACTGGCGGCTTTCAATAGAGCGATCGCGATCGAGAACCGCGAATTTGACGCCCTCGACATCGAAGGAAATGCCGTAGGACATGGCGATCATCAGGAAGAGAGGGCCAAGGAGCGCAAAGGAGAGGCGGATCGGGTCACGCAGCAATTCAAGCGCTTCCCGGTAGGCAAAGGCGCGAATGCGCATCAACGATCTTGCCCCGGAATCGCTTGCGGGCTGGCGCGTATCGCCTTCACCGTTCAAGCGCTCGTCGAAAGGCATTTCTGAAGCAACTGAGGAAGGCAAGGCTCGCTCCGCCTCGTCATCCTCAAGATAGCGAATGAAGGCTTCGTCAAGCGTATCTGCGCCTTTCTCGGCGACAAGCTCGCCTGGCGCACCGACACCAAGCACCCTGCCCGCATGCATCAGCGATATGCGGTCGCAGCGTGCAGCTTCGTTCATGAAGTGGGTGGAAACAAATATGGTGACCCCGTCGTTTCGGGATAGATCGACCAGAAAACGCCAGAAGAGATCGCGCGCCGCCGGATCGACGCCGGAGGTCGGCTCATCGAGGATGAGAACCTCTGGCCGATGCAAAATGGCGGCGGCAAGCTGGAGGCGCTGGCGGATGCCAAGGGGCAGTCGCGCGGGCGCGTCATTGGCGAATGGCGCCAGGCCGAAGCGTTCGAGCGCGTCCGCGATCCGCTCTTTCGCGACCTGCTCGGAAAGCCGGTAAAGACGGGCATGGAGCTTAAGGTTCGCGAGGACCGAGAGTTCCTCGTAAAGCGAGAACGATTGCGACACATAGCCGACCCTCATGCGAACCGAAATATCGCGGGCATCGATCGAGGCACCAAGCAATTCCGCCGAACCGTCGCTGGCCTCAAGCAACCCCGTCAGCATTTTCATCGTCGTCGTCTTGCCGCAGCCGTTGGAGCCGAGAAAGCCGAAAATCTCGCCCTTTTCGATGGTGAAGCTGACATGATCCACGGCAACGAAATCGCCAAACCGGCGTGTCAGCCCATCGGCCTTGATCGCCGGCGGGCCGTCGTGCAGGCGTCTTGGCGGAACGACGAAATCGCCCGCCTCCGCGCTATCCTGTCCGGAGGAAAGCATGACATAGGCCCGCTCAAGCGTCGGCGCGCCGGTCTGCTGCAGAATATCGGCCACCCGTCCGTCCGCCAGGATCTTGCCGCCATCCATGGCGACAAGGCGTTCGAAACGCTCCGCCTCTTCCATATAGGCGGTCGCCACAACGACGGTCATCTTCGAGCGATCGGCACGGATTTCATCGATCAACTGCCAGAATTGCCGCCTGGAAAGCGGGTCCACGCCGGTCGTCGGCTCATCCAGAATCAAAAGATCCGGATCGTGGATCAGCGCACAACAGAGCGCCAGCTTCTGCTTCATGCCGCCGGAAAGCTTACCCGCCTGACGGCCATAAAAAGGCGCAAGCCCCGTCGCCTTGAGCAGCCTTGTTATTCTCGCACGGCGATTAGCTGCGGATTCGCCATAAAGACGGCCAAAGAAATCGAGATTTTCAAAAACGCTCAATGTTGGATAGAGGTTTTTGCCCAATCCTTGCGGCATGAAGGCGATGCGCGGTGCAATTCGGTCGCGATGCGCTTTTTCGCGCATGGTCCCGCCAAAGACCTCAAGCGTGCCGTCCTGAAGCTGCTTTACACCAGCAATCAGCGAGAGAAGACTGGATTTGCCGACACCGTCGGGACCGACGAGGGCAACCGTTTCCCCTTCGCGAACGTCGAGCGAAACGCTCTTCAAGGCGGAGGTTTCGCCGTAACTGTGGCATATCGCGTCTGCATGGGTCACGAAATCCACAGCCATGACTTTCTCCCCGCAGCCTTCGCCATGAAGCCCCTACTTACCGGGTTGCCGTCGAACCCGTTTCGGGAAGTTTTGGCGACAGATCCGCAGGCCATTCGGCTGTCGGCAAAATGCGCAAATAAGCGTCTCCGGTGAGCCCGGCCTTCACATAGTCCAGATATCGGTCGAGCAAATCGGCGGCGAAGCGAAGCTTCACCCGGTACATGAGCTTTTGGCGCTCATCTTCCGTCTCGACGTATTTCGGCGTGAATTGCGCCTCGCCGGAAACGAAGGAAACAGAGGCGGGGAAAATGTAATTCGGGATCGCATCCAAAACGACCCGCGCCTCATCCCCGTAGGCGATCCGCCCCACGTAATCAGTGGGAAGGAAAACCGTCATATAGACATCGGAGAGATCGAGAAGGGTTACAACGCGGCCGCCAGCGGAAACGACCTCTCCGGGCTGTGCGAGTTTGTATTCAATCCGCCCTCGCACCGGCGCGACAAGGCGCATGTTCTGCAAGACCGCATCGATTTCGGCAACATTGGCCTTCGCCGCTTCTATTGCGGCCCCGGCGCTGCCCAAAGCAGCCTTGGCGGCTTCAACGGAAGCGGCCTTGACGTCGCGCTCCGCCTGGCGACTGTCGAGTTGCGATTGCGCGACCGTATCGCCGACCCGCAATCCCGCCGTACGCTTCAGATTGATCTCGGCCAGCCGCAAATCCGCCTCGCGAATGGCGACAGTCGCGGTTGCTTCCGACTGTTGCTGAAGCGCCCGCGATACGGCCGCCTCTGCCGATGCCTTTTGGGCAAGCGTCTCGCTCACATCCATTTGCGCTACAAGAGAACCCGCCTCGACGCGATCGCCTTCATCCACTTCGACGGTGGTAATGCGGCCCGCATATTTGGTGGCGACATCGACGCGCTGCACTTCGATGCGTCCATTGACCCGGTAAAAGCCATCCGGCGCCCGGCCGGATTGCAGCGAACGGTAGTAGGCAAAGCCCCCGACAGCGACGGCTGCAATCAACACAATCCCAATGATTTGCCGTAAACGCATGACAACGACCCGACTTTGCCTTTTAAACTTCCCGCTCCGCCATGCGGCTGAGCCCTGCCTCACTCCTAATGCAAGTCACGCGACGGCACACTTGGGAAAAAGGCTTAGGATCAGGACCCAGAGCCACCATGTCTGAAATGAAACGCAATCAATTCGCGCTTGATGCGCCCGCACCAGAACTACATCGCCCTGAGCTTG
Source organism: uncultured Alphaproteobacteria bacterium (assembly GCA_963698365.1). GTDB lineage: Bacteria > Pseudomonadota > Alphaproteobacteria > Rhizobiales > Stappiaceae > Hongsoonwoonella. The sequence goes on from CAVOQM010000010.1 coordinate 226,726, forward strand.
CCGGGTAATTTGGAACCCGAACCGCCGCCCTTTTCCTTCAGCGCGTCATTCAGCGCCTCGATCGTCCTTTCGATCAGGGCTACAAGTTGGCCGATTTCATCGAAAGCACCCGGATCGCCGGCCATCGCCGCACGATTTATCCTGTCGGAAAGCGCAAATAGCTCCTGTGCGCCGAAAGTTCCCGCCAGGGAGGTGAGGATATGGCTTGCCCGCTCAACCTTGCCCAAATCGCCGCCAACAGCGCGAAATTCTTCCGCCTTGCGAGCAAGATCCTTTTCAAGCTGAGCCAGAACATGGCCGCGCTTTTCGTCTGAGAGACTGTCGATAACGTCTTGCAGAACGGCGTGATCGATAAGCGGCAACGACGAACGATCAGCAGGAAAATCGAGCCCATCCCCGCTGTCCGGACGCCGCCTGGCAGCCTCGACCGCTTGAGAAAGATGATGCAGAAGCTCTGCCTGATTGATCGGTTTCGTGAGGAAATCGCTCATCCCGGACTCCAGAACCCGATCTCTTTCTTCGATCAGCGCATGCGCCGTCAATGCAATTATAGGCACGCGCGACAAGGCATCGCTTCGCGCCCTGATCGCCTTTGTCGCCGCAACCCCGTCCATGACCGGCATCGAAACGTCCATGAGCAAAACGTCGTAAGTTTCCTCGTCCAGCTTGCGAAGCGCCTGCTCTCCATCGGCAACGGCATCCACCTTGCAGCCCCATCGCTGCAGCATATCGACCGTCATCATACGGTTGGTGGCGTTATCTTCCGCAAGCAGCACGCGGGCGCCGCCGATAAGGCGCAACTCCTCCGTGTTCAACCGCCGCTCGTCTTCTTCCGCCGCCTCTCCGGAAGCCGCAGCCAGATCGAGATCGAAGAAAATCCTGCAACCCTCGCCCTTCTCGCTATGCAGCTCGATGCGGCCGCCCATGCCCTCCACCAGTTCGCGGCATATTGCCAGGCCAAGCCCAACACCATCTGTCACACCCGGATTCGAATTGCCGAGCGTGGTGAATTTCTGGAACGCCTGTTCGGCAAACTCCGCCGGAATGCCGGGTCCTGTATCAATGACCGAAAAGCGGACCCGAATTGGTTCGTCACCGGCAGTAGCGGCATCCACGCGCATGCGGATGCTTCCCTGGATGTGAACTTGATGGCGTTGCCAACCAGATTGATCAAAACCTGCCGAATTCGACCGACATCGCCCACAAGACGAAGCGGGACCTCTTCTCCCACCTCCACGGAAAACGACAGCTTCTTTTCCTGCGCTCTTGCGGCAAAGAGATCGCGGACGCCAAACAGCAGCGCGCGAACGAAAAAGGGTTTGGCCTGAAAATCGAGCCGGCGCGCCTCGAGACGGGAGAGATCGAGGATATCGTTGAGAATATTCAGCAAAGCCGTGGCCAATTCCGTCGCGGTCCGCACATAGTGCTGCTGAGAGGCGTTGAGAGGGCTGTCGCGCAAAAGATCCAGGATGCCCATCACTGCATTCAAGGGCGTGCGGATTTCGTGGCTCATCATGGCAAGGAAATTCGCCTTGGCGCGATTGGCATCTTCCGCCCTGAGCTTGGCTTCCTGCAGCGCAACCGCTTTCGCCCGCTCCTGCGTGACGTCGCGTACGAAGGCGATCAACAGTTTGCTGCCCGGTCCAGCCGCCACATTCATCGAAATCTCGCTCAGGAATTCAGACCCGTCCTTTCGACGCGCCTTCGCGTGAATCCTGTGCCCCGCCTCGTTTCCTTTCTCCCGGCTCAAAATACGGGTGAAGCGCGCCCGCGCCTCGTCACGATGGCGCTCAGGCACAAGCGTACCGATGATCGAGCGTCCGATCATCTCCGCCTTGGTGAAGCCCGTAATGCGCTCCGCAGCCGGATTGAAATCGACCACATTGCAATTTTCATCAAGAATAACAATGGCATCCAAAGCACTCGACACCATGGCGCGAAGACGCCCTTCGCTTCGTTCCAAAGCTTCCTGCCGCTCCTTCAGTTCCGTGATGTCGATGCGGAAACCGACCGTGCGCCCATCAGGCGTTCGCCGTTCGAAAACCCTGAGCCAGCGACCGTCGTCAAGATATTGTTCGATTGGCCGGTTCGGCGGGTTGCGATGCATCGCAATTCGCTCTGCGATCCATTTCTCCGGGCCTTCGCGGCTATCGCGATATTGCCCTCTCGCAACCCCTTCGCGAATGATCGTCTCGAAAAACTCGCCCGGGCGCATCAGGTCCGCGCTGGTGGCATAGAGCTCCCGGTATCTTTCGTTGCAGATCACAAGCCTGTCGTTGGCGTCATAGAGAACGAAAGCATCAGGCAGGAATTCAATCGCCTCGCGGAGCCTCGCCTCCGCTTCAAGGACACGCGTTTCAGCGGATTTCCGATCCGAAACATCCCGAAGGAGCCCCGCAAACATTCGGCTGCCGCCGAAGCGATATTCGGTCAGCGTAATCTCGAGGGGGAAAAAATCTCCGTCCTGCCGGCGTCCCTCAGCCTCCAGACTGATAGCGCCACCGCTGACGGGCGGCTTCGCGGCGAGGATCTTGAGAATATCGCGCTTGTTCTGCGGAATGAGCCTTGTGACCGTCGCACCGATGAGCTCTGCGGATGGAGCCTTGAACATCTTCTCGATGGCGGGATTGACGAAATCGATGCGTCCCTGCTCGTTGAAAGTAACGAGCCCCTCGCCCATCCTGTCTAAAATCGCCTGCAGGCGCGCTTCGCGATCTTCCGCACGGCGGCGCGGCAACTCCGGATCGGTAAGCCGGCGCTGCGCCTGCGCTGCCGCAGCCCTCACGATGCGCTGCACGGCAACCCTTTGCCCCATCAGGAAAACAAGCGCCGAACCGCCAGCCGCCAGCAACGCAAAAGGCAGATAGCGCATCATCGAAGTTACAACAGCAGGGCCAGCCGTTTCTTCGCCAGCGCGCCAGGTAGAAAACGCGGCAATGCTTTCCGTCATGCCCCGGTCGATGACGAAGAAAAGCACCGCGTAACCTGCAATGAGAACAAGCATGGCGCATAAGGCAAGTACGCTTGCCCAAACCAGGGAGTTGCGCCGTCTCGGTGCCATAAGCGCCTCGCAACAGAAGAAACTTTCGATTGCAGAATTCCAAATCAATACGATCAGATTACGAAACGTCTGAGGCATCAACAGATATTTGCAATTTGCGACGGACCGCACATTTGCAAATTGCAAAAGACGCCGAATACATTCTTTTCCCAAAACAATAATCAGCTACATTACTTGATCTATCGTTCAGGCGTAACGATGAATTACGCGCCAGCGCTGCATTTCCGGTGTGGCACGACTCTTGAAGGAAGTTTCCATAGTCGCGAACCTGAAAACGGATGGGACGGTCAGCCCCGTCCGTGGTCGGCCCAGCCGCGACAATAAACCCGCGATGCCCCATCGACTAATAACCGCGGATAACAAAAAAACTTATCGCGCCCGCCGACGCTGGAACATCTTCAAACACCCCTTCAAGTTCCAAGCGCCGGCGGGCGTGTTTCTCTTTCGATCAATTAACAGAAGCGCTCGCCGCCGCCGCGCGCCGCAGATCAATCACCGCGAATGATTTTCAGGATTTCTTCGGTGAGCGCGGCAATCTCGCCGCTCGCCTTGCCGGAAGGCTCGGTTTCCACCACCGTGCGCCCCTGACCCATGCTCGCGGCATAGGCAATTCGATTGCCGACAAACGTAGCAGCCAGGGGAAAGGCGTTTTGCGATATCACCGCCTGCATCTCAGCCGTCAACGCAGCTCGCGCCGGAACGCGGTTCAACACCAGCAGCGCCGGCGTATCTTCCCTGTCGGCTATGTGAAGCGTCTGTTCCGTCGCCCAAAGATCCACAGGGGTGGGCTGGATGGGAACAAGCACCAGATCGGCGATCTCGATCGACGGCCTGACGTCGGAATCCGTCTTCGGCGGCGTATCGACGATGACGATACCGTGGTCGCGCGCGAGACTGCGAGCCTCGCGCCGCGCGCCCCATCCGCTTGATGTGCGGAAACTTAGTCCGGTGCCCGCTTCCCCCAAAAACTCTTCGCGCGCCTCAAACCAGGAACCAAGGCTGCCCTGCGGGTCCACGTCGACAATGGCAACCGGATAGTCGCCTCGCAGCATCATCGATACGGCGAGATGCGCCGCTATCGTGGTTTTGCCCGAACCGCCCTTTTGTTGCGCCACGGTTATGATCTTGCCACTCATTCCAGCGCCTCCTGCCGCATTGTTGCATTGCACCATCAGCTCTGCAACAAAGATTAGCAGCCGGGAGACGAAAACCGGGCGAATGCCGCTCGCCATGGCAAAGGCGGCAGATGATCACGACGATGCCCGGAACGCAAAATTCAGGTATGGATTGCATCGTCGGCATATTCCGCGATCCTGACAGGATCCGTACGTTTGCAATAGCCGGCTCCCACAAGCCTGCAAAGTGGCAAGGACATAAAGCAATCGATGGCGACAAACGACAACAGGCTGGAAGAAGCGGCCCGCGCGGCCTGGCTCTATTATGTTGCCGGAAACACGCAGGACCAGATCGCCGGAAAGCTGGGCGTATCCCGGCAATCGGCTCAACGTCTGGTGTCTCTGGCGGTCGCCGAAGGCCTCGTGAAAGTCCGCATCGATTATCCGATCGCGACCTGCCTCGACCTTGCCAAACAGCTGCGTGACCGGTTCCGCCTCGCCTTTTGCGAGGTCGTTCCAAGCGATCCGGAATCCGGTTCAACCACGCTCGGCGTGGCGCAGGCGGCTGCCGTTGAGCTCGAAAAATGGCTCAGAAAGGAAGAGCCGGTTGTCATCGCAATGGGAACCGGCAGGACGCTGAAGGCCGCCGTCGAGCAACTTCCGCCACTCGAATGCCCGCAGCACAAGGTCGTATCCCTCACCGGCAATATTTCTCCCGACGGCTCCGCCGCCTATTACAACGTCGTGTTCACAATGGCCGACACGGTAAAGTCGCGCTCGTTTCCCATGCCGCTTCCCGTCATTGCTTCCTCACGGGCGGAACGCACCATGCTCCACAGCCAGGCGATGATCCGGCCGACGCTGGAACTTGCAGCAAAAGCCGATGTGACATTCGTTGGTATAGGCGACCTCGAAAAGGATGCACCGCTCTTCGTCGACGGGTTCATTTCGGCTGAAGAGCTGGCTGCGCTCCAAAAAGCCGGCGCGGTAGGCGAAATTGTTGGCTGGGCATTCGACGACCAGGGGCGATTGATCGAGGGGATCACCAACGACCGGGTCGCCAGTGCGGCAATTCCCTCACGCGATACATCCCTCGTCATCGCAATCGCCAAGGGCGCCAGGAAGTTACCAGGCATCAAGGCTGCAATTCGCGGCTGGCTGATCAATGGCCTGATCACAGATGAAACAACGGCCAAACAGCTTCTAGACGAGCTGACGTAGCCCCAATTCTATCGTAACGGCAGCATCAATGCTGCATAGCAACAACAATTCCAGTTGACTTAGCGTGCCTGTTTATGAGTATTTGCTCAACCGCAAGGCAAATGCTCAATATGCAAAAGCGGTCTGATTGGGAGGATTTCATGAAGCTCAAATCGATGCTCCTCGGGGCAGTTTGTCTGGGCGCCATTTCGGGCCTTGCCCAGGCGGAGACGATTACGATCGCCACTGTCAACAACGGCGATATGATCCGTATGCAGGGTCTGACGGATGCTTTCACAGCGAAAAACCCGGGCATCGAAGTCGAATGGGTGACGCTGGAAGAAAACGTCCTGCGCCAGCGCGTCACCACGGACGTCGCCACGAAGGGCGGCCAATACGACGTCATGACCATCGGCACCTACGAGGTTCCGATCTGGGGCAAGCAGGGATGGCTCGTTTCTCTGAACGACCTGCCGGAAAGCTATGACGTCAACGATCTCCTGCCTGCTATACGCGGCGGCCTGACGGTTGATGGCAATCTTTACGCCGCGCCGTTTTATGGCGAAAGCTCCATGGTGATGTACCGCAAGGACCTGATGGAGAAAGCCGGACTTGAAATGCCTGAAGCGCCCACCTGGGACTTTATCGCCGACGCGGCGCGCAAGATGACCGACAAGGAAAATGAAATCTACGGCGTCTGCCTGCGCGGCAAGGCCGGCTGGGGCGAAAATGTTGCGTTTCTGACCGCAATGTCGAACAGCTTCGGCGCACGCTGGTTCGATATGGACTGGAAACCGCAATTCGACAGCCAGCAATGGAAAGAAACGCTGACTTTCTATCTCGACCTGATGAAGGATGCCGGTCCTCCAGGCGCCTCCTCCAACGGCTTCAACGAGAACCTGGCGCTTTTCCAGACGGGCAAATGCGGCATGTGGATCGATGCGACCGTCGCAGCCTCGTTCGTGACCAACCCCAATGACAGCACAGTCGCCGACAAGGTGGGCTTTGCACTTGCCCCCGACAAGGGTCTTGGCAAGCGCGGCAACTGGCTCTGGGCGTGGTCGCTCGCCATTCCTGCCGGCACGGATAACGAGGCAGCCGCAAAGAAGTTCGTAGAATGGGCAACCTCCAAGGAATATCTGGAGCTTGTCGCCGAAAAGGAAGGCTGGGCAAACGTGCCTCCTGGAACCCGTACCTCTCTCTATGAGAACCCGGAATACCAGAAGGTACCCTTCGCCGACATGACACTGCGTTCGATCAATTCGGCCAACCCGGAAAATCCGACCGTCGATCCGGTCCCCTACGTCGGCGTGCAATTCGTCGCGATCCCCGAATTCCAGGGGCTCGCCACGGTGATCGGCCAGCAATTCGCGGCAGCCCTTGCCGGGAGTATCACCGCCGACCAGGCGCTGCAAATCGCCCAGCAGGTCGCCACGCGCGAGATGACCAAGGCGGGATACATCAAGTAATCCGCGCCTTCCAAGAGCGCTTTCCGACCAGATGGCAACATCTGGTCGGAAAGAAATCAACACCGATTCAATAGGTTGAGCATATTATTGCCGATCAGGCCGTATCAACCTGACCGGAAAATGCTCCCATACGGGACCCGGCTTCCGGACCCTGCCTTTCCCCTCCACAGGAATTGGAGCTCTCGCCATGGCGACCCAGCATTCCAGGTCCGCAGCCCGGTTCATGATTTCACCGGCGGTTATCCTGCTGCTCGGCTGGATGCTTATCCCGCTCGGCCTGACCCTGTATTTCTCGTTTCTCCGATATAACCTGCTTATGCCCGGCACGGAGGAATGGGCGGGTTTCAGCAATTACCGCTACTTCCTGACCGATCCTGCGTTCTTCGACGCGATCTGGAACACACTGGTTCTGGTTGGCGGGGTGCTCCTCATTACCGTTGTGGGCGGCACGCTTCTGGCTCTGCTTCTGGACCAACCGCTCTGGGGTCAGGGCATCGTGCGAATTCTCGTGATCGCGCCGTTCTTCGTCATGCCTACCGTTTCGGCGCTGGTGTGGAAGAACATGTTCATGAACCCGGTAAACGGGCTGTTCGCCTTCCTGGCAAAAGCCGTCGGACTGCAGCCATTCGATTTTCTGGCGCATGCGCCGCTGGCGTCGATCATCCTGATCGTGGCGTGGGGATGGCTACCCTTTGCAACGCTCATCCTGCTCACTGCGCTTCAGTCGCTCGACAGCGAGCAACTGGAAGCGGCTGAAATCGACGGCGCAAGCTGGCTCAGCCGCTTCTTCCATATCATGCTGCCGCATCTTTCGCGCGCGATCACCGTCGTGATCCTGATCCAGACGATCTTCCTCCTTTCGGTCTTTGCCGAGATCCTGGTCACGACCAATGGCGGTCCGGGTACCGCATCCACCAACCTGACCTTCCTGGTCTACGCCCAGTCGCTGCTGCAGTTCGATGTGGGCGCCGGGTCCGCCGGTGGCGTCGTCGCCATCATCCTTGCCAACATTGTCGCGATCTTCCTGATGCGGATGATCGGCAAGAACCTGGACGCCTGAACCATGGCCCGCGCTGTTACACCCGCCCGCAAAGCCACCGTCACCTTCTTCGCCTGGGCGATCGGACTCCTGATCTTCTTCCCGATCCTCTGGACGATCCTGACGAGTTTCAAGACCGAGGCGGAGGCGATCGCATCGCCTCCCTCATTCCTGGCGTTCGAATGGACGCTGGAGAACTACAGCACCGTAATGGAGCGCTCGAATTATTTCCTGCACTTCGCAAACTCTGTGGTGATCTCGGTCGGCTCCACCGTGATCGGGCTCCTCATCGCGATCCCGGCGGCCTGGTCCATGGCCTTCGTGCCCGGCAAGCGCACGAAGGATGTGTTGATGTGGATGCTGTCCACCAAGATGCTTCCGCCGGTGGGTGTCCTGATCCCGATCTACCTGATGTTTCGCGACACTGGGCTTTTGGACACACGTACAGGTCTCGTGATCGTGCTAACGCTGATCAACCTGCCGATCATTGTCTGGATGCTCTACACCTACTTCAAGGAAATACCCGTCGACATTCTTGAAGCCGCCCGCATGGACGGGGCGAGCCTTCGGGCGGAGATCATCTATGTGCTGACGCCGATGGCGCTTCCCGGCATCGCCTCGACCCTGCTTCTCAACATCATCCTGGCCTGGAACGAAGCGTTCTGGACGCTCAACCTGACTGCGGCGAACGCAGCGCCGCTGACCGCGTTCATCGCCAGCTACTCCTCTCCCGAAGGGCTCTTCTACGCAAAGCTGAGCGCGGCCTCGACCATGGCCATCGCGCCGATCCTCATCATGGGCTGGTTCAGCCAGAAGCAACTTGTCCGCGGCCTGACGTTCGGCGCAGTGAAATAGGAAGAAGTCATGGGACACATCAGTCTTCAAAAAGTGACGAAGAGCTTCGGCGACGTCAGCGTGATTCCGCCGCTCGACCTGGAAATCGAAGAGGGCGAGTTCGTGGTTTTCGTCGGCCCGTCGGGCTGCGGCAAATCCACCTTGCTGCGCCTGATCGCAGGGCTGGAGGACGTCACATCCGGCCAGATCCTCATTGACGGGCGCGACGCGACCGAGCTGCCACCGGCCAAGCGTGGCCTGGCCATGGTGTTCCAGTCCTATGCTCTTTACCCGCATATGACCGTCCGCAAGAACATCGCCTTTCCGCTGAAGATGGCGGGACTGGATCAGGCGGAGCAAAACAGGAAGGTTGAGGCTGCGGCAAAGGTGCTGAACCTCACGGACTATCTGGACCGGCGCCCCGGACAACTCTCGGGCGGCCAGCGCCAGCGCGTCGCCATCGGCCGCGCAATCGTGCGCGAGCCTTCCGCCTTCCTGTTCGACGAGCCCCTGTCAAACCTGGACGCCGCGCTTCGTGTGAACATGCGGCTGGAGATCAGCGAACTGCACAATTCGCTCGAAACGACGATGATCTATGTGACGCACGATCAGGTCGAGGCCATGACAATGGCCGACAAGATCGTGGTCCTGCGGGCCGGGCACATCGAGCAGGTCGGCTCTCCGCTGGAGCTTTACCACAGGCCGCGAAATCAATTCGTAGCAGGCTTCATCGGCTCCCCGAAGATGAACCTCGTCTCCGGCGCAGAGGCAAAAAAGCACAATGCAGCGACCATCGGCATCAGGCCCGAACACCTCGGAATCTCGAAGACCGAAGGGCCGTGGAAGGGAACCGTCGGCGTTGCCGAGCATCTGGGGTCGGACACCTTTCTGCATGTCCACGCCAAGGACCTGACCAGCGAGCCGTTGACGGTCCGCTCCGGCGGTGAAATCGACGTCCATCATGGCGATACGGTCTTTTTGACGCCGGACAAGGACAAGATCCACAAGTTCGACAACGAAGGATTGCGGATCTCATGAGACGGCTTGAGGGAAAATCCGCGCTGATCACCGGTGCCGCGCGCGGCATCGGCCGCACCTTTGCGCGAAGCCTACGTGCGCGAAGGTGCGAAGGTCGCCATCGCCGATATCGACATTGCACGCGCCAGCCGCACAGCTGCCGAAATCGGCGAAAATGCAATCGCGGTAGAGATGGACGTAACGCGGCAGGCGTCTATCGATGCGGCTGTAAAGGCGGTCGAGGCGAGCTTCGGTGGCATCGATATCCTTGTGAACAACGCGGCCCTCTTCGATCTCGCGCCATTCACCGAAATCACGCGCGAAAGCTACGACCGGCTTTTCTCGATCAACGTCGCGGGCACGCTTTTCACAATGCAGACGGTCGCAAAATCGATGATCGCCCGCGGCAAGGGCGGCAAGATCATCAATATGGCAAGCCAGGCGGGACGGCGCGGCGAAGCGCTCGTCGCCATCTATTGCGCGACGAAAGCGGCCGTCATCAGCCTCACCCAATCAGCGGGTCTCGACCTGATCAAACACGGTATCAACGTCAATGCGATCGCGCCTGGCGTCGTCGACGGCGAGCACTGGGAAGGCGTCGACGCACTCTTTGCAAAATACGAGAACAGACCGCTCGGCGAGAAGAAACGCCTCGTCGGCGAAGCCGTGCCTTTCGGGCGCATGGGCACCGCCGACGACCTGACGGGCATGGCCATATTCCTTGCCTCCAGCGAGGCCGATTACGTGGTCGCGCAAACTTACAACGTGGACGGCGGCAACTGGATGAGCTGACGCATCCGCGTGCTCTCCCGGTTTAAACAAGAGACGACGACCATGACCACCAGGCTATCAGCCAAGACGCTGGCTTCACTGCAAGCTCAGGCCGCGATTCCGCGCTACGACCGGTCGCAGCTCACGGCAGGGATCGTCCATTTCGGCATCGGCAATTTCCACCGGGCGCACCAGGCGGTTTACCTCGACGATCTCTTCAACACGGGCAAGGATCACGACTGGGCGCTCGTCGGCGCCGGGGTTCTGCCTTCCGATGAAGCAATGCGCAAGATACTGGCGGATCAGGACTATTTGACCACCGTCGTCGAGCAGGATGCAAAAAGGAGCAGCGCCCGCATCACCGGCCCGATGATCGACTACCTTAATCCGTCGGATCGGCCCGCCATCCTTGCCAAATTGGCTGACCCCGCGATCCGTATCGTATCGCTGACCATCACCGAGGGCGGATATTTCATCGACCCCGCCTCCGGGCGGTTCAACCCCGCCCATCCCGACATCGTTGCCGACGCCGCAGCGCCCGACGAGCCGAAGACCGTCTTCGGCCTGATCGTCGCCGGTTTGAAGCGGCGGCGCGACAAGGCCATCCCGCCCTTCACGGTCATGTCCTGCGACAACATTCCCCATAACGGCGCGGTTACGAAAGAAGCGGTGACAGGGCTTGCCGCTCTCTCCGACCCCGCCTTCTCAACCTGGATCGACGGGAATGTCGCCTTTCCGAACGGTATGGTCGACCGCATCACCCCGGCAACCAGCGACGCGAACGGCGCATACTGGCGGATGACTTCGGCATCGACGACGCCTGGCCGGTGTTCTGCGAAGGCTTCAGGCAGTGGGTGCTGGAGGACAACTTCACCGCCGGCCGACCGGCGCTGGAAACGGTCGGCGTTCAGTTCGTTCCCGACGTTTCGCCCTACGAACACGATGAAGATCCGAATTCTCAACGGCGGACATGCGATCATCGCCTATCCGGCGGGGCTGATGGATATCCACTTCGTCCACGAAGCCATGGAAAACGACTGGTTCGCGCCTTCCTGCGCGAAGGTCGAGAGGGAGGAGATCATCCCGGTCGTGCCGCCGGTGCCGGACACCGACCTTGGAGATTATTTCGATCTGATCGAGCGGCGCTTCGCCAATCCGAAGATCGGCGACACGGTGCGCCGCCTGTGCCTCGACGGCTCCAACCGCCAGCCGAAATTCATCTTGCCGACCATCGGCGACCGTCTTGCCAAAGGGCTCGATATCAAGGGACTGGCGCTGGAATCGGCCCTTTGGTGCCGCTACTGCTTCGGCTCAACCGACAGCGGCAAGGAGATTGCGCCGAACGATCCGAGCTGGGATCGCCTCCAGGAAGCCGCTAAAGCAGCGCGATTGGACCCCCTCGCCTGGCTTGCCATGGATGATATCTACGGCGAAATTGGACAGTCAAAGCGATTCCGCGCAGCTTTCGCCCATGCTTTGAAGAGTTTGTGGACGGATGGCACCGTGCATGTCTTGAAGCAGTATCTCGACGGAAATTTATAAGAAAGGCATCAGCATGGATCTCGGGCTCCGCGGCAAGGTTGCCGTCGTCACCGGCGGCAGTGTCGGGATTGGCCTCGGGGTCGCCGAGGCTTTCGCGCGCGAGGGCACCCATGTCGTCATCGCCGCGCGTGGCAAGGACCGCGTTCTCACCGAAGCGACGCGTATCGCCGAGGTATATGACGTCAATGCCCTCGGCGTTTCTTGCGATATCGCGACCGCCGATGGTGCGGACGCTCTCTGCTTGGCCGTGCGCAATCATTTCGGCGGCGCCGATATTCTCGTCAACAATGCCGGCACCGGCTCAAACGAAACGATTATGAATGCGGCAGACGACAAGTGGCAGGCCTACTGGGAACTGCATGTGATGGCAGCCGTACGCCTTGCCCGCGGTTTCGTGCCGATGATGCGCGAACGTGGCGGCGGCGCGATCCTCCACAATGCCTCAATCT
>CAVOQM010000011.1:0-350012 GCA_963698365.1 uncultured Alphaproteobacteria bacterium
TGTCCTCTGCTTGGTTCAGTTCGGTGTTGCTGCCGATCTCGCCGAGGCAGTGGACCAGTCCACCGGCGCGAACACGTCGGCCTGCTTGACGCGCGTGAGCACCAGGTTGGTGGTCGCGTAGGTCGGATCGGTGAAGAAGGCGTAGCGCTGGAGGAACTGCGCCGGCGGCAGCACGATCACGAACTCCTCGTCGCCGAGCAGCAGGCCGAAGCCGGGCGCGGTGGCCCCGGGCCGCGAGCCGCCGGGGAGGTTGGCGGTGTTCATAGACTGCGCCAGCGCGAACGGGTGCTTCTCGTCCTGGCTGCGCACCCGAAACGTGCTTGCTGCTCATGTCGACGACCTGGCCGATCGTGAGCTGCGCGGGCGCGCCGGGGACCGGCGGGTCGTAGACCAGCTCGGTGCCCTCGACCACGCCGACGAAGCGGTACATAACGTCCTCCGGCGCGAGGTCCTTGCGCCGCGTCTCGTACGGCGCCGCGATGTACTCCAGGACCAGCGCGGTGACGGCGAGGTTCTGCTGGTGCGCCGACTCGCCGCCGGGCGCCGGCACCGGCTGCAGCCGCACAAGCGGTTGCCGGCGTACAGCCCCACCGGCTTGTCGCTGAGCAGCAGCGAGCCCGCCGGCGACGAGGCGGCCGCGCGCGCCGAAGCGGCCGGCGTCAAAGTGGTCATGAACCGCTGCCCGAAGATCGAATATGGCCGGCTTTCCGGCGAGATCGGCTGGACCGGCGTCAACTCCGGCCAGATCTCGTCCAAACGCCCTGTGCTTCGCTCCGGCTTCCAGCACCGTGGGTTGCCCGGCACCAGACAGAAGGGTTGAACGTCCCACCTGCCCTGTCTGCAAATCCACAACCGCCAGTCCGCAAAACGATCCAACGAGAGGGGAATGCCCGCATGAGCGACCGAATCCCAGGCTTTTCGACGCTGGCGATCCATGCCGGCGCCCAGCCCGACCCTGCCACGGGCGCGCGGGTAACACCGATCTACCAGACGACGGCCTATGTCTTCGACGACGTCGACCACGCCGCATCTCTTTTCGGACTGCAAGCCTTCGGCAACATCTACACGCGCATCACCAATCCCACGACGGCTGCCCTTGAAGAACGCGTCGCAGCGCTTGAAGGCGGCACGGCGGCGCTTGCCTCAGCGTCGGGTCACGCCGCGCAGCTTCTCGCCTTTCACGCCATGATGACGCCGGGCGACAATATCATCGCGGCCAACAAGCTTTACGGCGGCTCGATCAATCAGCTCAACCACTCGTTCAAAAGCTTCGGCTGGCAGGTCAAATGGGCGGAGGCCACCGATCCGCAGAGCTTCGCCGCCCTCATCGACGACCGCACCCGCGCGATCTTCGTCGAAAGCCTTGCCAATCCGGGCGGTGTCGTCGTCGATCTGGAGGCGATTGCCGCGATTGCGCAGGCACACGGCATCCCCTTCGTCGTCGACAATACGCTTGCAACCCCCTACCTCTGCCGCCCTATCGAGCACGGCGCCGATATCGTGCTGCATTCGCTGACGAAATTCATGGGCGGCCACGGCAATTCCATGGGCGGCGTTCTGGTTGACGGTGGAACCTTCGACTGGTCGGCATCGGGCAACTATCCGATGCTGTCGGAACCCAGACCCGAATACAACGGCATGGTGCTGCACGAGACCTTCGGCAATTTCGCCTTCGCCATCGCCTGCCGGGTGCTTGGCTTGCGCGATCTCGGTCCTGCGATTTCGCCGATGAATTCCTTCCTGATCCTCACCGGCATTGAAACCTTGCCGCTGCGCATGCAGCGCCACTGCGACAACACGCTGAAGGTGGCGGAATATCTGGCGGCCCACGACAAGGTGGAATGGGTTTCCTATGCAGGCCTTGAGGGCGACCCCTATCACGCGCTCCAGCAGAAATACATGCCCAAGGGCGGCGGCTCGGTCTTCACATTTGGCGTCAAGGGCGGCTATGACGCGGGCGTAGCACTCGTTTCCAGCGTCGAGATGTTCTCCCATCTTGCCAATATCGGCGATACGCGTTCCCTCATCATCCATCCGGCCTCGACCACCCACCGGCAATTGACGGACGAACAAAAAACCGCCGCCGGCGCCGGTCCGGACGTGGTGCGCCTCTCCATCGGCCTGGAAGACGTGGAAGACATCATCGCCGATCTGGAGCAAGGTCTGGCGGCGATAGACGAGTGAGGGGCTGACGAAACCGTAGGCTACCACGAGACGGACGGGCGGGGATATCCTGCCCGTTTTTCCGTTCAGGCAAGCCTTGGCTCGGCCTCCCCTTCTCCCTGCAGGGTGAAGGTGCTGCCGGATGAGAGGGTCTTAGGCCGCAGACGAAGCCTTTCCGCGCGCCGTACGAACCACCATTTCAACCGAAAGCGCCAGCACCAGCACGGCCACGCCCTGATGCAGCAGCGCATAGTCGAGCGGCACGTGTTTCAAAAGCGTCGCGATGCCGAGCGTCACCTGCAGGAATATCGCCGCGAGCAAGAGCTTCATCGGCATGCGCAGGGCTTGCGCCGCGCCGTCGCGCAAGACCCGCCATGCCTGCCACAGCACAACGCCCGTCACCAGATAGGCGACCATCCGGTGTTGAAACTGCACGGTCATGACGTTTTCGAAGAAATTCATCCAGGCCGGCGACATGGCGAACAAGCCTTTCGGCACCAACTGCCCGTCCATCAGCGGCCAGGTGTTGAAAGTCAGCCCGGCGTTCAACCCGGCGACCAGCCCGCCAAGGAAGATCTGGAAGATCACCAAAACCAGCAGCGCCTTCGCCAGAACGCCGTGCCGCGCGGCAGCTGCCGATCCGGCCTCAGACAGCGCCAGCCGCCGCGCCAGATAAAACAGATAGGCGAAAATGACGATTGCCAGCGTCAGGTGGGTTGCGAGCCGATACTGGCTGACGTCGGTGCGCTCCGCCAATCCTGACGCCACCATCCACCAGCCGACCGCGCCCTGCAGGCCACCCAGCAAAAATCCGGCGACGAGACGGGGTTTCAGCCAGGGTTCGACCCTGCCCCGCGCCCAGAACCACACCATCGGCACGAAAAAGGCGACGCCGATCAGCCGGCCAAGCAGGCGATGCGCCCACTCCCACCAGAATATGAACTGGAAGTCGCCAAGGCTCATGCCCTTGTTGATGAGCTGATATTCCGGGATCTGCTGGTATTTGGCGAATTCTTCCTGCCATTCAGCCTCGTTAAGCGGTGGAATGACCCCGTGGATCGGCTTCCATTCGGTGATCGAAAGGCCGGATTCCGTCAATCTGGTCGCGCCGCCGACAACCACCATGGCGAGGATCATGACGCAGACGCCATAGAGCCAAAGCCGGATGGCCAGACGGTTCCGTCTTTGCTGCTGCGTGATCGCAGCAGGCTCATTTGCGTCGAGGGTGATTGTGGTCATTCCGGCCCACTTCTCTATTTCGGGACTTGAACTCTGTTCCGATATAGGTGAGTAGGCGGCAGGACAAGAGCCCTTGCGGCATTTCGCCCGCCTGCCGGATAATCGCCCTGAAAGTAATCGTCACGGAAGTCAGCCAATGCCAATTCGCCTGCGCAAGTTCATCGGAATGATTGTCATTGTCGTCTTTGTAATCATCTACGCCTTCGTGGCCATGGTGATCGGCGATCTGACGCTGCAGCAATCTTCCACCCCCATCCGCTTCGTCTATTTCGCCATTGCCGGCCTATTATGGACAATACCTGTCGGCGCCATCATGTGGTGGATGGAACGCGGCAGAAGATAGCGCGCGCCTCATTCGACAGGCTTTCCGAAAATCACGATCGGCAGTCCGGCGATGATCGCCGGCTTTATACCGACGGAAATCTGCTTCATCCGTTCCAAAGCGCTCAAACCTTGCGTCCAGCCGACGATCAAAAGCAGCACGGCGCTGGTCACGATCTTCGCGTGAAACGGGGTTGTATCGACCAAAAACAACCCCGCTGGCGAAAGACACGCAAGCGGGGTTTCTCAAAGAAACGCTTTAGTTTTTTCGAACTGGCGGCTTGCCGGAAACCTAACAGTTGTAAACGCCAACTGCGCAACGCCGCACCGTGCGCCGGGCTACCCCGGCAACGCTGACCGGCGTCAGCGGCCGCCCGACCCGCGCCTCGGCGGTCGATACGAACCCGGGAAGCCCCTCACCCGCCCCGAACCCGATCAGGCTCAGCCCTCCGAGCGCGAGGCTCCCGGCGCATAGAATGATGCCAACTCGCTTCGAAAGGGTCATTGGGCGTCTCCTCGTTTGAAGTGCTCCGGCAATCCTGACAGACCGCCAAAGTCTTTCAGATCGATCTCGGTGGCATTGGTCGTGTTGTCGAATTGAAAGTCATCCTTCGCGACTTCATCCCCGGTCTTCCAGTTCCTGACCTGGACGCTGTACTGGGGCCCATTGGCTACCTTTTTGGACACAATGGCATACCTGCAGGGATAAGGTTGGTCACCTTGGGCAATCCAGATTTGCCAGTCGACTTCATCGGTACGGAAGGCAAGGAAATCACACTCGACACCGCCGATGACGCCGCTGCCGAGATCCTTGACATCCGAGACATCGAGCATCAACACGTCATTGGCATTTGAAGTCAGCAAATCGGCAGCCGGAAGCGGCACGCCGTGTTTTTCCCTCAACTCGTCGATAAGGTTATCGACCGTGCCAGGAACTTCGATCCGCGTGTAAACATTGGCGACTTTACCCTGCAAAGTCAGGGTCTTACCGTCGAATATCATTTCGATATCGGCAAACCCGCCCGAACGCTTGGCGCGAAGTTTATCCGGCCGGTTGAGCGTTACCGTGCCCGAACTCGCCAAGGCAAGCATTTGATCTTCCTTGGTGACCACCTCAAGGACGGAATCATAATCGAAAGATATGGCCTGCTGCGCCGCCATATAGTCGGACATGGACTTCAGCAGGTTTTTCGCATCGGCCTCGTCGGCCAGGCCGCTTGAGACACTCCCCAGGCAAACGACAAGGGAAAGCGCCGCAGCGGACAGGTAAACCTTTGTATTCTCAACCCATTTCCGCGTTGGAATTTGCATTTGCAATCGCCTCCCTTGCGCATCACCGGGACCGATGTCGGAGACAGCGGATCGGTTACCATACAATAGCGACTTATTCATTACGTTACGGAATGTCAATGGCATTGCAGAATTACGATGCCAAATAACAATGTAATCCTGTGAATTGCGAATATTCACCGAACTGAAAAAGAAGTTGAACCTTCCACCGACAAGGATTTTCCACCCCAGGGCAAACGATGGGCTGGCCAGGATCGATTTTCGTGGCCAGCCCTTTGATCATTTCACCAGTTCGATGTCACTTGGCCGCCAGGACTTGTCGAAGAACGATGGCAGCGGGCTGTAGAGCCGCAGGATGGTGAACCAGCCCTTCGCCGGATCGGTCTGGACCCAGTTACCGCGCGCCACGCCCTCGGGTTGCTCCGGGCCGAAGTAGACCGTTGTTGAGCCGTCCTCAGCCACCTCGGCGGCGGGCGAGGGATAGTTCTGGCGAACCGGCGCGCGGGTACTTCTGCGGCGTCTGCAGCATCGACCGGGTCTGGTTGTCATAGAGCGTGAACGACCAGAACGCCTCGGCCGGGATATCCTTGGGCAGCGTCACCTTGTAGGTCTTGGCGCCGTCGTAGGGATTTCCATCGGAATCGAGGAACCCCATGAGGTACTGCGACCCCACGCCCGGAATGCGCATGATCATGCCGGGCGAGTCGAGCGTGTAGCCATAATAGAAAGCTGCGCGCGAATCGAGGGTGCGTGCGCCGGTCGGCGGCAGCGGCTTGAACATGCCGTCCTCAAAGAGCGCTGGCGGCGTCTCGAAGAAGGCACCGCCCTCAAACAGCATGTTCCCCCACTGCGAGCCTTCGTAGTAGGCCCAGTCGGGATGCGCCATTGCGTAGCGCCAGTTCAAGGCGCGGCCGGTAGCCTGACCCATCGCAGCCGCATCCGTGAGGATTTTCTTCATCCGCTCGTCCGGCTTGAACTCCTTGCCATGCACGATGCCGATGGCGGCAAGCTGACCGGCGAGTTCGACGTCGTAGCTCGTCGCCGGCTCGTTCTGGACGTTCTCGTTGATCATTTCGAAGAAGCCGATAGTCGCTCGGCGGGATGGTGTTGACCTTCAACCCGGTGCCGTCGATGAACGTCGTCTCAGGGATCTTCGGCTCGCCTGCAATGCGCACGGTTCCCTCCAGCGCCTGCGCAATGCTCGTGCCAAAGGAGCCAGGCTGGTAAGGATAGATCTTCAGGTTTTGCTTGACGTTGTCGACGGCCGGCTTGGGGTCGCTATCGACGAGATAGGCGCGCGCGGCGTAGAGGGCAAGGTTCGTTTTGGAATGCGCAATGAAGTAACCGCCTTCGGGCAGCGGGCCGTCATAGCCAGGGCCAACGATCAGGTATTTGCCTC
Organism: uncultured Alphaproteobacteria bacterium; assembly: GCA_963698365.1. Taxonomy (GTDB): domain Bacteria; phylum Pseudomonadota; class Alphaproteobacteria; order Rhizobiales; family Stappiaceae; genus Hongsoonwoonella. Next base: position 6,413 of record CAVOQM010000011.1, read on the forward strand.
CGAGACCACGGTCCGGCCCTGGGCCGCCGATGTCGATTACCCAGGAAAACCACATGTCGTTGATCGTGCCGACGGCCGTTCGACGGCTGCTCGACCACCACCGGGCCTTTGCTCAGATCGAGCCCGGTGAGATAGTAGACCGTGTCGGCATTGGCCGTCAGGAACAGCGAGCTCGAATCCATCAGTTCGGAGAAGATGACGACATCGCCGGGCTTGGCGCCGACTTCTTCGAAACCCTTGACGATCGCCAGGGCTGAAGCACCGCGGAAGCTGTTGTTGTAGACGTTGAGCGCGCGGGTGAAGTCGAGCGTGTCGTAGACCAACTGCGCGGTTTCGGCGCTCGGAACGCCATCCTTGAACTCAAGCGTGCCGACGCGCGTATCAATACTGTCCGGCGCCGACAGGGATTTGAGCGTATCCTGTGAAACCTGCGCGCTGGCAGGATTTATTCCGGCAAGGACCGAGGCCAATGTAATCGCTGCCGCCGGGAGCGATTGGCGACGCAATATTCGAAACACAGCATTCATTACTCAACTCCGTCTTGATCAAGTCGTATTAGGGGGGCGTTGTCCTGGCTGCCTGGCGCGGACGGATCAAAAAATTCTGGAAAATTCAAAGTGGATGCAGACTTAACCACCACAATCTTACGCTACGGCAATTTTAGTAACATTAACAATTCAAGAAATAAAGTTTTGAAAAACAGAACCCCGATGACACTGCAGCCATCCGACGTAGCTGCCCTTTCGGCAACGGAGATCGAAAACTCTCAGTCGGTCATCCTGGAAAGAATTGCCGCAATCAGGCTCGCCTCACAGCGCTCCGTCGGCATCGGAGACCCTTGCGCCATTCGGGCGGCTGGTCACCTGTTCTTTCAGCTTTCGCGCCCAATTGTAGAGCGGGAATGGCGCGCCGGTCAGATATTGACCGATGATTGTCGGGCTTTGGAAATAGCCGTTCAGCGAAATGCGGGGAAGCGCCAGTGGGTCGCGGGCTGCGCTCTCGTTCAGCATTCCCGGTCTTGTGGTGACCGCGCAGTCGAATCCAAAGCCTTCGAGCGCGGCGACGCTGCGCCGGTCAACCGCCGCTTCATAGCCGTAGGGGTAGGCGAAATGGCGTGGCGTCACGCCCAGCTCGGTTTCGATCCGCTCCAGGCCGCGCTTAACCGTGTCACGGATATCGGCGCTGCTCAGCCTCGCAAGCGCGAAATGGTCGTGCGTATGGGCGCCGATATCGATAAGCGGGTTTTCGCTTAGCGCGCGCAATTCATCCCAACTCAGGATCAATTCTTCCGCCAACGTCGCAAGGTCCAGCCCGTGCAGCGCCGCCATGCGACGAATTTCCAGCCGTTGCGCCGCCTCGCTCATATCGCGCGCGAGCCAGTATACGGCTCGGCTGTAGACCGCGTATTTTTCGCCCCGCGTGCGCGTGCTGAGCCGCTCCATCCTGGCGCCGATCGGCATGTCGATATGATTGGCAGCGGCGATGATCCGCTCCAGCGCCTCCCACCAGATCTCCGATGTCCGGTCGACAAAGCCGGAGGTCGCGAAGATCGTCGCCGGCACCTGATGCCGCTCGAGGATCGGCAGGGCAAAGTCGAGGTTGTTGCGATAGCCGTCGTCGAAGGTCAAGGCGACGAAACGCCGGCGCGCGCCCTCGCCGTTCCCTGCTCCAGCCCTGGTCGCGGCATCGGTCCGCCGCAACGCTTCGCTGAGAGAAACGAATTCGATGCCCGCAGCCTTGACCTGCAGGATCGTCGACTTAAGAAATTGGGGAGTTACCGTGAGATGGCCGTTCGGCGCGAATTCCGTCTTGTCGCGTGCCGGCAATACGGAGTGCAGGGTGAAGATCAGCCCTGCCCCTTGCGTCCAGGGCGCCAGCAGCTTGCCCGCGCCAGTATGCGCGAGAAGCCGGCAACAGCCGCCAAGGAGGGCACGGCGAAAATCCATTACGATACGGCACCTGAGTGAAGGGTTGACCAGGGACGGTCAATCCTACGCACGGTTTCTTTAGAGTTCCTTGCTACTAGTCACCCGAATTTGAAGTTCGTCTCATTTCGCAACCGGCTCTGAGCGAACTTCAGATTCAAAAGGGTGACTAGCAGATCTATCTTTCTAGTGTGGTTTTTGAATTTGAAATACGCTCCGGCGGGTGCTGCTGAAATGAGGCGGATTTCAAATTCACCACACTAGTGAATATCCCGCCAAACCAGAATCGGATTTGGCGACAAGGATATGCTCAAGGCAACGATCCTGGGTCGAGAGACCCTAGAAATCGGGAGGGATTGATCGTGCGGCTTGCGGCGAACGATTACCCTGCATCTTCCTTGGCCAAAGGCCAACGAACTGAAAACCGGCTCGTTGAAGGACGCAGAGACGCCATTCGTGTTTCCGTCTTTCACTCGCCCGGTGAAGCGAAAGCGCGCTGGCCCGAGTTCGAGCCATCGGCCATGGGCGCGCTCTACAGCACCTTTGACTGGTCGTCAGCCTGGCAATCTACCGTGGGCGCCGAACGCGGCGTAGAGCCCTTCGTGCTTGTCGCTGAAGACGGGCAAGGCCCTTTGCTGGCGTTGAACCTTGGCATTGAACGTGAGGGAAACGTCCGCGTCGCCCGCTTCATGGGGCACGGCCACAACAATCAAAATACCGGACTTTGGAGCGCAGGCTTCCTGGAGAATATTGACCCCGCCCCCTTGCGAACGCTTGTCGCCGACACTGCGAAGGCGTATGGCGTCGATCTCCTCGATCTGCGCAACATGCCGCTCATCATCGACCGCTTTCAAAACCCGCTTCTGATTGCGGAAGATCGGCCAAGCCACACACCTGTCTACAGCTTTCTGATCATCCCCGATTTCGACACTCTCTACCGGGCAAGACGCAGCGCGCCCGCGCGCAAGAAACTGAAGGCCAAGGAACGCAAACTTCGCGACGCCGGCACCTTCCGCATTGCCCGCGCCGAAGACGAAACAACCGCTCTTGCATGGCTGGACACACTATTTGCACAACGCGCCGCCCGGGCTCAATCAAGCGGAATTCCCAACGCTTTTGGCAACACCAGCGTCCAGACGTTCCTCAAAAATATGCTTCTTGACGCCCTTCATGATGGGTCCGACCGTTTCATGATCCATGCGCTGGAAGTTGGCGGCGCGGTCAAAGCCACTTATCTGGGCGGTATCCGCGACCGGCGTTACTTTGCCTATGCCAACAGCCTGGCCGAAGACGAACTGACGGCTCACAGTCCAGGCGATGTGCTGCTGGTGCATCTCATCGAGGAGATCTGCGGCAAGGATTGTACAGTCTTCGACTTCGGCCTTGGCGAAGAGCGTTACAAAACCGCCTGGGCGACGGACGAAGCGCTCGCGGATATCCTGCAGCCACTGACGCTGAAGGGTCGCGCCTATGCAATGGTGCAAAGTTTCGTGACCGGCACAAAGCGGGAGATCCGACAAAGCGAGCGGCTCTGGCCGATGGCGCGGAAAGTGCGGGCAATCTTCTCCCGACTGCGCTGATAGAGCTTAAATACAGAACTTTCGTCAGGCGGCCATATCGGTTCTGACGCGCGGCGTGTCGCCCTTGGGTTTTGTCGGCTCGACCACAACCACCGCGCCCGTGTGATCCTCCAGCATCCTGAGCGCCGCTTCCAGTTCCGGCCCGGCCGGCGATCCGCCTGTCGCGACCACCACCTTGTCGGCAAGGGCAAGAATCTGCGCGCAAATGAGAGAATCGTCGATCAGACCGAGATCGAAATAGACCTGATCGTAAGTGTGCTCGATGGCCTCCATCACCATGTCGAACCGGCCATCGAGGATCAACTCCTCCGAGATCGCCTTGCGGCCGGATTCAATCACATGCGCGCGTGAAGCCGCATCGCGGTAGATCACCCCGGTGAAAGACGCGCTGCCGTCGAGAAGTTCGGCAAAACCGGGCACCGCCTGCGGGTCGTCCATATCGGGCCGCACTTCGAGGAACAAGGGAAGGATGCCACCTTCCGCCGCCTCGCGCACGAGCCGGAACGTCACCTCTTGCGAAACTTCGTCGCTATCGACGCTGAGAACCGCAACCCGCTGAGGACGATCCTGCCGCGAGGCCATCGCTTCCGTGATAGCCGCGGAGACAGATACCGCATCGGTCTCCGGCCTGGGGCTTGGCGCAGCAGAGGCGGATTCTTCCTGCAACAGGGGCTCATCGGATGCTGTTCCATCACTGTCGTGCCGGGCGTGAGCGGGTTCAACAACGTTTTCCCCGACATGCGATTCCAGCGAACCGGCCTCATATATGGGGTCCAGCCGCAAATCCGCATCGCGGACGGGAAACGAGACGTCGGAATTCCCCGAATCCCTGTCGAACTCGGCGCGACGCAAAACCTTGCCTGAGAGGAATTGGCTCATGATGACCCAGGCGACTTCCAAGCAGTGCAGCAGCCAGCGCCACGATGATTGTCGTCGGCAAGACCTTCGGCCAGTAGGGTTCGATCGGCACGGTCGCACGGGAAATAACCCTGGCGTCAGCGGCCAGAAACTGGGCGTTGCGGCGCGTGTCCGTTTCCCGGTAGCGGGTCATAAGCTGTTCGAGTTGCGACGCTTTGGCAGCCGCTTCCCTTTCGAGCTGCCGCAGTTTTACCTGATTTTCCGCCGAACGGCCGGCCGTGACTTTCAACTGATTGAAGCTTGCGGTCAGCGCCGCCGCCCGGTCCGCAGCAATTTTCGCGTCATTTTCCAGGCCGATCATGATTTTCCGCGCTTCACTGCGGATCTGCTGGTCGAAATCGACGAGCTGCGAATTCAGCGCCCGCAATTGCGGATGGTTCGGCAAAAGCGTTGTGGAAAGCTCGGCGATGCGCGATTGCAATGCCACCTGCCGCTCGCGGAGCCTTTGGATCAAAGGCGAGTTGAGCACATCGCTTGCAGTTTCCAGCGAACCGCCTGAGTTCAACAATTCCCGGATCAGTCGGGCCTTGGCCGCGGTCTCGGACTCCGCCGCCCGCGCTTCGGAAAGCTGGCTGTTCACTTCGCCCAGCTGCTGCTGATTGAGCGTGAGATTGTCGGCCCCCAGCAACAGGTCGGAACTGGCGCGGAACGTTTCCGCCCGCTCCTGAGCCGTCTTGACGTCTTCCTCCAGCCGCTTGATCTGCGGCTCAAGCGCGGTTGCCGCAAATTCAGTCGTCTGCCGTTTCGCAGCCGACTGAAGCGCCAGATATTCCTCGACAATCGTATTGGCGATCGTAGCCGCCAGCTCAGGGTCGGTGGATGTAAATTCGACCGCGATAACGCGAGAACCTTCGACCCGGAAGACTTTGAGATTACGGTAAAACGCCTTTAGAACCCGCTCCTCCGGCGAGATGAACTCCGGATCCCGCGACAGGCCCAGCATCACCATCAACCCGGAGATCAAGCCGCCACCTTCGGCTTCGAATTCTGGAACGCTTGCCAGATCGAGCCGCTTTGCAACCTTTCGCGACAGATCCCGCGACGTTAGCAGCTGCACCTGACTGGCCACGCCCTCCGTGTCGAGAAGCGCGCGCTCTTCCTCCACCCCGCGCGTATCGCCAGGATAGACCGCCTCCGACCCTTCAATCAGGATTTTCGCTTCGCTACGGTATTTCGAGGACACCAGCTGCAGGCCGACGAATGTTACGAATGCAGCCACCGCCACGAGAGGCAGCAGCCATCGCAGCGCCTGCCGCAACGCCCCGAGCAATACGGGCAGATCGAGATCGACGCGATCTTCTTCGTGGGAGGCGTTTGGCTCAGTCATGCCGGAAACTCCAAACTGGTTGCCTTCTATAATTGCTCTTTATGGTAAGCAGAGTGTTAAGACTTCTGCGTTCCTTATGCGCGCACCGACGGACAGCTTGTTTATTTGGCTGATTGGTTAAACCGTCTTCGACGACCGGACATGAAATTCATCGGACGTTAACTACGTTCGCTGAAATAATGGCCGCACTCGTTCAGGAGCAGATCATGGTTGCGCGTATTACTCTTGCCCTCGGCCTTATGCTGATGGTGGCCGCCTGCAGTGGCTACCGGCAGCCGCCGACTGCGTTCCATGACATCCTCACAAAGCCCTACAGGCTTAATTCAAGCGACAGTTTACGCATCATCGTTTTCGGCCAGACCGATCTGTCAAACACCTATACCGTCGATCAGGCCGGCTATATTTCCATGCCCCTTATCGGCGCTGTTCCCGCCCGTGGAATGACGCAGCAAGAACTCGCGGGGGATATCGAAAAGCGCTTGAGAAACGGATACTTGCGCGATCCTGACGTATCCGTCGAGGTGGATACCTACCGCCCCATTTTCGTCATGGGCGAGGTTTCCAGCGCCGGGCAATATCCCTATGTCGCCGGAATGACCGCGCAAAACGCCGTTGCCACGGCAGGTGGCTTCACGCCGCGCGCAGCCCAATCCTCGATCGACATCACCAGACAGATCAATGGCGAGATTTTAAGCGGCAGAGTACCGGTCACCGATCCGATAAGGCCCGGGGACACGATCTACGTTAGGGAACAATTCTTCTAAACGCTGCGTCATTCCGTAGATTTCGAAGTTAACCGCTAACTCATTCCTCCCTGCTAAACATGACTGCGGCAGAGGTGGCCATAGAACGCCACCCGCCGGGAAAGTCGTCGAAACAGGGAGCCACAAATGTCGTCTGCGCCCTTGCGCATCGTGCATATTGTCCGCGCGCCGATCGGGGGCATTTTCCGTCATATCGTCGATTTGGCGCTGGCTCAGACGCAAGCGGGACATATGGTCGGGGTGATCTGCGATTCTTCGACGGGTGGGCCCTTCGAGGACCGGGTGATCGAGCGCCTTGCGCCCAAGCTGGCCTTTGGCGTGGCCCGTTTTCCGATGCGACGCAGCGTTGCTCCCGCCGACATCCGCGCAGCGCTCGCCCTTTATCGATATACCCGCGGCCTTTCTCCCGATGTTCTCCATGGGCATGGCGCCAAGGGCGGCTTCTTCGCGCGGACCATCGGCACGCTGCTGCAGCTAAAGGGCAAGAAAGTCACCAGAATATACTGCCCGCATGGTGGCAGCCTCCACTACGATCCATCAGGATTGGAGGGCCGATTCTATTTCGGGTTGGAACGTCTCCAGCAAAGGTTTACTGACGGCCTCGTGTTCGTGTCCGACTATGAATATGCCGCTTATGAGACCAAGGTCTCCGCGCCCGATTTCGCAGCGCGGGTCGTCTACAATGGTCTCGCGCCAGAAGAGTTCCACCCTATCAGCGCGCAAAAAGACGCAGCCGACTTTATGTTTATCGGCATGCTGCGCGACTTGAAGGGCCCCGACCTCTTCATTCAAGCACTTTACCGGTTGAAGCAAGTATACGGCATTGCTCCCAAAGCCGTCATCGTCGGCGAAGGCGACGACAGACCGGCGTATGAGCGTATGGTGGCCCAATCTGGCCTTTCAGGTAGCGTTACATTCCTCGGCGCACTTCCGGCCCGAGAAGCGTTTGAGAAAGCGCGTTGCGTCGTCGTTCCCTCACGCGCCGAGGCGATGCCCTATATCGTTTTAGAAACCGTGGCTGCCGAAATCCCGCTGATCGCTACCCGGGTGGGGGGCATACCCGAAATATTCGGCCCCTACGCCGATCACCTCGTCGCGCCGGCGGATTCAGATGCGATTGCCGCTGCAATGGCTAACGCTTATGCAAAGCCGGAAGACATGGTCCTTTTCGCGCGTAAATTGCGTCAATGCCTCGCTGAAACGTTCAACATTGAATTGATGAGCGACCGTATAACGTCGCTTTATCAGGAAATTCGGGGCGGCGGAGACCGAGACCGCGTCCTTGGCCCTGCTTCCATTTCATCGGGTCGGGTCGCGGCGCCGGAAATGCTCCTTCGCGCCGGTCGGCGCGCTTCGTCAAAACGCTATGATTGAGATAAATGAGCACGATCATGTATGACAACGATTTGTCAGCAACTCCGGCAAAGCGGTTCGCAATACCGCATTATGAAGATATTTTGACCGAAGGGATCGAAGAAGAGGCTCCGCGCGCTCCTCATAGACTTTCAGAGCGCGCTCTTGAAGTTGCCAAAAACCTGCAGACATCTACAATATCACCAAGTGTATTGTCCGGATCGATCCGATTACTAGACTTGCTGGTTGTTTCCGGCATTGGCGCAGCGACGCTTTTTGCAACCCAACCCGCGCTGGAGATGCTTACTGTTTCGCACGGACTGGTGATTCTTACAGCGCTGATTCTGACGATTGCATTCTTTCAGGCTGCAGACTGCTACCAAATACCCGTCATGCGAACTGTGCTGCCGCAAGCGGCGCGCGTCATTGTCGCATGGTCGCTGGTTTTCGGTGTTTTCCTGATCGGCAGGCCGCTGCTGGGGCTCGATCTCGCCCTGCAGGACATGTGGCTTGGCCAATGGTACAGCTTGGGGCTTGTCACCCTCTTGATCTCGCGAACGGTCCTGGCAACCTTCACACGCAGATGGACCCGCAGCGGCCGGCTTGAGCGGCGCGCCATTATCGTAGGCGGCGGCGAATCTGCGGCCGACCTCATTCACGAAATCGAAGCCCAATCCGACAATGATATCCGCATTTGCGGCATCTTCGACGACCGCAACAACGAACGCTCGCCGCCCCTCATTGCTGGATATCCGAAGCTTGGAACGGTGGCCGATCTGGTGCATTTTGCCCGTATCGCCCGTATCGACATGCTTATCGTTACGATTCCCCTCAGGGCGGAGCAGCGCCTGCTTGAGTTCCTGAGGCAGCTTTGGGTGTTGCCGGTCGATATTCGCTTGTCCGCGCATACTGACAAAGTGCGCTTCCGCGAGCGCGCCTCTTCCTTCATCGGCACGGTTCCGCTCGTGGATGTGATCGAAAAGCCGATCGCCGATTGGGACACGATCTCCAAACGGGCCTTCGACCTCATATTTGCCTGCGTTTTAGCGGTTTTGCTCGCGCCGGTGATGATCGCAGTCGCCGCCGCCATCCGGCTTGAGAGCAAGGGCCCCGTTTTGTTTCGCCAGAAACGCTACGGCTTCAACAATGAAGTCATCGAAGTCCTGAAGTTCCGCTCGATGTATCACGACAAGGCAGATCCCGCAGCCCGCGTGGTCGTGACCAGAAGCGATCCGCGCGTGACGGCAGTCGGCCGCTTCATCCGCAAGACTTCGCTCGACGAATTGCCGCAACTCTTCAATGTTCTGCGAGGGGATCTTTCGCTTGTCGGCCCCAGACCTCACGCACTCAACGCGCATACGGACGAGCGGCTTTGGGAGCAGGTTGTCGATGGCTATTTCGCCCGCCACAAAGTTCGCCCAGGCGTCACCGGCTGGGCTCAGGTGAACGGTTGGCGTGGTGAAGTCGATACCCGGCAGAAGCTTGAGAAGCGGGTGGAATGCGACGTCTACTACATCGAGAACTGGTCGATCCTGTTCGATCTCTACATTCTTGCCCGCACGCCATTTGCACTTCTCAACACGGAGAACGCCTATTGAGCCGGCACGCTACAGCAGCAGGCGTAGAGAGTTCTCCGGTCTATCGGCCGCTGAGCCGCATATCTACACGCGCTGTCGCCAACGGTGCGCTTTGGGTTGCCGTATTCATCAGCGGCTTCGTCCTTCAAGAGCCGGCTCCCTATGAACTCTATATGCTGGCGCTGGTCGCCATCTGGGCGCTTTTCGGGCTGACCCTTCGATCGGGCTTCGGCCCGATGATCGTGTGCTACCTGATCTATATCGCCGGCGGGCTTTTGTCGGCAACGGTTGCTACCGAACTGGGCCAGGCAAGCATGTATGTGGCCGTGTCGGGCTTTCTAGCGGTAACGGCGATCTTTTATGCCGCCGTGATCGCTGCCGATCCTCAACGCCTCGCAATCGTGCGAAGCGCTTATATCGCATCCGCCTTCGTGGTCGCCGTCATCGGAATTCTCGGGTACTTCGGCGCCATTCCGGGAGCGGATCTTTTTACCCTTTACGATCGCGCCAAGGGCACGTTCCAGGATCCCAATGTGTTCGGGCCATTTCTCGTCTTGCCGATGGCCTTTCTCATCCGCGATCTCTTCACGCGGCCGCTGGCGCGCAACATCGGCCCCCTCCTGATCGTTCTCGTCCTTGCTCTCGGTGTTCTCCTGAGCTTTTCCCGCGCGGCCTGGGGCCTTTTGGCATTCACGGCACTCGCCCTTTACCTGCTGGTCTTCATCAATGAACTGCGTCCGGCCCAACGGGCCCGCCTGATCGTGCTTGGATTTATCGGCGCAGCCACCCTAGCAACCCTGCTTGCCCTTGCACTTTCGTTCGAATCCATCGGCGATATGTTCCAAGAGCGGGCAAAGCTCGTTCAAGACTACGATGCCTCAAGGCTCGGCCGGTTCGCCCGCCACGCAATCGGCTTTGAAATGGTGATGGAACGCCCGCTTGGTCTGGGCGCCCTGGAATTCCGCAATTTCTTCCCTGAAGACGAACACAACTCCTACCTCAAGGGTTTTACGAGTTATGGTTGGCTGGGCGGCATTGCCTATATCGCCCTGATCTTATGGACCCTTGCAAAGCTCTTTCCGCTGCAGTTCCAGCCAAGGCCATGGCAGCCTTATGCACAATGCCTGTTCGTCGTGCTTTTCGGCCATACCCTGATCGCGGTTGTGATCGATACCGATCATTGGCGGCACATGTATATGTTGATCGGCCTGAGTTGGGGATTGATCGCGCATGAAGGCATGCTTCGTCGGCAAACGCCTCTCCACCGAAAGATTGTCCACCGGCAAACAAGCGCACTTGCGCGGCAGGCGCGAAGCGTTTAGGACATGCGCATCGAAATTGGTCATTCGGGCAGTAGCGCAGCCTGGTAGCGCACTTGACTGGGGGTCAAGGGGTCGTCGGTTCAAATCCGGCCTGCCCGACCAATCTTTTCAAATATTTAGCCGTACTTTTGGAACCATTACTTGATCTGACGTCCATATGGTGCCGGGAAAACTCCGTTTGAATGCGAGTTCATCTGACAAAATCGCATTTCACTATCAACAATGCCGCTCCCAATTCGACGGACCAGTAAACCGCCAAAGCGCGGCAGCCGCACTCTTCGGTCGGCATTCATGAAATTTCACGAACCGGCAAGTTTGGCTCATCGGTGAATGCGGCGATGGTTTTGTGTGCCCACCTACCCAAGAATTGCGGATATCCGCTTTTGACCGGAGGCGGACAGGTTTACTCTTCCCTCAGTTCATTAGCCCTTCAGTCCATAGCGATCCGCGTGCCGGTGGCGCCATTCAAAAGCCGCTTGAGGTGGAAGCTCGCCAGCCGATCGTCGGCCTGATTGCCGACCAGCGCCGCGAAGGCCGCTACGGCGCCTGGATCACCGCTTTCAAGTTTGCCGTACGCATCCAGGTAACTCTGCACTGCGGCCGTCCGTTCCTGCCCCGGGGCCAAAGGCTCGAAAGCGCGCAAAGCTTCCTTGCGGCCGCGCAGCATCAGGTCGCCGGCTGGACGCCCGTGGAAATCCTTTACCCTTTCCGCCAGCATGGCACTGACGCAAACTCGCGTACCGAGCTGTTTGTTGGCGACTTCCAGGCGGGCGGCGATATTGATTGTGTCGCCATAAGCTGTGTAGTCAAAGAATTTCCCGCCGCCAAAATTCCCGACGATCGCCGGACCGGCGTGGACGCCGATGCGGGTGATCCCCAGGTCGACGCCTTTTTCGCGCCAACGGCGCCTGAAGGCTTCGGCATAGTCGTCCAGCGCCAGAGCGCAGGCTACCGCCCGGTCGGCATGGTCGGGCTGCTCGCCCGGAGCGCCAAAGAGAATGTGCAACGCATCGCCGACAATTTTTGCAACCGTGCCTTCATGGTCAAAGACGATATCCGTCATGCCCGTGAGATAGGCGTTGAGGAGTTCGCCGAGAACGCCCGGGTCCAGCGTCTCGGCAAGGCCAGTGAAGCTGGCGATATCGGTGAACAGGACAGCGATATCGCGCCGCTGCCCGGCAAGGTCGAATTCACCTGTTCCACGGGCGAGCCTCTCGGCCAGATTGGGCGAGAAATAGCGCGAAAGCGCCGTATAGGCCCGCTCGGCCGCGATCTGGCGCCGCCGCGCCTCGCGCAATAGTTCGATGTGCCGGATGGTCTTGGCAATGGTCGTCTCGAGATCGAGGAAGTCGATGGGCTTGGTCAGAAAGTCGAAGGCGCCGCGGTTCATGGCGACACGAATATTGGACATATCGCCATAGGCAGACACGATGATAGTCGACAGTCCCCCGCCGCTCTCCTGGAGTTTTTCCAGCAGGGTGAGACCATCCATGCGCGGCATGTTGATATCCGTGACAACGAGGTCGATGGTGTCGTCGCCGGCCAATTGGGCAAGGGCGTCGATGCCGTCGCTTGCAAAAAGAAAGCTGACGTCGCCGTTGCGAATCTGGCGGCGAAACTTTTGTTTGACCAGAGGCTCCAGATCCGGCTCGTCGTCGACAAACAGAATGCGCGCAGTCATGCCGCGGTCCCGGTTCGCAACTGGATCTCGTCGCGCAAGGCGTCAAAGTCGATGGGCTTGGTGAGGAAGCCTTCAGCACCGCCTTCCCGGGCCTTGCGCTCTGTCTCGGCATCGCCATAGGCGGTGATCATGATCACCGGCACCTCGGGCCGCGCCGTCTTTACTCTGGGCAGCAGGTCCAGACCGCTCATCCCAGGCATGTTGATGTCGGAAAGGATCAGGATCAGCGTCACGTCGCGGGCATCGGTGATGCGCTGGAGGGCGGCGTCGGCGCTGCGCGGAAACTCCATGGTGAAACGCCCGGCCCGCAGGTCCTTGCGAAAGTGCTGCCGGAACAGCAGTTCGACATCGGGTTCGTCATCAACCACAAGAATAAGAAGCGTCATGCGGAGGCTCCATCGGCAGGACTGGGGATCGCCCGCGGCAAGACGATCCTGAATTCGGTGAACTCGCCTGGCCTGGTATCGACCTCAAGCGACCCGCCGTGCTGCTTGACGACGATGTCGTGGCTGATCGACAGGCCAAGGCCGGTACCCTCGCCGGCGGGCTTGGTGGTGAAGAACGGGCTGAACAGCCTTTCCCTGACCTCAGGCGGAATGCCGGTGCCATTGTCGCGAATGGTGATCTCGACCTGGTCGCCGAGGTTCCTGGTCGCAGCCTTCAGGGTCGGTTCGTAGCCGCTTTCTGAATCCTGGGCTTTGCGCTTGTTGGCCGCGTAAAAGCCGTTGGATATGAGATTGAGCAGCACCCGGGTGATTTCCTGCGGGAACAGGTCGACGTCGCCGGCGGCCGGATCGAAATCGCGCTCCAGCGTGATGTTGAAACCCTGCCGCTCGGCCCTTGCGCCATGATAGGCCAGATTGAGACTTTCCTCGACGATCGTGTTGATATCGACGCGGCGGTGCTCGCTGGATCCCTGACGCGCGTGCAGGAGCATGTTTTTGACGATCGAGTCGGCGCGCTTGCCGTGCAGGACGATCTTTTCCAGGTTGCCGTGCAACATATGCGACAGTTCGGCAACCTCCTCGCGAATGTTGCCATCCAGTTCCATGCCGTCGAGCGCCTCGGCCAATTCGTCGACGAGTTCGGCCGACACGGCGGAGAAGTTGTTGACGAAGTTGAGCGGGTTCTTGATCTCGTGGGCAATGCCGGCGGTCAGTTGGCCGAGCGAGGCAAGCTTTTCGGTCTGCACAAGCCGATCCTGGGCGGTGCGCAACTCCTCCAGCGATGCCGCCAGTTCGCGGGTGCGCGCTTCGGCACTCTCGAATAGACGGACATTCTCGATGGCGATTGCCGCCTGGTCGGCAAAGGTCGACACCAACTCGATTTCTTTTTCGTTGAACGGCCGCGCTTCGATCCGCGTGAGAACAAGGACGCCGATTGCCGCGCCCTCACGCAACATGGGCACGGCCAAAACGGTGCGGAAGCCGCCCAGCTTCTTGCCCGCATCGAACGTATATTCCGGGTCGGTCTGTACATTGGGAATATGGATGATACGGCCATCCGCCAGAGCGCGACCGGTAGCCGAACCCCGTTCGCGTTCCACCGGCAAATTGGCGATCATTTCGTTGAACTGTTCGGAAAACCCATAGCTCGCCATGCGGCGGAATTCGCCTTTATCTTCGCGTGCAATGGTTCCCTGGTTGGCCTCGCACAGCCGGGCCGCCGCTTCGACGAGGGTCTTCAACACTGTGGGCAGGTCGAACGTCGACCGGCTGATGACCTTGAGCACCTCGGCGGTCGCCGTCTGCTGCTTCAGGGCTTCATCGAGCTCGTAATTGCGGGTCTCCACTTCTTCAAACAACCTGGCGTTCTCCACGGCGATGGCAGCCTGATCCGCAAAGGTCTCAACCAGAGCGATCTGATTGGCGGTGAAGGGCTTGACCTCTAGGCGGTAAATAGTGATGACGCCAAGCAGCTCGTCGCCCTTCAGCATGGGCACGGCAAGGTTGGTGCGCAAAGGGTCCACATCCTTGGCGCCATAGGTGTATTCGGGGTCCGCGGTGGCATCTTCGATGTGCGTCGTCCTGCGCTCCAGCGCAGCCCGCGCCGTAGCGCTGTAGCGTCCCGGCCGGATCGGGTTGTTCTCGACGAACGCCATGAGTTCCGGTGATGCGTTCAACCCTACGGCGACCCGCAGAAGCTCGCCGTCGAAGCGGAAGATGAAGGCCTTGTCGGCCTCGCACAGCCTGACGGCGCTGTCGGCGACGGCCTCGAACACCTTCTGGATATCGAAGCCTGAGCGTGAGATCACCTTGAGCACCTCGGCGGTCGCCGTTTGCTGCTGCAGCGATTCACGCAGTTCGCCCAGCAGCCGGGTGTTCTCGATGGCGATGACGGCCTGACTCGCGAAGGTCTTCAAAACCTCGATCTGCTTTTTGGAAAGCGGTCCAGGCGTAAGACGCACGACGCTGAGCAATCCGATCGCCTCATTGCTTCGGATCATGGGCATGATCGTTATTGCCCTGTAGCCGCTGGTCAGGAAGTTTTGGGCCCCGGCAGTGAATTCAACCGGAGCGTCCCTTGCGTCTGGAACGTCCACCAGCCTGCGATCGAGAATGGCTGCACCGTGCATGTAGGCTCGATCAAGGGGGGTGCGGGATATCGTGCGTCGCCAGGCTTCGATACGATCGGCGTCGTGACTGGCAATGGCCGCAGCCTCGACGGTGCCCCCATCTGTTAGCGCAAGGCTGACGAGCGCATCGGGAAAGAGCCTGAGGCCGCTTTGCACGATGGCATCGAACACAGGTTGGGTGTCGCTCAGCGAATTCGAAATCACTGCCAGGATTTCCGCCGTCGCCGTCTGCTGCTCCAGCGATTCAGACAGTTCCTCGGTACGTGCCTTTACCTCCTCGAACAAACGCACGTTCTCGATGGCGATCACCGCCTGGTCGGCGAAGGTGACGGCCATTTCGCTCTGCTTTTCGGTGAAGTCTCGCACGATGGGGCGCGTCAGGGCCAGGACACCGACGGTCGTGCCGTCGCGTAGCAGCGGCACCCCCAGCGCCGTACGATATCCTCCGATTTCCTGAAGTTGCGGCCAGTTGTAGAGCTCGTCGGCAAGGACGTCAGAGATTTGAACCGGACAGCCTCGTTTGGCAGTTCGTCCAATCAAAGTGTAAGGGCCCGGCGTGATCTCCATTGGTTTAAGATACGCTCTGATCCTGGCATCGATATTCGGCCTGAAACCATAGCTTGCCGCAAACCGGTAAATGTCGCCGTCACGACGGAATATCCAGGCATTGTCCGCCTCGCACAGGCGCGCGGCAGACTCAGCCAGGGTGTCGAGCACCGTTTGCAGGTCGAAAGCCGAACGCGAGATGACCTTGAGCACTTCGGCGGTTGCTGTCTGCTCCTGCAGCGCCTCGTGCAGTTCGCCAAGCAGACGGGCATTTTCTATGGCGATTACGGCCTGTTTGGCGAAGCTGCCGACCAGTTCGATCTGCTTGTCGAGGAACGGCTCGACATGCTTGCGATAGATGACGATGGCGCCGACCACCGTGTCGTCCTTCAGCATGGGCACGGCAAAGAGCGTGCGGGCGCCGCCGAGGTTGACGCTGGCGTGGCGGATCGCCGGATGCTCGTCCAGCGTCTCGTCTTTCAGGTCGACGATCTGGACCGGTTGCCGGGAGAACACCGCGTGGCCCGCCACAGTTCCTTCGCCCAGTTCGTGCGGCCCCGACATCAGGTGTTTGCGAAACGCCTCGGGCACGTTCAACATGGCAGCCGCCTGGAACTTCCCGTCGCCGTGGAGGAACAGGACGCCGAATTCCGCCCCGCATATGCGCACTGCGTTGCTGAGAACTGCCTCAAAGACAGGCTCCAGTGCGCCGGGCGAGCTGCTGATGATCGCAAGGACCGCGGCCGTCGCGGCCTGATATTCCCTTGCCTCTGCAAGCTCTCGGTTCACTCGCCTGAGTTCATCAGGCTCCCCGCCAGAATGCGAGCGACTGCGATCGCCAGCCACACTTGCATCGTCGGGCTCTCCGTCTCCCCGACGCCGTTTTTTTGGGGGGGTGTCGCTTTCTCCAGCGCGCCGCCGCATTGGCCACTCCAGAGTGCTTTGATAGCACCAACTTTATGTAAAGTTATACAAGGTCCACTGGCCAGGTGGAAGAACGATCCATCGATCACTCCGTAGTTTGATTGTTTTTAATCAAGAAACCGCTGCGTTTTGATCTCAATTATTCTCGGATCGATATGTTCTCTATTGACGAAAACACCGAACATTTCCGCCTACCTTTGCGGGAAATTACCTCAAACAATTGCATTTATTCTGCTTGGCCGCCCATCTTCTCCGGGGTCCAACGCAGAGAGGTGGCCTGGAAATTTGAACGGCCGGGATAAGTGGAAATTCTGCCTGAGCTCGGTTTGGATGCCGGAAACGGGAGAGACCATGACGAAACGACCGCGCCGGAACCTTAGGTCACGGCCCCATAAAATTGGTGGAATTATCCCAGCAGCTCGATGTGCACGTCAATCAGATCAAGCAGTGAAAAGATCAGCTCCCTAGGTGCGCGGCTCGCGTTTTCGGTGACGAAGCCAAGGCAAAGCCATCGGGCTCCATCATCGACGTCAAAACACTGCACGCCAAGATCGCGAATTGACGCGGGAGAGGGCTCGCTTCAACGCGCTGACGCCTATGATGGTGGCAGCATAGTCAAGGCGGATATCCGCTTAGCCAGACGCTCGAAACTGTTCAGACAAGCCGAGCCATCTCAGTTCAATATTTTACGCTCGTTGGCAGAAAATTCTCTTATTCACTTGGATATAGAGTATTCGCTTTATCGAACTCTGCCGAAATCCTGCAACCTTCAGATCATTCATTTTGATGATCGGCCGCATTTGGCTTCGGGATCAGCCGCCCTTGATCGCTCGCCCGGGCTGCAAAGTACATCCGATCGGATTAGCAGCGTGATTGCCGGTACCAAACCTATTTGCGGCGAGGCCAATCCAATTGGCAATACGAAATTTGTTAAAGAAATCAGAAATATAACACCCTGCATGCCAGCAACAGGTCGGCAACTTAGTCCGATCCCAGCCCGCAGAAGGACTTTTTTATTTGAAATGAGACTTAGCGCGCCTGATCGAGAATGCGCTTGCACTCCAGCAGCTCAAACAAAGTCGCCTGGAGTTTGCGAACATCGTCTTTCGACATCCGCCCTTCACCCTGGCCTTCGGGTTTGTCACCCAGGATCCGCTCCATAAACCGCAGGCCCGAGCGCTGCGCAGCTGTACTGCGTGCGGCCTCATCGCCCACGAGGACACCGCGCGGCGTTGGCTCATCATCAGCCTGCGTATTTCGGGCGGTTGCCGTCCTGCCTTCACTTTCCACGGGCGGTGAACGGTGCCAGCGATCATCACTGTCGTCAGCAGTCATTTCGCCTGCCGCTTTCTCACCGCGGTATTGGTCTGAAGCGCCGGCCTGCGCGGCCGAAAGTGTCACGGCATCGTCTCGCCAGATTTGCATGACGAAGCGAGGGCCCTGATCCTTCAAGATGCGCTGCACACCTTTGATCGTGTAGCCTTCATTGTAGAGAAGATGTCGGATGCCACGAAGGAGCTCAACGTCTTCAGGGCGATAATAACGCCGTCCGCCCCCGCGCTTCAAAGGCCTGATGTGGGAAAACCGCGTCTCCCAAAACCGCAGCACATGTTGCGGCAGGTCAAGGCTGCCTGCAACTTCGCTGATCGTTCTGAAAGCATCTGGGCTTTTATCGGGGGTCACAGTCGCAACGTCGTTTGGTCAGGACCTTCACCTTCAGTCGGCATCGGCACCGTCCGACAGCGAATTGTTGATCCGCTGCTTCAGGACATTAGACGGCTTGAACACCATCACGCGCCGGGGAGAAATGGGAACTTCTTCACCTGTCTTGGGATTTCGACCGATCCGCTCTCCCTTCGACCGGACGATAAACGACCCGAAGGAAGACAACTTGACCGCCTCTCCCGTAACCAGGCAATCGGCTATTTCCGACAGGACGCGCTCTACGAGCTCAGCCGACTCCGATCGAGACAGGCCAACCTTTTGATAGACCGCTTCGCACAAATCGGCACGAGTAACCGTCTTTCCGGCCATGGCCCCCCCTTGGCCAAGATCTGAGATCTGGCTTTGTATGAGAAAGATCGCGAAAACGCTATTTACGGTATTGGTTCAGAGGGATGCGGTCAACTGCTTCAACGCCGGATTGGCGAAAAACCCGTTTTCGCCCCCAATTCCGCTGCTTTTACCAGCGAAGCAGTACAGATCCCCAGGTAAAGCCGCCGCCCATTGCCTCAAGCAGCACCGTATCGCCCCGCTTGATACGACCATCTCGCACGGCAATATCGAGCGCAAGCGGTATCGATGCGGCCGAGGTATTGCCATGCTCATCGACGGTGATCACGACTTTGCTCGTATCGATGCCGAGTTTTTTCGCGCTAGCGTCGATAATGCGGCGGTTTGCCTGATGAGGAACGAACCAGTCGAGACTTTCAGCATCGATACCGGTGGCCTCAAAAGCATCCTCGATCACATCGGTGATCATCGAAACGGCGTGTTTGAAGACTTCACGCCCCTCCATTTTGAGCACGCCGACCGTCTGGGTCGACGAAGGGCCGCCATCTACATAAAGCTTTTCCTTGTGGCGCCCGTCTGAGCGCAGGTGACAGGAAAGGATGCCGCGGTCGGAAGGCGCACCTTCGCCCTGCTGCGCCTCAAGCACGATTGCACCGGCGCCATCGCCGAAAAGAACGCAGGTAGTCCGGTCGTTCCAGTCGAGGATCCGCGAGAAAGTCTCGGCCCCGATGACCAGCGCCCGCTTGGCGAGCCCGCCCCGCAAATAGGCGTCGGCAGTCGTCATCGCATAGACGAAACCGGAACAGACAGCCTGAAGATCGAAAGCAAAGCCGGAATTGATGCCGAGTTCTGCTTGCACGGTAACTGATGTAGCGGGAAAGGTTTGGTCGGGAGTAGCCGTCGCCAGCACGATCAAGTCGATCGTTTCCGGCGCCACATCGGCTGCCTCCAGCGCTTTTCTGGCGGCTGCCAGCGCGAGATCCGAGGTCATTTCTCCCGGAGCGGCGATGTGGCGGGCATGAATGCCCGTACGTTGAACGATCCACTCGTCCGACGTGTCGACCATTTTCGCCAATTCGTCGTTGCCCAGCCGTTTGGCGGGCAGATAGCTTCCCGTTCCCAGAATGACAGATCGCGTCACGCTCACTTCACACCTTCCGTTCCACCGTTTGCGCTGGCGAAGCGGCCACGGTGATAATGCACCAAATCCTGCGCGATCTTGTGGAGCAAGTCATTTCGCGCCATGTCGTAAGCCATCTCCACAGCGCTTGCGAAACCTTCGCTGTCCGTGCCGCCGTGGCTCTTTATCACGATGCCGTTGAGGCCGAGAAAAACACCGCCATTCACTTTGCGCGGATCCATCTTTTCCCGCAGTCGGTCGAAAGCGCTTTTAGCGAGGAGATAGCCGAGCTTGGCCATGAAGGTTCGGTTCATTGCCGAACGCAGGTATTCGCCAATCTGCTTGGCCGTACCTTCTGCCGTCTTCAAGGCGATATTGCCGGCGAAGCCTTCTGTTACGACCACGTCGACTGTGCCTTTGCCGAGATCGTCACCTTCCACGAAGCCGGCGTATTCGAGCGAAGGGAGTTCCGCATCCCGCAACAGACGACCTGCGGTGCGCACTTCCTCCAGGCCTTTGACTTCTTCGACGCCGATATTCAACAGGCCGACCGACGGACGCTCAATACCGAAGAGCGCCCGCGCCATGGCCCCGCCCAGGATCGAGAAGTCGATCAATTGCTGTGCGTCGGCGCCTATCGTCGCGCCGACATCGAGAACGATCGATTCGCCCCGCATCGTCGGCCAGATGGCGGCAATGGCCGGGCGTTCGATATTGGCCATGGTGCGCAGGCAGAATTTCGACATCGCCATCAGTGCGCCGGTATTTCCCGCAGAAACCGCCACATCGGCTTCTTTCGCCTTCACAGCTTCAAGGCTCCGCCACATGCTGGAACGCCACCGGCCCTGCCGAAGCGCCTGGCTGGGCTTGGCGTCCATGGCTACGGAAATGTCGCAGTGATGAAAGACCGAGGCTCGTTTTAGGGCGGGATAGCTTTCCAGCAGCGGCAAAACGACGCTGTCCTGTCCAAAAATCGAAAACCGGATATCGGGACGCCGCTCAAGGGCGAGCGCCGCGCCCGGGATCACAACCTCGGGCCCCTTGTCGCCGCCCATTGCATCGAGCGAAATCTTGATGGTATCCGCCATATGTTATGTCTTGCCTTACGGCCTTTTTCTGAGATCGGCGCGGCAGCGACCTGCCACTTCCGATCGAAAAACCAGTCGATCGATCATTCCCGGAACCCGACTCGCCGCCGGGGCAATGCCAAGCAGACAAACATACTGGGAAGCGAGCGGGAACATACCTGTTTCACTCGCCGTGACAACCGCTTTCTCACGCTTCGGGCGTTCCATCCCCTTCGTCCGGCTTTTCCTTCAAACGTGACAGCACGGCAAATGGCGATGGCCGCTTAGCGTCGCCCCCTGTCTCGCTCTCCTCTTTTTCAACGGGGTAAGCCTCTGATGCCGTTGCAGCGCGGGGATAAGGATCAAGTGCGAGAGCAAATTGCTCCAGCGCCACCGCCCCCAGATCGATTTGACCATTCTCGATCACCTCCGGCGGATCGTCGCCTTCAAAATCAATGTCGATTTCCAGCGCATCCGCCGCAGCCGACTTCCTGCCGCCCGATTCCTCCGATTGAAAGAAAACTTCGAAAGGCGCATCGATTTGCTGTTCAACCGGCTCAAGCGTGGCCACGCAGGGCTGCACCGCCGTTGCCACCATCCGGCCTTGAACGATGACACCGTTCCTGCGCCATGGCTTCAGATCGAAATCAACCGAGAATTCCGGCAGGTCGAGCAACCCATAGGTGCTGATGACGGCTTTTCGCTCCGCCTCGGTCAGGGTAAGTTTTTCCGCAAGCCCCTTGTCGCCGACCCGGTGGACGTCGACATTTCTCGTCAAGGGCAATTCCTGTTCTTTCATTTTGGCGCCTCAGGCGGTGAAGGATGTTGCATCGACCCACGCGACGCGACCAGCAAGAATGTCGTCCGCTGTCTGCTTCGACAGACTGGCGACGGATGCTTCCATATAATCTGCGATTGCCCCTGCCGCCATCGGATCGCTGACATCGGCAAAAAGATTTCGGTCTATTGCCGCAGCAAGCGCGTCATGGTCTTTGTCGTCGAGCGCTTTCGAATAAACGGCGGCGCGGCCGTAAAACATCGATGCCATTTTCTTGATTTTCTTCGGAACGGACACATCGCCGACGCCCATTTCACGCAAGTTCCGGTCCATATCCTGAAAAAAAAGATCGAACACCTCCTGGCCAAATGAGGTTGCCGCGGCTCCCTCGCCTCTCAGACGATAAAAAACAAGGAAGGCATGCAAAATGATCATATCGAAGCGTCCGTCGATCGTATCGCCCACTCGCAACCGGCTGTAGAAATGCGGGTTTCTCGCTTGTTCCACGATTGCGTTGTAGAGAATATAGACCGCCGGGTTCTGACGTTTGCGGAAGAAACCGAAAACCATTTCGCGCCTCATTCGGACCATAGTTGCCAAGCGACGTATCGCAGGTTAGGGACTTTGCCAAGGACTTGGCGCAAGGATGCACCTTGGAGACAGGCGCCGCAGCCGAATTCGGCGCGTTATACAAGCTACGGAGAAATTCGCAGATGAAGACATGGCTTCGCGGCGCACTTCTGGCAGGGGCGCTTGGCCTCCCACTCGGCGGCTGTTTCACGCAGTCCGTCACCCATGGCCATGTGATTTCGCCCGATACGGTCGAACAGGTTCAGGTTGGAAGCAGCAGGGAGCAGGTCGAACTGACGCTTGGTTCGCCCTCGACGACCTCCCGCCTTAACGGCGATACCTTCTACTATATTTCCCAGGTGACGGAGACCACGGCTTTTCTGGCGCCGCAAATCGTCGAACAAAGGGTCGTTGCCGTCTACTTCGATGAGGAAGGCTATGTTCGCGACGTCGGCTTCTATAGCCTGGAGGACGGCAAGGTCGTCGATATCCTGACGCGCAAAACCCGAACGGGCGGCGCCGATTACGGCTTCCTGACCCAGATCCTGCGCGGTGCGACCAACCCGACGCTCGGCCTATAATTCAAGGAATTGCCGGCGAAATAAAAGAGCCCCTCGCGACCTCGCGAGGGGCTTGATTGTTTCGTCGTGGTCCAAAACGACTTGCTCTAGTGCGCCAGCACCGCGAGCAGCAGCAGCGCTACGATGTTGGTGATCTTGATCATCGGATTGACTGCCGGGCCGGCCGTATCCTTGTAGGGATCGCCAACCGTATCACCCGTCACCGATGCCTTATGCGCTTCCGAGCCCTTCTCGTGCTTCACGCCATCCTTGTCGATAAAGCCGTCTTCGAATGACTTCTTGGCGTTATCCCAGGCACCGCCGCCGGCCGTCATCGATACGGCGACGAAGAGGCCCGTGACGATCACTCCGAGCAGCATGGCGCCTAATGCCGCGAAACCATTATCCTTTCCAGCGATGGAGCTGATGAAGAAATAGATCACGATGGGCGACAATACCGGCAAAAGCGACGGCACGATCATTTCGCGAATAGCCGCTCTTGTAAGCATATCCACGGCCCGGCCGTAGTCCGGCTTTTCCGTACCCTGCATGATGCCCGGCTTTTCGCGGAACTGCCGACGCACTTCCTCCACCACCGCACCGGCAGCACGGCCGACGGCGGTCATGGACATGCCTCCAAAAAGGTATGGCAGCAATCCACCGAACAGCAATCCGACCACCACATACGGATTCGAGAGCGAGAAATCCACGACCACGCCGTCGAAGAATGTGCCCGTTCCAGCCGCCTTTTGTGCGAAGAACTTCAGATCCTCCGTATAGGCGGCGAAAAGCACCAGCGCGCCAAGTCCAGCCGATCCGATGGCATAGCCCTTGGTGACCGCCTTGGTGGTGTTGCCGACCGCGTCGAGAGCATCGGTGGTGACACGAACCTCCTTCGGCAGGCCCGCCATTTCGGCGATACCACCGGCATTGTCGGTCACCGGCCCGAAGGCATCGAGCGCAACGACCACGCCTGCAAGCGCCAGCATCGTGGTAACGGAGATGGCGATACCGAAGAGACCGGCAAGGTTGAACGAAAACAGGATACCGCCAATGATAATCATGGTCGGTAACGCGGTTGCCTCAAGCGATACGGCAAGTCCCTGAATGACATTCGTTCCATGGCCGCTGACGGAGGCCTGTGCAATGGAACGCACCGGCCGAAAGTCGACACCGGTATAATATTCCGTCACCCAGATGATAAGCCCGGTCACGACAAGGCCGACGATGCCGCAGACGAAGAGATCCAGGCCGTTGAAAGTCACTCCGCCCGAAGTTGTGAACTCCGTGCCGAAGCCTAGCCAGAAATAGACGATGCCCAGAAGCGCAATGGCGGAGAGAACCGCAGTTGCGATGAACCCCTTGTAGAGGGCGCCCATGATCGAATTATTGGCGCCGAGCTTGACGAAGAAAGTACCTATTATCGAGGTGACGACGCAAGCACCGCCGATGACGAGCGGCAGAAGCATGAGCTGGATCGCGGCTGCGTCGGTGAAGAAAATTGAGGCCAGAACCATCGTGGCAACGACAGTCACTGCGTAGGTCTCGAAGAGATCCGCCGCCATGCCGGCGCAATCGCCGACGTTATCGCCGACGTTATCGGCAATCGTGGCCGGGTTGCGGGGGTCATCTTCCGGAATTCCGGCTTCCACCTTGCCGACGAGATCGCCGCCGACATCCGCGCCTTTGGTGAAGATGCCGCCGCCAAGGCGGGCGAAAATCGAAATGAGGGAAGCACCGAACCCGAGCGCAACGAGCGCATCAATGACGACGCGGTCCGTCGGACCATGCCCCATGACGGTCGTCAGCAGCAGGAAGTAGACGGAGACGCCAAGCAACGCGAGGCCCGCGACCAGCATTCCAGTCACTGCCCCGGACTTGAAAGCGATTTCAAGGCCAGCCGCAAGCGACTGGCTGGCAGCCTGCGCCGTACGAACGTTCGCGCGTACGGAAACCAGCATGCCGATGAAGCCTGCGGCGGCCGACAACATAGCCCCGATTGCAAATCCGATCGCGACGGTTAGTCCAAGCAACCACGCGCCAAGCAGGAAGATCGCGACGCCGACCACGGCGATGGTGCTGTATTGGCGGGTCAGATAGGCTTGCGCCCCTTCCTGAATTGCGCCGGCGATTTCCTGCATTCGTTCATTGCCGGCATCCGCTGCCATGACGGATCTGGCGGCCCAGATCCCGTAGACAACGGAAAGCAGTCCACAAAGTACAACAATTACAAGCTCGGTCATTGGTCCCCCCGAAAAGGATGAAATCGACCGGCATTTATTGTATTTCGTTCGCCGGCGGACATGACGGTATCTTGCCTGTGCCGGTCGTCAAGGTGGACTTTTTACTGTGGCCTCGCCAATTGCGAAAAAGCGTTCATGCGGGTCGTAATTTCCGCGCCCCGACGGACAACCATCCGAGCAGTAGAAGACAGGCGACGGCGAAGGGAATCACGACCCAGTTGATTGTCGACCATCCAAACAAATAAAGTATTTTACCAGAAGAAAACGATGCCGCTGCAACAACGCCAAAGACAATGAAGTCATTTGCGGATTGCACCCGCGCGCGCTCCTCAGGCCGGTAGGAATCGGTCAGCATCGCCGTTGCCCCGATGAAGCTGAAGTTCCATCCAACCCCGAGCAGCACAAGAGCCGTCCAGAAATGCGCGACATCCACGCCGCTTAACGCCACGATCGCGCAGCCGACCAGCAATGCCAACCCGATAGAAACGATTCTTTGCTTGCCGAATCGGGCGATCAGACTGCCGGTAAAGAAACTCGGCCCGTACATGGCCAGAACATGCCACTGAATGGCCAGCGCCGCGTCGGTTTGCGATAGGCCGCAGCCGATCATCGCCAAAGGCGTTGCAGTCATCACCATGTTCATCAAGGCGTAGGAAGTTACCGCACAGGCAGCAGCAACGATAAAACGGCTTTGTGCCATGATCTCCCGAAGCGGGCGCCCCTTGGCGACAGATGGCCCGCGCTCCGGCCTCGGTATTCTTATAAAGGACAGAACGAAGCAGCAGATGAGCGCCAGGCAGCCCTGCGCCATGTAGGTTCCGGCGAAAAGGACCGGCGAAAAGACGTCCTTGGTCCAAATGACCGTTTGCGGTCCGACAATCCCGGCAAGCACGCCGCCTGCAAGCACCCAGGAAATCGCCTTCGGCTTGAACCCGTCACTCGCCGTATCGGCAGCGGCGAACCGAAACTGCTGCGCAAACGCGCCAACCAGACCCATGCCCAGGATCGCGAGGCAAAACAAGACGAAATCCGCCCGGAAAATCGCATAGGCAGCCAGGAACGACGCCAGCGACGAAAACAAATAAGCGCCCATGAAACCGTTGCGTCGACCGAAACGCTGCATGATGGCGCCCGCAGGCAATGTGCCGAAGGCGATCCCGAGCACGAAGCACGAAAGAGGCAACGTCGCCAGAGACTTGTCCGCGCCGAGAAAACTGGATCCAATCAGTGATGCGGTCGCAAAAACGATCGACGCAGTCGCGCCGCCGAGCGCTTGCGCACAGGCCAGAAGCAAAGCGTTCCGCCGCGCCAGATTGTCATCGATCGCTGAATCCGCGTCGATTGCCGGATCTGCGGAATTTGCTGTAACCATCAATGCCCCGGAGGCTTGCTCAACGCAGACATTTGCCCGCTTTGAAATTACTTTGCTCCGTTACCGTATCTACAAAGCGCAATCATCATATAAATGAGCGGATGCGATCAAAAATGCGCGAACCCGGTGGCGGAAAAATCAAGCTCGCGGCCAGCGCTGAGAAAGCGGGCCGTCCCTTCGCCGTCAGAAGCGGCTTCCACGATTTCGCCGATTTCGGTGACCGGCACTCCGGCCTTCTTCAGGAAGGCCGCGTAAAACGACGCCCGATCCGCTGGCACGCAGGCGAGAATTTCATAGTCGTCGCCCCCCGTCATGCAGGTCGTCAGGTTTTCCGGATCCTTGATGATGGCCGCATAGACAGCAGGCGATATCGGCAGCCGCGTCACGTCGACTTTCGCATCCACGCCGGAGGTTGCGCAAATGTGCCCGAGGTCGGCGACCAGTCCGTCGGAGAGGTCGATTGCGGCATGCGCGTGCGCCCTGACGGCTGCGGCTGCCCTTACGCGGGGTTTCGGCATCAGATACCGGTTTACCAGATGGCTGCGGTGACCGTCCGAGAGGCCGAGCTTGTCGCCAAGATCCCTGTCGAGACGAAGCTTCAGACCAAGTGCTGCATCGCCGATAGTGCCGGTCATGAAAATCCGGTCTCCCGGCTTCGCACCGTTCCGCCGAACCGCCTCGCCTTTCGGCACTATGCCAATCGCTGTGATTGATACGACAAGCTTGCCTGGCGAGCGGATCGTGTCGCCACCATAAAGCGCGACGTTGTATCCGGACTGGTCCGCCTGCAGGCCGAGAGCAAATTCGCGGAGCCACGCTTCGCTCCAATCACCCGGCAGACACAGGCCAAGCAGATACCCCTTTGCGTCCGCACCCTTGGCGGCCAGGTCGGACAGGTTCACCCGAAGCGCTTTTGAAGCAATCGCCGCCGCCGGATCGTCGGCGAAGAAATGCACATCCGCCGCCAGAATGTCCTTGGTCAAAACGATGTCGTGATCCGGCCACGACGGAATGACGGCGGCATCGTCGGTCAGCGCCATGCTGCCCGGGTCGGTTGCAAGGGGCGCGAGATATTTTGAAATCAACGCGAATTCGCCCGGACGATCAGCCGGCATCAGGCGCTCCCACCGGCATTGTCGAATTCCTGGGGACGGAGTTCATGAGCCAGCCTGTCGATCACCCCGTTGACGAGACGCGGCTCGTCGCCCTCGTAAAAGGCCTTGGTGACGTCGATATATTCGTTGATCACAACGCGCGCGGGCACGTCTTTGCGCCGCATGAGTTCGAATGCGGCGGCCCTGAGGATCGCGCGAAGCGTGGTGTCGATCCGCTTCAGCGGCCAATCTTCCGTCAACGCCTTGTGAATGAAGGGATCCACGGCCCGCTGCTCGGCAACGACACCGGAAACGAGGTCCCGGAACCATGCCGCGTCGGCTTCGCGATATTGCTCGCCATCGACTTCCTTGCCGAGGCGGTGGATCTCGAACTCGCCAAGAACATCGGCAAGCTGAGCGCCGCCGACTTCCATTTGATAGAGCGCTTGAACGGCGGCAAGCCGGGCTGCGCCGCGTTTGTTGGCCGGGCGAATTTCCCGTCCAGGGTTGGTGGAGTTTTTATCAGACATCCCGATTATGCCCCGAGCAGGTCCCGGACTTTGATCATTTCCAGCGCCGCACTGGCCGCCGCGCCACCCTTGTCCTTGCGGGCCTTGTCTGCGCGCGCCCACGCCTGCTCGCTGTTCTCCACCGTCAAAATTCCGTTACCGACGGGAAGAGCGGCATCGATCGCCAGTTCCATGACGGCGCGAGCAAACTCGTTGGCGACGATATCATAATGCGAAGTCTCGCCGCGAATGACGCAACCCAGAAGTACGAAACCATCGAAATCCGCCGCGCCGTTCTCCATGGCCGAAAGCGCCATGGCGAGAGCGGCGGGAATTTCCAGTACGCCTGGCACGGAAACGCGCGTATATCGCGCTCCGGCCTGGTCCAGGACGCCAACCGCGCCTTGATAAAGGGCATCGGCCAGATCTTCATAAAATCGGGCGTCGATAATGAGAATGTGCGGTGCGGCGGACATGGCGGGATCATCTTTCTCGTGAGGACAAGAGCGTCAGGAACCATGCCTGACCGATTTTGTCCATCATCATTGAACGGCTCGGGCCGCCGTATCAGTCGCCGGCGAATTCCGCAAGTCGCGCGACATACCTTGCCATCATGTCCACTTCAAGATTGACGTTGTCACCGACCTCGCGTTCACCCCAGGTCGTAACCGCCAGCGTGTGGGGGATCAGAAAGACCGAAAACGTGTCTTCATCCGCCTCATTGACCGTCAGCGACGTTCCGTCGAGCGCGACACCGCCCTTTTTTGGCGATAAAACGCGCGAACTCCCGCGCTACCTTGAAGCGGAAATAAACGCTGTCCTGGCTGTCCTTGCGCTCGACGATCTCCGCCAGGCCGTCGACATGACCCTGGACGATGTGCCCGCCGAGTTCGTCGCCGATGGCGAGCGAGCGCTCCAGATTGACGCGGTCGCCTGCCTTCCAGTTGGAAACGGTGGTAAGGCGCAAGGTTTCCGCCGCCAATTCAATCTCGAACCAGTCCTGCCCTTCGTCCCTGCCCTTTGCCGTGACCGTGTGGCAAACGCCGGCGCAGGAGATCGATGCGCCGATATCTATGCCGCCGCTATCATAAGCGCAGGAAATTCGCGTTCTCAACCCGGCCGGTATTTGCTCGATCGACGCTATCCGCCCGACATCGGTCACGATCCCCGTGAACATGCAGTTCATCCTTTCCCGCGAATATAATGATCGTAGGCCTCGCAGCACACTTTGAAACGCCCGGGTTGCCGATCAAGCCCGTTTTCCTCAAGCATCTCCACGCCGTGCTCGCCAAGCGGTTTGATACCCTGCCCGCCGACGACTACGGAGCCGTGATAGATCATCGCCTCGTCTACGATCTTTGCCCGAACGAAGCTTTCCGCGACCCTGCTGCCGCCTTCAAGCAGCAGGCTCGTGATGCCACGTTGACCAAGCGCCCTCATCGCCACCGCCGGCGCAATCCGGCCATCCCCGCCAAGGGGAACGCGGATCACAGTGCACCCGCGCGCCGACAGGGCATCCGTCCGATCATAATCCGCGCCATTGGACACAATCACCCAGACAGGGGTGGTACGAGCCGTTTCCACGAGATTGCTCTCGAGCGGCAGGCGCGCATGAGCATCCAGAACGACACGGACGGGTGAGCGTGATTCAAGACCCGGCAACCGGCAGGTCAATGAAGGATCATCGACCAGGGCCGTGCCGATTCCGACCGCGATCGCATCGCATTCGGCGCGATACATATGGACGCGCCGCGCCGTATCTTCGCCTGTGATCGCCATCTGACCATCGCCATGCCGGCCGATAAATCCGTCCCTGGACACTGCGAGCTTGAGGACGACATGCGGCCGGCCATCCTTGATTCTACTAATGAAACCGGCGTGATGCTCCCTGCACGCCGCCTCGCCGACGCCGATGGCAACCGAAATTCCAGCCTCGCGCAACAGCGCTACACCTCGACCCGAGACGCGCGGATTGGGGTCCAAAACCCCGATAACGACGCGCCGGACACCCGCCTTTGCGAGAGCTAAGGCGCAAGGTCCAGTGCGTCCCTGATGCGAGCATGGCTCGAGCGTCACATAGCAGGTCGCGCCACGTGCCTCTTCGCCCGCATCGCGGAGCGCCGCGACTTCCGCATGCGGACCACCGGGCGGCGAGGTCCAGCCCCTTCCCGGATGACCGGCACCCTGCCGCTTTCATCGACTATCAGCGCAGCAACCGCCGGGTTCGGCCAAACCCTGCCTGATGCCCGCCCGGCAAGCGACACCGCCGCCGCCATGAAGCGTTCGTCATAGGGCCTTGCGGCTTCTGCTTCCCCCATAGGCCCTTGCGAGGCGACAGTCTTGATGGCGGCGGACAAGACAGCGCCTATTCGCCGCGCAGCAATGCTGCTTCCGGCCCGCTCATTTCATCGAGAAGGACCTCGAAATCCCTGGCTTCGCGGAAATTCTTGTAGACCGATGCAAAGCGCACGTAGGCGACGTCATCGATCGCTTTCAAACCTTCCATCACCAGATTGCCGATATCTTCCGCCTGAATATCCACCTCGCCGGAGCTTTCGAGCTGCCTGACGATGCCGCTGACCATCTGCTCGACCCGCTCCGTTTCGACCGGGCGTTTCCGGATGGCGATCTGAACGGAACGCATGAGCTTTTCCCTGTCGAAGGGAACACGACGCCCCGTTCTTTTCACGACCGTCAGCTCGCGTAACTGCACCCGTTCGAACGTCGTGAAGCGACCGCCGCAGCTGGAACAGATCCTGCGGCGGCGGATCGCCGTATCGTCTTCGGTGGAGCGGGAGTCCTTGACCTGAGTCTCGCTTCCCCCGCAGAAGGGACAACGCATTGGCAGCAACGCTCCAGTTGGGCGACGAACCCGCCGGCGGGCTTTTCGTCGCCGTCAGATCAAGCTGTCTGGTGGTGCAATCACCCCATGGCAGCGTTAAAGGGTCGGATAAATCGGGAACCTTCCGGTCAGGGCGATCACCCTTTCGCGAACGGCGGATTCGACCCGTTCATTGCCGCCATCTTCGTTGGCCACCTTGAGCCCGTCCAGCACTTCCACGATCAATTTTCCGATTTCCCGAAATTCGGCCTGTCCGAAGCCACGCGTCGTGCCCGCCGGTGTCCCAAGACGAATGCCGGACGTGACGAAGGGCTTTTCTGGGTCGAAGGGAATGCCGTTCTTGTTGCAGGTGATATTCGCCCGGCCAAGAGATGCTTCCGCCCGTTTGCCGGTCGCATTCTTCGGGCGAAGATCGACGAGCAACAGATGGTTGTCGGTGCCGCCGGAAACGATGTCGAGCCCCTGTTCCTTCAGGCTTTCCGCCAGCGCCTTGGCGTTGTTGACGACGTTCTTCGCGTAGGTCCGGAATTCTGGCCGAAGCGCTTCGCCAAAGGCTACGGCCTTTGCGGCGATGACATGCATCAGCGGACCGCCCTGCAGACCCGGAAACACGGCCGAATTGATCTTCTTGGCGATCCCCTCGTCGTTCGTGAGGATCAATCCGCCACGCGGACCGCGTAGCGATTTATGGGTCGTGCTTGTCACCACATGGGCGTGCGGAAGGGGCGAAGGATGCGCGCCGCCAGCAACAAGGCCTGCGATATGGGCCATGTCGACCATCAGGTAGGCGCCGACCGAATCGGCGATTTCCCGGAAGCGCTTGAAGTCCCAGACCCTCGAATAGGCCGTACCGCCGGCGATGATGAGCTTCGGCTTGTGCTCGTTTGCAAGCCGCTCCACCGCATCCATATCGAGCAGGTTGTCGTCCTGCCTGACGCCATAGGATACGACGTTGAACCACTTCCCCGACATATTGACGGGCGAACCGTGCGTGAGATGGCCACCGGAATTCAGGTCGAGCCCCATGAAGGTATCGCCCGGCTGCAGCAGCGCCAGAAACACCGCCTGATTCATCTGGCTGCCGGAATTCGGCTGAACGTTGGCGAATTCGCAGCCGAACAGCTTCTTGGCCCGCGCGATCGCGAGATTTTCGGCGATATCGACGAATTCGCAGCCGCCGTAGTAGCGCTTGCCCGGATAACCTTCGGCGTATTTGTTGGTCATGATCGAGCCCTGCGCTTCCAGCACGGCCCGCGACACGATATTTTCCGAGGCGATCAGTTCGATTTCATGCCGCTGCCGGCCAAGCTCCTTGCCGATCGCATCCGCGATCTCGGGATCGGCCTCCGCAAGAGAACGGGTGAAGAAATCCGGGTAGATGGCCGTGTCGTGCGAGGAGTCGGTCAGCGACATCGTCTTTCCCTTCGTCATTAGGGTCTCAGCAAACTGGGGCGCAATCAATCGCCCACAAGACCTTCCGGTCCGTAAGCAGCAAGTCGCGGGCCCGGCAATATCACAGTCGGGAGATCGAACCAAGGCCCGGAACACCTGCAATGCAGCACGCGCCTGTCCGATCTTTCATCCTTGGCCTTCAAGAGCGCGATGTATCGAACACCTAACCCGTTTCCATCCGCCGCTGCAGCTTGCGAAGAGCAAGTTGCTCCATCTGCTTTTGCGATGCAGCAACGGGACCGATGACCACGACCTCGATGCCGCTTGCCGCGTGGATCGCGGTTACCTTCACGTGATTTCCGACCGTCACGAATTCAAAGAATATCTCGCTCTTGCTGCCTGAGCGGCCGGTCATGTGAAAATCCTCAAGGCGTGGAATGAACCGCGCGCGATCCAGTCCGTCATTGCAACCATCGCCGGTTCGCTCGATCGTCCATACGCCAGCAGACAACTATTGCGCATAATCAGCCCGGCAACACGAAAAAGCCCGGTCGAATCCGACCGGGCCTTGTACCAAAACGCCACGCCGGGCGAAACTTCGTTTCTATTGCAGATTGGCCTGCACTTCACCATCGGCTGCAAGGGAAAATCCATCGCGATTGTAAATGTCGTCGCGGAAATGGACCACCCCTTCGGCCGTCGACCATGCCGTGACATAGGTCAGATAGAGCGGGACCTGGGTCGTCAGCTTGACGTCCTCGCGAACGCCTGTGCGGATGGTGTTGTCGACCCTGGAGCGGTCCCACCCGTCAGTGGTGGTCGACAGCATCCACGTGATCAGCTCCTTCACGTTTTGCACGCGCACGCATCCAGAGGAATGGAAGCGATAATCGGAACCGAAGAGCGATTTCGACGGCGTATCGTGCAGATAGACCTGATGTTCGTTGTGGAAATTGATGCGCACCGATCCAAGCGAATTTTCCTCGCCCGGTTCCTGGCGGAACTGATACTGGGTCGCCTCGTCCGTGTTCCAGTCGATCTGCTGCCAATCGAGTTCGTTATCCTTCCAGTCGAAAATCCGGATCCGGTTGCGGGCCAGATATTCGGGATCCTGCTTCATCTTCGGGATCAGATCCTTGCGGATGATCGAAACCGGAACCGTCCAGTAGGGATTGAAGTTCAGCTCGTAGATCTTCGAATTGAGAATTGGGGTCTGCCGATCGATCTTGCCGACGACAGCCGTATGGCGCGAACGCACGCGGCCATTATCGACTGCTTCGATCTCCGCCGCCGGAATATTCACCATCACGTAGCGATCGCCCAGAAATCCGGACATCGAACGAACGCGCACGAGGTTGGTTTCAAGCTGAACGAGCCGGACATCCACCGGAACGTTGAGCGCAACGAGCGTGCCCTGCCCCACCACGCCATCGGGCTGCAGGCCGTGGCGCACCTGGAACCGGCGGACTGCCGCGTCCACGTAAGAATCGAACGTGTCGGAGAGGCCCGCATTCTGTTCCATATCGCCGGAAGCCATCAGTCGGCGGCGCAGAGACACCACATTGGGATCGCGCATGCCAAGCCGCATGGCCTGCTTGCCGGAGGTCACCTTCGGCCAGCCCCCCTGGGCGGCGGCGGCTGAATAGCGGGCAATCGCGCTCTCGATATAGTTGGCGGTTTGCGGCGACAACGTCGGCTGGTCGGATTTGATCTCCTCCAGATTACGCATCGTCGCGTCGAAGCTGTCTTCCCATTCGGCGCGCTGTTGATACTGGCGCGTCGCCTCCAATGGCGACTGAGCCATGGACGGGCCGGCCATCAACGCCAGCGCCAATCCCCCCAACGCCATGCTGGCGGCGGGATTCAGCCGGTTTCTTGATCCACAGCGAACGGGCCTGCGTAATAACACCGCAACCACTCCTAATCTCGTTTGGGCAACGTTTCCAATGTGCAAGTTTGACATAAAGATGCTTAACAAAATCCGTTTCACATGCCTCATGCCCGGACAAACAGGCGCTTCGACGGCGATACTCGCGCCGATAAGTATGGCAATCGCCCCCTTTTGGCAGGCATTCGCCACATGTCCGTCTCGCGCGAAAATCAATACATTTGCGAGCCGGGAGCTGACCCCATGAGCGCATCGATCCTCACGATCGATCCGATTCTCGGGACACTTGCTTTAACGCTCCTCATACTCAGCATATTGTGGCGTATTCATGTCGCACTGCACGATGCGGGCATCGTCGACCACTACTGGGGACCGGGCTTTTTGGTGATCGCCCTGGTCTGGTTGCCATACACGAATGCCAGCACTTCCGCGATCGTTTTGCTCTTTGCTCTTTTGACCATATGGGCTATCCGGCTGACCGTTCATCTGGTGGTCCGCCATCGCAAAACCACTGGAGAAGACAGCCGTTATGCCGCCATGCGGGCGGCAGGCGGGCACAAATGGTGGCTGCGGTCGCTCGTCACCGTCTTCTGGCTTCAAGCAATTATTCTTTGGGCGATCGCAAGCCCCATCCATGTCCTGATGGGCGTCGCCGCCAACACCCCCGTGTCGTGGGGCATGGCCGCCGCCGGCACCGCGATATTCGCCATCGGCTTCATGATCGAAACAATCGCCGACGCGCAATTGGCGCGTTTTCGCAGCGATGCCTCAAATCAGGGAAAGCTGCTCACGAGCGGATTGAGAGCCTGGTGCCGCTATCCGAATTACTTCGGAGAAGCCCTTCTTTGGTGGGGAATAGGTCTTGTCGCCTTTGCCGCATCGGCGTCGGCATGGGCCTTCGCCGGTCCGCTTCTTCTCACTATCCTGCTTTTGCGAGTATCTGGGGTGATGATGCTCGACCGAAGTCTCGGCTCCACAAAGGCGGGCTTTGCCGAATGGGCGGCGCGCACGAATGCCTTTATCCCTTGGCCGCCGAAGTAAAACGGCGCGGGCACAGATCAAGCCGCAGCAACCGGCGAGGCCAAAAATCCTTCAAAAAACGAAACCTGACCATCGTCAGCCGCAAAAGCAAAAGCCGCCCGATACGCTCAGGCGGCTTTCTAATTGAGTATCTTTATCCCTTACAGACGATAAAGGATCTGGTCCGTCCAGAAACGTTCCAGGCGGCGCAGGGATTTATTGAGCTGCGCGAAGTCTTCCGGGCCGATCTCGCCAACCTGCTCCACCGAAATCATGTGACGCTCATAGAGCTCATTGACGATATTGGCGACGTCGAGCCCCTTGTCCGTCAGGCTGACGCGCACGGAGCGGCGATCCATCCGCGACCGCTGATGATGGATATATCCCATCTCGACGAGTTTCTTCAGATTGTAGGAGACGTTGGAACCGAGATAGTAGCCGCGGGTGCGCAACTCACCGGCTGTCAGTTCCGCGTCGCCAATGTTGAACAGAAGCAATGCCTGAACCGCATTGACGTCGGAACGTCCCATCCGGTCGAATTCATCCTTGATGACGTCGAGGAGACGACGGTGAAGTCTTTCGACCAGTGTCAGCGCTTCAAGATAAAGCGGCTTGATGCCCGCCTGATCTTCTGCTTCGACGACTGCGTCAACTGCCCTTTTTGCCGTGATCATCTGTCTAAGCCTCACTGTATGCCTGTTCGGTGCGTCTTTTTTTGTCACCTTAGGAAACACACTAGCGCGGCAAATATAAAATCATCTTAAAAAGCAGACTGAATCAAACCTTAAATCATGCAGAGAATTCAAATGGTTGGATTGAGATTTGGTTTACCATTTCAATATTTGGAAATTACTGTGGCGGCGGCCCTGCCGGGTATCCGTCGCCACTGTCGTCCCTATTCCCGGCCCGATCGGTGCATCAAGGCTAAAATCCGATCAGCTCTTTTCCTTGCCGCGAAGGAAATTGACGATGCCCGAGAAATCCGTGCCAGCCTCTCCGGCATTGCAGAACAGATTGTAGAGAGCGGTCGCCTCCGCCCCAAGCGGCGTCGAAGCCCCGGAGGTGTTTGCAGCCTCCTGGGCGAGCTTGAGATCCTTCAACATCATCGCCGCCGCGAAGCCGGGCTGATATCCGCGATTGGCGGGTGAAGTCGGCACCGGACCGGGAACGGGGCAATAGGTGGTCAGCGACCAGCATTGGCCTGATGCCGTGGACGAAATGTCGTAGAGCTTTTGGTGATCCAACCCCAGACGTTCGGCAAGAACGAAGGCTTCGCTGACCGCAATCATCGATATGCCAAGGATCATGTTGTTGCAGATCTTGGCGGCCTGACCATTGCCGGCGCCGCCCGCATGCACAATAGTCTTGCCCATGATCTCCAGATAGGGCTTCGCGGCTGCAAAACCCGCTTCCGTTCCACCGACCATGAAGGTCAGCGTACCGCCGGCTGCACCCGTGACGCCGCCTGAGACCGGCGCGTCTACCATCACCATTCCAGCCTCTTTCGCAGCGGCTGCGACCGCGCGCGCGCTTTCGACATCGATGGTGGAGGAATCGATCAGCAGCGTGTTCGGCCGCGCATTCTCAAGAACGCCGTCCTCGCCTAAATAGACCTTTCGAACGTGCGCGCCCGCAGGAAGCATGGAGACAACCACATCCGCCTTCGATACCGCTTCCGCGACAGTACCGACCGATTTTCCGCCAGCCTCCACCAGCGCGGCCCTCGCCTGCTCCGATAGATCCAGCCCGTAGACGGTATGCCCGGCCCTGACCAGATTGGCCGCCATGGGCCCGCCCATATTGCCGAGACCGATGAACCCGATAGTCGCCATGATTTCCTCCCCGAGGCTTCTTCTGGGCGCGGTCCGCACAATCGGTTCACGATGCGGACTCGCTTGATCTTTTTTAAAGGTGGCGAACGTCCAAAGGCCCTTTGGAGGGCCGTTACGTTCGATTTTCACGCTCCATCAGATAGAGAAGGAGCAGATAGACCAGGATCGTCCCCGCATAGAAGGAGATCTCATAGGGTCTGCGGCCGAATACGTCGGAAAAAGCCGTGTGCATGACCACCTGGCAAAGAGCGCGGAACAGCCACATTACCGTTCCCCAGGAGACCGCAAGCCAGAGGCCGATTGCTGCGACCAGGTCGAGCACGCCGAAGAAAACCGTCGCCGCCTGCCACTCGACCGGCATGTCCCAGAACCAGACGCCGCGCCAGGGGGTGACGCCGACGATGCGCGCCCAGTGGATCACCCCCCCGCCCAGCAGCAGAACCGCCATGACCCTTAGATACCAGACCAGCACCACCGACCACGGCGGGCGATTGCGGATCAAATCCTGAAACGAGACGATCATGAGAAACCTTGTTCGTTTGCCGGGCCAATTTCCGAAGCGGCGTCGAACGACAAGTCTCCGCCGGATGGCGGCTCAAAATGCGCGTCGACCGCCTGTCTGTCCAGCGCTTCCAGAGTGTCCGGCCGCCACTGCGGCCGATTGTCCTTGTCGACGATGACCGCCCGCACGCCCTCGTAAAAATCATGATCCGTCATGATCCGGCTGACAATGCGAAACTCCAGCCGCATGCAGTCCTGAAAGCCCAGCGCGATACCAGCGCGCAATTGCCGAAAGGCGATCTCGACGCTCATCGGCGACTTGGCCCGGATCGTCGCTGCGGTCTTTTGCGCCCATTCCGCTTCCTCGCCCTCCACCCCATCGAGAGCGGCAAGTATCAAGGCGACGCTCCCCTTACCGAAGGTTTCCGCAATGACACCCGCCTTCCCGGCAAGCGGAGCCGGCTCGGGATCGGAGGCGAAAGCGGCAAGCACTGCATCGACATTCTCAGCTTCAGTCAGCGCATCGACCAGATCCGCCAGCCTGTGGGAGGCCACGCAATGGGTGGTAATGCCAGCCCAGCGGCAATCGGCCTGTTTCAACCGCCCGGCGGTCAGCGCTGCATACATTCCAGCTTCTTTGGGCATTCGCGGCAGGAAATACGTGCCGCCGACATCGGGAAAGAAGCCGATGCCCACCTCCGGCATGGCGAATACGATCCGCTCGCTTGCGACCCGGTGGCTGCCATGAACGGAAATACCGACCCCGCCGCCCATGACGATACCGTCGATGAGCGCCACATAGGGCTTGGGATAGTGCTTGATGGTGGCGTTCAAGCGGTATTCGTCCGCGAAGAAGGCGAGCTGCTCCGGCGATCCCGCCTTGCCGGCCTTGCCCATTTCATAAAGCTTGAGAATATCGCCGCCGGCACAAAAGGCCTTGTCGCCATTGGCGGTCACGACCACATGGCGAATAGCCGCATCGCCCTCCCATTGCACCAGCTGGCGGGCAAGCGCCTTCACCATGGCGTGGGTCAGCGCGTTCAGCGCCTTGGGCCGGTGTCAGGCGTCACAAGCCCATGGATCCGCGTCGTTTTCGCGTTTTGCTCCTCTGAAACATACGATACTCGCAGAACATATTGCATTAATCGGTGGGCTGAAGAGTTAATTATTTGGATGAATAGGAGACTCAAAGAGATTTCGTCGGTCAACTTACTCTTTCCCGAATGTCGGACTTGCCTCAACGTTGCGACTCCATTAGTCGGATTGTCGATGCTCGCAAATGCCAATTCGAATCGAGGTAAGTAGCGCTTCTGCGTCTTCGACAACCTCATCGAACCATGCATTGAAGCGCGACAAACACGTCCCTGGCGATGATGAGC
Source organism: uncultured Alphaproteobacteria bacterium (assembly GCA_963698365.1). Classification (GTDB taxonomy): domain Bacteria; phylum Pseudomonadota; class Alphaproteobacteria; order Rhizobiales; family Stappiaceae; genus Hongsoonwoonella. The sequence continues at coordinate 45,085 of CAVOQM010000011.1, forward strand.
CGCATGACCTCGTTGGTGCCTTCGAGGATCTGGTGCACGCGCACGTCGCGCAAGAAACGCTCGATCGGATAGTCGCGCAGATAGCCGTAGCCGCCGTGAAGCTGCAGCGCCTCGTTGACGACGCGAAAGCCCGTGTCGGTCGCAAAGCGCTTGGCCATGGCGGCCATCCGCGTCGCGTCGCTCGTCTTGGCATCGACAAGCGTTGCCGCCTTGTGGAGGAGTAGCCTCGCCGCTTCGACCTCCGTCGCCATATCGGCAACGCGGAACTGCAGCGCCTGGAACTCGGCGATCGCGCGCCCGAACTGTTTGCGCTCTTTCATATAGGCGATGGCCCTGTCGAGGCATGTCTGCGCCGCCCCCAGCGAACAGGCGCCGATATTCAATCGCCCGCCATCCAGCCCCGCCATGGCGATGCGAAAGCCCATGCCTTCTTCGCCGATACGATTGGCGACCGGCACCCGGCAATCGGTGAAATTGACTTGCGCGGTAGGCTGGCTTTTCCAGCCGAGCTTTTGCTCCTGCGCGCCAAAGGAAAGCCCCGGCGTATCCTTTTCCACCACGATGCAGGAGATGCCCTTCGGCCCCGCCTCGCCGGTTCGCACCATCACCACGTAGATATCCGCGACCCCCCCGCCGGAAATGAATGCTTTCGAGCCGTTCAGCACATAGTGATCGCCATCGCGTTCCGCGCGTGTGCGCAGCGCCGCCGCATCCGAGCCGGAACCCGGCTCCGTCAGGCAATAAGCGCCGAAATGTTCCATGGAGCAAAGCTTCGGCAACAGGCGCTGGCGCTGCTCGTCATTGCCGAAGGTGTCGATCATCCATGCCGCCATATTGTGGATGGAGATATAGGCCGCAGTCGATGTGCATCCCTTGGCCAATTCCTCGAAGATCACCGCCGCATCGAGACGCGACAGGCCTGATCCGCCGACATCGTCACGCACATAGATGCCGCCAAAGCCGAGTTCCGCCGCCTTTCGCAGGGTTTCCACCGGAAAGATCGATTTCTCGTCCCACTCGCGCGCATGCGGCTCCATCTCGTCGCGAGCGAATTGTTCGGCAACGTCGCGAAAGGCCCGCTGCTCCTCGCCCAAGCTGAAATCCATCGCGCTTCTCTCCCGATCGCGGCACCCGGCTTTTTCCCGGCATTTTTCTCTGGAAACCGGATTACCGGCCAGCTTGCAATGCGTCAATCTCGCCTGATGACGGATGGCCGCACTTGGGCAGGCCGGTTCTAGAGCGCTTTCCACGAAAGCGGGATCGCTTTCGTGACAAGAAACCGCTCCAGGTCCAATTTGTTGGAGCATATCCTTGTCGCCAAATCCGATTCAGATTTGGCGGGGTATGCTCTAGGTGATAGTGTCCCCCGCCAAATCACACTGAATTCGGAGCCTCACACATGACCGCCCATCCGCACGCGCCGATCACGCTGGACACGACATCGGTTGACGATGTCGTCGGCGGCCGCCGGATGCGCCGCAACCGCAAGGCCGGTTGGTCCCGCCGCCTCGTTCGCGAGAAGACGCTTTCGGTCGACGACCTTATCTGGCCGGTCTTTCTGACGGAAGGCGAAAGCGTGCGCGAGGCAATTCCCTCCATGCCAGGGGTGGAAAGGCTCAGCATCGACAACGCGCTGCGCGCCGCCGAAGAAGCAGCGAAACTCGGCATTCCCGCCATCGCGCTCTTTCCCAATACCGATCCGAAGCTGAAGGATGAGATGGGCTCGGAAGCCCTCAATCCAAACAATCTCGTCTGCCGGGCCTGCCGGGCGATCAAGGCGGAAGGCTTCGACCTCGGCCTGGTGACCGACGTGGCGCTCGATCCCTACACCAGCCACGGTCACGACGGGCTGCTTCTGGGCGATGAGATCCTGAACGACGAGACCGTCGAACAGCTCGTCCGCCAGGCGCTGTTGCAGGTGGAAGCGGGAGCCGATGTCATCGCGCCCTCCGACATGATGGACGGGCGCATCGGCGCAATCCGCCAGGCGCTCGACCGCGCCGACCATCGCAATATCCAGATCATGGCCTATGCGGCGAAATACGCCTCCGCCTTTTATGGTCCGTTTCGCGATGCCATCGGCACCAACGCCGCGCTGAAGGGTGACAAGCGCACTTACCAGATGGATCCCGCCAATTCCGACGAAGCCTTGCGCGAAGTCGAACTGGATCTGGCGGAAGGCGCCGACATGGTGATGGTGAAACCGGGGATGCCCTATCTCGACATCATCCGCCGGGTGAAGGAGACGTTCCTCGTTCCCACCTACGCCTATCAGGTGTCAGGCGAATATGCGATGATCGTTGCCGCCGGACAAAACGGCTGGATCGACCGCGATCGGGCGATGATGGAAAGCCTGATCGCCTTCAAACGCGCCGGCGCCGACGGCATTCTGACCTATTTCGCACCGGAAGTGGCGAGGAAGCTCAAGGCCGGCTGATCGCAGGAAGGCGCCTCTCCTACCTGTCACCCAGATACCGGCTCTGCCTTTGCACCCTTGCATCTTGCATGAGGAACACACCGCCATGTTCCCGACCCTTGACGATATCAAAGACGCCGCCCGCCTGATCGAGGGCGCGGTGATGCGCACGCCCTTTCTGCCTGCGCCGAAACTGTCGCTGCTGACCGGGGCGGAGGTTTCCGTCAAATACGAGAACCTGCAGGTCACCAACGCCTTCAAGGAGCGCGGCGCGCTGGTGAAGCTGCGGTCGCTGACCGTCGAGGAACGCAAGCAGGGCGTTATCGCCATGTCGGCGGGAAATCACGCGCAGGCCGTCGCCTATCATGCCCAGCGCCTCGGCATCCCGGCAACGATCGTCATGCCGACGCCTACTCCCTTCGTCAAAGTAAAGGCAACGCAAAGCTATGGCGCGCGGGTTGTTCTTGCCGGTGAAATGCTGGCCGAAGCACAGGCGGAAGCGGAACGGATCGCAGCCGAGGAATCGCTTGCCTGGGTTCATCCTTATGACGACTTCGAGGTCATTCGCGGACAGGGCACCATTGCGCTGGAAATGCTGGAGGACGATCCTTCGCTTGAATGTCTTGTCGTGCCGATCGGCGGCGGCGGCTTGATATCCGGGATGGCAATTGCTGCAAAAGCGTTGAAGCCCGACATCGAGATCATTGGCGTCGAAAGCGAACTCTATCCCGGCATGTGGGGCGCGCTGAAGGAGAAGGACGTGACTTTCGGCGGCGCGACGCTGGCCGAAGGCATCGCCGTGAAGAACATCGGCAAGCTGACTGAAAAGATCGTCATGGCCACGGTAGACGACATTTTGCTGGTCAGCGAAACGGCAATCGAGCGGGCGGTGAACGCCTTCCTCACAAGGCAGAAAACCATGGCCGAGGGTGCAGGTGCTGCGGGCCTTGCGGCAATGCTGAGCGAACCGGCGCGCTTTTCCGGCCGCAAAGTGGGGCTGGTGCTTTGCGGTGGCAATATCGACCCCCGCCTGCTTTCCTCCATCATGGTACGCGAGCTTGCGCGCGACGGTCGCATGTTCGCCATTCGCATCACCGCGCCCGACCGCCCGGGCGTGCTGGGTGACATATCGACATTGATCGGCCGGTTAGACGGCAACATCCTGGAGGTTTCGCATCACCGGCTTTTTCTCGACGTTCCGGCAAAGGGCACTACTTTGGATGTGACGCTGGAAACGCATGATTCAGAACACGGCGCGCGGATCATCAAGGCGCTGGAAGCCCACGGCTACCGTATCAAGCATCTCGACGTCGCTGAATCCCATATCTGAAGCCGATTGCGGCGCGACCGTTTGAAACCGGAGGCTGGAATGCCCATCTGTTTTCCAGATGCCGATGGAGGGCTACAACGCCGATGACTTACGAAAGCACAGCCAGCCGCGTCGACCGTTACGACCCTATCGCCCGCCCCGAACTGTTTGAGGGCGTAAGGTCCAGACGCATATTCGCCTTTTTGATCGATGTGATCGCTATCGCGCTTTTGACCCTCGCTGCCGGTGTCCTCGTTTTCGTCCTGGGCATCTTCACGCTTGGCCTTGGCTGGCTGCTCTATGCCATCCTGTGGCAGGCGGTGGCGCTTGCCTATAGCGCTTTCACGCTTGGCGGGCCGAACGCGGCAACACCGGGAATGCGAGCCATGGGTCTTGAGATGCGGCTTTGGTACGGTGAAAAGCCCTACCCGCTGCTGGCGGCGATGCATGCGATCCTGTTTTGGATCTCGGTTGCCTTCCTCACGCCGCTGGTGCTTCTCGTTTCGCTGTTCAGCGATCGCAAGCGCCTGCTGCACGATCTGATTCTCGGCACCATCGTCATGAACGTGTCTCGCTCGCCGATCTGAGGATCGATTTTGCCGTTTCCCCCGGCAAAACGAAAAACCATCCACAAACTCCCTTCGCGATCGGTGATCTATTCCGTCGACCTCAGGCTCGGAAAGCCTTAGCCTAGTGGATGAACCGGCGAAGTGAGAGCCGGAGCGAGCGAGGGGACCTGGCCGACGCAATGAGTTTCGCCGACCTACCGATGATCCTGACGATGATCGTCATCTGCGTCACGATCGGCCTCTACGCCATGGAACGCATCGCCATCGAACTGGTGGCGCTTGGTTCCATCGTGGCTTTCATCCTGATTTTCCAGATTTTCACCGTCGAGAACCAAAGCGGACGGGTCGGAACGAGCGAGCTGATCGCCGGCTTCTCCAACCCGGCGCTTATCACGGTGATTGCGCTGCTCATCGTCGGCCAAGGCCTCTTCCAGACCGATGCGCTGGAAAAGCCCGCGCAAATGATCGTCCGTATGAGCCGCCGCCGCCCATGGCTGGCGGCTGGTCCGATCCTTGTCGTCGTCGGAGCGATCAGCGCCTTCCTCAACAATACGCCTGTTGTCGTGATGTTCCTGCCTATCCTGTCAGCCGTGGCGATCGCACAGGGGACACCCGCCTCGCGCTACCTCATGCCGCTGTCCTTTATCGCGATCCTTGGTGGCATGACCACTTTGATCGGCTCGTCCACCAACCTGCTCGTTGCCAATGTGGCGGCGCAGTCGAGCGATATCCATCTTACCTTTTTCAGTTTTACCGTCCTTGGGCTGGTTCTGGCCACCGCCGGCACCCTCTACGTACTCTTCATCATGCCGTTCCTGCTTCGCCCGCGCAAAACGATGGCGGAAGAGATCCGCAGCGAATCCGGCAAGCAGTTCATCGCCGAAATCAACATCACCTACGGTCATCCGCTGATCGGCGTTTCCTCCGTTTCCGGGCTCTTTCCCGAGTTGAAGGACATGACGGTGCGTTTGGTCCAGCGCGGTGAAAGGCCTATCCTGCCACCTTTCGAAAATGTCACCCTGTCGCCCGGCGATACGGTGATTGTCGCCGCGACCCGTACCGCACTGACGCAGGCTCTGTCGCGCCGCAATCCTTTGATGGGAACGGAAGGCGCGGAAAAAGGCGAAATGGAAGCGACCGTTTCGGCCGGATCGCTGACGCTGGCCGAAGCCGTCGTTGCGCCCGCATCCCGCATGATCGCCAGAACCCTCGCCCAGACCGGCTTCCATTCCCAGACAAACTGCGTGGTGATGGGCATTCAGCGCCGTTCGCGCATGCCGCGCATGGCAATGGCCGATATCCGTCTTGAAGCGGGCGACGTGCTTTTGCTTGCCGGGAGCGCCGAGGATGTTCAAAAACTGCGCGGCAATCGCGATGTGCTGTTGCTCGACTGGTCGGCCAGCGAATTGCCCCGCCGTCGCCACGCGCCCGCAGCGCTGGTGATATTCATCACCATGGTTCTTGCTGCGGCAACCGGCCTTGTTCCGATCATCGCTGCAGCCCTTGCCGGCACCTTCGCGATGATCGTGTCAGGATGCCTCAATATCCGGCAGGCCATGCGCGCGATCGACAGCCGCATATTCATGCTGATCGGCTCATCCATAGCGGCTGCGACCGCGCTGGAGGCGACCAACGGCGCTGCCGTCATTGCAAGTTTGCTGGTCCACTTCATGGAAGGTCAGCCTCCAGCCGTCGTGTTATCCGGCCTCTTCCTGCTGGTCATGCTGCTGACCAACATCCTGTCGAACAACGCGACCGCAGTGTTGTTCACCCCGATCGCCATCAATATGGCCAATGCATTGGGCGTTTCGCCTGAAAGCTTTATCGTCTGCGTCATATTCGCGGCGAACTGCTCCTTCGCGACGCCGATCGGATATCAGACCAATCTTATCGTCATGGGTCCCGGTCACTATCGATTCTCCGACTTCATGATCGCCGGTGTCCCGTTAGCCCTTATCCTTTGGATCACATTTTCCTTTGCCGCTCCGGTGTACTATGGCTTCGCATATTTTCCATAGAGCGCATACGGTTGAACCACCGCGTTAAATAACTGGAAAACCTATGAAAACCAGAGGAGCTGGAATAAGCATCGACCAAGCGATTCTTCGCTTTCGTCATGTCATGCCTTGGGACAACAGAAGTTGAAATTCGGCAAGATCTGTCGTTTGGGCAGTTTCATTTCGCGAAAATCCGGGTATTTTTTGATAGATAGGCTGCGACAATCGCATTCCTGCCGTCGGAGACCAGAGCTTGACGCGTCACCCGACCGATACACCGCAGTTTTACCTGACTGCGCCTTCGCCATGCCCGTATCTGGAGGGCAGGAACGAACGCAAGGTTTTCACCCATTTAGTCGGGCCTCATGCGGCCCCGTTGAACAATATTCTCACTCAGGGCGGATTTCGGCGCAGCCAAAATATTGCCTATCGCCCTGCCTGCGAGAATTGCCGTGCGTGCGTTTCGATCCGCATCGTCGTCGACCGCTTCCGCTGGACGAAATCCTTCAAGCGCGAGATGCGCCGCTGCGAAGACATTGTCGGCGCCATTCAGCCACCCGCCCCCTCCTCTGAGCAATACGACCTTTTCCGCCGCTATCTGGATGCCCGACACGCCAATGGCGGCATGTCCGACATGTCGGTTCTCGACTACGCAATGATGGTCGAAGACACCCATGTAGACACCATGTTGATCGAATACCGCCGGCGCGGACCCGATACCTTCATGACCCGTCGCGGAGCGGGGCCGCTGCTCGCTATTGCACTGACGGATCAGCTGAATGACGGCCTGTCGATGGTCTATTCGTTTTTCGATCCAAGGATCGAAACCCAGAGCCTTGGCACATACATGATCCTTGAACACGTCATGCGGGCCAAAGCCATGGGCCTGCCTTATGTATACTTGGGTTATTGGGTCGATGGATCATCGAAGATGGCCTACAAGGAACGCTTCCTGCCGCAGCAGCATCTAGGGCCTCATGGCTGGCGGGAACGCGAAACAGAGCGCTGAAACGCTCAGGTTGCAATACGCACCGGAATAAATTGGTCCTGACGGAACCGCGCCTCTCCGGTTTAATTTCCGGCCGTGAAACTCTCCTTCGCAACTCTGCCAGATCTGTACTTAATGCAGCCCCATATGCACTCCAGCGGGCACAAAACTCACTATTTTACCGCCAAATATCAGTAAAAACTACAATACCGCCCCAAAGGAACCACAGTTTCAATCATCTAATATACAACAAATACCCATAACTCCATCTACGTGCTTTAATTGTTGCTCAACAAATAAACCGCATCCTCCAAGCTTCAGGCAAAGTTCACTGCCAATGGATACTGGAGGGTATTATGCTGAATTTAACGCAAGTTCTCGCAGACGCACGGTTCGCGCCGCGGGTCGACTGCTCGATCCCCGGCGTCATTATCGCCGACGATCTCAATCTCAAATGCACGATCCGGGACATCAGCATTTTGGGGTGCCGCATCAGCTTTCAGTCCGACGCCGTACTGCCGGATACATTCCGTTTCATGTTTATCGGGCATGAAATTTCGTTGGAAGCAAAGCTAACCTGGCAAAATGGCCAGGAAGCCGGCGTTCAATTCATACAAAACACCGAGCAGGCCGCTCCGGGTAACCAGACGCCCCAATTGTAAGCCACATTGGGACAAGACGGATACCATTTAGGACAAGACGGTTACCGCTAATGCCTATTGCGGGCAATTTCGGTCACGTTCCCGTCTCGACCCACGTCAATGTGTAAGACGCGGATCTATCGGAGCGCTTTGACGTCAGGGTTGCCTATCGATCGGCAGGCCATCGAGGCAAGACCGGATATCGATAAATACCGCGCGAAACATTTCGCGCGTCAAACGGCCCGTGTTCGTATTGTATCGCGAGCAGTGATAGCTATCGAACAGGCTCAAGCCCGGCGCAGGCTCGTGACGGGCCTGATGCGCGAAGGGAAATGTCGCCTTCCTTACTTCAAACGCCGAAAGCACTGCGTCATGCGCAATCCGGCCAAGTGCCAAAATGGCCTTCAAGGATGGAGTTTCACGGATAGTCGCCTGCAAGAACGGCAAGCAATTGCGGATCTCCGCTCCCATCGGCTTGTTTTCCGGCGGCACGCAGCGCACCGCATTGGTGATTGCGGCATCCACAAGCTCAACGCCATCATCGGGCCTGGCGTCATAGACGCCTTTGGCGAAACCGAAATCCCCGAGCGTTTCATAGAGCAGATCGCCGGCGTAATCGCCGGTGAACGGCCGCCCTGTCCTGTTGGCACCCCTGAGACCGGGCGCAAGCCCGACCACAAGCAGGCGCGGCGCATGACTATGGAATGTCGGGACCGGCGCGTTGAACCAGTCCCGTTCCAATTCCCGGTATTTATGACGAAATGCGACCAGCCTTGGACAGGCCGGACAATCCCGGCCGGGATCAGCGGAGTCCATGCTCAGTTGAAGTCGTCGTCGTCATCGTCGTCGTAGCGCTCGGCGGGAACTGGGCGCGCGGGACGCTCTGCAGGATCACGGCCAATTTTCGAGGCCAAAGTACCCAGATCGACGAAATGATCCGCCTGACGGCGCAAATCGTCGGCAATCATCGGCGGCTGTGTTTGCAGCGTGGAAACCACGCTCACCTTGCGGCCCCTGCGCTGCAAGGCCTCGACAAGCGAGCGAAAATCGCCGTCACCGGAAAACAGCACGATGTGGTCGACGTGGTCCACAATTTCCATGGCATCGACCGCGAGCTCGATGTCCATATTGCCCTTGACCTTGCGGCGGCCACTTGAAATCGACGAACTCCTTGACCGGCTTCGTCACGACTTTGTAGCCATTGTAGTCCAGCCAGTCGATCAACGGGCGAATCGAGGAATATTCCTGATCTTCGATCAATGCCGTATAGTAATAGGCCCGAAGCAAGTATCCGGTCGACTGAAATTCCTTCAGGAGCCGTTTATAGTCAATATCGAAGCCTATGGCCTTTGCGGTCGAGTAAAGATTGGCGCCATCGATGAACAGCGCAATCTTTTCGCGGGGGTCGAACATTCTCGAAATGCCTTTCCATTAAATACAGGAGGTCTGCGCTCACCGATTAGTCTTGTCCAATGCCTGACCGAAAAGATTAAATCGCGCGGCATGCTCGCATAATCTGCCAATACCATTCGGTGTGTGCGCTGTGCGATGTCCGTCCTGCAAATTATCCGCTTGGCGGATCTGTGCTTGTGCCCGTTGAGATGATCCGGTCTCGGAGATCTCATTCTTGTTTGTTTTTGGGCGCTCCCTTCAATGAACCGAGCGCCGCAAGACGTGCCTACACCATTTATTATAGGCCTCGCAACCGATCTGGGCACTATATTACGAAGTATTCACCTATAAAGAATCGCCAAAAAGCCACTGAACCAGTCGAGAGCCTTGAATTTCAACGAGTAATTTCTCCCGATCAAAGGCTTGCGTTCACGCCCGGCAGGCATTATGTCTCAGGTTCCGAGCTCCCCTTAAAGTGGCCCGCCTTCATATAATCGCGGACATGCTGGCCCGGCCCCTTGATCGTGCCTCAATCTCGCGCGATCACGGGCGTCGTACACATGGCAGGGCGAATATGGTGCAGGGCGAAGTCGGGGCGGAATGATTTTGAGCATGCAACGCTTAAGCCGGATGGCAATTGGCAGAAGAGCATGCTTGTGTTTTTGGAAACGGATTGCCAGTCCCAATTCCGGGCAAAGCGCTGCGGAACGACAGGCATTCCTGCAAAACGGAGATGATGCATGGCGCGCGTAACCGTCGAAGACTGCATCGACAAGGTAGAGAACCGCTTCGAACTGGTGCTGCTGGCCAGCCACCGGGCCCGTATGATCTCCAGCGGCTCACCTCTGACGATCGATCGCGACAACGACAAGAACCCGGTCGTGTCGCTGCGCGAAATCGCCGATGAAACGGTGAGCCCGGAGGATCTGAAGGAAGATCTTATCCATTCGCTGCAAAAATACGTCGAGGTCGACGAGCCGGAGCCGGAATCGGTTCCCCTGGTGCCCAGCCAGTCGCAGTCGGGCGGCACCCAGGTTAATGCAGTGGACGACGCCAACGTCGATTTCGACCGCATTTCGGAAGAAGACCTGCTGCGCGGCCTGGAAGGCCTCGTTCCGCCAGAGCGGACCGACGATATCTGAGACCGAACGGCAGGATCAGGATATGCAGGCCATCAGGCGGGGAAAGCTGCCGGCCTGCTTTTCCATATCCGCTATTCAGTTACTCTCGCCCACCATATGGTGGCGGTGTCCTGTTTTTCCTGATCGGTGCGCGCCATGATGCGCCAATACGAACTCGTCGAGCGGGTTCAGCATTTCAACCCGAATTGTGACGAGGGCCTGCTCAACAAGGCCTACGTCTACGCCATGCAAAAGCACGGCGCCCAGATGCGTGCCTCGGGCGACCCCTATTTCTCGCACCCGCTCGAAGTTGCGGCGATCCTGACCGATCTGCGCCTCGACGACGCGACCATCGCGGTCGCCCTCCTCCATGACACGATCGAAGATACCGACGCCACGCGCGCGGAAATCGACAAGACATTCGGCGAGGAAATCGGCAAGCTCGTCGACGGGCTGACCAAGATCAAGCGGCTGGATCTCGTTTCCAAACGCGCAAAGCAAGCGGAAAACTTTCGCAAACTGCTCCTGGCGATCGCCGACGACGTGCGCGTGCTCCTGGTCAAGCTCGCGGACCGGCTGCACAATATGCGCACCCTCCAGCATATGCCTGAGCACAAGCGCGGACGCATCGCCGAGGAAACCATGGAAATCTATGCGCCGCTCGCCGGGCGCATGGGCATGCATGACATGCGCGAGGAACTGGAAGATCTGGCTTTCCAGACCCTCAATCCGGACGCCTATGCGACGATCAGCGAGAGGCTTCAGGCGCTAAGCCAGAAAAACGAAAGCCTCATCTACGACATCGAAAGCAACCTGACGGAGCGCTTGGCCGAAAGAGGCATCGCCGCCGTGGTCAAGGGCCGGCAGAAGCGGCCCTATTCGATCTTCCGCAAGATGCAGTCGAAATCGATTGCCTTCGAACAGCTCTCCGACATCTACGGCTTTCGCATCGTCGTCGGTACGGTGGAGGCGTGCTACCGCGTCCTTGGCGTCATCCACACGACATGGCCGACGGTTCCCGGCCGGTTCAAGGACTACCTCTCCACCCCCAAACAGAACGACTACCGCTCCCTGCACACGACCGTGGTCGGGCCGAGCCGACAGCGGGTGGAACTGCAGATCCGCACCTTCCCCATGGACCGGGTGGCGGAATACGGCATCGCCGCCCACGCTCTTTACAAGGACGGCGAGTTCGGCGGGCGCAACATCTCCAAACTGCAAGAGGAAAGCCGCGCCTACGACTGGCTGCGGCGCACGATCGACCTTTTGTCCCAAGGCGATACGCCGGAAGAATTTCTGGAAAACACCAAGCTCGAACTCTTCCACGACCAGGTGTTCTGCTTCACGCCCAAGGGCCGGCTGATCGCCCTGCCGCGCGGCGCTACGCCGATCGATTTCGCATATGCGGTCCACACCGACGTCGGCAACACCTGCGTCGGCTGCAAAATCAACGGCCACATCATGCCGCTGGTTACAGAACTTCGAAACGGCGACGAAGTGGAAATCATCCGCTCGCAGGCGCAGACCCCGCCGCCGGCGTGGGAGTCCATCGCCATCACCGGCAAGGCCCGCGCCGCGATTCGCCGGGCAACACGGGAATCGGTGCGCCAGCAATATAGCTCGCTCGGCCGCCATATTCTGGAGCGCGCATTCCTTCGCGCCGGCCACACGCTTTCCGACGATGCGTTGCACGCAGCCATCCCGCCGCTCGGCCAGCACAATGTCGGCGACCTTCTGGCCGCCGTCGGCCGAGGCGAAATCCGCGCCGCCGAAGTCGTCGAAGCGCTCTACCCGGGCGACAGCCCCCTCCATACCGATGAACGCAACGCCGGTCCGCAGCCGCGCAAGGAAGAAGGCTGGTTTGATCTGGAGGCGGGCGCCGGCATGAAATTCCGCGTGCCGGACGGTCATCCGGAAGGTCCGCCGGACGGGGAAGCCGACAAGGCGATCCCGATCCGCGGGCTTACGGGCGATCTTCCGGTCCACTTTGCCCCGGAAGGCGGCGCAGTGCCCGGCGACCGCATCGTCGGCATCCTGACGCCCGGCGTCGGGATCACGATCTATCCGATCCAGTCGCCGGAACTGAAGGATTTCGAGGACCAGCCCGAACATTGGCTTGACGTTCGCTGGGACCTTGATGCCGACCGCCGCGATCGTTTTCCGGCGCGCATTTCCGTCGCATCGCTGAACGAGCCGGGGTCGCTGGCCACAATCGCCGGCACCATCGCCGATCTTGAAGGCAATATCGACAACTTGAAAATGCTTCGCCGCGCACCGGATTTCCATGAAATGATCATTGATCTTGAGGTATGGGACCTCAAACATCTGAACAGGATCATCAATCAACTGCGCGCCAAGCCGAATGTATCGAACGTAACGCGGGTAAACGGCTGACACGCCTCAATCAACCGGCAGCAAGCCTGATCGACAGGCGCTTTCAACAACAGGCAAAGGCGAGAGAGAGGCCATGAACCGAGACGAAGTCCTGCAGGTATTCCGTGACGCCGGCGCCATGCTGGAAGGCCATTTCATCCTGTCGTCAGGCCTCCATAGCCCCGTCTTTCTGCAGAAGGCGCGGGTGTTCATGTATCCCGACAAGACGGAAGTGCTTTGCAAGGCGCTTGCCGAACGCATTCGCGCAGCCGACCTCGGACAAATTGACGCCATTGTCTCACCTGCGCTCGGTGGCCTGATACCAGGCTATGAAACCGCGCGCCACCTCAAGGTGCCTGCAATGTGGGTGGAGCGGGAGGGCGGAGAATTTCGACTTCGCCGCTTCGAAATGCCAGCCGGCGCAAGAGTGATCATCGTCGAGGACATCGTCACAACGGGGCTTTCGAGCCGCGAAACGGTGGACGCCCTCAAGGCGCTCGGCGCCGATGTTTTGGCCGTCTGCTGCCTCATCGACAGATCGGGCGGCGAAGCCGACCCCGGTGCGCCATTGGTTGCACTCGCCCAGTACAAGGTTCCAGCCTATGCTGGCGATGCGCTGCCGCCCGAACTGGCAGCGCTGCCTGCCGTGAAACCGGGCAGCCGCAGTCTTTCCTGACGACGTTCGACGGGAATCGGCAAAGAAAGAAAAAGAGAAAGATCCGAAGCCAGATGCTGTTTCGCCGAAGAGAAAAGCCAAGCCATCTGGAACGCCTTCGGGTCGCCGTTTGGCCGCGCCACAGCTGGATCAGGTCGGTTCGTTATTTCTCAAAGCGCGTCTTGCGGCTGACAGCAACCCCAAACGCGATTGCGCTTGGCTTTGCCGCTGGCGCCTTTGCTTCGATGACGCCGTTCATCGGCTTTCATTTCATCATCAGTTTCGCGGTCGCATTTTTCATCGGCGGCAACATGCTGGCGGCAGCCCTTGGCACCGCCGTCGGCAATCCGCTCACCTTCCCCGTGATCTGGGCGACGACCTACAAGCTTGGCTCATTCATCCTGGAAGGCGAGGCTAAACAACTGAACAAAAGCGCCTTGCATCGGCAATTGGGCGAAAACCTTCTCGAAAAATCCTTCGATACCATCTGGCCGCTCCTGAAGCCCATGCTGGTGGGCGCGGTCCCGCTGGGGCTTATCGTTGGCGGATTGTGCTATTTCCTCGTCTATTACAGCGTCCGCGCCTATCAGGCCAACCGCAAGCAACGGCTGGCATCCAAAAGGCAAAACGGCGATCTCTCCGACAATGGCGACCTTCTTTGAGGGGGGCGATGTCATCGCCCGCAACTCGCCCGCGCGCCGGGAAGCGCTACAATTGTGCTTGCATAGCCTTTCCATTGGCAGGGGGCATCGGCTGACATGATCATCGGCATCGGATCGGATCTCATCGACATCCGCCGCATCGAGAAAACGCTGGCGCGATTCGGCGAGCGCTTCACGAATCGTGTCTTTACCGAGATCGAACGCGCCAAGTCCGACCGGCGCCAGGAACGCGCCGCCTCCTACGCCAAACGTTTTGCCGCCAAGGAAGCCTGCTCCAAGGCCCTTGGCACCGGTATCCGCATGGGCGTCGCCTGGAGGGAAATGGGTGTGGTCAACCTGCCCACCGGCCAGCCGACGCTTCACCTGACCGGCAGCGCCGCGGTGCGGCTGGAAACCTTGGTTCCCAAGGGTTTCAGGGCCAGGATCAATCTCACCATCACCGACGACTTCCCCCTGGCGCAGGCCTTCGTCGTCATTTCGGCATGGCCGCAAGACTGGCCCCCCGAAGCAGGTGGCTAGGCAACCGGCAACCTGATACGCAAATGAACCGCACAGTCCGGGCTTGATCTGGCGTTGCGTTGCGACATTTGAGCCGATACAAGCCTTTTTGGAGGAATTCCCTTCCCGACGGACAGCATTGGCAAGCTTCGAAACGGCAAGCCAGGAATCAGCCCGGCGGGAAGGCAATTGCTTCGAGACTGGCGACCTGCCCCTGACGAGAGCTATCAACCTATCCAAGTCGAGACGGTTTCCTCTCTCCTTGGGTTGATCCAAAGACGAAGGACGACATGAGCGTGTCTGAAGATAAAAAGGCGAAGGAAGGCGGCTACTACGAAACCGTCAAGGTGATCGGGCAGGCCCTGATGCTGGCACTCGTCGTACGCACTTTGCTCTTCCAGCCCTTCAATATTCCATCGGGCTCGATGATGGATACGCTGCTCATCGGCGACTATCTGTTCGTTTCGAAATACACCTACGGCTATTCACGCTATTCCTTCCCCTACGGACTGGCGCCATCGACGGACGCATCTGGGCAGCCGACCCGAAACGCGGCGATATCGCGGTGTTCAAGCTGCCGCGCGACAATTCGACCGACTACATCAAACGCGTGATCGGTCTTCCAGGCGACAAGATCCAGATGATCGACGGCGTGCTGCAGATCAACGGCGAGGCGGTCGATCGCGAGCGTGTCGACGATTTCGTCGACAAGGACACTTTCGGCAGCGTTCGCCGGGTTCCGCGTTACCGCGAAACCCTGCCCAACGGTGTTACCTACCAGACGCTTGACCTTACGACGCGCGGAACCTGGGACAATACCGGCGTCTACAAGGTGCCGGCAGGGCATTATTTCATGATGGGCGACAACCGCGACAATTCAACCGACAGCCGCGTGCTCCAGTCGGTCGGCTACGTGCCGTTCGAGAATTTTGTCGGCCGCGCCGAAATCATATTCTTCTCCATCGACGAGGCATCATCCGCCTGGATGTTCTGGCAATGGCCGTGGACGGTCCGCTGGGACCGGCTGCTGCGGACGCTTTGAGCCAATACCTCGGGAGACGACAATGCCTCGCCACCGCACCGACAGCGCGCTGGAGGAGCGGATCGGCTATCGCTTCCGCGATGCCGCGCTCCTCGACCGGGCGCTGACCCATGCCTCCGCCGTTTCGCCTGACGGCCAGCCCGCTGAAAATTACCAGCGGCTGGAGTTTCTCGGCGACCGGGTGCTGGGGCTGACGATCGCCTCCATGCTGCACAAGGCCTTTCCGGGTGCCGAAGAAGGCGAATTGGCACGGCGGCTGAACCAGCTGGTGAAGCGGGAAACCTGCGCGGAAGTCGCCGCCGAACTCGATATCGGGGCTGCGATCCGCGTCGGCGAGGGCGAAGCGCAGACGGGCGGCCGCAAGAAAACCGCGATCCTGGCCGATGTCTGCGAGGCGCTGCTGGCTGCGATCTATCTCGACGGCGGCTTCGACGAAGCCAGCGCTTTTGTGGACCGCTTTTGGCGCAAACGCATGGTAGACTTCAAGGGCCAGTTGCGCGACGCCAAGACCACGCTGCAGGAATGGGCGCAAGGCATGGGACTGCCGCCACCCGCCTATACCGTGACCGGGCGCAGCGGGCCCGACCATGCGCCGGTCTTTACAGTAACAGTCGACGGTCGAAGGCTTTGACGCCGCGACCGGCAAAGGCAGTTCGAAACGGATCGCGGAGCAGAATGCCGCCGAAGCGACCCTCTTCGCGAAGGACAATGGACGGAGATGAAAAAAGGTGAGTGACGCGAGCAACGACGGCCCGGACGACGAGGCAAGCGCGACGAATCTTTCCGCGCCGGAAACACGCGCGGGCTTCGTCGCGCTGATCGGAGCGCCCAACGCCGGCAAATCGACGCTGCTCAACGCGCTTGTCGGCACCAAGGTGTCGATCGTCACCCACAAGGTGCAGACAACGCGCGCTATCATCCGCGGCATCGCCATGCATGGCGCGTCGCAGGTCATTTTCGTCGATACGCCCGGCATCTTCAAACCGAAGCGGCGGCTCGACCGGGCGATGGTCGACACCGCCTGGGGCGGTGCCAAGGACGCCGATCTCGTCGCGCTGCTGATCGATGCCGCGCAAGGGTCTCGACGAACAGAACGAGGCGATCCTCGAACGACTTGCGAGATATCCAGCCGAAAAAGGTGCTGATCCTCAACAAGATCGATTCAGTCCAAGCGCGACACGCTGCTGGCGCTGGCGCAAGGTTAATCAACACGCGCTGCGAATTCGAGCGGACCTTCATGGTTTCGGCCTGACCGGCGACGGCATGTGAGCGACCTTCTCGACTATTTCGTCGGGCGAAATGCCTGCAGGGCCCCTGGCTCTATCCGGAAGATCAGGTCTCCGACCTGCCGCTCGGCATGCTGGCTGCCGAAATCACCCGCGAGAAGCTGTTCCTGCGCCTGCATGAGGAACTGCCCTATACCTCGACGGTCGAGACGGAGAGCTGGAAGGATCGCAAGGATGGCTCGGTCAGGATCGAACAGACGATCTACGTCGAGCGCGACAGCCAGAAGAAGCATCGTCTCGGCAAGAGGCGGCGCAGACCATCAAGGCGATCTCGAAGGCCGCGCGCAAGGAAATCGCCGAAGTCGCTCGAACAGCCGGTTCATCTTTTCCTTTTCGTCAAGGTGCGGGAAAACTGGGCCGACGACCCGGAGCGCTACCGCGAGATGGGGCTCAATTTCCCGCATTGAAAGCAAGGTGATCCTGGATAATGAATGGACCGATGAAGGCATCATTCTGGGATGCCGCCGTCACGCAGAAGCCGACGTCATCGTTGAAATCATGACCCGGGAACGGGGCCGCCATCTCGGCCTCGTTCGCGGCGGACGAAGCCGCCGCCAGCAGCCGATGCTTCAGCCGGGAAATCACGTCGGCCTCGTATGGCGGGCGCGGCTCGACGCGCATCTCGGCAATTTCGCAGTCGAACCGCTACGCATGCGCGCCGCCGAACTGATGCAATCCGCGCTCGGCATCTATGGCATCCAGACGCTGGCGGCGCTTTTACGCCTGCTGCCGGAACGCGACCCCCATCCCGAACTTTATCGACGCGTTGGACGTGGTGCTCGAGCATCTGGACAACGCTCCGATTGCCGGCGCGCTGGTGGTGCGCTTCGAGTTGCAAATGCCTGAACGAACTGGGGTTCGGGCTCGATCTCGACCAGATGCGCGGCTACCGGCGCGCATGAGGATCTGGTCTATGTGTCGCCAAAGTCCGGCCGCGCGGTCAGCCGGATGGCCGGCGAACCCTATAAAGACCGTATGCTGCCGTTGCCACGCTTCCTGCTCTTGAGGCGACGGCATCAACGACCGCTCCGCCGATCTCGACGCGATCGAACAGGCATTCCGCCTGACCGGCTATCTTCCTCGACCGCCATGTCTGGGAGCCGCGCGGACTGCCGCCCGCCGATGCACGAGACGGCTTCATTCACGCGGTGCGGCGCGCAAGCCCGCAGCAGCACGATGCCGCAACGACGCCCGCAAGCTCTAAATTCCTGGCCGCAGACGATTGAAAACCCGGTTTTCCGCCGTTTTCTGTGCATAGAGGCCGTCGCCGCATTGCCTTGACAGGCATTTGGCGATAGCCAGAACATATGGGAAACGAGTTGATTCCGCCGGGCGGCATTCGAGCCGATCAATCTGCGCGAGGCGCTGGAGGAGCGTTATCTCTCCTATGCGCTGTCGACGATCATGCACCGCGCGCTGCCGGATGTGCGCGACGGGCTGAAGCCGGTACATCGGCGGCTCCTCTACGCAATGCGCCTGCTGAAGCTCGATCCCGGCGCCGGTTTCAAGAAATGCGCCCGTGTCGTCGGCGACGTCATCGGTAAATACCATCCCGCATGGCGACCAGTCCGTCTATGACGCGCTGGTGCGGCTGGCGCAGGATTTCGCCGTGCGCTATCCGCTGGTCGACGGCCAGGGCAACTTCGGCAATATCGACGGCGATAACGCAGCCGCCATGCGGTATACCGAAGCGCGGCTGACGGACGTGGCCCATCGTATCCTCGACCGGGCTGGACGAGGACGCGGTCGATTTCCGCGAGACCTACGACGGCGAGGAAAGCGAGCCGATCGTCCTGCCGGGCGGCTTCCCGAACCTCCTCGCCAACGGCTCGTCCGGCATCGCCGTCGGCATGGCGACCTCGATCCCGCCGCATAACGCCGCCGAACTTTGCGACGCGGCGGCGTACCTCATCAAGAACCCGCAAGCGGAAACCCGCGAGCTTGCTGGAATTCGTGCAAGGGACCGGACTTTCCGACCGGCGGCATGCTGGTGGAGGATCCGGCGGCATGCTGGAGGCCTATGAGACCGGACGGGGCAGTTTCCGGGTGCGCGCCCGTTGGACGAGGTGGAGGACCTCGGGCGTGGCACCATGGCAGGTTATCGTCACCGAGATCCCCTATCAGGTGCAGAAATCGCGGCTGATCGAAAAAATCGCCGAATTGCTGACAGCGAGGAAGCTTGCCGCTTCTCGACGATATTCGCGACGAATCCGCCGAGGATGTGCGATGGTGCTCGTAGCCGCGCACCAAGAACGTCGATCCCGCACTCCTGATGGAATCGCTGTTCAAGCTGACGGACCTGGAAAATCGCTTTTCGCTCAACATGAACGTGCTGTCGAAGGGCCGCATTCCCATGGTGATGGGCTTGCGCCAGGCGCTGCAGGAATGGCTCGACCATCGCAAGGAAGTGCTGGTTCGCCGCTCCGAGCATCGCCGCAAGCAGATCGAGCATCGGCTGGAGGTGCTGGAAGGCTATCTGGTCGCCTATCTCAACCTCGACGAGGTGATCCGCATCATCCGCGAGGAGGATGAGCCGAAGGCCGTCCTTATCCGCACCTTCACGCTCACCGACGTTCAGGCGGAAGCCATCCTCAACATGCGCCTGCGAAGCTTGCGCAAGCTTGAGGAAATGGAAATTCGCAAGGAACATGCGAAGCTTTCTTCCGAGCGCGACGATCTGGTCACGCTGCTTGGTTCCGACGCACGCCAATGGACACGGATCGGCAGGGAAGTCGCCGATATCGCCAAGGCCTATGGCCCTGACACCGAGCTTGGCAAACGCCGCACGGGAACCGCAGAAGCGCCGTCTCACGATGTCGGCGATTTGCACCACGCGATGATCGAGAAGGAACCGGTGACGATCATCGTTTCCGAAAAGGGCTGGATCCGCGCGCTGAAGGGCCACCAGCAGGATCTCTCGGCCCTTGCCTTCAAGCAGGGCGACAAGCTCAAGATTTCCTTCTTCGCCGAGACGACCGACAAGCTGCTCGCCTTCACCACCGGCGGCAAGATCTATACGATCGGCGCCGACAAGCTGCCGGGCGGCCGCGGCCACGGCGAACCGATCCGCCTGATGGTCGATATGGAAGAAGGCCAGGACGTGGTCGCCGTCTTCGTTCACAAGCCGGGGCGCAAGCTCTTGCTTGTCTCAACGGAAGCGCGCGGCTTCGTCGTCAACGAAAGCGACGTCATCGCCAATACGCGCAAGGGCAAGCAGGTGCTGAATGCCGCGCTCCCGGCCGAGGCGCGGCTTTGCGTGGCAGCAGACGGCGATCATGTCGCGGTCATCGGTGAAAACCGCAAGTTCCTTGTGTTCCCGCTGGCGCAAATCCCGGAAATGGCAAGGGGTCGCGGCGTCAGGCTGCAGCGCTATCGCGACGGCGGCATCTCTGATGCAGTCGTCTTCAAGGCCGCAGATGGTTTGACGTGGGTCGATTCCTCCGGCCGCAGCTTCACCCGCTCGCTGGAAGAACTGGCCGACTGGCGCGGCGATCGTGGCCAGGCCGGCCGCTTGCCGCCGAACGGTTTCCCGCGCAGCAATTCCTTCGGCAAGCAGACGCTTTAGAGACCGTTTGGAAATTCCGACGGCGCTCGCGTTTCTGCCGGTCGAGGCGCATGGCAGACGGATTTCGAAGCCGATATCCGGTATATCGGCGAGAAATCCAACGCATCAGGCGTCCGCCCGGCGGAAACCCGGAGGGCTGCGTCGCTTTGCGGCCGGCGCTGCGTCGCCGCTCTCGCCGATATTCGCGATATCGGTCTGCGAGCAGCTCCTGGCGGCGGCTCGCAAATCGGCTGCAGCGCGAGCCCATCGGAATTCCCAAACGGTCTCTTAGATTTACATCAGATCTACATCACGTTCCTGATAGCGCGGGATGCGTTACGGCTCCTGAGCAAAGGTCATGCGCCGGCGCAGCGAAACCTTCGGCCTTGCCTCATCGCCAGCGTCCTCTTCAGGAACAGTTCCCTCGGCAGGGGTGATTTGCACAGAATGCGTCTCGTCCACTCCCGGCGCTAAGGCTGCAGCTTCACGCTCTCCACCGCCTGTCTGCGGATCATCGTCTGATGAGGAGGCAATGTCGTCAGCGGCGGCGGCTTCGTCGTCAGCCGTATCGCCGGCAAGTGCCGCCAATCTTCGCTCCTCAGCGAGTTTCGCGTTCATTTCCTCGATCTTGCGTCCATAGCCACGCCCGACTTCCCAGGCGCTCTTGAACTCGCGTCCGAGCTGATTGCCGAGGCGAAAATCCTCGTCGTAATCGTTGAGGCCGTCGACGTTGGCGAGCACCGGGTTGGAGCTCCAGAGTTTCCGGAGCGCGGCATTCTTCAAGGCGGAAGGCACACCTTTTTTCAGGAAGACCGAATAATCGGATTCAAAACTCAGCGCCTCCAGATCGACCGCCTCGGCAGCCTCCCTATTCGCCGCCTCGATTTCCGCATGTGACGTGTCGCCGCCGCCCTGACCGGCTCTCTCCTCGCCGCCAGGCGTTCCAGTCGAAGCGGTCGCATCAAAGGCCTCGCTACCCGCGCCGGAGGCCTTTTCATCGGCGGGAGCCGCTTCCTCATTCAGGTCTCGACCCGCGTGCTCGGCTTGCGCCGCCTGCTTGCGCCTCGACCATCGCTCCAGAAAGCCTTCGTCATCACGCTTGGTCATGATCGCTCATTCTTTCCCGCCATTCCGCCCGCCAATGCGCCCTTCGGGGGAGAAGATCGGCTCTTTCCCGAATTTCGTTTCCTCGACATAGACGGAATCGCGCCTGCGCTTGCTGAACCTTGGCGGCTCCGGCAGCGCTTTTAGAAAATTCGCCACCCAGACAACGGTTTCAGCCGGCATCGGCAACCGCTCGATTAGCCCCTCGCCCGCTTCCTGCCAGCTTTGCGCCTGATAGGGATCGACCGTCACGCCAATGACGCGCCAGGGCGGATTGGCCTTGTCGTCTTCGAAAAGTGCGGCCCAGATCGCGGGACTGCCGGTTTCGATATTGGAATCATAAGCCTCGACCATCCGGTGATGGAGCGAAACGGTATAGGCGGCGGAAAGATAGCGAACCACGTCGCCCTCTCGCTCCATTTCCACCCAGCCGTTGGTTTGTGGCGCATCCGGCACGACCGCCGCGACGCCCCAGACCCAATCCGCCCATTTGGATGTTGCAGGCCGCCTTTCCAATATAACGCCAAATCGGCGCGACGCCTCCTTCAGCAAGGACTTTCACTCCCACTCGTGTTTTTCTTTATGTCTGACCGCGATTGTGGTGCCCGGCAAGCGATTTGACAATGCCGCCTTTGTGCAACCATCCACCCTTGGCAAGCGCGGAGCGGCAACCTACAACATTCATACAAAAAACCAGGGACCGGGGAATAAAAGGTTCCAGCGGAGGAAACACATGGGAAATACCCGCCGGCGCGCTCTTCTTTGCAATTGCGAGAAGACGATGGCTCTCGACCCGGCGCGCCTTCCGGCGCTAGACGGCAAGCCCCTTTTCAGCCATCTCTGCCGCAGCCAGATCGAAGCCTTCGAGGCGGCACTTGCAAGCGGCGAACCTCTTTTGGTCGGCTGCACACAGGAAGCGCCGCTGTTCGATGAAATAGCCAGCGAACAGGCGCCGGACGCAGATATTGCCCCCGACATCGTTTATGTGAATATCCGCGAACGCGCCGGCTGGTGCTCAAAGAGCACCGACCCGCACCCGAAGATCCTGGCGCTGCTTGCCGAAGCAGCGCTGGAACCCGAACCGACGCCGCTGCGCACAGTGGAAAGCGACGGCTTGTGCCTGGTCTACGGCGCGGGCCAGACGGCGATAGACGCAGCCAGGCGGCTGGAGGGGCGGCTATCGGTAACGCTTCTTTTGAGCGACGCGCGTGACGTGCTGTTGCCGGCAGCCTTCGATTTTCCCGTTTATTCAGGCCGGCTGAAAAGCGTCAAGGGTTCCTTCGGCGGCTTTGAGGTGACGGCCGACGGCTATGCACCGATCCTGCCGTCATCGCGCGGTTCTGCCCAATTCGGCCTTGGGCGGGATGGCGCGCGGGCAAAATGCAGTCTGATTCTCGATCTTTCCGGCGAAACACCGTTGGTGACCGCACCCGCAAAACGCGACGGCTATCTGCGTGTCGACCCGAACGACCCGGTCGCAATTGCCAAGGCCCTTTTCGACCTGTCGGACATGGTCGGCACCTTCGAGAAGCCCTACTACGTGGGCTACGATGCCGATATCTGCGCCCATGGCCGCTCAGGAAAAACCGGTTGCACCAATTGCCTTGACGCCTGCCCCGCTGGTGCAATCAGCGACGAGGGCGACACGATCGCCGTCGATGCCGGTATCTGCGGCGGCTGCGGTTCGTGCGCTGCCCACTGCCCGACGGGCGCGGTGCACTATCAGTTCCCCAATCGCGGCGACCAGATCCGCCGGATGCAGACGCTTCTTCTTGCCTATCGCGACGCAGGCGGCGAGAAGCCCGTGCTGCTTCTGCATGAAGACCAGCACGGCAACGACATCATCGCAGCACTGGCGCGGTTCGGCGACGGGCTACCCGGCAACGTTCTGCCGCTCGCCATGCATGCGGTAACAGCGACAGGCCACGATGCGCTGCTCGCCGCCGTTCTTGCCGGGGCGGAGCGCATCGTCTTGTTGTCGCCGCCGCAAAAGGCCGGCGAATTGCTGCCTTTGCAAGCGGAAATTGACATCGCCTCCGCCTTGCTCGCCGGAATGGGATACGCGAGCGAAGACGTTTTCGAGATCCTGTGCGAAGACGACCCCGATGCCGTCGCCGCCGCGCTCAGCGCCGTAAAATCCGGCGTGGCCATATCGCAACCTTCGGGACTTGCGCCGGTCGGCGGCAAGCGCGACGTCGCAAGATCCGCAATCACTGCATTGCTCGACCGGGCGAAGGACGCGCCCGATATCATTCTGCTACCCAAGGACGCGCCTTACGGGCGTATCATGGTGGATGCGGAAGGCTGCACGCTCTGCCTCGCCTGCGTCGGCGCCTGCCCGGTAAACGCGCTTGCCGACAATCCGGACCGGCCGCAGCTTTCAATGACGGAAGCGGCCTGCGTACAATGCGGCTTGTGCCAGGCGACATGCCCGGAAAACGTCATCACGCTGGAAGCGCGCTACAACGCCGCTGACACCGCGCAGCGCCCCGTCGTGCTGAAGGAAGAAGAGCCGGCGACCTGCACGCGTTGCGGCAAGGCGTTTGGAACGCAATCGTCGATCAAACGGATCTCCGAAAAGCTCGCCGGCAAGCACTCGATGTTCAAGGACCCGCAACGCAGTGCACTGATCGGCATGTGCGACGATTGCCGCGTTTCCGCGCAATGGGAAATGCCGGACAATCCGTTCAAGTCCGCAGGGCGTCCCCGCACCACGACGACGGAAGATTATGCCTCCGCTGCCAAACAGGGCCTGTCGATAGAAGATTTCCTCAAGGAAGACTGAAAGCAGCCGCAGCTGTCATAGCTATGCGCTTCGCCGGCCTCGCCAGAAAGCAGGCCAGGTGAAGCGGAAAAAGCATCCAGAGCATTGATACTGGAGCGAATTCTCATCCTCCAGATGATTCCACCTGGAGGGAAAGCGCTCTAACCCAATTCGGGATCGGCCAGGTTCTGCCTGAGCATCTCCTGATATTTGCCGGTCATTTCGGCGACGAATTCTTCGTGCTTTTCGATGTTGAGCACCGACTTGGCGACATGGGAATTGTACCGCGCCGCCGCCCATAAAAACGCTAAGTGCAGATCGGTCGCCGGGATCTTGCGGTTCTCGCGGTTGGCGAGTTCGATGAACTTGCCCGCCAGTTCGAGGAAAGCCTGCGTATCGAGATTGCCCTGGGCGCGCGCGGCACGCCGGTCCTGTCTGTTCATATGGTTTCCACCGTCATGTGTGTTTTCGTATCGTTCCTATAATCCTACGCCACCTCGAACCAAGCGGACATTCCCGCCGCCTGATGCTCCAGCATGTGGCAATGGATCATCCATTTTCCCGGATTGTCCGCGACAAAGGCGATTTCGACCCGCTCGCCCGGATCCGTCAGCACCGTATCATGCCAGATATCGGCCTCAACCGGCTTGCCATCCCGCGACATCACCTTGAAATGATGACCATGAATGTGGATCGCGTGCGGCCAGTTGGTGTCGTTGACAAGCGGCATCGTTACGGTCTGCCCGCGCCTTGCGGCAAAAAGCGCTGGATCATGATGGTCGCCGACAATGCCGTTGAAAGCCCACACCTTGCCCTCGCGGGCAAGGTCGCGAATGTCTTTCATCTCACCGTGGAGCATCGCCTGTCGCAAGCCGCCCATCGCACCGCCTTCCATCAAAAGATCGACGGCAAGCGCATCGCCCAGGGACAGGGCGCGGTTCAACGGATTGGCGGGAAGCGAAATGTCCTCAGGCAAAGCGTGGACCCGCTGCAGCGGCGCTCCAGAGACCCGCAGTTCGCCAGCGGCAAAGGGTTGGCTGGACACTTCCTCGATGGAGAAAAGGCGCTCCGCCATCGGGACATCGACGATGAGATCCACGCGCTGCGATGGCGCAATCGTAAAACTTTCTCCATCAAGCGCATAGGGCGCGACGGGCTGGCCATCGAGCGCTATCACCCGGGGAGAGAGCCCCGCCAACCGCAGCGCCAGAATGCGGGCATTGGCGGTGTTGACGATCCTGAGCCGCAATCGCTCGCCCGGCCTTGCAGTCTCCCGCCAAAGCGGCTGGCCGTTGGTCGTAAGCACATTGCCGAGCGCCCCCTGATGGCTCCAGTCATGCAGGTTGCCGAAGCTCGCTTCGTCCAGCTTGCCGTCTTCCCCCAGCCGCCAGTCGTCGAAGACGAGCAGCATTTCCCGATCATAGGCTTTTTCGCCCGCCTCCTCGACGATGAGAACGCCGTAAAGTCCGCGCGCAAGCTGCTCCCATGAGCGATTATGCGGGTGATACCAATAGGTTCCCGCATCAGGCGCGGTGACCCGGTAGTCGAAAGTGCCACCGGGTGGAACCGCTTCCTGGGTCAACCCCGCCACGCCGTCGAATGCGTTGTCGATACGCACGCCGTGCCAATGGATCGTGGATGGCTGAGGGAGCTGGTTCACGAAACGAACGGGGAGCGTTTCGCCCTGCCGCATCCTGAGCACCGGACCGGGAACGAGACCGTCATACCCCCAGATATCGGCCTTGGGGCCGCCATCCTCCAGTAGCTCGGCAGTTCCCTGCCTGGCCACGATCGTCATCGGATCGCCGTTTGCCGAGCTTGCGGCCGAAATTGCGGATGCGGCAAGACCGAACCCGGGAACGCCCGCGCCCGCAAAAAACGCCGCCCCGCACTGAAGGAACCTTCGTCGATTGAACTTCATTTGCCGCTCCGATGCGAAAACCGTTTGTACTCTCGCGCTTCAACACCGCGATATAACGCCGAAGGCTGCGCTCGACAGTGGCGTTAGGCCTCCGGATCGGCAATCCGCGCCCAAAGCCCGCTCGCCAGCGTCGCCAGGCAGGCAACCGCCATGACCATGACCAGTGGCCAGACCGTGCCCGGCCAAAGCACACCCGAAAGCAACCATCCGACAAGCGCGGTGGTTATCGCTCCAAGGCCAATCTGCAAGCTTCCTGACAGGCCTGAGGCCGCGCCGGCCAGATCCGGCCGAACGCTTACCGCGCCGGCGATCGAGCTTGGAAGGCAAATCCCGTTGGCCACTCCGATGAAGAATACCGGACCAAACAGCGACAAGGGGTGCAACAGTCCCAGGGCGAAGAACAAACCGATCGACGCGATGGCGAACAAAAGCAGGATATTGCCGGTGAAAATCATCCGCGCGACGCCAACCGTTCCCGAATATCTGCCCGACAGCCAATTGCCGATGATATAGCCGCCGGCCACGAGCATGAAATAAAATCCGAGTTCCGCAGGCGACATATTCAAAAGCCCGGAGGCAATGAACGGTCCCCCGCCAAGGAATGCGAAGAAGACGCAGGACGTAAAAGCGGCCGTCAGCGCATAGGCCCAAAACACCGGTATTGACATCAATTCCGCGTAGCTGCGCGCCAATCCGCCGAACCCGCCACCACGGCGCAGCTTGTTGGTTTCATGCAGATTGACGAATGCTGCAACAAGCACCAACGTGCCGACAATGGCCATCAACACCGAACTGGCCGCCCAACCAAAGGCCGGATCGATGACACCGCCGATTGCCGGGCCAACCATCGGCGCAACCGCCAGCCCCATGGTTACGTAGCCGATCATGCTTGCCGAGCGCTTCCTATCGTAAAGATCGCGAACGATCGCCCGGCCAAGAACGATCCCTGTGCATCCGCCGGTCGCTTGAAGGATACGGCCGAAGAGAAACGTCGTAATCGAGGCCGAGAAAGCACAGATCAGGCTGCCGGCGATGAAGATTACCAAACCCCATAGGAGTACCGGCCTGCGGCCAATGCGGTCGGACAAGGGCCCGATGACGATCTGCGCTATGGCGACGGCGGCGAGAAAAAGCGACAGCGTCAGCTGTACCTTCGCCATTGTCGTATCGAACACGCCCACAAGCGTCGGCAGGGAAGGAAGATAAATGTTCAGCGCCAACGGGTTGACAGCCGAAACCAGAACAAGAATGGCAATTGACGGGCGTCGGTCGAGGTCCGGCGTCAGCATTGTGTCGTTCATAACTGCCTTTACCGGGATAGGATGCTGCGAGACAGGGCGAATTTTCCAGAGCGCCCTTTCACAGAAATATGGCTGCCTTCGTGAAAAGAAACCGCTCCGATATCAATAGCCCGGAGAATGCCCCCTGAACATGGCAGTTACGCTTTGCCATAAAATACATGCCCTAGCGGAAAATTTGCCTCTGCCTCGCTTAAAATTATATTTTTTACCTTCACAGAAGACATCTGGAGAGACCACAAATCAAATTCACCGACTTAGCCCGCCTAAAGCGAACATCATAATATTGATGATTATAGTGCTGCTCATTTTCTCAAATAAAAAATTCAATAGACATTGCATGTATCAGCAATAAAGACCTAAATTACCACATACCATCAAACTCGCATTCAGCGTGCGGCAGAATCAATATTATAAAATTCAGATCTTCAATCTCAGCAGAAAAAGGGGAATTCGCCATGACGCCTTGGGAAATCAGGACGACCGAACTCGCCAACTGCAATTGCGCCTATGGTTGTCCTTGCCAATTCAATGCCATGCCGACACACGGCAATTGTGAAGCCGTGGTATGCCAGGAAGTGAATGAGGGGCACTATGGAAGCGTCGATCTCAAGGGCGTGCGCTTTGGTGGCATATTTTCCTGGCCGGGCGCTATCCACGAGGGAAATGGCCGCTGCCAGCCTTTCATCGATGAGCGGGCAACGCCGCAGCAGCGAGAGGCTATCCTGAAGATCATGTCGGGTGAGGATACCGATCCGATGGCGACCGTTTTCGCGGTATTCGCCTCCACTTTGACGAAAGTCTTCGATCCGGTCATTGCGCCGATCGACTTCGAGGTCGACGTTGAAGCGAGGCGTGGCCGCTACACTGTTCCCGGAGTTGCGGAGACAAAGGGCGAGCCGATCCGCAACCCCGTGACCGGTGCGGAACATCGGGTGCGCATCGACCTGCCGCACGGCTTCGAATACGAGCTGGCCGAGATGGGTAGTGGAACGTCCAGCACCAAGGGCAATATCGCCTTGTCGCTGAACGGCAGCTACGCGCAATTCGCGCATCTCCATCTCAACAATCACGGGGTAGTAAAACACCGCGCGATCTGAGGCGGCAGCGTGATGCAAAACAAGAAGAGCGGGCGCACAGCGGCAGAAAGGCTGGTCGCCCGCGACAAGCCCATCGTCATCACCGGTCTTATCCTGCTGGTCGCGATCTCGTGGTGGTGGCTCCTCTCCGGCGCAGGCACGGGGATGAGCATCATCGCAATGACGACGCCAGCGTTCCCTCCCCCGATCCGCCCGGCAATGGCAACCGATTGGACGCTTTCCTACACCCTCCTCATGATTTTCATGTGGTGGGTGATGATGATCGCCATGATGACGCCGAGCGCCACTCCAATGATCCTGCTTTTCGGCGTCGCCCACCGGCATGAGGCAAGCCGCGGCAAGATCGAAAACGCAACCGCGCCGACATTCACCTTTCTTTCCGGCTATCTGGCGATCTGGCTCGCCTTCAGTATTGCCGCAACCGCGCTGCAGTGGGCGCTGGAGCAGCTTGTCCTCATTCACCCGATGCTGATGTGGAGTGTCAGTCCGGTTCTCTCAGGCCTCTTTCTGGTCGTCGCCGGGCTATATCAGTTCACCGCCGCGAAAGAAGCCTGCCTCAAACATTGCCGCTCTCCGGCGCAATTTCTTGCCGGAAACTACCGATCCGGCACTTCCGGCGCCTTCGTCATGGGATTGCAACACGGCGCATATTGCCTTGGCTGTTGCGCACTCTTGATGGGCCTGCTCTTCGTCGGCGGCATCATGAACCTCCTTTGGATACTGGGTCTTGCGATTCTGGTGTTGGCGGAGAAGCTTCTGCCGCGAGGCGAGATCATCGCCAAGGCAGCCGGCGCAATCATGATTGCTGCAGGAAGCTGGCTGCTGATCCAATTGGTGATTTAGCTTTTCTTCTCAGCGAACAGGTGCGGCTTGAGCAGCGGCGGCGGCAGGCGATCCTTCCCGCGCGACTTTGCGCTCGCGCAGGAAACTGTAGATCCCCGTTGCGACGATGATTGCCGCGCCAAAGAGGGTCAGCGCGTCGGGGATCTCGCCCCAGACGAAAATGCCAATGATGACCGCCCATACGAGGATCGAATAGCGAAACGGTGCGACGACGGAAATGTCGCCGGCTCGCGTGGCAAAAACCAGCAGAACATTGGCGGCGGCGGAAAAAACAGCTGCCCCAATCAGCACCCCTGCCTTCGTCAGATCGAGCGCCACCCAGTCTTCCGCAAACCCCATGACGAGGCCGACGACGATACCGCCGAGAAGGCTTGCCGCATAGATACCGATGCTTGAGACCGCGACCGGGATCCGCCGTGTCACGAGATCGCGTAACGCTCCGCACAACACTCCGGCAAGGGCGGCGAAGGCCCACAGGTTGAAGCCTTCCGGACCGGGGCGCACAATGATGAGCACGCCGGAAAAGCCGATCATGATCGCCGTCCACCGCCGCCAGCCAACCGGCGCAGACAACAATATCGCCCCGGCCGCCGTCACCGCCAGCGGCAATACCTGAAGGATTGCCGTCGCATTGGCTATCGGCATGCGAAACAGCGCCGACAGATAAAGCACCATCGAAGCGACGTTGAGGACGACACGCATCAAAACGAAGCGGTCGGCCATCGGCCTGAAGCTGAATGAGAACCTGGAAAACCGGCTGAATAGCAAAAGAATGAACAGCGACAAGAGGCCACGGACCACGATAATCTGGCCAAGTGGCAGATCGGAGGAAACAAGTTTTGCGAATGTGTCGCTGCCGATGCCGAACAACATGGCGACCAGCATCGCCGCAATGGCGCGGCCATTGACATTGGCGCCGCTATTACTCTCGCTCATTCAAAACTCCGGAAAATAAAGGCTGGCATTGAAATCCCGGAGATGAACATGAGACAAACCGAGCATCGAGCGCTTCATTGGCAAACAGCGCGCATCCGCACCACCTCCCTCAAATTATCCGAAAGGGAGGGAAATCGCCCGTCACATTTGTATGATTAATTAATACGACGGTGGATTACCCCTGTCCGTCTCCTGCTTCCGCGACTTCCGCCGGCTGAATTGGCCTGCCGACCCCATGGCCGGTCACCCCGGCGTCGCCGGAGGCGGCAAGCTTTCTTTCCCGGATGAAACTGTAGATACCGGTCAAGACGATGATGCCCGTGCCGATGAGCGTCATGGCGTCCGGAACATCTCCCCACACCAGATAGCCAAGGACAATCGCCCAGAGGATGATCGAATAGCGAAACGGCGCAACGACGGAAATATCGCCGCTCCGCATGGCAAATATCAGCGCAATGAAACCAACGTTGATGAATACGGCCGCAGTACAGAGAAGGCCGAAATCGCTTGCGCTCGGTACGACCCATATCTCCACGGTCGCAAGGCCAAGACCCACGGCGGAGACCCCGGCGAGCGTTACCATGGTGACGCCAAGCGTCGGCACGGCCTTGGGCATTTTCTGCGTCACAAGATCGCGCAGCGCCATGCAGAACACGCCGACAAGCGCCACGAGCGCCCAGGAATCAAAGCCGGCAAGGCCGGGCCGGACAATCAGCAGCACTCCCAGAAAGCCGACCGAAATCGCCGTCCAGCGCCGCCAGCCGACCGGCGCTCCGAGAAAGAGCGCCGCACCCGCAGTCACAATGAGCGGCAACGCCTGGAGAATAGCGGTGGCATTGGCAATCTGCATCTGGAACAAGGCGGTCAGGTAAAGGAGCGTCGCCCCGACCTCCGCCATCGCCCGCACAGGAACGCTGCGATGCCCGAGGTGGCGAAACTCGCTCAAGACACCGGTCGCAATGCAGATCGCAAACACGATTGCAATCGCCAGCAGCCCGCGCACGAACATGATCTCGCCAAGCGGCAGGCGATCGGAAACCACCTTGACGAGGGTGTCGTTGGCGATGAAACCGAGCATAGCCGCCATCATCGCGGCTATTGCCCTGGTATTTTCGCGAAAATCCATCGATAGCGACCCTCAATCATCCGCCAAACGCGGTACGCTCCCTTATAGGGCGCGAGGGTTCGCCGCAAGCTGGCAAAGACGCAGGGCACCCGCGCCATCCCGGATTCTGCGTCAGTTTCGCCGCTTCAACGGCAGGTTCGTCAGCAGATTTTGCGGCTTCATCCTGACGATCAGGTCCGGCCCCATGGCAAGCCCCAACCAAACGGCCTTGCCGCGCAACTCCTCCTGCATGTCGCCGGAGTTATCGAAATCGAGGCGGAAAAGCGCCACAATCTGGAAGAGATCATCTTCGCGAAGGGCTTTCCCCTCGTAGAGTGCATTGAGGATGCGAGTGGCTTCCGTATCGAGGCCAACGTGCCAGGCCCATTTCTGGTCGCGGATGGACCGCTGCGGCTGAACACGGACTTCCACGCCGAGAAAATGCCTTATCCATGCCTCCAGCACCCGGGCGAAAGCATCGAGCGCCGGCTGCGTGAACCGAAAGTCGATAGCGGTGTCGAAGCGGTCGGATCGATCCCAGTAGATATCCGCATTTTCTTCATTGAGGACGTCGAGTGTGACCTCCTTCATCGGCGTGCCGGCTTCCGCAAGCAGCGCGCCAAGACCACCCATGCCGCCGTTTTGCGCAAACATCTCGACGATTTCAGCATCGGCCAGCATCAATTGGCCGTCGTCAACCGTCACCGCCTGATCGCGAAAGAAGATCTCCGCTGCCCGAACGCGCAGCGGATCGTGGGATTTCCTCAAGATGTTACGAACGATCAGATGAACCATCTGATCGATGAACATCGAGGGAATGTCATTTTCCACGCCTTCCTCGAACAAGGCCGAATAGGCGCGCTCCAGCGTGCCGTATTTCGCCAGATGATCGCGGAACGAGAGAACCACCCGGTAATTGTCGACCGCATCCTCGTCGACGATGGCGTCAATCTCCGCCTCGGAAACAGGCGCGAATGGATCCGCCATCAGTTTTTCAAACAAGGCATGTTCGGCCGGGCACGACTTTGCAATGGGATGGATTTCGGGGCGGGTGAAATAGGCACGCAGGAAATCGGGCGTTACCGTAAGCCAGCCATTCTTGTCGGTACCGACAAGGTGGATGCCGGCCGACTTCCAAAAATCACGCATAAAGACCCTTTCCTCACGGCCTGTTACTGCTTGCCGCCGGAGCGTTGTAAAGCTATCCGCGCCGATATGAAATGCTCCAGCAGATTTTCCCCCTAACCGGTGGAAAGAGGCGCAGCATCGCATAAGGCAGCGGATCAATCGTCAATGACATCCCAAACCCGGGTATGAGGTTTTTCGCCTGTCGGCGTAACGACATGAAATCGTTCATGGATCATTCCATCGTCGCCGATCTCACGCACGAGGGCCAAAAGCGTGTTGATCGCCAGCCCCTCGCAAAGTTCGACCGTATCGTCGATTTCCCGCCGGGCGGCAGCAAGTGCTGCATCAAGGTTCGGCGCGCCATAATCGCGCATGAAACACTGAGCCAGTTCAAGTGCCAGCCGCTCGCGGGTAGGCTCGTCAATGTCGGCAGGCGTGGCGAGCGTCGTCCAGCCGAAGGTGTTCAGCGAGAGAAATCCGGAAACGAAGGCCTGCCGCATTTTCCCGGTCAGCTCCCCTTCACCCACGTTTTGGAACGCGAAGCTACCGGGAATAACAGGATCCCCCGGCTGAGCCGCCATGGGGAAGGCGTATTCATCCGACTTGTCCAACCGGATCGCTCTCAAAAACCGGGCCATATCAACGCTCCCAGGCGTTGGAACCGCCCGCAAGATAGTCGGCCAGTTGCAACACCCTGACACCGTCTCCCTCCGCTTCAAGCGGCTTGAGCAACAGGTTACCCACCTCATCCAGGCCTAGAAACGTTCCCTCGAGGCGCCCATCGGCGAATTCGAGCGTTACTTTTTCCTGATACCCGTCGGCGCGAAAAAGCCAGGCTTCATGAACAGGCGCAAAACCGTCGGTATCCCAGCGGTGAATCCATGTCAGCCAATGGCGCGACAGCGAGGAAATTGCTGTAACGGCCTCAAAATCACCCGCGCCCTCCTCCGCAAAGGTCGTCCGGTCCGGCGTTTCGCCTGGCTCCAGGTCGCGCTCTTCCAAATCGGTCAGCGTAAACTCAAGGCCGACGACGATCCAGTCTGGAATATCGCTCCCGTTTTCGCCTTCAGCTTCCCCATAGCGCACCCGACCGACGGTCGCCCCATTGGCGCGCAGTGTCGCCGGCCACTGCCAGGTGAAAGAAAACTCCGGCGGCGCACTGACACCGACCGCATCGGCACAGGCCACCATTGCAACGAACAGCATTTCCCGCGCCCGGCCACGCTCCACTTCCGGTTCCAGCACAAGCGCCACGGCGACCCGGTCTTCCGCCCTCGACCAGAGGAAATCGCCCGCCCCATAGGTTCCCGCAGCCGCACCCCGGCAAGCGGCGAGAAAAGGGTCCTCGCCCGCGTCAATGCCAAAGCCGGTCAGAAGTGGCGGAAAGTCAGGTTCGGACGAGGACAAATTCAGCTACTCCGGTAACGTGGTGGTTCAAGTCGTTGAAGCGGCAGATGGCGCTGTCGCCAATTCGCCAGCTGCGACAACCTGTTACGGTCAAAAGATCGGCAGGCGAGTCAAAGCTGCCTCTCAATCGAGGTCTATCGTGCCTTCCACCATATGTTCGAAATCCTGCCCGTCGATGGTCAAGACCATTCTGACTTTCAGTTTGCCGCTGTCGACGCCAGTCTCGCGCACCTGTCGCTCGATAGCCTGCTGCGACGTTACACCCACCTGCTTCAAGAATTTGCGCATGGACATGTTAAAGCTGTCTTCGTTCATTTTGCCCTCCCCGGCTTTTCGTTTACTTACGTAGCGTTAGAAAATTCAGCTTCCATACTGATTCAAATCGCTCATAAAGAGATTTATCTCCTTGGCAATCCGATTTATATTTTAGCCTATAATTAGTTGTTCTTGCTCGTTTTTATCAGCCTTACGCCCAATGTTTTCGAATTCCGGCGAATGGTGAGCTCCGCACCCGTTGTCGCCCGCGCCAGGCGCCCTCGCAGTCCTGCAATGCTTTTGACGGAAACGCCGTCGACCGCGAGCACCGCATCTCCCGGCAACAGCCCGATGCGTTCGCCGAGCCCGTCCGGCTGCAAAGCGAGGATTTCCAAGCCCACCGGGCTCCCGTCCGCCCTGCCGACCCTCAAGCTCACACCGAGGCTGAGGTGCTCGATTTTACCGCTTTCTTCGATCTGCGCGA
Source organism: uncultured Alphaproteobacteria bacterium (assembly GCA_963698365.1). Lineage (GTDB taxonomy): Bacteria > Pseudomonadota > Alphaproteobacteria > Rhizobiales > Stappiaceae > Hongsoonwoonella. Next base: position 79,923 of record CAVOQM010000011.1, read on the forward strand.
GGATAACGGCGAGAAGCGGCGCGGACACCGCGAAATTGACGCCCAGATCGCCGTCGTTCGCCTTGGTGAAAATCGCCGACAGCAGCCCGATCAACCGTCCGTCACCATCGACCAGCGCGCCGCCGGAAGCACCTGGATTAACGGCCGCATCCGTCTGCACGAAATCCTCAATATCGTTGAAGCCGATGCCGCCGCGCGCAACCGCCGAAACCACTCCGCAGCTGATCGACACCCCGAGGCCAAAGGCGTTTCCTATCGCGCACGCCCCGGTCGCCGGCAAGGGATCGCCGCCCAATTCCAACGGCGGCAGAGCGCTTTTGGACCTGAGCGCCGCGATATCGGTTTCCCGGTCACGGGCGATGATCTCAACGTCGGTTTCACTGCCATCGGCCCTGCGTATTCTTGCGGTTTTCGCGGCACCCAGAACGTGGTCGGCGGTCAAAAGCAATGTGCCGTCGCCAACCGCGACCGCCGAGCCCTCAGGCTCCTCTTGGCGCGCAGTGCGATCCGGCCAGTCGGGAATGAGCGCCACCACCGAAGCGCTTGCCTTTGCGACCGCCTGCGGATCGGCCAGCGCCGGAGCGCAATTCCCATAGATCGTCAATGCAGCAAAAAGCGCTGCGATCCGTCCGGCAGCTCTCTTCGTCAACCGTTGTCCCCACCGCCGCCTTCGTCGGGCGAAAGCCGCACCGCGCCGGGCGTCTTGGTCGTGTAGACCGTCGCCGACGAATAATCATAAACCTTGTTCAGCACCGCCCAGGCGCCAACGCCAATCAGCGCCGTTGCCGCGATCCCCGCAAGAAAAGCCTTCATTTCACCACCTCGTCCTTTGGTTTGGCGTCAGCATTGCCCTGCCGGGACGCCGGTCCGGTGGAGCGTTTCAAATAGGCGATCAGCGCGTCTCGATCGGCCACGCTCTTCAACCGCTGGATCGGCATTTTCGATCCGGGCGTGACCACATCCGGACCATGATCGAAGAGATCGGCAATCTTTCCTTCGTCCCAGACGAAATCGGCCTCCCGGAGCGCCCTGGAGTAAGGATATCCCTCAAGCGACCCGACTTTACGGCCGAAAATACCATAAAGGCTGGGGCCGGCGCGATGTTCACCATCCCGCACCAACGTATGACAGACCGAACATTTGCGCGCAAATTGCAGTTCGCCTGCGTCTTCCGTGTCCGACACCTGAAACCGCCTTGGAAACGTATTCTCGACCGGTTCGAAAGGCTGACGCGGATGGACCTGCCAGCTGTTCACGTGATCGTCGAGACCCGCATAAAAGACCGTCGAATTGTCGGGCGCGATCGCCATGCCCCAGACCGGACCGTAAGGGTTCTGGAATTCCTCTTCCAGTGCCCAATCCTTGACGGAATAATAGCGGATGAAGCCGTCGCCGCCGCCTTCGGCAACCGCAGTGCCATCCAGCCGACAAGGCCACCGACAGGACCGGCCGCTCGTGCCTCGCCAGGATTTTGATCACTTCGCCGCTTGCAAGCGACACCACGCCGACCGATCCATCGGCGCCCCCAAACAAAATGCTGTCGCCATCCGGCATCAATGCAAAGACATTGATGCCCCAGCCGTGGGAATAGACCTCCCGCTTGAGGGCTCCCGTCTTACGTTCGAACAGCCGGATGCCGCCATCATATGAGGCGGTCAGGACCCCCTTTTCATCAGGCAGGAAGATCGCAGCATTGACGTTGCCCCGATGACCGCCAAGCACCGCAGTACGGGCAAGCCCGGCGTCATCGACATCGTAAAGATAGGCATTGCGGTCCCAGGATGCGGCGGCGACCTGCTTGCCATCGCCGCTGACGGCGAGAGAGAGCATCTTTCCCTCGCCTTCATCGATCCGGCTGAGCATCGAACCGGTGCGTGCATCCCAAAGCGCGACCGACCCGTCATCCGAAACCGTCACGATGTGATCGCTGCCGATGAAGCGTGCATCGTTTACTGCCGCTTCATGGCCAATGAGACGCTTCTCAACCTCGCCGATATCGCCGGAAAACCGCCAGAGGATCGCCGAATAATCAAATGAGGACGATAGGCCCCGTTTGCCATCGGGCGATACCGCGATCGATTTTATCGGCCCGCCGTGCCCGTCCAGCCGCTCGGGCCAAGCAAAGGACACGGAAGGCGAAGCGGCAAGGCCGAGCAACAAAGTTGCCGCCGCAAAAAACCGCCCGGTAATCCAATGTCTGGAGCCCATGACCCGGCGCTGCCCCGGTTTCTACTCTGCCGGTTGCGCGCTGGCGCCACCGCCCGAAGTCGAGGACGCCTCCTTGGCCTGGACTTCCTCCACCCATAGCGAATGATGCTCTTTCGCCCAGTTCAGATCGACTTCGCCAGATCCCATCGCGTCGAAAGCACCTTCCATACCGATCGAGCCGATATAGATGTGGCCAAGAATGATGGCGATCAAAACCACGCTCAATGCCGCATGGAAGACACTTGCCAGCTGCTGCTCCTGCAGCGGTGCAAGATCGACCGGATAGGCCGTCCCGAACACCGTATTGGCGAGCGAGAATACGGCGGAGAAAATATGCGTTGTAAAGGGGAAGAGAAGCGCCCATCCCAGCACCGAAATGGCCGTGCCAAGCACGATTACCGACCAGAAGATGACCTTTTGTCCGGCATTGAATTTCTTCGCCGGAGGATGATTGTTCTTCGAAAGAAGACCGCCCGCCCTCAGCACCCACTTGATATCCGTGCGATCCGGCAGGTTGTGACGCACCCACATGAGGAAAATCATCGCCAATCCGGCCATGAAAGCAAAGGCCAGATAGTTATGCAGGTATTTGCCGACTGCCGCGATGAAACCGAAGGCTTCCGCGCCGATCACCGGCAGGAGCACATAGCGGCCGTACATGACGTTCAATCCCGAGAGCGCCAGGATGATGAAAGACGATGCGATCAGCCAGTGGCCGAAGCGCTCGATACCGACAAAACGGGTGATCAATTCACCGGAGCGGCCTTGGTCGATGCGGATCCGGCCGCGAATGGCATAAAACAGGCAAAGCAGCACGATCATGCCGACCAGCACCCAGCTGGCGTAAAGGGCTAGCGGCCCATTGCGGAACGATCGCCATAGCTCGCCTTCCGACTGAACGAGCGTCGCCGCATTTTTATCGGGAATGGACACAAGACCGGGCACGCCCTCCCTGACAGCGCGCCAATAGTCGGAATCGGATGTCGTCCCCAGCGTGTTGCCCGGCACGTGCCCCTGGTCTGGCTGTTCGGCAGCAACAGGATTGGCTGTCGGCTGGGCTGAAACGGTACCCACCGCGACAAATGGCGCGAGACACAAAAAGGCGAAGGCGGCAACCAACGCCGCGACGGAGGGACGCTTCTGCGCGGCTTGCCGACCGGCCAGTGTCGATATCCAAAGCTTCATAATTTCTCTCCGCATTCGCGCCGATATCTGCTTCCGCCGTCAGATCCAGAAAGCGCTGCGACCGAACGAAGGCGATGCCTAAAGTTATTCACCGTCACAGCATTAGCATTCTTGGCCTGGCGTTGCTTCGCTTGGGCTCAGGGCATTGCGCCATCGAGTTTGCGTTGTGGAATACTCGCAATGCCTGTCTGTCGCGCAGGAAACCAGAGCCGGACATCGCCGATCTTACCACAGGCGTTCAGTATTTCTGCCGATAGCCGCGAGCCTGAAGCTTCCGCTTCTCTTCTTCGCTCAAAGCCTGGTCCGCCTTGCCGGCATAGGTACCCTTCTCCACTTTCAAGGCACGATTCTGCTCGTCTTCCCGGCACCCCGACAAGAACAGTCCGGCCAGGATGAAAACCAGCCCCAAAACGATCGAATTTTTCCGCATTCCCACCTCGCGCCAGTCTCTCGCACCCATTTAAAGCCGGTCAGGAGCAAGCTTTACCGGTCAACGAAACTTTCTGTAAATTCGCCGAAATCCCGATACAGAAGGATTGCTGCCCTCATTGTGATCGTCGCTCTCCGGAAATCCGGATCCTCTTTTCCCCTGTCAGTGATAGCGTTGACTTGGCGGTGCCCTGCGCCAAGCGCCGGCCCTACCCACGACCGAATGGAGTGCCCCGCGAGCATCGCCGACTTCAGATCGGCTGCAAAGACACCAAAGGCGGCTTTGCAGCCGCCCCGTATCCACCCCGCCAGCGCCAACATCAAACACTGCTGGCTTGCCTCGCTCCAGGCCACATGCCTTCCCCAAGAGCCACCAGCATCGGTCATGTCGCCCAACCACCTTGCGAAGGCCATTCAACGCCTTTTCGAAAAGCCAATTCCCGTATCCATTCACTGCTCGGAATTCGGCTGCCGAATTTGAATGATGCCCATAACCGCCGCGTTGCGAAAACGATATCCGAAAGATATCCGGAACTGCCCGGCTATTGACCTTCCAGCAGAATATTATCGCAGCACCAGGCCGCCCTTGCGTCTATATCGAACATCCATGGCGCCTCGGCAATTCCGCCTCGGCGCCATGGACAATCATTCGGTCCTAACGATCCTGTCTATTCAGACATTTGCTCGCTGTTTGATGTAACGAAAGGCAAATGTCGAATTCGAACCGCTAGAAAGAACCCGCCTTCTGCTCGTAGGCCGTGCCCCAGCCCCAGGCACCGGAGCCGAAGCCGCGCGCTACCACACGTTCGCGGTAAATCGCCGAAACGACATCGCCGTCACCAGCCAGCAGGGCTTTGGTGGAGCACATTTCGGCGCAAAGTGGGAGCTTGCCCTCCGCAAGACGATTGCGCCCGTATTTGGTGTATTCCACCGAGGAATTATCCGCCTCGGGGCCACCGGCGCAGAAGGTGCACTTGTCCATCTTGCCCCGGGATCCGAAGTTGCCGGCCTGCGGATATTGCGGCGCGCCGAAGGGGCACGCGTAGAAACAATAGCCGCAGCCGATGCAGAGATCCTTGGAGTGCAGAACGACACCCTCGTCGGACTGATAGAAACAGTCCACCGGGCATACCGCCATGCAAGGCGCATCCGAGCAATGCATGCAAGCGACGGAAATCGACCGTTCGCCAGGCTTGCCGTCCTGGATCGTCACCACGCGGCGACGATTGATGCCCCAGGGGATTTCATGCTCGTTCTTGCAAGCGGTTACACAGGCGTTGCACTCGATACAGCGCTCCGCGTCACACAGGAATTTCATCCGTGCCATGGGTTACTCCTCCCTCACGCGCGCTCTATGCGGCACAACGTGGCCTTTGTTTCTTGCATCTGGGTGACCGAGTCATATCCGTAAGTCTGGGCGGTGTTTGAAGATTCACCCAAAATGATCGGATCGGCTCCCTTCGGATATTTGTGCCTGAGGTCTTCGCCCTGGAAATGCCCGCCGAAGTGGAAGGGCATGAAAGTAACCCCACGACCCACCCGTTCGGTCACCATGGCCATAACCTTGACCTTGGCGCTCGCCGGGCTGTGGAGCCAGACCATCTCGCCGTCGCGAATGCCGAGATCGTTGGCATCCACCGTGTTGATCTCCACGAACATATCCTGCTGCAACTCGGCAAGCCAAGGGTTAGAGCGGGTTTCCTCGCCGCCACCCTCGTATTCCACCAAACGCCCGGACGTCAGGATCATCGGGAAATCCTTGGAGAAATCCTGATCCTGGATCGACTTGTACGCCGTCGGCACACGCCAGAAGACCTTGTCCTCATAGGTTGCATAATCGTCGAGCAGATCGCGGCGATTGGTGTAAAGCGGCTCACGGTGCAACGGCACCGGATCCGGGAACGTCCAGACCACCGAACGCGCCTTGGCATTGCCGTAGGGAGCGCAACCGTGCTTGATCGCGACCCGCTGGATACCGCCGGACAGATCGGTCTTCCAGTTGATCTTGGCCACGGCTTCCGCATCCGTGGAACCGGCGACTTTCTGGATCGACGCCAGTTCTTCGGCCGTCAGATCGCCATCCCAGCCAAGCTTCGTCAGCATGGCCATCGTGAACTCGGGATAACCATCCTCGATTTCCGAACCTACCGGCCAGGAGCCTTCAGCCAGCAGATTGTCGCCATCCCGTTCGACGCCGAAACGGGCGCGGAAGCCCATTCCGCCTTCGGCCACCGGAAGCGAAGTATCGTAGAGAACCGCAGATCCCGGATGGTTCATTTCCGGCGTGCCCCAGCACGGCCAGGGCAGACCGTAGAAGTCGCCATCGGCCGGTCCGCCCCTCGCCCGCAGCGTCGTGCGGTCAAAGGTATGCTGGTTAGCCATATGCAGTTTCAACCGTTCGGGAGACTGGCCGGTATAACCCACAGTCCACATACCGCGGTTGAACTCGCGGGTGAGATCTTCCACCAGAGGCTCGTCGTTCGTGACCTCGATGTTCTTGAACATCTCGTCGGCAAAGCCGAGCTTCTTGGCGAATTTATACATGATGGTGTGGTCGGGGAGCGATTCAAACAGCGGTTCCACAACCTTCTCGCGCCACTGCAACGAGCGGTTCGACGCCGTCATCGACCCGGCGGTCTCGAACTGGGTCGAGGCTGGCAACAGATACACCCCGTCGGTGCGGTCATGCAGGATCGCCGAAACGGTCGGATAGGGATCAACGACCACAAGAAGATCGAGCTTCTCCATCGCCGTTTTCATTTCCGCCATACGGGTCACGGAGTTCGAGTTGTGACCCCAAAGGACCATGACACGGGTGTTATCCGGCTGGACCAGGTTGGCCTTGTCTTCGAGAACGCCATCGATCCAGCGCGAGACCGGGATGCCCTTCTCGTTGATCATCGGAATGTCGGTTCCATCCGCCGCCTTCATCGTGGCAAAACGATCGCGGATGAAGTTGATATCGACTTCCCAGACCTTGGCCCAGTGCGCCCAGGAGCCATCCGTGAGGCCGTAATAACCAGGCAACGTGTCTGCGAGCACGCCAAGATCGGTCGCACCCTGCACATTGCAGTGGCCGCGGAAGATATTGGCGCCGCCGCCCGGCTTGCCGATATTGCCAAGCGCAAGCTGCAATACCGAATAGGCGCGGGTGTTGTTGTTGCCGGTCGTATGCTGGGTACCGCCCATGCACCAGATCAGAGTGCCCGGACGGCTGTTGGCCAAAGTCCGCGCGACACGCTTGAGCTGGGACCCCGGCACGCCAGTGACGCGCTCGGTCTCCTCCGGCGTCCATTTGTCCACTTCAACCTTGATCTGGTCCATACCCCAGACGCGCTGGCGGATATATTCCTTGTCTTCCCAGCCGTTTTGGAAGATGTGCCAGAGAATGCCCCAGATCAGGGCAACGTCGGAGCCTGGACGCAGACGGACATATTCCGTTGCGTGCGCGGCAGTGCGCGTGAACCTCGGATCGCAAACGATCAGAGCGGCGTTGTTTTCTTCCTTGGCCTTGAGAATGTGCATCAGGGAAACGGGATGCGCTTCGGCGGGATTTCCGCCAATGATCAAGATCGCCTTGGAATTGTGAATGTCATTGTAGGAATTCGTCATTGCGCCATAGCCCCAGGTGTTTGCAACACCCGCAACCGTGGTCGAATGGCAGATACGCGCCTGATGGTCGACGTTGTTCGTCCCCCAGAAAGCGGCGAACTTGCGGAACAAATACGCCCCTTCATTCGAGAACTTGGCCGAACCCAGCCAATAAACGCTGTCAGGGCCCGAACTCTTGCGGACCTCTTCCATCTTGTCGCCGATTTCGTCGATCGCCTGATCCCAGGAAACCCTCTCCCACTTGCCGTTGACAAGCTTCGTCGGGTATTTCAGCCGGCGCTCGCCATGGGCATGTTCACGCACCGATGCGCCCTTGGCGCAATGCGATCCGAGATTGAACGGGCTGTCGAATCCAGGCTCCTGCCCGACCCAGACGCCGTTCTGCACTTCCGCGATCACCGTGCAACCGACAGAGCAATGGGTGCAGACCGACTTTTTGATGTCGACCTTGGCTGGCGATGCCGCTTGCGCTTCCGCCTTGCGGACCATCCCCCCGGTAAACGCCGTCGCCGCAGCCAGCCCGCCAGCCGTCACGCCCGACCGGCGCAGGAACGTGCGGCGATCCATTGCGCTCGCGCCGATCGCTTCGATCGCGGCAGACAACCGGGTTGGACGGGCAGCAGCGCTCGTCTTTTTCCTCAGCATGTCATTTCTCCCTCGTCACGCACCCTTCGAACCGGTTCCTGCCTTGAGCATTCGATCGACCCATCGATCATGCCCGGCCTGCCCGGTGCGGGATGCTGTTGTTCGCCGGCACTGCGCCGGTGTTGTCTCAATCGTTTCGTTAAAACCGCGCAGTGTCGTAGAAAGTTTTGACGTGCTCAGTCTCGCGGTATCCGGCAGCCTTTTGCGAAACCGGAGTTTCAGCCGCAGCCTCTCCGGCTACGATGGTCGCCCCGCCAGCCACAGCGCTCATGCCGGCGAGTTTCATGAACCCCCTGCGATCAGTTCGAACCTGTTCAACTTCTTTCGTCATAGCGATCGTCCTCCGAATTGACCCGGCTTTTGCCGATTGCTTGTCCCGCCCGTTCCGTTCAACCAAATTGCCTTGCCCCCGGCTATCCCGTCGGCGATCCAACGCCGGGCGCATCGGCATCAATCCACCATTTCAAACGCCCCGGTCTCGATTTCCAGGAACGTCCGGCCAAGGCGCCCCAACTCCGGGTAAAGTAGGCCGGATTTGGAATTTTCCAGGTCCTTAAAAAAATAAGGCAACCAGCTGCCGATATGCTTGCGGAAGAATTGCTTCTGCCCGGCAAGCCCCATCGCATCCCCGAATGCGCCGACAATCAACCCGGCCATCATCTGACAGCAGGCTGCGGCATGATCCTCCGGCTCCTTGACCGCCGGATCCCGCTCTATGCCCAATTCGGCCATATCGGCGCGCAGGACTGCAAGCGGCTTTTCGTGCAGAAAGCCCGTGAGATAATAAGAAGCGAAGGGCACGAGTTCGCCCCGGCCAACTCCGATAAAGAGGTCATGATACTCGCGAGCGACTTCTGCTGGCGATGTGACGCCTGCTTTCTCGCCCAAAGCGAAAAGGGCCGAGCCGAGCACGGTCTCATCGCCTTTCAGGCCAGACACTTCCCGCAGCCAATCACCCGAAGGCGGCGCTTCGAGCGCGCTCCCAAGCAATCCATAAAGGCCCGCCCGGTCCCGGTCTTCTTCCATTATGTTTTTCAAGGCCAAAGCAGCGCCTGCTACCATCAACATGCCTCCATTATGGGAACAATAACGATCAAGTCCATAAAACCGCAAACAAATTCGGTTTTGCAACGCACTGTCGCGGCACCCTCCAACAACGACGACCCTTCGGATAAAAAGACACCAAACGACACCGAAAGACATAAAGTGCAAAAAATTGACGGCTTTCGTTTAACCGCACTGCGATATTTATGATGCACCGCACCATTCAATTACGGTAAAACTCAACTTGCTGAATTTTTTGTCACGCAAGGTAAGTTGTAGCCGCGCCCGGCAGCGATTCGATTTTTGGAACCGGGCGCGACAACGCAGACCTAAACCCTGCCGGCATACAGAACGCCGGAAATGCTTGTCTTTCCACTGCAAACACCGCGACCATCGGGCAACGTGCAGACATTACTGCGGTCCATCGGCGCGAAACAAACCACGACCGCTTTCTACGCGCTTGCCCGCTCGACGGCTGACGATTGGCACCCGCTCTCCCGGCCCCCGGCTATTCGATCACGATTTCGGGAGGAGCGCGATGGCTGTCCAGCTTGTGCCGCTCGACTTCCGCCCATACCCGTCTTGCAATATCGCGATAGGTTGAGGCATGGGCCCCTTCCGGCTCCGTCACCACAATCGGCGTTCCGGCATCGGACTTCTCCCGGATCGACATATCCAGCGGCACTTCGCCAAGGAACGGCACACCGAGCTTTTCCGCCTCCATCCTCGCGCCGCCGTGGCTGAAGATATCGTGACGGCTACCGCAAGTGGGGCAAAGGAAATAGCTCATGTTCTCGACGATACCGAGCACCGGCACATCGACCCGGCGGAACATGTTGAGCCCCTTGCGGGCGTCGATGAGTGCAAGGTCCTGAGGCGTGGAAACGATCACCGCCCCAGCGAGCGGGACATTCTGCGCCATGGTCAGTTGGGCATCGCCTGTTCCCGGCGGCATGTCGACGACGAGAACGTCAAGCTCGCCCCATGCGACCTCGCGCAGCATCTGCGTTATGGCCGAAATCACCATCGGCCCGCGCCAGATCATCGGCGTTTCCTCCTCCACGAGGAAACCCATCGACATGACCTTGATGCCGTAACCCTCCAGCGGCTTTAGAATACGTCCCGAAACGGGCTCCGGTCTGCCCGTCACATGAAAAAGGCGGGGAATGGACGGTCCATAAATATCGGCGTCGAGAACGCCGACCTTCAGTCCGTTCGCCTGCAGCGCCAGGGCGAGGTTGCAGGTCGTGGTCGATTTGCCCACGCCGCCCTTGCCCGAGGCAACCGCAATGATTGCCTTCACTCCCGGCACGCCGGGCTTTTGCGTGGATTGCTGCGGCGCTTGCGCCCTTGCGCGGCCCTGCATCGGCGGGGGAACATTGGCCGCCTGCGCGGCCGCAGGCGCAGGGCGAACAGGCGCAGCTGCAGCACCAGGTTTGCGCTCGGCCGTCAAGGCCACCATCGCTCTTTTCGACACCGGGGATTGCTGCGACCACCTTTTCCGCCGCCTGGCGAAGCGGTTCAAGCTCCTGGGCGCGTTCGGCCGGCACGGCGATCGAGAAGATCACGCGGCCATCGGAGATGAATATCTCGGATACGAGGCCCAGCGAAACGATATCCCCCGCAAGATCGGGACCCTTAACCTTCGATAGCTCCTTGAGAACCGCGTCCTTGGACAGCATGCCCGATCCTTCTTTCCACTCAATCGACGAGACTTGTCATCGTTTTCCGGCGCGTACCCTATCGCCCTACGCCGACAAATCAATCCACGATCCACTCTCAGGGCGGTTAAGCGCCGGCGAGCGCTGAAGGACGCGCAACCCGCCTTTTCACCGACTGTTACATAGGGCAACGGACGCTTTTTGCGATTTATTTCAAGTTTTACCTTTTGGGAAGATTCTCGGCGGATACTTGAGAAAGTGCAATATAGAGAGGGGCACTACGGTCATGGAATTGACTGCGCTCGCATTCCAGGCATCCGTTGCATGGAATACTCTCCACCGCCCCATCGATGCCGAAATCGAATGGACGCTGACGCGGGCCCGCCGGCTGAACCGGCTGAATGGCGTGACCGGGGCAACGCTTCTTTTTCCCAAAACCGTCGTTCAATGGATCGAGGGCGAAGCCCAGGGAGTTGCCGACACTTTCAGCTGCGTTCAGCGCGACCGCCGGCTTACCGACCTCCACGTCGTTTGTTCCGGCCCGTCGTCCGAACGGCTGTTTCAGGCAAGCTGGATGTATTTCTGCGATCTTCGTTCAGCGACCGACCTAGAGGTATCAAACTCGCTTCTGCAGGTCGCCGAACAGGGACGCATAATGCCCTTGCAGGCGCTGCGCTCGGCGATGACAACCATAGCCTGCGGGCTGGATTCCTCACGCTTCACCAGATACGCCCTTATGGTGTGAGGCCAATCACGCAAGGCCAATCACGCAAGGCCAGCCACGCAAGGCCAGACATCGCGTCTTGACATGGCGCTCACCTGGCCGGACGGCGTCCCTCTATTTCCCGAAATGCTGCATGGGCTTGCAAGGTTTTCCCATCAATCACCCGTGCGCGCGTTCAGGCTCTTGCGTCCACCTCGTCACAGGCCATACCTTGGACATAGGCAAATATCGACGGAGTGTACACTTTTGGGCGACCGCCACATCGACAACCCGCCGTTTTCTCCGGCTGAGGGCGAGTTTCTGGTCCGGCCGAACCCTGACGACCCACGCCTTTCAAGCGCGGTCGAAGGCATGGACCAGGACGGCCGCACCGTGGAAACGAGGGTGGTGACCGAACGGCCGCTGACCCTTTTCCTCAATTCGCAGGAAATCGTCACCATGATGACGATCGGTGATCAGCCGGACCTTCTGGCCATCGGCTATCTCATCAATCAAAACATGCTGCATCCCGGAGACGAGGTGACGGAGGTAGAATATGACGATGACCTCGAGGTCGTCGTCGTGCGCACGACGCGCGAAACCAACTACGAAGACAAGATGAAAAAGAAGGTCCGCACATCGGGATGCGCGCAAGGCACGGTCTTCGGCGATGTCATGGATCGCTTCGATGAAATCGACCTGTCTTCCGCCGCCTCCATCAAGACATCCTGGCTTTATTCGCTAACGAAGAAGATCAACACGGCTCCATCGCTTTATCTGACTGCGGGGGCTATCCATGGCTGCGTTTTGTGTCAGGAAGACCGCCCGCTGGTCTATATGGAAGATGTCGGCCGCCACAACGCGGTCGACAAGATCGCCGGCTGGATGTGGCGGGAAAAGATCTCCCCGGCTGACAAGATTTTCTATACGACCGGTCGCCTTACCTCGGAAATGGTCATCAAGACCGCCATGATGGGTATCCCTATCCTGGTCTCCCGCTCCGGCTTCACCGCCTGGGGCGTGGAGCTTGCCAGACAGATCGGCATGACGTTGATCGGAAGGGCGCGCGGCAAGCGATTCGTCGCGCTTTCGGGCGCTGAGCGAATTCAGTTCGACCTTGACGCCTCGTCGATGGATGATGAAAAGCCCGAACACCGGCGCAAGGGCGCCCGCGAGGATCAGGACGCATGACGGCGGAAGAACAAGGGCAAGGTGGTACGGTGGGTTGCGTGCTTGCCGGCGGACTTGCGCGGCGGATGGGCGGCGGCGACAAGACGCTGAAGCGTCTCGCCGGCAGGCCGATGCTCGCCCACGTCCTCGACAACTCACGCCGCAGGTCAGTACGATCGTGCTGAATGCCAATGGGGATGCGAGCCGGTTTGCCGAATTCGGGCTTCCGGTCGCAGCCGATCCGGTGGAAGGATTCGCCGGACCACTTGCCGGTATCCTGGCGGGGCTCAATTGGGCGGCGGCGAACAGACCGTCCGCGCCATTCGTCATTTCGGTTGCGGGAGATACGCCTTTCTTTCCGCGCGATCTCGTAGCCCGCCTGAGTGACGCCGCCGCAACTCCGGACGATATCGTGCTGGCGCGTTCTGCCGAAGGTCTTCACCCGGTTTTCGGGCTTTGGCCCTTGTCGCTGGCAGCCGATCTGGATCGCTTTTTGCGGCAGGGCGAGACGCGAAAAGTGCTCGCCTTCGTCGACCGGCACCCCAACCGCAGCGTGAGCTTCGATCCCGACCAGGCGGGCGGCATCGGCTTCGATCCATTCTTCAATATCAATACGCCGGAAGAGCTCGAAAAGGCCACGGCGGTCTGCAAGGAGCTTGCTGCATGACGCTGCCACCGGTCTTCGGTGTCACGGGTTGGAAAAACTCCGGAAAAACCACGCTGGTTGAACGGCTTGTCCGCGAGATGACCGGTCGAGGTTTCCGGGTCTCGACGGTGAAACACGCCCATCACGCCTTCGATATCGATCACGAAGGCACCGACAGCTTTCGTCACCGGCAAGCCGGCGCGACGGAGGTGGCCCTCGTTTCCGGCGGTCGCTGGGCGCTCATGCATGAGCTTCGCGATGAGGCGGAACCTTCATTCGACGCCATTTTGACCCGACTCGCCCCCTGCGACCTCATTTTGATAGAAGGCTACAAGCGGGAGAGCCACCCGAAGATCGAAGTCAGGCGCAAGGACGGACGCAAGGGTCAGGCGCTCGCCCCGGACGATCCGCAGATCAAGGCGATCGCCGCAGACTTCGACACCGAGTCGGGCGGGCTGCCGGTTTTCGACCTCGACGAAGTAAAGACCATCGCCGATTTCATTCTCGACCACTGCGGATTGGGCAAACGTCATGCGGCCGAGTAAGCGCCTTCTCGACGATTGTTTCCTGAACGACAAGGACCGGCTGAAGCATACCGAAGCACTGGCGATCCTGAAGGAGCGCATTCAATGTGTGGTGGGCCGTGAAATCGTGCCGCTCGCCGAGGCGCACGGGCGAATTCTTGCCGGCGACATCGTAGCGCAGGGCAATGTTCCAGGGCACGACAATTCCGCCGTCGACGGTTACGCCTTTCGCCATTTGGACTATGAGAAAACGGGCGGGCGCTTTCCCGTTGCTGCTCGCATCGCCGCGGGTCATCCGCAGCATGAGCCTCTGCCCCCGGGAGCTGCCGCGCGCATCTTCACTGGCGCCGTCATGCCCGATGGCTTCGACACTGTCGCAATGCAGGAAGACTGCGAGACGCTGGAGCGAGACGGCGGGCTTTTTGTCACGATACCGGCAGGCTTGAGGCAAGGCGCCAACAGGCGCAAGGCGGGCGAGGATCTCAAGGCGGGCGATCTCCTGCTTGCGGCGCGGCAAGTCCTTCGTCCGCAGGATATCGCCTCGATTGCATCGATCGGCCGGGCATCGGCGGACGTCATGGCGCGATTGCGCGTCGCCCTCGTCTCAACGGGCGACGAGATTCGCCGGCCCGGAACGCCCCTTCGTCCCGGCGAGGTCTACGACAGCAATCATTTCCTTCTGCGCTCGCTGCTTGAAACGCTGGATGTTTCGATAACCGATTGCGGCGTATTACCCGACGACGCCGGCATCGTGAAAGAGACCCTGACGCGAATCACCGAAGGTCACGACGCGATCATCACCACCGGCGGCGCGTCACGCGGCGAAGAGGATCACCTCGTCACTTCCGTGGAGGAGCTCGGCACCCGCCACATCTGGCAACTGGCGATCAAACCGGGCCGGCCGATGAATTTCGGCCAGATCGGCGATTGCGTGGTACTCGGGCTTCCCGGCAACCCGGTCGCCGCCATGATCTGTTTTCTGCTTTATGGCCGCCCCGTTCTTTCCACCCTTGGAGGCGGCGCGTTTCTCACTCCAAGGCGCTACCAGATACCGGCCGATTTCGAAGTTGCACGAAAGAAACCGGACCGGCGCGAGTTCTTCCGCGGCATTCTCGCCGAAGGCCTCGCCGGGGAGACGATCTTGCGCAAATTCGAACGCGACGGATCGGGGCTTATTTCCTCCCTGCGGGAGGCTGACGGGCTTATCGAAATTCCCGAAGAGACGACCCGCATCGAGCGCGGGCAGCCCGTCGACTTCATCCCCTTCACCGAACTTGGCCTTATGCCGCGGTCGATCTGACATCTGCACGCCAACTGACGCTGGGCGAAAACACATTCGATCCGGGATCACCCTAAAATCCACGGCTCAAACGCTGCGGTAACCGGAATTTTTTCTCAAATTGGTTGAACTTGGCGGATTTTTGGTGGGAATATGCACGTCGCTGCAAGGGGAACAAAAACGCTCCCTTTGATAACAACCAAAAGCGAGGGGATCTTCTCATGCGTTTCATACGTTTGGCGGCGGCGGCCGCAATTGTTCTAGCCGCAGCCGGCGGTGCCGAGGCCAAGGACTGGACCAAGGTCCGCATCGGAACGGAAGGCGCTTATCCTCCGTTCAACAACCTGACCTCCGACGGACAGCTGGTCGGCTTCGACGTCGATATCGCCAAGGCTCTTTGCGATGAGATGAAGGTGGAATGCGAATTCACCACCCAGGACTGGGACGGTATCATCCCCGCCCTGCAGGCAGGCAAATTCGATGCGATCATCGCATCCATGTCGATCACCGAAGAGCGGAAGCTGAAGGTCGATTTCACCGACAAATACTACAATACCGGCCCCGCCATCGCCGTGCCGAAGGACTCTGAAGATCACCGGCGTTACGCCGGAAGACCTGAAGGGCATCGTCCTTGGCGCACAGTCGTCCACGACGCATTCCAATTATGCCGAGGCCAAGTTTCCGGATGCCGAGCTGAAGCTTTATCCGACGCCGGATGAATACAAGCTCGACCTGGAATCGGGCCGCCTAGACGCCGCGATCGACGACGTCGTTGTTCTTTCGGAGTGGGTTAATGCCACGGAAGGCGCCTGCTGCAAGATCGTCGGTGCGCTGCAACCCGATCCGGTCATCAACGGCATCGGCGCTGGCATCGCCATCCGCAAGGAAGACGGCGACCTGAAGGAGATGTTCAACAAGGCGATCGCGGCCATCCGCGCGAACGGCAAGTACAAGGAAATCAACGACAAGTACTTCCAGTTCGACGTCTACGGCGGCTGATAAGCCTTACCGTCCTTGATGCTACTCCGGCGCGGCGGCATCGCCGCCGCGCCAACATTCAGGAAGCGCCATCGGCATGGATGCAATTATCACCCTGACATCTTTCGGACCGGACGGCTGGGGAGACGAGATCGCTCAGGGGGTGATGATAACCGTCCTGCTTGCCCTCGCGACGCTTCCGGTTGGTTTGACGCTCGGTTTCTTCCTGGCTTTGGCCAAGAAATCCGACGAGCGCAGCCTCAAGATTGCGGCGGATATCTATACGACGATATTCCGGGGCCTGCCCGAACTCCTCACACTCTTTCTGGTCTATTACGGCGGGCAAATCCTGCTGCAGCAGCTGACCAATCTGATCTTCGAAGATGCCCATATCGAAGTGAATTCCTTCTTTGCCGGCATGATTGCGCTGGCCTTCGTTTTTTCCTCCTACGCGTCGGAAGCCTTTCTTTCCGCCTTTCGCGGCATAAGCCTTGGCCAGTATGAAGGCTCTTACGCGCTCGGGATGACGCGTTTCCAGACGATGCGGCTGGTAATCCTGCCCCAGCTGATCCGCCTTGCCCTCCCCGCCCTTGGCAATCTCTGGCTGATCCTGCTGAAGGAAACATCGCTTGTATCCGTGATCGGCCTTTCCGACATCGTGCGCCAATCCGGCGTCGCCGCGCGCGTGACGAAGGAGCCGTTCCTATTCTTCGGCGTCGCCTGCCTGATCTATCTGGTGCTGGCGATGATCTCTTCCGTAGGCCTCCACCGCATCGAAGCCTGGAGCAAGCGTGGCGAGGTGGGCCGATGAGCGAGCGCACCGAAGCACCCGCAGTAAGCGTCGCCCCGATCATTCATCGGCGTCAACGCTGGAGCAAATCTCGGATCTTTGGTTATGTGGCGCTTGGCATCTGGATCGCGGCGGCAATCGGCCTCGGCGATTTCCTGATCCGCAGCTACAATCCAGGGTTCGTCGACAACTATGCGATGAAATTCGTTTCCGGTTTCATCGTGACAGTCGAACTTGTCGTAACCTCGCTCGTGATCGGCGCGCTCCTGTCGCTGCCGCTTGCGGCGGCGCGCATGTCGAAATCAATGATCCTGGGAGGCATTTCATACGCCTACGTCTATTTCTTTCGCGGAACGCCTCTGCTTGCCCAAACCTTCCTGGTCTATTACGGCGCCGGCTCCTTTCAGCCGCAACTGACCGATATCGGTATCTGGTGGTTTTTCAGGGACGCATGGTACTGCGCGATCTTCGCGTTTTCGCTGAACACCGCCGCCTATCAGGCTGAAATCCTGCGTGGATCGATTGAGAATGTCGCTCGCGGTCAATGGGAGGCTGCCGCCGCCCTTGGAATTCGCAAGCCCATCATTTTCTGGAAAGTGATCCTGCCGCAGGCCCTGATCGTGGCGCTTCGCCCCTACGGCAACGAGATCATCCTGATGATCAAGGGATCGGCCATCGCCTCCATCATCACGATCTACGACCTGATGGGCGAAACACGGCGAGCTTATTCAAGATCCTATGATTTCCAGGCCTATATATGGGCCGCCATCATGTATCTGGTGCTGGTGGAAGCGTTGCGCCGACTTTGGGATCGGTTCGAAGCAAGGCTTACCCGGCACCTGAAGCGGTAGCCGCAAGTTCCGAAGGACCTGAATCCTCACGAAGGAAAAACTAACCGCACCTGGCTTTTCTGTTGGAGGGGTTGTACAGGCCCGACCGCATGTAATTGCTCCGGCATTTCACAATCAATCACTCTGCTTCCCTTTGGAGTAACCGGCCATGGCCGAAACAAACATGCATGCCGACACCCTGCTTGCCCACGCCGGTGGCGGCGTCGATCCGGCGACCGGCGCGGTCGTTCCCTCCATTCAGACCGCGACCACCTTCGTGCGGGACCGCGACTATCGGCTGACCAGCCCGAACCATCTCTACAGCCGCGATGACAACGATCTTTTCCGTCAGATCGAAGCGCTGATCGCAAGACTTGAAAACGCCGCCGACAGCCGGCTTTTCGCGACCGGAATGGCAGCGATTGCTGCGATCGTGCGAACGGTCAAACCGGGCGGTTCGATCGTGCTGCAATCGGGCATCTACTGGGGCACCACCGCCTGGCTCAGAAAACACTGCGCCCGCAACGGCATTGCGCTTGTGGAAGGCGACGCCACGGACCCTAAGCGCTTCGGCGAGACAATCACCGAGACAGGAGCCGATCTCGTTATCATTGAAGTGCCCTCCAACCCGGGCCTTGCGATTGCCGATATCGCCGCCGCCGCTGAAGCCACCCGCCAATCGGGCGGCGTACTGGCAGTCGACGCGACCGCCGCAACGCCGCTCTTGATGAAACCGCTCGATTTCGGCGCCGACCTGGTGGTTCATTCCGCAACGAAAGCCCTGAACGGCCACTCCGATGCCTTGGGCGGTATCGTCTCAACGCGGGATGCAAACTCGGCCGCCTGGTCTTTCATCCGCGAGGAGCGGCACGACGCCGGCGCCGTCATGGGACCGTTCGAGGCCTACCTGCTCTTGCGGGGATTGCGCACGCTTGGCATCCGCCTTGAGCGCATGTGCGCCAATGCGCAAACCATCGCGGAGCATTTTTCCAACCACCCTCAAATCGAAGCCGTGCTTTACCCTGGGCTGCCCAGCCACCCGGGCCATGAGCTCGCAGCGAAGCAGATGAGCAACGGCTTCGGCTATCTGGTATCCATCCTGGTGAAAGGCGGCGAGGCCGAGGCGCTGAAGGTCGCCGGCAAGCTCAACCTGATCAAGCGGGCGACGTCGCTCGGCGGCGTGGAAAGCCTTGTCGAGCACCGCTACACAATCGAGGGCGATGCCACCGGCGTTGCAAAGAACCTGCTTCGCCTTTCCATCGGCATCGAACGGGTCGAGGACCTCCTCGGCGATCTGGATCAGGCGCTCGATCGGCGTTAAACCCCGGCGGGAATTGGACGCAATTCAGCGGTTGGCATATGCTCCGCACCCTGAATGCCCTCCACTGCTATTCCAACACTATTGGGAGAAAAGACGATATGGCCAAGGTTGCCTTCATTGGTTTGGGTGTCATGGGCTATCCCATGGCGGGACACTTGAAGACGAAAGGCGGCCATGACGTCACCGTCTATAACAGGACGAGCGCCAAGGCTGAGAAATGGGCCTCCGAGTTTGGCGGATCTTTCGCCAAAACCCCGCGCGAAGCAGCCGAGGGCTGCGATTTCGTTTTCTCCTGTGTCGGCAACGATGCCGATCTTCGTTCCGTCACCATCGGTCCGGATGGCGCTTTTCAGGGCATGAAGAAAGGCGCGATTTTCATCGACAACACGACGGCGAGCGCGGAAGTTGCGCGCGAACTCCACGGGGCGGCAAAGGCTGCCGGCTTCGAGTTTCTCGACGCGCCGGTATCCGGCGGTCAGGCAGGCGCTGAAAACGGCGCGCTGACGGTCATGGTCGGCGGCGACCAACCGGCATTCGACAGGGCGAAACCCGTTATCGATTGTTTTGCCAAGATGGTCGGTCTCATGGGCGGCACAGGAGCTGGCCAGCTCACCAAGATGGTGAACCAGATCTGCATCGCCGGTCTCGTTCAGGGCCTCTCTGAGGCGATCCATTTCGCCAAGAAAGCCGACCTCGACGTGGAAAAGGTGATCAACGTCATCTCCAAGGGCGCAGCACAATCCTGGCAGATGGAAAACCGCTGGCAGACCATGAATTCGGGCAAATTCGATTATGGTTTCGCCGTCGACTGGATGCGCAAGGATATTGGCATTTGCCTGGCGACGGCGAACCAGACCGGCGCCCGCCTTCCCGTCACCGCGCTGGTCGACCAGTTTTACGCCGAGGTTCAGGCGATGGGCGGCAAGAGGTGGGATACCTCCAGCCTGATCGCCCGGCTGGAAAACGCCGACAAGAAGTAGAGGCTCCGTTTTTGCCTCAAATCAGAGAAAAGGCCGCAGCATCGAACCTGCGGCCTTTTTCTTATCCAAACGCAATACCTGGAAATGTCTATCGCCCTGACAGGATCAACGCGGTTCACGACACCGGTTCACGCGGCTTTTCTGCAACGACATAGTTGAGCGGCAATTCGCTGGTGCTTTTCAGTTGCTCCATCGCGAAAGTCGTCGAAACGTCGGAAATATCGATCTTGGCGATCAGCCGCTTGTAGAAGGCGTCATAGGCTTCGATATCCGGCACGACCACCCTGAGCAGGTAGTCCACCTGACCGGCCATACGGTAGAATTCGACAACCTCGGGAAACTCGCCGATGACGTCGGCGAATTTTCGCAACCAATCGGCATTATGCTGACTGGTGGTAATGGCGATGAAGGCCGTGACCTTGCAATTGACCTTGCGCGGATCGAGGATCGCCACACGTCTGCGGATAACGCCCTCTTCCTCCAGCTTCTGGATTCGCCGCCAGCACGGCGTCGTCGACAACCCGACCCGGCGGCCGATTTCCGCCACCGGTACCGTGCAGTCTTCCTGAAGAATTGCGAGAATCCGGCGGTCGATGCGATCGATCATGTTTTCGCTCAATGTTGCGGCCAAAGGCCCTGCCCGGCCAAACCGCACCAGCCTTCATGATGCGGCAGCCTATTCGAGAAAAATTACGATATTGGATTCATGTTCTATTCTGCAAGTTAAATTTATCGGATAATTTCAATGCTTCTTGAATATGACACCCACTCCAGAATATTATTCCATTTTCCAAGATCGCTTTCCACCTCCCGTCATTCACCGCCTGTCAGCAATCGCGCTACTTCCTGCTGCAACACGGGTACGACGTCTGCTTCAAACCATGGATTTTTGCCGATCCAGGCGTTGTTTCGCCAGGACGGATGCGGCAAAGGCAAAACGGCGACGCCGTTCCTCGCCCGGCTCCGTGCAAGGACATCCGACCACGCAGCCACCGTTTCCCTGACCGTTGCCCGCTGAAGATCGCCAAGATGATAGTCGATCGCATATCTGCCGATCACGAGCTTCAGTTCAATTTCGGGCATAGCCGCAAAAATGCGGTCGTGCCACGCAAGCCTGCACTCGCGGCGCGGTGGCTTGTCGCCACCCTTTCCATCGAGGCCCGGAAAGCAGAAGCCCATCGGCACGATGGCAATCTTTTGCGCGTCATAAAACTCGTCCTTGCCGATCCCCATCCAGCTTCTCAGCCGGTCGCCGGAGGGATCGGTATAGGGTTGCCCGCTCTGGTGGACGCGATTTCCCGGCGCCTGGCCGCAGATTGCGATCCTGGCGCTTGATGAAAGCACGCAGACCGGGCGCGGCTGATGCGGCAATGCTGCCTTGCCTGCAGGCCGCTCAAGACAAATGCGGCACGATGCAAGTTCTTTCGCCAAGGGATTCAGGGATGCGCCAGAGACCCTGACGCCGCTATTTTGCGTCATTTCTCAAGCCTTGGCGCTTTCACGCGCGGACACGCTCGCGTGCCAGCGCTTCAGGTTGGCGAGATCGTCCGGCATTTCGATTTTCGACACGCGGCAAAAATCGATCGCGCAAAGCAGGGTGATGTCGGCAATGGTGAAGCGCGGACCTGCGACAAAATCGCGGGTGGCAAGCTCGCCATCGAGAAACCGCATCATGTCCAGCACTTTCGGCCGGTTTGCTTCCGCCCATTCCCCAACCTGGGGAACCTCAAGTTCGCTCATCGCCGGATGGCTGTGGCGGAAAACCGCCGCGACGGAGGCAAAGATCCCCTGCTCGATCCGGCGGTGCCACATTTCCACGATGGCCTTGTCCAGCGGAGACGTGCCCATCAACGCAGGCTCGGGATGAAGTTCCTCAAAATACCGGCAGATGGCGACGCTCTCGCTGATCGCCGTGCCGTCGTCGAGGACAAGAACAGGAAGACGCTGCATCGCATTGAGGGCGGTAAAGGTGGGAGATTTCATCTCCTTTGCCGCGATATCGACCGGAACCACGGGTACTTCGATGCCCTTTTCCGCCAGGAAAATCCGTACCCGCCTTGGATTAGGCGCCCTGTTGCTGTCGTAAAGCTTCATAAATTCTCCCTTTTTCCTTGCCGGTTCATACCATGCGGCATGGGTTTTGGCGTCACCCCTACCATGCCGGCAACCGAACATTAACCAAGTCTTTGAGCCGCTTATTAAGAGTTGCTGATCATCATGGCATCAATGTCGATGCATTCGGGAAATTTCCCGGTAACCAACGGATCATGATCGCCGATGTCCCTCGAGAAGCCGAGGACGAGCCAGGAGAAGACAGCGCTCAATCGCGAACGCGCGTTGAAGCGGCGCGAAGTGGCGCGCACTGTTCGCGATGTGCGCGAGCGCTTGAATTCGTCCACCGGATCGCCGCTGGCATTCGACCATGAACTGATGATGATCTACGCGAAGAACCGGCTGAGCGCCGCCTTCGCCCTGCCCCTCTTCGCCGTCATCGTCGGCGCCATCACGTTTTTGTGGATGGAAGCCTTTGCAATCGGCATATGGCTCTTTTGCGTGCTTCTTTCCCATATGCTGATCATTTCGGCATGTCGAACCTTTGAACGCACAGCCGCACCCGATCAAAACCTGAAAGCCACGCACCGCCAATTCGTCATCGGCGATTTGCTCTACGGACTGTGCTGGGCAGGCTTCTTCCTGCTGCCGCCTGACAAGGGCGCGCAAAACAGCTTCGAAATCCTTCAATTCGCGACCATGCTCATCGTCATTGCCATGGGAACGATGCTGTCTTCCGCGATACCGCGCGCGCTCGTCGCCGGCACATTGCCCATAACGATAGCAATTGCCTTCAGCTTCCTGCATCAGCAGACCCCTATCCACTATGCCATGATGGCGATGGCGGTGGGCGCGCAGGGGTTCTTCCTCATGCTCGGCAACCAGCTTCACACCTCGACGCGAACGATGCTCGAATATCGCGCGGAGAAGGATCACCTCATTGCCGAACTTGAACAGGCGAATGCCATTTCCGACAAATCGCGCCGCCGCGCGGAAGAGGCGAACCTGGCGAAATCCCGCTTCCTGGCAACGATGAGCCACGAACTGAGGACGCCGCTCAACGCCATACTCGGGTTTTCCGAAGTCATCAAAAGCGAACTCCTCGGCCCGATCAGCAACAGCACCTACCGGGAATATGCCGGAGACATTCACAGTTCCGGCGGCCACTTGCTCAATCTGATCAACGAGATTCTCGATCTTTCCCGCATCGAGGCCGGGAAGTACGAACTCTCTGAGGAGGCCGTGCAATTGACGACGATCCTGGAAGATTGCCGTCACATGATGGCGATCCGCGCGCGCAACAAGAACATCACTATTACCGAGGCTTTCGAGACTGGATTGCCGAAGCTTTGGGCCGATGAGCGGGCCGTGAGGCAGGTCATTCTCAACCTGATTTCAAATGCGGTGAAATTCACTCCCGCCAACGGCGAAGTGCAGTTGAAATGCGGCTGGACCGCAAGCGGCGGTCAATACGTCATCATCAAGGATAATGGTCCCGGCATCGCGGAAGAGGAAATTCCGATCGTCATGCAGGCTTTCGGGCAAGGATCGATCGCAATCAAGAGCGCGGAGGAAGGCACCGGGCTCGGGCTTTCGATCGTCCAGGCGCTGGTTACGATGCACAGCGGCAAATTCGAGCTGAAATCAAAGCTTCGCGAAGGGACGGAGGCGATCGTCACCTTTCCCTCGACGCGTGTCCTGGAGGCCATGCCCGCCTTTCAGGGCGACGGATATAACGTGGAGCGCCGCGCTCGTCCCGCACAGCGCAAGGTGCACCGCCGGGCCTCGTGAGCGAGCCCATCGACGCGGATACCCTGAGACGGCGAAAATCGACGGAATTTTCTTTGTTGCCGGCTCTTCTCAGTCAAGCTTTCCAGAAACCCCCGCCATGTCGAATGTCGCCATTCCGGTATGCACTTGCGCGGCCGCCTTTACGATGCCGGCGGCAAGGGCCGCCCCCGTCCCTTCGCCCAACCGCATGCCGAGATCCAGGATCGGTTTCTTGCCCATGATCGAAAGCGCGCGAGCGTGCGCCGGTTCCGCCGACACATGCCCAAACTGACAGTGATCGAGCGCGCCCTTGTCCATGGCGTGGACGACGGCTGCCGCTGCAGTTGCGACAAAACCGTCGACGATCACCGGAATGCGCTGATGCCGGGCGCCGAGAACCACCCCGGCCATCGCGGCAAACTCCCGCCCGCCGACCTTTCGAAGGATTTCCAAAGGATCGCGCTCGCCTTTAAGCCTGGCGACGGCGGCTGCAACCGCAGCGCGTTTGCGCTCCAGCCCTTCGCCCGCGACACCGGTTCCCGGTCCGACCCAATCGCCCGCATCGCCGCCAAACAGGGCATTCAGGAGCGCTGCCGCCACCGTGGTGTTGCCAATGCCCATTTCGCCGATGCAGATAAGATCCGTTCCGCCGGCAAGCGCCTCCATGCCGAAGGCCATGGTCGCCGCGCAATTGGCCTCGTCCAGCGCATCCTCCTCGGAGATATCGGGCGTCGGCATGTCGAGCGCCAGATCGAAGACCTGAAGACCGAGGTCATAGGCAATGCAGATCTGGTTGATAGCCGCGCCGCCGGCAGCGAAATTCTCCACCATCTGCCGGGTAACGCTGGCCGGAAAGGCCGAGACGCCCTTGGCCGTGATGCCATGGTTTGCGGCGAAAACGGCGACCAGCGGCCGTGTGACCTTGGGTGCACCGGAACTGCCCCAGGCGGCAAGCCATTCGGCCAGTTCCTCCAACCGGCCGAGCGATCCGGCCGGCTTGGTCAATTGCGCATCCCTTGCCCTGACCGCTGCAACCGCCGCTTCATCCGCCTGCGGCATGGTGCGAACGAGATTGCGGATATCGTCGAAGGGCAAGGCGGATGGTGACAGCGACATCAGAAAACTCCGGGATGAAATGGCGGTGGTGAACCGGCAGGGGCCGATCTATAACCGGGCAGGCGAATTTCGCAAAGGCAACTCGAAGCGACAATGTCCGACCTGGAAAACAGAACCACTGGCGGCGATGCGTCATTTTTGAGCGGCCTTGCGGCAGATGCCGCCTTAAGCTTGCGTTTTTTCTCCCGAATCCCCCTGCCGCAGATCAATGCGTCCGACGATCCCGCAAGGTTTCCCGATTTCACCAAGGCCGCCAGAGCGGTTCCCATCGCCGGCGGCGTCCTTGCCTTTCCTGCGGCTATTCTCATTCTCGCGCTTCATTTCACCGCCCTTCCCTTGGCCATCCAGGCTCTGGCGGCGGTATTGCTGTGCATCTGCCTGACGGGCGCGCTGCATGAAGACGGGCTCGCCGATGTCGCAGACGGCTTTTTCGGCGGAGCGACAAGGGAAAAACGCCTTGAGATCATGAAGGACAGCCGTATCGGCGCATACGGGGCCATCGCCTTGATGGCGGGCCTGTTCGCGCGGACGGTACTGCTTGCCACCTTGATCGAACGCTTTGGGCCATTGGCCGCGGCAGCGAGCCTCATCGCCGTGGAAGCTTCATCGCGCGCGGCAATGGTGTGGCCTTGGTACCGTCTTCCAGCGGCACGATCCGATGGCCTTGGCGCCACCTGCGGCAAGCCGGAGTTCTCATCGGTTATTGCCGCAATTCCAATTGCCGGAATTTTCGCCGTGCCGCTCGCATTCCTCCTGCCATTTTCCGCGATCGCCGCGGGGCTTCTTTTTCTCGTTCTAGCGACGGGCATGATGAGCCGGCTGGCGGTCGCCAAAATCGGTGGCCAGACCGGCGATGTTTTGGGCGCAACTCAGCAGATCGCAGGCATCGCCCTGTTGGTTGGCTTGACTATCGTTGCGTAAGTATCACAGCGGAATCAAATTCCAGCCCTGATGTCGCTTGCCGGACGCAACTGTTATTCCCACCTCGCCCTTGCGTGATAGGCTTCCTCATTCGCCACGCGGCCCATCGACTGGCGTATAGCGTAGACGTGTATGGAACCGCCCTTGCCGAATGTCATGTCCTCAAATCTCCGCCAAATGATGGCCGGTCGCCATAGCCTGCGCCTCGTTGTCTTGTGCATGGCGGCGGCACTGCTTGCCGGCTGCGGCGGAAGGCCGGGACCTGGCGCGCTTGCAATTGCCACATCCAGTGCGCCGGAAGCGACCGAACATCACATTCTCATTGCGACGACGCGCGAAAAAGACGACAGGCCCGATACCTATTTCAGCGGTGAACGGTCCGGGGAACTGAATTACGCTTCCGCCGTCGTTTCCGTGCCGCCTGGCCATACGTCCGGAAAGATCGAATGGCCGGACACGGCGCCCGGCGATCCTTCCAAGGACTTTGTGGTCAAATCGATCGGATATCTCGACGGAGATGCGGGCTTCCAGGCGGCCTTGAGGAAAGAGTTCGCCTCGCGCAAGCCGGAACACCGGGAAGTCTTCCTGTTCATCCATGGGTTTAACACCCGTTTTCCGGAAGCGCTCTATCGCTTCGCACAGGTTATCAACGATGCGAAGACACCTCGTGTTCCCGTACTTTTCACCTGGGCTTCGCGTGGTGCCGTGACCGACTATGTCTATGACAACAACAGCGCCACGGCGGCACGCGACGGACTGGAGAAGACGGTTCGCGATATCATCGCCGCCGGCGCGTCGAAAGTTCATATTCTCGCGCATTCCATGGGGAACTGGCTCTTGATGGAGACGATCCGTCAGGTGCGAATTTCCCAAGACCCGATCGGCGCGGACAGGATCGGCGTCATTGTCCTTGCTGCCCCTGACCTCGACATCGACGTATTCAAAGCGCAACTGCGCCGGATCGGCCCCCGCAAAACACCGCTCATCCTGCTTGTTTCGAAGGATGATAAAGCGCTACGAGCTTCCAGTTTAATCGCTGGCGGCAAGCAACGTGTCGGCGATTATGAAAATGAGGAAGAGCTAGCCGAGCTTGGAGTAGTCGTGGTCGATTTGACCAATCTCAAAGGATTGAGCGCCACGAACCATGCGAAATTCGCGGAAGTTTCGGCTGTCGCGCCGGCCTTGCAAGAGGCGCTGACCAAGACCGGCTTCGATACCAAGGGCGAAAACCTCGGCACCCAGGCGAATGGCCTCGGCGAGGCGGTCGGAAATACCGCGAAGATCGCGATCACGTTACCTGTCAGAATATTGACAGCGCCGATCACGGTCTTGTCTGGTTCACGCTAGAACATATTTCCCGACAAGGTTGAAACCACAGATGCGTTCTATCGAGAGTCCTTGCACCAACGTGTGCCAGATAGACCGGAAAACCGGCTTGTGCCTGGGTTGCGGCCGAACGCTGGACGAGATCGCCACCTGGGCAACATTGTCAGCCGATGAGCGATGCGCCATCATGGACCGTCTGAAGAAGGCGCAGGCGACTGCGCCGGAGCGCGGTTGAGATGGACAAGAAAGGCTTCAAATCCTTTATTTTGGCGATCCTGCTGGTCTTCATCGCGGGAGCAGCCGTTTATTACCTCTTCAGCGACGCCTCCGACGTTCAAACCCTCGACTTCGACAGAACCGGACCGAGATTGGTGGCGCTAACCGCCGTTTTAGTGGTGTTGATCATCTCGATATTCCAGTCCCGTCCGCATGTACGCGAGGTATTGCGCGGCGTTTTGCTGTGGGGCGGCCTGGGTTTCCTGCTGGTTGCCGGTTATGGATTCCGCGACGACCTTGAAGCGGTCGCCCGGCGAACCTTTGCCGTGCTCGTTCCTGGAACCGCTATCGATCAGTCCGATGGTTCGGTCGTCGTCATCAGGGACGGTAGCGCGCATTACCGCGTTCGTGCTTCGATCAATGGCGCTGAAGTGCCGTTTCTCGTCGATACCGGCGCCTCGGCGGTAACGCTCACGGCGGACGACGCCCGCAAGGCCGGCTTCGATCTCGAACGCCTGCTGTTTTCCGTTCCGGTTTCCACGGCAAACGGGCGCACCTTCGTTGCCCCTGTTCGCATCGAAGTTCTGGAGATCGGATCGATCAATTTGAAGAACATCCGCGCCTATGTGAGCCGCGACGGTGCTCTGGAGACCAGCCTTTTAGGCCTTTCCGCCCTCGACCGGCTTTCAAGCTGGAAAGTGGAAGGCGCAAAGCTGATCCTCAATCCGTGACTTGCATGCCGGATCGGCAATCATCCCCAAAGGCTCCAGGCGAAACGCAGCGACACGGAAATCAGGAACAGACCGAAGGCGTATTCCATCACCCTTCGCGACAGGGCGTGCGCAATCCTGACCCCATAGGGTGCCGCAAAGGTGGTGATCGGAATGATCAGGAGAACGCCGAGGATATTGACAAATCCCAGCGAGAAAGCGGGCAATCCGGCATCTCCCCAGCCGGCCCAGGCCATGCCTATGACACCGGGAACGGAAATCAGCACCCCCGTTCCCGCCGATGTGGCGATGGCCTGATGGATCGGACGGCCGTAAAGCGTCATGAAGGTATTGTTCATCACGCCGCCGCCAATGCCCATAAGTGTTGAGAAAAACCCGATCAGCACACCGCAAACCGCCCGGATCGGATTGCCGGGGATGTCGTTGCCGATCTTCCAGCTGTCGCGGTTGAAGATCATCTTCAATCCGACAATGAAGGCGATGACCGCGAAAATGCCCTTCAGGCTTTGGCCAGATACATAGGCCGCGACAAGGCTTGCAAGCACAACCCCGACTGGCACCGGGATGATCCAGCTTTTCCAAAGTTCCATATCGACCGCGCCGCGTTTCTTGTGGGCAAGAAACGAACGGATCGATGTCGGCACGATGATCCCGAGCGAGGTTGCTACCGAAATATGCATCCGGATGCTCTCGTCGATCTGCAGGAACGTGAGAAACTGGTAAAGCACGGGAACAAGCACCGCACCGCCGCCAATGCCGAACATTCCCGCCAGCAACCCTGCGATAGCACCGGAGGCAATCAGCGCCAAGGCAAGGCCGACTACCTCGCCGTTCAAGGACGAAAGATCCATCAACTGCTCCAGATGTCAGGATGATCGGCCGGATCAGGCCGCCGCAATATCTTCGTCCTGGCGAAATACTTGCCGATTGTCCAGCGTCTCGCCGGCTACTTCGGCCAAAGCGTTGAAAACGACCTCAAGCCCCGCCCCTTGGCGAACCGCATCGACAGTAAGTCGGCGTCGCCAGGCTCTCGCCCCCGGCATGCCATGAAACAAACCAAGCAGGTGCTTCGTCATATTGGTCAGCCGGGCCCCCTTCTCCAGCCGGTCGGCCATATAGGGGATGAAAGCTTCGATTGCATCGCGCCTGTTTCGCACAGGCGATGGGGCATCGAAGAAGCGCTGATCGACCTCAGAAAGAAGCCAGGCATCATGATAAGCGGCCCGCCCGAGCATGACGCCATCCACGTGTTTGAGATGGGCTTCAGCCTCGTCAAGATTGGCGATGCCACCGTTTATGCCGATGAAGGAATTCGGATAACGCTGCTTCAAACGATAGACCCGATCGTAATCAAGCGGCGGAACGTCCCGGTTTTCCTTAGGCGACAGACCCTTCAGCCAGGCTTTCCGGGCGTGTACCCACAGCGCATCGGCACCCGCGGCCATGACTGCGTCCGCCATTTTATCCAGCGCCTCTTCCGGATCCTGATCGTCGACGCCGATCCGGCATTTGACCGTAACGGGGATCGATACCGCCTTCTTCATGGCCGCGACGCATTCGGCGACAAGGTCAGGTTCCTGCATCAAACAAGCGCCGAAACGGCCGGATTGCACCCGGTCGGACGGGCAGCCGACGTTGATATTCACCTCGTCATAGCCGAAATCGGCGACGATCTTTGCCGCTTGCGCCAGTTCCACAGGGTCGGAACCTCCAAGCTGGCAGGCAACAGGATGCTCGCACTCGCTGAAACCGATCAGCCACTCGCGGTCGCCATGGATGACGGCAGGTGCTGCCACCATCTCCGTATAAAGCAAGGCGTGCCGGCTCAGCTGCCGGTGAAAGACGCGGCAGTGCCGGTCCGTCCACTCCATCATCGGAGCGACGGCGAATTTGTGTAATTGGTATTTCGACATATCTCTCGACGTCAGAATTTTCTCTGCGAGCGCTTCTACACCGTTTCAAGCCAGATCGCGCAAATAAGGGACAACTACCCTATTCATGTAATCAAATTGCGTCAAAGCGAGAAGCTCACGGCAATAGGCATATGCCATGTAAGCTCAACATGGGCAACTCGACACAATGAAACCCCATAGACAGCCTGGACAAAGGCGCAGGCCGCGCGCGTTTTTGGTGCCAACCCGAGAAAAAGCAAATATTTCAGATTGATAATTCTTTATACCACAACTAAAAACATAATAGAAATTGCAACAATTTTGAATTACAAAGCATTACCGCGTATTATCAAATAACTTTTCGAAAATCGTCTAGATTAAATACATTCCAAATTTGCGCAGCAGCCATTAATATATCGCACAAGCAACCATTGCTTTTGTAATACAGAATATTCCACAGATCCTGATTTCGCATTTTTTCGGGCGACTGCTCATACGCCGCTTGCCCTTTGCGGCAGATTTTCGCGGCACTGGTAGATTGATCCAACTTCAGAGCCTGGCAATCCACCTGTTTCAAACATCGAGGGTCGGGTATATGTCCGGCGCCCAACTTCTTAGCCATTTTTCTCCCACTCTAAGCCCGTCGAGATGCACAAATCATGGAGTGACGACCTACTCTTGACTTGCGTCGACCCGAATAGATCGCCCTGCCGAAGTCGACCCATAGCGAGCATCCCGAACCAGCCGCTGTTGCCCTGCGTCTTCGTCAGGAGCACCCAGTGTCCAGCAAGTGCACGCCCTTCCCCTTTCTTTTCTTCACTAAGGATCAGAATACGCTGCGGGAGACGCAGTCAAAAACGATTCGAGCTCAATTAAAATAAAACCATTTTTCAACCGATGCATTTCTTAAGTAAATTTACCTCCAATACTTGCTGAAATGAAATTGCATTTTTAATCACCTTTGATAGGGCGCACATCGCGCCCAATAATTTCGGTTGCAATTGATCCCAGTTCAATTTGTCCATTAATTGATCATCTGGCAATCAACAAGTAGCAACGCCTTTGATACAGATCGGCTGCAAAGACTGCAAAATCCGCATTTCACGCGCAACCGGTGATAAATGAAAAATAACGACGCAACTGGATTGCTTGTAGCAACTTTAAAATGCCTAACACTCAGAAGGTTGGAGAATGGAGATGTCCACGTGACTGGCGTATTGCCCGCCAAACTTGTTGAAAGTCTTATATATTTCTCACTAGGAGAAGAAAACGAAGCTCCTGAGACAATAACGAATATATAACGCGCATATAACGAAAACTTGACGCGCCAAATGCACTTTCCCGTCAAATCAACTCAGGCGGGAAAAAACTCTGTGACACTCAATAAATACCCGAAAGCTGCGGAACTCCTTGCACGCGTTTTGCAGGAATTGAACATCCATCGACTAAAGGGAGGGGAAGCATGCGTGGTCGATGGAGTGATTCCAGACGAAGTAATGCTCATTCTGGAACAGGCGGGCGTGGAAAACGAAGACCTGGAACTTGAATTTGATTAATCACATTTACAAACAACCCATCCAACTCACAGTAAATAAATCACGATAGATGGAGCGCGATCCAGGCTCCATATACTCAACACTCTCTATACATATTAGTGGCGTTTTACTAGATTTTTTATTTGTTAAATACTTAGAGCTGACGCGATATAATTTAACCAATGTCATTTAGCGATCATTTTTGCCTCGCCAAATTGATAAAAGCTGATTTGCTGTTTCTGCCGGGTTTCGGGTAATGCGTATCATATAGGCTGCCCAATTTCGGCCCGTCAAAGCCAGCACGGCCGAGATTGCGTCGCTCCACCCTTGATCAAGTACCAAGAGCGACCTCAATGGCTCTGCGAAGACCACCGCTGTCAGAACGCCAACTGCAAACGTCATCACCCTGCCCCAGGCATCCATATCCCGATGCATAACCGCGCCAAGCAGGGCAAACGCGACTATTACGGCAAATCGGCTGGAGTTCATCAACCAGTCTAAGATCCAGTTCATGAGCGGCTGCGATCTACTTCGCGGTCGTGACGCGCGCATTCTGCCTTCGTCCAAATTCCAGTTCCGCAAAGGCCCGCGACGGTCGCATCTATTTTCTCTTGATCTGCGTGGGTGCTGCCTTTCGCTCCAACGAGTGTCGTTCCGACCGATGCACGCGCAACTTGGCTAAGATTTTGGCGTGATGCAGCTATCGGTAGCGAATTTGTACAAGCCGCCAGCATTGATGCAATCCCGACGATTGCGGCGAGCGCGGTCTGCGTCCGATTTAAAATCATAAATAGCTTCTTTCGTTATCTGACGCGCCATTGCGGACGCATCTGCATAGCCGCGCCGATAGGCAAGTCGTTCAGAAAGTACGAACACAGCAATCGCTACAGTGATGAGCAACACCGCTCGTCCCAAAGCGCTCGCGGCAAAGGTTCGCAACGCAATTTGAAATATGGAAATCATCGATCGGGCCCGGAGGTGGCATTCCGGAAGCCCCACACACCCGATAGCGTGAAAAAGCCGATCAAAAGCTCTGTTAGATAACTTTCGCGTTCCTTCCAGATCCAGCCCGTAGTGCCTATTGAGTAACAGCACCGCCAACCCAACAAATGCTGCAATTAATTTGCGATAAACGCTCATAATCGACTTCCTCTAAAGCACTGAAAGAAAGTGGCAAAGTCAAACGGGCGCCAACTTGACGGCAGCGCCTGAAGCCGACCGCGAAAGCGCCATGCCACCCAAGCAACAGCTATGGATATGGAAACAACCGCCAGAAATCCGACAACCGCTGCCGTATCCAAACCTCGATCTATGGCGATGGCCCCCAAGCCGCAAAGCGCCGTTGTGCCGGCGGCAGCCACTTTTGCGGCTGCTTTCGCTTCCCATTCCCGGTTCGCTCTCGCTCGGCTGGCGTTTCCAAAAATGCCGTCAATTGTCAAAGGCGGATTATCTTTCTGGAAACGTATCGTCGCGCGCGTGAAATCCGCTACATCGTAGCCCAGACTTTTCAGTAACCGTTTATCGGAAACCCGCAACATTCCATCTCGAGCTTCAAGTAGGTGGGTTCCATAATCGCCATCACGCAAAAGGCGAGCCTCCGCCTCTCTACGACGAATGAGGCCTGCAACTTTTCGCCCCCCGCCGTATTGTAGTTTTTGCGCAAGATTTCGGCGGCAGCGGCAATATCGCCAGCTCTTAGCGCCTTTCCCCATCGCCAGCGGATGGCCTTTTTGCCGAGATTATAAACAGCAGATACGGCGGCATCGAATTGATGCTGCGCGAGGTTACCTGAGAAGAGCGTCACCGCCGGCCCATATTCTTCATCGAGAAGCTTTCTTAGAAGCAGATCAGCCTCTTCATGGGTCAATTTATCGCCAAGCTTCAGGGAATGCTTGCGTGTGGAGTTCCAGAAATCGCGAAAGAGCGCGGATCGCATTGTGAACCCGTAGCCAATCGTCAAAACACCTGCGACATCCCGATAGGCGGTGAGCACCAGCCCTTCATGCCCCGCGACAAAAGCCAGGCCCCGGTCGCTGATTTTCATCGCGGCCTCCTTTTCGATATAAAATTGAAATTGAATTTATCGGCTGTCCTTGCCGGCCTCGCCGTCAGGACGCACCAGATCAAGTCGGGTGATAAAGCCCTGGGAACGGTCAAGCATATGCGTTGCAGCATCGATAGTGTAACGACCGCTTACGCCAGGACGAGCGATCACGTCACAAGTCGCACCCGGCTGCGCTCGGGCGTTTCCAACGATGGTGACAGATCCGCCACCCTTGGCTCGCTCTCTTTCGCGGGCTTCGGATGTCGCCTGTGAGCCTGCCTCCCCAGCAGACGAACGCCAAACGCCGAGAAGGTGCTCGGCGACGCCACCTGTATTTGCAATTGGTATGACTTGCGTAAAAAACCGTGCGGCTGCAAGGTCATACCACTTGGCTTTAACGCAACGCGCCTGAGGCCTACCGACATAGGGTGCGATATCCGCGGATATCAGGTTGTCACCGATCGCAGCCCTAATGCCGGTGAGCGCCTTGCCGCTGGCCGATACACCTGAGCTTCGCGGCACCATGACGGCAGTATCGCCGTTGACGATCTTGAAGGTCGCCCCGACCTCCCGGGAAATGCGGCGCCCGAATGCCAGCGGGCTTTCCCCGTCCGATGGCCCAATAGGCACGCTGGATCGACGAAATATCCGGATGGATCACAACATTCGCCAGGCCGCCCAAGGTTCCAACCGCTTTCATAACCTTGCCGAGGTCCATCTCGTCAAATTCTTTTCGACCGGCGAACGGATAGCACTGCGTTCGTCGATCCCCTTTGCCGTCACCGCAAGGGTTGCACCACTGCCACGGCTGATTTGCCACTTAACCGTGTCGATCATGCCGGTAAAAATATCCGGCACACCGCCAAGGCCAATAACAATACGCGCCCCTTCCGGCGCCATGAGCACCTGCCCCGGCGCTATCATCGAGCACGATCGACGCCGTATCGGAAAGCGCGCCATCCCGATCGTTGATCGACAGATCGATGAGAAGGGGAGAAATTTCGATGAAACATTCTGGCCGTCTATCGAAATATGATAGGCGACCTCATTGAGGGCCGCGCCCGCAAACGCCGGCATGGTCAATCCGAGAGCCGAACGACGTCCAGACACCCTTGTCTCCTGGCTTTGCAATTGGCAGGCGAACCGTAGTGCCTGACGGGCAATTCGGTGCCAAGTGCGGCAAGGCCGGGGTTGAGATCCAGAGCCTCTTCGACAAGCCCCGGCTGATAGGCGCGATCCCGCTTGGCCAACACGACATCAAGCCTGAGGCCAGTGCGTGTGACCGTAATGGTTTCAAATTCGGCCATCGTGTCCTCACGATAAAAGTCGGAAAAGATTGGAAATTACGCTGGCAATCGACGGCTGCGGCACAATCTCGACCTTGATATCGAGATCGACGACCCGGCCGACACCATCCGACGCCAGGCTTGAATGTTTTTCAGAATACCCGGTGACGACGCACCACCCGACCACCGCCCCGTCGCCGCGAACATAAAGCTGCGGAACCTGGGATCTAACGATGGTCTCAAGCAAGGTGAGCGAAGATTTTCCGCCAAATCGCTCGGGAAAAAGCCGGGCGGTGATATTGAAAGTTTCATCGCCGACGCCAACCGCCTCAAGCGGCTTCTTGGCGCCGATGACAGCTTTTCGCGCAAAATCGGATGCGACATTACGCGAAACGCCGATGGCATTGAGAGGTAACAGCTCGAATACCAACGGCCCAATCGAAAGAAGAGCCATTAGCCAATAAATTCCTTGTCTGCAAAAACGTTTTCTCCAACATCACCTGCTGTCGGATCGTGAGGCGCACTTGATGGTCCGATAGCCGCTGCAGCAATCTGATTTCTAACCCTTTCTGAAAACAGATTGGCTTGCGCGGTACCTAGGGCAATCCCATCAACAATTCCCTTGATTGTCGCGATCTTCATTGCCTCCTCCAGAGAAGTCGCTGACGCATCTATGGCAGGATTTAATGTAGGCATAGGCACAGGATTGGGTGTCGGAATAGAGACGCCGTCACCATTAGCGCGCGAAGGAATATCGATAGGAGGGACCAATCTAACCGGGGCCCCTTCAGCAGTCCCTGCAAGAGGGCTAACGGATTCCGCGCGAGGTTCCTGCTTGGTTTCTTTAGGAATTATATCGTGGAAAGGTTGTCGATAGGAGAAAGTCAATATCCACAAACTCTCGGAGAGATTTTAATTCTTCTTCTGTTAGTTGGGGTAATTCCCTCGCGCGATCGCTTGGCAAAGGCCCCTGCGAGAGGTACTTGCCAGGCAGAGCCGGCCTTTTTGGAATTTCTGTTACATTGACGTTGTACCCTCTCTCTTGGGCTAATTTTAATAACTCCTTACGATAGAAATTACTTCGTTCTGGAAAATTCGCATTTTTTGAAACTTTAGAAAGCAATCCGAATGCTTCTCGTTCACTAAGATCGCTCCCCGTTATCTCTTTGTAAGACCTTCTGATATAATCAACGTCCGGAGAAATATACCTACCACCAAATGGATTAAAGTAATTTGGATCCCCAAGCCCTTCTCTATAAAGTCTTTCTATATTATCACTTACTATTTCTCTAAAATCTTTACTATTTAAATTTTCTTGCAAAGCGTCAACAGTTACTCCAGAAGCAAGGGAATCTTTAAAATTTAATGAATTTCTAATAGATTTTCTGAAGGCGTCACTTCCACCAATGAATGCTTTTACAGATCTCTCGAATTCCTTGTCCCCTATTGAAAAGAATAACCTATCTCGCGTCTCTTTATCAATATTCTCAATATATTCCAAAAATCCTATCAGAAAACTGGCGCTAGTTTTGTTAGATGCATCAATCTCTTTCCCAATATCATACCCTTCTTTCTTAAATAGCGATTTAACTCTGCTACTGCCCAAGCCGTCTCGAGAAGATTTCCACCAATCCAATTAAATCATTATCAGTATTAGCTGCATCGCCAGACGTTAAAAGAAGCAACAATATCTCTAACCCCGGAAATGAGCCACCTATCCTGATGCGTCAGCATTATCATTACGGATGGTAGTAAACTTATTGTACTTTTCTCCAATACCATTTTTGAGCCAGAAAAAACTTTGCTAAATATTTCCCAATTCAATTTTACTTATTTTCGTATTTTCACTGATGTTCAAAAGTGATTTAGTGATTTCCTCAGGAGAAATATTTGCGAATTTCGCCCAATTGCCACCTCTTTCGAAGACATCTTCAGCTTGGTTGGTCATAACCCGCAGCTAAAAGCATCTTTGCTGCTCGTCGTGACTGATCTAACGGGATGGCATATTTGTTGATATCTTTGCGATGCTTGCATAAAATTCAGACCTTCTGTTCCAATTGGAATACCTGAGATATCTTTTCCATTGATGAATTCCCTATCAAATTCTTCATACATTTTCTCATTTTCGGCTATATACTTTATATAATTGACAATCCCTTTAAAAATTTCTTCCGTAAGATCAGAACCAAGCAGATCAATAAAGAACTCTACTCTATCTAATTGCTTCTTCGTAATTTTCGGAAATGCCCTTTTCACTTCCTTTAGTATAAATTTTTTGAACGCATTAAACCCGATCTTCTTTAGTATTTTATGACCAACAACTCCAGAATTTTTACTATAAATAGTAATATTAATGGCATATTATAGTTCTTTCAAAAGAATAGAATCTTGATTTGAATGCAAAAAATCCGCAGGTTCATTCAAGTCAACTTTGATTTTACTTTTTTCTATTTTTTGCTGATACTCTATCGTACGCATTTCGCCATTACGCAAAGACAATAAATATTTATTTAATACATTGTCGTAATCGTCAAATGCATTATCATAATCTAGATGCTTTGATAAAAATTTTTCACTACACTTTAGTATCTTTTCTATATCTGGCCATTTTATAGCAGAAATTACTTTTAAATTTTCGTTTATTAATTTTGAGATAAGGAAGAAATCATTAATTTTATGCTTCCATAGACAAATTACTACGCTATAACTCGGCGGCAGGATTGTAACTTCGGTGATATCGCGACCATTGAGCCTGAACGGGTAGTCGAGGGGGATTTTCTCCCCCTCCACCAGGTATTGCGGCCGCTTTGATTTTGATTTGTCGGGCGCAGCCATACCGGCCTCCTTATTCGAGGCCGAGAAGGCGGCGCTGCTCAGCCAGTTCGTCCACGCCCATGACGCGGCGCTCGGTCGTGAAATAGTCCCACTTGAACCATTCCTGACCATCCACATGCAGCGCGTAATAGGTCACCTCGTGGAAGGTATGGTCATGGCCGAGAAGATTGCCCCGGTCGAAATTATCCGGGGCGACACGGCCGATGGAACCACGGATGATCGCCTTTGCCTGCACGCCTTTTGCCGTGCGCTTGTTGCGCAGCTCACCGTAAGCAGTGAAGAAGTCGATCTTGTTGGACCCCACACCCATGAGGCGATAGGAGTCCTCATCGAACCCGGTGAGCTTAAAGCTCGGCTCCAGCTTGCGCAGCATGTTCATCGAGACGCTGATTTCGCCCGACGCACCGCCGCCGGCATGATCGACAGTTGCATATTCGATCGTCGGAAGCTGAAGCGTCTGCAGGTTCAAATGCTTGGCTGAATCGACATGAGGCGTGTCATTCCCGAGAAAAAGGTTGACCGCCTGAAGAATATAAAAATCTGCCATTACTGAATGTCCTTATAAAATTTGAAAAAGGCGCGACGTCAGACCGACGTGGTGAGGTCGCTGGAGGTAAGAGCCTCAATCGTCGCCTCAAGCGCGGGGCGATACGGACGGGAAATCATTTCAGCGGCGCGGAAGACCGGAGATCTTCCTCAAAGCGCGCGTCGATGAAGATCTTGCCGGTCCGCAGATCGTCGGGGTTGTTTTCATTCGGATCAAAGCGGGCCGTGTACCCCAGGATTTCGCCGCGCGCCTGCGCCTGGGAGAGAATGTTGCCAACCGTGTTGACGATGGCCTGGATCGTCTGTGTGGTGAGGTTGAAACGGCCGAGATAGTTGCGCAGCGTGCGGATCGTCGTGAGTTCGATAAAGTCGCGACCCCGCACCTTGTGGACATGCCGCCAGATTTCATCGGACGTCGTGTTTTCAAAGGCGAGGTTGATGAATCCGCCATCGGCAATTGAAAAGTCGTCGCCGCTCTCACCGCGCACCAGGGCGCCGATCTGGTGGGAGAGAAGATCCTGTCCCTCGCTGGCGCCATCGGTGAGAGAAAACTCGATGGGGCGGCTTGGGCCTTCGATGCCATAGACCGGCTGGTTGAGGATCGAGCGGAACGGCCTGCCGCCGAACTCGAAATCACGACGCGCCATCAGACCGAGAACACGCGGCGAATAGGGTCGAATGACCGGGTTGCCGAAGCTGTCACGAACCTTGACGGCAGGATCGACGACAACCAGGCGCTCGCTCTGTAGCGTTTCGCGATAGGCAATAGCGTCGTCGCGATTGGTGCCCGGCGCATCGACAACGCCAATGCCAAGGAAGCCGTTCAACACGCCCGGCAATTCCGCGGCAATCGGGTTCGCCGACATCGGGTCGGCCTGCCAGGAGGTATAGCCCGGGGCTGCGATCAGACGGGCGTAGTGTCCCACATGCGAGCCCGCATGAGTGAATGCGTGCAAGCCGGTGCGGCTGGCCGCATTGCCGACGATATTCGTGATCGTATCTTCTACCGTCGCCCCCTCGTCGGTTCGCACGAAAACAATGCGTGCGGAGCTGTTGAGACGCGCCATCTGCGCGTTGATGGCGGCAATTGCATCACCGACATAGCTGTTCGGATCGATCATTCGGGCCATGGGAGACGTCGAACCGAAAGCAACCGGTTCATCGACCGGGAATGCATCGTTGAATTCGGATGCGCCGGTGCCCACGCCTGGCACGGCCGGACCGATAAGACCGATGACCGACATCACCGCATTGGATGGCGGCGCGGGCTCAAAAGCTTCACGGCGCACGGTAAAACCAACAACAGGTGCATTCATCAAATAGTTCCTTTTCAATAAAAAACCCGCCAGAAGGCGGGTTGGGTCATGCTTTGGTTTTAGTAAAACGCGTCAGGCTAGAGCGCTTGTCCTGAAAGTGAGCCGCTTTCGTGATAAGAAATTGCTCCAAGATCAATATGTTGGAGCATAGTCTAAGTCGGCAAAACGACTCCGTTTTGACGGAATATGCTCTAGCGCCAACGCGGCATTGAAGGCGGTTTGCACCTCTTCAAAGGTCGTCAACGTCCCGGCTTGAACATCCGCCGAGACTGTCATTTCAGCAGCGAACGCGCTGGGTGTATACTTGTACAAGGCTATCAGGGATCCGAGAGCCGAAAATCCAGGCTCACGGATCTCATCAAAGATGCCTGTATTTTCGCTTTCTCGGAGCGCCCAAAATGCACCGTTTCGGGACGGGTACTTCATATCCAGATCTACGATACCGGCGACAGGACGATCAACCAATCTTTCAATAGACACTTATATCCGCCGTATTTCCGCTTGCCCTATTCTTTCCAGAAAGGGAATTGCCAGATAGCCTAAATCTACTTCCCACCATCGCCTGCCGCCGAAGTTTGCCGACATAGGCCGATCATGGTGATTTGCGTGCACTCTTCACCTACGATCCAAAACAAGGCCCATGGCACATTCAGTGCACTTCTCTGTTTCTTGTCGTTATTGGCGTAACTCATCGCGTGGTCGTGGTGCGCTGGACTTGCAATTATCGCGTTGCCGACAATGGTCGTGGATAGCGTCAGCGCCCAAATGAGGATGCCGCAAATACCGAAGACAGCCCCACATAAGGTTGCGTATACGACGTATCCCTGCTCAAGGTACCGGTTGAAGAAAATTTCCAACCTGTCGTTTGGGCATCTTCGTACGGCAAGTTTGTAAAACTGAAAATTCTCTTGAAGTTTCTGCCTGGTAATCTGCTTGTAGAAGAAAAAATTTCTCCAAAACCCATTGAATTTTCGGGCAGTGAGGGTCTTTCTCCGTGTCTTCATATGCATGGTGCATGATATGGACCGCTGTCCAAGTTCGGGCCGAAAAACCAAACTGTGTCATCCACGTCCAAATACGGATCACTGTAACGGCTCCCTGAACGTCACGGAGCCATGTGAGCACTGCCTGTGATAATAAAGGCTGAGGCCAAGAATTCCCTAACCAGCCTGCCAAAAGTCCAATCAGAGTAGCTTGTGTCAGTGAAAGGCTAATCATTTTGCCGTCCTCATCAGCACGAGGATAGCACCGGTCTCTCCGGCCTCCAGGACGTTTCCAGCGGTCGCGATCTTGACAATCTTGATCGGCTCAATCTGCGTGCCCAGACCTTGCACGGACACTGAGCCATCGCAAATCGCGACGTGAGTATTCTGCCCAGCAACCGGATCGGCGGAGAACGTTTCACGAGGCTGCAAAACAGTGACTGACCTGTCGATGTAAACACCGTCTTTCCGAGAGCGAATGCAAACGTAAGCGGCGTCTTCCGTTATTTCGTCCGCGATAGCGGTAATAGTCAGCGCGCCGACGGGGACATAGTTCCAGCCACCATCACCGCGTTGCTTTCGGACCTCGGTGTCGCCGATTGTCACTTTCGATCCACCTCGGGTAAGGATCTGTACGTCTGGCGTGTCGATCACCATCGGAGATGGGTGGTAGCAAGTCTTTCCCTCCGGCACGACGAACCCGCCCTGTTCGTCCGCGTCCAGCCTAATTGGATATCCATTTGATATGGGTGAGCCGAATGTGTCGCCATCGGGAGCAGAAATTTCATGAACGACAAAATCTTTAAACAGCGTAGTAATTATCTTTGTCATAGGGTGATAGTCTCGCTGGTCTTGACCTCGGCTGGCGGCACATTGGCTTGCGCGTCCGTATAGCGAAACGTCCGTCCGATTAAGCCAGAGTAATCAGGCATTGTGTCTTGGAGCTGAGGATTTAGCGTTTCCCTGTGCTCCCAGTAAGGGCACTGCGATTTCACATAATTCAATAATTGACTAGCAGAAAATAATTTTCCAGAAACGGTCAAAAAATTGACAGATCTATCATATTCAACCTCATTAATATTATAAGTTACAAAAATAAAACCAGATCTCACATCGATAGACTTTATCAATATTTCAGTCTTCAAATTCACCTCCTATGATGGAGTATATATTACAATGCGCACAGGCACACCGACTTGAAATGATGGGACTTGAGTCGGCAAGAGATATTCGCCGCACATAGCTGACTAAGGATTTCGCGTCGCCGTAGAATGGATTTGTTGGGGCGCCTAGATCAATTCCGTCTATAATCACCCCTTTAAAACTTGGTGAGAACTGCATGACAAAAGGATATGAGTGGCCTATGGAGACACTAACCTTTCTCGGCACTGCGCCGGTCATCTGAGCGATGTACAATGCATGCCCACCCAAGGTATTTTCCGGCGTCGCAGAACCTGTGACCGTATAAGGCTCGTAGCTCGAAACGAATACACCTGTACTAGCACCCAAAACGTCCGGGATGATAATCCCGTCATATTCGAGCGTACCGTTGAACTCAGGTATGCTCGAAGCCCCGAAAAAATCGGACATAGAGATCGTCCCGGAAGCGATGTCCGCCAACGTTCTTGCATCCATGCCTCCGAGTGATTGCGGGCCGGAAAGATCAAGCTCCGACTGTATATCTCCAAGGCTGATTGGCCCTGTTACTTGAAGAACCATGGAAGCCTCATTGATTTGCTAGTTTCTTTTCAAGCTGGTCGATCCTGGCCATGAGCTCGGAGACAAGCTTATCCTCTTCTTTGAGCGCTTCGATGACGACTGCAATTATGTTGCCATAGGCCACAGACATGTATTCGCCGCTCTGTTGAACGACCTCAGGGAGGATCGGCGCAATTTTCTGGGCGATTACGCCGATGCCCTTCTTGCCGTCCTTGGTAAACGTTACACCTTCGATTTGACGCACCTTGTCGAGAGCGCCGTCGATTTTGCAGACGTCACTCTTCGTCGCTCATCGGAGAACGCGGTGATATCGCCAGTTGCCAAGATGTTGCCGGTTACATGAAGCTTCTCGGTTGGTGTCGAGTTACCGACGCCGACGTT
Source organism: uncultured Alphaproteobacteria bacterium (assembly GCA_963698365.1). Classification (GTDB taxonomy): domain Bacteria; phylum Pseudomonadota; class Alphaproteobacteria; order Rhizobiales; family Stappiaceae; genus Hongsoonwoonella. The sequence continues at coordinate 122,597 of CAVOQM010000011.1, forward strand.
GCCGTCGCCATCGATCATCATCCGAACTACGCCGGCTGTCGTTGTCGTATCTGGGGCGGTGTGAAAGAATAGACGCGTCGCTGCATTGCCGAGAGATGTGCCGCCACCAATTCTCAGGTCATTTTCAATCTCACTAGACGCTGCAAAAAACGGAACCCAGGAGCCGTCGCCGTTATAATAGTTGTAAAGGGCTGGCCGCCAATACTTATCGGTCGCATCATCGCGCGACGAGCCGACGTACCAGCGGGCTCCGACAACATCCAGAATATCCTGCGGACTGTTCGTGCCAATGCCGACGTTGCCGTTTTTATCGACACGCATACGCTCAAGCCCGGCTGTGGACAGCGCAAGGTAAGGCCCGAAAGCAGAATACTCGAGAAAGGTTGCTCCACCCGATTTCCACCTGATCGGGGAGGTTCCATCAAGGCTGGTTACACCGCCTGCGAAATCCACCTTAAAATAATCCGCAGTGTCGGTTCGCTCAAGCCTCAAGACGTCACCTGGGCTAGAGGTGGCCACCACAAGCGCATCCCCATAGCCTATTGTTCCGTTAGCCTGAGTGACCAGCAGACTGCCCGCCGGCGCACCGTCGATCTCCACGTCGGAAAGATCAGCGAAAGCATGGTTGTGATCGGCAGTGGCGAAGATACCGGAAGTCTGCGCCGCGATTGCCTGCGCTGTCGTAAGCGGCGTCATCGACTTAGAGTTGTCGGTCCCGGCTTCCGCTTCCGCCTGGCTGGCGAAGTCCACTGAAAACGTTCGGTCCTGACTGGGGTCGCTACTGCCGAGGAGGCCTGTCCCGGCGGTCAGAAGCGGCCTGCCCGGATACTCATAGCTGTAAGCTGACTTGCTCGTCATCACGCGGTCGCTCGCGCCGCCGCTGTATGCCACGGCGGCGAAAAGGCCAAGTTCGGGCGACCAACACACCGAACGCCACTGATTATCCGCGGCGCTGGCGCGGATCGTCCAGTCGATGCCGTCCGGTGAAGTCATCACGCGGTTGCCTGTGCCGCTCTCGGCCACTGCGGCGAAAAGGCCAAGTTCGGGAGACCAACACACCGAAGTCCACTGATTATCCGCAGCGCTGGCACGGGCCGTCCAGTTGATGCCGTCCGGTGAAGTCATCACGCGGTTGCTCGCGCCGCCGCTGTATGCCACGGCGGCGAAAAGGCCCAGTTCGGGAGACCAACAAATTGAAAACCACGAATTATCTGCGGCGCTGGCACGGATCGTCCAGTTGATGCCGTCCGGGCTTGTCATCACGCGGTTGCCTGTGCCGCTACTAGCCACGGCGGCGAAAAGGCCAAGTTCGGGAGACCAACACACCGAACGCCACTGATTATCTGCGGCGCTGGCGCGGACCGTCCAGTTGATGCCGTCCGGTGAAGTCATCACGCGGTCGCCTGTGCCGCTACTAGCCACGGCGGCGAAAAGGCCAAGTTCGGGAGACCAGCAAATTGAAAACCACTGATTATCTGCGGCGCTGGCGCGGACCGTCCAGTTGATCCCGTCCGGGCTTGTCATCACCCGGTTGCCTGTACCGCTTTGAGCCACGGCCGCGAAAAGGCCAAGTTCGGGAGACCAACACACCGAAGTCCAGTTATTATCCGCAGCGCTGGCACGGATCGTCCAGTTGATGCCGTCCGGGCTTGTCATCGCGCGGAAGCCTGTGCTGTTGCTATATGCGACAGCGACGAAAAGGCCAAACTCCGGCGACCAGCAGACGGCATACCAACTGGTGGCGTTGGTGGATGACGACAGCCACGGCGACCCGATCACATGATTGCGAAGGACGACGTTCCAGGGCCTTACGCCGTTCTGCACCTTTTTGAATACGGCCCGACCGCTCTTGTTCTTCATCGTCATGGCCGGCGGGTACGGAAATGTGACTCCGTCGACCGAGCGGTTGAGCACCAGATCGTCGTTGCCGGAAGTTGAAAACTGCCACCGCGCAGAAAAACCGCCCGGCGAGGCTTGACCGACCTGCAAAGCTGATGCGTTCAAAGCACCGAATGTGTTGCTCGCCCCCGACCAGACGTTTTCCCTATCGAGCAGTTCCTCAGGAGGATAAATGGATGCGTCGTAACCGATCGTGCCATCGGCCAGGGTCACCAGCGGACTGCCTGCCGGCGCGCCATCGATATCCACGTCGGAAAGATCCGCCAGCGCGTGGTTGTGATCGGCAGTGGCGAAGATACCGGAAGTCTGCGCCGCGATTGCCTGCGCTGTCGTAAGGGGCGTCATCGGCTTTGTGTTGTCAGTCCCGGCTTCCGATTCCGCCTGGCTGGCGAAGTCCACTGAAAACGTTCGGTCCTGACTGGGGTCGCTACCGCCGAGGAGGCCTGTCCCGGCGGTCAGAAGCGGCCTGCCCGGATACTCATAGCTGTAAGCCGACTTGCTCGTCATGACCCGGTTGCTCGCGCCGCCGCTGTATGCCACGGCGGCGAAAAGGCCCAGCTCCGGCGACCAGCAAATTGAAATCCAGGGATAGTCGGCAGCACTTGTGCGGGCTGTCCAGTTGATGCCGTCCGGGCTCGTCATCACCCGGTTGCCAGTGCCGGTGATCGAGACGGCGGCAAAAAGGCCCAACTCGGGCGACCAGCAGACGAAATACCACTCGTTGTCGGCAGCGCTTGCGCGGGCCGTCCAGTTGATGCCGTCCGGGCTCGTCATCACCCGGTTTCCGGCGCCGGTGATCGCCGTCGCCGCGAAGAGACCCAACTCCGGCGACCAGCAGACTGAAATCCAGGCATTGTCGGCAGCACTCGCGCGGATCGTCCAGTTGACGCCGTCCGGGCTGGTCATCACGCGGTTGCCCGCGCCGCCGATCGAGACGGCGGCAAAAAGTCCGAGTTCCGGCGACCAGCAAACGGACCGCCAGGCATTGTCGGCGGCGCTCGCCCGCACCGTCCAGTTGATACCGTCCGGGCTCGTCATCACCCGGTTTCCCGTCCCGCTGTCAGCCACGGCTGCAAAAAGGCCCAGCTCGGGAGACCAGCAGACGGAAAACCACTGATTGTCGGCGGCACTTGCGCGTGGCGTCCAGTTGATGCCGTCCGGGCTCGTCATCACGCGGTTGCCCGTGCCAGTATTGGCAACAGCAGCAAAAAGACCAAGCTCCGGCGACCAGCAAACGGAGGTCCACTGATTGTCGGCAGCACTTGCGCCGGAGGTCCAGTTGATGCCGTCCGGGCTCGTCATCACGCGGTTACCTGTGCCTGTGGTGGCGACCGCCGCGAAGATGCCCAACTCCGGCGACCAGCAGATGCACCGCCAGGCATTGTCGACGGCGCTGGAGGACAACAGGAACGGCGATCCGGCAACGTAATCGCGCAAGACAACGTTCCACGGCGCTCAGTCCGTTTTGAACCTTCTTGAATATGGCGCGGCCGCTCTTGTTCTTGACCGTGAGCGCCGGCGAAGACGAATAGGCGGCACCGTCGGGCGAATTCTTTAAGACGAAATCGTCGTCACTGGAGGTTGCGACACGCCACCGTACCGAAAAACCATCCTGCGAACCCTGACCGACCTGCAGGGCTGAAGCGTTTAGCGTGCTGAAGGTGTTGCTCGCTCCCGACCAGACGTTTTCTCCAAGAAGCAATTCGTCGGGAGGATAAATGGATGCGTCATAGCCGATCGTGCCGTCGGCCAGGGTAACAAGCGGACTGCCGGCCGGCGCGCCGGCGATCTCTACGTCGGAAAGATCCGCCAGCGCGTGGTTGTGGCCGGCAACCGCGACCGGTTGTCCGTCGACGCTGATCGCCTCAAAGTTCGCTGTGCCGTCTTGTGCGATCGACCAGGTTTCAGCCCCTGCGGATTTGCCTGAGACCGTCCCGTAAAACGACCCGCCGCCGACGGTCATCATCGCCGACTGCTCGAGGCCCATCCGCCTGCCGTGATATTCGAAGGATGTGATGCGGGTCGCAGCGCCTCCTTCCGGCTGCGCTTCGAGGGTGAATTCGACATCGGTAATATAGTTCGGGTAGCCACCGCTCATATCGATCCGGTAAGCGAACGGATCCCCATTGAACGTACTAGCCTGTGTGACTGGCCGGTCGACCCACACGCCATCCTTATCCCGTGTCCGCGCCGAGGTAATCACCCCGTGCTCATATGGATAAAACTGTACGATAAAGAAGCCTTCCGCGTAGACGAAGCCAGACGGCCCAGTCAACCCTTTGGCCGCAAAGTTGATGCCTATCGTCTTGGTGGAATCGCCGGGTTGAGCGACGAGATTTCCCGAATCGTAATCGCCGTTGAACATTGCGGCGAAAGGTTGCACGACGCCATCGACTTTAACCTCGATCTGCGCTTCGCGTCGCAGAAAACGATCGGTAAACCCGCTGAGATAGACCCGCTTTCCTATGGGAGTGAAAGGCAGATTGGAATGGAGAATATCCCCGTTCTTCACGAAAGCAGTACTATCCAGTCCGTCGAGCTTGTCGCTATCGGCAGCTTTCGCGCCGACGCCAAGCTTCGTGTCGAGCGCCGTTTTTACAGAGCCGAGCACCGCCTGCACGTCAGATCCGGCAAGCCCGGAAATCGGCAGATTGCTGATCTGGTTGGCAGAATAATCGCCAGCCTCTGCGGTGACTGAGCCGGAGCGGCCGAAAACCGTGGCGACTTCCGAACCGACCGGCACATAGGCGACAGTCCACCCCGTGCCGGTCCAGATACGCTTTTCGCCGAACGTGGTGTTCCAGTATTCAGCGCCGGCGTGCGACGGACCCAGCGGATCGCCTGCAAGGTCTACGAGCGGGTCGATAGATGCGGCGCCAAGGTAAAGCAGGTTGATCGTCGACGTCGCGCCGATGGTTGCATCGCGCGCCGCTTCGCTTGCGGCCTGAGCCAAAATTGAGCCGTCGCGCGCCATTTCGGCAGCCGATTGGGCGGCTTGCGCGCCCGCCTCATGGCCAGCCGCTTCGTCGCGAAGGACAATCGTCTCGTCACGCACCGAACCCGTTGCCGCCTGAATACCGGCTGCTGCCGCCTCGGCGCTGGTAGCCGCATCTGCACTTGCCGCCGCTCCCGCCTCGTGGGCAAGAGCTGCATCGCGTGCGGCTATCGTATCGAGCCTATCCTGCGCAACGGCATCGCGCTCAACCACAACCTCATCGCGCAGCGTCTCCACCTCTGAGCTTGCGGCTTCTGTAGCGGCGCGTTCCGCCGCTGCCGCCTGGCGTTCAGCCAATGCCGAGGCTGCGCTTGACGCAGCCAGCCCGGCGGAGGCAAAGGCGCTAGCGCGGTGGTCATCTGCCTCGCCAGCCTTTTCGACCGCAACATCTCGTGCCGCAACTGCGGCGTCAGCCGCAGACGATGCTTCGGCCCGATGCTGATCGGCATCGCGCGCGGCGGCGGCGTTGTCGGTCGCCGATGCGGCCGAGACCATCCAGCCCGCGGCTGAACCCCCTCCTTCGGAACGGTCAACATCGACAGCAAGCAATCCGCCGGCGCGGTCGTAATCGACGACCCGGCCAAGCATCGCCCGACCCAGATCGTCTTCCTGGAAAAGCGCAACATAGGCGGCAGGCGCAAAGCGGTCACGATCCGCCTCATCGATCGTAAGCACCTTCAGGCCTTCAGAAATGATCAGCTCCGTTGCCGAATGCGCTGAAAAAATCGCTCCGAGCTGGCCGAGTTCCGCAATCTCCTCATAGGCCGGGCGCAACACCTCGTTGATGCGGTCGAGGCCAATTCTCCTGAGCTCCTCAAGAGCGAATGTCCATTCCTTTTCGATCTCTTCCTGCGTATGCAACCGCAGATCGACATCTCGAAAACGATCGTTCAGCGTACGGGGATCGCCAATGTCGTCGCCATTCTTGAGGCGATATTTGTCGAAATGTATAGCCACAATTATATCCTAATCATCCGGCGTCGTCTGTCCGCTGGACCGCAACGCAATTCGTGAATGTCGATAAAATGACGCGGAGGCGGCAGCAGGAATTGGCCACCGAAGAATTTAGCTCGCGTTCGCCGATCAGGAGCGAAACAGCCTCCGCATGCTATTCAGGCACTCAGGTAATCAGATAAAAGAAGATTGAGCGTCCGCGGCTGCCGCCGGCAGCGATATGGGTTTCCGCATCCCCGGTTTAGGGAAATGCGAGGCGGCAATCCATGGTCACGGCAGCCATCGATATCGAGCATGCGGCGCCAGCCCGGCCAGATACCTTTAAACCAGCCCGGCAATTACCGAAGCGCCGCCGCCAGCAGGAAACGCCTGTTCATGAACCGGCGGCTCCGGACGGATCATATCGCCGTCCATCCCGGTCAAGATGCCGCCGGTCAGATGATAAAGAGCGCCGGCAAGGATGCCAGTCCGGTAGTGGAACTCGGTATCGCAAGAGACCGCCCAGTTCTCGTTGTCCAGATACATGCAGCCGCCGGCACATTGCTGCAACACCGGGCAAGATGCGCATTCTTCACGCTTTTCCCAATGCCAGGATGTGTTGAGCTCGACCTTGTCGAGCGAGCGCATGTGCCCCAGGCGATGCTTGCCTTTACTTGCGGTATTCTGACAAGTTGTAACATTTCCGAGCAAATCCACGGCAATATTTTCTTCCCGATCCATGCCGCACCGCTGTCCGAGAGCTTCGGAAGGGCGTCCATCTGCGATCGCGGTAAAAATGCGCTGCACATCGCCCACAAATGAAGGACTGCGCAGCAGCGATCCATTCATGATCCCAACGGCTATTTTCTCCCGCATGTCTCTCAATTTCTCGGGCGTCCACCGCGTCGCTGCATCGCCATGATAGTCATAGCCGATGCCTTCGAAATTTGAGGATGCATGAGGAAATCGCTCTTCGAACCAATCAATGATCGCTGCTGCGTCATAATTTTGCGACGTTAGAACCGAGCTGAATCAACCCGGCCCGAAGGCGCAAAGGCATCAACTGCACGATGAAGCCACCCGGCCGTCAAGGGATCGTCCAGTGGGTCCGGACCGCGCTGCCATTGCCCGGGTCCATCGTGCGAAATGCCGCACGACATTTCATAGTCGATCATGTCCTGAATGATCATTTCGCTAAACATCGAGCCGTTGGTGATCGTGCTCATCCGCGCCTTTGGCCAGCGCGCCTTCAGGGCGGGCAACAGGACGCGAACCTTATGCCAGTAGAGCATCGGCTCTCCGCCCCAAAACTCGATCCGCTGCACATCGTTCCCGAACCAGTTGTGGCGTTCTATGTTGTCGAGGAAAATCTCAGCGTCCCGCGTGCTGGTTTTCACCGCATCGCCAAGCTGGGTCGACTGCAGGCAATAGGAACAGGAATAGTTGCAACCAAGCCCAAGCTGGATCTTAAGCGTGCGCGTGTCGTTCACCTTCATACCTGGCGTTTCAGGAGAGACCCGAGGGACTTGCTCCCAGATACGGTCTCGCGTTTCATCATTTTCGGGTATCAGGCGTTCGCCGGTCTCCTCATGGACAAGCTGCGACGTATGGTTGTCATAGAGGAGCGAAAACTTTCCCCCATCCGGACGCTTTAATTTGAAACGAAATGGGTAAGCCTTATCGCGAGCCGTAAATATCATTTGGTGCCTCTGGATCAGGGGCCTCTTCAAGATCGGGCATATTCTCGAACTTGAAATTGGCGACAATCTGCATATGCGGCAAGCCGTCGAGGCCTGCGCGAAACGGGTGCTGGTTGTGCGGAACACGAGCCGGAAAAACCACACAAAGGCCGGGGCTCGGGCATATTGAATAGCCATGCCGCCCTTCCCAGGGCAGACGTGGCTCGTCGAAATACATACGCTCATCTTCCAGAACGAACCGCGGGTTCCCGACGGAATTTACCGGCCGCCCTTCCTGGCCCGTTAAAAAAAAGACCGCGGTAACATCCCCTTCCCGGCTGTCCCGGTGGGTGTTGATGAAGCCGCGGTCCTCAATGATCAACGCCCGGTTCTCAATTGTGGCAGGGTTGGCGATCTCCCACCATTCACCCATGTAATTCTTCACTGAAGCAATAATAGCGTCGCGGATCGGTTCGGCCTCGGGCAATGAAAGAACATCATGCACGCGACGCTCAAGTGCATTAGGTAATTTTTTGGTATCGTATTCGCGTCTTTCTAAAAGTACATCGTATAGACGCTGGCAATCCGATTTCAGGAAACTCTGTTCATATAGTCTTATTCGCGTCGGATTGAGTGAAAGCTGAGTTATCGATATTCCCGCGCTCACATCAGCACCGGCAATCGCAGTTGCAATTAATATTGCCAGATCCACAATTGGACACTGTCGTATTATCGCAATTGAATTTCACCTCTTGAATATTTAGTCGGATCTTGCCGTTACCAACTCAAGAAATGACCCACTCATCTTCGAAAATTTACCCGTTCCAGTAGTTGTTACTGATTCGTACCTACATGATTTTCTAGAATCAGAACCCCACAGGAATTCTATTGTCATCGATAATAGTCTCGCCAGAAATCTTTAATAACCATTTGCATCCCCTAGCATCGTTCTAGTGCTTCAATTGCAATTCTTAAGTGATTATCGCAGTTATATTCAATTCTTGCAGATTTAATCGTAGTTTTACCTCCGATATTTCTATAAAGAGTGCATCGTATCGTTTAAATTCTCCAGCATCCTGAAACAATAACCTCTGATTGTTGAACGGAATTGCACTCCAATATTCACAATACCTTGGTCATAATCCATTACAATTGTTCCATTTATTTTTATCGCCATACAAAAACCTCAGCAACGGCAATCGCAGTTACAATTACAATTTGTAACGCAATTGCAATTTGAACCACAATTAACAGTTAGTACATCGCAATTGTAAAAGTTCTCGACCAAATGCAATCTTGGTTTTCCACCTGTCAATACTCCAGGAAATGAATCCAGTATATTCTCTAAATTCACCCGCTCCAGTATATCTGAATCTGCGTGGCGTCGGGAAAGATTTATTTAGTCCTTGTAGATTGGCGTTATCATCAAAGACGACTGTTCCGTTGATTTTAATAGCCATCGCCAATTCCCTGCATACGCTTGATATCGCTCACCGGCGATTTTATGTGCGACCTTGCTGTCTTCACGTCGCACATTACCGGAATACACAGTCTTTCAGGCCCGCCGAAAAATGTGCTGTCGTGTGGGATATGTCCTTCGAATACGAGCATTGAGCCGACTTCTGGCACGATGTTGTACCAGGCGCGGCTGAACACACCGGGGTTATTGTTTGGCCAGTGGCGCGCGCCAAGGTTTTGCGGGTCGTAAAAGCGAACAGAACCTTGCCTGAGCGGGTTATTTTCTTTCGGCTCGATGCCGGTTCGCGCATAATAGGTAACAACGAGATCTGATTTAAAATGCGTATGGCAACTGATACCGACATTTTCACCGCGCTCGCGTACTTGCCAGAACGTATCGCCCATCAATTCCAGCTCACCGTCATGATCGTAGTGATAAACGGAAGACAAGTACTCGCGCGCACATTGATCCACCATTTCCACAAATCTTGCGATCACGGGATCATGCACGTCGGTCAAGAAGTTATGCCTTAAATGGGAAATGTGCGTATTTTTATCGCCGCCTGCCCTTTCGTGACCTTCCGGAGGCACTCGATGGGCGCGCGCATCGTCAATCGCAAGGCTCAAAAGCCTTTCGTTAAAACCTTCAGGGAGCTCATTCCATTTTTTGTGGTAGAGAAAGCGCGGAAATATAGTTGCAATTTCAACTGTGTCTTTCATCAAACAATCTCCACCTCAATTTTGCCTACAGCCGAATAATGCTCGGTTGAGAGCTTGATCGTCGCCTTATTGCCTGGTTGAAGATCTAATGCCCTGAATTGCACAGTGCCGATCCCATCGGTAACGATCACCCGTTGCACCGGGAGATAGCCGCTATCGCAAGATGCTTTGAGAGTTACTTGCTTTCACTGCAAAGCGAACCATCAGCGTTCCAGCGAAGATGAACAGGGATTTCGACTAGTTCATCTTTTCCTGCCGTAATCTGACCCTCAGTGAAAGCAACGGCATGCCAAAATTGTTCTTTCCATAGACCTACGCCAACGGGCGGAAGTTCTGCTTCGTAAACAATATTGTCAGCAGCAATATTCATAATCGGATCTAGGTCGTCGGCGTTCACTTGCAGATGATGATCCACGATTCTTTCACCGACAAACGGCAGGAACAGACTGCACGCGATGCGCGCTTCATTTTGCGAACGCCAGCGCTCAGAATAACCAATCTTGCCCGCTGCGGTTCCGATGAAGCGATTCACCCAAGGTTTCGGACACCCTTTGGCATCCAGCATTATGTCAATGATGGAAAAAGGTACGATCTCATCCAAACCGTACCTGCCATCAAGAAAAAATGTTGTCTTACCAACTGCAACAAACACAGGGCTTAGACTTAAAATTACATCCTTTGCCACAGGAATGCGTCGCTCGATAACTTTTACCTCTTCTCCTTCTCCAACCGTCTCCTCGAATACCTCTTCCTCAATAACTTTTCGTGGCACATCGACCTTCGAGACATCGTCGAAGACTACGCGAGTATTGGAGCCAAAGTACTCTAGCAAGCCAGACTTGGCATTCCCTTCATTCGGCTCCGTGAAACGATCTTTTACATCTTCGAAACTTGCAGGCGGCCCCGCAACCTCATTGATCCACCGATCCTGCGTCTCTTCTAAAAAGGACGTTACGGTCAGGCTCGTCTCTCGTATTTCGATTACAAGGCGGCTGCGTTGCGGGTTTGTGCTACTGCCGCGGATGAGTTGAATACTCATGCATTCACTCCTTTTATTTCCGATTTTAGGACAGCAATCTCATTGCCAAGATCTTTCACCGCCTCGATCAACAAACCCACGAGGTTGCCGTATGCAACGGTCAAATACCCATCCTCACCTTCACGAACGACTTCAGGCACGACTTCCGCAACTTCTTGTGCGATAACGCCTATACTCGTGCCACCGCCTTCGCGGGTGAAGGATACGCCGCGCAGGGACGCAATTTTGCTGAACGCATCCTTCAAGGTTTCGACGTCACGCTTGAGCCGGCGATCGGACGTTGAGTTCAAGTCGCCGTAGACAGTCACACCTTCTGAGGTTGTTCTGAGTTTTTCCGCGCCCGTGTGATAAAGGCGTACGTCGACACCATCCACCAGCTGCATTAAGGTGCGAACGGTATTGCCCGCATCGCGCCCCTGAAACACCATTTCTCCGCCGGCCAGAAGTTGGCGAAAACTGAGATTTCCCGTGTAGTTATCCAGATAGGTGTGCGTACCATCGTGCCTGAAGCGGCCATCGGCGCCGGTCCCGACACGAACTTCCTGAGCGTCCTGCCAGGTCGTATGGGCAGAGACGGTAGTTGCCGCGTTGGAACGCACGAAGGCTGACGCTTCCAGGCCATCAACCTTATCGGCATCGAGACCTGACCCTGCGCCATCATTGCCAGCATGCCAGATGGCATTGCCCTGATAGGTGAAGGTAGAGTCCGATGCGCGGAATGTAGCTCCGACATTCCCGATCTGTATTTCACCGTCGCTACGAAAGACGCCGGTACCGCTATAAATGCCTGACGTGAATTGCCCAGTGGGATTGAGCCTCAACCAGGCGTCGTCACCGCGGATTGCGTCCTTTCCTTCGAATTTCAGGTTTGTCCCTGTAAATGACGGATCGGCCACGGTGGCTTTTCCATCGAGGCTGGCCTGCAAACCCGTTACATTTGCTATCGTGTGGGTATGCGAAGTGGCCGCCGCCCCCATCGTGGTTCGCATGGCTGCAGCGTTGTTGTCGTCGAGCAGCGTCAGGGCGAAGGGCGAAACAGCGGCCGTATCCAGCTTGCCGGCAATCTGACCGGAGATTGTCGCTGCGAAATTCGGATCGTCTCCAAGTGCTGCGGCAAGCTCGTTCAGAGTGTTGAGAGCACCAGGTGCGGCGTCGATTAGGGTGCCGACGGTATTTTGGACAAAGGCGGTTGTGGCCACCAGCGTCGAGTTGTTTCCGATCGCTTGTGTCGTTGCCGTCGTGCCGTTCGCAAGGCCGCCGGAGATTGCACCCGAGACCAGAAGGTCGTGCGCCACCGCCACCTGCCCGGATGAGCGACCTATTGTGAGAGGCGCGTCAATGAATGCACCCGCATCGTCATAGCGGTTAACAGCAAAATTCGAGCCAGCGTTACTTCCTGCTTCCGTAGTTGCGTCGACAGAAATGCCCCACCGGTCGAATATCCCGGTCTGAAGATTGATCCGTTTCGTCCGACCCGATGTGCCCCTGATATGCAACGCGGCGTCACTATCTGCGGACGCCACCAAGACAGTATTGGAACCGCTAGCCTTGCTAAATACCGGGTTGCCGCCAGTATGCGTAAAACCACTGCTGTGAATGTTGCTACCATTAAGCAACGGTACGACCGCACCTGAAGTGCCGGTGTTGACAGTCGCAGCGCTTCCCAAGCCAATTGCCGTTCTGGCCGATGCAGCCGAACCGGCCACAAGCAGCGCCTGGCCTGTCGACGTCATCGAAACACCGCGCAGCGTATCGGCATCCAGACCGGAACCCACGCCATCAACGCTCTTCAACTTGCCCAACACGTCAGATGCTGTGTAGCTGCTTACATCAAGCTTATTGGCCACAGCGGCATCTGCCTGCCCTTTGGTATAGGCATCGGATATTCCATATCCGGCAAGATTCGATGGCTGTCCGGATATCTCGCTCCAGTTGTGACTATGGCTGAAGGGAGCCTTTCCATCCAACCCACTCTTAACCGAAGATAATACAGTCTGGACATCGGCCCCGATGAGCCCGGGAATAGCCACGGTCGTAATTTTATCGGCACTATAATCGCCTGTCTGCGCCGTAACGGTTCCAGAGCGGCCGAACACCGTCAAGACTTCCGAACCCACCGGAACATAGGCGACCGTCCAGGCCGAGCCGTCCCAGATTTTCTTCACCCCATCTGTGGTATTCCAATATTCGGCCCCCGTTTGCGCCGCCCCAAGCGGATCGCCGACAAGGTCGGTCACAGGATCACTGGCGAATGCGCCGAGATAAATCAAATTCAGGGTAGAAGTGGCGCCGAGTGTGGCATCTCGCGCAGATTGGCTAGCGACACGAGCAGCCTCGGAAGCATCTCGCGCCGCCTCGGCAATCGTTTGAGCTGATTGGGAAGCAGCGGCATGGCCGGCGGCTGTGTCCCGATGAGCTTCAGCCGTATCTCTGGCTGTTTCAGATGCAGTTTGAGCGATTGCAGCCTGGTTAGCGCTTGCAGCGGCTGCATTCAAATGGTCGAGCGTCGCGTCCCTCGCCGCCATGACATCGGAACGGTCTTGGGCAACGACGCCACGATCCTCCTCCACTTCATCGCGATAAATCATCGCCTGCGCTTCAGCCGCCTCAGCCAGTGCACGCTCATCCGCAGCATTCTGGCTATGGGCAAGTGCTGCTGCAACAGAGGAAGCCGCCAGCCCTGCTGACGCAAATGCGTTGGAGCGTGACGCATCCGCTTCATCTGCTTTTGTGAGAGCTACATCTCTGGCAGCGATCGCCTCGCCTGCGGCAACTTCCGCCGCATCGCGGTGCACAATCGCTTCACGCGCTGCCGATGCATTGTCGGTCGCCGACGCAGCAGAAATCACCCAGCCGGCAGCCGAGCCACCGCCCTCGAACCGATCCACATCGACCGACAGCATGCCACCCGTTCGATCGTAGTCGATCACCCGCCCGAGCATCGCGCGCCCAAGGTCTGTTTCCTGGAAAAGAGCAACATAAGCCGCCGGCGCAAAGCGGTCTCGATCCGCCTCATCAATAGTCAGGATCTTCAGACCACCCGATATGATCAGATCTGTACCCGACCGAGCCTCGAAGATCGCTCCCAGATGACCAAGAGTAGCGATTTCTTCATAAGCTGGCCGCAAAACCTCATCGATACGCTGGAGCCCGACGCGCTGGAGTTCCTCCAGCGCGTCAAGCCAAGTTTTTTCAATTTCCTCCTGGCTATGAAGCCTAAGATCGACGTCACGGAACCGATCGTTCAGCGTTCGCGGGTCACCGATGTCATCGCCATTGCGAAGACGGTACTTGTCAAAGCGAATGGACATCAAAGCTATCCTCAGTTGGCCGCGTCGGAGAGCTTCTCGGCGGTAAGCAGAAATTCGCGTATTTCCGACGCAACCGAACCTTTGATTTCATAGCTCGCCATCGGCCTCAGGATTGCACGGCCCTGTTTTACGACACGCGAAACGGTGACCCTGTAACGTGCGGTTTTGGAAAAGCTTTTCGGCAGCGATTGTTCGCTCATAATTTTGAAATCCTTTGATTCGAATGAGAATTCGCCGTTGGTGGGAGAAACGTTTCCACCAACGGCAAAAGACCTGAATGAAATCAGAACGCGATGTCGACCCGTTCGGAAACGTGGAAGACGTCGAGTGGCGTGGAAGTAGACCCCGAAATCTTGATGCGGTAACTACCGATGGCCACTGGCAGGATAAACGTCGCGGTAAGCTCGATGGTATCCGCCGTTACCTGCCTGGTTTCCACCACATCGGCAAGTTCCTCGCCGGTGGCGGTCAATATCGACACAGTCGCCGTATGGTTGGCCGGATTCCAGCTCTCCAATCCGATGATCACCCTTACTTCCGAAGACGGCGCAGGGAGGGTCCTTTCGGTCGAATAGTGCGTAAAATTGGTCCTCGCCCGGCTGATCGTCACCTCGGAGCCGAGTAGATCGATACCCGGCGCGATGTCCGAAGTGCCGATGAACACGGCACGAAGATTCAAGAGGGGCGGCAAGCCGATCAAAGCATCCACCGATACTTCCGAAATCGCTGTCCACGGGCCTCCCGGTGCTTGCACCTCAAAAATCAGGTTGGACGATTTAGGCACAACCATCGGAGCGAGAATATCTAGCGCACCGATACCGCCGTCCAGATTTAGCGGAGCCAGATCGATCACCACCCGAGGATGCTGGAAACGGGCAAACCACAAGTCAAACATCATATCGCGGGTCAGGTCGCCGGAGAAGAAATCGCCGTCGGTCGAATAAAAGAAAGTACCTTGCGTAAAGCTGTCGCCGGAGGCCATTGCGACATAGTGGTCGGCATTGGTGGTCAGGATCACCGCATAACGTTTGCCCGCTTCCAGATAGGTTGGTGGAATGGAGACGACCGTCGATTGCGGATAAGTTTTCAGGCTGGACCGATCAACGGTGAGATGCATGATCGCCTGGCTGCGATCGGGTGCGCCAACAGTCGTCTCGACGATAGAAAGATGCACATTGCCCGAGGCTGCAAGACGCGTGAAATATAGTCCGACCTGGGTGAGCCAACCATCCTGCCCCTGGAGCCAGGTTTGGGCAATCTGAGCTCCCGATACCGTATGGTCGATCTTGTCGTAGAGCCAGTACGCATCTTGATAGGTATCCACCCAAAACTGGCGAAGCCTTCGATATTTGTGGCCGAGCGTGTTGAGAAGCTGGAACGTCTCACCAGCACGCGTGAGAGTATTCGTCGTAGGATCAAATTGAGTACCGCGCCACCAGGAGGAGTTGGAGCAAACGGTAAATTCCTGTCCGTAGCGAATGCGCGTTCGACTAATGAATTTTTGAGTTAATTCAAAAGTTGAATACCCGTATTGTGACAGAGAAGTCTCTCCAGAAAACCCAGTAACCTGAAGTCGTTTCGTATTTGTATAAGCAGGAAGAAGAAATCCATTAGTCACGGACGCGTTCGGATTAAGCGTATTAAAGAGAGACATTGCGGTACGATCTTGATTGGCAGGCGCAAAGCGAATGCCCTCTTCGACCTTTGCCAAAAAGTTCAAATCATCGGTGTCGCTCTCATCAGCAGTCAGGTATCGATCAGCGCCGTAGGCAGCGTGATCGTCGGGCAGATTGATGACCTCTTTTACGCGCGCCAGATCGACAGCCATCCGGAAAACGTCATTCTCATCGGCCACGCCGCGGTCTGCGTTATTCAACTTGGCGATGTCGGAAATAATGGTCGCTACGGTCGGTTCTGTTCGTGCCTGAAACGCCTCCAGACCGACAATACGCCCGGTATTGTTCTTGACGCTTGGCAGACGATTTTCGTCCACCATTTCGATCTTCTCGATGCCACCCGTTCCCAGTGTCACGAAAGCGATGACGACAAGATCGGCACTTACGATAGGAGGCTGCGGATCAGGACTTTCAATACCGGCCTGCGTTGCGACTTGTGCATTCCTCGACAGTTCCAGGGGAACCGCCTGAGGCTCCGTCTCGCCGGTTGTCTGATCGATCAGAAAATCGCGCGGTTGCACATCGCTTTCGTCTTCCGTACCCCAAGCGACCACAGCTACGATACGCTTGGTAACCGTGGGAAGCGTGTCGATTAGCGGACGCTGAATCGAGGTTCGCCGAACATACACCTTACCCGCATTAAACAATCGGCCTGGCTGGATGGTGACATCCGTTGCACCCGACGCAGTAACATCGAATCCGACAAAGGCTTTACCGTTATGAATACCATCTGCAACAATATGATCGAGGCTTTCAGCTGCAAATTCCTGAATATTGTTGTGATCTGCGGCCTGCTGCTCCTGCCGGTCGCGGAGAATAACGCGTCGTTCCATGTAATTTTCCTTTAGCTTCTAGTCCAGCGGCCGAGCATGAGCGAGCTTCCGACAAGAAGTGTCGTGCCCGCCCTGAGCGGCCGGTAAGTCTTTGTGTGGAGAAGAATTTTGTCTCGAGCGGACTTCGCCGCGCCTACTGCCGCGCGCACGGCTTCCAATTTTTTACGGGGTGATTGGACAAAGAACCCCGAGATAAATAAATCCGCTGCAAAACGCGATCGCCGTCCCGGTATCGACGTCTTTAGCTCCGCCCAGTAAGGCGGAAGACCGAGCCTGGCCGCTCCCCAATATGAAAGCGCTTTTCTGCCTGCCGGCACCCGGTCTGGATCGAACAAACGAACGGACCGGAACACCCTCAAGTTTGCGGTTGTTCGTGCATAGTAACGCCTGGATACCGGCAATCCGCTAAATACAGAATGTAAAAGCACTCCTTTCTTCATGACCATTTCCGGCACGGCGTTTACTGGATCGAGCGATGCGTTTACCGGAAAGCGGGCCAGTTCCCTGTTGGTTTCGCTCACCTCAAGCGAAATCGAGACAATTCGCCGCGCGGCCTGGGATTTGAGAAAAAACCTGTCGCCCGCCGGCAACCCGGCGAAGACCGACCACGGTGCATGGCCATGAAGGAAAATCCTCGTCCCCGATCCATCCAGATTGAGGCGTGGTACGGGCGTTTCGATACCTTGATCATGGAACTCAGCGCGCGCGCCGAAGCGTTCATTGGCTGTTGATGGCGGACAAAATATTTGCCCGCGACCAAGCGCGTCGGCAAAGAAACTCCGATACCCGCCGGCAGCCGTCGTTCCGTGAAAGTTCCTGCCAGGGATCGCCGTTGGCTCGGCAGTGTCGAACAATCGCAACTCGGCCAACGAGGCGAGCCATTCCTCTCGCTCTTCCCGGCTTTGATGGGGCGAATAGAAGGATTTGGCAGGAGGCCGAACAAGCGACAATATTTCGCCGCCGCTATGGCGGACATATTCCTTTATGCCCGAGAGCGTCCCTTTCATTCTGTGAAAACGGATTGCCTGCATGACGATCGAGCGTTTCTTCTCAACCGTCCAGGCGTCGTCCCAGATATCGACTGAAAGCTCGTATGCAAGCAGCGGCAAAAGTTCGGCCGGGCAGGTCGCGGGATTTTTCGCCGCGCTAACCAACTCGTGAGGCAGCGGCCTGCGGGCCGCGCCGGTTAAGGATACGGCGCGTTCCAGCGCTGTAGCGTTGTCGGGCAAAAGCAGCGCTAGACTAGTCATCGCCAACAGTGACCTGTATATCAATCGATTGAGCAAAAAAGGCTTCGTCAGAAGCTGCGATCAGATCGGCGCTGGGGGTTAAAAGCTCAACTCGACGCACATTGGGTACGTGCCCCGCGCCGACCAGCGCAGAAGCGAAAATCGATCGCCCAACCTTATGATGTTCCTCTGCCACCGCCTGAACGGCAGATAGTGCCATAGCCCGAATTACAGTCGGGTCGGGACCAGGCGGAATATGCAGCACCATAGCGATGGAATACGGGGTGATCCTTGCAGGCTTGACGAGCACATCATCGGTCAGCGGGCGGATTGCATCGTCGAGCAATTTTGCGCGCACAGCTCCCACCAGGGCGTCGCTTGCCGTGCCGTCTGCATTTTCCCGGGAAAGCACGGAGACCTCGACCCTGCCGGGGGTCGGCACTTCAAGCCCGATGTTTTTTACGTCGGGCGAAACGGAATGGGCATGATAGAGATAGCCGCCCGCTGTTCCCGCGGTGGAATAAGCTTCCGGTGCCAACTGGATACGCATGCGGTAGCGGTTGTCATCCTCTCCCTCGAGGCGGGCAACACCAAATACCGCCCCAATGTGATCGAGGTTGGTCCCCCAGGAATGAGAAAGAAAAACTGACTTTACGGCATCGTTTATGGAACCGAGGTCAAACACCTCACGAAGAGCATCCACTTGCTCAAGAATAACCAGCGGATCCGTTTCCAGAGAAATAACGTCATAGTCTATGCCGGCGGCTAGCAAGCGCGCCTTGAGAATTTCCAATCTCTGAGAAAGTATTTCCTCAAAATCTATATTTTTTATCGCCTCGGCCGCCGGGAGGCGTGAAAGATCGAGCGTGGTCGCTGAAAACCGCGTCATAAACTACCTCTAAAAATGACGATACATAAAAGAAAGCTATTCGCTTCAGGCGAAATACTGGCTCAAATCCAGGCGCCGTGGTTCGCCACGGGAGAAGTCACCTTTGTGGCCAAGCGGAAAATAGGTACCTTCAATCACCCATCCGGTACGGCCGGTTCTGTCCAGCTCGACAAGATCGATACGGCTTGGGCGGAAACGTGGTTCGAAAAGCAGCAAAGCCATGGCCGCCGCCCAACGGAACCGTTGGATATGCCGGACATTCACCAGACGTCCTATCAGTGCAGGAACCATCGATCCGACATAAGGACGCATCACCCGCGTGAAATGCGGGGTCGAGAAAATTTTGCCGATCGACTGCAGGACATGGTCCCAGCCACGCAGCGTCTTGCCGGTCGTCGCATCGACGCCAGCACTTTCCAGTTCAGCCATATCTGTTACTCTAGCTGGTTGGTGGATCAGTCAGCTCGGTGCCGCGCCGCACCCCGCCGTGCAGGTGACTGTCACCAATGTTGACACCATTGTGGGTCACTTCGTCGCCGACGATTTCTACATTGCCTTCTAGCCGCAGTGTTTCGCCCTTGATGATCACCTGATCGACGCCGTTAATGTCGATGCGCCCGTCGGCGATCGTGATACTGGTCTGCCCGACTTGAACCATATAGGTACCCGCATCCTTGCTTGGCGCGGGAATAGCATCGGAAAATGTCGCCGGAATCAGCATTCCGGCCATCAGGTCACCGTTCGGGGCTTGGACAATCATCTGTTGTCCCACCGAAGGTGGAGCCCAGCTTCGGATCGCTCCTGCCGTCTCTGCCCAAGGCAGCCAAGGCGTTTTAAAATCTTCCCCATCGGGATCGCTAATCAGGAGTCTCGCCCTGGCCCTCTCGTGATCAACTTCGGATACAGTTCCAAAACGCACACTCCGTGCAACGATACGGCGAAGGCGGGCCACTTCCTCGGACAACGACAATATTGTGCGCCTCATACCGGTCGCGTTCATCACTCACCCTCCTCAGGCCATAGAACCTCATCGAGTCGGGTTTCGTCGATTGCCCCGGAACCAAGATCAACAGAGACAAATGCCGCGTCCTGGTCGCTGGCGGGCGAAAGACCAAGTCCATCGAAAGCATCTGCGCTTACTCCTAGCGATGCTTGCTCAAGAACCAGCGTCTCATGGGAAGCAGCGTTGTCCATCAATGCCATCGCCGCCCCGGCAATCGGGGCCAGATCGGGCTCCACCACCATTGTCGCCAGTATTTCTTGCCAGACTTCGCCGTCACTGCCATCGATGGGCTCCGCGACCGGCTCTAGTGACAATTTGTATGTGCGGGCGAAATAAGCTCCCGCAGTCGCCTCCTCACTCTCCCGCTGCCATTTAAGCGAGGCATTCGGGTTGAGCAGCAGCCTTTTCCAGATATCGGCCCATGCGCCACCGGTCGGCGTGTTCAGCGCAATCAGGACCTCATACCAAAGCATGTCCAAAACTGCCGCCTCGCCGCCATTTACTGGCGCAATCGTATAACTCGTCGCACCATCTGAAGTCTCCACGACAACCATATCGGTCGGCGCGACGGCAATATCCACGGCAATATCGAGGGCATCGACCAGGCCAAATGGGCCATCGGGCGTTTTCCCTTCACCGCCGACGACCGAGATGCGAACAAGAGGCGAACCGATTTGAGGGACCAAGTCGCTGAGTTTGCCCTGCTCGGCCCCGACAACCCGATTGCCGGCAATTTGCGTGTTCCCACCTAGTGCCTTGACGATGGAACTGCGGATCAAAAGCGCAGCAAGGCTCATCCCTATTCCTTCCGTAAATGTCTTTAAGTTTTTTGGCTTCAGCCGATATGGTCAGTCGGCGCCAAAGCCGATCGACTGCTTAGAGCGCCTGCCCTAAAAACGGGAACGTTTTGTGACAAGAAACCGGCACAAGATTAATGCCTTGAGCATATCCTTGTCGCCAAATCCGATTCAGATTTGGCGGGATATGCTCTAGGTCACTGACTTATAAATCTGATGGAAATGGCACCTGAAACGGCAATGAGATCCCCGAGCAACGTCTGTCGTGCAGATCTGTGCGATCTGAACGACAGACGTTGCTCAAAGCGATCAATCTTGAGCGTTTTCTTGTCGATCAGGTGATTCCACCTGATCGGAAAACGCTCCAGGAGAAGGGCGCGGGGCGGGTTATTCACCCGGTCAAGCCCTTCGACGCGTCAGGTCGAAGCCGTTTCGGTGTCCACGGAGCAACCTGCGCCCGGTCGGGCGCAGACAAGTTGCTCCGCGAGCAAACCAACGATCAACTTGTCGATCCCTGCAAGGGATCGGTTGATCTTGGGATATGGCCAATTTGGCCGGCTACTTTGTCGCAAGAGCTTGAAAACCCGCCGCAACCGGGGCGTTCCCCGGTTGCGTGGTATAAAGACGGAAGTCGGAAACATCCGACTTCCGGGTTTCCTGCGCTCTTGCTCCTCGTATCCAACCAGATCGGCTCATACCATTGTCACCAGATTTATGAGTTCATGACCTAGAATGCCCAATGCAGCCACTCGCGAGACGAGCGGGCAAATGCTTTCAAAGCATGCAGAAGTTGATGCTATTGAGCGCTTCGCAAATCTCCGCAGGATCAGGGCATATATGCCGCTCAAATCCTGAAAGACACCACCAAGGCGAATTGTGTGGGCGTGTGCCCTGACCCCAAAAACAAAAGGCCCCGAGCCGCGTTATGCGTCGGAGCCATTCAACCTTTTTCACTGTATGTGTATGTACACCAAACTTTTGTTTGCGTCAACATCAAAATTGAAGCCGTCGGTCTGCTCGCAGACACCCTATGGCTTCCCCGCGCCTATCGCCAGATTTGCAATGTCACCAACTTGGTATTGGTGCGGACCTTTCAATTGGCAGTTTAAAAAGAAAAACCCCGAAGCGCTTTTTGCATCGGGGTTTCGTAATCTTTTTCACTGTGTGTGTATGTACACCAAACTCATGCTTGCGTCAATTGAAGTTTGACGGGCGCATGCCGGAAGCCTGGATAACCCGCCATGCCGTCGCGCGGAAATGGTGCAGGTTTGCCAGAAACCATGTCGGTTTTCATAAACCCGCAACGCAATACAATCCCTAAGCATTATCTTGTCGAGAGAAGCCGCCTGGCTGTACGGAATTATTCCAGATAGAATTTTCCCGATTTTCCCTTTTCCCAATCCGGGCTGCCATAATTTCGAAACTACCTGTATCGGCTAACCAACAACTGCCTGTTTCGATACCAATATCCTTGGCGCGGGCGCCCCGGCTACCTCCCAAGGCTGACTTGGCCGGGACGGAGGTAATGCTTCGTGTTCGCTCAACCGGCCGCCAAGCTCATCCGCCAGCAAGCTTAGCGCGGAATGCCAAATTTCATATTCAGCCCTTCCGACCAACACCGGTAGCGGATCGGGATACAGTTCGTTCTTTTGATACGCGCCGCGTTTCGGCCGCTTGCGCGCTACATCCCAGCCATCGGGTTGTTCATACGTCCATTCCACCGGCTGCCCGAAAGCGTCCAAGGAATGCATCGAGTGGCGCCGAAACCAAAGCGGCCTGCCATTTTCACCCTTTGCGACTTGCAATTCAGGTGTCGGGCCACGCCATTCCAGCTCCGCGCCCAACAATGCTTGCCGACGCACGAGCGCGGCTGGCCCACGTCGAAGCCGCCGGCGTCCGGCCTTGTCTACCGACGTCAAACTATCAATTGCCCTGTTGATCGCGTTGCGCCCAGGTCTCCCATATCCTCAAGTTCAGGCATTGGGCACCAACCATCGGGAAGGTCCAATTCAAACTCTTCGAGCGCCATGACCGCTTGGTGCAGGACAATTGCGTCCGGATGCGGAGGTTCATCGCTCTCATCATAGGGCACAACATCAAAGCGGTTCACATCAACGACGCTCAAGAGGGTGCCAAACGACGAAATCGAAGCCCAGCCGGAGCGCATGTAGCCAATCTTCGCCGAAGACTCCTCATCGACCGCCTTAGGCAATTCTTCCCTATAAGCCCAATTGACCAGGCCCTCTATATCCACACGCTTTATCATGAATTGGCCTACTGTACGTATTTGCAAAATATTTGAAATTTATGAGGGCGCAATATACACGGTTCCTTCTATGGTTAACGGCTATTTCATAACCACAACACCAAGATAAAACCGAAATGCGATTGTAGTTATCTTTCTCGCGAGCACTACAACCGACATATATGAAGCGGATTTACTTGCTGAAGAAGAGACCTGCTAAACCGGCACCTGAGACACAAACTTGAACGAGCCTGCAGCATTCATCGCCTGATTTCATAGATCAATTTAAAGGCCGCCTCGTTGTCAGGCGCTTTTTTCCTTGCGATTAGTCGCCATTCTTCAAAAAACCGTATGGTTGAGCGGATGATCGACACAGGCAGGGAAAGATCTTTGGCAATATGAACAACTTCCAGACGATGCCACTCGTCATCCTGAAGTCGGCTACAAATACGGGCCCAAATTCGACACTGAATTTTTGACATCGGCGGCAGCGCACCCGGGCGCCAGACCTTCCAAAGCTCGCCTTCCCTGCTCAGCATTCCCGCAAGCTGGTCCCGCTCATAGGCAAGCTGCATTGCCTCCCTCGCTTCCGCCAAACTCCAGCCGAACCACTCAGCGATCTCGCCCTTCCCAACCCCTTCCTCGAAGTGCCGGGCAAGGGTATCGATATCTTCGATGAGGTTTTGCGCGCGACTTTCCGCCTTCATAGGCTCGGCCCTGAGATCCGGCAGGACATTTCTGGCGGTTTGCGGAAATTGGCATAAAGGAAGTGTGTCACCCTGTCGGATATCGGGAAGCGGGGGCGCAAAGGTTTTTTTCGGATCTGGCGGATGACCAAGCTTCCATTTGCGCTTTGCCTTAATCCGGACATCGACCCTATTACGCAAAAACCCTACCACAACAGTACCTCAACAATAAATTTCTGGATGGCAATTAAATACATAAATATCGCATTAGTATTTTTATGCGTAATTATGTATTGGCGTTGATTTAATTTTAAAAATCGTCATTCTATTTTCAGAATTTCGATCTATTAGATGACCTGAACCAAGGTTCGATCCATTGACTATCGGTGGAAAAATTCTTTTCCATCACAATTCACTCACGCCAGGAGTTGGAGGCGGCTGGCGACCCCCTGGGGAGGATTGCAGGAGCATCGCCAGCCGCAAAACCCGAACGACTCGGCGCGTCCGGGTGACTGCTTCACTTTGGCCGCAGCCCTCAGGAGTGGAAGACCCTCAACGGCAAAGGGACTTGAACGAAAAGAGGACTCATCTCTTTCGATCTCCCCGTTGCAGCGAATTGACTGCGTCGAAACGCCCAAATCTCAACAACCACGAGCTAAAGACATTTGCTCAAGGGCCAGTACGCAATTCTTATATTGGGAAATATCCCATTATGTCAAGTGATATTCCCCAAGTGACATTGCGCTTCCCAATGGGCATTCTCCCGATATGGAAGATATGGCCTGGCGCGACAGACTTGAGACACTCATGAAGGAGAAGGGCTTCAGCATGAAGCGCCTCTCACTTTCCGCGGGTCTGGGCGAGACATTTGTCCGCGACGTATTGAAACGCGGTCACATGCCGGCGATGGAATCCATCCGCAAGCTTGCAATTGCATTGGAAGTTCCGCTCGCTGCCCTCATTTCCCAGGAATCCTCAGTTTCCCGCACCTCAGCGAAACTCAAAAGGGCGACTATCGTCGGAGCTGTGCGCGCCGGAGAGTGGCTGGATCAGGAATTTTCATTAAAAATCCTTGGAGACGAAGAAGACGCGGAATTTATCTCCGTATTCGACCACCCAAAGGCGCGCGCGGAGGATCAGGTTGTATTCAAAGTCGTGGGGGATTCGATGGACGAGCTCTGCCCGGCCGGCGGCTATGCAATTGCAATTCCTTATGAAAGGGCCGCAATCGAGCTAAAGTCAGGGCTGATCGTTGTCGCCGAACGCGAATTACACGGGATGTTTGAATTGACCATCAAGGAGCTTGAAAAGGCGAATGGCCATTGGCGCCTCAAGCCTCGCTCCTCAAACCCGAAGTACAGCACAATCACTTTTCCCTCCGTCGATGAGGATGAACGCGTTCGGATCGTCGCAATTGTTATCCGATTTACCGGGCCGGATTTATTATAATGGGATTATTCCCATTATACGATTGACACACATGGGTGATTGCTCCACGTTTCTCGCATAATCAGCGGAGGAACAGTTGGCCTTCCTTAAGTTTAGCGTTGTTGCCCTGATTTGGTGGTTGCCCTCTGGGGCCACCGCACTCTGCCATCCTCATCCGAACGGCCTGCATCAATATCCGACCTGCAAGGATATTTATGGCGATAGCGTCGTTCCATCATAAAAATGGTGATCCATGAATGCATTTTCCAAAAATGAAATTGCTTTTAAACAATCGATGTCCGTGCAAATGGCTAGCGGCCGCGTCGTGGACTTAAGCTCTCTCTCAACTTCCGATATTCATTGGCCCGATATCGTTGAAGCTATGGTCAAATTACCTCGCTTCAATGGTTCGACGCCATTTATCATCTACACAACCGGGCAGCATTGCTGTCATGCGTTTGATCTGGCTCCGAATGCTCAACGTGCTGACGCTTTTCTTGCAAATTTTCACGAAGCCTTTCTTGGGCCGATAGTTATGCCGGCCATGAGCTTTATTGCGCATAGTCATCCGGACCCGAAGGGACTGGAAAGCGCTGTAGAAAGTGCAAAGGACAAAATCAGCGAGATCATACGATCGGCAGCTGGCCTCCAGGCTGTTGCTGACACCACGGTGAATAGAATTATTTCCGCAGTCGAGCTAACTCTGCTTGCCACGGAAAGGCGCGATCTATTTCCCGAAGCACAGGAGAAGTTTCCGCTGCAATTACCGGCTCCAGCCCGGTTTGTCATTAAGCCATGGGGACAGGATCGCATCCGCCAGGAGCTGATAAAACGCTTGGGAGAGCTTGGATTGGCAGGTCGATTTTAATCGCAATTTCATGGGGCCGCCTTCTGGTGATCCAGGGCGGCCCTGTATTTTGCGGACTGCGCGACCTTCGTGTGTTGTAAGTCCGGCCAATGAGAATGGAAATAAATCTTAAACCGGGTGCTTGGAGATTACCGCCAATAAACCGCGAAGCGCTCAGATCTTCTTGGAAAACCGATATTCAGTCGTTTGCCGATAAGTTTCGCCCGGTCTCAATACTGCCTGAGGGAAATGGCAATGATTGGGTGCATCCGGCCAGATCTGCGGCTCCATCGCAAAGCCAGCGAATGGCCCATAGTCTCGCCCGCCAAGGCCTGAAACCTTTCGCGCGACATTCTGACCGGAATAAAACTGTAAGCCCGGTTCCGTTGTCCAGACCTCCATGGCGACATTGGAACGCGAACCTTCAACGCGGGCGGCAAGCGCCAGTTCACGCCGAGAAGCCGAAAGGCAGAAATTGTGGTCGTAGGCGACGATATCGCCGTTTCGCGTCAGCCTGATGGGGCGGCTATCGCGAAAATCGAAATCGGTGCCGGTGACATCGAGAACATCTCCCGTCGGAATCAATTCGTTATCGACCGGAAGATAGGCGTCGGCCGCAATCGACACCCGGTGATCCAGACAGTCGCCTGCCCCTCCATCATCCAGATTGAAATAGGAATGATGCGCGAGGTTGCAAAGGGTCGGCGCGTCCGTCGTAGCCCTCAGATCGACGACGAGCCGACCATCCGTTTCCAAGCTGTAACGGCATGAAATATCGAGATTTCCCGGAAAACCCATGGCGCCGTCCGGGTCGTGCAGCGTGAGGAGAACGGAGTTTTCCGAGCCATCCGCGATTGTCCAAACGCGTTTACCGATGCCATTCGCGCCGCCGTGCAGCAGGTGTTTACCGAGGAAATTGGTATCGACCTGATACGCCTTGCCGTCGATGGAGAAGCGGCCGGCGCGAATGCGATTGGCGTAACGCCCGGCAGTCGCTCCGAAGTAAGGCGAGTGAGCCGGATAGTCTTCGAAACGGTCGAAACCAAGTACAAGGGGCGCGTCATGGCCTTCAAGTCGGAGATCCTGAACGACCGCGCCCCAATTGATCACCGATGCGGAAAGACCGCCGCCTGAAATCGATACCCTTTCGACGGTTTCACCATCATTCGTCTTGCCAAATATTTCGTGTTTCATGGCTTTTGAACCTGCATCATGCGCTGATCGACCGGATTTCTTCAAGCAGCGCGGTATCGACTTCGATGCCTTCGCGCTCAAGCCTGGCCGCTATCTGGCGACGGCGGCTGCCGGGGATACGTGTGCCGTCCTGGGCTTCAATCTGGCTGATCATAAAGGCAAAACGCTCCAGCACGCCGGGACCGAATGCGGCGGGATCAATGCCGATCAAGGCCTGACCGGTGCCGGGCGGATCGCCCTTATCGTCAAAAAACGATGATTGCTCAAAGGCATAGTTCGCGCCAGTCAATCCGGCGCAAAGAAGTTCGACCATGAGGGCGAGCGCGGTGCCCTTGGCATCGCCAAGCGGCGCCATGGTGCCGGCCATTCCAGCGGCGGGATCGGTGGTGGGATTGCCCTCCGGGTCGAAAGCCCAACCCGTTGGAATCGTTTCGCCTTTTTGCTTCGCCGCCATCAGCTTGCCGCGCGCAACGCGCGACAGGGAAACATCGACAACGACCGGATCGCCGCCGGCAACGGGGGCGGCGAAGGCAATCGGGTTGGTGCCGAAAAGCGGCGTCTTCCCGCCCCAAGGCGCCATGGCGGCAGGCGCATTGGCAAAGAGAATTCCGATAAACTCTTGTTTCGCCAAGGCTTCCACCGTCAGACCGGCGACGCCGGCGTGGTGGGAGCGATAAACTCCGGCCAAAACGATGCCCTGTCCCGGAAGGGCCGAAATGGTATCCATTATGGCCAGATCGAGCGCCGGAAAGGCAAATCCGTGTCCCGCATCGACCCGGATGACACCGGGGCGAACACGCTCGCTCTTCGGCACCGCATGACCCTTGACCTTGCCCGCCTTCGCCTGTGACGCATAGGCAGGTACGCGGCGGAGACCGTGACCGGCCTGGCCGGAAAGTTCCGCTGCGATAAGTGCACGCGCAACCAACTCGGCGTTACCGGTCGAAGTGTTGCTGGCAACAAGCGCGTCGACGACGAGCTGATGTGCTGCCGCGACCGTTAAAAGTTCACTGCTCATGATTGACCGTCCAGATGGCGCAAGACCGTTTCGGCGATGAGATGCGAAACGCGGATGTTGGATTCTTCGGTGACCCCGGCGATATGCGGTGTGAGGATGAGATTGTCGAGCCCGGAAAACTTATCCCCGGCGTCCGCCGTCAAAGGTTCGACCTCGAAGACGTCGAGCGCGGCGCCGCCCAGTTGCCCGGCCTTGAGCGCTGCCGCAAGCGCCGCCTCGTCGACGACCCCTCCCCTTGCCGCATTGATCAAGCACCGCGCCTTTCTTCATGCCAGCTGATCGCAGCCGCATCGATCATATGGCGGGTGTCGTCGGTGAGCGGCACATGCAGGCTGACGACATCGGCTTCGCTTAAGAGCCCGTCGAGGGAAACATTGTGCGCGCCGAGCCAGCGCGGATCGTCGCCGGCGAAGATAGGGATCATAGGCGAAGATCTCCATGCCGAAGGCGGAGGCGCGGCGCGCGACTTCGCGGGCAATCGCCCCGTAACCGACAAGACCCATGATGTCGGCCCGACACCTCGCGGCCGATGAGCGCCTGACGCGGCCAGGAGCCCGCAGCTACCTTGTCGCTTGCGCCATAGGCGCCGCGCAACAAGACAAGCGCTGCCGTCATGACGTATTCGGCGACCGAAAGATCGTTCGCGCCTGTCGCAGGATAAACCGCAACGCCCCGGCCTTCGCAGGCCTTGACGTCGATATTGTCGAGACCCGACGCCAAGCCGTCCGACGCATTGAAGCCCGCCGGCGGCGGCAAGAAGCGGCCCGCGCACCTGAGTGCGATTGCGAACGATGAGCGCGCGGGCTTGCGGCAGCATTTTCATGAGGTCTTCCGGCTTGTCGACAAGCGCCGGGTCGTAATGGGTCGAATAGCGGGCCTTGAGACGCTCAACCGCCGCCTCGTCCATGAATTCGGTGATGATGACGTCGGTCATGACTTTATCCTCAAATCGTCAGGCTGAGCAGGGTCAACATGGTGACCAGCAGCACCAGCGTGGTTGAAACCGCCGAAAGCACGGCAGAACGGCCGATCTTCAACATGTCGGCGATGGAGGTCGTGAGGCCGATTGCGGCGACAGCGGAAATCAGGCACCAGCGCGACAGCGACACCAGCGGCTCGCGCAGGAAATCGGGCACGAGGCCAAGCGAATTCAGCGCCACCATGATAACGAAACCGATAGCAAAGAGCGGGATCGGCAGTTTGCCCTTAACCACCGATCCTCCCTCGCCGCGAAAGGCGAGCGAAACAATGAAGACGACGGGAAGGAGCATGGCGACGCGAAACAGTTTGACGATGGTAGCCGTGTCACCCGCCTCGACGCTTACGGCATAGCCTGCGCCGACGACCTGGGCAACATCGTGGATCGTCGCGCCAAGCAGAATGCCGGTGGTGCGGTCGCCAAACCCGAGCAGATTGGCAATGACGGGATAGGTGACCATGGCGATGGTCGACAAGGTGGTGACGGTTACGACGGTGAAGATCGTCTCGCGGTCTTTCTCCTTGCTGTCGGGCAAGCGCGGAGGAAATCGCCAGCGCCGCCGACGCGCCGCAAATTGCCGTCGCCCCGCCAATCAACACGCCGAAAGCACTCGTACGGCCCTGCAGGCGGGAAATCGCCAAGCCGGCGAAGATGGTAATCGTCATGGCGGCCAGAAGTTCCACGACCGTGGCGGTGCCAAGCGCCAGCACGTCGCTGGCGGCGATCCTGAGGCCAAGCAGCGCCACGCCCACCTTCAACACCGACTTGGAGGTGAAACGAATGCCGGGCGCGGTCTTCTCGCCTTCCGAGAGAAAATTGAGCGCAATGCCGATGAGCAGCGCCAGAAGCATGACCGGTCCGCCGTAGGTATCGGCAACGAAACTGGCAGCGGCGGCGACGAGAAGAGCTGTGCCGGCTCCGGGCAGAAGAACTCTGGCGCGGGAAAGGAGACCATCGGCCTGGGCGATCGCGATCATGGGTATTCGGTCCCGGACATGCTGGCACCCTTTTCGTTTCGTGTTTGCAATCAATGTCGTTCGCGCTGCCTACGCCCGAGACCCCGCCAAAGCGGTCAAAACAGCAGGCCCCTTGGCAGCGGAATATTGAGGACGCGCTCCATCAGCAGATAGAAGACGACGACCATGGCGAGCACCGCCGCGAGATAGGCCGTGAGCCGAAGGCGCGAGATTGCGCCAAAAAGGCCGGTGAACATCAAAATGATGCAGGCGATAAGGCTGGTGACGAACATGCCTATGAGCGGAAAGGCAAGCGCCCAGCCGATCATGACGGCAAGCAAAGTCAGCCGCCGGCCAAGTCCTTCTGCCTGATCGCGAAGGCTTGAACCTTTCTCCATCGCGATACGGCTGCGTCCGGTCAGGGCGGCGGCGATCTGAAGGACCGCCAGCGCTGCCATGACCGCGCCGACCGTGCGCGGAAACATCGCCGCCATGGGCGACATGCCAAGGCTGGTTACGAAGATATACAGTCCGATTGCCGCAAAGACCGAAGACCCCACCGCGCCGGCGATATCCTTTGTGCCGTCTATATCGTCGCTCATGACCGGGCTCCCTTATCCGAAGCCCGCGCTTTCCTCAGATGCCTGAAAAGCGGCAGGCAAAGCGTGACAAGGATGAGCGCCACGATGGCCCAGCTGATCGGCCGGTCATAGAGAAGCTGGCCGCCGAAATTGCCGCGCGCGCCGCCGATCATATAGGCGCGGATGAAGCCCTGTTCGGCGATCTGGCCAAGCACCAATCCAAGAACGATGGGTGACGGCCCGTAGCCGGCCAAGCCGATCAGCCAGCCGAAAATGCCCATGGCGACCATCACCACCACATCGTGCGGGTTGGAATGAATGGCGAAGCTGCCGACCACCGTCATGAAGGCGATGACGGGAACGAGCAGCGCCTTCGGCGTGTCGACGATGAAGCGATAGGCGTAGCGCCCGATGAAAAGGCCGAGCGGCAGCATCATGACGGTGGCGATCAAGAGCCCGAACATGAAGACATAGACGATGCCGCTTTGCTGGGTGAAAAGCTCCGGCCCGGTGCGGATGCCCTGCACCAGAAGCGCGCCCAAAATGACCGCATCGGGCGGTGTGCCTGGAATTCCAAGCACGAGCGTTGGAATGAAGCCGCCGCCGACAGTGGCGTTGTTGGCGCTCTCGGTCGCGAGGATGCCGCCCGGTTCGCCTGTGCCGAAACGTTCCGGATGGCCGCTCGAACGACGGGCCTCGGAATAGGAAACCAGCGAGGCGATCGATCCGCCCGCCCCTGGAAGAATGCCGACGATGGTGCCGATCAGCGACGAGCGGATGAGGTTGACCGCATTCGACGCGCAGATGCCGATTGCTTCGAACAGGCGGAAACCGCGCCCGAGCGGCGCTGGTTCAAGATGCCGGTCCGGGCGGGCCACAAGATCGATCAGCACGGGAATGCAGTAAAGGCCGATAAGGGCGGAGACGATATCGATGCCGCCCAGAAGCGCCGACGATCCAAAGGTGAAGCGCGTGTCGCCTCCGATGACGGCAACGCCGATCATCGAAAGCGAAAGGCCGAATGCGCCGCCGACGAGCCCCTTCAGCACATTGCCGGAGGAAAGGCTCGCGATCAGCGTCAAACCGAGAATGGCCAGCCAGAAATATTCGCTCGACTGGAAGGCAAGCGCGATTTGCGCAAGCAGCGGCGAAAGCGTCATGAGCAGAATCGCGCCGACGAGGCCGCCGACAACGCTTGCCAATGTCGCAAGCGTGATGGCGAGATCACCATCGCCGCGCTTCGCCATCGGGTAACCGTCGAAAGTCGTTGCAATCGCCGACGGCGTGCCGGGCGTATTCACCAGGATTGCGGCATAGGCGCCGCCATAGATCGCGCCGGTGTAGATGGCGCCCAGCATGATCAACCCGGAAGCCGGGTCCATCGGAAAGGTGAAAGGCACGAGAACGGCAATCGCCATGGTCGCCGACAGGCCGGGAAGCGCGCCGATGATCGTTCCCAGCACGACGCCGATGAGCGCCAGGAACAGATTGAACGGGCTGAAAGCCTGCGCAAGCACGAAGCCGAAATCGACATCCATGGAAAACTCCGTGGGCGCGAGGAAAAACCGGGCTGCTGGAGCGACATGCAGCCGCTCCAGCGCTACCCGCTGAAAGCTAAGTGCTTATTTCAACGCGCCAAGTTCCCGGGCGGTCTCTTCGTAGAGCGCCTTGCGCTCGGCCATGAAGGCATCCATCCCTTCATAGGGAACATCCAGCATGGCAAAGCCCGCGCCTTCCATTTCCTTGATGAAGTCCGGATCGGCGTTGATCTTGCCGATGATGGAGGAAAGCTCCTTGCGCACGTCTTCCGGCGTGGAGCCTGGAACCGCGATGCCGCGATAAGCGCCGCCGACCATGTCGATGCCGAGTTCCTTGAAGGTCGGCACATCCGGGAAGAGCGGGTGGCGGTTTTCCTGCGCGACGGCGAGCATACGCACCTTGTCGCCCTGGCCGGCAGCCACTGTGGTGTAGCCCCACAGCATCTCGACCTCGCCGCCAAGCAACGCCGGGATCGTAGCCCCGGTGCCGGTGTAGGGGATATAGGTCATCTCGCCGCCGGTAAGCTTGGCGAAACGCTGATTGGCGATGTGATTGGCCGAATTGGTGGCGCTTCCGCCAGCCGTCAGCGCACCGGGTGCTGCCTTTGCGGCGTCGATCACCTGCTGAACCGTTTCATACTTGCTGTCGGCCCGCACGATCAATGCATCCGGAGTGAAGTGGAACATGTAGATATTCGTCAGATCGTCGGTCTTGTAACCCGGATCCTGCAGCAAAGGCTGGAGAATGATATGCGGCAGATTGGTGCCCATGATCGTGTAGCCGTCGCCCGGCTGATCGTTCAAGACCGACCAGGCCTGCGCGCCGCCGGCGCCCGCCTGATACTTGATGATCAGGTCCTGCCCGGTAATCTTGTTGAAATAGGGCTGTTGCAGGCGGGCGGAAATATCGCTTTCGCCGCCGGCATTGAAGGGGATGATGTAATTGACGGGCTTGTCCGGAAAGGCCATCGCCGCACCGGATAAGACAGTGAAAGCGGCAGCCGCCGCAAGACTCATGATCTTCTTCAAATCAATTCCCTCCCAATTGGTGGCCGGCAAATCCCGGCGGCCAGTGTTTTTGTTCAACCTCTCCGATAGTTCAAAAATTCACGACCCGCCGCTCCTCCCGACGCTCCTCCCGACTGGGCCCCCGCGCCTCTCATGAAGCGGCGCGAGGGCTTTCTTATATCACGCGCTGCGGTAAAGCTTGGTCATGGAGAATTCGCGATGGCCGAGCGCTTCGGCAGCCGTATTGCGGCCATTGGACGTGCGGCGGATCATCTCGATCAGCGCGTCGCCGGCTTCATCGATGGTCATTTCACGGCGCAGGATGCCCGACACGTCGACGTCGACATGCTCGCTCATGGTGCGCACCGTGCGCGGATTGGCGGTGATCTTGATCACCGGCACGATCGGATTGCCGATCACGTTGCCCTGACCGGTCGGGAACGTGTGGACCACATAGCCGCCCGCCGCCATCAGCGTCACGCATTCCGCCGCCGCAGACGAGGAATCCATGAAGTAGAGCCCCTTGCCGGATTTCGGCGCTTCCGCCGGCTCCAGGATGTCGATGTATTTCGACGTGCGGCCGATCTTCTCCAGGTTGCCCAGCGCCTTTTCCTCGATCGTCGTCAGGCCGCCCTCGATGTTGCCCTTGGTCGGCTGGCTGTCCGACAGATCGTCGGTCTGATGGGCGAAGATGACGTCGTCCTGATAGGCCTTCCACATCGTGTACCAGCGCTCGCCCACCTCCGGATTGATCGCCCGCGCCTTGCAGATGTGCTCCGCCCCGGTGATCTCCGAGGTTTCGCCGAAGCAGCCGTAGATGCCTTCCGGCAACAGCTTGTCGTACATGTTGCCGACCGTCGGGCAGGAGCCAAGCCCGGTCGTGGTGTCGCTCTCGCCGCATTTGGTGGAGACCCAAAGCTCGGAGATCGAACATTCCTCGCGCTGCAGTTCGGTAGCGAAATGCACCATGTCCTTGGCCGCGCGCGACGCGTCCATGATGGTCTTCAGATCGCCGTTCTGCTCGATGGAAAAGCCCATCACCGGCTTGCCGGTGGCGGCGATGCCGTCGACCACCTTCTTCGTCCAGCCCGGCTCGATGCCGATGACGACGCAGGCGGCCACATTCGGGTTGGCGCCGGTGCCGATGATGGTGCGGAAATGCAGGTCGAGATCCTCGCCGAACTGCAGCCGGCCATAGGCATGCGGGATCGCCAGCGTGCCCTTGATATTGTTGGCGACCGCCTCGCAGGCGGCGTTGGAAATGTCGTCGAGCGGCAGGATGACCACGTGATTGCGAACGCCGACGCGGCCGTTTTCGCGGCGGTAGGCGTTGATCGTGATGTTTGAATATTTGGACGCCATGATCGCTCGCTCCTACCAGCGCTTGGTTTTGCAATTGTGGGTGTGGACGTGACCGCCCCTGGCCACATCGGCGACGAACTTGCCGATGTCCTCGCCGTATTTGATCGCCGTATCGCCGGACTTGATGTCCTTCAGCGCGATCTTGTGGCCGATCGGAACATCGGCGCCCGCCGTCAGGCGAAACGTCGAATTGTCATGCGTGACGCAGCACAGCATGTCCGTGCCGGCGGTCAAACCCTCCACGACAACGACACCGACGTTATCGGCGTGGTCATGCACAAGCAGTTGTGGAATCTCCATGGAACCCTCCCGGCAACAGCGCGCGCCGCCTTCCAATGCCTGGAAAACAATCGCGCACTGGATATGTGATGTAAAGTCTTATATAAGACATAAGATACAAAATTCTAGCTATGTCAACATCGATGGGCTAAAAATGCAGGAACGGGAAGTTCAGGGCAAACGGCAATGGCGGACATGACAACGGCAGGCGCGCCGGCAAGGGCATTCGGTTTTCGCCCGCTCTATCTTCAGGTCAAGGAAAGCCTCGTCAGAAGGCTGATCGAAGGCTCCTGGCAGCCGGGCCAGCTGATCCCTTCCGAAATGGAACTGGCACGGGAAATCGGCGTCAGCCAGGGCACGATCCGCAAGGCGCTGAACGCCATGACCTCGGAAAACCTACTGGTGCGCAGGCAGGGCCACGGCACCTATGTGGCGGCGCCGGAGGAAAGCCGCATCCTGTTCCAGTTCTTCCGCCTGGTGCCCGATAGCGGCGAGCGGAGATTTCCAACGTCAACCATCCTGCATTGGGCGAAAGAACGCGCCACCAGCGAGGAAACGAAGGCTTTGACGCTTGGCCCTTCGGCCTATGTCTTTCGGATCGAGCGGGTAAGAAAGCTCGGCGACGAGCCTTTGATCGTGGAACGCATCTCCCTCCCGGCCAAGCGCTTTCCCGGGCTGGACAAGCTGGAGGCTATTCCCAACAACGTCTACGGTCTCTATTCGGAGCGTTGGGGTATCACCATCGGCAATGCCACGGAGCGGCTGAAGGCGATCTCCGCAACGCGCGACGACGCCAAGGTGCTCGATTGCGCCAAGGCGACACCATTGCTGGAAATTACCCGCATCGCCTACGATCTGGAAAACAAGCCGGTCGAGTTGCGCATCTCCCGCTGCCTCACCGACAAGGCGCATTACCTGTCGGATCTGAGGTAGGACGCGCCTCACGCCCGTCTCTCGCCCCTCACGCCGTTTCTCGCCCCTCACCCCAACCCTCTCCCAATGGGAGAGGGGGCGCTGGAGGCAGCCGCCGGTTTCATCTCGCTTAGCCCGGATGACGGTCCATGACGATTGCGAATACCTCTTTGCGCCCTTCCAATGGGTTGCCGGGTCAAGCCCGGCAATGACGAACGATAGGTGAGTGCGCCGAACGTCGGTGAGGCCTAGCTTGAGGCCGTGTTAAAGCTCCACCACCCGATGCGTCCGTGCGCTTTCTTCCGCCGCGGCGCCGACCATGACCGATTTCAGCCCGTCTTCCAGCGAGACTTCCGGCTGGCCGCCATGCCTCACCAGATCGATGAACTTGCGATGCTGGAAGAAGGTCGAGCCGTGATGATCGCCGGCCGCAAGGATCGCCTCGTCCACATGCACCTCCTCGCGGATTTCGCGCTTGGTCGCGCGGGGCGAAATGGCGATCTCCGACGAGCGCTCCCGCCCGTCCGGCGAAAACCGCGAAGGACCGGGGATGAAAGCATCGATGCGGGCCTTGTCGCCGGTTGCTGAAATAATCTCCTGCCAGTAGGAGCCTTCGGCAAACATGCAAAGATCGAGCATCGCCCTGACACCATTGGCGAAATCGACGATCACGAAGGCATTGTCCAGAATATCGGGCCTGCCCTCGGGATAGGTCTCGTCCAGAAAGTTCACATCCATCGCGCCAGACGCATAGACGCGCACCGGCTCGCTTTCGGCAACGAGGCGGAAGAGGTCGAAGAAATGACAGCATTTCTCGACCAGCGTGCCGCCGGTCTTTGCGGCAAAGCGGTTCCAGTCGCCAACCTTCTGCAGGAAGGGAAAGCGATGTTCGCGGATCGAGATCATTTTCAATGAACCCGCCGTCCCTTGCCGCAGTTCCCTCATGAGACGCTGCACCGGCGGCATGTAACGGTATTCCATCGCCACCCAGACAGGCGCGCTTCGACGCTGCTGCAAGGCGAGAACCGCCTTGCAGTCTTCCAGCGTGGTGCAAAGCGGCTTTTCAACCAGCATCGGCTTGTCGAGCGCCATGACGTCCTTCAACACGTCGATATGGGTGTGATTGGGGCTGGCGATCAAAATGGCGTCGAAATCGGCCTGGCCCGCCATCTCGCGGTAGTCGGCAAAGGCGGCGCAGCCTTCCCCGGAAAGCGTCTGCGCCGTCGTGCGCATACCCTCATCCGGATCGGCGACGGCAACGACGCTCGCCCCCTCCAGCAGCTTGATGTTGCGGATGTGCTCATGCCCCATCATGCCGGAGCCGATGATGGCGTAACGGACTGGCTTTTCACTCATGTCAGAGCCTCAAAACGGGAATGCCGAGCGCGCCGGCGGCTTCTTCAAGCGCATTGCGATGGTCGCCATAGACAAGCGCCATGTGATGCTCGAGCGCCGCGCCCATGACGCGCTGAAGCACGGTCTTCGCGCCGGAATCGAAACGCACGACGCCCGACGTGCCGGTGAAGGCCATGGGCCTTGCCAGCATGTCGCCGCCGCCGATGACGGCGAATGTTTTGCCCCGCGCCTGGGAAATGCGGAAGAAGGTGACGCGGCCCGCCTTCAGCGGAAACTCGAACAAAAGCGGCATCTTGCGGTTGGTGTGGATCGTCGCGGAAACCTTCGAGCGATCCGCCGCCATGGAGATCGGCGCCTGACCGCAGTGCCAGACGACGCCGGTGTCGTCATCTGCGTCCAGATCGACGAGATCGGCGAGGAAAGCGGGCTTGTCGGCGACCTTCTGCAAGAGCAGCGAGGTCAGCGCGCCATAGACATCCGCCTCGCAGGCGCAAGGCACCCTCGCCTCGCCCATCATCGACACGGGACCGCAGACGGCGCCGCCATATTCGGTGAAGGTTTCCGGCCAGCAACGGATGGCGAAGGCGTCAAACCCTCCGTCGCGCTTGATATCCTCAATCGCCGCCTTGAGCTTCAAGGAGCGGTCGAGCTGTTCCTGATCGACGGTATCGAGATCGCCCGCCAGAGCTGCCGCTGTGCTGCGAACCTCGGCAGTTGCGGCATCGCCCACGTGACGCGCGCCGGAAAACAGCGTCTCAAGCTCCATTTCCTCGACGCTGACGCCGGCGAGCGCCTCAAGCTTCGCCTTGTCGTAATGACAGGTATCGAAGCCGCCCGGAGCCTCGCCAATCCGCCCGATCCGCGCGCCACGAAGGGCGGCAACGGCTTTTGCGCCCGGTCCGGCCTTGG
This sequence comes from uncultured Alphaproteobacteria bacterium, assembly GCA_963698365.1. Lineage (GTDB taxonomy): Bacteria > Pseudomonadota > Alphaproteobacteria > Rhizobiales > Stappiaceae > Hongsoonwoonella. Next base: position 160,356 of record CAVOQM010000011.1, read on the forward strand.
CCCGCGCCGCAACAAGGGGAACGGGCTGCGACTGGCGCTTGCCGGCGAGAAGTTCATCCAGCGCGCTGCCGATATCGGAAGCATCGGGAGCGGCATAAAGATAGGAGAAATCCCGATCGTTCAGACCCAGCGCATGACCGGCGAGATTGAGGCCGCAGAAGGAATTGAGGCGTAACCTGCCGCCGATCCGGGGTTCGGGGATCGACCAGATGGCAAGCGGCCCGCTGAAACCATTGGCGATCTCCACCGTCATCGACGCGTCGGTGAAGGTGACCTGCAGGATGAGGATCTGATCCGGCGACTGCGCCTCAATCGCTGCAACGGCCGCACGTGCCTCGGCCGCGTCGAAAAGCAGGCTGCGGGGGCCGACGATCTCATGGCCGCTTGCGTCCAGCGCGGCAAGCATCTTGCCGAGATTTTCCTCGGCAAAAGGAACGTCGAAGGTCGGCCGCCCAAGCGGCAGAATGGCAATGCGCGACATCGTCAAAACCCTTCGTAACGATGGCGGAAGGAGGCGTCCTTCGGCGTAAATGCCGCGCCGCCTTCGCCATAACAGGCGTGAGAGGCGAAAGGCAGAGCCTCAGCATCCGTAAGGGCGTTGAGATCGCGCATATAGTCGACGCCACCGCCTTCAAGCCCGGCGCGGATCTTCGCCCAATCGGGGAAATGCGAGAAGGCATCGAGCCAGATCGCCCGCCCGGCGAGATAGCCGGAAGCGCCCGCCTTGTAGGCATGGGTCAAAATATTGCGAAAGTCGGACTTGCCGGCACCGGCGGAGAGCATCACCCAGGGGCGGCCGGCAAGCCGGCCCATCTCGTCAAAGACCTTCTGTACGTCCTGCCAGCCGTCGCCGCCGACGCCGGGAACGTCGCCTGCATTCAGCGGACTTTCCAGCTTGAAGAGATCGACGCCGTAGACGGGTTTTGCGAATTCCTCTACCGACTTCAGGACATCGTCGGTCTTCTTGCCCTTCATCTCGACGTAGTCCTGCGTCTGATGCGCGTCCTTCGCGAGCGGATAGACCAGAAGCTCGAAGACGAAGGGAATATCGAAGCGGGCGCAGGCATCGCCGATCCGCTTGACGAAATCCTGTTGGTGACGATTGACGGCATCGCCCGCGTCGGGACGATACCAGGCGAGCACCTTCACCGCATCGCCGCCCATGCGCTTGATCTTTTCAACCGACCAGTCGTCGATTTCAAAGGAAAGCCGCCCGTCAGGCGTTTCCTTGAAGAGGGAATCCTCCAGCGTGACGATGAGTCCCTTTGCCGGGGAGAGAGTGTCGATGCCCCTTGGAATAGCGAAATGCGGATCGAGCAGCAGCGCCGAACTTTCCGCCTGCAGCGTTTCGATCAGGAGCGCCTTGAAGCCGGCGACGTCGTCAAAGGGCGCTTCGGATGAACCGTAATGTTTGGCGATCGGATTCTTGATCGGCGGACGCTGGTCGACCGCCGTCATCTTGTAACGGCCCGCGCCATCGGCCATGCGCCGCATTCCCCACAGCTTTCCCGGGCTCAAGGTGATCATGATCTTTCCCTCATAAAGGCTTCAACCTCAGTACGATTTGGTGCACCGGAACGGCCGCCGAAACGCGTGCATTTGATGGCGGCGACGGCGTTGGCGAAGCGCATTGCGTTGGCTTCTCCCCGCCCCTCACCCAGCGCAAGGGCAAAAGCGCCGTGCCAGATATCGCCCGCGCCAAGCGTGTCGGCGACGGGAACTTTGAAACCGGGCATGGAACGGATTTCGCCGTCCTCAACCCAGACCACGCCCGCCTCGCCTCGCGTCACGCAGACGAAAGCCCCGGTTTCGCCACTGGCGCGGCGAAGACCGGCTTCCAGATCGGCGGTCCCGGAATAATCCCTCAAGCCCTGCTCGGAAAACGCCAGATGGGTGGCGGAAGAAAGCGCTTCCTGAGCGATCCGCGAGGGCGCTTCTACGTCCATGACGGCAGGCTTGCCCCGCTCGCGCGCAAGCTGCATGACAGCGTGAGCGCCCTCCGGCCAGCGGGTATCGGCAAGGGCTGCATCGAATGGGGGTACGCCTTTGCCTTCGAGCCACGAAGCTCCGCTTTCCATCGCTTCATCGCGGAAATTGACGATCTGGCGCTCGCCCTTCGCATCGATGAAAATGGAGGAAAATGACGACCGGCGACCGGCAAGAAGACGCACGAGCGAACAATCGACGCCATCGTGCTCCAGATCGGCGAGGATCATGCCGCCGATCGGATCGTCGCCAAGCTGTGCTGCAAGGAGAGCATGACCGCCAAGCCGGGCGATACCGACAGCCGCATTGGCAGCGCAGCCACCGCCCACCACGGCTGCATCCCTTGCCCGGTATTTCTCCGCAAGCCTTGGCATTTCATCCATCGACATGACGAAGTCGATCACGGCGATGCCCGCGCAAAGCACGGTGGTCATGGCGGGAACCCTCCGAAGGCCCGATCCTCTTTCGCGCCGCACTCTATCAAGTCTTATATAAGTTACAAGACTTATGTTGCTGCAAAGCGACTTTTCAGGCCCCTCACCTCATTCTGGCGCTTACTCTCATTCTGGCCCTCATTCTGGCCCTCACCCTAGCCCTCTCCCTGAGGGAGAGGGGACTGAGCACTGCCATGAATGCGGGCGATGTCGTTCATTTCGAACGCAGCAAGGCGCGCGGTTGCTCCCTCTCCCCGTAGGAGAGGGGACTGAGCCCTGCCATGACTGCGAGCGATGTCGTTCATTTCAAACGCAGCAAGGTGCTCGGTTGCTCCCTCTCCCCGTGGGAGAGGGGACTGAGCCCTGCCATGACTGCGAGCGATGTCGTTCATTTCAAACGCAGCAAGGTGCTCGGTTGCTCCCTCTCCCCGTGGGAGAGGGTTGGGGTGAGGGGAAAATGCCTCGCCTATGTCGGCATCACATATCGAAGCAGGAGAGCACGGCCCATCCCTCGTCATGCCCGGACTTGATCCGGGCACCCATGCGGACGTCGCAACAAGCGCAGGCGCTTCATGGATTGCCGGGTCAAGCCCGGCAAAGACGAACGAGAGGATATCGTCCGGAGCAAAAGGGCAGCGGAGAGGAGATTTGAAGCCGTTGGTCCATCCATCGCCACAGTAGAAAAAGGGCGGATCTTTCGACCCGCCCAGGCTGCGTCAGAGCCGTTTTTTAGTTGGGAGACTATTGATTTGCCGCGGCAAATTCCCCGTCGACCTTGGCTTCGCAGTCCTTGACAGCGACGTCGAGCTTGTCGAGCCATTCGGCGCCGAACTTGTCGGTGTACCACTTGCGCATGCCGGAAGAGGCTTCCTGGAACTGCTTCTTTTCTTCAGGCGACGGAACGTAGATTGTGCCGCCTTCCTTCTTGAATTCCTCGTAGGCCTCGATCGACCGGCGCATGGGGAAGGCGCGGGTGACCGTGCGCAGATGGTTCATGCCGTCGAAGACGATCCGCTTCATGTCGTCCGGCAGTTGCTGCCACGCAGGCTCGGAATACCACCACAAGGCGCCCATATAGGCATGGCCGTCGAGCGTCAGGTATTTCAGCCCCGCTTCCGGGAACTTCATGTTCATGATGTCGGTGATGCCGTTCTTCGTGCCCTCGACAACGCCCGTGGCAAGCGAGGTGTAGACCTCGGGCCAGGCGACCGCGGTCGCATTGCCGCCGAGCTGGTTGACGAGTTCCTGCTGGATCTCGGCCGGGATCGTGCGGATCTTCAGGCCCTTGATGTCCGCCGGCGATTTCACCAGCTTGGTGGTGGTGGCGAAATTGCGCCAGCCGCCCGTGTTGGAGACGACCATCAGCCGCATCGGGATGCCGGCCGCCAGAACGCCCTTGCGAAGATCGCTCACGTAGGGACCGTCGAAGACGCATTCCGCCACCCGGTCGTTGGCGAACATATAGGGCAGATCGAGCACCTGACCCGGGCCAAAGACGTTGCCGAAGCCGCCGATCGTGGTGATATAGACCTCAAGCGTTCCGGCCTGAAGGTTGTCGAGACATTCCTTCTCGTTGCCGCAGAACTGGCCGGAGGGATAGATCTCCACCGTGGCGCGACCGTTGGACCGGCTTTCGACGTAGTCCTTGAAGACCATCGAGCCGTCGTAGTCCTCATCCTCGGGCGAGCCGAGGAAGGCGACCTTGATCGTGTAATCCGCGGCCTTGGCGGCGGTTACTCCGCCGATCGCCGCGGTTGCCGCAAGCGCCAGCGCGCCGGCGGTCGTCATCAGTTTCCTCAAGAGCATGCTTTTACTCCTCCCTTTTTCAAAGCACAGCTTCACCCGCCCGCCATCTGAACGAGCAAGGTGCAGATCGAAGCGCCATCCGGGCATTTCGCAAATCCGGCCATGGCCGGCAATGTCAACGCGAGACTGGGGAAATAGGTAATGAGGAAGATCACGCCCATCTCCACCAGGAGGAAAGGCCAGATCGCCTGCACGATGCGCTCGACCTTCTCATTCGCCACGGAAGACGCGACGAAGAGCACAAGCCCCATGGGCGGCGTCGCCAGCCCCACCGTCACATTGACGCACATGACGATGGCGAAATGCAGCGGATCGACGCCGATCTGCGTCATGATCGGCCCGAGCACGGGACCGAGGATCAGGATCGCGGGACCTGCGTCCAGGAACATGCCGACGATGAAAAGCAGGATGTTGACCAGAAACAGCAGCACATAGGGATTGTCGGACAGGCTTTGGATGAGCGTCGCCGCCTCGCGCGCAAGCCCGGATACAGTCACCATCCAGCCGAAGGTGACCGCCGCACCGACGAGAAGCAGGATAATGCCGGACTGGAGCGCTGTGTTTTTCAGCACGCTCGGAAGCCGCTGCGCTGTTTCGCCGGCAGCGCGGCGCACGTCGGCTTTCAGCGAAAGCGCAGGACCTGCCGCTGTCTCCGCCGAAAGCCGCTTCGGCACCGGGCGATGCCTGGCGAAAGCCAGCCGCCAGACGATTTCCGCCACCACCACCCAGCCGATGGCGAAGATGGCAAACAGCCGGATGCCGACAAAATCCGTAAAGCCGGCGAACAAAAGCACCGTCAGCGGGCCGATGTGAAGATAGGCATGCAGCGGATCGGCGATGAACCGCTCCCAGATATCGAGCCTGAGCAGGGCTGAGGCGAAAATCGCGTAGATGGCCGCAACCGCCGCAGCCTCCGTCGGCGTATAGATGCCGGAGAGAATGCCGCCAAGCAGGAGAACGGGCGTAAGCAGCGCCGGATAGGTCTCAAGGAAGGAGACCGAGCGCTCCCGCCAGGTGGAGCGCCTTGCCGCCACAGGATAGTTGCGCACCCTGGCGAAATAGGACGTTAGCGCCATCAGCCCGAGGCCGATCATCAGCCCCGGAACGAAACCGGCGAGAAAGAGGCCCGCGACGGAGACATTCATCACGAAGGCATAGAGCACCATGATGCCGGACGGCGGGATGATCGGCCCGATGACCGAGGAAGCGGCGGTGATCGCCGCCGCGAAACGCCGGGAATAGCCGTTTTGCTCCATGGCCGGGATCAGCATCTTGCCCAGCGCCGAGGTATCGGCGACGGCCGAACCGGAAAGGCCGGCAAAGAGGATCGACGACAGGATGTTGACCTGCGCCAACCCGCCGCGCACATGACCGATCATGGATTCCGAAAACCGCACGATGGAGCGCGTGATGCCGCCGGAGTTCATCAACTCTCCGGCGAGAATAAAGAACGGCACGGCCATCAGCGGGAAGGAATACATGCCGGTGTAGACGGTCGAGAGCAGCTTGGAGAAGAAAAGCTGATCCTTGCCATCGAGCACCAGCGACAGCCCCGGCCCGACGAGGAGCGCAAAGACCACCGGCATGCCGATTGCGAGCAATACGAAGAAGATCCAGAAATAGGCGAGAGACATCGGCGCGCTCCTACTCCGGTTCCTGCGGGGCGTAATGCGGCAGGTCGAGCTCCGACGACCCGCTCATGAGGCCCCAGAGATCGCGAAGGATCAGCTCGAAACCGACGAGCGCCATGGCCGCGAAGGCGACCGGCACCGCCATATAGGGCCACGCCCAGGCGATGGGCACGGTGTTGACGCGAATGCTCCAGCCGCGCGCGACGAGATTCACGCTTTCAAAGAAGTAGCGATAGATGATCCAAAGGATCAGGATGTTGATGAGGATCCGGAGCGAGCGCAGCATAACCTTAGGCAGGTGATCGATGACGAACTCGATCGCCACATTGCCGCCGGTGCGATAGGCGAAAGGCGCGACGAGAAAAGCCGTCGTCACCATCAAGATCAGCGACACATCCTCAACCCAGCTGATGGAATTGTTGAGCACGTAGCGGAAAAACACACCGGCAATGACGATGACCGTCATCAGCGCAATGAAACAGGACGCAGCCACCACGCCGGCGCGGCCGATGCGATCGTTGAATGTCGCGAGAAACGCGACGAGCGCACGTGTTGCCTCCATCTGGCTCCCGTCTCCTCCCCGTCATTCCCGCCAGCGATTGTCTCGCTTTTTCGGCGTTATCCAGTGGCTTTGACCCTTACCAGGCAGGCTGACCTTCCCCGAGGAGAGATCAACCTTCGCCCGGACATTAACAGGTCTTATATCTTTTACAAGAGCTAAGCGAGCCCCGCCCGTTCACGGCTTTTCCAAAAGCCGGGTCAGGAATTGATGATCCCGCCATCGACATTGATGCACTGGCCGGTGACATAAGACGCGGCCGGGCTCATCAAAAACGCGATAACGCTTGCAACTTCAAAAGCTTCGCCAAGGCGATTCAGTGGAACCTCGGCACTTACCCGCTCGATGCCGCGCTCGGCGAAAAGCTTCGCCGGCATGGCCGTGTTGATGAGGCCGGGCGCCAGCGCATTCACCCGCCAGCCGGGCGCCAGCCGCCTCGACAAGGCGCGCGTCATACCGACCAGCCCTCCCTTGGCGGCCGCATAGGGCACATGCTCCCAGGAACCACGGCGAAAGGCCAGCGACGAGGTGAAGACCATCGCACCGACGCGTGAGGAATCGGATTTTTCCGCCACTGCATTGGCCATCATGTAGCCGTTGGTGAGATTGTGGGCGATTGCCCGGTCATAGACGCCCATGTCGTCGATTGAAGCAGGATCCGCCTCGAAGACGCCGGCAAGATGGACCAGGCCGGAGACCTTTCCTCCCGCTTGCGCGACGACGGCGCGGCAGGCAGCAGCATCTTCAAGCCGCGACGTGAGTTTGACGAATTCTCCGGGAAGATCGGCGACGACCGGATCGAGAGCCTTCAGGGCGTCGTGCGAGATATCGACACAGACAATCCGCCGGTCATCCGCCGCGAGAGACCGGACCGTTTCGCGGCCGATACCGCCAGCCGCGCCTGTGACAACGATGATCTCCATTGCATCCTCCCTTTGCCAGATCCCCTTTGCCAGCTCCCCTTTTGAAGGCCTCCCCCGGCAGGCGCATCCGGCAAACTTCCGGGAACGGTTGTCCACCGCCCCGGCAATCGCCATGAACCAAAAGCAATTAATCTTATATAAGATATAAGTCTCATAATCCAGCAACCCAAAATCGGCCATGCGCCTGCCGCACTTTCCCTCCCTTCAAGGTTTTTTCGCAACGCCGGTCGGCCACCTCGCCCAAACGATCTCGACTTTGGTCATCATGTCGGGCGTCGCCCTGCCGCATCTCGCCCGTCTCAGGCAGCGCAAGCCGCAATTGCCGTGAGCAGATGGGCGGCAGCTTTAGAACAGCAGTTTGTTTGTAACGAAGAAAATCCTATGCGCCCGCGCGCTTGACTTCATGGCTGCAGCAATAGGATATCTGGCAAGGTCCGCTTTGCCATCCGCCTTGTCTTCAAGACAAATTCCCAAACCAGTCGCAGCGACCGGAAACGATCCGCAAAGCCGCGCTGAAAGGCTGCGCGGCAAAGCACATGAGTAAAGGAACCAATCCTTGGCCGATATCGAAATTGGATCGCTCGTTCTTCTCGCCGTGGCGCTTTCCGCCACCGGCGTCATCGCCGGCATCATCGCGGGGCTTTTGGGTGTCGGCGGCGGCATCGTCATCGTGCCGGTGCTCTATCACATGCTACTCGCGCTCGGCGTCGACAAATCCGTCGTGATGCATGTGGCCGTCGGAACTTCGCTTGCGACCATTCTCGGCACCGGCACCTCCTCGGCTTTGGCGCATTACAGGCGCGGCAGTGTCGATCTCGATCTCCTGAAGCGCTGGTGGCTGCCGATTGCGGTCGGCGTCATCACCGGCACGATCATTGGCGGCAATGTCAGCGGTACGGTGCTGTCGCTGATCTTCGCGACGGTGGCACTCGCGGTCGCCGTCAACATGACTTTCCGCAAGGATGGCATAGCGCTCGCAGGATCGCTGCCCGGCACCCCGCTGAAGGAATTGCTCGGCCTTCTGATCGGCTCGATATCGGTGATGATGGGCATCGGCGGCGGCACTTTAAGTGTGCCGATCCTGACGCTCTTTTCCTATCCGATCCGCCTTGCGGTCGGCACCGCCTCGGCCATCGGGCTGATTATTGCCGTCTCCGGGAACCATGGGCGCGCTCTACTATGGCTGGGGCGTCGACGGCCGGCCGGACTATTCGCTCGGCTATATCAACCTGGTCGGCTTCCTGCTCATCATCCCGACCTCGACGCTGGCAGCCCCCTGGGGGGCGCGCATCGCGCATACAATCAACCCGAGAGCGTTGAAGATCGTCTTCGCCGCCTTCCTCGCTTTCACCGGCTTGCGCATGTTCTACGACGTGCTGCTTTAGGAACCCGGATCGTTGAAAGCCGCAATGCTTTCTGTCAGATTGCCGGATCATCGGCGATCTGACGGGGATTGAATGCGCGACTACAAGGACGATCTCGACCGGCGGCTTATCGCCCTCCTGCAGGCCGACGCCCGCATATCCACGTCTGAAATCGCCCGCAAACTTAAGGTCGCCCGCTCCACCATACAGGAGCGCATTACGCGGCTTGAGAAAGCCAGGATCATCAGCGGCTATACCGTGCTTTTGTCACGCGCGCCGGAGGTTGAATCCGTGCAGGCGCTGGTGATGCTCGCCGTCGAGCAGCATCAGGTGCGCGAGACGATCAAACGCCTCGAAACCTTCCCCGAAATCCGAACCTGCCTCACCGTTTCCGGCGAATTCGACCTGTTTTTGAAAGTGGAAGCGCCAAGGCTCGAAGACCTCGACGAAGTGCTGGACGATATCGCCGCCATTCCCGGCGTCAAACGGTCGCGTTCGTCCATCGTGCTGGCCGCAAAGTTCGATCGCAGCTGATAAAACCCTCGAATCGATCAGGAATCTCTGCAGGCGCTGCGGCAAGTTCGAAGTAGGCGCGAGACAAGAAAACTGCCAAAACGACGATGTTAACGTTATTTTGCCGGCAACCTGAGCCAAAGCAGTCAGTTTGCTCCCTGATCCGCGACATTGCCAAATGGTATCCTTGTCCTTGTCGGATTTAAGGAGGATTTACATGAGTGTATGGCCCGTAATGATCGTCGGCGCAGGCAAGATCGGCCGGATGATCGCAGCGCTTTTGACCGATAGCGGCGATTATGACGTCACGGTCGTCGACCGCGATGCGCTGGCGCTGGCCACGATCAACCGCCCCGGCGTGAAAATCCTCGCCATCGACGTCGCTAACGAGGATGCACTGGTCAAGGCGCTTGCGGGCAAGAAGGCGGTGCTTTCCGCAGCACCTTTCTTCCTCACCGAAACCATCGCCAGAGCCGCCAAACGGGCCGGCGCGCATTATCTCGATCTCACCGAAGACGTCGCCTCGACGAAAGCTGTGAAAGCCCTCGCAAAAGGTGCGAAAACCGCCTTCGCGCCGCAATGCGGACTGGCGCCGGGCTTCGTATCGATTGCCGGTCACGACCTTGCAAGCCGCTTCGACACTCTCGACACTCTCACGCTTCGCGTCGGCGCCCTGCCCCGCTTTCCAACCAATGCGCTGAAGTACAATCTGACCTGGTCGACGGACGGTCTGATCAACGAATATTGCAACCCCTGCGAGGCGATCATCGACGGCGCGCATACCCTTGTGCAGCCGCTGGAAGGCTATGAAACCTTCTCGCTCGACGGCGTCGACTACGAGGCCTTCAACACCTCGGGCGGGCTGGGTTCGCTGGCGCATTCGCTGGAAGGCAAGGTCCGTTCGCTGCACTATCTCACCGTGCGCTATCCCGGCCACCGCGACATCATGCGCCTGCTGCTTCAGGATCTCGGCCTGCGCGACCGGCGCGACCTGCTGCGCGACGTGCTGGAAACCGCCGTACCCGTGACCAAACAGGACGTGGTGCTGGTGTTCATCACCGCTTCCGGCCAGATCGGCGACCAGCACGAGCAGGTCTCCGCCGTCTACCGGGTGACGGCCAAGGAAATCGCGGGCGAAACCTGGAGCGCAATCCAGATCACCACAGCTGCCGGGATTACGGCGACGCTCGACATGATCCGCGAAGGCTCGATTGCGACCGCCGGCCTGATCCATCAGGAAGCGATCCCGCTCGCGAGCTTCCTGGCGAACCGTTTTGGCCGCCACTTCACGGATACGACGAGCCGAAACGAACCGGGCCTCGGCCGCGCCCGTCTGGTAGCGGCTTGAAAAAAGGTATCTTTCCGCATCGCTGCTACTGAAACTGCTTTTCGATCCGCTATACTCGCTGTCAACCTGGTGTCCCTTACGATTTCCACCTGACAGCGAAAGCGGGCCTTGATGATTGAAACGATGTATCTCGTGATCCTGGTCGCCGCCGGACTGGTGGCGATTTCAGTGTTCACGAGCCTCATCAGTTTCCGTGTCGGCGCACCTTTGCTCCTCGTCTTCCTGCTTGTCGGCCTGGCCGCAGGCGAGGACGGACCGGGCGGCATCGAATTCGCCGACGCACGCGCGGCCTATTTCATCGGCTCCATCGCGCTTGCCATCATCCTGTTCGATTCAGGCTTCCAGACCCGCTTCTCCACCCTGCGCATGGCGGCGGCGCCCGCGCTGACACTGGCGACCGCCGGCGTCGGCCTCACCGCCATGCTGATGGGAACGGCGGCGCATTTCCTCCTCGGCTGGAGCTGGGCGGAGGGATTTCTGCTCGGCTCGATCGTCGGCTCGACCGACGCGGCGGCGGTGTTCTTTCTGTTGCGCGTCGGCGGCGTGCATCTGCGTGAAATGATATCGGCGACTCTTGAGGTGGAATCCGGCTCGAACGACCCGATGGCGATCTTCCTCACCGTGACGCTCGTCGCGTTGCTCAGCGCGGGAGCGAGCGAGGACGCCGCCCTCCTCACCCTCCTCATTCAATTCGCCAAGCAAATGGGTCTGGGTCTCATCCTGGGGCTCGCGGGCGGCTATGTCATCGTGCAGATCGTCAACCGCATCCAGCTTGAACCTGCACTTTATCCGATCGTCGTGCTGGCGCTGGCGCTGCTGCTCTTTGCCGCCACTTCGATGATCGGCGGCAGCGGCTTTCTCGCCGTCTATGTGGCCGGCATCCTTTGCGGCAACGTACGTATCCGCCAGGCACCGGCGCTGAAGCGTTTTCAAGGCGGCATGACGTGGCTCGGCCAGATCGGCATGTTCGTGACGCTGGGGCTGCTCGCGACCCCTTCCCAATTCGGCGACGTATGGGTGGCGGGCCTTGCGCTGGCGCTCTTTCTCATTTTCATTGCGCGCCCTTTCGCTGTGTGGATTTGCCTGCTGCCTTTCGGCTTCATCCGATCCGAGTCCGCCTTCATCTCATGGGTCGGATTGCGCGGCGCGGTGTCGATCCTGCTCGCCATCCTGCCGCTCATCAGTTATCTGCCCAACGCGCAGGCGATCTTCAACATCACCTTCCTGATCGTGCTGACCTCGCTTGTTGTGCAGGGCTGGACGATCAAACCCATGGCGCGCTGGCTGCAACTGATCGTGCCGCCGCGACATGGCCCCGTGGAACGCATGGAACTGGAACTGCCGGGCGGCATCGACCATGAACTCGTCGCCTACCGGGTCCATCCGGAAAGCGCCGTGGTGCACGGCGGCCGCATTCCCCGCTGGGCGCGGCCTGTACTCGTCATGCGCGACGGCCGTTCGCTGCGCGTGCAATCGGCCGGACGGCCGCAGGGCAACGACCGGATCTATATCCTGACGTCGTCCCGACAGGTGCCGGTGCTCGACCAGCTTTTCGCCCCGCCTGCCGAAGGCGCGCATGACCCTGCTCTTTTCGGCGATTTCGCCCTTCATCCGGACGCGATGCTGAGCGAGGTCGGCGCGGTTTACGGATTTGAGGTGGAAGCGGAGGATCAGGGGCTGACGCTGCGCGAATTCATGAGCCGGGAACTGGGCGACGATATCGAGCCGACCGACCGGGTGGCCTATGGCAATATCGATTTCATCGTGCGCGCCATCGGCGAGGAACACAGCGTCGAACAGATCGGCCTTGCGGTGGAACATATCGAAACCGCCGAACCGAACCTGCCGTTCTTCTTTTCCCGCGAGGAAATCGCCGATTTCACCCGCGACCGGTATCGGCGCTTCAAGGCAAAACGCGCAAGAAAGAAGGTCTTGCGACGCCGTCAGGCCGCAGAGGCCGCCGCCGCAGCAGCAAAAGCCGATGCTTCCGCTGAGGATGGGACAACGGCCGAACAGGCAGAGGCTCCTGGCGTCAACGAACCCGCCACCCGGGAATAGGCTTAGCCCTTCTTGCCGAAACGCTCCCGAAGGTCAATGCAGGGATCGGCCCGCTCCATTGCCGGCGTGAACCACAGATAATCGTGAGCCGGAGCTTCGCCGTCTCCGGTTTCAAGATAGGCCGCCGGCGTTTCGATGGCCGGATCGACCTCGCGAAAGACGATCGTGACGATGCCGCCTTTTGCCCCTCTTTGCCGGAGATAGGCCGGCACTCCCAAATCGGAGCGCACGTGGCCACCGCCGGCGATCAGCACCGCGCCATCTTGCAAGGACATGAGAAGCGCATCGGCGAGCGCCGCATCGCGCAGGCGCTGGACGGCAGCCATCGGCTGGAGCGCTTCGCGCGGCACCAGTTCGCAGTGGCCGGCAAAGAGCGTATCCAGCATGCGCCCGCCGGAAATGGCCTCCAGTTCGCCATCGAGCCCGAGCCGGGTTCGTTCTTCGTCGCCAAGGGCCGTGAGGCCTGCGCCACCGACCGATTTCCTCGTGGCCGAGGTAACATCGCCCGCAACGATCGGCAGGCCGGCGTCAAGCGCCGCTTCCAGGATCGGCTGGTAGGACGACCAGACGGGCCAGCCGCGCTCTTGCCAATCGACCGCCTTGCCGAAGTCTTCCGGCTTCTTGTCCGGATCGGCGAGGAAGGCATCGATTTCCGGCTGCATGTCCTGCGGCACCATTTCGAAAACCACGGAGGGACGCCGCCCGGCCCGCGCGATCTCGCGGATCGTCCAGGCCTGAAGTGCATGATGATCGGGATTGTCGTGGATTTCACCAAGAAGGGCGAAACGCGCCGCCGCAGCCCTTGAAGCAAGCTCATCCGGACCGATAAAGCGCCCTTGCCCGACTGACCAGATCCTGCCCGCAAGCGGATGGTCGGCGAAGCGCGGGGAGACAAAAGCCGGGGGAGCAGCGGCAGCGATTGCCGGCAAGGCCCAAAGAAGAAGCAAACAGAAATAAAGCCTGATCACCAGATGCTCCGGCAATTTGAAGACGAAAGACGGTCCATGGCAACGCTTTGGAATATGGAGCGCGCGGTACCGAAGGCGAAGGGAGAAGGCTCAAGAAAAATGGCGACCGGATCACCGGCCGCCACCGCATTTTTCGCCCTATGGCAACTTCACAAGGTCAGGCGGCGAGGTTTTCGATAGCCAGCGCAATACCCTGACCGCCGCCGATGCACATGGTGACGAGGCCGTAGCGACCGCCTGTGCGCTTCAGCTCATACATGGCCTTGATGGTCAAAATCGCACCCGTCGCGCCAATCGGATGGCCAAGCGCGATAGCGCCGCCATTGGGATTGACCCGGTCGGAGAGGAAGCCAAGCTCCCGCATCACGGCACAGGCCTGCGCGGCAAAAGCCTCGTTCGACTCCACCACGTCGAAATCGGCCGCCTGCAATCCGGTGCGATCCAGAAGCTTGCGCACAGCCGGGATCGGCCCGATGCCCATCAGGCTCGGCTCAACGCCGGCATGGGCATAGCCCAAAAGCCGCGCCATGGGCGTCAAACCCGCTGCTTCCGCAACCGCACGATCCGCCAGCACAACGGCGGCAGCGCCATCGTTGATGCCGGAGGAATTGCCCGCCGTCACCGAACCGTCCTTGCGGAACACCGGCCGCAAGCCGGCGAGCGTCGATGACGAGGTTTCGGCGCGAACATGTTCGTCGGTGTCGAAGGTCACGATCTTGCGCCCTTCGGCAATCTCCAGCGGCAGGATCTGGTCCTTGAAGCGGCCTTCGCGGATCGCAACATCGGCACGGCGCTGGCTTTCCACCGCAAGCGCGTCCTGCGCCTCGCGGCTGATGCCGTATTCACTGGCGACGTTCTCGGCGGTCACGCCCATATGGCCGCCGCCGAAGGGATCGTTCAGCGCGCCGACCATCATGTCGGTCATGCCGGTATCGCCCATCTTCACGCCGAAACGCGCGCCTTGCGAGGAAAATGGCGCGCGGCTCATCGATTCCGCGCCGCCGGCAAGGGCGAAATCCGCATCGCCCAAAAGCAGCGATTGCGCAGCGGAGACAATCGCCTGCGCCCCCGATCCGCACAGACGGTTGAGCGTCATGGCCGGCGTATCCACCGGCACCCCCGCCTCCACCGCCGCAACACGGGCGAGATACATGTCCTTCGGTTCGGTGTTGATCACATGGCCGAAGACGACATGGCCGATCTTTTCAGCCGCAACGCCGGAACGGGCAATCGCCTCCTTTGCGACGATCCCCCCAAGCCTGGACGGCGGCATGGACTTCAGCGCGCCGCCAAACGTACCGATCGCCGAACGCACACCCGAAAGCAGGACAACTTCGCGCTTTGTCATTTGTATTCCTCCAACCAGAGCGTGCAATTGCCCAAATCAAATCGATTCCGTCAAGCGGCCGGACTTTATCCATCCCCTCGATCCGCCGCAAATCCGTAAAAGGACTAAGAGACCGTTTGGAAATTCCGACGGCGCTCGCGTTTCTGCCAGTCGAGGCGCATGGCAGGCGGATTTCGAAGCCGATACCCGGTATATCGGCGAGAAATCCAACGCATCAGGCGTCCGCCCGGCAAAAACCCGGAGGGCTGCGTCGCTTTGCGGCCGGCGCTGCGTCGCCGCTCTTGCCGATATTCGCAATATCGGTCTGCGAGCAGATCCTGGCGGCGGCTTGCAAATCGGCTGCAGCGTGAGCGCATCGGAATTCCCAAACGGTTTCTAAGTGCCGCAACGAAATACTCATGCTCTTTTACAATCAGACCCAGCGCCGCACGCGCTTGCAATAGTCCATGTAAGGCTGCCCGAAGATGCGCTGCGCATTTGCCTCCTCGAAGGGAATGTACCAGCCATTGGCAACAAGCAGGAAGACGGCGACGAGCGCGATATTGACGACGGAATTGATGATCAGCGCCGCACCCGCAAGCACAAAAAGAAAACCCAGATACATGGGATTGCGGCTGTAGGCGAAAACACCGTCGGTCACGAGCTTCCTTGGCTCGCGGAAGGTGTTGATCTCGGTGCCGATGCGAAAGAAACGGAAACTGCCGGCAGCACCCAACGCCACACCGCCAGCGATCACGACGAGGCCGAGAAAATGCAAAGGCGGCGGCAGGATTTGAGCCACCGGCGCAATGAAGCCGATGGCGAGCATGGCAAGCAGGAGAATGGCCACAAGCACCGGCGGAAGCAGCCATTTCATCTTAGTGTTCCTTGCGGTTTTATCGACTGTTTCCGCATTTTCCAGCGCGAATGGCGGATTGCAATCGATGCTGCATTGGAAGCCATGGGCCGCGCTGCGCAACCGGCCCTTCAAATGCCCTTTCCCACCCCGCATCGTGCTTTGCCATGCCCTGCATGATCGGCCGCGCCAATTACGAAGAGTTATTTTATGACATCATGGTCTATTCGTTTTCAACAAAGGCGAATTATATTTTCGAAAGGCCATTCCATAATTTAGCCTCACATCTAGCCATTTTACAGAAATAATGATGCGTCAAAGCCGAATAGAAATTCGAAAAATTATGATCCGATACGTTTAGTCCGCCCTATAACCATCCGTATCGCGGCTCCTGCTGTGGATAAATGCGGCACTTCAAACCGAGATGGTGCGTTAGCATGAAAATAAGTCTTCGAATATTTCTCCCCGTGGGAACGCTCGCCTGCCTTGCGGGTCTGGCGGCCCCGGCGCAGGCGGAAAAGCTGGTGATCGGGGTACCGGCGTGGCCATCTGCCCAGGTGACCGCAAACATTATTTCGATAGTGGCTCACGACCGGTTCGGCACCGAGACGGAACTGGCGGAGAGCGGCACGCGCACCCTGCTTGCCAAGGTCGGCAGCGGCGAAATTCAGGTACATCCGGAGATCTGGTTTCCAAATCTCGGCGATGCGGTGGACCATCTGAGCGGCGAAGGCGGGGGCTTGCGCGTCAGCCCGATAGGCGTCGCTGCGACCCAGAATATCTGCACGACGAAGGCCACAATCAGCGAGACGGGCATCAAGTCCGTCGCCGATCTCGCCAAACCGGAATTCTCGGTGAAATTCGACAGCAACGGCGACGGCAAGGGCGAAATCTGGATTGGCGCCCCGACATGGTCTTCCACCGAAATCGAACGGATCCGGGCGCACAGCTATGGTTACGACAAGACCATGGCCTTGCTTGAAATGCCCGAGGAAATCGCCATGGCCTCCGTCGATGCGGCGGTAGCGTCCGAAAGGCCGATCGTCTTTTATTGCTACGGGCCACACCACGTTTTCAAGCTCCATGACATCGTGATGCTTGAGGAGCCGCCTTTCGATCCTTCCAAATGGAACATCGTCAAACGCGCCGACGATCCGCAATGGATCGAGAAATCAATAGCCGGCACCGCCTGGGAACCCTCGCATTTCAACATCGGCTATGCGGCGTCGGTCGACACGGACATGCCGAAGGTTGCCGCGTTCCTGAACCGCATCGCCTTTGAGTCCACCGATATTGCCGCCATGAGCTATGCGGTTGAAGTGGAAGGTAAAACGCCGGAAGAAGCCGCCAAACTCTGGCTTGAGGCAAACGAAAACCGGGTTGGGGAGTGGATAAAGTGAGCGTTTTTCTTTCAAGGCGTGCAACCGGTCGCCGAACGGTGAGGCTCCGGACATTGATCGGTCAGGCGGCTGTGGCAATAGCCGTTTTGTTCGGCTCAGGCATTGGCGCCGCAATGGCGTTCGAGACCCAGATCTACGATCCCGTCAACCGCAAATGGGTCGACTACGATCCAAGGCAGGCGGTCAAATACTACCGGGCGCACGGCCAGGCCCCCGAGGAATTCCGGCGGCAGATCGTCGATTTCCGCACGGCGGAAAAGCCGGGCACCATTATCATCGATGGCGACCGGCATTTTCTCTACCTCGTGCTCCCGGACTTCAAGGCAATTCGCTATGGAATTGGCGTCGGGCGGGACGGCTTCGGATGGGCAGGGATCGTGAAGGTCGGCAGGAAGTCCGAATGGCCGGTGTGGACGCCGCCGGCGGAGATGATCGCCCGCGATCCGGACGCGGCAAAATACAAGGATGGAATGCCCGGCGGCCCGGAAAACCCGCTAGGCGCCCGCGCCATGTATCTCTACGAGGGCAACAAGGACACGATCTACCGTATCCACGGCACGAACCAGCCATGGTCGATCGGGCTGAATATTTCCTCCGGCTGCATCCGGTTGAACAATGACGACGTGACCGACCTCTACAGCCGGGTAGAGGAAGGCGCGAAAGTGATCGTGCTGATGCAGGGCGCCGCGCTTTATCGGGGCGTCTGAAAGGACGGGCGAAACAATCGGGATCCGGGGTCGGGAGGAGCAATCAGCATGGGCGCGAACAAACCCTTTTTGGCAATTTCATTTCTAATTGGTGCCAGTGCGCTGGTTTCCGCCTGCTCGACAGGCGGAAGCTCCACGCCAACCACCGCCGTGGTGCGCAATACGGCTGAAACGGCGCCGGCCGACCTTCAGCTGACCTGCGCATCCGAAGCGGCAATCCGCTTCAATGTGAGCTCAGACAAGGTGCTGCCCACAAGCTCAGGGCGTGCGGATGCAGGAAGTTATCAGGTCGATCTCACCCTTGACGGCGAAGGAGCCGTTTGCCTCGTCAGCGAGAACGGCGTGGTGCTATCCTTGAACAAGGTTTGAGGAACAGCCCTTCCCTCACCGAATGCAGAAAGGGCAGCGCTTGCGGCGCTGCCCGTCCTTTGTCCGTGATGTCAGGTCAAAACCTTACTTCATCGTCGGGATGACGAATTCCGCACCGTCCTTCAGGCCGGACGGCCAGCGGGCCGTGACCGTCTTGGTGCGGGTGTAGAAGCGGAAGGCATCCGGGCCGTGCTGGTTCAGATCGCCGAAGCCTGAACGCTTCCAGCCGCCGAAGGTGTGATAGGCGAGCGGCACGGGGATCGGCACATTGATGCCGACCATGCCGATGTTGATGCGGCTGGCGAAATCGCGCGCCGTATCGCCGTCGCGGGTGAAGATCGCGGTGCCGTTGCCGTATTCGTGGCTCATCGGCAGGTCGAGCGCTTCTTCGTAATTCTTGGCGCGAACAACTGAAAGCACCGGGCCGAAGATCTCTTCCTTGTAGATCGACATGTCTTTGGTGACATGATCGAACAGGCAGCCACCCATGAAGAAGCCGTTCTCATAGCCCTGCATGGAGAAGTCGCGCCCGTCGACGACGAGGCTCGCTCCCTCCTTGACGCCCTCGGCCACAAGGCCCTTCACGCGGTTGAGCGCCTGCGCAGTAACCAGCGGCCCGAAATCGACGTCATTGCCTGCGGTGTACGGCCCGATCTTCAGGCTTTCGACACGCGGCGCAAGCTTTTCGATCAGCGCGTTGGCGGTTTCCTCGCCAACCGGCACGGCGACCGAAATCGCCATGCAGCGCTCGCCGGCAGCCCCGTAGCCTGCGCCGATCAGAGCATCGACCGCCTGATCCATATCCGCATCCGGCATGATGATCATATGGTTCTTGGCGCCGCCGAAGCACTGCGCCCGCTTGCCGTGGGCGGTTGCGCGCGAATAGACGTATTGGGCGATCGCGGTGGAGCCGACGAAGCCGACAGCCTGGATATCTTCGTGATCGAGAATGCCGTCCACCGCTTCCTTGTCGCCATTGACGACATTGAGGATGCCTTCGGGCAGACCCGCCTCGATCATCAGTTCGGCAAGCATCATCGGCACGGACGGATCGCGCTCTGAAGGCTTCAGGATGAAAGCGTTGCCTGCGGCAATCGCCGGGCAGAACTTCCACATCGGGATCATCGCCGGGAAATTGAAGGGCGTGATGCCGGCAGCCACACCCAGCGGCTGGCGCATGGAATACATGTCGATCGCCGGGCCTGCGCCTTCGGAAAATTCACCTTTGAGAAGATGCGGCGCGCCGATGCAGAATTCCGCCACTTCGAGGCCGCGGATGACATCGCCCTTGGCGTCGGGAATGGTCTTGCCATGCTCGCGCGACAGCGCTTCCGCCAATTTGTCCATATCGCGATGGAGCAGATCGACGAACTTCATCATGACGCGGGCGCGGCGCTGCGGATTGGTGGCGCCCCAGGCCGGCTGGGCGGCAACGGCATTGGCGACGGCGGCATCCAGTTCCGCCTGGCTCGCAAGTGCGACCCTGGCCTGAACCTCGCCCGTGGCCGGGTTGAAAATATCGGCGAAACGGCCGGACCTGCCTTCAACGTGCTTGCCGCCAATGAAATGGCCGATGGTGTTCATGTCGATTTCCTCCCTGCCGTGCCGATGTTCGCGGCCTGACTTCCCAGGTATTGAGCTGAAGCCCGCCAATTGGAACCGGGGTCTTTTTGCCTCTTATTTTTGTCGAATACAATGCGCGATCTGGCGCATCCGTTGTGCGTAAATTATAGTCCGATCCAAATCGGAACCAAAGGCGCCACTCAAAATGAACTGGGACGATCTTCGCATTTTTCTCGCCGTAGCGCGATCCGGCCAGATGCTGGCGGCGGCAAGAAGGCTCGGCCTCAACCATGCGACAGTGGCAAGACGGCTTGCATCCCTTGAAGAAGCGCTTGCCGCAAAGCTCGTCGACCGGCGCACCACGGGCTGCGTGCTGACGCCGGCAGGCGAACGCTTCCTTGAAACTGCGGAGCGGGTGGAAAGCGAGATGCTGGCCGCGCGCGCCGGCATCGGCGGCGAGGATGTCGCAATCTCCGGAACGGTGCGGCTGGGAGCGCCCGATGGTTTCGGCGTCGCCTATCTGGCGCCGAGATTGGGAAAACTCACCGCCCGCCACCCCGATCTCATCCTGCAGCTGGTGCCCGTGCCACGCGCGGTTTCCCTTTCAAGACGCGAGGCCGATATCGCGATCACGGTGGAAAGGCCGGAACACGGGCGACTGGTCGCGCGCAAGCTCGTCGACTACGAACTGGCGCTTTATGCCTCGCGCCAATATCTGGAGGAGGCTGGAACGCCGCAAACGTCAGCCGAACTGAAAGATCATGCCCTCGTCGGCTATGTGGAGGATCTGGTCTATTCGGCGAGCCTTGCCTATGCGGGCGAGATCGACCGGACGTTCCA
Source organism: uncultured Alphaproteobacteria bacterium (assembly GCA_963698365.1). GTDB lineage: Bacteria > Pseudomonadota > Alphaproteobacteria > Rhizobiales > Stappiaceae > Hongsoonwoonella. The sequence goes on from CAVOQM010000011.1 coordinate 181,008, forward strand.
GCCGCGCTTCGAGATCGCCTCCGCGCTCGGCCAGACCGAGGCGGTGCGCGCCGGTGCCGGCATCGGCATTCTCCATTCCTTCATCGCCCGCACCAACCCTGATCTTGTGCAGGTGCTGCCGGAACGCACGATCCGCCGCGCCTACTGGATGGTGATCCACGAAAGCCTGCGCGACTTGCGCAGGGTGCGAACGGTCGCCGATTTCATCATCGAAAGCATGGAGGCGGACCGGGCGGCTTTTGGCTAGGATCGCCCCCTCGCACGTTTCAGCCAAGGCTAAGCGAAGGCACCATGCACCAACCCGGCACGACGGCGATTACAGGCTTTCAGGGTTTCGTTCTGCGGCAATGGCAAGAACGGCCACTTTCCATATTATTGCCAAGCATAGAATGCCGATCATGAGGGCCATCGTCGCACTTATAAGGGGTGGAATATGAAGCAGACCCGCGAGTGCCCAAACTGTTGCAAACCCGAATGTCAGGATCAAGCTGCCAATCAGCAAGACGAGACCGAACACTCTGGCTGCCGCCTCCAAACTGATCGCACCGTGTTTTTCCCCGGCGAGGGGCGCCGGTGCGGCGCCACCTTTCGCAACCTTGCTGGCCATCTGGAAAACCTTTCAATGCGTGGATTGAAGGCCGCTCGAAAAGTAGCGGAGCGCGAAGATGAAAAGCCCTGCAATGCCGAATACGACCGCAAGAGCCGAGACAATATCTCCCCAAACCGGAAATGGCAGTTTAAGCGCCTGGGTGAAAACACAGACCGACGCCGCCACGAAGGCGCCTGTCAGGATCACGCAAAGAACCATTGCAACCACGTCACCCTTCATCCACTGCGGCTCTTTCTTGAAACGAAACAACAACGTCAGCAAAAGATAGGAAATAACGACGAGGGCGAAAAATCCGGCCGCCGCCGTCAAACCAGCGAAGGAAGAAAGCGCACTCATGTGGAAGATGTCCTGAAAAGGCGAAACAGCGCCTTAAAAACGCGATGAGCTCTCGCGCGAAGCAGAGGCCGACCGATACCTTGTATCACAAGAAAATTCTGGCATTTGAGCCAAAGAATTTTCCTACATTTGAACTCGAAGGCAATCAGCTACGTAAACTTGATATCTACAAATCTTCACTTCAAGATGGCAATAGATTTTTTCTTAAGTTTATTTATTTTCTTTAAGATATGTACTTGCCATAAATTTGCCTCAGACTGGGCTGCGGCAATATCGTTCTTTCCTAGGGTCAGGACCCATTAAATGGATGAAAATGGCGCCTGAAACGGCAAAGAGCTGCGAGGAGAAGTGCGCCGGGCGGGTCCTCCACCCGGACAATCGGTTCGACGCTGTCAGATCGAAGCCGTCTCAGCGTCCACGGAGCAACCTGCGCCCGGTCGGGCGCAGACACGTTGCTCCGCAAGCAAACCAACGATCAACTTGTCGATCCCTGTAAGGGATCGGTTGATCTTGGGATATGGCAAATTTGGCCGGCTACTTTGTCGCAAGAGCTTGAAAACCCGCCGGGTTTCCTGCGCTCTTGCTTCGCGTATCTAACCAAATTTGCTCATACCATTTCCGTCGATTTAATGGGTCCTGACCCTAGCAAGCGTATCGTCGGCATGCGCCGTGCATCTGCCGACGCGAGTAGCAACGCGGCTCAGCGGGCTTCTCAAAATCGATGCGCGCAGCGCTAGAGCCAGATTGCGCAAGAGGCAGGAATTCACCCAAAAGAGCTATAATTTATGCAACCGCCCTGATGGCCGTTCTGTGAATAAAATCACTATGCAGTAGCATCGGCATCAACCGCCCTGCTTCATTTCGAAAGAGCCCGATGATCACTGCCACCACGACCCGCAAATTAGCGAGGAAGTTTCCGCCCGCGCGCATAGCCGTTTCCACGCTCTTTTTGATCAACGGATTCATGATCGGCAGCCTCGCGCCGAAGATCCCGGAACTTGGCGAGCGGCTGGAGATTTCTGAGGGCGTGCTGGGACTTTTGATCCTGTGCTTCGGGCTCGGCTCGCTGACGATGATGCCCTTTGTCGGACCGCTGATCGCGCGGTTCGGCTCGGCCAGGCCGGCGAAAATCGCCGCCGTGCTGCTCGCCCCGACAATCCTGTGGCTGACGCTTGCGCCCAACATCGCGCTTGCCGCCTGCGCGCTGTTCCTGCTTGGCGGCTTCGCCGGCGCGATGGATATCGCCATGAACGCCAATGCGGTCAGCGTCGAGCAGACCATGCGCCGGGCGGTGATGTCGTCCTGCCACGGCTTTTGGAGCCTCGGCGGCTTTGTCGGCGCGGCCGGCGGCGGCCTGGCGATCGAAAGCGCCGGTACAATGACCCATGCGGCAATCGTGACCGCGATCGCCGCAGCGCTTTGCGCCTTCGCATGGCCACGCGTATTCGAGGATCGGCCCATTGGCAGCACCGAACGCAAGCCGATCCGCCTGCCGCATACGCTTCTGCCCTATGTCGTCGGGCTGATGGCGCTCTTCTCGATGGTGCCGGAGGGAGCCATTCTCGACTGGGGCGCACTTTATCTCAGGCAGGCCTTTTCGACCGATGTCGCCGCGTCGGGATTGGCCTTTGGCGCCTTCTCCGCAGCCATGGCGCTGACCCGCTTTGCCGGCGATACGATACGCAACCGCTTCGGGGCCGTTGCAACACTGCGCGCATCCGCCATCCTGGCCTTCGCCGGCATCTTTACAGCCAGCATCGCGCCGCAGGCCGGACTGGCGGTCGCAGGCTTCGCGCTGGCCGGGATCGGCATCGCCAATATGGCGCCCATCCTCTTTTCCGCAGCCGGCAATCTGCCGGGACTGGCACCTGGCATCGGCCTGTCGGTCGTCACTTTCATGGGATATTCAGGCCTTCTAGTCGCGCCGGCGACCATCGGCTTCATTGCCGAGAAAACCGGCTTTGCAGCCATCTATGCCGCGCTCGCCATTCTCGTTCTTGTGGTTGCGGCCGTCAGCCGGGAAGCCCGGCACGCCGACATGCGGTAGGGGGCTCTCGCCTTTCCTTATCCCTTTCGCCCGTCGACGGGGCCATCCGGCGTGAGTTCGATGCCGGTCAGCCGCCGGTCGAGGTGCATCGCCCGCCATGCAAGAAGCTTTTCCGCATAGCGCAGGCGAACGGCCTGATAGGCCGGATCGTCGGCGACATTGCGCGTCTCATGCGGATCTTTCTCCAGATCGAAAAGGACGGGCGGCAATCCGGCGAAATGGACGTATTTCACATTGGCGTCGCGAATGACGGCGAGATTGCAGGCGTCGAGATCGAGACCGAGCGCCGCCTGCGCCGTCCCTTCCGCCACCTCGCGGAAATCGAACTCCCAATGGGCGGCGTCCCGCCAGTCGGCCGGCTGCCTGCCGTCGAGAAAGGGCGTCAGCGCCCGCCCGTCGATCCAGCCGGGCGACCGGGCGCCGATCGCCTCCAGCACGGTCGGCATGATGTCGATGGACTGGGTGAAAGCCTCGACCGTTCCGCCGTGCGCCTGCGGCTTTCTCGGATCGCGGATCAGGAGCGGAATGTGGTAGCTCTGGTCGTAAAAGCCGAGCTTGGAGAAAAGCTGGTGATCGCCCATCATTTCGCCGTGGTCGGACGTGAATACGATCAGCGTGTTTTCCCAGTCGCCGGAAGCTTTGAGCGCGGCGATCAGGCGTCCGATCTGGGCATCGACCTCGGAGATCATGCCCCAATAGGTGGCGCGGATCTGGCGGCGCGCCGCCTCGTCCCAATCCGTGACCTTGCCGTGCGCACCCCAGACGAAATCGCTCTTTTCCTGTTTTTCGATGGAATATTTCAGGTAGGGATGGGTTGCCGCCGCCTCCTGCCATGATGTGCACGCCGAGAAAGTCGGCGACCGTCGGCGGGATCGTACATGGAGGCATAGGGCTCCGGCACGATGAAGGGCGGGTGCGGGCGGATGAAGCTCAAATGCGCAAACCACGGCCGGCCCGCGGCAAAGCCGGAGTGCTGCTCGCTCAGCCAGCGCTGGAATTCCTCCACCAGATAGGCGGTCTCCGTCTCCCCGGCCGAATAATGCGGCGGCTTGCCGGAAGGCGGATCGGCAGGACCTTCCGCCGGCAGCCAGGCATCCTGCTTTCTTGGCGGAAGCTTGCGCCCCCTCGCCTCGAGCCAGGAAAGCCAGGGCGCGTGATCCTCGGGAACGCGGACGCGAACGCTCATGCCCGGCAGGATGCCCTCGAAGGTGCGCAGCCACGGATCGTCGCCGGAAACCGTGCGCGGGTCGATGGCTTGATCCGTATAGCCGAAGAGCGTCGGATCGTAGCCCGCGCGGCGCGCGGCAAGCGCAATCGTATCGTGGCGGGCATCCAGCGGCGTACCGTTCCTGACCACCCGCGTATTCATCTGGTAGAGGCCGGTATAAAGGCAGGCGCGTGCCGGCGAACACGGCGCTGCCTGACAGAAATGGCGGGGAAAATAGACGGCATCCTTCGCCAGCGCATCGATATTGGGCGTCCTGACGACAGGGTGGCCGGCAATGCCCAGGCAATCGCCGCGCCACTGGTCGGCCGTAATCAAAAGAACATTCAACGTCACAGCCGGCCTCTTGGAAGTTTCAATTGGATGGTGCTTGCAGGAGGGGCGAGATTTTCAAGAATCTCATCACCACGCAAGAGGTGAACGCTGTGTCGAATGGACGTTCCTGGCGACAGGTTTATCTTTGACGGAAAAGACGGCTGCTGCTGCTCTTGGGCGCAACCTGACGACCGCTTACAAGGGGACAACGATCATGACCTGGATGCCCGGAATGGACCCTGTGCCAGGCGACGCCAGCGCCTGCGATCTGATCGACATGATCATCGTGCCGCGCGCCCGCGATCTGGGCGGGTTTGAGGTTCGCCGTGCGCTTCCCTCCGCCAAGCGGCAGATGATCGGGCCTTTCATCTTCTTCGACCAGATGGGCCCGGCGGAGTTTCTGGAAACGGGCGGCATCGACGTGCGTCCACACCCCCATATAGGCCTTGCCACTGTCACCTATCTCTTCGACGGTGAAATCCACCACCGCGACAGCCTGGGCTCCGATCAGGTGATCCGTCCGGGCGATCTCAACTGGATGACGGCGGGAAGCGGCATCGTCCATTCCGAACGCGAGGACCCGGCGCGCAAGGTCATGCAGCGCAAGATCTTCGGCATCCAGAGCTGGGTGGCGCTGCCCAAGGACCATGAAGAAACCCGCCCCGCTTTCGAGCATCACGGCAGCGACGTCCTGCCCGTGCTCAACGACGACGGCGCGAGCGTCAGGGTGATCGCCGGCGAAATCTTCGGCGCGCGCTCGCCGGTCAAGACGACGAGCGAAACCATCTACGCCGACGTGACGCTTGCCGCAGGCAGCCGCATTCCCCTCGATGCAACCCACGAAGAACGGGCGATCTACACGACCGAAGGCGAAATCGAGATCAGCGGCGACCGCTTCAAGCCCGGCCAATTGCTTGTCTTCAAGCCGGGCGACACGATCACCGTAACGGCGACGGAGAACGCAAGGTTTCTGATCCTCGGCGGCGAACCCATGGACGGCCCGCGCCATATCTGGTGGAACTTCGTCTCCTCTTCCAAAGAGCGCATCGAGCAGGCTAAGGAAGACTGGAAGCGCCGCCGCTTCGACATCGTGCCGGGCGACCCTGACGGATTTCATTCCGCTACCGGAGCGGTGAGAGGGCGCGCTTATGACGTTCTTGAACTGCAATCTTTGATAGTCTTCGGAAATACCGTCGACGTCCCGCCTGGAAGGCAAATTCCAGGCGGGGCTATTTTTCCCGATAGCTTGCAGCACATCTTGAACTTTACGAGTTTTCCGCCTCTTTTTTAATTGACTTCAGGCTTAAACCTCCGAAAATCATAAAGAAACAGGGAACCGCGTGGACTCTGTCGCGCCTGCGGTCGGCCATGCAATTAATTTCACGCGTTTGTGATCCGCAAATCATCGCCTAACAAGCCTTCACTGCAACCATTCATTGCGTGCTACGGCACCCGATGTTACCCAATCCCATTACATTGCCTTCCTTTTCCGGCAGGATTACGGGAACTATCAATCATGCAGCACACCATCCGCCAACGCCTGCTCTCCTCCGCTGCGGCGATCGCGCTTGGCGGGTCGATTTCCGGCGGGCTGTCCTTGACGCTCGCCACAGCCGCCCTGGCGAACGGCGCCACCCCGGTTGATTACATCGTTGATACAGCAACCACGGTGACCAATGGCGATGCGGCGAATGTGCTGGACGGCAACGACAGCCTGACGATTACGAAGTCCGGCTCGATCACTCCGTCTTCGGGATTTGCAGGCGCCGAGGCTAATGGCGTCAATAACACGATCACCAATTCCGGCTCGATATCGACCAGCGGCAATTATGCATTTGGCGCCTATATCGATGGAGACGACGGTTCGATCACCAATTCCGGCGATATCATGACCATTGGCGATGGCGCGGATGGCGCCTTCATCGATGGAGACTACGGCTCGATCACCAATTCCAACTCGATCACCACCGACGGCATTAATGCAAGTGGCGCCGTCATCCTTGGAGACTACGGCTCGATCACCAATTCCGGCGATATCACGACCGGCGGCGCTAACGCATATGGCGCCCAGATCTCTGGCAGCGACGGCTCGATCGACAATTCCGGCACGATCACGACCGGCGGCAATAACGCATTTGGCGCCTATATCGGTGGACCCGACGGCTCGATCACCAATTCCGGCGATATCACGACCGGCGGCGATAACGCATATGGCGCCTATATCTTTGGAAGCGACGGCTCCATCGACAATTCAGGCTCGATAACGACCAGCGGCGATTACGCAGATGGCGCATTTATCTCTGGAGGCAACGGCTCCATCGACAATTCCGGATCGATCGCGACCGGCGGCATTGACGCATATGGCGCATATATCGACGGAGACGGCGGCTCGATCACCAACTCCGGCACGATAACCACCAGCGGCGGTTACGCAGAAGGCGCATATATCTCTGGAAACGACGGCTCCATCGTCAATTCCGGCTCGATCGCGACCGGCGGCTTTGGCGCAGAGGGCGCATTTATCTCTGGAAACGACAGCTCCATCGTCAATTCCGGCTCGATCGCGACCGGCGGCTTTGGCGCAGAGGGCGCATTTATCTCTGGAAACGACAGCTCCATCGTCAATTCCGGTACGATCGCGACCGGCGGCATTAACGCAGAGGGCGCATTTATCTCTGGATACGACGGCTCCATCGTCAATTCCGGCTCGATCACGACCACCGGCAATTTCGCAGATGGCGCAGGAATCTACGAGGACTACGGCTCGATCACCAACTCCGGCACGATAACGACCAGCGGCGATGCCGCATATGGCGCATATATCAACGGAGACAGCGGTTCGATCACCAACTCCGGCACGATAACGACCAGCGGCGATGGCGCAGAGGGCGCATATATCGACGGGAACGGCGGCTCCATCGTCAATTCCGGATCGATCACGACCAGCGGCGATGCCGCAAACGGCATTGTAGCCCGTGGCGGTGGCAACACGATCGCCAATTCGGGTCGCATCATAAGCACTTCAGGCAATGCCATTCTCTTTTCAGGCGCAGGCGGGGGCAACACGCTGAACCTCGACACGCGCGGCTTCATCGCCGGAGCCATTGATCTGGGCGCCGGAGGAACCACGGTCAATATCGTCAACGCGCCTGGCCACTCCGTTCTATGGCAGTTGAATGGGGCTATCGCTGGAACGCCGACGTTCACGGGCACGGCGCCGATATTCTACAACGAAAACACGCAACAGGTCGCGACCTTCGACGCGACCGGCCTGGCCGCCGCGCCCCAGGTGCTGGCCACGGTTTCCGGCGACGTCTCCAACCTCGTTCGCGACCGGCTGAACGCCCTTCCCCCCTTCCCGCAGGGCGATGCGGCCGGACCCGCAAATGGCGCATGGATCTCAACCTTCGGCTCGTATTTCGAATTCGACGGCGAAGCAGGAACCCTCGATCACGACTTCACCAATTTCGGCTTTGCCATCGGCTATGACCGGGCGATCAATCCGGATCTGACCGTCGGCGTGCTCGCCGGCTACGGGGTTGGAACCCTTGAGGCCGACGGCATTTACGCACAATCCTACGACAATGAGGCCAACGGCTGGTTCGCCGCCGTTTACGGCCGCAAGACCTACGACAATTTCTTCCTCGACCTGGCGCTTTCCGGCGGCATGCTCGACCATTCCGACGACCGCTTCGTCAACGACAATCTGGCGCCCGGCGGCATAGCCGTCGCGGGGGCGGATTACGACAGCTGGTGGTTCTCGCCGGAAGCCTCGATCGGCGCGGATTTCGCCGGACCTCAGGGATGGACGTTCACGCCCTCAGCCCGCATCCGCTATGCCGCGCAGTCGATAGACGGCTACACGGAGAGCGGTTCCAACGCCAACGCCACGGTCGGCGATCGCGATATCGGCATCCTGGAAGGCCGGGTCGAAGTGGCGGCCACCCGCACTTTCGACTTCGCCACGCTGACGGCGCGCGTTGGCTGGCTTGGCCGCGACGCCAACGGCGATGACGACGTCAATGTGTCGCTCATCGGCCAGACGCTGAACCTGCCGACGGAGGCGGAAGACTATTCCGCCGCCTTCCTCGGCGCCCGCGCCCGCGTCGATCTGGCGCCAAACGCCAGTCTCGATCTTGGGGGCGACGTTACCTTCGGCGACGGCATCACCGGCATCAGCGGATCGGCGAGGATCGGCTATCAGTTTTAACGGTAACGCCGACGTGTTCGGACGTTCGGGCTGAAAGCATTAAAGTCCGGCGGAATTGAAATTCCGGAGCAGCCAGCATCCACATGGGTGCGGGCTGCTTCGAAGCGTCTAACGCTCGGCATCATCGCATGGCGGCCTGTAATTCGTCCGGCATACACCTGTCTGAAAACCGATAGCGTCCAGGGACCTCACGACAATGCAAGCCGCTTCGCCTCAAGCCAAATTGGCCGGATCGCCGGAAGCCGGGAGCGCGCAGGCTAAACCGCAGCGCGACGTTCGCTATTCCATGTCCGGCGGCCTCGTCGGTTTCCTTGCGGCGCAGAAGATCGCCCTCGCCTTCACCTCCTACCAGTCGGGCAGGCTTTATCTGATAGGGCCCAACCCGAGGGGCGGGCTGATGGTGAACGAGCAGGATTTCCGCAAGGCGATGGGGCTTCACGTCCACGACAATTCGCTCTACCTCGCCACGCTCGCCCATATCCACCGTATGGAAAACATCCTGCGGGCGGACCAGCGGATGGACGAGATTTATTCGCAATGCTACCTGCCGCGCACCAGCCACTTCACCGGCCATCTGGATGCCCATGACGTAGGCGTGACCAAGGAAGACGAGGTCGTATTCGTCAACACCCGTTACAATTGCCTTGCCGCCGTCTCCGCCGTGCATTCGTTCAGGGAGGTTTGGCGCCCGCATTTCATTTCAAAACTGGTCGCGGAAGACCGGTGCCACCTGAACGGGCTGGCGATGGAAAATGGCGACATGCGCTATGTCACCGCCGTTTGCCGGTCGGATACCGTCGACGGTTGGCGGGACAGACGCGCCGACGGCGGAATCGTCATGGACGTTGCGGCGAACGAAATCGTCTGTTCCGACCTTTCCATGCCCCATTCGCCGCGCCTTCACAACGGCAAGTTGTGGGTACTGAACTCGGGAACGGGCGAACTCGGCATCGTCGATGCCGAACAAGGCCGATTCGAACCGGTCGTCTTCTGCCCCGGGTTCGTGCGCGGCCTTGCTTTTCACGGCAATTACGCCTTTGTCGGCCTGTCGCGCCCGCGCTATGAGCGTTTCGAGGGTCTCGCGCTCGACAACCGGTTGAAGGAAGCCGACTCCGAACCTTGGACCGGCGTCCAGGTGATCGACCTGACGAGCGGAAGCTGTGTGCATTGGTTCCGCATCGACGGTGCAATCGCCGAACTCTACGATGTCGCCGTGCTTCCGGGCGCGGGGTGCGCCAAATCCATCGGTTTTGCATCCAACGAAGCGCTCGGCATCATCACCATCGAGAACGGCTGATCAAACTATTATTGCCGCCAAGGAAAAGTCGGCCATTGACGGATAAGAAGCCGGCCTGGCGCGAAAGGCTTGGCATCGCGGGTCAAATCGGTGCACGATGCGCCCAGTGTTTAACTGGCGCATAGTCGGGTGTCGCCCAGCCACTTCGCCGATGCAAACATGCGCCGATCAATCCGCCCAGACCGGAGGCGACATGCAGGAGGCACTCGACCGGCGCATTGACGACAAGCGCGCGGATCTCGTGGCGCTGACACAGGATCTGATCCGCATCCCCACCGTCAATCCGCCGGGCGATGCCTATCGGCCTTGCGCCGAATACATAGGCGAACGGCTGAAGCGGCGCGGCTTCGAGGTCGCCTATATTCGCGGTTTTGACACGCCCGGCGACAGCGACCGCTATCCGCGCACCAATGTCATTGCCCGCCGCGAAGGCGGGCGGCCCGGCGCCTGCGTTCATTTCAATTCGCATATCGACGTGGTGGAAACGGGTCAGGGCTGGAGCGTCGATCCCTTCGCCGGCATCGTGCGCGACGGCAAGGTCTTCGGGCGCGGCGCCTGCGACATGAAGGGCGGCCTTGCCGCTTCGATCATCGCGGTCGAAACGCTTCTGGAGCTGATGCCGGACTTCGACGGCGCCATCGAGATTTCAGGAACGGTGGATGAAGAATCCGGCGGTCTGGGCGGCGTGGCCTATCTGGCGAAACAGGGCTATTTTTCGCGGCCGCGCGTCGATCACGTCATCATTCCCGAACCGCTGAACAAGGATCGCATCTGCCTCGGTCACCGGGGCGTCTGGTGGGCGGAGATCGAAACGCATGGCTCCATCGCCCATGGCTCCATGCCCTTCCTCGGCGATTGCGCCGTGCGCCATATGGGGGCCGTTCTCGACCGTTTCGAAACGGATCTTTTCCCGAGCCTTAAAGCCAAGCGAACCGAAATGCCGGTTGTGCCGGAGGGCGCAAAATCGTCAACCCTCAATATCAATTCGCTTCATGGCGGGCAGCCGGAAGGCTACGACGGCCTGCCCGCTCCTTGCGTTCCCGACAGCTGCCGGATGGTGATCGACCGGCGGTTTCTGATCGAGGAAGATCTCGGCGAGGTAAAGGCGGAAGTGGCGGCAATCCTTGATCGTCTGAAGCGAGAGCGTGCCAATTTCCGCTATTCGATCCGCGACATGCTGGAGGTGCTGCCGACGATGACGGACCGTGACGCACCGGTCGTTCGCGCGGTTGCCGAAGCCATCGAGGGCGTATTGGCGCGCCCGGCCGACTATGTGATTTCGCCGGGAAGCTACGATCAGAAACACATCGCCCGCATCGGCCACCTGCACGATTGCATTGCCTATGGCCCCGGTATTCTGGATATCGCGCACCGGCCGGACGAATTCGTCGGCATTCAGGATATGGTGGACAGCGCCAAGGTGATGGCGCGGGCTACATTGATGTTGCTGCAAGGACGTTGTTAACGGGTAGGCTGCAAGCATGCGGACAAAGCTTGCAACTGGAGGATACGATCCCATGAGAAGGACGGTAAAAACAGGTGCCAAAGCGCTGATGACTTTAGCGATTATCGGCGCGGCCATGATGGCGGGAAGCTTTTCGGCCGAAGCCGCGAAAACCGACGTGGTTTTAGGCGTGAGGCTTGAGCCGCCTCATCTTGATCCGACGGCAGGCGCTGCAGCGGCCATCGACGAGGTCGTTTTCATCAACGTCTTCGAAGGGCTGACCCAGGTCGACCGCAACGGCACGATCAAACCGGTGCTGGCGGAAAGCTGGACCATATCCGACGACGGCACGGTCTATACCTTCAAACTGCATCCGGGCGTCAAATTCCACGATGGCGACACCTTCGACGCCGAAGACGTGGTCTTTTCGCTCGACCGTGCAAGGGGTGCGGATTCCGTCAACGCTCAAAAGGCGAAATTCGAGGTTATCGACAAGGTCGAGGCGGTCGATCCTGCGACCGTGAAAATAACCCTGAAGCAGCCCGCCGGCGATTTCCTCTTCACGCTCGGAATCGGCGATGCGGTGATGGTGGCGAAGGAAACGGCGGAGAACAACAAGGCGGGTCCGGTAGGCACCGGACCGTTCAAATTCTCGCGCTGGGCAAAAGGCGACAGCGTCGAACTCGTCAGTAATCCCGACTACTGGGGCACTCCCGCCAAGCTGGACAAGGCGACCTTCAAGATCATCGGCGACAGCGCGGCAGCGCTTGCAGCGCTCATGGCAGGCGATGTGGACGGCTTCCCGATCTATCCCGCACCGGAGAACCTGCCGCAGTTTCAGGCCGATCCGCGCTTTGCAGTGGTCGTCGGATCGACGGAAGGCGAAACGATCCTTGCAACCAACAACGCCCGAAAGCCCTTCGACGACATCCGCGTGCGCCAGGCAATTGCACACGCCATCGACCGCAAGGCGATCATCGACGGCGCGATGTTCGGCGTCGGCACGCCGATCGGCTCGCATTTCGCCCCCCATCACCCGGCTTACGTCGATCTGGTCGACACCTATCCCCACGACATCGAAAAGGCCAAGGCGCTCCTGGCGGAAGCCGGATATCCGGACGGCTTCAAGGCGACGCTGAAGCTGCCACCGCCGTCTTACGCAAGGCGCGGCGGCGAGATCCTGGCATCCGATCTGAAGAAGATCGGCATCGAGCTTGAGCTGATCCCGCTTGAATGGGCGCAATGGCTGGAGCAAGTGTTCAAGGGCAAGGATTTCGACCTTACGATCGTTTCGCACACGGAAGCTCTCGACATCGATATCTATGCGCGCGACGATTATTACTTCGGCTATAAAAACCCTGAGTTCAACGCCCTGATCGCGGAATTGAACGCAACCGCCGACACCGACAAACGCTATGCCTTGATGCGTCAGGCGCAGGAAATGCTGGCGAAGGACGCAGTCAACGGCTTCCTCTTCCAGCTGGCGAAAACGGGCGTCTGGAACGCCAAACTCAAGGGCCTTTGGGAGAACGCGCCGGTCCAGGCCAATGACCTGACGGAGGTTTATTGGGAGGACTGACAGCGCGGGCGGGCGTTTTTCGCCCGCTCCCCATCCTCTTTACGCCAGCACGACGACCTTGGTGCCGACATTGACCCGGTTGTAGAGGTCGATGATGTCCTGCTGCCACAAGCGGATGCAGCCGCTCGACGCATTGGTGCCTATGGATTGCGGCTGATTGGTGCCGTGAATGCGATAGAGCGTGTCCTTGTTGCCCTGCCACAGATAAAGCCCGCGAGCGCCGATCGGGTTCTGCGGGCCGCCGTCCATGCCTTCGCGGTATTTCTCCAGCGTCGGATCGCGATCGATCATTTCGCTCGGCGGAAACCATTTCGGCCACTCGCGCTTGAAGCCGACGGTGGCATCGCCCGACCAGGCGAAACCCTCGCGCCCAACGCCGATGCCGTAGCGGATCGCCTGCCCGCCGTCCTGCGTCAGGTAAAGAAACTTGGAGTTGGGATCGACGATGATCGTGCCCGGTTCGTAGGGCGAGGGATAATAGACCGACTGGCGCAGGAAACTCGGATCGATGGCCTGATAGGGGATAGCCGGAAGCTGGAAGCCGCCATCCTGTATCGATCCATAGGCAAGCGCGTAATTCGGCGTATAGTCCGCCACCGGAGTAAGCGATGTGAGCGACGCGTAGGATACGGTGGGACCCTGCGACTGGCAGGCGCTGGCGGTAAGCGCCAGCGGCAATGCAATCAGAAAGTTGCGGCGCGACATGCCAGGCCGGGAATCTTCGTTTACCCTTGAGGAAATCGCAGTAGACACTTCAGACACGATACGAATTACTCCCTAGTCACCCGAATCTGAAGTTCGTCTCATTTCGCAACCGGCTCCGAGCGAACTTCAGATTCAAAAGGGTGACTACCAGGTCTATGTTTCTAGTGTGGTTTTTGAATTTGAAATACGCTCCGGCGGATGCTGCTGAAATGAGGCGTATTTCAAATTCACCACACTCGCTGCGCCCGCCTTCCAATGGATTATGTGCACCAGAAAACGAAAAAGTCGATGCCTTTCAAGAAAAGCACCGACTTTCAACGCTTTGATTACTGCTGAACTTATTTGTTCAATCCGGATCGGCCCCTTCGGCAACAGTGCTGTCGGCAACCTTCGGGCGAAGGTAACGGCCGATCAGAAGCGGAGCGATGAAGCCAAGCACTGCGAATGTCCAAAGGCCGATGGTGAGCGGCGATGAAAACAGCACCGACCAGTCGCCATCGGAAATTTGTATGGCGCGGCGAAGGCTCTTTTCCATCTCGCTTCCCAGCAGCGTGCCCAATATGACCGGCACCAGCGGTACGTCGAGCTTTCGAAGCACGTAGCCGAGCACACCGAAACCCACCATCACCGTGAGATCGAAGGTGGAGCCGGAAATACCGTAAATCCCGACGAAGGAGATCATGGCGACCGCCGGCATCAGGTAGCGCGGCGGCACCATCAACACCCGTACGAACAGGCTCACCATCGGGATATTCATGAGAAGGAGCATGAAATTGGCGATGAAGAGCGCGGCGATCAAGCCCCAGACCACATCCGGGTTCTTCTGGAAGAGCAGCGGTCCCGGCGTGATGTTGAGCGCAAGCAGCATGGCAAGCAGAACCGCCGTCGTGCCCGAACCCGGCACGCCCAGCGCCAGCATCGGCACCAGCGCGCCGCCTGCAGCCGCATTGTTGCCGGCTTCCGGCGCCGCAACGCCGCGCGGATCGCCCTTGCCGAAGGTTCCGTCCTTGTCGGAGATCCGCTTTTCGACCGTATAGGAAATGAACGATCCGAGCGAAGCGCCAGCACCGGGCAACACGCCGGCGATGAAGCCGAGGACGGTCGATCGCCCCATGGCGCCGGACGTCTGCTTGAGCATGGAAAGCGGAGCTGTGACGCGCCCGACCTTCATGCCAGCAGTCGACGCCTCGCCCTGCCCCCGATGTTCGAGGAAGAGAAAAACCTCGGAGATGGCGAAAAGCCCGACGATGGCGACGAGAAAGTCGATGCCGCTGTATAAATGGACTTCGTTGTAAGTGAAGCGCGGCACGCCGGCCATGGAATCGACGCCGATCGTTGAAATGCCAAGCCCGATCGCCGCTGCAATCGCAGCCTTTGCCTGATTGCGCGAGGACACACCGCCAAGCGTCGCAAAAGCGAGCGTGAAGAGGGCGAAATATTCGGCCGGACCGAACAGCAGCGCGACGCTGACGAGAACGGGCGCGAGAAACACCAGACCCCAGGTGGCGAAAAACGCACCGACGAAGGAAGCGATGCCGGAGAGCGCGAGCGCTTCACCCGCCAGGCCTTTTTTTGCCATCGGATGACCGTCCAGCGTGGTCATGAGTGCTGGTTCGTCACCTGGAATGTTCAGGAGGATCGACGATATGCGGCCGCCATACATGGCGCCGTAATAGACGCTGGTCAAAAGGATCAGCGCCGGCGTCGCCGGCAGGCCGAGCGTGAAGGCGAGCGGGATCAGGATCGCGACGCCGTTCGAGGGCCCCAACCCCGGAAGCGCGCCGATGATCGTACCCATGAAACAGCCGAGGAACGCCAGCATCAGATTTTGGAAGGTGATAGCGACTACGAAACCGTCGGCAAGCGAGGAGAGAGCGTCCATCAGGCAAGCCCCTTAAAAGCCCCAGGGTCCGCGCGCCAGCGACAGACCGAGAATGAGATGAAAAATCACGTAGATACCGATGGATATCGCAACCCCGGAGGCAGCAGCCTGCAGCGGCGAACTGCCCAGCCGCCAACCAAGCAGCGCGGCAGCGACTGCCGTCGACGCGACGAAGCCGAAGCGCGCCAGCACCATCGCATAGGCGATCATCACCGCGATGGCGAAAACGATCTCCAGCCCGCCGCGGATATCGGGCCAGTCAGGACGCGGGTCCGGCACGAAGATCGGCACCAGTGCGCCCAGCGCCAGGATAGCGCCGATGATATAGGGAAAGGCGCGCGGTCCTACCGGCGTCTCGATGAAGCCGCTTTCGATCGAACTGGCGGAATAGACGTAAAAGCCGGCGAGCAGCAGGCAGACGATCCCGAAGATCCTGTCGCTCATGGATGTCCTCCCTCACCTGCTGCGCGCTTGAAATTTCCGACGGCAGCGGTGTTTATTTGTCTTATTGGCTTGTTTCAGACGACGTCTTCAATACGAAACGGCAAGGCGCTCCATAGTGCAAGGCGGAACCCGCGCTGATTGCATGGGTTCCGCCTTGTTTTGCAGCCAGCCTATTTGATCAGGCCGATCTCCTTGGAGATTTCCTGGACCTTGGCGATCTGCTCGCCGACAAAGGCCTCGAATTCCTCGCCCGAGAGCGACAGGGGCATCAATCCGCTCTGGGTCATGATGTCCTGCCATTCCTTGGAATCGTAGGTGGTCTTCAGCCCCTGCGACCAGAAGTTATAAGCGTCGTCCGACATGCCGCCTGGAGCGTAGAACCCGCGCCAATTGGCGCCGACCACATCGAGACCCTGTTCTTTTGCCGTCGGGAATGAGGCGAATTCGCCCGGAAGACGATCCGGCGCCAGAACGGCAATGATCTTGATGTCGCCGGAATCAACGAAGCCCTTGGCCTCGGAGATATCGCCGGAGAAGGCCTTGACGTGGCCGCCCAGCAACTGCGTCACGGCTTCGCCGCCGCCGTCGAAGGCCACGTATTTCACCTTCTTGACGTCGATGCCGGCCGCCTGTGCTGCGATCAGAACCTTCAGATGGTCCCAGCCGCCGACAGCCGAACCGCCCGCGACCGGCACGGACGCCGGATCCGCCTTGATCTGGTCGATCAGCTCGGGGAGCGTATTGATCGGCAAATCCTTGGCAACGGCGATGATGCCGTAGTCGGAGCCGACGGTGCCGAGCCAACGCACCTGATCCATCGACGCACCAGGATATGCGCCCTGTGCCAGACGGGTCGTGGTGGCCGAAGAGGCTGCTACGATGAGGTTGTTGTCGTCGTTGCGCTTGTTCACCACATCGGCAAAAGCAACGCCGCCGCCGCCGCCGGCCATATTGACCACCTGAACGGGGTTCGGCACGACCTTGATGTCATAAAGCGTCTTGCCGACCTGACGGCAGGTGAAATCCCAGCCACCGCCAGGATTGGCAGGCGCGATGCATTCCGTGCTGCCAGGTTCGAACGCCAGCGCCGAACCGGTCAACGCAACCACGGTGAAAAGGGTCGCTACGGACCCGGAAATCAGATTTCTCACGATGTCCTCCCAAGACATAGAGCGCTTTTCCTTCAGGTGAAATCAGCTGAGGGGCAAGAAATCGCTCCAAAATCAATACTTTGAGCATATTCTTGTCGTCAAAACGGCTTCGTTTTGACGGAATATGCTCTTGCCGGCTCTCTCTCCAGGCCGGTTCGAGCTTTCTATTCCTTCAAGCTGTCGCCAACCTGTCAAGGGATTGAATTTACCTATCGGAATTTTCAGAAACCGCTTCGCGCTGGAGTGTTCCCTCCGCCGCCGCCAGATGGTGAACGATGCGCCACAGGTGATAGGCCGTGCGCTGCAGCCATCGCATTGCATCGAGACGGAGCAAAGCCGTGTCGGCGTCTATTGTCTGATGGGCCGCTGCATTCAGCACCTTCTCCCGGTAGAGACGGTCCTGCCTGACAAGAAACTCCTGCAACCGTTCAAGCCGCTTTTCGACTGGAAGAACTCCCTGGCTGCCATCCGGCAGAGTTTCCAGCGCCTTCGGAATTCCGCCTGCCACGCCTTTCAGCACGGTAGTCAGGCGGGTAAGCCTCCTGTCATGAGGGATGGCCTCGATGCGCTCTTGCTGAAGCATGCGATGGTGGAGCCTCTCCAGATGGTCGAGCGCATGCATCGCGGCGATATGCCGGCTGTGCTCAACCTCGGAGCGGTCGCCGGTCCTGAGGCGCTCCACATAGTCCACGGTCGCTTCGATCGCGCTTTGAAGTGCTTGCATCTCTTGCAGGTCAGGCTGCCTTCGCGCTTTTGCGTCAACTTGTCGGTCGAGAACCGCGAGATGCTGAAGGGTAATCTCGCGGATCGTCGCCACGCTTGCATCGATGGCGGCAGCGGGATCGGCAAGAAGTCGCGGATCGAGCCTGCGAAGAAGCGGCGCGCCCCGATCCGGAACGATCCATTCGATCAGCCTGGCAAAGGATCTCGCGAAAGGAAGAACAAGAACCACGCCCAAAATATTGAATGTCGTGTGGAAGGAAACGAGCGCAATCTGGCCATTGTCGATCTGGCCACCCTGAAGGGTGGTGACGAGCGCGGTAAACGGCGTCAGCAGGAAGAAAGCCAGCAACCCGGTCATGGTATTGTAGATCACATGGGCAAATCCGGTTTGCCGCATGGCGGATGACCCGCCGACCGTTGCAAGTGCTGCGGTGCAGGTGGTGCCGATATCCATGCCAATGACAAGCGCGCCGGCCTGCGGAAACGAAATCGCCCCCGCGCCAAGCGCCACAAGCGCCGTCGCCACCCCAACGCTCGATGCCTGGGTAATCAGGGTCAATACCATGCCCGTCAACACCAGCTGGAAGCGCCCGATCAGCGTATCCGGCGGGAAATCCGTAGGCGTTACCGAGCCTTCGAAGACGGCCATGCTCTGCTGCATGACATCCAGCCCGACGAAAAGGAGGCCGAAACCGGCCATCACCCATCCCAGACTTCTTACTCTGCTCTTGCCGAAAAGCCTCAAGATCGCACCAAGGAATACGATTGGCAGCGCAAGCGTTCCAAGCTTCAGTTTGAAGCCGACTATCGCAACGAGCCATCCCGTCGCAGTGGAGCCGATGTTTGCTCCGAAGATGACGCCAAGAGCCTGCGGGAATGTCAGGAGACCTGCGCCAACAAAGCCGACGACCGTAACAGTGGTGGCGCTCGAAGACTGCACGAGAGCCGTCGTCAGTGCACCCGCAACGGCGCCCGTGAACGGGCTTCTTGTATAGCGGCCAAGTGCGTGGCGGATCGCATTGCCGGCCAGAGCTTTCAGCCCGTCGGTCAAAATGGTCAACCCGAGCAGAAACAACCCTATTCCGCCAAGAACCGTCAAGACCGTGGCAATCATCTCGGCACCCGTTGCAGCCCCCACCGGGCCATCTGATCTCTAATGGCTGCGGAAAGTCTACTCTCATTTCCGCCTATAGATTGCGGAACGCCTTCGCCACCATTACGCTCGCTGCCATGCTTGGCTTCGCCGTGACCCGCCTTTTCAGCCTGATGCTCACCCTCGTCGTCGCGACGGGGGTTGTCTTTGTCGTGCTGGAAGTGCTGCCGGGCGACCCGGCGCAATTGATGCTGGGCGTCGAGGCGCGCGCAGATACGCTCGCCAGCTTGCGCGAACAGCTTGGTCTCGACCAGCCGGCGCCCATTCGATATGTCCATTGGATCGAAGGTCTCGTCCAGGGCGATCTGGGCACAAGCTATACATATTCGGTGCCCGTCTCCGAACTCGTGACCGAACGCCTCGCCGTGACATTGCCGCTGGCGTTGATCGCGCTGGCGCTTTCGGTCGCGATTGCCTTTCCAGTCGCGGTCTTTGCCGCTCGCCATCACGGCAAGCCGGCCGATACGGGCGTCATGGCGCTCACCCAGATCGGCATTGCGGTTCCGAATTTCTGGTTCGCCATCCTGCTGGTCTACGTCTTTGCCGTGGCGCTGCGGCTGGTGCCGTCGGGCGGCTTTCCCGGCTGGAGCGCCGGCATCGGCCCTGCGCTCAATTCCCTGATCCTGCCGGCAATCGCCCTTGCCCTGCCGCAGGCCTCGATCCTTGCCAGGGTGCTGCGCTCAGGCCTTATCGATACGCTGCATGAAGATTACATCCGCACCGCCCGCGCCAAGGGCCTGACCCGGAAGGCCGCGCTCTGGCGCCATGCCGTCAGGAATGCGCTGATCCCGGTATTGACGATTCTCGGCCTTCAATTCTCGTTCCTGATCACAGGTACCATCATCATCGAGAATGTCTTTTATCTGCCGGGGATCGGCAGGCTGATCTTTCAGGCAATCACCCAACGCGATCTCATCGTGGTCAAAAGCGTCGTCGTGCTCGTTGTCGCCAGCGTCGTCTTCGTCACCTTTCTCGTCGATCTCGCCTATGCGGCGGTCGACCCCCGGCTGAGGAAGAAATAGGCCATGGCAACGCACCCCAATCGCAAAACGCCCCTGAACCGTTCCTTCACGAACCGCTCCTTCGCAATCGGCGCGTCGATCACCGCCGTTGTCCTCTTCGCGGCTCTTCTGTCGCTTGCGTGGACACCCTTTCCAGTCGATGAGCTCACCGTCTCCGACCGGCTCATGGGGATTTCATCCACCCATCTCCTCGGCACAGACCATTTCGGCAGGGACATTCTTTCCATGCTGATGGTGGGCGCACGGACGTCGATCTCAGTGGCGTTGATCGCGGTTGGCATCGGTATTGTCGTTGGCGTGCCGCTGGGGCTTCTGGCAGCCGCACGGGGCGGTATTCTCGATGAAGTATTGATGCGCTTCAACGATCTGGTCTTTGCGTTTCCGGCGCTTCTGTCTGCCGTGATGATCACGGCGATCCTCGGGCCGGGAGCGATCAACGCAATCATTGCAATCGGCATCTTCAATATTCCTGTCTTCGCCCGGGTTGCGCGCGGCGGCGCGCTGACCTTCAAATCGCGGGAATTCGTGCTTGCCGCCCGCGTCGCCGGCAAGGGCGAATTGCGCATCACCGCCGAGCACATTCTTCCCAATATCGCCAATCTGCTGATCGTGCAGGGCACCATCCAGTTTTCGCTGGGAATTCTCGCGGAGGCCGGTCTCTCCTACGTCGGTCTTGGGGCACAGCCCCCGCTGACAACCTGGGGAAGGATGCTGAACGAGGCGCAGACCATGATGGCGTTTGCGCCGCAGCTTGCGATTTATCCGGGCCTTGCCATCGTCATCACCGTTTTGGGCCTCAATCTTCTGGGCGACGGCCTGCGCGATCTTCTCGACCCGAAGCTGAAGCGAAGGGTCGCGTAATGCCGTTGCTTTCCATCGACCGGCTGAGCGTATCCATCCACGGCACGCCGATCCTGAAGGAGATTTCCCTCAAGATCGCGCGTGGCGAAACCTTCGGGCTTGTGGGGGAAAGCGGCTCGGGCAAGTCGATGACGGCGCTCGCCACCATGGGGCTGCTGCCGCAAGGGGCCGAGGCCAGCGGCGCCTTGCGGTTTCGCAAGCAGGACCTGCTGACCATGCCCGAAGCCGCCCTTTGCCGAATTCGCGGCAGGCGGATCGGCATGGTCTTTCAGGAACCGGCGACAGCGCTCAACCCGTTGAAGACGATCGGCGCGCAAATCGCCGAAAGCCTGATCTGGCACCTGAAGACGCCGCAGCCGGAAGCGATGGATCATGCAGCCGCGCTGCTTGACCGCGTCGGCCTGCCGGTTTCCCGCTTTCCGCTCGCCCGCTACCCGCATCAGCTTTCCGGCGGCCAGCGTCAGCGCGTGGTGATCGCCATGGCTATCGCCTGCAAGCCGAAACTCCTGATCGCCGACGAACCGACGACCGCGCTCGACGTCACGATCCAGGCGCAGATCCTCGCGCTCATCAAGGATATCGTGAGGAAGGACAATATGGGCCTTCTTCTCATCAGCCACGATCTTGCGGTGGTGGCCGATATGGCCGACAGGGTGGCGATCATGAAGCAGGGGGAGATTGTCGAGACGGGGCCGACGGCGAGCCTTTTTCGCACCCTCGCCCACCCTTATTCCCGTTCTCTCTTCGACGCTTCCAAACATGTGCCCAGGCGGCATGCACCGCCCGTCCTCAATCAGGCCGGCGTCGCAGCCGATCCCCTCGTCAGCGTGCGCGGCCTTACCCGAGCCTACCCCGAGCCACGGCGCTCGCTGTTCAAGAGGCCGCCGGACTTCGTGGCGATCGACAAGATCAGCTTCGATATCCTGCCGGGGCAGAGCCTTGGCCTCGTCGGGGAATCCGGCAGCGGCAAATCGACCCTTGCGCGCGCATTGCTCGGTCTTGAAAAGCCGGACGGCGGCACGATCTCCATTCTCGGCCACGATCTTGCGATGGCGCGCGGAGCGGAAATGGATGCGGTGCGCCGCGCCGTGCAGGTCGTCTTTCAGGACCCCTATGGCAGTTTCAATCCCCGCCACCGGATCGGACGCATCGTCGCCGAACCCCTCCACCTGTTGCGGCATGAAATCGACATCGCCGAAAGCTGGCGCAGGGTTGAAGCAGCGCTGCGAAATGTCGGACTGTCGGCCGGCGACGCGGAAAAATACCCGCACGAATTTTCCGGCGGCCAGCGCCAGAGGATCGCCATAGCGCGTGCGCTCGTCACCGAGCCCCGGCTTATAGTCGCCGATGAGCCGGTTTCATCGATCGACGTCTCGATCCGCGCGCAGATCCTCGACCTTCTCGCCGACCTTCGCGACAGGTTGGGTCTTGCCTATCTGTTCATATCCCACGATCTTTCTGTGGTGCGGGCAATCACCGACGAGGTGATGGTGATGAACGCGGGAAAGATCGTGGAACAGGGACCGACCGCAAGCGTCTTCGACCACCCGCGCCACCCCTACACACGGTTGCTTCTGGCGGCTGCACCTGATCTTGAAATGGCGTTAAAGCGGCGGGCAAAGCGCGAAAAGAAACTGGGTGCCGCACCTTTCGAAGCCCCTGCGTCAGCAGTCGCCACGAAAACGCGCGATGCGAAGGCCAAACCGCTCGATGCCGTGGAAAACAAGGAAGAGGATTGAAGGCTTTATGCGCTTAGGCATAGACTGGGGCGGCACGAAGATGGAAATCATCGCGCTCGATACTGTGGGCAACGAATTGTTCCGCAAGCGGGTGCCGACGCCGCGCGACGACTATGACGGCTGTATCCAGGCCGTGCGCGACCTTGTCGACGCGGCCGAGACTGCCACGGGCGAGAAAGGCACGGTCGGCCTCGGCATTCCCGGTTCGCTGTCGCCCATAACGGGTCTGGTCAAGAACGCGAATTCGACCTGGATGAACGGCAAACCGCTGGACAAGGATCTGACGGAGGCGCTCGGTCGGCCCGTGCGCATCGAAAACGACGCCAATTGCCTGGCCGTGTCGGAGGCGGTCGACGGGGCGGCGGCAGGCGCTCATCTCGTGCATGCGATCATCATCGGCACCGGCAGCGGATCGGGCATCGCCATCGACGGCAAAGCCCATCGCGGCGCCAACGGCATCGGCGGCGAATGGGGCGGCATCGTGCTGCCCTATCTGCGCGAGGACGAGTTCCCGGGGCCGGTCAGCTGGCTCGGCCACCGCAACGCCATCGACATGCTGTGCTCCGGCACCGGCTTTGAATGGGATTATCGCACCACAACCGGCGAAGACATTCGCGGCCATGAAATCATCGCTCGGATGAGAGCGGGCGAGGAAGCCGCGAAAGCGACCTATTCGCGCTACCTCGACCGGCTGGCGCGCGCCATGTCCATGGTCGCCAACCTGCTCGATCCGGATGTCTTCGTTCTGGGCGGCGGCATGTCGAATGTGGACGAGCTCTATGCCGACCTGCCCGCCGCCATGGCGCCCTATATATTTTCCGATCAATACGAAGTGCCGATCCGCAAGGCGAAACACGGCAATTCTTCCGGCGTGCGCGGCGCTGCGTGGCTGTGGAACGACTAATACGCAAATAGAGTTGCCATGGGTCGGGCGGCACCATCCCAAACGCCCTACTCCCAGACGCCTTCTTCCATGGCGACTTTCTTCAAGAGCGTCGGACGGTCGGTGATCAGGCCGTTGACGCCGATCCGAATCAGTTGGCGCATTTCGTCTTCATCATCGACGGTCCAGACATGGACGGCGACGCCCCTGCCGTTGCAATAACGGACGAACCGCCGCGTCGGAATGGTGATTGGCCCATGCTTGACGGGAACCTGGGCACAATTCGCCGCAACCTTGGGGACCGGCAGGAACCATGAGCCGAATTTAAGCCGCGTCACGTCCCTCGGTCCGGCTCCGGTGCATGCGGCATCGCCGAAATGTTGGCGAACCGCGTCAAGTCGTTCGTCGGAAAAGGATGCAAGGCACACGCGGTTGAGGCAGTTCATTTTTTGCATGAGCGCAAGCGTCGGTTCCAGCGCGTGGTCCGTCTTGATATCGATATTGAACCGCATGTCGGGAAAATCGAGCAACGCCTCCTCAAGCGTCATAAGTGGCTCGGTTCCGCCGATTTTCGCTTGCAAAACCGTGGAAATCGGCAAAGCCGACACGACGCCGCTCCCCGATGTCAGGTCATCCAGATGATCGTCGTGGAAAACGATCAGCGTGCCGTCAAGGCTTGCCTGAACGTCGATTTCGATGAACCGGAATCCGAGCGAACGCGCCGCCTCGAATGCGCGGCGGCTGTTTTCCGGCTGCTCCTTGCCGCCACCGCGATGGGCAAAACACGCAAAGCGCGTGTCGCAAAGATAGGGGTGTTTGACGATCATTCGTGATTCCATTTTGCGGGCGAAAAAGGATGCGCGCGGGGTGTCTTGCGGCATATTGGCGACCATCGGGCGAAAATACCCGTGTTTGCCTGCATTTTGGCGAAGTTTATGGCTGCCGATGGTTGAAAGCTTTACATAAAGCCAATATACCCTGTGACAGTATGATTTGGTCGGGCCTCGTATTGGACCGATCCGTTTTCGTCTGCGCCAGATTTGCCGGACATGTCCGGTTGGAAGCGACAGCGAAAACGCAAGACGCTTTTCGCGTCTTTTCATCCTGGATGAGATAGCAGGAACGGGCATTCGCTGTTCAAGCGAACTCTCCTGAATCTTGACTAAGCTGCCGAAAGCGGTGGTATTGCCGGCTTCGTTCAAGCCGTTTTGATCCGGCCCGGCCGCCAGGCTTCGAACCGATGGGAATCGGAACGGCGCGGCAGGCTGGAAATTCAACCAGCGTTTCGAATTGGAAACGCAATCGTCGTTTACGGCCAAGCAGGAAAGGGTAAGACACTGCAAGTCCTCGTTCGTGACAACAATGTCGACCAGGCGCTCCGCGTCCTGAAAAAGAAGCTTCAGCGTGAAGGCCTCTATCGTGAGCTGAAGCGTCGCAGGGCTTATGAAAAGCCTTCCGAAAAGCGCGCTCGCGAAAAAGGCGAAGCTGTTCGCCGCGCCCGCAAGCTGGCCCGCAAATTGGCCCAGCGCGAAGGGTTGGTGGCAAAGCACGTCGCCCGCTAGAGCATATTTCGTCAAGACGAAGTCGTTTTGACGACAAGAATATGCTTCAAGATATTGATCCTGAAGCGACTTCTTGTCCATCAGGTGCTTCCACCTGATGGGAAAGCGCTCCAAGACGCGCGCCGGACCCGATCCGGTTTCTGCAAGTTTGATTTTCTGCCCGGTGCGGAGGGTGTTTACCCCTCCGCCGCTGGCGTTTGCTTGCCCACGATCTTCAGCCCAATATCTCCCGCCGATATACAAGAACTCGCCGTGTAGCCCTCATAGTTGGTGAAGGCACGTGCCACGACCCTTTGCCCCTGATCGGCGATGGCCGCAAAACGCATTGCACGGAAAGCTCCGCTGCGATATGCAAGCGGGTATGAAAATGAACGAACGCATCTTGAACGGTTGGTGGTGGCGCCCCTGAACAGGCGGCCAGCGACGACGTGCGATCTTTTTCATCGACGTTTCACAAGCCGCCGCGGGTTTCGCAGGCGGCTTTTTCTTTGAAGCGAGCCTGCCGGCCCGACCCGGCTTGAAACCCGGACTCAAGCCCGCCATCCAACCGGAAAGCGGGTGATCGGAAGCGGTGCCGCAAGGGAGTAAACCATGCCGAATTCGGCGGATCAGAAATTCCAAACCCGGGGCGGGATCACGGTGATCCGCTCCAGTCACGCCGCCGACTACGAAGCTGGAACCTCTGCATGGATGGACCGGCTGGACCGGGAGCGCGGCGCGGTTTTCTCCTCGTCCTATGAATATCCAGGCAGATACACCCGCTGGGATATGGCCCTCGTCAACCCGCCGCTGGTGCTTGAATTGAACGCGCGCGACGTCACGATCCGGGCGTTGAACGAACGCGGGCGGATCTTGCTTCCCGCCATCGAAAGCCGGCTGAGGCCGCACCCTGATCTGGCCCGCTTCGAGCGTAATGGCGACACCCTCTCCCTGACCGTGAAAAGGCCGGAGCGGATTTTTGCCGAGGAGGAACGCTCCCGCCAGCCTTCCTCCTTTTCGATCGTGCGCGCCTTGATCGACCTGTTTGCCTGCGACGACGACCAGCTCGGCCTTTACGGCGCATTTGGCTACGATCTCGCCTTCCAGTTCGAGCCGATCGAACAGAAGCTTTCGCGCCCGTCCGACCAGCGCGACATGGTGCTTTTCCTGCCTGACGAACTTTTGCTGGTCGATCACTACGGCCGCAAGGCCCATGTGGTTCGCTATGATTTCGTGGTCGACGGCGTCTCCACTGAAAGCCTGCCGCGCGACGGCGAGATCCGCCACTATCTGCCCGCCAACGAAGATCCCGGTCGCGGCGATCATGAGCCTGGGGAATATGCAGCGCTCGTGCGCGAGGCGATGGACTATTTCCGCCGTGGCGACCTGTTTGAGACCGTGCCGGGCCAAACCTTCTACGAACGCTGCCCGAACCCGCCTTCGGCTGTCTCCCGCCGCCTGCAGGAAATCAATCCGAGCCCCTACGGCTTTTTCATCAACCTCGGCGAGGGCGAATATCTGGTCGGCGCCAGCCCCGAAATGTATGTGCGGTTGACCGGCGGCCGCAGGATCGAAACCTGCCCGATTTCAGGGACGATCCGCCGCGGGCGCAATGCCATCGAAGACGAGGCCCAGATCCGCAAATTGCTCAATTCCGCCAAGGACGAGGCGGAATTGACGATGTGTTCCGACGTCGACCGCAACGACAAGAGCCGCATCTGCGTTCCTGGCTCCGTTCGCGTCATCGGGCGACGGCAGATCGAAATGTATTCCCGCCTCATTCATACGGTCGACCATATCGAGGGCATCCTGCGCGACGATATGGACGCGCTCGACGCATTCCTCTCCCATGCATGGGCGGTGACCGTCACCGGCGCACCCAAGCGTTGGGCGATGCAATTCATCGAGGATCATGAAAAAAGCGCCCGCGCGTGGTATGGCGGGGCCATTGGTGCAGTGCTTTTCAACGGCGACATGAACACCGGATTGACCCTTCGCACGGTACGCATCAAGGACGGCGTTGCCCAGATCCGCGCCGGCGCAACGCTCCTTTTCGACAGCGTGCCGGAAGACGAGGAAGCGGAAACCGAGCTCAAGGCCGAGGCAATGCGCGCCGCCGTGCGCGAAGCGGGCCTTGCACGCGCCACGGTGGAGGCGGCAGCCACGCATCTTCCAGGTGAAGGCCTCAAGATCCTCCTCGTCGATCATGAGGACAGCTTCGTCCATACGCTCGCCAATTATTTCCGCCAGACGGGCGCAGATGTCGTCACCTATCGCTCGCCCGTGCCCGATAGCGTCTTTCAGGACGTTGCACCCGATCTGGTGGTCCTGTCGCCCGGCCCCGGCTCGCCGAAGGATTTCGACTGCGCGGCGACCATCTCGCGGGCGAGAGCACGCCACCTGCCGATTTTCGGCGTCTGCCTCGGGCTTCAGGCACTGGCGGAAAGTTTCGGCGCGGAACTCGGCCAGCTTGACATTCCCATGCACGGAAAACCGTCAGCGATTGGCTTCGACGACGATTCGCTGATCTTCGGCGGGCTGACCTCCCCTGTCACCGTCGGCCGCTATCATTCGCTCTACGCCAGGAAGGAAACACTGCCCGCCGAATTCCGCGTGACATCGCGTACAGAAGACGGTGTCATCATGGCGTTCGAACATGTGAGCGAGCCCATCGCCGCCGTCCAGTTCCACCCGGAATTGATCATGTCGCTCGACCAGGAAGCGGGGCACAAGATCATCTTCAACGTGGTGACGAAGCTGGTGGAGAAGCGGGCAAAAGCCGAAGCTTGAGCAGGCAGTACGGTCTCTTTACAGCACGGTTTGCCGGAGGCATTCATGATCAAGCGAATATGGCGCGGATGGACGACGCGGGATAACGCCGCAAAATACGAGGAAATTCTTCGTACGCATGTGTTTCCGGGGATCGAGGCAAAGAAGATCCCCGGTTATCGGCGCATTGAGCTTCTTCGAATGGACCATGAGTTCGAAGTTGAATTCATGACGATCATGACATTCGACAGTCTGGAAAATATCATCGCGTTTCAGGGCGCGGACTATGCCCGCGCCTATGTACCGGATGCAGCGCGAGCGGTGCTGAGCCGCTGGGACGAGACTTCCGCGCACTACGAGGTGCGGGAAGAACGCCACTACCCCTGAGCAGTTGGAATGATCGCCGTTCCCTCGATTTCGACCATGGCTTCGCGCTCGACCAGCGAGACGACCTGTACAACCGCCATTGAGGGAAAGTGCCGCCCGAGAACCGAGCGATATGCGGGTCCAAGGTCCTTCAGCGAGGCGCGGTAGCACTCCATATCAGTGACATACCAGGTGAGCCTGCCGATATGCTCCGCCCGCCCGCCGGCGGCTTCCACCACCTTGACGACATTTTCCAGCGTCTGGCGCACCTGCTCGATGAAATCGGCGGAAAACACGCCCTCCGCCGTCCAGCCGATCTGGCCGCCTGTAAGCACGATCCTGCCCTCTCCGGCCATGCCGTTGGCGTAGCCCTTCGGCTTGGGCCATCCTTCCGGCAGCAGCGTTTCGAGGTGCGGACCATTGCCCTTCGGGCCGTTGCCGGGCTTCGTCGTCGTTTCGGTCACGCTCAAGGCGGTCACTCCAGTTTATTCAATTCACGATCAGCTGCGCACTTCAGGAAGCGACGCGGCTTCCTGCTGACTCAGTAGCGATGGTTCTCAAGGCGAAACGCTGCAACTTGCCGGTTTCCGTGCGCGGTAATTTGTCGACGAATTCCACCGCGCGCGGGTACTTGTAGGGTGCAAGCTCCGCCTTGGCGAAATCTTGCAAGGCCTTGATCAGCGCCGCGTCGCCGGCAACGCCGGGCTTCAGGACGATATAGGCCTTGACGATCTGGCCGCGCTCCGGGTCCGGTGCGCCGACAACGCCGCATTCCGCCACCGCTTCGTGGGCAAGCAACGCGCTTTCCACCTCAGGGCCGGCGATGTTGTAGCCGGCGGAAATGATCATGTCGTCGGAACGCGCCTGATACCAGAAATAGCCGTCCGCATCGCGGATATAGGTATCGCCAGTGACGTTCCAGCCGTTATGCACATAGTTCTTCTGCCGTTCGTCGGCGAGATAGCGACAGCCGGTCGGCCCGCGCACGGCAAGACGACCGGGCGTTCCGTCGGGAACCTCGTTGCCGTCACCGTCGATGACCCTGGCCTCATATCCGGGCACAGGCTTGCCCGTCGCACCGGGACGCACGTCCTCCACCGGCGCGGCGATGAATATATGCAGCATTTCCGTGGCGCCGATACCGTCCATGATCGAGATCCCGGTCACTTCCTGCCAATCTTCCCAGGTCGGGCGGGGCAACGCCTCGCCTGCGGACACGCATTTGCGCAGCGACGAAAGATCGACCCCTTCAAGCTTGGCCAGCATCGCGCGATAGGCGGTCGGCGCAGTGAAGACCACCGTCGGCTTGTAATAGGGGATCGCCGCCAGCAGATCGTCGGGGCCGGCGCGCTCCAGAAGTACCGCCGTTGCGCCGGCGCGGAAGGGAAACAGCACAAGGCCGCCAAGGCCGAAGGTGAAGGCAAGCGGTGGCGAGCCGATGAAGACATCCGTTTCTTCCGGCTGAAGCACTTCGCGCGAATAGCAGTCGCAGATCGCCAGCATGTCGCGGTGGAAATGCATCGTCGCCTTGGGTTCTCCGGTCGTGCCGGAGGTAAAGCCGAGCAGACAGACATCGTCGGCCGCCGTGTCGCAGGCGGCAAATTCATCCGGCTTGCCCTTCATCAGGGCTTCGAGCGAGCGCTCCTCGCCACCGCCGCTGTAGAGGATCGTCGGCGCCTGGGCCACCTTGCCGGCGGCTTTTTCCAATTCATCCGAAAGCCGGTGATCGCAAATTGCGAGCGACACTTTGGCCTTGTCCGCGATTGCCGTGAGTTCCTTTGCGCGCAGCAGCGGCATGGTGGCGACGACGATGCCGCCGGCGCGCAGGACCGCGAAATAGACCGCCGCCATCATCGGCGAATTGGGAAAGCGCAGGAGAACGCGGTTGCCGGGTTCAAGCCCGAAATCCTCGGTCAGGACATGGGCGATCCGGTTGATGGTTTTGGCAAGGTCGAAATAGGTCCAGCGCACGTCCGGCGATATCACCGCGTATTTGCCGCCGCGCCCCGCCTCGATATTGCGGTCGACCAGTTCCACGGCGCAATTCATGCGCTGCGGATAGCCGAGCCTGTCGAGATTGATGAAATCGGGCCATTGATCCTTCGGCGGCAGATTGTCAGCCGCGAATGTGTCGATATGTGCGGATTTCGCCATCACCATCCCCTCTTTAATCCAAGCGTTGGCGCATCGTGGTCATTCAGCGGCGGCGCGTTTCGCCCGGCTCGCCGCGTGATCGGCAATGGCTTGGCGGGCAATGACCAGTTTTTGAATTTCCGAAGCGCCTTCGTAGATGCGCAACGCGCGAATTTCCCGGTAAAGCGCCTCGACCTTGGAGCCGACCCTGACGCCCAGGCCGCCATGCAGCTGAACGGCGCGGTCGATCACGGCCTGCGCGTTTTCCGTTGCAACGAGCTTGGCGAGCGCGGCTTCCCGGGTTACCCGCTCCGCGCCCTTATCCTTGGTCCATGCGGCGCGATAGACCATGAGCGCCGCGGCATCGACATCGGCGACCATGTCGGCGATCGTTGCCTGCGTCATCTGCAAATCGGCAAGCGGCGCGCCGAAAAGCTTTCGCGTGGTCGTATGGTCGAGCGTCTGATCGAGAGCGGAGCGCGCAAACCCCAACGCCGCAGCGCCCACCGTCGAGCGGAAAATATCGAGCGTCGCCATGGCAACCTTGAAGCCCTCGCCCGATTTGCCGAGGCGATTGGCGAGCGGCACGCGGCAGTTATCGAAGGAAAGCGTCGCCAGCGGATGCGGCGCGATGGTGTCGATGCGCTCGACAATCCTCAGGCCGGGCGTATCGGCATCGACCACGAAGGCGGAAAGCCCGCGCGCGCCCGGCGCTTCCCCGGTTCTGGCGAAGACGACGTAGTGATCGGCGATGCCGCCGTTGGAAATCCAGGTCTTGCTGCCGTTCAAAACGACATGATCCGCCCCGTCGGGCGTGGCGGTCGTGGCGAGCGCTGCAACGTCCGAGCCCGCTTCAGGTTCGGACAAGGCGAAGGCTGCAAGCTTCTCGCCCCGGCAGACGGGCGGCAGGTAGCGCGCTTTCAGTTCCTTTGACCCGTAGAGCGAGATCGATCCGGTTCCGAGCCCCTGCATGGCGAAGGCGAAATCGGCAAGCCCATCGAACCGCGCCAGCGTTTCGCGGATGATGCAAAGCGCGCGGACGTCGAGTTTTTCCGACATACCGCCGAAAGTCGCCGGCACCGCGTTTTTCAGAATTCCCGCCCGGCCAAGCGCTGCGACCAGCCGCCGGCAACTGCCGTCCACATCATGATGATTGGCAAGACCCGACACATTGGCGCGCGCCCACGCTTCCACGTCATCGGCCAAGCGGCGATGCCGATCCTCGAAAAACGGCCAGTCGAGAAAACTCTTGTCGGTCATCTCAGTTTCCCTCGAAGACGGGCGTCTGTTTTGCGGCAAAGGCCTCGAAGGCGCGGCGATAATCCTCGGTTTTCATGCAGACCGCCTGGGCCATAGCCTCCGCCTCGATCGCCTGATCGATCGACATGTCCCACTCCATGTGGAGCATCCGCTTGGTCATGGCGTTCGCAAATGTCGGGCCGCCGGAGAGCTCGTTTGCAAGCGCTGTGGCTTCAGCGAGAACGTTTTCCGGTTCAGTCAGGCGGTTGAAGAACCCCCAGCGTTCGGCCTCCTCGCCCTTCATCACCCTGCCGGTATAGAGAAGCTCCGATGCCCGGCCATGGCCGACGAGACGCGGCAGGATGGCGCAAGCGCCCATATCGCAACCGGCAAGCCCGACACGGTTGAAGAGAAACGCGACTTTTGCGCCTGCAGTGCCGACGCGAAGGTCGGAGGCCATGGCGATGATAGCGCCAGCGCCCACGCAAACCCCGTCGATGGCGGCGACGATTGGCTGCGGACAGGCGCGCATGGCTTTCACCAGTTCGCCGGTCATCCGGGTAAATTGCAACAGGCCCGGCATGTCGCGGGACAAAAGCGGCTCGATGATCTCGAAGACATCGCCGCCGGAACAGAAGTTTCCGCCTGCACCCGCCACCACCACGGTCTTGACCTCATCGTCGAATTGCAGCGCGCGAAAAAGATCGCGCAATTCGGCGTAGGAACTAAAGGTGAGCGGGTTTTTCCGCTCCGGCCGGTTGAGGGTGATCGTTGCGGTCTTGCCCGCAACATCCAGCAGGAAATGCTGCGGGCGGTAGGTCCGCACCGGCAGCGAAATCGAATAGGTCTCCTGCGCGCCCGCGCTGCCGCCGATATCAGCCATTCGTCTTGTCCCCGCTACCCTTGGTGTCGTTTCCAACGCCGTCATTTCCAGAGCCGATCGCGCTGCGCACCGAGGCCTTCGTCCGCCCCAAAAGCGCCATCAGCGTCTCGACCTCCGGTTCGTCCAGCTTTTCGAAGAAGTCGCCGATCCAGTCGCCATGCGCTTCCGCCATGGTCCTGAAGCTTTCATGGCCCTTGGCGGTCAGGCGGACGAGGGCGGAGCGCCTGTCGCCCGGCGCTTGCCGCCGCTCCAAAAGCCCGTCCTGCAACAGCCGGTCGACCAGACCTGTGACATTGCCGGCGGAAACCATCATTCGCTTTGAGAGCTCTCCAAGCGTCATCCCCTCCGGCGCCTTTTCAAGCTGCGCCATGAGATCGAAGCGCGGCAGCGTCACGCCAAACCGTTCCCTGAGCCGCGAGCGGATCTCCGCCTCAATCAAGTTGGCGCAGGTGAGAAGGCGGAGCCAAAGGCGCAATTCGCTCTTGTGATCCGCATGGCCAACGGTGCGCGTCTCCGCGTCGATCAGCGCTGCATTTGTGTCGATCCGCTCGTCCATCATCGCCTTACATCACCTCCCCGCCGGCAATGGCAATCGCCTGCCCCGTGACGCTGCGCGCCGCCTCGCCGGAGAGCCAGATGACCGCCTCGGCGATTTCTTCCGGATCGATCAGCCGCTTTTGCGGATTGTCCTTCACCATCTCGGCGATGACCTCGGCCTCGGCCCTGCCGGTTTTCTCGACAAGACGGGCTACACTTTCACGAAGGAGATCCGTATCGGCAAAGCCCGGGCAGACGGCGTTGACGGTGACACCCTTTTCGGCCACCTCAAGCGCGAGCGACCGCGTCAGCCCGACGACCGCGTGTTTGGCCGCCACATAGGCCGATACATAGCGATATCCCTTGAGGCCAGCGGTGGAAGCGATGTTGATAATGCGCCCAGATCCTTCCGCGATCATGCCGGGCAGCACCACCTGACACGCGGTGACGACGCTCTCCAGATTAACGGCGAGCATGCGCGAAAACTGTTCGGGAGTGGCTTTCAGGAACGGCGCGCTCTCCGCCGTTCCCGCATTATTGACGAGAATGGAAATGCCGCCATGCGCGTCCTCCGCTTCCGCGAAAGCTGCAAGCAGTGCTTCGCGATCCGCCACATCGGCGGAGACGAAACCGCTCGC
Source organism: uncultured Alphaproteobacteria bacterium (assembly GCA_963698365.1). Lineage (GTDB taxonomy): Bacteria > Pseudomonadota > Alphaproteobacteria > Rhizobiales > Stappiaceae > Hongsoonwoonella. The sequence goes on from CAVOQM010000011.1 coordinate 214,740, forward strand.
GCCGATCGCCTTTGCGGCCTGCTCCAGCCGCACCGCGTTGCGGCCGTGGATCGTCACCGTCGCGCCCTCGCCGATCAAGCGCCTGGCAATCGCCAGCCCGATCCCGCGCGAGCCTCCCGTCACCAGCGCGTGACGGCCATGAAGCGGAGCTTCGGTCACGAATTTTCCTCCCCATTGCATCGCGAATTATTTTAAGCTTAAAATATCTCTGAATTGGACGCAAGCATGCGTAAGCCCGCGACACAATACGGGTCGATCACAGCCAGGAGGAAAAACCGATGCGCATCGAGATCATCGGCGGTGGGCCGGCAGGGCTCTATTTCGCGATCCTGATGAAAAAGGCCCGCCCTTCCGCGCAAATCCGTATTCATGAGCGCAATCGCTTTGATGACACATTCGGCTTCGGCGTCGTCTTTTCCGATCAGACGCTCGACACCTTCGAGGCTTACGACAAGCCGAGCTACAAGGCGATCACCGAGAATTTCGCCTATTGGGACGATATCGAAATCCACTTCAAGGGCAGCGTCCACCGCATCGGCGGCAACGGCTTTTGCGGCTGTTCACGCCGCACGCTTCTTCTCCTGCTTCAGGAAAGAGCGAAGGAACTCGGCGTGGAAATGGATTTCCAGGCCGATATCAAAAGCCTGAAGCAGCTTGAAGGCGCCGACCTCATCATCGCCGCCGACGGCATCAACTCCTTCGTGCGCGAAGAAAACCGCGACCATTTCCAGCCGGAAGTCGACTCTGAGGCCGAACAAGTTCACCTGGATGGGATCGACGAAGCCGCTCGACGCCTTCACCTTCTATTTCAAGGAAACCGAACACGGCATCTTCATCGCCCATACCTATCAATACGAGCCCGGCCGCTCGACCTGGGTGCTGGAAACCGATCCGGATACCTTTGAAAAAGCCGGCCTTGGTTCCATGAGCGAGGAAGAAAGCGCCAGATTCCTGGAAGGCGTCTTCGCCGAGGAGCTGGACGGCCATCCGCTCTCCATCAACCGCTCGCTCTGGCGCAATTTCCCCATGATCCGCAACAAGCGCTGGACGATGGGGAATGTCGTGCTCTTGGGCGACGCCAAGTCGACCGCGCATTTTTCCATCGGCTCCGGCACAAAGCTCGCCATGGAAGACGCCATCGCGCTGTTTGAAAGCTTCCGCCGTCACGATGCAGTCGACGCAGCCCTCGCCGATTTCGAGACGACCCGGCGCGAGGACGTGGAAAAGACCCAGCACGCCGCCGACGTGTCGCTCGTCTGGTTCGAGCATCTGAAGCGCTACTGGCCCATGGACCCGGTGACCTTTGCCTTTGGCGTGATGACGCGCTCCAAAGCCATCACCTATGACAATCTGGCGCTTCGCGCGCCGGAATTCGTCAAGGCTGCCAGCCAGGCTTTCGCCCGTAAAGTCAGGGCGATAGGTTTCGACGTTGATATCAAGAATCCGGCTCCGCCCGCCTTCCAGCCCTTCCGCATGCGCGGCATGACGGTTGAAAACCGCTTCGTCGTTTCGCCCATGTGCATGTATTCGGCCAAAGACGGCATGCCGCAGGATTTCCACCTCGTCCACTACGGCGCGCGCGCGGTCGGCGGTGCAGGACTTCTTTTCACGGAAATGACCTGCCCCTCTCCCGACGCACGCATCACGCCGGGCTGCACCGGGCTTTGGAGCGACGAACAACAGGCGGCCTGGACCCGCATAGTCGAGTTCACCCACGCCAACTCGAACGCCAAAATCTGCCTTCAGCTCGGCCACGCCGGGCGCAAGGGCGCGACAAAACTCATGTGGGAGGCGATGGATCACGCCCTTCCGGAGGCGGAAGCATGGCCGATCGTCGCCCCATCCGCTCTGCCCTATTATCCGGACAGCCAGGTGCCGCGTGAAATGACGCGCGACGATATGGACCGGGTCAGGGATGAATTCGTCGCGGCGGCAAAACGCGGCATCGCCTGCGGTTTCGACATGCTGGAATTGCACGCCGCTCACGGTTATCTGCTTGCAAGCTTCCTGTCGCCGGTCACCAACAAACGCACCGACGAATACGGCGGTTCGCTCGAAAATCGTCTGCGGTTCCCGGTTGAGGTCTTCCGCGCGCTGCGCGAGGTCTGGCCGGAAGAAAAACCCATGTCGGTCCGCATCTCCGCCACCGACTGGATCGAGGGCGGCATCACCGGCGACGATGCGGTGAAGATCGCAGAATGCTTCGCCGATGCCGGCGCCGATCTCATCGACTGTTCGACCGGCCAGACCTCGCCTGAAAGCGCGCCCTTCTACGGCCGTATGTTCCAGACGCCGTATGCCGACCAGATCCGCAACGAAGGCGGCCTTGCGACAATGGCGGTTGGCGCCATCACCTCCGCCGATCAGGCAAACACCATTCTGGCAGCCGGGCGCGCCGACCTCATCGCCCTTGGCCGCCCGCATCTGGCCGACCCCTCCTTCACGCTTCGCGCAGCCGGCGAATATGGTGTCGGCTCGGTCTTCGCCCCGGTCCAATACGAGATGGGCAAGTCACAGCTCCTGCGCAATGCCGAGCGCGACCGCGCCGACCTGATCGAGTTGAAGCTGAAGGCAAAGCCGAAAAACCACAACCCGGCCATGCGCGAGGCAGCGGAGTAAGGCAGCCGATATATAGTCACAAACGCAAGATTCTCCACGCCTCCTGAGCATCGGCCACAAAGGAATCCCCTCTCCCTCAGGGAGAGGGTTAGGGTGAGGGGTAGAAAAAAGCGTGAGGGGCCAGAATAAGGGTGAGGGGAACAAACCGCAGTCGGAACCCAAGCCCAATACCCCTCACCCGGCGCATACACGCCGACCTCTCCCCACGGGAGAGGTTAAAACCGTGCCGCCGGCGCTCCGGAATTTCGCCGCGTCTCAGCCATAACGGTCGCAGGCCCAAGTCCCCGCTCGCAAATCGGGTCGCGGCGGTTCGGATCAGGCACTATCTGGATGTCTCCATACCTGAAGGGAGACATCCATGACCAAGCTTCGCTTTCAGGCGCTGCCGACCGAAATCGCCCGCCACTACCGTTCAGGCGGCAAGGACGCCAACGGTCAAATTCCGGAGCGCCATATCTCCGACGGTCAGGGCAACCCCTGCCGCCACTGCCTGAAAGAGATTCCAGAAGGCGCGCCATTCCTCGTTCTTGCGCATCGTCCTTTCGACAAAGCCCAGCCCTACGCGGAAGTCGGGCCGATATTCCTTTGCGCAGAAGAATGCGAACGCCATTTTGAAGCGTCCGAAACGCCCGACATGTTCCTTGGCTGGGAAAGGCTGCTCCTTCGCGGCTACGGCGAGGACGACCGGATCGTCTACGGCACCGGCAAGGTCGTACCGACGGCGGAGGTTTCAAATTACGCAGAAGGAACTTTTGAGCCGCCCCGAAATCGCCTACGTCCACATCCGCTCCGCGTCGAACAACTGCTATCAGGCGCGGATAGAGCGGGGATAAGTGCTAACCACAAAATTCACCGCCGTCATACCGGCCCGCGTGCGCGGCACGCGCACCACGAGAGCCGGTATCCAGAGATCTGTCGCGCGCAAGCGCGTCAAAAATTGCAGCGCAGGTTTGCCGCTGAATATTTCTGGATCCCGGGCCGTCATTCGGCTTGCGCCTCATTCGCCCGGGATGACGACGGAGCATATCGCTCAAAACGGTCCTAATCGGTGACCCGAACGGCCCCTTTGGCGGCCGAAGTGGTCAATTTGGCATACGCTTTGAGCGCAGTGGTGACCTTTCTCGTCCGCTTCTCGACCGGCTTCCAGGCATCCGCGCCTTTGGCTTCCATCGCGGCGCGGCGCTTGGCCAAAACGTCGTCGGCAACGGCGAGATTGATCGTCCGGTTCGGGATATCGATCTCGATCAGATCGCCCTCCTCCACCAGGCCGATCAGCCCGCCTTCGGCTGCTTCCGGCGAAGCATGGCCGATGGAAAGGCCGGACGTGCCGCCGGAAAAGCGACCGTCGGTGACGAGCGCGCAGGCCTTGCCGAGCTTCTTCGACTTCAGATAGCTCGTCGGATAGAGCATTTCCTGCATGCCGGGACCGCCGCGCGGACCCTCGTAGCGGATCAGGACCACATCGCCGGCCTTGATTTCATTACTCAAAATGGCGCGAACGGAGGAATCCTGGCTTTCGAAGATCCGGGCCGGACCGGAGAATTTCAGGATGGATTCGTCAACGCCCGCCGTCTTCACGATGCAGCCGTCTTCCGCCAGATTGCCGAAAAGAACCGCCAAACCGCCATCCTGCGAGAAGGCATGTTCCTTCGACCGGATAACGCCTTTTTCGCGGTCGCTATCCACCTCGTCGTAACGGCAATCCTGAGAGAAGGCGACCTGCGTCGGGATGCCTGCCGGACCGGCACGGTAGAAATCGACTGCCGCCTTGCTTGAGGTCCGCTTGATATCCCAGCGGTCAAGCGCGTCCTTCATGCTGGCCGAATGGACCGTCGGCAGCGTGGTGTCGATCAGCCCGGCGCGGTCGAGCTCGCCCAAAATGCCCATGATTCCGCCGGCGCGATGCACGTCTTCCATGTGCACATTGGCAACCGAAGGCGCCACTTTGCAAAGTACGGGAACCTTGCGCGACAGCTTGTCGATATCCTGCATGGTGAAATCCACCTCGCCTTCATGGGCGGCGGCGAGCAGGTGCAGCACAGTGTTGGTCGATCCGCCCATGGCGACATCAAGCGTCATGGCGTTGGCGAAAGCCTGCCAACTGGCGATGGATCGCGGCAGCGCGCTCGCGTCGTCCTGCTCGTAGTAACGCCGCGCCAGATCGACGATCAGGTGCCCGGCCTCAACGAAGAGCCGCTTGCGGTCGGCATGGGTCGCGAGCATCGAGCCGTTGCCCGGCAGCGCCAGACCAAGCGCCTCGGTCAGGCAGTTCATGGAATTGGCTGTGAACATGCCCGAACACGACCCGCAGGTCGGACAGGCGGACCGCTCGATAATAGCAACGTCCTCGTCTGAAACGCTGTCGTCGGCGGCAGCCACCATGGCATCGACCAGGTCGAGTGACTTTTCCTTGCCTGCAAGTTTGACCTTGCCGGCTTCCATCGGGCCGCCCGAAACAAAGACCACCGGGATATTGAGGCGGAGAGCCGCCATCAGCATGCCCGGAGTGATCTTGTCGCAATTGGAAATGCAGACCATGGCGTCGGCGCAATGGGCATTGACCATATATTCGACGCTGTCGGCGATGATCTCGCGCGACGGCAACGAATAAAGCATGCCGTCATGGCCCATGGCGATGCCGTCATCGACCGCTATCGTGTTGAATTCCTTGGCGACACCGCCGGCCGCCTCGATCTCGCGGGCGACAAGCTGACCCAGATCCTTCAGATGCACATGCCCCGGCACGAACTGGGTGAAGGAATTGACCACGGCGATGATCGGCTTGCCGAAATCGGAATCCTTCATGCCCGTGGCACGCCACAGGCCGCGCGCTCCGGCCATATTGCGTCCGTGGGTCGTCGTTCTTGAGCGATAAGGGGGCATATCGAAAACCTCGGTATTATCCATGGGCAGGCAGCGGAAAGATGCCGACCTTCGTGACCCAGTGTTTTGTCAGTTTTATAGCGCGGAGGAAAGGCCGGAAAAGGCCGAAACGGTTCGCCTCTATATCCTGCAGGCCAGCATTATACGCTTAAATAGCGGTCGCGCAGCGTCGGATCGGCGTTCAGCTCCGATGACTTGCCGCTCCAGGCTACCCGCCCTTTTTCCACGATCACATGGCGGTCGGCGAGGTTTTCCAGCGCATCGACGTTCTTGTCGATGACCAGAATGGACTGGCCGTCGCCCTTGAGACGCGTCGAGGCACGCCCAGATCTCCGCCCGGATCAGCGGCGCAAGCCCTTCGGTTGCCTCATCGAGGATGAGGAGCTTCGGATTGGTCATCAGCGCTCGCCCAATGGCCAGCATCTGCTGCTCGCCGCCGGAAAGCTGATTGCCGAGGTTTTTCCGCCTCTCCCTCAGACGCGGAAAGAACTCGTAGACCCGGGCAAGCGACCATCCGGGCCGGGCATTGAACCGATTGGCGCCGGTGGCGACGAGATTTTCCTCCACCGTGAGCGTCGGAAAGATCTGCCGGCCTTCCGGCACCAGCCCAATTCCTGCCTGCGCTATCTTGTAGGGAGCCGCGCCCGTCAAATCCCGCCCCTTGATCTGAACGGTGCCGGCGCTTGGCGCAACAAGGCCCATGACCGCGCGGATCGTCGTCGTCTTGCCCATGCCGTTGCGGCCCATCAGCGTGACGACTTCGCCCTCGCTGATGTGAAACCCCATGCCGAACAGCACCTGCGCCTGGCCGTAGGCGGCTTCCAGGTCGCGGACTTCAAGCAGCGCCGTCATGCCGCCTCCTCGCCGAGATAGGCCTCGCGCACCTTCGGGTCGTTGCGGATTTCCTCCGCCGTGCCGGTGGCGATGATCGCGCCGTAGACAAGCACCGAGATCCGGTCGGCCAGCGCGAATACGGCGCTCATGTCGTGTTCCACGAGCAGCATGGCATAGCGGGATTTCAGCCGCTGCAAAACCTCAACCAGACGGTCCGTCTCCTCCCGCCCGGTCCCGGCCATCGGCTCGTCGAGCAGCAGGAGCTTCGGATTGGTGGCAAGCGCGATCGCCAGTTCAAGCGAGCGCTTTTCGCCATGAGACAAAACACCGGCCGCCAGATCGGCGCGCGCTTCAAGCCCGAAATCGGCGAGCAGCCGTCCCGCATCCTCGTTGAGCGCATCGTCCTTCGAAACATTCCTGAAAAAATGAAACGAATGCCCCTGGCGCGCCTGCAAGGCGAGCGCCACGTTTTCCCGCGCCGTGAACTCCGGCAGGATCGTCGTGATCTGGAAGGAGCGCGCCAGTCCGGCACGGGCTCTTTCGTTCATGGGCAAATGCGTGACGTCCCGCCCGTCGAAGCGGATGCGCCCGCTGTCGGGCCGCAGCGCGCCGGAGATCTGGCCGATGAGCGTCGTCTTGCCGGCGCCGTTCGGACCGATGACCGCATGGATCTCGCCGGGCAGCACGTCGAGGCTCACACGGTCGGTGACGCGCAGCGCGCCGTAGCTCTTTTCAAGCCCTTCGAGCTTCAGGATCGGCTCAGCCATTACCCTTGCCTCCCGGGGCGCTTGCCTCCGCCGATGAGGCCCATGAGGCCGCCGCGCCCGAACAGGACGACGAGGATGAGGAACGGGCCGAAAATAAGCCGCCAATTCTCCATCACATGCGAGAGCACTTCCTCCAGCACCAGGTAGCCCGTCGCACCCAGGATAGCCCCGGAGAAAGACCCCAATCCGCCCAAAACCACCATGAAGATGAGCTCGCCCGAACGATGCCAGGACATATAGGCGGGAGAGACGAACTCAGCCGCATTGGCGAGCAGGCCACCGGCGACGCCCGCGATCATCCCGGCGATCACATAGGCGGCGAGCCGATAGAGTATAAGGGTCGATAGCCGATTGCCTGCAGCCGCATTTCGCTCTGTTTCGCCCCCTGCAACACCCGGCCGAAACGGGAATTGACGATCGTGCGGCAAAGCCACCAGGTGAGCAGCAGAATTGCCAAGACGACATAATAGAAGGTCGTGCGGTCGGTGAGCGCGGTTGAGCCGACAGATTTCGGTGCGGCCCCACATGCGTCAGCCCGTCGTCGCCGCCATAGGCGGAAAGCGATGTCGCCGTGTAATAGGCCATCTGACCGAAGGCGAGCGTGATCATGATGAAATAGACGCCCTTGGTGCTTCAGGCTGATGGCGCCTGTTACAGCCGCAAATCCAGCCGCTCACCAGAAGCACCAATGGCAGACTGATATAGCATGTCGGATATGCCGTGTTCCGCCAGGATGCCGACCGTGTAGGCGCCAAGCCCAGATAGGCGGCGTGGCCGAAACTGACCAGTCGCGCCGAAGCCAAGAATGAGCGCAAGGCTGATGGCGGCGATGGCGAAGATCATCACGCGAATGGCGAAAAAGGCAAGGAAACTGTCATCCGTCAGCGCCGCCACTACGGGAAGCAGCGCGAATGCCGCGATGATGATCGCCGGGTATCACCATGGATGAAGACAGCCGTTCCGCCCCATTTTTCGCTACGGGCGCAACCGCCGGACGGCTTGGCGAATGCGGCTTGGAGGGAGCATCGGTTGCTTGCGTCATGGCGCTTCCTCAGCCCGCTCGCGCGGGAAAGAGCCCGCTGGGGCGGAAGAAGAGCACCGCCGCCATCAAAATATAGATCAGCATGGAGGCAAGCGCCGGACCGACGTCGTTTGCGGCAGCAGGCGGCAGCAAAAGCCGCGCGATGTCGGTCGCGAGCGAGCCGGCCGAGCGTATCGACGAGACCGACAACAGCGCGGCGAGGAATGCGCCGCGGATCGAGCCGATGCCGCCGATGACGATCACCACGAAGGCGAGGATCAGAAGGTTGTCGCCCATGCCCGGTTCGACCGACAGGATCGGCGCGGCCATGATGCCGGCGAAACCCGCCAGCATGGCGCCAAAGCCGAACACCAGCATGAACAGCCGGCGGATATCGACGCCGAGCGCGGAGACCATCGCGCGCATTGGTTGCCCCTGCGCGAACGAGCATGCCGACCCGGGTGCGGGTCACGAGCACATAAAGCAGCACGGCGACCGCGAGCCCCGAGACGATGAGCGCAGTCGCGAAGACCGGATAGAGCAGACCGTCGCTGATCGGTATCGAAGCCGGACAGAAGCTCGGGCATCGGAAGCGATGAGCGGCGACGACGCCCCAGATCACCTTCACCGCCTCGTTGAGGAACAGGATGACGCCGAAGGTCGCGAGCACCTGATCGAGGTGATCGCGGTCGTAGAGATGTCGGAAGACAGCACTTCCAGCAGTCAGACCGAACCGCAAGCGACCGGCGAGCGCCAAGAGCCAGCGCTGACCAGAACGCGCCGGTCAGCCCGTAGAGCGGCGACAGCCAGATAGGCGCCCAGCATGTATTGGACGCCATGGGCGAGATTGATGAAGTCCATCACCCCGAAGACCAGCGTCAGGCCCGCGGCGATCAGAAACAGCAGTATGCCGAGTTGCAGCCCGTTCAGGGTCTGAACGGCCAGCAATGTCACGCTCAAGGCCTCGCCCCGTTTTCGGTCGGTTGATTTTGCAATTCAGGCCGCGCGATGGGCGGCAAGGCTGGCCGGCGACGCATGCCGCCGGCCTTTTCCAGAGCGCTTTCCGGCCGGAAGAACCTTATCCGGTCGATAAGAGACCGCTCTAGGATTAATGCCTTGGGCATATCCTTTCCCCGAAATTCGAAGCAAATTGAGGGGATATGCTCTGCCTTACATCTTGCACTCGGACGCGTAGGCGTCGCCCTGGTCGTCGAACACCTTCTCGACGACTTTCACGATGTATTTGCCGTCGTCGCGCTTGGCACCTTCCACGACATAGAAGTCCTGGACCGGGTAGTGATTGGTGTTGAACTTGAAATCGCCGCGCACGCTCTCAAACGGCGCCTCCTCCAACGCCGCCCGCAGCGCCGCCTTGTCGGCGTTGCCACCGGCTTTCTTCAACGCGCCGTCGATCAAACGGGCGGCATCATAGGCCTGTGAAGCGTAGACGGACGGCGCATAGCCGTATTCCGTCTCGAAGCCGCGACGAACTGCTTGTTCGCCGCGTTGTCGAGATTGGACGCCCATTGCGAGCCGGAATTCAGCCCGACGGCCTGCTCCTTGTGCCGGCAACGTCGTCTCGTCGACGGTGAAGGCGGAAAGGAACGGGATTTTGTCCTTCAGCCCCGCCTGGGCATATTGCTTGACCAGGTTCACGCCCATGCCGCCCGGCATGAAGGTGAAGATCGCGTCCGGCTTGGCAGCGGCGATACGCGCCAGTTCGGCCGAGAAGTCGAGCTGGCCCAGCGGCGTAGATCTCGTCGACGATCTCGCCCTTGAAACGCTTGAAGCCGGCGACCGAGTCCTTGCCCGCCTGATAGTTCGGCACCATGACGAACACCCGCTTGTAGCCCTGATCCTTGGCGTATTTGCCCATCACCTCGTGGTTCTGGTCGTTCTGGTAGGAGGTGGTGAAGAAATAAGGGGTGCAGAGCTTGCCGGCGATTGGTGACGGACCGGCATTGGCGCTGATGAGGATGGTGTCGGTCTCGGTCACCGGCTTGTAGACCGCCATCATCACGTTCGAGAAGACGACGCCGACCATGAAGTCGACCTTGTCGCGCTCCAGCAGACCTTGCGCCTTGGTGACGGCGTATCGGGCTTCAGTTCGTCGTCCACCACCAGAACTTCGGTGTCCAGACCGCCCAGCTTGCCGCCGGCTTGCTTGACACCAAGCAGGAAACCGTCGCGCATATGCTCGCCAAGCGCCGCCGGAGGACCGGAAAGCGTTGCCAGAAAGCCGATCTTGAGGCTTTCCGCATGGGCTGCAAGCCCCGAAATCCCTAGGGCGGCGGCTGCCACCGCCACTGTCACTGCACGCTTCATATTGGCAATCTCCCCTTTATTGGCGTCGATCGAACCGCAGGCCAGCTTCTTTCATTTCGAGCCGGTCCATGCGATCCCGGTGTCACGCAGAATTAGTTTAAGCCTAAAATATTTCCTGTGTGAAGCCCCCGACGCGGATTGGAGGCAGAGTAAATCATGCCCATGGTCCGATTTGAAAGCGGTTCTTGGCCCGATCACAACGATCTAAACAGCCATTGAAGAGCCGGTAACCAATTGCCGGCAAACTGGGAATGCCGTGCACGCCATCCGTTGACGCCGCGGCCTGGGCGGTATTTCGATTAAACGGGTGATTTTTTTCGGAGCGACGCTTCTTCCGAAAATTTGCTCAAGCCACGACGTAGCGGCCAAACCGGGGAACCGTAAACAGTGTCAGGAAGCGCGATACCGACGTTCTTTAAAGCATTGCCCAGGTTGCTGAAGCCGCTTCCATGCCCTGCGATCTGGCTTTCCTGTGCAATGGCCGTGTTGCCTGCGCGATCCGCACAAGCCGATTCCCTGCCCGAACCGGATAACTGCCAGCAAAAAGCCGCAGCCTATGCCGACCGAAATGCGGCGGGCGCAGATATCAACGAAAGCGCGATCGCGGGCGGTATTGATGGCGCCATCGTCGGCGGTCTTACCGGCCGCAACGCCGGAAGGGACGGCTGGAGCCCGCGCGGCGCGAAAAAAGGCGCAAGAGTTGGGGGCGCACTCGGCGTGGCCGACGCCCTTGGCAGCCTCGATCCCGACGACTGGCAGAGGCTCTATGGCGAAGCATATGACGCCTGCCTCGCTGGCACCTCCCTGCCGGAAAGAGGCATTGGCCAACCCTGCCCTTCTACAGCAACCGTGATAGAGGGTGGGCGATCAATCGATACGGGCGGGCGCTATTCGACAAGCTCCAGATCGTCGGCGGATTGCCGCTAGAACATCATCAACGCAGGCTGGAACGCAGGCTGGCGAATGCATCGCCCCTGATCTCGCGGAGGAGTTTTCGCTTCATCGCATGTCGATAGTCATTGTAGTCCCTTGCGACTTCAACGAAGGCGCCCGAACCGCGAATGATCTCCCGCCGATAGTAACTCACTGTGGTTTGGTCGTCGCTTTCAACCACCAGGCCATTGACGGTCACGCTATTGAAATCGAAGGCATTATAGGCTTTGTCCGGGCCGAATCCCTCGTTGTTTACGCCATCGCCCGAAACATCGACGACCTTTCGGTCGCAGGAATACGGAAGCTCTTTAAGCCGCACGGAGGCATACCCCAGCGCATAACCGATCGCGGTTGGAAACTCCGTGTAACCTCGCTGTACCGCCGATAGACGGGCAGCGGTCGCCTCGATTGCGGCATCCCCATCCAGATGAACCCAATCGACCTGCAATGTATGCTGATGGCGCCCGCTCCATTCGAAGCTCGAGAACCAGACGCCGCCAATGGCGACGATCGCCTCCCTCACTTCACCGTCCCGCAAGGCCTGAGCCAATCCTTCTGTCTGAAGGCGATACTCTTTCTCGTCGACGCTGGCGGAGACATCGAGAGCAAGGACGAGGGCGAGCCGGCAATTTTCTGCCTGTTCATCGGCCGCTTTCGCGCCGCCACCCAACGACGCAAGCAATATTGCAAGCGTAAAAGAAAACCCACACCAAGGACATATTCGGAACATTGCATTAACTCTTTCCGATGGCTATGAGCATCTTATGCGATATCGAAACGCATCAGTTGCTTGGCTGGCGGTCGGTCGGTCATTTGCATTTTACCGGATATCGATACGCCCGTGTTTCGGTTCCGTTGCTTATGGTAGTGCCAATGAAAAATGAAATCGAACGCTTCCTGAAAAACTTCAAGATGCGGACCACGAATGAGGACGGTGCCTATTATCTCCTCATTGACGAGTTTCGCAAAATTCCCTGGCGGCCACCGCTGAAAAAGCGGCTCTTCAGCAGTAAGCCGAATATCGAATTCTACGAAGAAACCTCTACCGGCATCGTCTCATACCTGCTGCAGAACTACGACATTCGCACGTTCATTGATGCTGGTGCATCCAGCGGTTATTTCTCCCAGTTGTGCCTGTCCTTTAAAAAGCGCCCAGTCAATGCCTATGCCTTCGAAATGCAGCCAAACATGCTGCCGGCGTTGCAGAAATCTTTGGAGCAAGCGGCCATCGAAGGATGCAAGGGCGAAGCGATTTGCGCCGGACTGTCGAATGTCGACAAGGGCAGGACAAAGATCTGGTATTCGGTCACCCGACTTTACGAAACCCGTCCCGAGGAAAAAGACTATCGCAATTCCTGGTGGCGGCAGCTGAAATTTGCCCTTCGTGGCAGGAAAAACCGCGACGAGCTCAAGGAAGCCGAAATCGAGATCACTACAGTCGATGCCTTTGTGACCAAATCCGGCACAACGCCGGATCTGATCAAGGTCGATGTCGACGGTCACGAAGGACTGCTGCTTCAGGGCGCGCGCGAAACGCTTCGCAAGCATAAACCCATCGTCCTTTTGGAATTGCACAAGGACAAATTGCTGCGGAAAACCGGAATGGATCGGCCTGGCGCCGTCAGCGAACTATTCGATGCCGGCTACGAAGGTTTCATGATCGACGATCATCATGACCTGCATACCGGCATCATCGAAGTAGATCGCAACAGCGCACTTTTATCGAGACAATCGACCGACATGTTCCTCTTCTGGCACCCTCAATCGTTCGAACGGATCGCAAAGGTCTGATATCGCGCGTTCACGCCTTTATCGCGGCGCCATGCGAATGGCGCCGTCGAGGCGGATTGTCTCGCCGTTCAGCATCGGATTTTCGCAGATCGCTTCAACCAGTTGCGCGAATTCCGCAGGCCTTCCGAGGCGCGAAGGAAACGGCACCTGCTGGCCGAGCAAATCCTGCACTTCCTGGGAAAGGCCGAGCAACATCGGCGTCTCAAAGATACCTGGCGCAATGGTCATGACCCTGATGCCGGAGCGCGAAAGATCGCGCGCGACCGGCAGCGTCATTGCGGCAATCCCCCCCTTCGACGCGGCATAGGCTACCTGCCCGATCTGCCCATCGAACGCGGCGACGGAAGCCGTCGACACGATCACGCCGCGCTCACCGTCAGAGGTTACAGGATCAAGCTCCGTCATGGCGGTCGAGGAATGCGCGATACAGCGGAACGACCCGACAAGATTGACCGCAATCACTTTTTCAAACATCGCCATCGGATGCGGCTCGCCTCTGGAGGTCGTCTTGGCGACAGGCGCAATGCCGGCGCAATTGACGAGGATCCGCTCCACCCCGTGACTCGCACGCGCCGCCTTGAAGCCCTCCACGACGCTCTCCTCGCTCGTCACGTCGACGGCGACGAACAATCCACCGATATCCCGGGCAATCGCCTCGCCCTTTTCCACGTTCATGTCGAACAGGGCAACCTTCACACCATGAGCCGCCAGGCGACGCGCCGTCGCCTCTCCCAAGCCGGACGCCGCGCCGGTCACGACTGCAGCAATCTCCGTTCCAAGCTTCATGGCATATTCCTCCGCACGACTGATTATATTTGCAGCATCTATAAGTGGAAGCCGCCCAATGCCGCAAGAGACGTGTGTCGGTCGGCGTTTTCCAACGTTCTGGCGCTACGCAAGCACCACCAGATCGACAGGCCTGGGCAAACCTGCAATCGATATACCCGGGCGCACCGGAAGCTCGGCCTGTTCAAAACCCTGCGCTTGCGCAATCTCGTAGGTTGCACGATCGGTAAGCGCCCTGGTCTTTTCCTGCTTGTTGGCATTCTCAAGCTTCGCCGCGAGGTTCACCGCGTTGCCGATGACGGTGAATTCAAGACGGTCCCTGGCGCCGACAACCCCGACGGTCACGCCGCCGCAGGCAACCGCAGCGCCGATTTCAAACGGCCTGGGCCATCCGACCGCCCGGAATTCATCCTTCACCGCCTCCATTGCCTGAACAACGGCGGTGGCGGCGCGTAAGCCATCTGCAGCGTAAGTATCGCTGGGTTGCACCGCGCCGAAAGTGGCCAGGATGCCGTCGCCCAGGAATTTGTCGACACGGCCATTGTGGCGCTGGATAAGAGGTAACACCACGTCCTGATAGCGGGCGAGGATCTGCATCACCATCTCCGGCGGCAGACCCTCGGCAGTAACGGTGAAGGACCGCACGTCGACGAAAAGAATAGCCGCATTGCGCGTTTCGCCCTGCCCGGCATTCGGCATTTCATCCGAGCGGGTGATGGAACTCGCGACTTCGGGCGCGAAAAATCGCTTGAGATCCTCTGCGGCCGCATGGTCCTGAATGGAATCGAACAGGATACTGCCTGCCCCGGTAGAGGGCGAAGGAAAGGATTGCCGTGACACCCAGAATAATGATGGTCTTGTCGAGTTCAGCACCGATAAGAATCGCGTTCGATGTCAGATACTCGACGTAATTTCGGGTGATATGCATCCGCCCCATGTCTCCGAGCAGCGCATAGGCGACCAGCGCCAGCCAGCCGATTACCGCTATGATCCCGGTAATGAGAACGAAACGCGGATCGAAGCGCAGAGCCCTGAGACCAATAAAGATAAAAACATACATCAACGTCGGCGCTTTAAGATAAAAAGCGGGGTGTTGATTGTACTGAATATGGAATGAAAAGATCAATCCGCAAAGCAGCGCTACGTCGACTATGATCGAAACGATAAGATACCATCTCGGCAATGTAATTCTGTATGACAAGGCAACACGCAGGACCGTGAACAGGAAATAGGCGGCAAGCGTTATTGGAACGAAATTGAACCCGAACCCACCCTCAGCCCGGGGCGCGATGGAATAAAGGGTTGCAAAGAATACGACGACGCCAAGCTGAACCCAGCCGATGAGCCTTTCCGCCGCTGCTTCGCGTTCGGCAATCTCAGCCCGTACCCGCGCCGGGATGCCATCCTCCGTCGGTCCACCGCGCATGATGTAGCCAAGCCGGTCGCGAAAGGTATTGCGAGACTTCTCCAAGATCCGCTTATCCCGTTAACAGCTTCGCCTCGATGTAAATCGCATAATCCGCAGGCGAGACGAAGCTGCAAGCATTCGCGATTTAAATATCTTGCGCCGCACTATCGAACAGCATCGCTGCGGCAATCCAATAAATGGAGGTATCGCGGTCGAACACAAGCACTTTGCCCGCACCGTCACGCTAACTTGACCATTGTCATTCCGCAATGCCGCTCCCTGCCGGGCGAGCCGGGAATTCAAGGCGACAGCACCATACCTTCGCTGGCAACGGCGACCCCGGGATGGCGCGCTTTCGCGACTTGCCCGATGGCGTCCAGCGCGTCGTCATCCCGGTTTGGATCGTGATGAAAAAGCACAGGTGTTTTCACATTGGCGTCGAGGGCGAGGGCAACCGCCTTTTGCCACGTGGAATGCCCCCATCCCACGAACTGGGGGAACTCTTCATCGGTGTACATTGCGTCATAGATCATGACATCGGCATCTTGCACGAAGCGGCGTACTGCCTTGTCGATAATCGGGTCGCCGTGCTCATGATCGGTCACGACGCAGATGGACTTACCGCCGAATTCGAAGCGATAACCACAGGCCCCGCCAGGGTGATTGAGCGCCACGCTTTTAATCACGAGGCCATCGTCCCGCGGTATATCCGCTCCAGCCTTAAAACTCTTGAAGGCCACAGCCTTCAAGGTATTCGCCGCAACGGGGAAAATTGGCGGAGACATAATTCTGCAGATGATATCAACGAGGCTGGCGCGATTTGCCAAATGGCCGCCCCATGCGGAAATCTCGAAACGATCATCATAGGCGGGCGAAAAAAACGGCAGGCCGCAGATATGGTCAAGATGCGTATGGGTGAAAAGCATATCGCATCGGCGCGGTGGCATTGCATGCAGCTTTCGCCCAAGAAGGCGCGCGCCCGACCCGCAATCGACGATAACCAAAGCATCGCCGGCACGCACTTCCAGGCACGTCGTTTCTCCGCCATATCGCAGCGTCGTCTTTCCGGGGGTCGGCGTCGATCCGCGCACACCCCAAAATTTAATCGAAAAGTCCTTCGCCACTATAGTCGCCTTCCGTAATGCGTCATGACGAGGCGTCCCTGGCCTTGAGTGCAGCAAGGTCTTGCGTGGTTCTCTCAAGACGCTGCGCCAGCGTGCGCATAACTTCAAGAGATATCTCAGGAAATTCTTTCAAAAGCCTCAAGAAGTCCTCCTTGGAGACGGTAAGGACCTCCATATCGCCGACAGCAACCAGCGTCGCGGTTCGCGGCACGTCGCACAAAATTGCAATCTCGCCCACGATCGCATGCTGCCCTACCTGGGCGACGGTCTTTTCCCCTTCCGAGGTATGCACCCGAACGTCCGCCTTCCCCTCAAGGATGATAAAGGCGAAATCGCCGTCTTCACCCTGATTGCAAAGGTGCTCGCCGTCGCGAAACTCTGTCCGATCGCTAATGAATGCCAGCAAGCGAAGTTTTGTTGCGTCGATACCCCTGAACAACGGCACTCGCCTCAGGGCCTCGACTTCTGCTTCCAGCGTCACGCTTCCTCCTTTCCACCCGGATATCGGCGATGCATCCCCTCAAAGCGCATCGCCCCGGTTGCCACGGCATAATCGCAGTCACTATCCGGATTGATTTCCGGCTTTTTCGACCACGCGCCCCTGTTCCATCACCACACTATGCGCGAATTCCTGCGCAACGATCAAATTGGTTGCGCCAAACAAAAGCGTCCTTTCCTTCAACAGTTCCCGGATGACGCCTCGCAAGGCCTTGTCTTCTTCGGTTGTGCCGGCAACCGTTTCATCCAAAACGGTAATCGCCGCATTCTTCAAGAGTGCTCTTGCGAGTGCAACCCGCCGCCGTTGCCCGGCCGAAAGCCTTGAACCCGCAACGCCAACGTGGAAGTCGAGCCCTGCCCTGGTAATCGGCAGGCGAAGATCCATCTCCTCCACGATGGAGCGGATCAGGCGATCGATCCGCTCGCGGGCATCTCGCCGGTCGACGCGCGGGCGGCCGAAAAGCAGATTGTCTTCAATCGTCATCGGCGCCACGTAGTCGTGCGGATTGAAGATTACGTAGCGGCCGCCTGTACTGTTGACCCGCTTGTGAAACACCTGCCGCGCCGAGACGATTTCTTCCTTCATGCTATCGCTCAAGACACCCAGACGATGCCTGGCGGGTATCAGCTTGAAGGCCAGGCCGATGAGCCGGTCCTTGTCCGCCGAAGTGAGGCCGAGCTTCTCGTTCTCCGATCTCCCGGCTCGCACGATACGCTCGAATTCCGGCAGTTCTTCCTGAGTGATGAAGGAATAATTGCCAAGCAGACCTGAAATCGCTGCTGACATTGGAAAACAGCTCGACCATGGTTTCGGCGATCTTCAAGCCTATGGCCACGAGCCTTGTATTAAGACCCGTGGCATCGAGCGTCGCCTTGACGTCGGGGTCGACCGGCAGCCGGTCTAGCGAAAGCGAAGGATCGTCAGGGGCTGCGAAAAGCAGATTTTCCGCCAGTGTCGCGCTATTGTTGAAACGGTTGATATCCCAAAGCTCGACAAGGCCTTTGACTTCGGGATCCTGTTCGACACGGTCTGCAAGCGCGCTGCGAACGGTCAAAACACGCTCGGCCAACGAAGAATTTGTCGATGGGTCAAGGCGCGATTGCAGCCCCATGCGGTAAACATCGGAAGCCAGCCCAATCTGCTGCACGATTTCAAGGGCGCGCTGATCCAGACCCTCTAGGTCGGCTACGCCTGCCGCTTCGAAATCCTCCCAAAAAGCATCGACGTCATATTCCGGATTGGCAGTCTCACGCGCTTCGAAAAGACCTTTGTCATACTTTGCCTTTTCCTCGGCCGATCGTTCAGGCGGACGAATCGGGCGGTGCCGCAAGCCATAAAACAAATTGTCGCGCACTGTGCCGGTCCAAACATGCACGGACGAACCGACATAGGCGATCTGGCGACCGAGAATGGCCTCATTGAGCTTGTCGAGATTGTATCCGCCAATATCGACCCGCCCGGAGTTCGGCCCGATCAGCCCGGCCGCCAGCTGCAGCACCTCCGCCCGGCCGGACCCATCCGGACCGACGATTGCGCTGTGCGACTTCTCGGGGACCTTCAGAGAAACATCGAATACTTCCTGCCCCGCTGCACCGCCCGAAAATGAAACGTTCTGGAAGACAATGTCTCCGGCAAGCAATTCGAAATCTTCCGACGTCAGCCTCGCTACCGGATATATATCCGCAGGATCGAAGTTCTCGACCACTGTTTGATATTTCACTTCAACATCGGCGACCATTTGATAGTAAGCGAGAAGTTCCTTCCAAGGTCCTGCAAGGTCCTTATAGGCCGCGATCACAGCAATAAGCGCGCCGATGCTTAATTCTCCTTCGATGACAAGGTAACCACCAATCAAATAGAAGAAAAAAGGCGTCAGTTGATTCAGGAAATTATTCAGGAATTTAATAAAATACTTCCAGTTAAAGATTTTGAACCGAATTTGGTAATTCGCGTAGAACCGGTCGGATATTTCAGCCGAATGCCAGGCGGATGCATCGTTGGCGTGAATTTCGGCAACGCCGGAAATACTTTCACCGACCTTGTCGGCAATAATACGAACATTTTTAACCCGCTCGCGCGAAAGCAGAATGACTTGCCGTTGCAGCTTCGGTATCACATAGGCCTGCAAGGGATAGGAGGAGACGGCAGCGAGACCGAGCAGCGGATTCTGCATGAAAATAAAGCCGACCTGCACCGCAAGCATACCGCCCTGATAGGCCGGCAGCGCAAACGCTTCGCCGATGAAACCGCCGACATCCTCGACCTCCGACGTGATCATCGGGATGATTTCGCCGGAACTGACTTTTTTGAAATGCGGCAGCCGAAACCGCAGGACCCTTTGAAAAAGCTCAAATCTCAGGCGCCGGAGCATCCGCTCGCCGAGACGCCCCTTGTAAACGTTCAATATGAGCTTGATGCCGTTTGCGACGATGACGAGGAACAGAAAAGTGAAGCAAAGAAGCACCAGGTAGGTCACCTGATCGAATTCGAACCCCAGGACCTCTTTGGGAAATTCCGTACCCTGAATGGCGTCGTTCGTTATCAGCTTGGGCAGTTCCAGCAGCACATAGCTGACCGGATAGGAAATGACCGTTATGAAAAGGATCACGATCTGCTGGGGAGCGCTGTATTTCCAGATAAATTTGAAAAGGCTTTTTTCCATCAGAAATTTCCGGAAAGAGTATGACTTGAGGCTGCCTTAGCCCTTTGTCCAAAACAGCGCCACCCAACGACAACTTAGTTGCTGGGCCTATATTGTTGAAGCGTTTTCCTCATAAGATCCTGCTCATCCAGAAATATTCCAGAACGGTCGGGTAATATCACTTGGCATGGGATCGATATTCCGTGCAATATGCCTTTTCGCAATCGCTTTCCTCCAACCGTCCACGCGAACGATAGTTCCTGGTGTTTGGAAACACGCCTTCGATGCT
This sequence comes from uncultured Alphaproteobacteria bacterium, assembly GCA_963698365.1. GTDB lineage: Bacteria > Pseudomonadota > Alphaproteobacteria > Rhizobiales > Stappiaceae > Hongsoonwoonella. The sequence goes on from CAVOQM010000011.1 coordinate 234,660, forward strand.
TTGCATTTTGATCGCGCATCGATCGCGTCTTGCATGCCCGCCTTCGGCTGGTTAGAGATACGTAGCGTTTTCTTACGTTTGATGCGTGCTGGCGGCACGCGCTAACGATGTTCAGGCGATTACCCAAACGGGGCCGCATGCAAAATTCCTCCCCGAAGGTACTGATTTACAGCCACGATTCGTTTGGCCTCGGTCATTTGCGTCGATGCAGAACGATTGCCCATTCGCTCGTTGAGCGATTTGAGAAAATGTCGGTTCTGATTCTTTCCGGATCGCCGATCATCAGCAGCTTCGAGTTTCGCTCCAGAGTGGATTTCGTCCGCATTCCCGGCGTCATCAAGCTCAGAAATGGCGAATATACGCCGCTCTCCTTGTCTTTGAATATCGATCACACGCTGGCGATCCGCTCCTCGATCATCGAGCATACCGCCAAGATCTTCGACCCCGACATATTCATCGTCGACAAGGAGCCGCTTGGTTTGCGTGGCGAGATCCTCGGCACGTTGGAGATGCTGAAGAATACCACCAATGCCCGGCTGGTCCTCGGCCTTCGCGATGTTATGGACGATCCTGAAATCCTTCGCGAGGAGTGGGCCCGCAAGAACGTGGTTCCGGCACTGGAAACACTTTACGACGACATTTGGATCTACGGTCCACCCGACCTTCACAGCCCGCTGGATGGGCTCGAAATTTCCCGGTCGATTCGCGACAAGGCGATCTTCACCGGCTACCTCAGGCGCGAAATGCCCAAAGATGCGCGTATCAGCGAGGCGCTGCCCTTCGACGACGAGCCCTATATCCTGGTGACGCCGGGCGGTGGCGGCGACGGCGTCGAAATGGTGGACTGGGTGATGCGGGCCTATGAAGCGCGCACCCAGCCGCTGTTTCCCGCATTGATCGTGCTCGGCCCCTTCATGGCCGCATCCGCGGTTGCCGCGTTTCAGGCCCGCGCCGAGCATTTGCGCGACGTCCACGTGATCCGCTTTACCCCGACGATCGAACCCTATATGGCGTCGGCGCTGGCGATCGTCGGCATGGGCGGCTACAACACCTTTTGCGAAATACTGTCCTTCGACAAGCCGACCTTGCTCGTCCCGCGCGTCATACCGAGGCGGGAACAGTCGATCCGCGCCACGCGTGCGCAGGAGACCGGATTGCTCAAGGTCTTGCCTATCGATCGCTACCCGGACGTGGAACTGATGCTAGAGGCTTTGGTCAAGCTGCCGCGAATGAACCCTCCATCGTATGCCGGCATGGAAAACCTGCTCGGCGGGCTGGAAGTGATCGGCGACCAGGTGCAGGCCATTCTCAATTCCCGCATCGCTCAGACTGCAAAAGCTGCTGTCGCCGGCGCCTGACGCACCCACCGCGCTCCATTTCCGAGGTTGAATGTCCCGTATCGCCGTCATCGTCAAAGGCTATCCCCGCCTGTCCGAAACATTTATCGCACAAGAAATTCTTGGCCTCGAACAACGCGGCATCGCCCAGCTCATCGTCGCGCTGCGCAAGCCCTATGATCCTTTCATCCACGATCTTCACCGGCGGATTTCGGCAGACGTGCTTTATCTTCCGGAATATCTCAAAGACGATCCGCCCAGGGTCGCGCGTGCGAGAAAATGGGCCGAGGCTCAGCCGACCTATGCGGCTGCGCGCGCACTTTTCGAACAGGATCTGCAACACGAAAACAACGCAAGCCGTCATCGCCGCTGGGGACAGGCTTGCGTATTGGCCCGGGAATTGCCGGACGATATTCGCTGGATTCATACGCATTACCTGCATACGCCTTGCTCTGTCGCCCGCTACGGCGCGCATTTGTCGGGCCGCAAATGGTCTTTCTCCGCTCATGCCAAGGATATCTGGACGAGCCCGGCGTGGGATCTCACGGTCAAACTCGACGATGCCGCCTGGGGCGTGACATGCACCGACATCAACCTCGTCTATTTGAAGAGCTTGATGAAGGAGCCGGAAAAGGTCGATCTCGTCTACCACGGGCTGGATTTCTCGCCTTTTCCAAAGCCGCATAACCCCGCTAGCCGAAGGGATGGCGGCGCCGATGGCCAGGCAAAACTGGTGTCAGTAGGACGCGCCGTGGAAAAGAAGGGCTATGACGATCTTCTCCATGCCCTTGCCCTGCTGCCTGCAAGCCTTGATTGGCATTTCGAACATATCGGCGGCGGCGAATTGTCCGAAAAACTCAAGGCACTGGCCGACCGCCTCGGCATTTCGTCGCGCATTACTTGGCGCGGCGCGCAACCGCGCGAAGAGGTGATCGATGCAATATCGCGCGCCGATCTCTTCGTGCTTCCCTCGAAAATCGCCAGAACCGGCGACCGCGACGGCCTGCCGAATGTGCTGATGGAAGCGCAGGCCATGGGCCTTTGCTGTCTGGCAAGCGACATTTCCGCCATTCCCGAGCTGATTTCCCATGGCGAGACCGGCTGGCTTGTGCCCGCTGGCGAGCGACGTACACTTGCCGCCGCACTGGAAAGGCTGATCCGCGATCCGGGACTGCGAGCAAAACTCGGTTACGCCGCCGCCACGCATGTGCGTGATGCTTTCGCTACGGAACCAGGGCTCGACCTTTTGGCTGAACGCTTTCACGCGATATTGTGAGGCTCAATGCGGATCGCTTTCGCCACGCCCATGAAGCCGATCGACGATCCTGTCCCGTCAGGCGATCGCACCATGGCGCGCCTCATCGTCAAGGCATTGGAGACGGCGGGCCACGATGTTGAAATCGCGACGCGGTTCCGCTCCTGGCAGCCCGCAGGCGGCGTTGACGCGCAAAAGCAGCGGGAGAGCCAAGCCCTTGGCGAAGCAAGCCGCATTGAGGCCGAATGGCGGCATAAAGGCGCAAGGCCCGACGTCTTCATGACCTACCATCTCTACCACAAGGCGCCGGACTGGATCGGACCTTATCTCGCTGATGCATTCGATATTCCCTACGCCATTGTGGAGGCGAGCCGTGCGCCCAAGCGCCAGAAGGGCGAATGGGCCTATGGCTTTCAATCCGCCGACAAAGCGCTCGCCCGGGCGGATATGGTTGCCGCACTTCACAAAGCCGATGCTGAGTGCCTGAGCGCTGCGGTCGACGCGAACCATCTCACCATCCTTTCCCCATTTCTCGACGCAACGCCGTTTCAGTCTGCAACGCGACCACGCCGGACAACGGATGTCAGCGTCCCGCGTCTCCTCGCCGTCGGCATGATGCGGGAAGGCGACAAGGAGCGCTCCTACGAAGTACTGGCGGAAGCGCTGGACGCAGATCGATGACCTTGCGTGGCACTTGACCCTCGTCGGCGACGGCCCGGCGCGCGAACGGATCCTCGCGCTATTTCCCAAAGGGAGGATTACAGCGGTCGGCGCACGCCCGACGGAAGCCATGCCGGATGTTTATGCCGATCATGACATCCTGGTTTGGCCGGCTATCCGCGAGGCTTTCGGCTTTGTCTTTCTGGAAGCTCAGGCAAGCGGCCTTTGCGTGGTAGGCGGAGACACATTCGGCGTGCCGGATATCGTTTCCGATAACGTAACGGGCCTATTGTCGCGCGAAGGCGATGCAGACGCCTTCGCGTCAAACCTTCGCCGCGTCCTTGGCGACGCCACCCTGAGACGCCGCCTTGGCGAAGCCGCGCGAGCGCATATTGCAGCCAGCCACGATCTTGAAGCCGGGGCGCGAGGGTTGGGCGCGCTGCTCGCACGCGCCTTGCGCAACCATGCAGCCCGCGTTACCCAAGGCGAATGACTTTCAAAGCCTTCATCCACGTCCAGCACCTGCTCGGCACCGGCCATGTGGTCCGCGCGGCGGCGATCGCACAAGCTCTCGTCGCACGCGGCGTTCGCGTCACCCTCGCCAGTGGCAATACGATCCCGCCGACGATCGACCTGACCGGCCTGAACGTGATTGCCCTGCCGCCGGTTCGCACGGTCGACGCGCATTTCAATCGCTTCGTGACGCCGGAGGGATCGGAAATCGACGATGCGTGGAAACAGGCTCGCAGCAAAGCCACGCTTACAGCTTTCGCTGCCGATGATTACGACCTGCTCCTGACGGAGACCTTTCCTTTCGGCCGCCGCCCCTTCGCTTTCGAACTGGAACCTCTGGTAGAAGCGGCGCACGCTCGCTCCAGGCGTCCGCTGATCGCCACATCGATCCGCGACATTTTGGTGCGCAAGCAGGAGATCTGGAAAGAGGAATGGATGGCGGATATGGCGGAGCGCTACTACGACCGTATCCTCGTTCATTCGGACCCCGATTTCGTGCGGCTGGAAGACAGTTTTCCCTTTGCCCAACAGGTTGAGAACCTTGTGCGTTACACCGGCTACGTGGGCGGCGAAGTCCGCCCGCCTGCACCCGGCGGCGAAGGTGAAGATGAAATCATCGTCTCCTGCGGCGGCGGGGCGGTCGGGCTCGATCTCCTGCTTGCCGCTATCGACGCAAGGCCGCTGTCGCGCCGGGCTGGCGACACCACATGGCGGCTATTGGCGGGGCACGATATTTCCACCGATCTATTCGAACGCCTGGTCGGCAACGCGCCGCGTGGTGTTATCGTCGAGCGGGTGCGGCGCGACTTTCCAACACTGCTTGCACGTTCACGCGCATCCATCAGCCAGGCCGGGTACAACACGGTACTTGATCTTCTCATTGCCGGTTCGCCTGCGGTGCTCGTTCCCTTCGCACAGGTGAAAGAGACCGAGCAGCAGCAACGCGCCGACGCGCTCGCCGCAAAAGGCCGCGCCATTGTCATCAGCGAGAAGAGCCTGACGCCGGAAGAACTCGCCGCCGCCCTGGACGACGCGCTGTCCCTTCCCCGCCGCTCCCTTCACGTGCAACTGGGTGGCGCGGAGAAAAGCGCCGATATCCTGCTGGACGATCTACGGGGGAGGTTCGGATGAGTGCCGCAGAGCTTACCCTCTTTCGCGACACGATGGTCAGGCATCTCGACTGGTTTGCAGAACGAGGAAGACAAGTGCGTTTCTGGTGGCGCGATGACGACGCCGTCGAACCGACGGATAAGCTCGACCGGACGCTGGAGATCGCCAATCGCTACGATGTAACCGTCGCTCTCGCCGTCGTCCCCCTTACCGCCACGCCGGAATTGGCCGAGCGCCTTGCTGCTGAACCCCATGCCGTCGTCCTGCAACATGGCTTCCGGCATCAGAATTTTCAGCTCAAACAGCGCGGCGAAAAAGCCGCGGAACTGGGTACCCACCGGAACGTGGACGATGCCATTCGCGAATTGACGCAGGGTCGGAAAAAATTGGAGGACCTGTTCGGCTGCCACTTCCACCCGATCCTTGTTCCACCCTGGAACCGTATCGCACCAGCCATCGCCCGCCGCCTGCCGGAGGCCGGCCTTGAAGGTCTTTCGACATTCACATGGATGCATCCCTATGGCCGCCGGCAATTGCAGTCCCACGTCGATATCATCAAGTGGAAAAAGGGGCGCGATTTCATCGGCTACCGCAGCGCCGCGCTCCGTTTCGACCTGCAACTGCTCCGCCGCAGGAATACAGTGTCCGAGCCGATCGGCCTCCTGACCCATCATCTCGACCAGGGCGACGCCTGCTTTGATTTTCTTATGGAACTTTTTTCGCTTATTCGCAGTCATCCCGGAGCGGAGTTTCCGGATATTGCAGACTTAGGGTCAGGACCCATTAATTTGGCTGGAACGGTCGGAGCGGGTTTGTGCGGATACGAGGAGCGAGCCCGCAGGAAGGCAGTAGCCTTTCAAGGGTTTGCAACAAAGTAGTCCGTGCAAATCCGCCCGATCCAAAGGACGGTCGAGCTGACTTCGATCTGCCGCGTCAAAGCCTTCGACCGGGAGAATAACCCCGATCTTCAAGCTTTTCCTCGCATCTCTTGTCATCTCGATCGCCGTTCCGGTCAAATTAATGAGTCCTGACCCTAGGCTGAGTGATCGGATCGGTGTCGAGACATTGATTCCGATTATCGACCCAGTCTTTTGAAATCGCTTAAATTCGGACTGGTGTAATGCTTTCCCGCCTTTTGCCGGTAAAATGGCTTGGGAAGGCTCAATTCGCCGGCTTGATGAGCCTCAGCCGCCAGGTGACGCTCTTCTTGTCGGACGTAAGCCTATAGTCGTCCAGCACCTGCCACTGGTCGCCATCCGTCGCTTCCCAAAGCCGGGCGATGAGCCGGTTGGCGCCGGATTCCGGGCGTTTCGGCGAATACATGGATATGGCGATAACGCCGTCCTTATCGAGGAAAGGCACGTAGCGCGAAACCACTGCTGCCGGATCTTCGGCAAAATGCAGCACTTCATTGAAGACGATGGCGGAGAAGGTCTCGGATTTCGCCGGCGTGAAAGTGTGCATGTCGCCCGCCCTGAGGCTTGCGATCTGCGGATCGACATCGGCGATCTCAAGGGCTGCCGGCGCAAGGTCGACGCCCACGTAGCTGCGTATCCCCATCGGCTTCAGCCGCTCGTAGAGTAGCCCTTCGCCACAGCCGATATCGAGCACGCGCTCCATCGCATCGTTGAGCGCAAGCCACATGCCGATGATGCCGTACCGTCCGCTCTCTTCGAGGCCGCGCAGAAAGGCCCAGCGCCCGCCGCGATATTCCTCGTCCCAGCCGTCGGACGTCGAGGCGTTTTTCGTCATGCCCAGCTCCGTGTTTCGCATGTCGGTCGTTCACTTGTAGGGGTCGGCGGCGTCGCGCATACCGTCGCCGAGGAAGTTGAAAGCCAGCACCACGATGATGATCGGCACCACCGGCGCCATCAGCCAGGGATAAACCACAATGACCGATATGTCCTGCGCTTCGTTGAGCAAGACGCCCCAGGAGACGGCTGGCCGCCGCAGGCCGAGGTTAAGGTAGGACAAAGCAGTCTCGCCCAGGATCATGCTGGGGATTGAAAGCGTTGCGGAGGCAATGATATGGCTCGTGAAGCCCGGCAGCAGGTGCTTGGTGATCACCCGCGACGACTTGGCCCCCATCAGCACTGCCGCCTTGGCGTATTCCTCTTCGCGGAGCGCCAGCAATTTGGACCGCACCGCGCGCGCAAGCCCCGGCCAGTCGAGCAGGCCGAGAATGATGGTTATGCCGAAATAGATCCACACCGGGGACCAGGTGACGGGCAAGGCGGCCGATAGCGCCATCCACAAGGGCAATTCGGGGAGCGAACGGAGGATCTCGATCACGCGCTGAATTGTGCTGTCGATCATGCCTCCGAAGAACCCGGCGATGCCGCCGAACGTCATGCCCAGGATAATGGAAATGGTGACGCCGATCAGGCCGACGGTAAGGGAAAGCCGCGCGCCATAAATGAGGCCGGAGTAGAGATCACGCCCCAGCCTGTCGGTGCCAAGGAGAAACAGTGTTCCCCCTTCCGCAGGACACATGACATGGAACCTGGCCGGAATCAGCCCCCAAAAATCGTAAGGAGATCCAAGGCAGAAGAAGCGGATCGGATAGACCTTCGTGCGGTCTTCCTCAAAAACCCATTTCACGGTCTCAAGGTCGATGGTCGACGTCATTCCATAAACGAAGGGGCCGATGAACTCACCCTCATGGAAAAGCCGCACCGTTTGAGGCGGGGCGTAGAGATGCTCGTTCGACCGTTCGTTCGCTGTATAGGGAGCGATGATTTCCGCAAAGGGAACGTTCAGATAAAACAGGATGAGAATAACGCCGGACCATAGAGCAATCTTATGGCGGCGGAATTTCCACCACATGATCCTCCACTGTGAGGCCTGGTAATATCGCTCCTGCTCCGGATTGAGCGTTTCAACGGAGGCCGGATTGAAAGCCTCGGGATTGACGAAATGCTCTGTCTCCCCGCTTTCGTTTCCCAGGCCGTGCTTGCTTCCTCCCTCGTTCACACTGCCCTCCCGCCTAGACGAATGCGCGGATCAAGAACAGCCAGGAGCAGATCGGAGATCAACATCCCGATGAGGGTCAAAATCGCCACGAACAGCAAAACGAAGCCGGAGAGGAACTGATCCTGCGCTTGAAGGGCATTGAGCAGCACCGGGCCGACCGTTGGCAGATTCAAAACCACGGAAACGATGACCGAACCCGACACCAGTGACGGGATCAGGTTACCGATATCCGCAATGAACGGATTGAGCGCCATCCTGAGCGGATATTTCAACAACAGATGCGTCTCGCGCATTCCCTTTGCTCGCGCCGTCGTCACGTACTGCTTGTGCAATTCGTCAAGCAGGTTTGCGCGCAGGCGGCGGATCATGGCTGCGGTGCCGGCCGTGCCGATCACGATCGTCGGTACGATCAGATGCGCCAGCACCGACATCATTTTGCCCATGCTCCACGGTTGGCCGATATAGCTCGGGTCCATGAGCCCTCCGATCGACAGTCCGAACCATCTGTTGGAGAGATAAAGCAGAAGCAGGCCAAGCAGGAAATTCGGCGTTGCCAGGCCTATATAACCAAGGAACGTGAAGCCGTAATCGCCCCAGGAATATTGCCGGGTCGCAGAGTACATGCCGATAGGGAAGGCAACCACGTATACGAAAAGGATCGTCGCCATATTCAACACGATCGTCATTGGCAGCGTTGGCCCGACAACCTCCGCAACCGGCTTGTCATATTCAAACGACCACCCCCAATTGCCCTGCACCAGTCCGTCGAAACCATGCGGACCGGGCCAAAGCCCCACCCACACCAGGTAACGCTCGAAGAAGGGGCGGTCGAGAGCAAATTCCTTCCGGAGGAATTCGAGCTTGGCAATCGACGCACTTTCGCCGGTCGCCTTCAATGCTGCGATCTGATTGGAAATATAATCGCCGGACGGAAGTTCGATGATAAGGAACGTCAAGAAGCTGATCACAAGAAGCGTCGGGATCATGGTGAATACCCGCCGCACGATGTAATAAAGCATCTTTCCGCGTCCTTCGGAACGTTTGTCTACTGAAACAAGAGCCGGGGACCTTATTCCCCCGACCCTTAACGAAGATTACTCGAAGAAGAATTCGTCCATGCGATGAATGCCGAACTGCGCGCCCGGATCCCACCCGTAAATCCCCTCCGCCGGCACATTCGCAAGGCCCTTGACCACCACCGGCTGGCGGACGCCCGCCACAAGGCCGATATGGATCACTTCTTCTGCGTGTATGCCAAGCATTTCCGACCAGATCTCGGTGCGTTCCTCGCTGGAAGAAGATCCCAGCCAGGCGTCATAGAGTGCGATCAGCCGCATCGCCGGCTCCCAATCCGGCTTTTCGCCCGACTTGCCATCGGTTTCATAATAGTCACCCCAAAGCGACCACGACAGGAAATCTCCACGGGTTGGAGCATAGTCCTCAGGTGGCATATCGGCCGTTGGAATGCCGTTTTCGAACCCCGACCAGACCGACATTATGAGATCGCCCGACATCGCCCGGTCGCGAATGGCGTCCCGCTGGCTCGGCTTTGCAAAGAGCTTGATGCCGGCCTGCTTCCAGGTTTCGCCGACCAGCTCAAGCGCGTCGAGCTGCGACTGATCCTCACCCGCCGTCTCGACAATGACTTCCAGCGGTCGCCCGTCAGGCAACAGGCGGATACCGTCGCCGCGGCGTTTGTCGAGGCCGATTTCATCCAGTAGCGCATTCGCCTTTTCGATGTCGAAGTTGGCCCATTTGGCCTGATACTCAGGTTTGAAGAGCGGACTAAGGGGAAGCACAGTGTCGTTGCCGGGTTTGCCGAAACCGAGATAGAGGACTTTATTGACCAGGTCCCGATCGATAGCCAGCGACAGGGCATGGCGGAACTTCGGGTTTCTGTTCAACTCCCGCCAGACCGGATCCTTCACCGTCAGGTTGGGAAGGATGGAGATTTCCGATCCTTTGGTAATAGGCCAAAGCAGCGTCTTGTAGCTGGATTGTTTCTCGCCCTGCTTCAAAACGGTAATGTCGGAAAACCCGATGTTGCGGGCCTGAAGATTGACCTCGCCGGCCTGCGTCTTGGCGGGAATGATCTTGCCATCGGCAACCGTCATGATCACCTCGTCCACATAGGGAAGCTGCTGCCCCGCCTTGTCGATACGGTGGTAGAAGGGGTTGCGCTCAAGGACGAAGCGGCGCTCGCCGTCCCCGGCAGTGAGAATCCAGGGCTGCAGGCTCGGTATATCCGGATTGCTGGCGTTATACATGTCGTCCGCCTTGTTGAAGAGCGGAGCCCAGCCGCGAACCTTTTTGGCTGCTGCCATTTCCTCAAGCTTGCCGGCGTCGGCATATTTGCCGTGAAACGGCTTCAGGTAGTGGGCGGGACGATAGATAAACGGGGGCCTTGATTTGGCCAACTCAGGCAGGAACAGCGGATTGGGAGAATCCCAGCTGAAACGCACCGTCGTTTCGTCAATCACTTCGAACTTCGGCGGTTTCCCACCGGCCAGCATGAAAGGCGACAGACCGGCAGGCTGCAATTCTTCATTCGTTGCGACATCCTCATACCAGAAGCGAATGTCTTCGGAAGTGAAGGGCGCCCCATCCGACCACTTGTGGCCCTTGCGTAAATGCAGGGTAAAGACTTTGTCCGCCTCGACTTCAAAATCGCGCAGGATATCTGGAACAAGGTCGAGTTTTTCATTGTAGCCCACAAGCCGGGCATATCCCCAGACGTTGATGAGGCGTACGTCCTTCGACCGGCCGATCAAAGTGTCGATAGACCCGCCATGCTTGCCGACCTTGCGTCCGTTCGCCTCAAGATCGACGACAAGAGGCTCTTGGGGAACCCGCTCAGCGACAGCCGGCAGATCCTTTCCGACGCGGCTTGCAAGGGACTCGGTCTCCTTGAGATCGAGGGCGGCGGCAGGCGTGCAAAGCGCAAAAGCCGCAATCGCCGCTGAAAATAAAAACCTACGATACAAGCCGGTCATGATACCGCCTCCCTCAAAGCAGTCGTCGGGCTGCTGGATGCAAGTCCCGGAGCACAGGCAAAATGGCCTGGCTCCAGCTCAATCAAAGTGGGCTCGTCGCCATCTGCGAGCCGGAAAGGCTCCGGCCATTGATCCGGCTCCGAAGCTTTTTGTGCATCGAGCATCGCGAAATCGAGGCGCGCATCGAGATCGGGTTCCGGCACGGCGGCAAGCAGCGCCCTCGTATAGGGGTGCAGCGGATTGTCGACCACTTCACGGGTCGGTCCGACTTCCACAATGCGACCACGGCACATCACCGCGATCCGGTCCGATATGTAGTTGACCACCGCCAGATTGTGACTGACGAAGAGGTAGGTCAGCCCAAGCTCCGCTTTCAGGTCCTTCAGAAGATTGAGAATTTGCGCCTGAACCGAAACATCGAGCGCTGAAGTCGGCTCATCGCACAAGATGAGTTCGGGATTGAGCGCCAGCGCTCTTGCGATTCCAATGCGCTGCCGCTGGCCGCCGGAAAAGGAATGAGGGTAGCGGCGCAGAAAACGCGGATCGAGCCCGACCAGCCGCATCAATTCGCGAACGCGCTCCGCCTGCTCATCAGGCGAGCCGATCTTGTGAATGACAAAAGGTTCCAGCAGGATGTCGTTGACCGTCATGCGCGGGTTCAGCGACGAAAACGGATCCTGGAAAATCAACTGAACGCGTTTGCGATAGTCGGTGAGGTCCTTGTTTCTCATCGCGGAGACATCGACCGCGCCATCGCCGCTGTCGTAAAGGATGCGCCCCTTGTCGATCCCGATCGCGTGGAGGATCGCTTTGGCCGTCGTCGTCTTGCCGGAACCGGATTCGCCAACGAGCCCGACGCATTCGCCGCGGTCGATCGTCAAGTTGACGTCGTCGAGCGCCAGGAACTCTCGCGCCTTGGCGCCGAACAGGCTGCCCTTTCGGGTGATGAAGCTTTTCGACACATGCTCCAGGCGAACCAGGGGCCGGCCGGGTTCGACCGCCTTGCGGCGCTCCTTGACGAGAAATCCGCCGGCATGCGGTTCGATTGGCCTGATCGGCACCAGCCGCTCACCCTTTTTCATGCTGAAATGGGGCACTGCGTTAAGAAGCGCCTTCAGATAGGCGTGCTGCGGATTGGAAAACAGCGCCTTCGCGCTGCCGCTTTCCATGATCTTGCCGTGATAGATCACCACCACGTCGTCAGCCATATTGGCAACGACGCCAAAGTCGTGGGTTATCATCAGCGTCGACATGTGCAGTTCCTGCTGCACGTCCTTGATCAGTTTCAGAATCTCCGCCTGGATCGTGACGTCGAGCGCGGTTGTGGGTTCGTCCGCGATCAGCAGCGCCGGGTGACAGATCATCGCCATGGCGATCATCGCCCTTTGCCGCAACCCGCCCGATAGCTCGAAAGGATAAGCGTCAAGGGCGCGCGTCGGGTCTGGAAAGCGCACCAGCCGCAACATCTCGCGCGTCAACTCGCGCGCCTCCGCAGCGCCGGCGTCGCGATGCAACGCTGCTGCCTCGCCGATCTGGTCGCCGATCGTGTGCAGCGGCGAAAGAGAGGTCATCGGTTCTTGAAAGATAATGGCGATCCGGTCGCCGCGGATCGCGCGCATTTGCGGCCCCGCCGGATCGAGGGCGGCGATATCGACCGGCTCGCTCACGTTCGTCGGGTCGCAAAGAACAATGCTTCCCGAAGCGATCCTGGCGGTGGGAGGAAGAAGGCCCATGATCGCTTGCGAAATGACGCTTTTTCCCGAGCCGGATTCACCCACGAGCGCTACCGTACGGTTGCTGGCAACCCGAAACGACACGTTGTCGACAGCCCGCGTCGTCCCCTCCCCGGTCGTAAAATCGACGCTGAGACCGTCGACCGCCAGAACATTCACGTGATCCGCCCTCCTCCCGACGAAGCTCAATGTATTATAGGGAAGCTCTTGCCATACAAAAGCAAATTCGCTTTCCCGGACGCCCGTTAACGGTTTTCTCAATGTCTCTGAAAGCCGTTTCCCCCAGAAAGCACGATTTTATCATCTCCTTATGACGCGCGCTGACTTGACCTAAAGTTACCTTCTATTCGAAATCCGGCAACCGAGCCTACCGGAAGGGGCGGTCGACGCGACACAATTCCCTGGATGCCGACCGCAATCAGATCACCCCCTCGGGCGCTATCAATTCGCCCATTTTCCCTTCCCCGGATTCCGCATCGACATCGATACGCCAGACTTCCATTTGTGTCTTGCGTCCGCGCAGACGGTGCTTTCCAGCGGGTTCGATACAGGCAATTCCAGGCACCTGCGCGATTGTTTCTGCACTCGCCAGGACAACGATCTCATCATCCGGCCCGATCTTGTGGCCAAGGTTTTGCAGCCGCTCGCAAACGTTCACCGCATCACCCACGACAGTGTAGTTCCAGCGATCGTGAGCTCCCACATTGCCCGCCACGGCAAGGCCTGTATGAATGCCGATCCTCAAGCGTAATGGCGGTAATCCCTGAGCGATAGCGTGGATATTTGCAGCTTGCTGCGCGGCGGCGATCCTGAAGCAGGCGCGAACGGCGGCAGCGGCATGATCCGGCCTCTCGTCCGGCGCGCCCCAAAAGGCGAGCATTCCATCGCCCAGAAACTTGTCCACCGTACCGCCTTCCTCTTCCACTGCACTAACCAGCAGCGCGAAATGAGCGTTCAAAATATTCGCGGTTTGCGTCGCCGACATTTTTTCCGACAGGGCCGTAAATCCGGCGATATCGGTGAAAATGATCGTGAGTTCCGCCTCCCGCGCTTTGGTCGCACCGCCAAGCCCGAGCCGCATCAGCTTGCGAAATAGCGACCGCGGCACATAAGTGTTCATCGCCCGCAGCCCCACGACCATGGAATTGAATGCAATGGCCGCCTGATCGAGTTCGCGAATTTTGCTCCGTGGCAACGCCTCGACCTGGTCGAATTCCAACGCTCCGATATAGCGCGCCCTGATGGCCACCTCGCGCAGCGGACGTGCGAAGCGGCGGGCAAGGAAAAGGGCAAGCAGAAACGCAATGCCAGCCGCACTTAAACCGGCAATGATTGAGCCGCGCAGCCGCTCCACCTCTCGCGAAATGCTTGCAGCCCGAAAATACTCTCCGACGATCCAGGGGCTGGGTCCGTACCCCTCAAGCTTCGCCGTCATTGCGATAAAGGTCGCTCCATCCGCCGGCGTCTCTATGCGGCGAACGTCGACGCCGGATTTTTCCGCTTCCTGGAAGATTGGCAGGACCGGTGTCTCATTCAAAAGGCCAAGTACGGGATCGGCCAGATCGGCGATCCTGGCGGGCATCTCTCCCTTGTAGCCAAGTGCTTCCAGATCGGAATGGGCGATGACGGCATCGTCGTCGCTGATGACGAAAACCGTTTCGTCCTCGCCATTGTCGAGCCGGCGCACGCCTTTTGCGACTTCTTCCGTCGCCAGCGCCGCCGTGAGATACCCGACGAGTGCACCGTCGCGCTCCAGAGGCACCGAAATATTAGCGTAGTAGCCGCCCTGGGTTTGAACCAGGGGACCCCATGTCGGCGGAGACCCGACTTCCAGTTTCGGCTGTGCATAACGATTGGCGATCTGGGGCGACGATTGCCGCTGAAAGCGCCAAATCCGGTTTTCCGGACCCCGGTAAAGACCGCTCTCGTTTTTATCCAGATCCGTCAATACGAGCACGCTGATGGAAGAGTTGGCCAGCAGCGCGCCGCTGAAGGCCAGTCGAATTTTGTCGAAATCGTTTTCAGAAAGTTCGCCTTTCTCAAACATGCGCTTCAAGGCCACGATCGCTTCGGCAACGGAATCGAGATGATCTCGCATCTGATTTTCGAGCGATTGGGTAATCAGCACAGCCTTGTCGTTGAGAAGCGAAAATGTATTTTCCCGGTTGGCGGCTACCGCGAGAAACAAAATAACCAGAACGGAAATGATCACCAGGCTGCCGAAAACCGCCCCGATCACGGCCGTCAAGGACAGACGGCCAGGTTTCGTTGCGCGATCAGTTGCCGTTGGCACGGTGTTATTCTCGTCCAAATCGCCCGGTCCGTTCTCCATAATGCCCGCACTATAAGCAAATTCTCATGGGAAGCGATAATCCTAACGCAGCGTACTCAAGGGTATCCACTCTTGTTCGCGTTGCAGCTTGTCGCGACGGGGAGATCGGCGATATGAGGAGGGAGACAAAGGATACGAGGATTGAATGACCGACCTCGACTATGAAGACGAATACAACAACCGCGCGCGGGTGCCTGAGCATCCGCAGATCATCGCAGGCTGGAAAAATGACGCAGCCGCTTTCCGCCAAATAGCCAAATCCGAGCTCGATATCGGCTACGGGCCGTCACCGCGCACGAACTATGACCTTTTTCTGCCCGAGGCATCCCTGGATCAAGCGCCGGCAGTCGCGCTTTTCATTCACGGCGGTTACTGGCAGGCACTTGAAGGAAAGATCTTCTCGCATCTGGCGGCCGGCCCTCTCGGTCACGGGCTTCCGGTTGCCGTTGCCAGTTACGACCTTTGCCCGGACGTGCGCATTGGCGACATCGTGGAGGAAATACGCAAGCTTTCCGAGGCGCTGTGGCATCGGTTTCGCAGGCCTGTCGTTGCCTATGGGCATTCCGCCGGCGGTCATTTGACTGCGGCGCTGCTCGCCACCAATTGGCAGGAACGGAACCTGCCACCCTTGCTGGTTGCAGGCGGATTGGCGATTTCAGGCCTCTTTGATCTGGCGCCGCTTGTCGCCACCTCGATCAACGACAAACTCGGCCTCGATCCGGCAGAAGCGTTGGCGCAGTCCCCTGCAACAATGGCGCCACCGTCAGGGGCGCGCCTGACGGCGGCGGTCGGCGGTGCGGAATCGTCGGAATATCACCGGCAATCGAAACTCATCGTCGATATCTGGGGGCAAGGCGGCGTGGAGACGAAACTGGATATTCGTGGGCAGGACAATCATTTCACCGTTATTGCCCCGCTTGCCGATCCCGCCAGCGATTTGACCCTCGAACTCATGCGGCTGGCGCGGCAATGACCCTGGAGCATCGATTTTCTCCAAAGGCACCATGAGGCGTATCAATGCGCTCATGGCTCGTATTCGCTAGCACTGACCGAAATCGATATTGCCGAGATCGATTGAGCCGATCCGTTTGCGTGCGGCAAAACCGCCGCCAAGGAGTAGAAAATGCGCACCGAAACTCCTGTAGAGATTCGTCTGGAAGACTATCGCCCCGCTGAATACGCCATCGACACGGTGAAGCTGAATATTCGGTTGGCCCCGAAGGCGACGCGGGTGACCACGCGCATCGCGTTTCGCCGCAGTGATACGACGCTGCCCGGTTCAGCCCTCATTCTGGATGGCGATGAGTTGAAGCTTGCGGGATTGAAGATCGACGACCGGGTGCTCGCGCAAGGAGATTTCACCGCAACGCCCGACCGCCTCGAAATCCATAATCCGCCCGCCTCCCCCTTCGAGCTTGAAATCGTCACGGAGCTGGATCCAGACAGCAACAGCAAGCTCATGGGGCTCTATCGCTCGCAAGGCGCCTATTGCACTCAATGCGAGGCGGAAGGTTTCCGGAGGATCACCTATTTCCTCGATCGTCCCGACGTTCTAGCCGTCTACACCACCCGGATCGAGGCACGTAAAAGCGAAGCGCCGGTGCTGCTCGGCAACGGCAATCCGGTTGACGCGGGCGATATTTCCGGCACCGATCGTCATTTCGCGGTCTGGCACGATCCGCACCCGAAACCCAGCTATCTCTTTGCCATGGTGGCGGGGGACCTGGCGCTGGTGGAAGACAGTTTCACCACCATGACCGGCCGAAAGGTAGGCCTCGGCATCTATGTCGAACACGGCAACGAGGCGCGCTGCGGCTGGGCGATGGATTCGCTGAAACGCTCCATGAAATGGGACGAGACGGCTTTCGGGCGCGAGTACGACCTCGACGTCTTCAATATTGTCGCCGTATCGGATTTCAACATGGGCGCCATGGAAAACAAGGGCCTCAACATTTTCAACGACAAATATATTCTGGCCGAACCGGACACTGCGACCGACCAGGATTACGCCAATATCGAAGGTGTCATCGCCCACGAGTATTTTCACAACTGGACGGGAAACCGCATCACCTGCCGCGACTGGTTCCAGCTATGTCTCAAGGAAGGGCTTACCGTTTTTCGCGATCAGGAATTCAGCGCCGATGAGCGGTCACGGCCGGTCAAACGCATCAGCGACGTGAGACTGTTGAAATCGCATCAATTTCCGGAGGATGCGGGTCCGCTCGCCCACCCGGTCAGGCCGCGCGCCTATCAGGAAATCAACAACTTCTACACTGCGACGGTCTATGAAAAAGGCGCCGAAGTCGTGCGCATGCTGAAGACCTACCTCGGTGCGGAGGCTTTCGGGCGAGGCATGGATCTTTTCTTTGCCCGTCATGACGGTGAGGCTACCACGATCGAAGCTTTTCTTGCCTGTTTCAGCGAAGCTTCCGGCGAAGATCTCGGCCAATTCGCGCTTTGGTACGAACAGGCTGGAACGCCGCACCTCACGGTCGAAAGCCGCTACGAGGAAAACGAAAGCACGCTGCATCTGACTGTTCGCCAACTAACCCCGCCAACGCCGCGTCAGCCAGACAAGAAGGCGATGGTCATTCCGCTACGCATCGGCCTGACTGGCCCCGACGGGCGGGACCTGCCTTTGGGCGCGGTCGAGGGCGTGGACGCACAGGGCGACGTCCTGCGGATCACTGCGCCAGAGCATTCGATTGTCATCAAGGGCGTGACCGCGCGGCCAATTCCCTCGCTGCTTCGCGGCTTTTCCGCCCCCGTTGTATTGGAAAGCAATATTGGCGAAGAAGACCTTCTGTATCTTGCGCGCCACGATGCAGACCCATTCAACCGTTGGCAGGCGCTGCAGACCGTCGCCCTGAAGTCCCTGATCGCTGGCACTCATGCAATTAAAGCCGGACAAACCATGCCGATTGATGGTGCCTTGATCGAGGCGCTTGGAGCAGTGACGTCGGCTCAGGATCTCGACCCGGCATTCCAGGCGCTCGCGCTGCAACTGCCGAGCGAAGCCGACGTTGCCCGCGAAATCGGCGAAAATGTCGACCCTGACGCAATCGCGCTCGCCCGCAAAAAGCTGAAGCAAGCTGCAGCGGATTCAATGAGGGAGACATTCACTCACCTCAGCGATGCTCTGGAAACCGATGAGCCATTTTCCCCCTCGGCCAGTCAGGCCGGGCGCCGCGCGTTTCGAAATACCTTGCTCGACTATCTGGCGCATTGCAGCGATGGCCGCGAAGCGGAGCGCATATTCGCCCAATTCGAGCGTGCAGATAATATGACAGATCGCCTTGGCGCCTTGACGATGCTCGTCCATACCCCGCTGGACGGCGCAGGGCAGGCCCTTGGCCGTTTCTACGACCGTCACAAGACACAGGCCCTGGCGATCGACAAATGGTTTACCGTGCAGGCAACCGCGGCGCATGACGACGCGCTCGACCGGGTCAAGGCGCTGACGGCGCACCCTGCCTTTTCGTTCGGCAACCCAAACCGCATCAGGGCGCTGATTGGCGCCTTCGCAACCGGCAACCAGACCCAGTTCAATCGCAAGGATGGGGCAGGTTTCGCTTTTCTGGCGGATACGGTGCTTGCGATCGACGCTCAAAATCCACAGGTCGCAGCGCGGCTTCTATCGGCCTTCAGGTCATGGCGCGCCCTTGAGCCGCTACGCCGCGCTCACGCGGAAGATGCCTTGAAGCGGGTGGATGCGGTGGAATTGCTCTCGCGCGATGTAAAGGACATCGTCGCCCGATGCCTGCAATGAAGACCATCGCCGCCCGTGTTCGTTAATATCCTTCCGTGGGAATCTTCCGTTACGTCTTTCGCCAATTTCGGGACAATTTGCGCACTGTGAGATTAACGCATCATTAACCAAATATTTCTTCGCAGGGGCTAGACAGATTCTGCGAATACGATTCAAATGACTGCGATTTGATTGTCCGGCGTAAATCGAATCGGCGACAGAATTCGACACATCGGGGGCCAACTTGATGGCGCGGGCATTTGTGGCCAACGCGTCCGCGCGTCGATTCGCGGACTTCATTAAAAGGAAGCGCCGGGGCGCATCGCTCACCGCTCACGTTCGGCTTTTGGCGCAACCTGCCTATCATCGTCTTTTGACCACCGAGCCGTTCTTTCGCGGAATAATTCCAACCCTCTCGATCATTTTCATAGTCACGCTGGCGACCTATCGCGCGCTTTCGCTTTCTTACGAGTATCAGGAAGTCGATACCCGCGCCCGGGATGAGCTGACCCTGATCGCCACCGCCTTAAGCGCGCGCTTATCTCTTGCAGAGAAACTTTTGCCGGAACAAGGTTTTGCGAATGCGCTTCAGGCCGCTCTCGCAGACAATCTGCCACCCCGCGCAACCAGTGAAGGCAGGCATATCCTTGTGGCCGACACTGACGGCACCGTCGTTGCAAGTGCGCCGATCAGACCGGATATCGAAGGCAGGCCACTGTCCGACCTTTTGGGCGCCGGACAACCGCTTACGGTCTTTGGCGAGCGCGCCGGTGTTTTGATCATTCACGAAGGAACGGACCGTTCGGCTTTGGCGACCGTTCACCATCTGGATGGCCGCCTTGGCATGGTGGCGATCATTCAGGCGGAGAATGCCGTATTTTCCGGCTGGAAGGCCGATGTCTCGGCCAATGTTACGCTATTCGTCGGCACGGCAACGGTGCTCATCGTTCTCCTTTACGCGTTCTTCGCCCAGGCGACGCGAGCGGAGCAGGCCGACCAGATCTACTCGGCCGCCCGTGCTCGTATCGATACGGCTCTGAACCGTGGCCGATGCGGCCTTTTCGACTGGGACTTGTCGCGCGGCAGGGTCTTCTGGTCGTCGTCTCTCTATGAAATGCTTGGCCAGAAACCTCGCGATGAAATTCTGGGATTTTCGGAGATCAGCGCGCTCGTCCACCCTGACGATATCGACCTTTATCGCCTTGCGGAACACCTGCTGGAAACCGGAGAAAGTTCCGTCGACCAGATGTTCCGGATGCGCCATGCTAACGGTGGCTGGATCTGGCTGCGGGCCCGTGCGGAAGTTCAAAGCGAACCGGGTGTCAACGAGCCGCATCTCATCGGCATCTGCATCGACGTAACGGAACAAAAGCTTCTGGCGGAGCGGAGCCGGACGGCGGACCTTCGCCTGCGCGACGCCATCGAGACGATTTCGGAAGCTTTCGTTCTTTGGGATTTGGAAAACCGGCTGGTCATGTGCAACTCCAACTATCAGTCGTTGCACGACCTTCCCAACGCCGTGATCAAGCCGCATACCCCCTACGGCAAAGTCATGGCGGCGGCGCGCCAGCCGGTCATCAGCGCCAGCCCCACCATCGGCATGGATGCGAACGACCCCTCCTCCAGCTATGAAGCCCAGTTGGAAGATGGCCGCTGGCTGCAGATTTCCGAAAGGCGCACCAAGGACGGCGGCTTTGTTTCCGTCGGAACCGATATTACCGCCCTGAAACGTCATGAAGAAAAGCTGATGGAAAGCGAGAGGCGCCAGATCGCGACGATCGCGGATCTTCGTCAGTCACGACAAAAGCTTGAAGTTCAGGCCCAGCAGCTTGTCGAACTGGCAGAGAAATACGCCGAGGAAAAAACCCGCGCCGAAGACGCAAATCGCTCCAAATCTGAATTCCTCGCCAATATGTCGCATGAACTGCGCACGCCGCTGAACGCCATCATCGGTTTCTCTGAGATCATGAACAAGGAGATGTTCGGCACGCTGGGATCGGACAAATACCAGGAATATTGCCACGATATCCACGATAGTGGCCGCTATTTGCTCAATGTCATCAACGACATCCTAGACATGTCGAAGATTGAAGCCGGGCGCATGGAGTTGAAGAGCGAGGAAATAGACGTTGCAAGGGTTGTGGAGGACGTAACGCGGATCATCCAGGCAACGGCGAAGGAAAAGCAGATCACGGTCGAAGCCTCCGCCGCCGCCGACCTCCAGATTTCGGGCGATCGCCGCGCCATCAAGCAAATCCTCATCAATCTCCTCGCCAATGGCGTAAAATTCACTCCCGATGGCGGCAAGGTCACGATGACGGCGACACGTTCAAAAGATTGGCTTGAAGTGATCGTCAGCGACACGGGCATCGGTATCGCACGCGAACATATCTCCAAGTTGGCGCAGCCCTTCGTGCAGGTTGAAAACCAGCTCACCAAGACTTACAAGGGTTCGGGTCTTGGCCTTGCCATCGCCCGGTCTCTGACTGAGCTTCATGGCGGCGAAATGCTCATCGATTCCGAACTTGGCGTCGGCACAAAAGTCCTTCTGCGTTTGCCGATCGAAATGGCGGCTTGAACCCAATTCTCCTGCACCGCCATCGACCGCCGGCGCGCGGTAATACATCATTTCGGCACCGCCACCACCGGTCCGATCAGGCGCCCGAAGGTGGCGCGCACCTTTTCTTCCGTCTCGGCCAACAGCGTTTCCAGATGCGATAGATCAGGCTCAGCGCTGGCTTTGAGCAAGAGCTCGAGCACTCCTCCCGGTGCTTCCCGCGGCTTGAAAGCGCCCGCGAGCGACACCCGCAAAATCTGCGTCAAGGCATGATAGAGCCGGATCGCCGGCAACAGGGTTTCCGCATCCGCCCTTGATAGCACTCCAGCCTCGGCAGCACGTGAAAGCGCAGTTTCCGTATGCTGGTCGAGGATTTCCGGGTGCTCGCGGGCATGGATGAGTTGGAGATACTGGGCGATGAATTCCACATCTATCAAGCCGCCCGCTACCTGCTTCAGGTCCCAGATATCTTTCGTGCCTTTATCCGCCTCGATCCGGGCTCGCATCGCCGCCACTTCCGCCGCAATCGCGCCTGCGTCGCGTTTCTTGCGCAAAGTCGCGCCGATGCAATCTTCGATCCTTTGCCGGAAGGCGTCGGACGAGGCGGCGATCACCCGCGCCCGGGTCAATGCCATGTGTTCCCACGTCCAGGCGCGATTTGCCTGATAGTCCTCGAAAGAGGAAATCCGGGTCGCCAATGGCCCTGCATTGCCGGAAGGCCGCAGACGGAAATCGACTTCAAAAAGCGGGCCTTCCGCCGTTGGTGCTGAAAGCGCGGTAACCAGCCTTTGGGTCAGGCGGATAAAATATTGGCTCGCCTCCAGCGGGCGCGGCCCATCGGTTTTCGTAGTGTCTTCCTTGAAGTCGTAAAGCAGGATCAGGTCGAGATCGGAGGATGCCGTCATTTCCCGCCCGCCGAGCTTGCCCATGGCGACAACGGCATATTCACCGCCCGCGAGCCTGCCGTGGCTCTCCGCGACATGCTCGATGACACGCTCGCTCAGCATCTGCACGATGACTTCGGCGAGCCGCGCGATCGCGTGCCCCACCTGATGGGTGTTCAACGTATCGGAAAGCAGCCTCAGCCCGATCAGAAACTGCTGTTCCTGCGCGAATATCCGCGCCCGGTCGAGGGCTTCTTCGTAAAATCGCGCCTGTCCAAGGGTCCGCGACAATCCGGCCCTGAATTCCGCTGCCCTTGGCATTGCGTCGAAAAAGGCAGGATCAAGCACCGCATCGAGCACATGCACGCGCCGCGATACCACTTCCGCCAGTCTTGGAGCGGATCCCATGACGGTAGCCAGCAGGTTGAGTAGCTGAGGGTTGGAGCGAAGCAGCGAGAAGAGCTGGACGCCAGCGGGCAGCTTGGAGAGGAAGCCGTCGAAGGCGATAAGCGCCTGGTCGGCGTTGTCGGTCTTGGCCAGGGCATCGAGCAGCAGTGGATGCAGCTCGGTCAGACGTTCGCGCGCCTTGGTGGAGCGCACGGCCGGGTAGCGGCCAAAATGCCAGGCCTTGATGATCTTCGTTGCATCCTTCGGCCGTTTGAAGCCGAGGCGGGACAATGTCTCAAGCGTTTCAGGATCGTCATCGTCACCGGTAAAGACGAGGCTCCCCAGTTCCGATGCCAGTTCAGGCTCGTCTTCAAACAGCGCCGCGTAGTGGCGCTGCACCGTTTCCAGATAGGTTCGAAGCCTGGTCTCGAAAGCGGAGCGTTCGGAAAATCCCATCAACGCACTGATGCGCTCCAGTCCCGCTTCATCGGCGGGAAGGCTATGGGTCTGCTCGTCATTGACCATCTGGATGCGGTGTTCGACCGATCTCAGAAAGCGATAGGCCTTTGAAAGCTCATCCTGCGCCTCCTCCTTTATCCAGCTGAACCGGGTCAATGTCGCCAGCGTTTCGAGTGTCCGCCGGCCGCGAAGATCGGGGTTTCGCCCGCCGGCGATCAACTGCTGGGTTTGCGCGAAGAATTCAACTTCGCGGATGCCGCCCCGACCAAGCTTCATATTGTGCCCGGCGATGGCGATCTTGCCGTGACCCTTGTGGGCGTGGATCTGACGCTTGATCGAATGAACGTCGGAAATTGCCGCGTAATCGAGGTATTTCCGCCAGACGAAGGGGGCGATCTCGGCGAGGAAAAGCTCACCAGCGGCAATGTCGCCGGCGCAGGCCCGCGCCTTGATCAGCGCCGCCCTTTCCCAGTTCTGCCCCATGCTCTCATAGTAGACCAGCGCTCCTGGAACAGACATGGCGAGCGGCGTTGCCCCAGGGTCCGGCCTGAGCCGCAAATCAGTGCGAAACACATAGCCGTCGGCGGTCCGGTCGCCCATGATCTTGACGATCCGCTTGGTGAGGCGAACGAACTCGACCGGAGCCTCGGCTCCGCCCGTCAATGGCGCATTGTCCGGGTCGTAAAGGACGATCAGGTCGATATCGGACGAATAGTTCAGTTCGAACGCACCGTATTTGCCCATGGCAAGCACGATCAAGCCGCAGCCGACCTCGGGCCTTTCGGCATCGTTCGGCTCGATTTTTCCGCGCTTTTGCAGGTCGCGCAAGCCGAAGCGGATCGCCGCCGTCAGCGCTGCATCGGCAAACCGGCTGAGCCCCATGGTGACATCGTCGAGATCCAGAACGCCGCCGATATCGCCGAGGCCGAGCGTCAGCGCCAGATCCTTTTTCAGGCGCCTCAACTCCGCCATCAGCGACGCTTCGTCTTCTGCCGTGGCGGTTTCAGCTCTTTGCACCACATCGTCAATGCGCGACCAGGGGTCGCTATCGAGGATCGAAGTCAGCCGCGCCGGGTCCGATAATCCAAGGTCGCGCAGATAGGGAGCATTGGAAAACACGCCGGCGATAAACCCGCGCACCGTTTCGCTTGTATCGGCAAGCATTGGCAAATCGACGAGAAACTGTTCGGGGGACGCTCCACCAGCCGGCTTCGGGACAATCCGCAAAAGATCCTTGAGCGCACCTCGCGCTCTCACCTCATTCCGCGTTTCCTCATGTTCCGCCCCGTCCGCCATTCTTTTCCTCTCCGCCATCCGCCTCGGCAAGTGGCAAGCGCAGCACTGCTCTCAGGCCCGGCCCCGCGTCCTCAAGCTGCAGCCCGCCATGATGAAGCCGCGCCACCGCCTGCACAAGGCTCAGCCCGAGGCCAGAGCCCGGCTCCGAGCGGCTTGCCTCCAGCCGGACGAAGCGCTGTGCCGCTCGCTCCCGATCCGCTTCCGCGATTCCGCAGCCTGCATCCTGTACCATAAGCCTTGCGTAATCGCCGTCGCGCTCAACGGCAATGACCACTTTCGCTTTTCCCGTATCTGGGTCTTTTCCGTATTTCAGCGCATTTTCGGTCAAATTGACCAAGGCTTGCGCGATCAATTCGCGATTTCCCCTGATTGAGAGCGAAACGCTTGGGCCAAGCTCCAGCGTCGCACCCTCGTCCTCCGCCAGCGGTTCGTAGAGTTCGGCGATTTCGGCGGCAAGGTCCTTGAGATCGATCTCCGTCGGCTCCGCATCCGACGATCCTGCCTCGATACGGGCGATCCGCAACAGCGCATCGAAAGTCCGGATCAGATGGTCGCAATCTTCTATCGTCGATTCCAGGACCTCACGGCTTGTTTTCCCTCCGTTTTGGTCGCTGTCGCGAAGGGCGCTTTCCAGACGGTTGCGCATGCGTGTCAGCGGCGTTTTCAGATCGTGGGCGATGTTGTCGGAAACGTCCTTCAACCCCCAGAGCAGCGCCTCAATCCGCTCCAGCATCGCATTCAGCCCGGTTGCGAGCCTGTCGAACTCATCGCCGCTGCCGTCGACCGGCAGTCGCTCGCTCAGATCGCCGTTCATGATCTGCCGGCCGGTATCTGCCATGGCATCGATCCGCTTCAAGACCCTGCGGCTGACGAAAACCCAGGTGACCAGACCCAAAAACACAAGCACCATCAACCAATAGCGCAGCGCCTCTGCCATCACGCCGCGGAAATACTGCTGTTCGGCAAGATCCCGCCCGACGAGAATTCGAAATCCGCCCGCCAGTTCATAGACACGGACCAAGGCTTCGAAATTGCCGCTGTCGTCGATACGCGTGTAGTTGACACGCTGGAGCACGCCACTTTCGCCTGCGAGCACATTCGGCGGCAATTGGCGGATGTTGCCGGCAAGGGAGTTACCGGCGAAATCGGTGACGAGGTAGAGACTGGCGCCGGGGCGGCGGGACAAGGCGTCGACGACACTCACCAACCGCCGGATACCGCCTGCACGATATTGATCGGCAAGTCCGGCGATCTCCGCATCGACCGTCTCGACGATTTGATCGCGCATCACCTGGGCCGTTTCCTGCGAGATATAGACAAGCAGAACCGCAGAGGCGACCGTAAGCACGCCAAGATAGATGACAGCGAGTTTGATTGCAGTCGTGCGGAAAAGTTTACCGAGCGGTGTCACGGATCGAATATCCAGCGCCACGAATGGTATGCAGCAGCGGCCGGTCGAAGTCCTTGTCGATCTTGGAGCGCAGCCGCGAAATATGCACGTCGATCACGTTGGTTTGCGGATCGAAGTGATAGTCCCAGACGTTTTCCAGCAGCATCGTGCGGGTAACCACCTGCCCGGCATTTTGCATGAGATATTCAAGCAATCTGAATTCGCGTGGCTGCAGCACGATTTCCTTGTCCGCCCGCCGCACCGTGTGGCTGAGGCGGTCGAGGGTGAGATCGCCGACCGCGTAGCTCGTTTCAAGACCTGCCTGCTTCGGTCTGCGGACCAGCGCCTCCACACGGGCAAGCAATTCCGAAAATGCGTAGGGTTTCGGCAGATAGTCGTCGCCTCCGGCCCGAAGACCCGTCACCCGGTCGTCCACCTGCCCGAGGGCGGAAAGGATCAGCACCGGCGTGTCGGTTTCCTTCCGCGCGCAGCGACGATATCACCGACAGCCCATCGCGGCGCGGCAGCATGCGGTCGACCACCAGAACATCGTAATCCGACGTTGACGCCATCGTGTAGCCATCGTCGCCATCGGCGGCGTGATCGGCGACATGGCCCGCCTCTTTCAGCGCCTTGGCCAGATAGGCGGCGGCTTCCCGGTCGTCTTCAATGATAAGGATGCGCATGATCAGCCCGGCAGGAATTTGAAGATTGGAACAAAACAAACACCGGCGGCAGCAATTGGGTGCTGCCGCCGGTACTCATTGCGTTGATTTGACGGCAATTATAGCCAATTACAAGCAGCGGTGCGATCCCGGAACGGGGGCGGGCCGAAAACCGCACCGCAAGTTTGCCTCAGGCCTTTTCGATCGGCAGCGCGACGAAGCGCACCGCCTGATCCGATTTGACCCTCAGCAACACCGCTTTGCGCCCTTTCTCCGAGGCGGCGACGACCGCTTCCGCGACATCGCCCGGTGTCTCGACGGCCTGGCCGGCGACTTCCAAAATCACGTCGCCTTCCTTAAGGCCTTTTTCTGCGGCCGGTCCGTCCGGTACGATGCTGGTCACGACGACACCCTCATCGCCCGCACCGACGTCCTTGGCCGATGCCAGTTCCACGCCAAGGCTCTCGACCGTGGCCGTATCCTTGCTCGTAGGAGTGACTTCGACGGCGGCCTTCTTCGTTTCAGGCAGCTTGCCGAGCTTGACCTCAACGTCGCGTTCCTTGCCATCGCGCCAGATCGTTACGTCGACCTTGGTGTCAGGCGAGTATCCTGCGATCATTTTCGCCAGCTCGCGCGGGCCTTCGACCTCTTTGCCGTCCACCTTGAGGATCGTGTCGCCGGAGCGGATGCCCGCAGCTTTTGCCGGGCTGTCATCCTGAGGTTCGGCAACGATTGCACCCTTGGCGGCCTCAAGCCCGATCGAGTCGGCGATATCCTGCGACACAGGCTGGATCTGCACGCCAAGCCAACCGCGAACCACGGTGCCGCTGGACTTGAGATCTGTGATGATGGATTTCGCGGTCGATGCGGGAATGGCAAAGGCGATACCGACATTGCCGCCGGACGGCGAGAAGATCGCCGCATTGACGCCGATGACCTGGCCATGGATGTTGAAGGCCGGTCCACCCGAATTGCCCCGGTTCACCGGCGCGTCGATCTGGATGAAATCGTCGTAGGGGCCGGCGCCAATATCGCGGCCGCGGGCCGAGATGATGCCGGCGGTTACAGTGCCGCCAAGGCCGAAGGGATTGCCGATAGCAACGACCCACTCACCGACCAACGGCGTTTCCTCGGCAAATTCTACGTAGGTGAATTCGCGCTTCTCATCAACCTTGAGCAGGGCAAGATCGCTGCGTTCGTCCGAGCCGATCAGCTTGGCCGGATATTCGGTGCCATCGTCCATGACGACGGTGAATTCTGTACCGCCCGAAACCACATGCTCGTTGGTGACGAGATAGCCGTCGTCGGTGATGAAAAAGCCGGAACCCTGCGACTGGCCATAGCGCTTAGGGCCGGGCTTTGCATGGTCCTGGCCGTTATCTTCGCCGCCGAAACGGCGGAAGAAGCGCTTGAGCGGATGGTCGTCCGGCAGGTCTTCAAAGCCCGGGATCTGCCCCTGGCCGTCGAGCGAAGACAATTGCGTCGTCGCTTCGGTCTTCACGCGCACGCTGACCACGGCGGGCTGCACGGCGGTGACGACGGCGGAGAAATTGGCGGGAGCCGGCGCATCGACACGAACCGGATCGGCAAAGGCGAAGCCTTCCGGCAGCACGGTCTGGGCGCTCATGGCTCCCGCCAGCCCTAGAGCCATCACACCTGCCAGCAGGCGCGCGCGCCGACGGGCGGGAGAGCCTGCGGCAGCTTTGGCGTTTGAAATGGTCATTTTCGGGATCTCCAACAGGGTTGTTCAGAAGGTCTTGCAGAAACTTGTCACGTTCGGGAGTCTTGTCTCCGGCGTGTCACGTCCAGTGGGGCAGTCGCGGGAGGAATGCCCCAGTGGACATCGAAGTTATGAACCTCTCCGCCTTACGGCTCCCTGTCGGCGGAATTAATCTTTGGTAATGTCCGCCTCAGCCACACATTTTAAGAAGATTTTTCCCGCGTTACGACCGCCGCACCCGCTTCCAAAGTACGGTGAACGGGACACTTGTCGGCGATCTCCAAAAGCCGCTTTCGCGTCTCGGCGTCGAGGTCGCCTTCAAGCGAGATAATCCGCTCGAAACGGTCGATCTTGCCGTTTTTTGCTCTCAATTCCTCGGAGCAATCCGCGCAATCTGCCGCATGCACCTTGCCGTGGCCGATCGACACGCCGACCCGCTCCAGCGCCAGACTTTTTCGTTCGGCATACATGCGCAGCGTCATCACCGTGCAGGCGCCAAGTGCCGCGGAAAGATAGTCATAGGGAGAAGGCCCCGACGCGAGCCCTCCGACCGAGACCGGCTCGTCCGCGAGCAACCTGTGCGGGCCGGCCTTTACCATGGCCTGATAACGGCCAAGCCCGGTTTCACGCACCTCGACAAGGCTGTCCGCCGTTTCATCTTCCTCAGCGCGATCTTCCGCCACGCCGATATAGCGGCTAGCCCAGGACGCGATCACATCGGCCGCATAGGCGGCGTCTGCCGGATTGCTCAAAAGATGGTCGGCGCTGTCGAGCGAGACGAAGCTCTTGGGGTGTTTCGCCGCAACGAAGATCTTCGTTGCGTTGTCGATGCCGACGGTCTCGTCCAGCGGCGCATGCAGCACCAGCAATGCCTTGCGCAAATTCGCGGCGCGCTCTGCCACATTCTGCATCCTCAGATCGTCGACGAATTGCTTCTGGATGGTGAAGGCGCGGCCGGCGAGGGAAACTTCCGCCTCGCCCTTTTGTTCGATCTCGTCGATCTTGGAGCAGAAATTGTGGATGACATGCTCGGCGTCGCCCGGAGCGCCAATTGTTGCAACCGCCGCCACTTCCGGCATGTCGGTGGCGACCGCGAGCACGGCTGCTCCGCCAAGCGAATGGCCGATGAGAAGCTTCGGCGCTTCATAGTGCTGACGCAGCTGGCCGGCGGCGCGGCGGAGGTCTTCCAGGTTGGAGGAGAAATTCGTCGACGCGAAATCGCCGCCCGATCCGCCAAGACCCGTGAAGTCGAAACGCAACACCGCGATGCCGCGCCGGGTCAGCGCCTCGGAGATCCGCCTTGCCGCCGAAACATCCTTGGAGCAGGTGAAGCAATGGGCAAAAAGCGCATAGGCCTGGACAGCGCCCGTTGGCAGATCGAGGCGGGCCGCAAGATGCGCGCCCTTTGCCCCTTCAAAGCTCAATTTGATTGGTTGCGCGCCCATGTCTTTCTCCCCGCGTTGCTATGAAAGCTCCCGGAGAGATAGGATTGAATGACGCGATTTGCGATGCAATATCGCCTCAACAGACGGTGAACGATGCGTCAGCCGTCTTTCAGCAAGCGGGCGAGTTCCGCTTTTTCTTCCGCCGTCAAAGGCAACGGCTTTGCCGCATCCGGTGCGCTTTGCCGCCGCCGCCAGGCGAGGAAGGCCACGACTGCACCACCGATCAGCGCCATCGGCCCGCCCGCCCACAAAAGAAGGGTGTGAGGCGCAAAACGCGGCTTCAGCAGTACGAATTCACCATAGCGGGCAACGAGGTAGCTCATCACTTCCTGGTCGCTGTCGCCTGCAACCAGACGTTCCCGCACCAGTACGCGCAAATCCCTGGCGAGCGGCGCGTCGGAATCGTCGATCGACTGATTCTGGCAGACCATGCAGCGCAATTCGGCGGAAATATCGCGCGCCCGCGTTTCCAGAACCGGGTCGTTGAGAACCTCGTCCGGCTGAACGGCGAATGCACCATTCATCGCGAAAGCGAGAAACAAAAGTGCGGCGAGAGAGCGCATGAACGGTATCATCCTGTCGCTCCGGTCCTATTCCGCCGCCACCGCTTGACCGCGTGCCGGTTTCGGCGCACCGACGCGCAATCTGCGATCGCTCAGCGACACCAGGCCGCCTGCGGCCATGAACAGCGTCCCGATCCAGATGAGTGTCACCAGCGGTTTATAGTAGACGCGAAGGTCGATGCCGCCGTCCTCCCTCACCTCGCCGACAGAAAGATAAAGCTGCGATACGCCGAGTGTCGCGATGGCCGATTCCGTCGTCGGCATTTGCCTTGCGGTATAAAGCCGCTTTCGCCGGATCGAGCTCGGCGATCATAACTCCGCCGCGACGAACTTCCATATGGGCGACATCCTCGGCGTAATTAGGCCCGCGTCGGGGCGCAACACCCTTGAAGGTCAGCTCATAGCCGGCAATTTCCAGCGTGTCGCCCGGCCTCAGCGTGCGGATATCCTCGCTCTGGAATGCGGTTGCCGCCACAATACCAAGCACCGTGACGCCAAGACCGGCGTGACCGAGCACAGTGCCCCATGCGGAACGCGGCAGACCGGCGATCCGCAGCAAGCCGGTCGCAAGACCGACATCGCCAAAACGTGCGCGTGACAGAATTTCCGAAATCGCGCCCGCGATCAGCCATATGGCAACTCCGACGCCCAGCGCCGCCAATATATGCTGTGCGCCCTGTGTCCACGCCGTGACCAGCACGCCTGCGAGCGCCAGGCCGAAGGCTGCCCATAGCCTTTGGCTGACGGCCAGCAGGTCGCCGCGTTTCCAGGCAAGGAAAGGGCCGAAAGGAACGGCGATCAGGAGCGGCACCATCAGCGGACCGAATGTCAGGTTGAAGAAAGGCGGGCCTACGGAGATCTTCTCATCGGTCAGGGCCTCCAGCGCCAGCGGATAGAGGGTTCCGAAGAACACCGCGACGCATCCCGCCGTCAAAAGCAGGTTGTTGAGGACAAGAGCGCCCTCCCGGCTGACGGGTGAGAAAATGCCGCCCTGTTTGAGCGCCGGCGCCCGTAAGGCATAAAGCGTGAGAGATCCGCCAATGAAAATACAAAGGATCACCAAAATGAAGATGCCGCGCGTCGGATCGGTGGCGAAGGCATGCACGCTGGTAAGGACGCCCGAGCGCACGAGAAACGTTCCAAGCAGCGACAGCGAGAAGGTGAGAATGGCAAGCAGCACGGTCCACACTTTGAGCGCGTTGCGCTTCTCCATGACGATGGCCGAATGCAGCAGCGCGGTTCCCGCCAGCCACGGCATGAAGGAGGCGTTCTCCACCGGGTCCCAGAACCACCAGCCGCCCCAACCCAGTTCGTAATAGGCCCAGTAGGAGCCCATGGCGATGCCGAGCGTCAGCAATAGCCAGGCAAGCAACGCCCACGGCCGCACCCAGCGGGCCCACGCTGCATCCAACCTTCCAAGAATGAGCGCCGCGACGGCGAATGCGAAGGTGATCGAAAATCCGACATAGCCGAGATAAAGCAGCGGCGGATGAACCGCGAGGCCGAAATCCTGGAGAATCGGATTGAGATCGCGCCCTTCCGCCGGCGCCGGCGTCAGACGAAGGAAGGGATTGGACGTCACCAGAATGAACAGCAGGAAAGCAGCGGTGATCCAGCCCTGAACGCCAAGTGTCGCCGCGCGCAAAACGTCGGGAATATTGGTGCCGAAGGCCGCGACGAGAGCGCCGAAGAAAACCAGGATCAGCACCCACAGCAGCATGGAGCCTTCGTGGTTGCCCCAAACGCCGCTGATCTTGAATATCAGCGGTTTGGCGGAATGCGAATTTTCAAAAACGTTGACGACCGAAAAATCGGACGTGAGATAGGCACTCGTCAGCGCGGCGAAGGAAAGCCCGACCAGCAGGAACATCATGCCGGAGATCGGCCCGGCAACGGCCATCAGCCTGCTCTCGTTTTTCACCGCGCCATAGACCGGCACGATCGACTGCACGAGTGAAAGCACCAGGGCAAGCACCAACGCGTAATGCCCGATTTCGACGATCATCATCTGTCTCCTTGCCTGCGCGCGTCAGACGCCGCAATCGCGCAAGCCGGGTTCATCTTCACTTAGAGCGCTTGTCCACGAAAACAGGTTCGTTTTCGTGATAAGAATTCGCTCCAGGATCAATATGTTGGAGCATATTCTCGCCTTCAAAACGACTTCGGTTTGACGGAATATGCTCCGGCCTTCCCCTCACCTTGCCAGACGCCTTTTTCCTTCAAGGCGTCCGCTACTTCCTTGGGTATGTAGTTTTCGTCGTGTTTCGCAAGCACCTTGTCGGCAAGAAACACGCCATCGGGCGTCAGCATGCCTTCTGCGACGATGCCTTGCCCCTCGCGGAAAAGATCGGGCAAAAGCCCCACATAGACAACCGGCACGCTCGCCTCAAGATCGGTCACCTTGAAGCGCACCTCCGCGTGGTCGCCGCGCACCACCGTGCCCTCCTCAACCAAACCGCCGAGCCGGATGCGGCTTCCCTGCGGTATGGCTTTGGCGACGATATCCGTCGGGCTTTGAAAAAAGACGATCTGGTCGTTCAGCGCGAAGAGAATGAGCCCTGCCGCGACAGCGAGCACCGCTCCGGCCGAACCAATCAGCGTCAGGCGTCTTTGTTTGCGTGTCATGTCTGCCGTCTTACCACCTAAGCCGTCCCTGCCCGGTCAAAATCTCTTTAGGCTCACAAATTCATCCCGGCTTCCTGTGCAAGGGACTGCAAGTTTGCCATGGCGACCGGATCGTCCTTCAGGGCGACAGCGGCGCGCTTGAAAGCCTCAGCCTGCTTTTCCTTCTCGCCCAATACACCGTAAGCGCGGATCAGCCGCATCCATTCGTCCGCGCTGCCGCCCTCCTCGCCAAGCCGCGTGTCGAGGCGTGCCACCATGTCCTCGATCATCTGCTTCCGGTCGTCAGGCGAAAGTTCCTGCGCGGCTTCCAGGTCTTTCGCCGACGGTCCAGCTACGGCAAAGCTTTCCGGCGGAGACCCGCCCAGCTTCTCCAGTTCCGCCAAGGCAACCGGCACCCAGGGTTCGCCACCTTGCGCATCCTCAAGCAACGCCCGCCATGCAGCGACCGCCTCAGGCTTCTTTCCCTCCTGACCAAGGGCGAGTGCCAGGAAGAAACGCGGTTTCACCGCCTTTGGATCAAGTGCGGCGGCGCGTTCGAATGCCGCTTGCGCATCCGCGCTCACAAGTCCCTGATTTTGCACCGTCAACGCTTCGCCAAGGCTCGTCTCGCGTCTTTCGTCGCTGCCGAGAAGGCGGATCGCGTTTCGATAAGCAGCCGCTGCATCACCCGCTCTGCCGAGGCGCATATAGACGGGCGCCAGAACTTCCCATCCCTTGCCGTCTTGCGGATTCTCCGCCAGATGGCTTTCGACCTGCGAAACAAGAAGCTCGATATCCTGCCCACTTGATGCCGAGGCAAGCCTCGTCTCCAGCGGCTGATCTGGAATATCCGGCGAACCCAACGTCAAATAAAGTCCGATCGCTGCCAGCGGAACGACCACGATCGCCAGGAGTTGGGCAAGGCGGACCGCACCGCCTTGAGCATCCCTCTCCTCCGCTCTGGCTGAGCTTGCCTTTTCCGCCCGCGCAGACGCAATCAGCCGGCGAGCTATTTCGGTCCTTGCAGCTTCCGCCTGATCGGGGTCGACCAGGCCGCGCTCCACGTCTCGCTCCAGTTCCTGCAGTTGCGCACGATAGACTTCCGCGTCATTGGCATCGGCGGGCGCGACATGCGTCCTCGCCCGCGCCAAGGGCACGAGTACGGAAAGCGCGGCAAGCGCGGTTAATACGGCAAAGGCAATCCAGATCATCATGATCGGCAGAATAGATAGTGGCTTGAAGAAAATCGCAACCACTTCCCGCCTGTGACCTTGGGTCGCGGGGAAAATCGCCTGCGTGAAATAATAGGAGGTTCCGGCATCGAGCCGATTTCAGCCGGACAAGGGCTGCGCGGTCGAAGGGGTGCTGATATTTGCGGTGCAGGCGCGATCTGCAATGACCTGTTAGCCGGCGAAGCCTTCGATCAGGCCACAGGCTGCAGCCATTTAACGCTTTTTGAATTGCAAACGTTTGCAATTTCCAAAAAATGGATTACAAACGTTTGCAATGATATTGTTTTGGGAGGGACAGTGTCGAACCAGCGAAAAACCCTGAAAGGTCTTGCCGACCGCCTCGGCCTGTCGATCACGACGGTTTCGCGGGCGCTTGCCGGCAATGAACTGATCGCGAAAGCGACCCGCCACCGTGTGGTGGAGGCGGCGCGCAGCTACGGCTACGTTCCCAATGTCGCCGCCCGAATGCTGGTTTCAGGCCGCAGCGGCTTTGTCGGCATGGTTCTGCCGATCCGCAGCCCTACGATCGTCAATTCCTATTTCGGCGAGTTCATTTTCGGCCTTGGCGAAGGTCTCACCGAACACGGACAGGACCTCTTCCTCGCCACCACGCCCCTCGGTCAGGAGGAACTTCCCGTGCTGAGGCATGTGGTTGATTCCGGGCGTGCCGATGGCATGGTCGTCACGCGCATCGCGGAAGAGGACGAGCGGGTCGCCTATCTGCTGGAGCGCGGCTTTCCCTTTATCGCCCATGGCCGCTTGCGCCGCACCGAGGACGGATACAACTGGCACGACAACGACGGCGGTCAGGCCTTCTCTGATGCCTTCGACCTGCTCTACGACCTCGGGCACCGCCACTTCGGCTTGGTGACGATTTCAGACGCCATGACCTTCCGCTTTTTGCGGGAAACCGGTCTGGAAAAGGCCATCGCCAAGCGAGGCGATCCGTCGGTCCGGCTGGACATCGCCCGCTCCGCCCGATTCGATCGCGGGGCGCTTGTGCAATCGATCAATGAACTGCTGCGCGCCAGTGAACGTCCGACCGCTATTCTTTGCCTGTTCGACGAACTGGCGCTCACCGTCATGGAAGAAGCTGCAAGGGCCGGTGTATCCATCCCGCAGGAGCTTTCGGTGATCGGCTTCGACAACATCGCCGCTTCCGCTTACGCGCACCCCGGTCTCACCACTTTCGACGCATCCATCCGCTCCTCGGCCAGCGAAATGGCCGGAATGCTCATGACCATTATTGAAGAAAAGCCGCGCGAACCGCTGACCCGGCTCGTGCGCCCGACATTCGTTGCCAGGGCAAGCCACGGCCCTGCGCCTTCGATCGAAAAATAGCCAGAGGTCGCGTGGCAAATTTCATCCGGGAGGAGAGCAATGAAAAATCGAGCAGGACTTTTGAAACTGGCGGGCATTGCCGCCACACTTGCGGTTCTGGGCGCCTATCCGGCGTCGGCGCAGACCCTTTTCTGGTCGACGCAGGCAAAGCCCGTCGAGGAAGCCCAGGCGATGCGCGACGATGTGCTTTCCGGTTTTGGCAATCCGGTCGACTATCAGCCGTCCGATGGCGGGCCATGGCTGACGCGCCTTCAGGCGGAACTTGAGGCCGGCTCCGGCACCATCGGCGTGCTTGGTGGCTTGCATGGCGACTTCAGCAATCTTGAAGCCGATCTGGTCGATCTCTCCGGCATCGATCTCGGCGGCGTCAGTGTCAACGAGACCTTCCGCAAGCTCGGCCAGCTCGGCACCTCCGAGCAGAAATACCTGCCGTGGATGCAGGCGACCTATGTGATGGCCGCCAACAAGAAGGCGCTGGAATATCTGCCGGAAGGCGCGGACATCAACGCGCTCACCTACGATCAGCTCATCGAATGGTCGAAGACGCTGGCGGAAAAGACCGGCTCGCCGAAATTCGGCTTTCCCGCCGGACCGAAGGGCCTGAAGCATCGCTTCTTCCAGGGCTATCTTTATCCCTCCTACACCAATTCCATGGTGACCAAATTCCGCTCGCCGGAAGCGGCCGTCGCATGGGAAAAGTTCAAGGAGTTGTGGGGCTACACCAATCCGGGCTCGACCAATTTCTCCTTCATGCAGGAACAGCTCCTGAGCGAGGACGTCTGGGTTGCCTTCGATCATACGGCCCGCCTTGCTGACGCTTTCAACCAGCGGCCGGATGATTTCATCGCCTTCCCCGCGCCTGCCGGCCCGACCGGTCGCGGCTTCATGCCGGTTGTGGCGGGTGTCGCCATTCCGAAAACCGCGCCCGACATGGAAACGTCCAAGGCGCTTGTCGCCTACATGCTGAAGCCGGAAACGCAGATCGCCACGCTGAAGGCCACCAATTTCTTCCCCGTAATCAAGGTGGATCTACCGGCCGATATGCCGGCTGCGGTGCGCATTTCCGGAGCGGCGATTGCGGCCATGTCGGGTTCGGCTGACGCCAATCCCGGCCTTCTGCCAGTTGGTCTTGGCGATCTCGGCGGCAAGTTCAACCAGGTCTACATCGACACCTTCGAGCGCATTGTGCTCGGCGGTCAGGACGTCAAGACGGTTCTGGACGAACAGGCCGGCGCGCTCAGGGCAATCATGGCAGAAGCCAAGGCCCCGTGCTGGGCGCCGGATGCTGCCTCCGACGGCCCCTGCCCCGTCGACTGAACCTGCCCGGAAATCGCTGCCCGGTCCTTTTGGCCGGGCAGCGACCGGCGGCATCTTTTTCGCAGCTAAAACCCGCCCTTTGACTGGAACCGGTGATGGAACGCAAGCCCCTGCCTTATCTGCTGCTTTTGCCGGCGACGCTGTTTCTGGCCGTCTTCTTCATCTACCCATTCGTGCTTGTGGCGGTGGAGGCCTTCCGCAATGACGGAGTGACGACGCTCGACAATTTCCGCACGATCTTCGGCCATTGGAAGTTCCAGACGACATTCACCAACACCATGCTGCTCGCGCTCGCCGTCGTGCCGATCCAGCTCGTGCTTTCGCTGGTCATGGCGTCTCTCGTCACTCGCATGGACAAGGGCCGCGACGCCGTCCTCTACATTCTCACCATCCCGCTCGGCATATCGGATCTCGCCGCCGGCATCATCTGGCTGGCGATTTTCGACCAGTCCGGATTCCTGAATTCGTTCCTGACCAACATGGGCGTCATCGAGCACCCGGTGATGTTCCTCGGCTATCAGAACAAGGGCATGATTTTCCTGGCGGTGGCGCTTGCGGAGATCTGGCGCGCAACCGCTATCATGCTGGTGATCATCGTCGCCGGAATGGGCCTCATCCCGAAGGAATATTATGAGGCGGCCGAGGTCTTCGGCGCCAGTCCCTGGCAGCGTCTGACAAGAGTCACCCTGCCGCTGCTCAGGCCCAGTCTGCAGACAGCGCTCATCCTTCGCACCATTCTCGCCTTCGAGGTCTTCGCCGTCGTCGCAGCCCTTGGCGGCACCAATCTGCCGGTTCTCATGGGCGAAACCTATGTCTGGCAGTTCGACCTGCAGGATCGCGGCGTCGCGGCCGCCTATGCGCTCATCATCCTGGCGATTTCCATCGGCTTCACGCTGTTTTATCTGAGAGCGCTACGCGTGCCCAAGGGAGCGCGGATATGACCGACGCCACCTTATCCTCCGCCCCGCCCGCGCAAGCCGATACCCGCAAGGCCGGACGTTGGCTGATGATTGCCACCGCCGTCCTCCTTTGCGCCTGGGTGCTGGTGCCGATCTATCTGTTAATCGTCAACACGCTTTCTTCGCCGGCGGAAGTCACCGGTTTTCCAAAGCGCTTCTTTCCGAGTTTCGACTTCAGCAGCGTCAATTTCTTCCTCGGTTTTGCCGGCGTCGGCAAGGCGTTGTGGAACTCGGTCCTCGTCGCCGGCTTGACCATGGTGCTATCGATCGGCATCGGCGCGCCTGCGGGCTATGCGCTGTCCCGGTTCGATTTTCCCGGAAAATCCGCCTTCCGCCTGCTCGTCTTGATGACGCGCGCGTTTCCGCTGCCGCTTCTGGCCCTGCCGCTCGCCGTCATGTTCATCCGCACCGGACTTGACGACACCGCCATCGGCCTTGCGCTGGTTCACACCACGCTCGCGCTTCCCTTCGCCGTTCTCATAACATTCTCGCTCTTCTCCGGCATTCCGATCGAACTGGAGGAAGCCGCCTGGACGTTGGGCTGCACACGCTTTCAGGCTTTCGTTCAGGTGGTTTTCCCGCTGGTTCTGCCCGGCATCGCCGCATCGGCGATCTTCGCCTTCGTCATATCCTGGAACGAGGTTTTCGCCGCCGCCGTGCTCACCATCGAAAACCGCACGCTGACGGCCTTCCTGCTGCAAAGCCTCGACGTATCGCCGCTTTATCTGAAATTCGCCGGCGGCGCGGTGCTGGTGCTTCCGGCGCTCATCTTCATCTTCGCAGTTCGCAAATATCTCTTCGCCATGTGGGGCATCGCCAACCGCTGAGGCGCGTTGCAACAGGCTCAAGACCGGATGGAATTTGACCAATGGCCGAAATCGTCATCAAGAATGTCGCCAAGACCTTCGGCACTTTCACAGCGCTGCATTCGGTCGATCTCACCATCGCCGATCAGGAGTTTCTGGTGTTGCTCGGCGCATCGGGCAGCGGCAAGACGACCCTTCTTCGCATCATTGCCGGCCTTGAAACCGCGAGCCAGGGCGAAGTGTGGATCGGCGGCCGCCGGATCGATCACCTGCCGCCCCGCCAGCGCGGCATGGCGATGGTTTTCCAGAACTACGCGGTCTTTCCGCATCTGACCGTCTTCGAGAACATCGGCTTCGGCCTGCGCATGCAGAAACTGCCCCAGGCGGAGGTCGAGCGCCGGGTCAATCGCACTGCCGAGCTCATGCATATCGAACAGCTTCTCAAGCGCTATTCCGGCCAGCTTTCCGGCGGCCAGCGGCAACGCGTGGCGGTTGCGCGCGCGCTCGCCATGGAGCCGGAAGTCATCCTGATGGACGAGCCGCTCTCCAATCTCGACGCGCTGTTGCGCATGGAAATGCGGGCGGAACTGAAGAGCGTGCTGGCAGAAAGCAAAACCACGACGATCTACGTCACCCACGATCAGGTGGAGGCCATGAGCATGGCCGATCGCATCGCCGTCATGCATCAGGGTCGCATCGTCCAGGCGGCTTCCCCGGTCGAGGTCTACCGCAATCCCGCCGCCCGTTTCGTCGGCAGCTTCATCGGCAATCCGCCGATGAATTTCCTGCCCGCGAAACCGGCTGGCGATGCGAAGTGGCAGGTTGCGAATATTACCTTCAACGGACCGGCCCAATCCCGCCACGCGCTGGAATTCGCCATCCGCCCGGAGGATCTCGATGTCGGCGAGACCGGGCTGGCTGCCACCGTGCGCGTGGTCGAGCCGCTCGGCGCCCATACGCTGATCACCTGCGACGTCGATGGCCAGATCTTCCGCGCCATCGTCGATTCCACCACCACCGTGCGTCAGGGCGATGCGCTTCGCCTTGCGCCCAAATCCGACCGTATCCGCTGGTTCGATCCCGCATCGACGCTCGCCGTTTGATCGCCAACCCCATGGGTTCCGCCATGACAGTCATCGACAAGAACGAAATCTTCAGCCACGCGGTTTCCGTTTTGAAGGAGAACGACCGGGGTACCTATACCGTGCCGACCAAGGGGCTTTATCCCTTCCAGTGGAACTGGGACTCCTGCTTCACCGCGCTCGGCCAGGCCCATTTTGACGAGGCCCGCGCCTGGACGGAGATCGAGACCCTCTTCGAGCATCAATGGGACGACGGCATGGTCCCGCATATCGTCTTCCACGTCTTCGATGACGGCTATTTCCCTGGCCCCGACGTCTGGCAGACCAACCGCCCGGTCCGGACATCCGGCATCACCCAGCCACCGGTCGCCGGCTTTGCCGTGCGCCGGCTCTATGAACGCGCGTCCGACAAGGCGGCGATTGCCGGGCGCGCCCGCGCGCTCCTTGCCAAAATCACCCATTGGCACCGCTGGTTCTATTCCGCCCGCGACCCGCAAGGCGAAGGTCTTGCAGCGATTATCCACCCGTGGGAATCGGGCCGCGACAATTCCGTTGACTGGGACAAGGCCTTCCTGCGGGTGCCGACGGAGGGCGTTGAACCCTACGTCCGCCGCGATCTCCAGCATGCCGACCCCTCGCACCGGCCGACGCGCGAACAATACGACCGCTATCTCTGGCTGGTGCAGCATTTTCGCGTCCTCGGCTGGGACAATACCAGGCTGCATGACGCCTCGCCCTTCCGTATCGTCGATCCCGGCTTCAACGCCATTTTGATCCGCTCATGCACCGATCTTGCCGATCTCGCAGAAGAACTCGGCGAAACCGCGCTTGCTGCGGAAAACCGCGCCATGGCGGAGAAGGGCCTTGCTGCGATGGAGCGGCTGTGGAGCGATGCCCACGGCCAATATCTTTGCCTTGACCGCGTCAGCGGAGAGCTTGTCGAAAGCCGCTCCATCGGCGGATTGATGCCGGTCT
This sequence comes from uncultured Alphaproteobacteria bacterium, assembly GCA_963698365.1. Classification (GTDB taxonomy): domain Bacteria; phylum Pseudomonadota; class Alphaproteobacteria; order Rhizobiales; family Stappiaceae; genus Hongsoonwoonella. Next base: position 274,996 of record CAVOQM010000011.1, read on the forward strand.
TCGCCGCAATTCCCGAAGGGCGCGCGAAATCCATCGGCGCCCGCATTGCCGCAATTGCCGGGAAAGTCTCCTATCTCGTGCCGAGCCACGATCCCTCCGCGCCGGAATTCGACGCGCGCCGCTATTGGCGCGGGCCGCTCTGGCTGGTGGTCAACTATCTGATCGTGGACGGTCTCACCCGATCCGGCCAGACAGACATCGCCAGGCGGATCGTCGCCTCCAGCCTTGATCTGATCGCAAAGAGCGGATTTGCCGAATATTACGATCCCCTCGACGGCACACCCTGCGGCGGTGGCCGTTTCACCTGGACGGCGGCGATGGTGCTTGAATTTCTGGACCTGGCCTGATCCATGAAAATCCTCGCTATCGGCGCCCACCCGGACGATGTCGAAATCTATATGTTCGCCACGCTTGCAGCTTATGTTGCAAGCGGTGCGACCGTGGAAATCGCCATTGCGACCGACGGCGCGAAGGGCGGCAAGTCGCCGGGCGAGGAACTGGCGAAGCGCCGCAAGGAAGAGGCGATCGCCGCAGCCGCGCTGATCGGCGCAAACCCGCATTTCCTCGATTTCGCCGACGGCGCGCTTGTCCCCGACGCTTCCCTTGTCGAGGCCCTGCGGCGGCTTGTTGCCACCGTCCGCCCCGGTCTCGTCATCACCCATGCACCGAACGACTATCACGGCGACCACCGCGCGCTCAGTCAGGCGACAAGCCTTGCCACCTCCTTCGCCGCCCCGGTCCTATGGGCGGACACGCTGATGGGCGCAGGCTTCCTGCCGACCCACTATGTCGATGCCACGCCCCATATGGACTTGAAGCTTGCAGCAATCCGCAAGCACGCCTCGCAGGACCCGGAGCGCTTCGTGGAGAGCGTCCTGCTGCAGAACCGTTTCCGCGCGCGGCAATGCAATGCAGGCACAGACGAATTCGCCGAAGCCTTTCGTTTCGAACCCGCCTATCCCTTCGCCGATATCCGAAGCCTTCTGCCGCCCGCACCCGCCATCAGGCCGGTCGTGAATCGCACTGAGTGATTTCCCGGTAGAAAACATCGGAAGAAATTGCAATCCGACACGTTTTACGCAGGCGCATGACACCGACACCCGCCTCCATTCTTGGCTCCTATCGATAGGGATAACTGTAGGCTGACTTGCTCGTCATCACGCGGTTGCCCGTGCCGCCTGTGGCCGTCGCCGCGAACAGGCCCAGCTCCGGCGACCAGCAAATCGATATCCAGGCATTGTCGGTAGCACTTGCGCGCGCCGTCCAGTTGACGCCGTCCGGACTCGTCATCACGCGGTTGCCGGCGCCGCTGATCGACGTGGCGGCAAAAAGTCCGAGTTCGCCCGACCAGCAGACGAAATACCACTCGTTGTCGGCAGCACTTGCGCGGCTCGTCCAGTTGATACCGTCCGGGCTGGTCATCACCCGGTTGCCTGTGCCGGTAATCGACGTGGCGGCAAAGAGACCCAACTCCGGCGACCAGCAGACGGAAATCCAGGCATTGTCGACAGCACTTGCGCGGATCGTCCAATTCACACCGTCCGGGCTGGTCATCACCCGGTTGCCCGCGCCGCCGATCGAGACGGCGGCAAAAAGTCCGAGTTCCGGCGACCAGCAAACGGACCGCCAGGCATTGTCGGCGGCGCTCGCCCGCACCGTCCAGTTGATGCCGTCGGGGCTCGTCATAACCCGGTTGCCCGTGCCGCTGTCAGCCACGGCGGCAAAAAGGCCCAGCTCGGGAGACCAGCAGACGGAAAACCACTGATTGTCGGCGGCACTTGCGCGTAGCGTCCAGTTGATGCCGTCCAGGCTCGTCATCACGCGGTTGCCCGTGCCAGTATTGGCAACAGCGGCGAAAAGACCAAGCTCAGGCGACCAGCAAACGGAGGTCCACTGATTGTCGGCAGCACTTGCGCGGGAGGTCCAGTTGATGCCGTCCGGGCTCGTCATCACGCGGTTGCCCGTGCCCGTGGTGGCGACCGCCGCGAAGATGCCCAACTCCGGCGACCAGCAGATGCACCGCCAGGCATTGTCGACGGCGCTGGAGGACAACAGGAACGGCGATCCGGCAACGTAATCGCGCAAGACAACGTTCCACGGCCTCAGTCCGTTTTGAACCTTCTTGAATATGGCCCGCCCGCTCTTGTTCTTGACCGTGAGCGCCGGCGGCTGCGGATAGGAAGATCCATCAGGTGAATTCTTCAGCACGAAATCGTCGTTGCCGAACATGCCGGCAAGCCAGCGTGTCGAGAAGCTCGACTGCAAGACAAGGCCGGCATCGCGGTTTTCGGCAGCCTTGTTGAGCGTGACCCGCATATCGCCCGATCCCGGTGTCACGTCGTCATGCGAAAGAAGCACAGCATCCGCCTTGACCGCGAGACGGTTCACCGCGTCCGCCGTCGTGTTGACGCCGAGCCTTGCAGGCATTGCCGATGCGAGATAGTCGCGCCATGCGGAACCGTCCCACACGAGAAGCTCTCCCGTCGACTGGTCGAAGGCGCGCCAGCCGATCTCCGGTTCAAAGAATGTCCAGTAGCCGCCGATGAAGGCTGCGACAGAGTTCTCGCGTCCCGACCAGATGCCGCCGGCCGGGCTGGCGGGAATATATTTGTCGCCCACGGCCGGGGCGATTGGCGGATCGGTCAGATCGCGGCGAATGACGACAAGGTTCATCGCTGCATCGATCACCTGCAGCGCTTCGTTGACGGTCACATGCTTTTGCGCCTGCGCCGCCGCCAGTTCTGGAATGGAATACCGGGTTGTCGCCATTGTGCCTTTCCGATCCGTTGCCTGAATTGCGATAAGTTGGCCCACTTGCAGCCCAAATCATCGAGGCAAGCCTAACCCGCACGATTGGGACGGGGATCAGATGAAACGAAGCGCGCCCGCAACAGAGCATGCCGCGGCGTGGAAAATTGCCACGTGAAAGGATACGGGAACCGGAAAATCACCCTGGCAATACAGCTCTGATTCTGTTTTGATTTCTTGAGCTTGGCCGATTTCTTGTTGCTTGGCTCAAGTCGCCGATGTGCCGGGAAGTCCGGGGATTGATGCTCGCCTGCGGTGCCACGGCCAACTGGCGGGAAGACCGTTATAAGGGGCATAACGTCAGACCGGCACGCGGCAAGTCCCTCCGGGAAGCCTTCGTCCCGAATGAACGCACCAAGGTTCAACGGTTATTCGATCGCTGTGCGATGGGCCAACGCCTGCGCGGAGCGGAATTCGAAGAGCAGCCTTTCATACAGGAATGCCGCATGTTTCCAAATCGGCTCCGCCTTGAACACAAGCCTCAGGAAAAGATCTTGTCCGGACAACAAACCCGGTTCGTATTGAGCGCGAACATCGGCACGGAAGGAGCGCTCGCCGGTTGACCTCGCGTCTTCCAGCTGAACAAGGCGGATCGACAGTGCTTCCCGGCTGGAAAGATAGCCGGAAGCATGACGCAATTCGGCCTCCCATCCGCCTTCTGAAAACTTTTCGACGTAGATTTCGGGAAAATTCCCCGTCAGTTGCGCGAAGCGATCGGCAGGAATGAAGACACCGACAGGCGCGCCGCGTTCCATACGGCGTCCCGGTTCTGTCTGGCGCACCGGGCGAAACAGCCCCTTCGCCGGAGCTGAAATCGTCCTCTCCGCTTCGTCCCTGGCCAACCTCTCGGCGATGGCGTGCGCCGCTGCCATGCGCCTTTCAGCGCCTTCCTTTGCCAGAGGATTCTTGTTGCCGGTACTGGTAGCCAGAATCTGGTAGAGAAGCTGTTCCTGCCGCGAAAGTTCCATTTTAGCAGCCGCATCAGGCTCTCGCAGGTGAAGGAGCAACGCCCCCTGCTCGACCTCTCCTCCTGCATGGCGCAGATCGACATAACCTGCAACCGTCGTGCGTAGCGTATAGGCGCCTTCGATATCAAGCCGAAGCGGCACCACCATCGTATAGGGGAGCGGGATCAGGGCCAGCATGCCTGATATCGCCAACGTCCCGGCAACCCATGCCAACCCGCGGCGCAGATTGGCAGCTGCGAGGCGAGGAAGGCCGAAAATCTTCTTGCCGAGTCCGGGCGCAAGCATTGCAAGTCCACCCCAGGCGACCAGGAAAGTCCCGACGCCCAGATATTGCGGCAGCAGCGCCCAGCCGATGGTGAGGAGGATGTAGATCCGGTAGGCCATGGAAGCGGCGGCATAGAGCAGCTTGAAGCTTTCGGCGCGCGCGATTTCGGCGGCCGTCTTGACGTCCACCGCCCCCAGCGCCGACCTCAGCCGGCGCATGGCGAGCATTGCTTCGATATTGAAATTGCGTTTGCCTACCGCGTCGCTCAAAGCAAAATAGCCGTCGGCCTTGACGAGCGGGTTCAGGTTGAAGAACAGCGTCGTCAATGTATTGAACAGAAAAATGTTCGAAAAAATCTGCCGCATTGCGGCATCCGATACGAAATGCCACATCAAAAAGGCGGTAAAGCCGATCGTGAGATCGGCGAAAAGCCCTGCCAGACTGATGACGATCCGTTCCTTGCGCGACGCGCGGTATTCGGCCTCCGAGCAATCGACAAACGGCATCGGATAAAGAGCGATCAGGGACAGCCCGCATTTTCTGACGTTTACGCCATAACGGGTCGCAGCCAGGATGTGCCCCATCTCGTGCAACAGTCTTAGCAGGGGGGCGAAAAGCGCAAAGAGCAGGATCGCGTCAAGCGAGAATACGTCCCCCAACCGGCTCGCCATTGCCCAATCCGTCGCTGTTGCGACCCAAAGGGAAGCCATCGCCATGCAAACCAGAAATGCCGCCCCGGCTGGAGAAAACACAAGCCGCGCTACCCCGGCGAGATGGCGTTGCGCCGGCCCCACCTCAAAGAGCGGCAGCTGCATGAACAGGGGGTTGAAACCGGGCTTTGCCGCAAGCGTGCTTTCACGCATCGATCGAAGGTATCCCGAAAGTACAGCCGCCTCCGCCGCCTCGCTTTCATCAAGGTGACGGCGCTTTTCGGGAGAGCGGCTGCGCGCGTTGGCAAAAGATCGGGTAAGGCGTGAACTGATACGCAGCATCTTTCCACTGACGCTGTCTTCGAGGAAATAGAGATGATGCTCGCGTTCGGGAGAAATATGCAGCTTTGCTTCCGCTAGAGCCGCAGTCCCAGGAATTTCCATGCTGTAAGCCTTGCATAATCCAGAATGGGCCTGAGCCAGACCAGACCCCTGGGCCGTGTTCCAGAATCGATCCGCGCAATTCCCGTCAACCCCTTCAAGAGGCCTTCTTCTTCGCCGGCCTGAATTTCCGCCAGCACGGAAAGACTGCTCGATCCATCGTTGCGCTCGTTGAGGACGGGCGCCTCAAGCACGCTGATTGGATAGGTTCGGTCGACCAAGCCCCTCACGACAACGGTCCCCCTCATTCCGGCATGCACATGCGGACCGTCGCTCGCGGCAAGTTGCAGCAAGAGATGCATCCGCCCGCCGATACGCAGTTCCGCTATCAGGCTGCCGCTCCGCAGCACCGCACCAAGCTCGCTGCGAGGCACCAGATCCGTAATCCGCCCGTCAGCCGGCGCCCGGATCGTCAATTCCTCCAGCCTGCGCCTTTCTTGCCCGGCGCGGAACTCTGAAATCCGGCGGCGCTGGTCGGCGATCTGAAAGCGCGCATAATCGTCATTTGCGAGCGCTTCCTGCGCACCAAGTTCCTCAAGCAGATGATCGAGCGTCGCGCGGGTTTCCGCTTCTTCCAGCTCAGGAGAAACAAGCTCGGCGATAACCGCACCCTTCTCGACGCGATCGCCCACCCCGACCAGAATTTTTTCAAGCCGGCCGTCGCTTGGAACAACAACCACATTGGTATCGGCGGGGCGGATCTCGCCCGGAGCCACTATCTGGAATGACGTGGGCCAGGCGAAGAAGGCCATAAGGGCGGCAGCGACTCCCGCAATCAGATACCTTCGGAAATGAGTGAGCCGGGACGCCGGCGCCACCGGATATCGAAGCGTCAGGCATGCGGCGGCAATCGCAAGCGCCTGTGGATCGACATCACCCTCCGCGTAGAGCCCGTAACCGTTTTCCTCCGGAAGGACGATCGAAAACCGGGAGATGGCATGCGTGCTGCAAAAAAGGCCGAAGTCAGGCTCAAATGGCTCCCCACCCTCCACCGACCCAGTTTCGACGCCATCTGTCGTTGCGCTAAGCTGACGCGTATTCCTCGAGATCATCTGACGGGCAAAGATCGCGATGCTTGACGCTGCATCGTTTTGCGGTCGGCCAAGCAGCGCGACGGAGATAATCTTTTTCCCTTTCCGCCGGATCGCCGCCGGGTGACGGCAACCCGTAGTGTCGCTGATCGTGCTCAATGCCCTTTGAATGCCCTTGCCACGGGTGGTTCTGGATATTTTCGCAAGAGCTTCGACCAGACCGGTGTGGAAGGCCACGCCGGTGCCGGCAATGTTTGACCTGACGTGTTGCGCGCCAGTGGCCTCGCTTGCTGCCCCCAATGCCGTCCGGGCGCTGTTTTCCCCTTCAAGGGCAGTGCTTGCCGCCATCATCTTGCGGATCATGTCGACTTCGCTGCCGCTGGACATGTCGACCCGCCAAAGATGCGCGCCGCCGCCTTGAAGAGGAATACGAATTGCCATACCCGCCTCGTCGATGCGCCGGGCGCCCGGGCGCTGCGGCGCCCGTCCCTCCCGCATGCTTCGCATCGCCTCCAGCACCTGCGGTTCAGGTGGCGGGCCGAAAACCGTAATCAGCGTATCGCCGGCATTCTCAAGATAGAGCGCACCAATGCGTTCCTCGGCGGGAGGCGCGGCGCCGCCGAGGGTATTGTCTCCATTTTTCACCGATATGGGCAGGCTGGCACTCATATATTGATAGTGCCGAACCGCTCCTCATAGGCCTTGATGGACGCAGCCAGAAGCATGGCAAGCCGCTTCGCTGCGTAAGGGTTCACGACCATGCGGTGTGTCAACTTCACATCCACGTTCCCGTCAGCGGGGACGCCTTTCCAGTTCTGATGAATGCCGAAGAGAAGAAAGAACTCCTCGCGCGTTGCCGTAGCCGTTGCCACATTGGCATAGCTGCTGGAAATATCCTTGTCGTTCCAGACGATCTTCACTCCGTCGATTTCCGTTTGGGCGACACTCGGATTTCCATTCTCATCAGCCATAAGCGACACTCCTGCTCGTTCCATTGATAGCAATTTGTGGTGGTGTTGCCCCGTTGAGTCCGGCTTCGCCTGCCGGCGGCGGCGTATTCGGCTCATCCGAGCTTTGGGTGTTTTCAAAGATCTGATCGATCACCGGGCGAATCGTGTCCTCAAATATCCGGTCGAGCAGATAGCGGTCCAGCGGCGACAGATCGAAGTCGAAATGCTTGCCGGCATGTCGAACGAACTCTTCGCGAATTGCCTCGATCAGCGGCAGCCTTTCAATATCGAATTCAAGCAGTTCAGCAATATTTGCAACGAATGCGCCGGTGTCGACCGTCTCAAGCAGCAGGTCGAAGGTCAGCTGCGCGCGCGAGGCGAAAACATCGTCGAAACTATCCATGTCGGGCCGATTGACCGTCGATAGCGTTCCGCCGAATTCGCGGTAGGCGTTATGACCGATGCTGAAGGCGCGAACCGTCGCCTCCAGCGGGCTACCGATCGACTGGTTGACCTGAGCGTTGGAGACCACGTCCGGGCCGCCGAATCCGGGGAAGTTGACGGTAACCACATCCAGGAAGCGGGCGCCATTGAAACTGTCGGCGTCGAAGGCTGCCTGCATGAAAATGAAGATCGCATCGCCCGCCAGGAAGTCGTTGAGTGTATTGCCGAAGAACCCGTCCGGACCCAGATGGCCAACCAGAACGTCGGCGCCGTCGCCTCCGTCAAGGATATCGTATCCCCCTGAAAGATATGCGAAGTTACTGCGAATAAAGATGTTCTCGCGCAAAAGCGCCCCATTCGCATCGACGACATACGCCCGGTCCATCAGGAAGGCATCGCCGAATATGAGGTCCTGCCCGTCCTCGCCGTAGAGAAAGTCGTTGCCGAAGCCGCCGAGAACCAGGTCGCGCCCGTCCCCGGCCCGGATGGTATCGGAGTAACCGACGTCGGGGCGGATGTATTCCAGATAAACCAGCCGCTCCACATGGCTTTCGCCTCGCTCGAAGGTGCCTCTCGGCAGGAACTCGAAGAGCGACAGGTCGCCGATCAGCACGTCGTCGCCATCCCCGGCCGTGATCGTATCGCGCCCGGCCTGTCCCACCAGAATGTCGTCGCCCTCGCCCGTCGAGGTGATCGTATCGTCGCCGCCCTCGGCAAGATTGATCAATTCGATGGTCTCGATATCCGTCCGGTTGACATAGGTGACCGCGACATCGTCGCCGAAGGCCGTGTCGAAGCCGCTTCCCACGGTGATCGTATCGCTGCCGCCGCCGCCGACGAGGATATCGTTGCCCGAACCGCTACCCAGCGTATCGTCGCCGAAATTCTCCAGATCGCTCGAGGTGATCGATCCTGTGCCCCCACCGGCAAGCGGCGTTTCGATCGCCACCCAGTCGCCTGCCAGGATGTTGTCGCCATTGCCGGCATAAAGCCGGTCGTTTGCCGCGCCGCCGACCAGGATGTCATGGCCGTCGCCGGTTTCGACATCGTCGTCGCCGCCTTGGCCAGGGTCGAGCGAGCGCAAGGTGAGCAGCCGGTTATCGCCAAAAAGCGCCACATGCCGAAGGTGGCCGCTATCGCCGATGATGACATTGTCGCCATTCGTCGAGGTGATCATATCCGCGCCGAAACCGCCGATGATGAAATCGTCTCCCGAACCGGTCGCAATGGTATCGTCGCCGCCCTTATCGGTATCGCTCGACGCGAGGAAGCCTGCGCCATCGTCGGCTTGCGAAACGATCGACCCGCTGTCGCCGACGATCCGGCTGTTGCCGTTGCCGAAGGTCACCCTATCGCCGCCCGCGCCAAGGATTGCGGTATTGTGCCCGTTGCCCGCCTCGACCATGTCGTCGCCGTCGCGCGTGTCGAATGCGGATACCAGCGACACGGGATTGAGGTTCGCCAGGTCAAACAGGATCTCGCCCGTATCGCCGATGACCAGATTATCCCCATGCCCAAGGACAACCATGTCGTTACCGCTGCCGCCGAGAACGATATTGATGCCGCTTGCGGTTTCTGTCCGCCATAATCGTGTCGTCGCCGGCAAGATCGTCGCCGGATGTCTCCGCCCGACCGGAAACGAGGTCGATGCTGCCGCTGTCGCCGAGCACGATATTGTCGCCAGCCCCAATGGTCGCCCGGTCGTTGCCGCCGCCAAGGATCATGAGGTTGTTGCCGCCGGCGTCGGTCACCATATCGTCACCGTCGAGCGGATCGGAGGTTGCCGAGAGCCGGCGCACCATCGCGGCGATTTCGGCGCGCACCGCCATATCCGCGGCGATTTCCTCTTCCGTCGCGTTCGCGTCGTCAAGCGGCACATAGGCAAGCAGCCTCGATCGCGCCTGCACGTCGAAGACGATCTCGCCACGGTCGCCCAAAAGCGCGTCGTCGCCGCGGCCGATGCCCACGGTATCGCCCGCCTCGCCGCCGACGATCAGGTTGATCGGATGGAACCCGCCTGCCGGGTTGTCGCCATTGTCCTCGGCCGTAATCGTGTCGGCCCCACCGGCAGTCGAGCCGATTGCCGTAATCCGGCCGTTCGTCAGGTCGATATCCGCAAGATCGCCGATGAGGATATTCGAACCGCCTGCGGTTTCGATGAGATCGCCCTGCTCGCCGCCGATTATGATGTCATAGCCGTTGCCGGAGCGGATTTCGTCGATATTGCCCCGGGTTGAGGCAACCGACGTCACCCGCGACGCCTGCTCCAGGATTCTGGTGCCGAAGATATTGGCGGTATCGCCGATGAGAATATTGGAGCCGCCGGCGTCTGTGATGAATTCGACTTCGTTGGCAGCTGCCGCCCCGCCTGCAATCAGAATGTCCGCGCCGCTGCCGCCGGCCAGCATATCGTTGCCGGAATTGGCGGAAATCCGCCATCGTCCCGCGGAACCCTTCCGCAACCCCGTTCATCGACACGTCGACCTCGCCGAAGTCGCCGATCAGGATATTGGAGCCGGTGCCGCCGGTGAGGATGTCGTCGCCGCCGCCGCCGAAGACCAGGTTCCGCCCGCCGTCGGAATAAAGGCGGTCGTCGCCATCGGCCGCGTCGGCCGTTACGATGATGAGCGACGTGGGCAGCCCGCCGTAGAGATCTTCGACGGCAACCGAAACATCCATCCGGTCGGTGATCTCGAACACACCGCCGGTGACGATATCCGAGCCACGGCCGCCGTGAATGAGATCGTCGCCAAGCCCGCCTTCGATGATGTTGTTGCCGCGCTGGCCGTAGAGGGAATCCTGGCCCGCCCCGCCGATGATAACGTCGTCGCCGTCTTGGTTGGCGAGCGAATTGAGCCCCTGGTCGTTCGTCAGTCCGTCGACCCCGAGCGCCTTGGCATAGCCGTAGGCCTCGTTGGTGCCGTCTCCAAGTCTGATAAGATCGGAGCCCGCGCCGCCCTCGACGAAGACGGAAAGTCCGTTCGCCACGATCCTGTCGTTGCCGCCGCCGGCGAAGATCTCGACATTGCCCGAACCCTTGGCCGTTTCGATCGTGTCGTCGCCGCCACCGGCGAAGACGGTATGATCGCCCGCGCCGAGCGTCACGCTGTCGCCGGCCCTGTCGGCCGTTGTCTGTGTGGTGGCGGTGTAATTGTTCCTGAATTGCTGGGCGTCGCCCAATACGCTGGCGAGTGCCGCCTCCGCCGCCGCCTGGCTGAAGCCGCCGTTCATGAATTCGCCAATGAAGCGATCCCGAAGGCCGAAATCGTCAGCTGAAAACACCATGCTGTTTCCGCCGGAAACCTGAATGACGTCCTCGTCTGCGCCGGCAAAGATCCAGTAGGTTCCGATCGCCCCTTCCGCGACCTCGACACGGTCGTTGCCGTCGCCGGTGAAGACCACGTGGAAGCCGTCGCTCGGCAGGTAGACCGTGTCGTCGCCGCTGCCGGTGAACGTCAGCGTCGGCGTGTTACCAGCAAGCCCCGACAGGTCGATCTCATTGTCGCCCTCGCCAGCCGGAATGATGATCGCACTCGCATTCGGATTGAGGTCAGCCGTCTGGGTGCGGCCGTTGTTGGTATATTCGAGCCTGATCGGCGGCGGCGCGCTTTGCGCCACGAATGCGCCGAGCGCCATGACCGGCGTGAAAACGCGGATGGTCTCGTTGCCGTCCTGCGAGGACTGAGAAAGATTAAGAGCCGCGCGCGAGCCGACATTAAGCACCGCCTGGCCGCCCGTCTCAGAAATATCCTGCCCGAGCCGTGGTTCGATGGGCAGGCCGCCGAAATCGAATCCTATCGAAACATTGACAATATCGAAGCCGAAATCGATGGAGAAGAAGAACAGATTGATGGAGGCAAAGACCCGGGCAAACAGCCCAAAGCCGGCGGAACCCCTGAATACGGTCTCCAGATAGGTCGGGAAATCCGCGTTGATCTCGTCGAGATACTCCGCGATCGCGATGATCTCCGGAATTCTGAGCCTGCCGTCGCGGTTTGGATCGTTGAACCCCAACCGGAACGCGATTTCGCCCCCGCCTTCAAGCCCGCCCGAAATGATCGGCGTGCCGATGAAGGCGCGCAGGAACGCGCGGATATAGAAATCGACGAGCCCGCCGTCAGAACTGTCGATGAAGAGCCCGTCGAGCAGTCGGTCCGCATCCTGCGTATTGATGAAATTGACGATACCGGAAAGATCGTAGCCGACGGTGAAGCCGACGAATGCGCGGAAATCAAGCTGCGCCTGGAGAATGCCGCGAAGAGCGTTGGCAAGGAGGCTCGGAGCGCCAATGCTGGAGACGACGTCATTCACCAGGTCGAACTGGAAGTCGATATTGATGAGCGAGAATTCAACCTCGATCAGCGATACCGCGTCGAAACGGCCCAAAATCAGGTTCAGCACGCTGATCGGACTGCTGATCAGGGGAATGTCGATCCGGATGCCCCCGGAATTCGAGCCGAAGCTGCTTTGCACCGGGTCCCGGCCTTCGGTCAGGCTCACGTCGTTGATACCCAGATCCCTCGACTGGATCTGGTTGCGGGCCAGCGCCCCGGCATTGGAGCCGAGGTCGAAAGTGCCGAACACGACGAAGCCGCCCGTTTGCGCGAGCGTGTTGATGAGGATGGAAACGTCGCCGATGATATCCGCGATGGTGAGCGGCAGGTTCAGGACCGGGAAGAATGATCTGACCTGGTCCAGAATGAAGCTGACCGGAAAGACGTTGATAATATTGAAGAATTCCGCCAGCGGCTGGACGATCGGCAGGATCGGGTCGAGGACCGGCCGGATGAAGCTATTATAAAGCGTTGAAATATCGACGCGAAGGTCATGGAACAGCAGGACCTCGACCTGGAACCGGTCCGCGCGCTCCAGATCGAAATTCGCCTCGAAGACGAGTTCCGTGACGACCCTGGGGAGCACTTCCGCGCCGCCGATGGCGATGGGGTCGCCCGTAAGCGGATTGATGGCCTCCACGACGAGTTGCAGGTTCACGTCGATCGTGGCGGTAAGCGAGAAATCGACGAAATTCGACTGGTTCAATTCCGCGACACGGATGATGCGCTCGAAAATGAGCTGATGCTCGAAGCCTTCGCGGTCGGTTTCCGTCAGATCCAGATCCGACGTGTCGTAGAAATTCAGCCCTCCGGTGTTATTGCCGAAGAGGTTGGCGCCAAGCGTCGCCACCAGCGCGACCTGGCCGCGCTCGCCCGCGTCATAGTCGGGGACCTCCGTCAACGGCCTGTTCCCGACAGGTTGACCGCCCGTCGGCAAGGGATCGGCGACCGCATAGGCGCTCACCCTCAGCAGGTTGTAGAGAGAGAAAGCGCCCTGGAAGTTGCCCGCGTCCACGACGAAATTGATCTCCACCTCCCGCTCGTTGACGTCGTTGAACAGGAAGAAGCCGAAGCGGTCGATACCGAAACCGATATCCACGTCGAAATTCGCCGAGAAGGAGAGCCCTGTTCCCTCCTGCACCTCAAGGCCCAGGCCGGGAAGGCCGAGATCGAAGCCGATATCGAGCACGGCGCTGAACAATTCGCCCGAGAAACTGAGAACGCCGACGAGCACCGGATCGTCCAGCGGTCCCTCCGTCTGGCGCACCGCCTGCAGATAGGTCACCTCGTCCGTGCCGAAGAAGATATTGAACTGGTCGTTCAGGAAACCGTTCAACAGATCGGCGGTGGTGGGCAGACTGCCGTCGGCAAGCGGCGTCAGCGCATAGGCGAGAGCCGGTTCGATCAGTTCGAAGCGCAGGTCCTGGAATATCGTCACGCCAAGGCCGAGCAGGTTGCCGATAATCGGCAACCTGACGGTAATCCAGCAGCGTCTGGATCGCAAGGTCAAGGCGCTGGAGGATGAGATCCAGCCCGAACAAGAGCGGCAGCGGATTGTCGATCAGCTCCAGCGGCCTGAAATCGCTAAAGAACGTGCCGAGGTCCGGCAGGTCGAGGTCGAGCCCGTCGAGATTGTAGGAGCCCGTCTCGGCGAAATCGATCAGGTCGCCGGCAAAGAAATTGCCGACGTCCGACGGATCGAACTGGCTGAAGTCGGAGCCCGCCAGCGTTTCGGCCAGCGTCACGTGATAGCTGAAGCCGTGCTGGCTCGGATCGAAGTGGCCGCTCGACTCCGAGAAGGAAAGATCGACGTCGAGCCCCGCCGCGATATCCAGCGTCAGCAGTTCGATCTCCGAACGGTTCGCATCTTCTTCGATCGTGCGCAGGAACGAAAGGTCGAGCTGTCCGACATTGTCGTCGCCGTCGATATCGTTGAAGCCGACGACGATGCGCGCCGGCGCGCCGTTGCCCTCGCCCGAGCCGAGCAGGATCGTTCCGCCCGACACATTGACGTCTCTCGGACCGAAGGAGATGACCGCATTCAGACTATGGTCGACCGTCGTGCGCGCTTCGAGGCGAAGCTCCGTATTCTGCGTGTCGACGAATGCACGCAGGCCCTCGCCCGCCGTGACGCGGTCGGAATGGGCGTTTTCCAGCGACAGAACCTCGCCGCTCGCAAAGCCGAGCAGGCGGGCGAAATTGCTGCCGTTGAGTTCCGAAACGGCAAACTCGATGACGTGGGAAACATTGGCGCCTGCAACGCCAAGCGAAATCTGCTCGTAGCCGGCAGCCACGGCAAAGCCCGTCGCCTGCAGAATCAGCGACGTTCCGTCAAGCGACGCGCTCACTAGCCGGGAGAGCGCGACCGTCGCCTCGGTGGGCGACCCTTGGCCAAGCACACCGCGCGAAATGGTCGTGCCGTCAAGCGCTTCGTTGAGCGCTTCGACAAGCGCGGCGGAATCCGCCCGCCCGGCGTCCGCGGCAATTTCCACCGTAACGGACGAGCCGTTGACGAGGATGTCGAACCGGTAGGCGGCCGCCGGATCGATTTGCGAAAGATCGGCGATGCCCGTGATCGTCGGTACACCGCCGACGTTGCTCGCATCGCCTGCCCCCGCGCCGAAAAGCGCATCGAGGCCAAGCGAGGTGTCGCGGGCCGCGCCGTCAAGATCGGTCAGGCGGAATTGCCCGCTCGCCTCGTCGAAGGTGAACAGCGTGCGCGGGTCGTCTCCGTCGGTATCGCCGAGTTCCGCGAACCCGAATCCATCGCCGACAGCATCGTTTATCAGCGCGACGATGTCGCCGACGGTACGCGCGTCCTCGATGCGGATATTGACGTCCTGGCGCATGCCCGTCGTGCGGCCGAACCGGGTGACGCGAAGTTCGTTGCGCCCGTTGACCGTCGCGCTGACGACGCCGGCAACGCTCGAAAGCGCTTCCAGCGCCGTATTGAGGCCGACCTGGACCTGATTGCCGGACAGCAGCCCGCCGAAGTCGATCCCGAATGCAAGATCGAGGGTGAGATCCGCGTCCACGGCAAAGGATGCGTCGCCCCGGCTGTCCACCAGCCCCAGGATAAACCCGCTGGCGACCGGCCCAAGCGCGTCCTCCAGCCCGTCCTCGCCGAGCAGGGCAAGCAGGTCGATGGCGAAGGATTGCAGGAAATCGAGGTCGTCGAAACGAAATTCGAAGCCGAAAGTCAGCACATCCGCATCCGCGCCATCGAAAGCGATCTCGATATTGTCGAGGCCGAAAGCGTCCTCAAGCGCGGCTTGCAACTCGTCGAGGCCGAAATCCGGGTTGTTGGCGAAAGACTGCAGGCCGTCGAGAAAGTCGGAGCTGAAGTCGAGCAGATCGAGAAGCGCGAAATTCAGCACCGGAATTTCCGCGCCGAGGAAGGCGAGATTTTCCTCAAGCGTTTGATCGACCGCCTGCAGCAGCGCCCCGAGGCTGCCGAGCGTATCGCTGATATTGCCGAAATTGATGCCCCTGACCGCCGCCTCGAAGGGCGAGCGCACGTCGACCGCGATGCTCTGCGGATCGAAGGCATCGGCAAGCGTGAGCGTCAGGCCGTCGATCGCATCGACCGGCAGCCCGCCGATGCCGGCGGTGCGGATCCTCACATCGTCAAGCCGTATCGCCAGGACCACCGATGTGGAACCCTGACCGGCGGGCGAGGCTAAAATATCGGAGGAATGCACAAGCATCCCGCCGACGTCGATTTGCGGCAGGCCGTCGCTATCCGCCAGGATGCCGCCTGCCACCTCAAGGCGGCCGACGATGTCCGATACCCTTTGACTGCGCGTTGCCTCGCCGATCTCCGAGAAGGAGACGGCGCCGCCGAAGCTGGAGGCAGCTCCGCCCACCAGCGTCGCCAAAAGCTGAGCATCGAGTTCGATCGAGTTCTGGGGCGGGGTCGGTTTCGCCGAACACTGCGGAAAAGAGCCCGAGGTCGGCCGTGCCCTCAATATCGGTCGCCGTCGCCTGAACGCGGCCGAAGAGTTCCGTGCCGCGCAGTTGCACATGGTCGTAAAGCTGGACCGCCCCATCCATGGCCGTCGTGCCGCGCGCCTGCTCGGTGAGCGCTCCCGATGCCCCGTCCTGGAACCGTCCGGCGTAACCTGCAAGATCGAGCACCAGCGTGGTATCGAGGCGAGCTTGGATTTCGCCCGCGAGTTCCGCGTCAAGCCCGAGGCCGCCCACCAAATCTCCGCCGAGCCCGGCAAGCAAGATGCCCTGCTCTTCAAAGGCGATCGTGTCGCCAAGGCCGGGCAGGCGCAATTGCAGCTGCCCCGTCGCGTCAAGCCCGATGCCCGCTCCCGAGATACGGTTTGCAAGCTCGTTGTCGACGAAGGCGTAGAGCCCGTCGAGCGTTTGCGCGCGCACGGCGTCGGTGACGCGGATGCCGAAGCTTGCCGCCTCTCCTTCAGGGTCAACGAGCCTGACCTCAATGCCGTCGCCCGCCATATTGATGGCGGCGGAAAGATTACTGCCGGCAAGGGCCGAATTCAGGGCGTCGCACAGGTCCGCAAGGCTGTCGAAACCGCCGTCCGGGCTCGTGGCGGGCACCGCGATGCGCCTGGCGACCTCTCCGCTGGTCAAGGTGAAGACGAGGCTTTCCACCCCGCCCAATTCACTGAGATCGATCGTGCCGAAATCAAAGCTTTCGATTGCTGGCGAGAGCAGGATTGTCTGGCCAAAGCCAAGGTTTGCAAGCAGTCCTGCCTGCGAAGCATCGAGGATTGCGCCGGCACCTTGCGGATCGATCAGGCTAAACAGGAGCCTTCCGCCCTCCGCGTCGACACGCACGTTGAGTGACAGAGGCGGCGTGCCCGTCTGCGCGTCCGTGATCGCAAGGTTTATGGCCGCGGCGATCTCGGCGGCGCTGTCGAAGCCGATGCCGTCCGGCGCGTGGACTGTCAGTTCGACATCCTCCGCACCCGGAACGATCAGGGTGAACTCCGCAAGGCTCGCAAAGGCGGCAAGATTCACCGCTGCGCCCTCCGCGAGTACCTGCGCGGGCGTGAGCGACGCGAATTCCGCAAAACCGAGAGCGGCGAGATCGATCGAGAAGTCTTCGGCAAGCCCGGCGACCGCCTCCGCAATCGTATCGAATGCATCGCTGAAGCGAAGATCGAAGAAAGGCAGTTCGAAATCGAGGAAAGCCGAATTTAGAATGTCGGCGATATTGCCGGAAAGATCGCGGAAAATCCTGCCGATCGCATCGCCGTTGACGCTCGCCGTATTGGCGGCCAGCGCTTCGAAGGCTTCTTCCTCTGCCGCATCGAGACCGAGCCCGCTGGCGTCCGCCTCAATGCCAACCTCAAGGCCGCCACGGAAGGCGCTCTGCAGCGAGCCCGTCTGCGTCGTGGCGATACCGTCGAGCCGGACGCCGATGGCGAAATCGCGCGTAACACGGTTGGCCGGGTCCAGATCGCCGGCAGAAAGCGGCCCGCTTGTATTGTTGTATGTCAACGAACTGACAAGATCCACGTGGACGAGTTCGTAGATCTCGTCGGCGACGATGCTTTCAAACATCCCACCGCCGACCTCGCGGATCGATGCGTCCACGCTGATCGCCGCGGAAGCGGCAATCGTCGCCAGATTGTGCGTCGTGAAATCGTAGGTCGTCTCGACGTCTATCGCTTCAATGCCTGTCTGCTCGACGCGGAACTCCGCCATTTCCACCCGTTCCACGGTTCCCCGCAGCAGGCCGATTTCCGCTTCCAACCCGCCGCCCGGCCCGGCCTGATAGGCCACGCCGCCGATGGTGAAGTCGGAAAGCGAGAACTCCTCGAAGGCGAGCGAAAAGCTGTTGGCCGCCGTTTGCGCGCGGATCTGGAAATCGAAATCCAGATCCTCGAGATCGAGCGACAGCGCGCCTGCCGAATTGAACTCCAGCCCGAACCCGGAATTCCCGAAAAACGTTCCAAGATCGGGAGCAAGGTCTGATGGCGTCACCGAAACATCGACGATGCTCGCCCCCGCCGGAGCGCTGACATCGTTGGTAAAGGAAACCACCTTATGCCCGCCCGCATCGACGATATCCGTCAGTTCGACGGAAAAGAGCGAGCCGCCCGCGGCGGCGGCCGCCGTGCCGAGCTGGCTTGAGACGATGGACTGAAGCTGGTCGAGCTCCGGGTCGCTGATCGTCCTGTTCAGGGCGGTCTCCAGCCGCCCTCTCAGCCGGTCTTCGATCGCATCGTCGAAGTCGGCCTCGCTCGCCAGATTGTCTATCGTGACGAGGCGTTCCAGATCGGCGCCGTCGACCAGCCCGGAAACGCCGAAGTTCATCTGAAGCTCGCCGTTGATCGCCGAGCTTATGCCTGCCCCCTGGTTTGTAACGAATGTTTCCAGGTTCGCTTCGAAAGCGGCGCTCGCCGCCCCGATAGCCGCTCGAATATCGGCGACCAGCGCTTCCGCGCCGCTCAAGGCACCCCCTTCTATCGATCCCGCACCGCCGCCGCTGGGATCGAAGAGACCGGCGCCGGCGCCCAGGCTCCCGGCAAGCGTTTGCTCGAAAGTATCGAACAGATCGTCCAGTTCGTCCTGCTGCGCATCGAGAGAACCGGCGACTGCGTGCAGAATTTCCAGGCCGGCGCCACCCGGGTCGAGATTGAGGACGGCATCGAGAAGAATGCGCGGCTCGACAGGCATGACCTCTCTGCCGACCCTCTCAAGGGCATCTTTTCGCGTTTGCGCCGAAATCAGGCCAATCTCGTTGTTTTGCATATTGCTTCTCGTATAAAGCGGCGTGAACGCGCTAAGCCTTTGTTTTTAATTTTGATTGTTCGCTACATCGGGGGAAGGAAGGAGAGAGCAGCTAAATCCGGGGGAGACCCTGTCGCTTTCCAGATGGAAATAGGCGCGAACCGTCCTGGAGGACTGGTCGGCCAGCGGCGATATGTAATCCAGCACCGGTGTTTCAAAGATCGGCGGGCTGTCGCCCGCACGCACAATAAAACGCTGGCCGGCGCGAAGAGACTGGATGCGATCGAGTGGCACGAAGGCCTCGACGCGCATCGGATCCACGACGATCAGTTTTGCGATCGGCTGCTCGCCGATCGTCTCACCGGGGTCGAGGATGCTTTCCCCGATCGTTCCGGGAAAGGGAGCCCTTATCTCGCCCTTCTCGACCGTCACGCGCATGCGGCGCGCGTCCGCCGCCGCCACCGCGATCGCCTCTTCTTCGCGCTTCAGTTCATGTTGTGCCTGGAGAAACTCGCCCCGCAGCGTTTCGAACTCCAGCCTGCTGATGACATTGCCTTCCAGCGCCTGCTCGGCCGACCGGAAGCGGGAGGCCGCGATCTCCAGACGCGACTTCGCAAGATCCAGCCCCGCCCGGCCACTGGCCCGAAGTTCCGCGCTTTCCAGTTCGGATTTGGCGATGTCCATATCGAGGCGGGCGATCAATTCGCCCTTGCCGACGCTTTGTCCCGGCCTCACGAAAACTTGCGCGATGACGCCGGCGATCGGCGCGGCTATATCGATCACCCTTGAAGGAAGGATCGTGCAATCCATGGCCCCGGCAGAAGCACCGGCTATGCCCTTTTCGCGCCAGTTCGCCTGTAGCTCGGAGAGAGTATCGATCGTCACCGGCGGTTCGGCGGCAGCAGTAAACGGCGCGAGGGCGGCAAGCGCCACAAGAACTCTTCGCATCATGCAGCCGAACTCCTTGCCGTTTTCATCTGCACACCTATCACGCGTTCGGGATAACCCGGGTTCCCATCAGGAACGCCAGCCGCGCCCAGCTGCGCATGTATGTGCTGCGGGTGCGCACCAGCAGTTCCTCCGCGCGCTGAAGTTGCAGTTGCTCCCTCAGCACCCCGGCTTGCGCGCTCACCCCGGTTTGCGCACCGGCGCGCGCAGCCGCGATCAGCTTGTTGGCGGCCGACACCGCATGCCGGGCATGCTCGATCGCGCGGCGCTGATCCTTGAGCTAAATCAGCAAGGTGCGGATCTCCGCTTCAAGGGTGCGGCGAAGCTGCGCTTCGCTGATGATTGCCTGTCTGTAGGCGCTGAGTTCCTCTTCGTTTTGATAGCCGGTGCCGTTGGCATTGAAGATCGGCACCCGAACCCTCACCCCCACGGTGTGGTCGAGCGTTTCCGAGCCGCCGCCGAACCGGCTTGCCTCGCGATCCTCGTATTCCTGCCGCGCGAATGCCTCTACCGTCGGTAGAAAATCGTTGCTCAGGCTTTGCTTGTAGATCTGGCGCCGCTGCAGGATCTCGATGCGCCGCTGCTGAGCGAGAGGATTGACCTTCAACGCCTCGACGACATAGGCATGCCAGTCACCGGAGCCGCCCTTCTGCCAAACCTCTTTTGGAAGATCGAATGGCGTCACATCCTCGACCGGCCACCCGACAATGCCGCTCAGCACCTCAAGCGCATCCGCAAAATCCTCTTCGGCCTCGGAAAGCTCGATAGCCGTCGAACTCTTTTCGATTTCAAGAAGCTGATAGGCGGACGCCACGCCCCGGCCGGTGGCTTCCAGGCGTCTTTCGGCCGCGATCTGCGCGTCGAGCAGCCGGATGCGATTGATTGCGCTCCTGATTCTTCCCTTGGATTCGAGTGCGTCGATATAAGCCGTCACGACGCTGAACATTACTGTCTGGGCCGTATTGACGTAGGCCGCGCGCGCGACCGAGCGGCCGCTATCGGCCGCGGATATGGCGAATACGCGCCCGAAATCGATCACGGGCTGGCAAATCTCCGTCTGGACATTCAGCGCCGGGAAATTCGCCGAACCTTCCCGGAACACCGCATTGTCGCTGGAGATGACCCGCTGGCGGGCATGGGTATATTCCAGGTTGGCGCTGGCGCGGGGCAAATAACCGAAGATCGCATTTGTCGAGGCGATATCGGCTGAATTCACCGCCTCAGCCGCCCTGGCGATTTCCCCGTTGTTTTCAAGCGTCCGTCGCATCAACCCGAAGAGAGACTGGTCGATCGTATCCGTTTCCGCGTGTTTTGCCCCGGCTGTTTCGTTCGCCAGCGGCCTTCCCCACCCGGTAATTTCAGGAAAGGGCGATCCGGGGAGCCGCACATCCTTGTTGGCCGGACCGCCATTGGCCAGTCGCTTTTCATGCAGGCGGTGATTCGGCGAGTTGTCGATTACCTCCTGGCTATCGACAAGCTTTCCTGCGACTTCCGGATCCACACCTTCATCGGCGAAAACCGGCGCTTTCACCGTGTCGACTGCGGCGAATTCACTTCCCGCGGCGCATCCGGCAAGGACAATCAGGCATGCCAATGGTAGCGCTCGACCAATCCGCAGCCCGTCCATTGCGTATTTGCCTGAAAAGCCTCGAATATCAAGATTTGATAGTCGCCTCAAATGCACCATAACTTATTTCACAGCCTTCGAATAATCACACGGGGCATAATTACTGCGCCGCGTATTTTTTAATTTCGGCTTAACACAGGAAGTGCAGCGTATAGCGAAGACGAGTAACAGTTATTACTGTCGAATCCAGAATCCTGAAGCCCCCACTCCTTCGAAAAACCAACCTAAGCGTGCATCAGAAACGTATGCTATTCTTCTAATAATTCTGTTGCAATAGCACTCAATTGCGAATTTGTATTTTCTACAATCTCAAACTCCGGTAAACGTCAGAGGCCTTCCCGATTTTTCAAATGATTCAATGAATTAACTTTTTTACGTGCTGTTGCACGTGATATTCTTCCATAAAGATTTTTCTGGGCCGTTGTGACGATTTAACAATTTGCGGCGCCGTCGTGAAAATGCGTCAGATTTGGGAAAGAGGAGGAAGGACCTGCCGAAATATTCGCCGACGAGCGACGACAAGATGGCGCATATCCTTGTCGTCAAAACCACTTCGGTTTGGCGGAATATGCTCTAGGGTCAGGACTCATTAATTTGACCGGAACGGCGATCGAGATGACGAGAGATGCGAGGAAAAAGCTTGAAGATCGGGGTTATTCTCCCGGTCGAAGGCTTTGACGCGGCAGATCGAAGTCAGCTCGACCGTCCTTTGGATCGGGCGGATTTGTACGGACTACTTTGTTGCAAACCCTTGAAAGGCTACTGCCTTCCTGCGGGCTTGCTCCTCGTATCCGCACAAACCCGTTGCGACCGTTCCAGCCAAATTAATGGGTCCTGACCCTAGCTGTCAGCGTCTCCCAGCCGGCGCAGCATCGCCATGACCGCGACCGGGTACCCGTCGGCGCCGAGGCCGGCGATCACGGCAGTCGCTATCTTCGAGACGTAGGAATGGTGATAGATCGCCTCGCGCCGGTGGACGTTGGTAATGTGCAACTCGAAGATCGGACCGGAAAACATCTTCAGCGCGTCCAGGATCGCCATCGACGTGAAACTCAACGCGGCCGGATTGATGATGATCCCCGCGCCTTCGTCGATCGCCTCGTGGATCCAGCCGACCAACTCGCCCTCGAAGTTCGACTGGTGGAAAACCACCGGATACTTGCCCGCAGCTTCACGGCACATCGCCTCGATCGCGGCAAGCGTCGTATGGCCGTAGATTTCCGGCTCGCGCATGCCAAGCCGGTTCAGGTTCGGGCCGTTCAGGATATAGATCGGTCTGGTCATGATGGGTTCCGCTTCGTTGTTGTGTCAGCCCTGATAGCCGAACAGGCGCGGCAACCAGAGCGCGAGATCTGGCGCGAGAGTAATCAGCATCAAGGCGGCGATCATCGCAACGAGGAACGGCAGCACCTCCCGCACCAAGGCGCGCAACGGTACGCCGGCGATGTTGGTCATGATGAAGAGCAGCAGCCCGTAGGGCGGCGTGATAAGGCCGATCATGATATTGACCACCACCACGATGCCGAAATGCACCAGGTCGATGTTGAGCGCCTGCGCCGTCGGCACGCAAGACAGGCACCACGATCAGCAAAATGGTCGTACCCTCAAGGATGCAGCCGAGCAGGAGCAGGATAAGGTTGACCAGCAGCAGAAAGCCGACGGCGGAGAGGTCGTAGCCTTCGAGAAAGGCGCGCAGGGCGTTCGGGATATTCTCGATCGTGACCACGAAATTGAAGACCAGCGCGCCGGCGAGAAAGAGGTAGCCGATGGAGGCGCCAGAGACGAGCGTATAGATCGCTACCGGGATCGAAAGCGGGATAATCGGCCCGATGACTGCTGATGAGGCAGTGAGCGCAGCCGCGAAGGAAGGCGGATACCTGCCGCCTTCGGTTATCATCTTTTGCACCATCTTGCCTGTGCCGGCGACGTCGAGTGGGAAGGGCGCGTCGTTGCGGCCCACCACAAGCTGGAAGTCGTCGAGCGGCGCGTGTCGGCCGGCGACCGCGGCGAGATCGAGCTCTGGAAGCGCTACGACTGGGAGTTCCATCAGGCGCTGATCTCGGCCTGTGGCTCGGTCGAGCTGATGAAAGCCCACGCGACGGCCTTCGACAAGTACCTGCGCTACCAGATGATTGCGCTTTGCTTCCGTGGCGAGATTGCCGCCGGTGAGCATCGCGCCTTGCGTGACAGCGCGCTGGCGCGCGATGCTGGTCAGGCGATCGCGGCGCTGCAAGATCACATTGACGGATGCGTCGAATTCACGCTCGACACAGGCGTGATCGTTTGATGGTCGAGCCCGGGAACACCTGTCAAAATGGCGTTGACGTTGCAGACGCAGAAAGCATCGGTGGGCTTTTTCGCAACGAGCCGGCAATATTGAAGGAAATGGTGCGGTCGGCGCAGTCTCTGTTCCGTTATCGCCAGCACATGTGACGGAAATGGCGCGGGAATTCTTCGCCAGGAAAAATACGAGAATTAAGACCGTGGCGGATGGCTGGGGCGGCAGGATTCGAACCTGCGAATGCCGGTACCAAAAACCGGTGCCTTACCACTTGGCGACGCCCCAATGCGACCGGAGCACTGTATAGCGACGCGCCGGACGGCGCGCAAGTGCGCCCTCGCCCCGCCGACCACCGATCCACAGCCTCGTTTTGCCCGGCACGAATGCCCGGTGCCTCACCATCATCCACAGGTAGTGGGTAAAACGGAAAAAGCAGGGTTGCGGAGGCTTGGGGGCGGTGATATTAGACCGCCTCACAACGGTGAAGCACCCGACGATCCCCAGCGGATCGATGCTCGTTGTGAAAACATGGCGGAGTGTAGCGCAGCCTGGTAGCGCACCTCGTTCGGGACGAGGGGGTCGCAAGTTCAAATCTTGCCACTCCGACCATTTTTTCAAAGACTTAGCAAGCTCTCAAGATCGCCCCGCACCGATACGTCATGTTGACGCGGTGCAATACGCGTCTGTTTGCAATCACCTAGCTCAAATGGTTAGTGTACTGGCCTTCTAGAGCATATCCCGCCAAAACGGAGTCGTTTTGACGACAAGGATATGCTCCATCATATTAGAATCTGGAGCGAATTCTGATCACGAAAGCGATCCCGCTTTCAGGACAAGCGCTCTAAGGCGGGCTTTCAGGTTCCGGCGTTACCCGGCAAAAGCGCGGGAAAACGCACGTGGCGTTCGCGAATTTATCCGCACTGTCTTCACCTTCCTTTGGGCGGGCCAGGCGGCGAAGGTGCGTCTGACCGCCTATGACTTTGCAACCTACGGCTCTTTGGAGGGAACCTTGGAATATCTGAGCGCCGACACCGTCGCCGACGATCAGGGCAGGCACTACTACGTCGGACGCATCCGCACCGATGATGCAAACCTCCCGCATGCGCAGGAAAAGCTGCCAATCCTTCCCGGCATGGTAGCCCATGTCGATCTGCTGACGGGTAAGCGATCGATCCTCAACTACCTGCTGAAACCGGTCAACAGGGCGCAGCAGCGCGCCCTCAGGGAACGCTAGAGGATCCTCGTTCCAAATCTGGCCCGGATTTGGCGGCAACGACATGCCCATATTGTTTTGTCCCCGGCGCGGTGGTGAATTTCAAACACCGGCCTGCCCTGCCTTTTTCCCGTCTCCGGCGTGCTGCGTTTCAACTTCCCGCCAAGCCGATCTCGACTGCAATCACCGCCAGCACCAGCAGGAAGAGCGTTTCGACAACGACGACGGCGACGTGACGCCAACCCAGTTGCAGCATGTCTTTCATATTCGTGCGAACGCCGAGCGCGGAAATAGCAATGACGAGCATCCAGGACGATGCGCCGACACCGACGCTTGCGACCGCCGCCGGGATAAGACCGAGACTGTTGAGCGTGGTGATGGCGGCGAATCCGACGACGAAGAGCGGCAGCTTGACCTTGTCCCGGCCTGCGGTGGTCGAACTGGCCAACGTCATGACGACGATGATCAGCACGACTGGCAACATCGTCACCCGCACCAGCTTGATGATCGTGGAGATATCGCCGGCTTCCGGCGAGATCGAATATCCCGCACCCACCACCTGTGCGACATCGTGGATGGTGGCGCCGACCAGAAAGCCGCTCTGCGTGTCGGTCAGGCCAAGCAGCGAAAACAGGATGGGGTAGAAAATCATCGCGATGGTGGAAAGCGTCGTCACCGACACCACGGTAAAAAGCGTATTGCGTTCGGTCTTGTCGTTGTGCGGAATGATGGAGGCTATGGCGAGCGCTGCGGACGCGCCGCAAATGGCGACGGAACCGCCGGTCAGAAGCGAAAAGCGCCACCCCCGGCCGAAAAGCCTGCCGCAAACGAAACCGGAGCCGATGGTAAGCGCCAGCAATCCGACTACGGTGAGAAAGGTTGAAAGCCCGAGCGATGCAATATCGCTTGCGGTAATGCGCATGCCGAGAAGCACGATGCCGGCGCGCAGGAGCGTTTTGGATGTAAATTCTATCCCCTTGCGAAAGCGTTCGTCGCTTGCAAGAAAATTGAATGCCATGCCGATCAGCAGCGCAAACAGCATGACGGGTGCAGCGTAATGCTCGCTCAGGAATTTCGCAGCGGCGGCAACGGTCATGGCAAGAAGCAGGCCCGGAAACAGCGGCATCAATTCGCTTCTTAGTCTGGTCGGGGAGTAGGAAATCATTGCGCCTGCTTGTCCGCTGCCCGGAATTGCTCCGGGCAGCAATGCAAATGGATGGTCTGGACGCTTAGAGCATATTCCGTCAAAGCGAGGCCGTTCTGACGATAAGAATATGCTCCAAGATATTGATCCTGGAGCGATTTCTTGTCCTTCAGGCGATTTCACCTGAAGGGAAAGCGCTCTAGGCGCTGCGGTAAAGCTTGGTCATGGAGAATTCGCGATGGCCGAGCGCTTCGGCAGCCGTATTGCGGCCATTGGACGTGCGGCGGATCATCTCGATCAGCGCGTCGCCGGCTTCATCGATGGTCATTTCACGGCGCAGGATGCCCGACACGTCGACGTCGACATGCTCGCTCATGGTGCGCACCGTGCGCGGATTGGCGGTGATCTTGATCACCGGCACGATCGGATTGCCGATCACGTTGCCCTGACCGGTCGGAAACGTGTGCACCACATAGCCGCCCGCCGCCATCAGCGTCACGCATTCCGCCGCCGCAGACGAGGAATCCATGAAGTAGAGACCCTTGCCCGACTTCGGCGCTTCCGCCGGTTCCAGGATGTCGATGTATTTCGACGTGCGGCCGATCTTCTCCAGGTTGCCGAGCGCCTTTTCCTCGATCGTCGTCAAGCCGCCCTCGATGTTGCCCTTGGTCGGCTGGCTGTCCGACAGATCGTCGGTCTGATGGGCGAAGATGACGTCGTCCTGATAGGCCTTCCACATCTTGTACCAGCGCTCGCCCACCTCCGGATTGATCGCCCGCGCCTTGCAGATGTGCTCCGCCCCGGTGATCTCCGAGGTTTCGCCGAAGCAGCCGTAAATGCCTTCCGGCAACAGCTTGTCGTACATGTTGCCGACCGTCGGGCAGGAGCCAAGCCCGGTCGTGGTGTCGCTCTCGCCGCATTTGGTGGAGACCCAAAGCTCGGAGATCGAACATTCCTCGCGCTGCAGTTCGGTAGCGAAATGCACCATGTCCTTGGCCGCGCGCGACGCGTCCATGATGGTCTTCAGATCGCCGTTCTGCTCGATGGAAAAGCCCATCACCGGCTTGCCGGTGGCGGCGATGCCGTCGACCACCTTCTTCGTCCAGCCCGGCTCGATGCCGATGACGACGCAGGCGGCCACATTCGGGTTGGCGCCGGTGCCGATGATGGTGCGGAAATGCAGGTCGAGATCCTCGCCGAACTGCAGCCGGCCATAGGCATGCGGGATCGCCAGCGTGCCCTTGATATTGTTGGCGACCGCCTCGCAGGCGGCGTTGGAAATATCGTCGAGCGGCAGGATGACCACGTGATTGCGAACGCCGACGCGGCCGTTTTCGCGGCGGTAGGCGTTGATCGTGATGTTTGAATATCTGGACGCCATGATCGCTCGCTCCTACCAGCGCTTGGTTTTGCAATTGTGGGTGTGGACGTGAGCGCCCCTGGCCACATCGGCGACGAACTTGCCGATGTCCTCGCCGTATTTGATCGCCGTATCGCCGGACTTGATGTCCTTCAGCGCGATCTTGTGGCCGATCGGAACATCGGCGCCCGCCGTCAGGCGAAACGTCGAATTGTCATGCGTGACGCAGCACAGCATGTCCGTGCCGGCGGTCAAACCCTCCACGACAACGACACCGACGTTATCGGCGTGGTCATGCACAAGCAGTTGTGGAATCTCGGCCATCCGCGTTTCCTTTCGGTTTTAGGTCACGGACCCATAAATTTGGTGGAAATGGTATGAGCCGATTTGGTTGGATACAAGGAGCAAGAGCGCAGGAAACCCGGAAGTCGGATGTTTCCGACTTCCGTCTTTATACCACGCAACCGGGGAACACCCCGGTTGCGTCCGGTTTTCAAGCTCTTGCGACAAAGTAGCCAGCCAGATCGGCCATATCCACCGGACACCGAAACGGCTGCGACCTGCCGCGTCGAAGGGCTTGACCGGGTGAATAACCCGCCCTGCACCCTTCTCCTTGCATCTCTTTGCCGTTTCAGGTGCCATTCCCATCAGATTTATGGGTCCGTGACCTAGTGTGGTTTGAGAATGATCTTCGGCGAGTTTACCGCCCCGCAGAGAAGATCGGAAAAGGCAGCCGCCCCGTCCTTCAAAGGCCTGAGTTCGGTCCAGTCGAGAGCGCCGAGCCGGCCGTCGAAGATGGCGGCCGCCGTGTCGCGGAAGTCCGCCATCGTATAGGTGTAGGTGCCGATGAACGTTACTTCCTGAAGCGTCATCCGGCGGATGTTCAACCCGCCGGTTGCCTCTCCAAGCCCGATGTGAACGATGACGCCACCGGGTGCTGCACGCTCCGATGCCTCGGCGCGGCTGCCCGACATGCCTACGGCATCGATCACCAGTTCAAATGTCCGCTCGCTCGCCAACGTATCCCTGTCGCGGACATTACAGACCGATGTTTTCCGCCAGGAACCGTCGGCGCAGGGCATTGGGCTCCACGACCGTGACGTCCCTCAACCCGAGGGCTTTCAATGACAGCGCCGCGCCGACGCCGATCGCGCCGCCGCCGATGATCAGCGCGGCAACGTCGGGCAAGGGCGGTACGAGCGCGCGCTCAGCCATTTTGGCTGCGTGCCAGCCACAGGCGATCGGTTCGGCAAGTGCTGCCTTGTCGAAGGGAACATGATCCGGCACCGTCACCAGATTGCGTTCCGGCATGCAGACATATTGGGCGAAGGCCCCTTCGCGCGGTGGCATGGATATGATCTGGCGCTTGGCGCAAAGGTTTTCACGGCCTGAGCGACAGGCTAGACATTCCATGCAGGTTACCAATGGGTTGACCGTGACCCTGCGGCCTGCATCCGGCCCGCTCATCACGGTTCCGGCAGCCTCATGACCAAGGATCAATGGTGCGGGACGACGTTCGTCATGACCCAGATAGGCGTGCATGTCAGAACCGCAGATGCCGACGCTTTCCACGCGGATGAGCACCGCGCCGTCCCTGGGATCCGGGTCCGGCACCTCCCTGACGTCAAGCATCTTGGGGCCGGTATAAACGAGCGCTTTCATTTCGCTGTGAACCCCCCATCAACCATGAGTGTCTGGCCGGTGACGTATCCCGATGCATCGGAGCAGAAGAACAATATCGGTCCGTCGATGTCGGACGGTTCGCCGTTGCGGCCGATACAGGTTTGCGCTGCATTGCGCGCCGCGCGTTCAGGGTCGGCAAAGACCGCCGCTGTCAGTTCAGTCCGAAAGAAGCCGGGAGCGATGGCGTTGGCGGTGATGCCGCCGCCAGACCAGGCCTCAGCCATTGCCCGTGTCAGCTGAGTGACGCCGCCTTTCGAGGCCCCGTATGAGATCCCCGCCGGAAAGGCCCGAAAGCTTTGCAGCGAGGCGAAATTGACGATCCGCCCCCATCCTCTTTGCCGCATGGCCGGAGCCATGGCCTGAGCCAGAAAGAACGGGGCCGACAGGTTGAGGTCGAGCGTCTTGTCCCAACCTTCGTCGGTCACGTCGTCAGCCGCCTCGCGGGTATTGATGCCTGCCGCATTCACCAGAATGTCCGGCGCGCCGAAAACCTCCGACACCTGATCGGCGATGCCTGCAACGTGGTCCCGTCTGGCGAGATCGCCGACGACATAACCCGCCGCAGGTCCTGCTTCTTTGGCCCAATCCTCCAATGCATCGGCCCGCCGGGCGACGCCGACGACCTTCGCGCCGGCGCGAAGCAGAACCTCCGCCGCGCGCCGCCCCAGGCCGGAGCTTGCGCCCGTGACGCAAGCGATTTTTCCGGTCAGATCGAAAAGGGCATTTGGAGATTGCGGTGCCATCGATCTGCCTCACACGCCCGGTGAAAGATCGAAGGTTTCGTCGGGGAAGTACTTTTTCAGCCGGATGTCGGCTGTACGCGCATGCCCTTCCATCCCTTCGAGACGCGAAATGCGCGCGGTCGCTTCGGCAATCGGCTTTGCCCCGTCGCGGGTGGCGCGCTGCCATGTCACGATCTTCATGTATTTATGGACCGAAAGGCCGCCGGTGTAATTGGCTGCACCCGAAGTCGGCAGCACGTGGTTGGTGCCGGACGCCTTGTCGCCGAAGGCGACGGTTGTTTCCTCGCCAAGGAAGAGCGAGCCGTAGCATTGCAGCCGGTTCAGCCACCAATTGAGATCCTGCGCCTGAACGGTGAGATGTTCCGGTGCATAATCGTCGGAGGTCGCCGCCATTTCCTCGCGGTTGTCGCAGACGATCACTTCGGCATAGTCGCGCCATGCCGCTTCCGCGTTCTTGCCGTTCAACTCCGGCAGATCGGCGATGAGGCGGGGAACGATTTCCATCACCTGGCGAGCCAGCGGCTCGTGATCGGTGACCAG
This sequence comes from uncultured Alphaproteobacteria bacterium, assembly GCA_963698365.1. Lineage (GTDB taxonomy): Bacteria > Pseudomonadota > Alphaproteobacteria > Rhizobiales > Stappiaceae > Hongsoonwoonella. The sequence goes on from CAVOQM010000011.1 coordinate 305,137, forward strand.
CCAGACGGGAGAATTATAACCATGCTCGGCCTGACCCACGAGGTCGGCTGCGACGATTTCCGCATCAGCCGTCTTGTCGGCAAGGATCAAGCTGTCGGTCGGCCCGGCGAACATGTCGATGCCGACGCGCCCAAAGAGAATGCGTTTTGCCTCCGCGACGAACTGGTTGCCGGGCCCGACCAGAATATCCGCTTTGGGCAGGTCGAAGAGCCCGAAAGCCATGGAGGCAACGCCCTGCACCCCACCCATGGCGAGAATGGTGTCGGCGCCGCACAAGTCGGCCGCATAGACAATGGCAGGTGCGATGCCGACGCCCGGCCGAGGTGGCGAACAGGCGACGATGCTGCCGCAACCGGCGACCTTGGCGGTCGTCACCGTCATGATGGCGGAGGCGATATGGCTGTAGCGGCCGCCGGGAATGTAACAACCGGCAGCCCTGACCGGAATGCTCTTTTGCCCCGCGATCAGGCCCGGGATGACCTCGATCTCGATATCCTTCAATGTCGCCTTTTGCGCCTCGGCGAAGCGGCGCACGTTGTCGTGTGCAAACTGGATATCGCGCTTCAGCTTTTCAGGAACGAGTGCCGCAGCCTCGTCTATTTCCTTGCGGGTCAGTTTGATATTGCCCGAGTACTTGTCGAATTTCGCGGCGTATTCCCTGGCGGCTTCTTCGCGTCGCGCTTCGATGTCGTCGAGGATCCCCTGAACCGTATCGCGTACATCGCTTGCGTCGCTCGTCGAGGTCAGGCTGGCTTTCTTGAGATAGTTGCGGGGCATTGGACACAGCTCCTACTGATAGATTTCAGGAAGCAGCGTTGTCGAAATCGCCGGAACGAAGGCGATGAACAACACCACGATCAACATGAAGAAGACGTAGGGGACGGCATGGGCTGCGATCTTCAGGATCGACTCGCCGGTAATGCCGGAGACAACGAAGAGATTGAGACCGAGCGGCGGTGTGATGAAGCCGACACCGAGCGTCGTGACCATCATGATGCAGAACTGGATCTCGTTCATGCCGATATCGTCGGCCAGCGGCTTCAGGATCGGCGCGAGGATGACGATATTCGGCGTGGTTTCCATGACGCAGCCGGCTGCGATCAGGATTGCGATCATCATCAGGATCAGGATGTTCGGATCGTCCGAGATGCTGGTTGCGGCCGCGACGAAACCCTGTGGCACGCCCATCACTCGCCAGGGCCTGCGCCAACGGCAGCGAGAAGGCGATGATCGGCAGGATGACGCCGTTCACCTTGGCGGAACTGATCAGCATCGACGGGAAATCGGCGAGTTTCAGCGTGCCAAGGATAAATCCGAGAATGATGGTGACGACGACGGCGGTCGCGCCTGCTTCCGTGGGCGTCAGTCGGCCTGAGAATATGCCGTAGAAAATGATGCCGGGCACCAGGAAGGCATACCAACCGGTTTTAAGGGTACGCCCCAGTTTGGATGCCCATTCGCCAAAGGTTATCGGCGTGCCGCCTTCGTAGGAGTAGATGCGGTTGACGACGATGTTGGTGATGAGGATCGAAAGCAGAATGGCGATGCCGGGTATGAGGGCTGCCAAAAAGAGCGTCGACGCTGAAATGCCAAGCACCAGCCCCAGGATGATATAGGCGATCGACGGCGGAATGAGGATCCCGGTGCAAGCCCCGGCCGCCACGAGTGCACAGGCGTAGGGTCGCGGGTAGCCGCTTTCCACGAGACGGTCGATGGTCATGCGGCCGACAGCGGCGGCGCCGGCGGCATCCGAACCCGAAATGGCCGAGAACATGCCGCAGACAAGCACCGTCGCAGAACCGAAGCCGCCCTTGGTCCAGCAGGTCAGCGCTTCCGCCACATCGAGAAACTTGCGACTGAGCCCGGTGCGAACCAGAACGTCGCCGGTCAGGATGAACAGCGGAATGGCGGTTAGCGCGAAAGCGTCGATGCCGTCGAACAGGGATTCGCCGATCAAGGACAGCGGCAAGGCGCCGGACAGGACCAGCATGGCGATGGCCGCCGATCCGATCGCCGCCCAAACGGGGATGGCGAGAGCGCACATGATGACGAACACCAGCACCGGGAGATAGAAATCCCATCCGAGTTCGACCGCGTTTAATTGCTGATTCCAGAGCATGGTGCGCCTCAATCGAACAGCTGGTTGCCTTCGAACACCGGTTCTCCGGTTCGAAGCGCATGGAAATCGTGAATGAACGACTGGACGAGCCGCAGGATCATCAGCGAAAAGCCGACAGGAACGGCCATCAGGAACCAGACTTTGGAAATGCGCAGGCCGTCGGTGACCGAGCCGAATTTCCAGGAGACGAGAACCGTCTCGAACGACCAGTAAAGCGCGACCAGGGCGACGGCGAACATCACGATGTCGCCCAGCATGTAGATCAACGCCTTGGCGCGCGGCCCAAGATAGTGGACGATCACGTCGATGCGGATGTGAGCCCGCTCGCGCACCGCCGACGCAGCGCCGATCCAGGCCAGATATATGAAGGAGTAGCGGACGATTTCCTCGCCCCAGATGGATGAATAGGCGAATACCTCGCGGCGGACGACTTCAATCGCCATCGTCAGAACGAGCATGACGTAAAGCGCCAGCAGGGCCCATCTTTCAGCGTTCTCGTTGAGTGTTTTCAGCATCGTTCGCACTACCTAGTCATGACAAGCGGATCGTACAGGGATTGCACCGCTGTCCACCAAAGGGAATTGGAGACTGCCGACGCCCCGTTGGAGCGCCGGCAGAAAGTTGGAATATCAGGCGTCGTGGACGTAGTAGCGGCCGCTTGTGCTTGCCGCTTCATCGAGCTTGGCAAAGGTGTCCATCGAGCCGGCCAGACTGGTTTTGAACTGGTCCCATTCGCTGCGCTGGTAGCCGCCTGCATCTTTCCATTCGCCCAACTGATCTTCGTTGAGCGTATGGAATTCCACGCCTGCGGTCCGAAGCTCGGCCATGGCGTAGTTGCGTGCCGCCGGTACTTTGGCGAGATTTTGCTGCGCCGTGATCTCGGAAGCGAAGTCGATGCCTTCCTGCACATCGCCGGGCAGGCTCTTGAACCATTCCAGATTGCACGAATAGATCTGGCTGTCCGGCACCGCCTGGGTGAAGGTCACGTGGCTCAAGATATCCTTGAAGCCGAAGACGTAGAGCGCACCGACCGAGGGATCGAGCGCATCGGCAACGCCCTGTTTGATGGCGGAGGGCGTTTCGCCCCAGGCAACCGGCGTCGGGTTGGCGCCTACCATCCGGTAGTACTGCTGCAGCATTTCCGAGCCGGGGACGCGGAATTTCACGCCGGAAAGATCGCCCGGCGTCATAACCACCTTGCCGCCCTTGCGCACCGCAACGACACGCGGATCGATGACGACATAAAAGAGTGGCTTGAAGCCTTTTTCCTCCACCTTCGGATGCACTTCCGCCTTCCAGGCGTCAGAGTTCACCAGGTTTACGAAGCGCTGGTTCGAGCCGCAGAAATACGGAAGATTTATAAGGTCGGCAGCCGGTGCGAACGGAGCGAAATTCGAGAGCGAGTGCTGGGCCGCCTGAATGGTGCCGCTTTGTACTTTTTGAACGAGCGCGCCACCGGCGCCGAGCTGCCCGCCGGGCGACAGCTTCACGTAAACCTTGCCGTTGGTGGCGTTTTGAATGTTTTCCTTCAGGTCCAGCTGCATGATCGGGTAGCTGCGCGACGCGCCCAAGACATAGGCCGTTGCGATGGTCATCACATGCGCGGCGCCCGCTTCGCGATCCTTTTCTTCTTTTGCCGTTTGTGCAGACGCTTCATCCGACCACAAAAGCCCGCCTGCTCCAGCGACCATGGCTGCCGTAAAAGCACCCGCGCTGGTCAGTTTCAAGAAGTTGCGGCGTTCCGCCGATTGAATGTCGTCGCGTGCAGTCATAATGCTTTCCTCCCAGTCAGCGATTTGACGTTTCTTTACGATCATGCTCGCGGCGGCGTTCGGCCTGCAAAATTGCAATGACGAAAAACCCCGTTGCAAACATGAGGATAATGAGTTCGCCCACATCGCCAACCGGCGATGATCCTCCGATAGACGCGAAGAAGACGTTTCCGGCAAAGACGGCGAAAAAGAACCCTGCCAAAAGCAGAAACATCAAGACCTCCCTCCGGCGCCCTCCAGCGCCGATGAAAAATTGTAAGCGCTTACATTTCAAAATGCAAGGGCTTGCATAAATCTTTTACGAGGTTCCCTGCCGTATAAAAAATCGTTATGTTTCAAACATCATCGCAAGGGCGCCGCTTACTTATGGACACTGTCCCGCAAAAACCGGATCTGCCCACGCTTGAGGACGTGGCGCGCGCTGCGGGTGTTTCGACGGCCACGGTTTCGCGATGCCTCAATTCTCCCGAGCAAGTGAGCGAGCGGACCCGGCTGCGGGTTTTGGAAACTGTGAGAGCGCTCAAGTATTCGCCGAATTTCGGGGCCCGCGCCCTGGCGGCCCGGCGGACGAACACCTATGGCGCTGTCATTCCGACAATGGAAAACGCGATCTTTGCCCGTGGCCTTCAGGCCTTTCAGGAGGTTCTCGTCGAAAACGGCGCAACCATGCTGGTGGCCAGTTCGTCCTACGATCCTCAGATCGAGGAAAACCAGATAAAGACGATGATCGCCCGTGGTGCTGATGGCCTGTTGCTGATCGGCACGGATCGGGACCCTGAGATTCATGCCTTCCTGAAAGAGCGAAATCTCCCGGTGGTCATCGCCTGGACCTGCTCCGACGACATCGCCCAGTCCTGTGTCGGATTTGATAATGTCGAGGCATCGCGATTGCTTGCCAGAAGGGCGATTGACCTTGGACACCGCGACATTGCTTTCCTGTCCGCCTTCACGCAAAACAACGACCGGGCGCGCGACCGCGTTATCGGCGCGAAAAAGGCTTTTCTGGAAAAAGGCATCGACCCGTCTCTCATGCCGGTCGTGGAGACGAAATACTCCATCCAGTGCGGCCGCGACGCATTCGGCGCGCTGATGCAAAACGTGCCTCGCCCAACCCTCGTCATGTGCGGCAATGACGTTTTGGCGGTAGGCGCCGTTCAGGCGGCGCAGATGATGGGATTGGACGTTCCCGGCGATGTGTCGATTACAGGCTTCGACGATATAGAGCTGGCGACCGTCGTTTCCCCTGCCCTGACCACGGTGCACGTCCCCCATCGCAAAATGGGCAGGCTTGCTGCCGAGACCTTGCTTCATCAGGTCCGCGACAGCGGCGGCCCGAAGCAAATCGTCCTTAAAACCCATATCGTTGAAAGGGCGTCTTTGGGAGCGCCCCCGCGGTAACCGCGATCGTCAATGCAATCTGCGGCAACTTTGAACTCGCCTCCAGCGATCGCTACAAAAAAGGCCGCCTCATTTGATGAGGCGGGCCCATTTCATTCCGTGTCTCGTGCTAAACGCTTGAATCAAGCCACGGCCCGCGCCAGCGCGCATTGCGACCAAAGATCGTTCAGCGCGCCCACCAGGTGGTCGATGTCGGCGTCCGAATGCAGCGGCGACGGCGTGATGCGCAGCCGTTCGGTGCCCACCGGCACCGTCGGATAATTGATCGGCTGCACATAGATCCCGTATTGGTCGAGCAGGAGATCGGAGAGCCATTTGCACTTTGAGGCGTTCTTCACCATCACCGGCACGATGTGGCTCGGGTTGGGCAGATGCGGAATGCCCCTTGCGTCCAGCATGTCGCGAACCTTGGTGGAATTGCGCCACAGTTGCTGCCGCTCGAACGGGCTGTGCTTCAGGTGCTGGATCGATGCCCGCGCGCCTGCCGCAAGCGCCGGCGGCAGGGCGGTCGAAAAAATGAAGCCGGAGGCAAAGGACCGCACGAAATCGCAAAGGGCTGCCGATGCGGCGATATAGCCCCCCATCACGCCGAAGGATTTGCCGAGCGTGCCCTCGATCACCGTCAGCCGGTCCATGACCCCGTCGCGTTCGGCGACGCCGCCGCCCCTTGGCCCGTAAAGGCCTACGGCGTGAACCTCGTCGAGATAGGTCATCGCGCCGTATTTATCGGCGATATCGCAAAATTCCGCGATCGGCGCGATATCCCCGTCCATCGAATAGACGCTTTCGAAGGCGATAAGCTTTGGCCGGTCCTTGTCGTCGGCGGCGATCAGCCGTTCCAGATCTTCGGGCGAATTGTGCTTGAATATCCGCTTCTCGCAGCGCGAATGGCGAATGCCTTCGATCATCGAGGCGTGGTTCAGCGCATCGGAATAGACGATGATGCCGGGAATTTTCGCTGCCAGCGTTCCAAGCGTCGCCCAGTTGGATACATAGCCGGAGGTGAAAATCAGCGCCGCTTCCTTGCCGTGAAGGTCGGCCAGCTCGCGTTCCAGCTCCACGTGATAGTGGTTGGTGCCCGATATGTTGCGGGTGCCGCCGGCGCCCGCTCCGCAGCGCTCGATCGCCTCTTTCATGGCCGCCGTCACTTTTGGATGCTGGCCCATGCCGAGGTAGTCGTTGGAGCACCATACGGTGACCTCATGGGTTGTGCCGTCGGCACGATGACGCGTTGCCTTTGGAAAAGCGCCGGCCTGGCGTTCCAGATCGCAGAACACGCGGTAGTTTCCCGCCTCCTGCAGGCCTTCGATCGCTTGTTTAAAGAACGCATCCATGCCCTTCACGGTGCTTCCCTTCTTTCTCATGCAATTTCAATATGCAGCAAGCTGTTCCACGGGGGCACGAGTCTCTTGCCGCTTCAATCCCCTATATGGGTCAAACAAGCCGTCCGGGGCAACCCCGCCTCAATGGGCAGCGACCATTCGCCCCATTGAGCGCCGGATCGCGCCTGTGCCGCCAAATGCTTTCCTGCCGATATCATTTGGAGCCCATCTTCACAATGCGTCGGCGGATATCGAAACCATCATAAGATATTTTCGATAATCCCCAACCCCGCGATTGAGACAAGCGACGGGAGGGTAACGACCTTGTGTCGCTCGAAGTCAGTAACGCCTGCCTCGGCAAAAAAATATCAGGGAGAACACCGATAGAATGAGGAAAATCGATAAAATATATAGTGCTTTCAAAGCGTTTCGTCCGACGCCCTGCGATTTAGCATCCAGATGCTGAGATTAAGCGCTGCGGCAATTCCCACCCAAATCAGATAGGGAACGAAAAGCGCCGACGCCCAGGTTGAAATATCCCAGGCGGCAACGATGAAGGCGAGATTGGCGGCTAACAGCAGGCACACATCGGCAAAAGCCAGTTCCATGCGCCGCTTGCCGAAAAACAGCCAGGACCAAACGGCATTCAAAACCAGTTGAGCAGCCCATAGCAGCATCGCAACGCTCAATCCGGAAGCGATCCAGACCAGCCAACCGGCAACGGCAATCATGATATAGAGCGTCGTCCAAACCACCGGGAATGCCCAATTCGGCGGTGTCCAGGCCGGTTTGCGCAGCCCCGCGTACCATGCTCCCGGGCGAAAGATCGCGCCCGACGACGCTGCAGCGACGACTATAATCGAAATGACGATCAGGCTAGGAGACATGCTATCCGGAGCCACACTGTTTCGATGCGTGGTTTCACGATGCCTGGTCGGCGATCATTGCACGAAGCATCCAGATTGCCTTTTCATGAAAGCCCATACGCGCCACGAGCAGATCATGAGTGACGAAGTCGTCATGCTTTTCCGCGAGGTGAGCAGCTTCCCGCATGTTTGCGACGATTGCCTCATGATCCTTCACGAGTTGGCGGATCATGCCTTCGGCGGATCGAATATCGGACTCCTCGCTGACATTCGCCTTGGGCGCCAGATCCGCGAAGCTGAGCGGTGCCGGATGACCAAGGGCGCGGATGCGCTCGGCGATCTCATCGGCAGCGGCAAAGAGGTTTGTATATTGCGCTTCGGTCAGATCGTGGATCGGTTTGAAAAGCGGCCCCACCACATTCCAGTGGTAGACCTGCGTCTTCATCGTCAACAGCATCGTGTCAGCCAGCGCCTTCGACAAATGGCCCGCAAGACGCTTGCGCGTATCGTCCGAAAGTCCCGTCTTCACGGTCTCCACTTCGGCCTTCGTATTCAAAATGGTAGCACCCATAGATATTCTCCTTTTTAAGTTTCAGCGCTTTGATCAATCAGCCAGAAGGGCGATCAAACTCCGAACATCACGGAAGCAACAAAGGCAATTGCAAGCAACGCAACCAGAAAATAAACCAAAATTCGAAGATTTCCTCTCTGACTGTCGCCCTTTCGCGCCTCAACTTTTGTCAATTCCTCACTCATCTCTAATCATTCCTTTTAATTTTCGCTGCATTAAACCCAAACATTAGTCAAAATTACGCATGCCGTGATGCGTTGGATCAAAAACGATCCATCCGATACCGGGTCGTAACGCCACAATACGCTTATAAACATCGGATATACGAAAGGCAGAGGCTAATGAAGCCGGCGGGCATACGGCGTTCCTCGAAGACGGCAGCTTCAGCGAAGCGCCCTGCCCTCTGACTGCTTTTGTCACGGCTAATGCCTGGGGCGCCGCCGGTTCCCTATTGGCATGCTATTATTGGCTGGCCTGAAAGGCTCAAGACTTTGCGGTGAGCCAGGCAGTTGAATGAAGTTCGATCGCGCGTTTTGCGAGCGCCCGCGCTTGATCGATCGCTCCAGCGTCCCGTAGGAGTTTCGCTTGCGAGATCATGATCCGCGCCAGATCGAATAATTTGCGATTGGAATAGGGCATCGTATCCTCCTCTTGTCGAAGATCTTACGCCCAGCCGGCGGCTTCGGTTTTCCATTGGGATAAAATGTCGCACTTCGACGCATCGCATCGACCGTTTCCAGGGAAATCACATCTTCCTTGCAGAAGATCGCGCAGACACCATCTTTATCGGAAGCATGAATTGGGAGAAGCCGATGAAACTTCGCAAATTTGTCGGGCTGAACGCAGCGATCGCCCTCAGCTTTTCAACACTTGCCGCCATCGCGCCTCAAGCCGCCATTGCACGGCCCGACACCCGCGCCATGACCTGCGCCCAGGCGCAAGCCCTCGTCAAGCAGCAGGGCGCGGTGGTCATGTCGACCGGCACCCACACCTATCAGCGCTTCGTGTCTACCCGCGCCTACTGCGATCGCTCTGAAATCACCTGGCCGCTCTATGCGCCCACCCGCGACAACGCACAGTGCTTCGTTGCCTATTATTGCAAGGAACAGTACCGGCCCTTCCGGTAGGTCCCGGCCTTAAAAACCCGGCAAAGGCCTGCGCCAGATCGCGGGCTCAACCGGCGCTTCTGCAATATCGTCAAGCATATTGCCGATGAAATTCCAAAGCATTGAGCCTGAGCGATTTTCTGTCGAACAGGCGCTCCGCCTTTCAAGCACAGATGCTCATGTGCGCGAAGGACAGAATCTCTTGTGCGCGAAGGTATGCTGTGTGCAACTGCTTTGAGTTTTTATACTAATATTCAAAATCTCCGGTAATTTTACCCACAATGATTTCCGATCGGCCAAGTACCATTTTCAATCTCAGGGAATAATTCGCGCCGAACTCTCACATCACTATGAGTTAATGCGGATTGAATTATATCTTACGTTACGTAATATTGTAAATTGTACTATTTTTAAGAAAGATTACGGAGGATTTTCAAATGCTACGCACTCAGATTGTCGCATCAGTAGTCGCCCTCGCCGCAAGCGTTTCCTTCGCTTCGGCTGGAACCCGACCCGACACCCGTTCCATGACCTGCTCGCAGGCGCAGTCCTTCGTCCAGCAATCCGGCGCGGTCGTCATGACGACCGGCGAATTTACCTACGACCGTTTCGTAGCCGACCTTGCCTATTGCGATCACGGACAGCGATTGAAACTCAACCTCGCGCCTACTGCGGATGCAGCGGAATGCACCGTCGGCTTCTACTGCCAGTTTCCATCCAGAGAGCCCAAGCGTTAAGTGCTGGCCCAGCGCATTTTCCGGTATTATGGAAACGCTCCCTGAATCGGAAAATGCGCTGTTTCCTGGATTTGCCCTTTCTGCATTATGCCATCAAACCGAGATGGCATTTCTGGAAAGCGGCTTATGCGCGGCGAATGAATCGGATAGGCGACATTTCTCAACGTATTACTTCAACCCCTCGCACAAGTTCCAATAGCTGACATTGTCCGATTATCGCCCCGTTTAATATTCAAGAAAAATAGAAACCAGGAGTCGATTGAATCGGTTAAGAGGCGGCGTTTAGGTAAAGTAAAATATCAACTCACATTACGTCAGATCGATATTTTTTTAAGCAGACTGGAATTATTGCTCACAAAAACTCATGCATCGACGTGGGCGTTACGTTGATGCTCAATATCGACTTCAACCCGCCGCGCGGCCCGATAGCGCTGCCGTTTGCCAGCCGAGGTCGGGCAGCGTGACGATGCGATTACCCCGCAGGTCGCTGGCGCAAACCAGGAAGCCGCGTTCTTCCAGATGGGTCAGGAGCCACCGCGCCCTTCCAAGAGAGCGCGTGCCGTAGGCGCGGGCGATTTCCTCATCGCCCGGGCAGGGCTCTGATTGCGCCGCCGCCTTGGCGATCAGCAGGAACACGCCGCGCATGTCTTCCGCGACGCTTTCGGCAATCAGCTCCGCCTTCATCCATTCGTCCGCCTCGACCTCCTTCTGGTCGACGCCGGCGCGCGCCATGGAAACGAGCCTGCGGAATTCCTGGAGGTCCGGCACCGCGCCCGGCACGCGGGCGATCCGAAGCCGCACCTGAAAGTCCTGATAGAGCGTGGCGATCGGCTGAAAGGCGGCTTCAGGATCGGCCATGATATCGGTCATCACCGCGTCGATCGCTGCCGCCGCCGCCTCCCGCGCAACTTCGTCTACGGGTTCAGCCTCGGTTGGAAACGCAATCTGGTCGCGCCCGGCGGCATGGCGGTTCAGCCGTTCCAGAACATCGCCGGTCGGCACGATCTGGGGCGCGGGGCGGCGTTCGCTCACGCTGCGCTCGCTCTCGCTTGCCGGCTGGAACAACAGCCCCTGCATGTCCTCCGGCGCGGTCTGCGGCAGCGGCGTCAGCTTCGGCCCGCCTCCCCGGCCCGCCGTTTCCACCGCGCCTATCGCCACTTTCACCGGACGGCGGTAGAGCGCCGGTCCAAGGGCGACGAAATGACCCCGGTCGAGATTGCGGAAGGTTTCCGCCTGGCGCTTTTCCATGCCCAGAAGATCGGCGGCGCGCGCCATGTCGATATCGAGAAAGGTCCGCCCCATCAGGAAGTTGGAGGCTTCGGCCGCGACGTTCTTGGCGAGTTTTGCAAGCCGCTGCGTGGCGATGACGCCGGCCAGTCCCCGCTTCCTGCCCCGGCACATGAGGTTGGTCATGGCGCCAAGCGCTGAGCGTCTTGCATCCTCGCCTGCCTCGCCGGAGGCGGCAGGGGCAAAAAGCTGCGCCTCGTCGACCACCACCAGCATCGGATACCAATGGTCGCGGTCGGCATCGAAAAGCGCGTTCAAAAAGACGGCTGCGGCCTTCATCTGCCGGTCCGGCTCAAGGCCTTCCAGATTGAGGATGGTCGAAACCCGGTGCTGGCGCACCCGCGCGCCGATGATCGCCAGATCCCGCTCGCTGCCGGCCGCATCGATCACCACATGGCCGAAATTGTCGGCCAGCGTCACGAAGTCGCCTTCCGGGTCTATGATCGCCTGTTGAACCCACGGCGCGCTTTGTTCCAGCAGCCGGCGCAGCAGATGCGACTTGCCCGAGCCGGAATTGCCCTGGACAAGCAGACGCGTCGCCAAAAGTTCCTCAAGGTCGAGTTCGGCCGGGTCGCTCCCGGCCGTCCGGCCCATGTCGATCTTGACCGTCATTTACGCTGCAAACGTCCCGCCCGCTTTTTTCTCGTCGAATGAAGGCCAATTTCCAGGCCAGCCCACCCCGTCATAGCAAACCTTGGGCGATTCTCACCCGCCTTTCAAAGCCGCCCGCCCTCCTTGTGCAAAAAAGCGGGTATAGAGGAGGGAAAGCCCCAGGGATCGATGCGCGGATGAGTGCGGGGATAGATCGGTATCGGCCTCGCGCAGGCGGCTGGCGGATGAACCGCCCGCCAATCCGCCGTGGCGCCCTTCCCGACCCGTGAAAGGACAGGAACGGGGCTTCCAGGGACACATTGGCGCACTTCTGGCACACTTGGAGTGCGCCATGGCAACCCGGTCCCTTCGCGCCGCCCATTGCTCAGGAAGCGAGACTGTCCTTGTAGGTTTCCCGCAGCACGTTTTTCTGGATCTTGCCCATGGTGTTGCGCGGCAGCTGATCGACCACGAAAATCCGCTTCGGCTGCTTGAATTTCGCCAGTTTTTGCGAAAGAGAAGCGCGGACCTGATCGTCATCCAGCACAGCACCGGGCTTCACCGCCACCACAGCCACGACGCCCTCGCCGAAATCTGAATGCGGCACGCCGATCACCGCGTTTTCCGCAACACCCGGGATCTCGTCGATCAAGGCTTCGACTTCCGCCGGATAAACGTTGAAACCGCCTGAAATGATGAGGTCTTTCGCCCTACCGACAATCGACACATAGCCGCGTTCGTCGATCAGCCCCATGTCGCCTGTGATGAAAAACCCGTCGGCGCGAAACTCCTCCGCCGTCTTTTCCGGCATCCGCCAGTAGCCCTTGAAAATATTGGGGCCTTTCACCTCGATGACGCCGACGCCGCCCTGTTCCAGCACCTTGCCCGTATCGGGATCGGCGATGCGCAGATCAACTCCCGGCAGCGGAAAGCCGACCGTACCCGGCCGCCGGTCGCCATCGTAGGGGTTCGACGTGTTCATGTTGGTTTCGGTCATGCCGTAACGCTCAAGAATCGCATGCCCGCTACGCCCCTGAAATTCCTTGTGAACTTCAGCCGAAAGCGGCGCCGAACCGGAAATGAACAGCCGCATGTGGGCAACCAGCTCGCGAGTGAAATCCTTCGATCCGAGCAATCTCGAATAGAACGTCGGCACACCCATCATCGCAGTTGCGCGCGGCAAAAGCCGCAGCATTTCGCCCAGATCGAATTTTGGCAGGAAGAGCATCGAACCGCCGGCAAGAAGCGTCACGTTTGTTGCCACGAAAAGCCCATGCGTATGGAAGATCGGCAAGGCGTGAAGCAACACGTCCAGGTCAGAAAACCGCCAATATTCAGCCAATGTCCGCGCGTTTGAGGCGAGGTTTTCATGGCTCAGCATCGCCCCTTTGGAGCGGCCCGTCGTGCCGGAGGTGTAAAGGATCGCGGCCAGATCGTCCGCCCCGCGCGCCACGTCGTCGAATAAATCCGACGCAGCGTCAGCTTTCTCGCGCAACGACCCCTGCCCTTCAGCGTCAAGCGTCTCGACCTTTGCGCCGACGCCTTTTGCGATATCGGCAAGGGCGCTCGCGTTTTTCGGATCGACCACCAGCACGCAAGGCTCGGCGTCGCCGACGAAATAGCTGATCTCGGCTGCCGTATAGGCCGTATTCAGCGGCAAAAACACCGCGCCTGCCCTGACCGCTCCCAGATAAAGCATCAACGCTTCCGGCGATTTTTCCACCTGCACCGCCACCCGATCGCCGGGCTTCACGCCAAGGCCGACCAGCGCGTTGGCGATCTTGGCCGAGCGCGCCAGCATATCGCCGTAAGTCAGCTTTTCTCCCGCCGGCGTCTCCAGAAAAAGCTTCGCTTCATCGGCAATGGCGGATCGGATTTCGTTGATGAGATGATTTGTCATTCGGCAGATACCAGGGTTTTCTTCTGTTCCGGAACGGCCTTCAAGAGGCGTGCGACCGACGAGGAGGTTGCGATTGCGCCAGTCGCGGCAAAGGCTTCGTGGTTTCTTTCTATGTGGCTGAGATCGTAAAGGTAATTGACCATCAGCCCGTAGGATTGGCGCAGGCCGTTCGCCGAAGGATCGCCTGACCAGTTGACCCGCTCCAGACGAGCGCCGTTGCCGATATGGAACCGCGCCACCGGATCGAGTGGTCGGTTGCCCTTGCGTTTTTCGCGAAGGAGGTAATGAGCGCAAAGCGCTCGCATCGGCTCAGCCAGACGCGACGTCGCTTCATCCGCCGTCGTCCAGTGCGGCGAGGCGAGCGATGCGGCCACCTCCTCGCCAAGCACGCTTCGAACCGTGCTGTCGTCCTTCTCCAGATCCCTCATCACCCAGGCGCGGAAACCCGGTACGGGCGACAGCGTCACGAAGGTCTTCAGGTTCGGCAATTCCCGGCGAAGTTCCTCCACCACCTGTTTGATCAGGAAGTTGCCGAAGGAAATTCCCCTCAAGCCCGTCTGGCAATTAGAGATCGAATAAAACGCCGCCGTCGTCGCATCGCGCGCCGCGACCTCCGCTCTGACTTCGGCAAGGATTGAGGGAACCTCGCTTGGAATATCGCGCGTCAGCGCCACTTCAACGAAGATCAGCGGATCGTCGACGAGAGCGGGGTGAAAAAAGGCGTAGAGCCTGCGGTCCGCCAGGTCGATACGTCGGCGCAGCTCGTTCCAGTCGCGGATCTCATGCACCGCCTCGTAGCGGATGATCTTTTCCAAAATGGCTGCCGGCGTCGACCAGTCGATCCGCCGCATCACCAGGAAACCCCGGTTGAACCAGGACGAAAACAGGTGTTCGAAATCCTTGTCGACCTCGGCCAGTTCCGGATGATCCTTCAACCGGCTCAAAAGCTCGGAACGCATGGCGACGAGCGCGCTTGTCCCCCCCGGCGCGAGATTCAACCGCCGGATCAGCTCCTGCCGCCGAGGTTCGGACGAAAGATGCAATCTTCGGATCAGATCGTCGTCGCCCGGCGCATCGGCGATCTCCGCCGCAAGCTCGACGATCTGGTCGCGATCCGGCCCGAAGTGGTGCAGAAGATCTTCGAAAAACTCCGTCCTCCCGGCTGGATCGAGCGCCCGGTAGCTTGAAAGCACGTCGCCCGCGAGCGCCACGCCCGAAGCCTCGCCCTGCCCGGAAAGCAGCGCCTCGCAGATGTCGCGCGCTGCCCGCCCGCTTGGGCTGCGGTCGCGGCGAAGGTCGAGCAAATGCCGCCCCTGTTCGGCGATAGAAGACAGCAACTCGTTGAAAAAGCTTGTGTTCATAGGCCAGGCCCCATCAGCACATCAGGCAGCCATGTGGCAATACCAGGGATAAGGCACAGCAGTATGATACCGGCAATCATGCAGCCCACATAGGGCATCGCCCCCCGCAGGATCTCTCCAAGCGATATCGATGGCGCTATGCCATTGATGACATAAAGGTTGAGCCCGACCGGCGGCGTGATCAGGCCGATTTCCATGTTGATGGTCAGGATGACCGCGAACCAGTAGGGGTCGAAACCGGCCTGGGTGATGATCGGCAGCAGGATCGGCGCGGTCATCAGGATGACGGCGACCGGCGGCAGGAAGAAACCGGCGACCAGCAGAAAACACGTTGATGATCGCCATCAGCACCCAGCGGTTGACTCGAAGCGCGGCGATCCATTCGGCGATGGACTGGGTGATGAAAAGCGACGAAAGCGTGAAGGAAAACAGCTCCGACGCGCCGATGATCATCATGATCATCACGCTTTCCTTGATCGTGTCGCGAAAGATCGGCATAAAGGCCTCGAGCTTCCACATCCGGTAGATGACGACCACCAGGACGATCAGACAGAACGAGGGCGCCCACGCCGGCGGCCTCCGACGGCGTCGCCACACCGCCGTAGAGCACGAACAGGATGCCGGCGATGATCGGCCAGGAACGGCAGCACCTGCGGCAGTATCTCGAGCTTCTGCTCGCAGCGTGTAGTGCTCGGTCGACGTCGCTGAGGCCGAGCCCCTGCGTCTGCAGGCAGAAAGATCGTCCAGGCCATGAAGAGCGCCGTCAGCATCACGCCCGGGAGGACGCCGGCGAGAAACAGCCGCCCGATGGACGTCTCGGTGGAGATTCCGTAGACGATCATGGTGATGCGACGGCGGGATCAGGATGCCGAGCGTGCCGCCGGCGGCAATCGAACCGGCGGCGATTTCATCGGGATAGCCGCGCTTGCGTCATCTCCGGAATGCCCATCTTGCCGATCGCAGCGCAGGTCGCGGGCGACGAGCCCGAAAGCGCCGCGAAGATCGAGCAGGCGCCGAGATTGGAGAGCACCAGTCCGCCGGGCACCCGGTTGAGCCAGCGGTCCAGCGCTTCGTAGAGGTCCTTGCCGGCCGGCGACTGAGGCCACCGCCGCGCCCATCAGGATGAACATCGGGATCGAGACGAGGGTGAAGGAAGTCAAGCCCGCCGAAGAAGGTCTCGCCGAGAATGCTGATCGACCCAGCCGTCGGTCAGGATCAGCGCGCCGAATCGGAGACGAAACCGAGCGCGAAGGCAATGGGCATGCCGATGGCCAACAAGCCCGATCAGCAAGGCGAGGACGATGACCAGCCCCAAGACGAGCGGGCTCATGCCTCTTCCTCCTCCAGCTTGATGGATTTCGGCGATGTACTGCAAGACACAAGAGCCGATGCCGAAGCGGCAGCGGCAAAAGCGGTATCCACAGCGGCAGCGCCCATACGGTGTCGGTGGTCCAGCCGCTCTCCAGGCCTCGTAGAAATAGATCCAGCCCGACCAGGCCAGCAAGGCGGCAGAAGGCAATCGGCACAGCGCCGGCCGCCAGGTGCATCGCCAATTTGCAGGACGCGGCGCCGCCATCTGCAGGAGGTCGACACTCACGTGCCCTTCAGCAGCAGAACGTAGGGTGAGCCGATAAAAGTCGCCGCCACAATCGCGTAGATCACGAACTCGGTCTGCCAGACGGTGGAGGCGTTCAGAGACATAACGGATGAACACCATCTGGCGTGACCACGAGGGCCGCGGACGCCGATCAGACAGGATCGCAGCCAAGCCGCAAAGGCGCGACAGCGTCTCGACACGATCCGGATGTATGGGCCATGAAGCGTCAGCCTTGCTCGAATTGATCTATTTTGACGATCTGCCTTGAGCGGAAAGAACAATCCGCCCGGCCGGGTAGCGTAGCATGAGGCCAGCCGGCCGGGCGCAGATTGAACGTCCGCTCAGTCGACGGCGAGCGCCTTGTCGATCAGTTCATCGCCACCGGGCACCTTCTCGGCGAAGGACTTGTAGGAGGTCTCCTTGGCGATCGCGAGCCAGGCATCATAATCTTCCGGCGACATTGAAACGACTTCCACGCCGGCTTTCTTGAAGATGTCGACCATCTTCGTGAATCGAGCTTCTTGGCCTCGCCGACGAAATATTCCTCGGCCTTCTTGCCCGCCGCCATCAGCGCGTCCTGCTGTTCCTTGGAGAGCTCGTTCCAGCGTCTGCTTGGACATCAGGATCGGCTCATACATGAACCACAGCGCGTTGTCGCCCGGCGCGGTCAGGCACTTGACCTGCTCGTAGAGGCGATAGGACACGAAAGAGCCGGAAGAGGTGTTGGCCGCATCCAGCACGCCGGTCTGCATGCCGGTGTAGATTTCCGAAGACGGCATGGAGGAGATCGAAGCCCCCGCGCCGACCAGCATCTGCTCGAATGCCGGGCCCGCCGCGCGCGTGACCTGTCCCTTGATGGATGTCAGGCGAGGTGATGCAGTTCTTCTTCGAGGCAAATGCACCGGCAAGCCATGCATCGGCAAGAACAACGCCACCGGCTTCGTCGACGATCTTCTTGATGTCCTCCATGAAGGGCGAGTTGTTGAGACGCTTCGCCCGTGTCGTGATTGCGCACGAGCCCCGGCATCAGCGTCGCGGAGAATTGCGGATGGCGGCCGGAGGCATAGTCGAGCGGGAAAGCCGTAATATCGAGCTGGCCCTTGGTCAGCGCGCCCCATTGTTCCGTCGGCCTTGTAAAGCGACTGGCCCGGATAAATCTGGATCTCGAGGCCGACATTGGCCTCTTCGACCTCGCGCGCCAGGATCTGCACCATTTCGTCGCGCACGTCGCCCTTGCCACCCGGAAACTGGTGGGAAGCCTTGAGGACGGTCTCCGCCTGCGCGCCTGAGGCGGCAAACAATGCGGCAACGCCAAGATAAAGAGCTGTTTTCGATACGGATTTCAGCATGCTTTCCTCCCTGAACCCGGCCTTGAAGCGGCCAGTGGTGTCTTTCTGCTTGCCCCTCCAGAGCTGGGATCAGCCATCGGACGAGGCTTGCACGATCGTGCAGGCCCTCACCCGCACTACGATACCCTGAGCATATCCCGCCAAATCTGAATCGGATTTGACGACAAGGATATGCTCAAGGCATCGATCCTGGAGCGATTTCTTCTCACGAAAGCGATCCTGCTTTCGTGGAAAGCGCTCTAGAGGCAATCATGCTTTCTGTATCCAAGTCAATCTATTTTGTATACAAGAATTGAATTCCTGCATAAACTAGCCTCATGACGATCATAAAAACCCGTACCCGAACCGCTCAAACCCTGCGCGAAGCGATCGAGGACGATATCGCCGTTGGCCGCTATGCGCCGGGCGCGCGCCTCGATGAAGTGACGCTGGCGAACCGTTTCGCGGTATCGCGCACGCCCATTCGCGAAGCGCTGATCGAACTGTCGGTCGCCGGGCTTGTCGAAATCCGCCCGAGGCGGGGCGCTTTCGTTCGTGAGATCGGCATCGGCCGGCTGGTCGAAATGTTTCAGGTCATGGCCGAACTGGAGGCCATGAGCGTTCGCCTCGCCACAAGGCGCATGACGGGCGAGGACATGCAGGCTTTGCGCAATGCCCACGATGCATGCTGCAAGGCGGCGGCAAGCGGCACGCCGGACGAATATTTCCGCGCCAACGAGAGCTTCCACGAGGCGATCTACTCCGGCAGCCACAACGAGTTTCTCGCCGAACAGGCGCGCGCCCTGCAAAACCGGCTGAAAGCCTATCGGCGGCTGCAGCTGCGCGTTCGCAACCGGGTCAATACCTCGCTGGCGGAACATCAGGCCGTGGTCGATGCGGTGCTCGCCGGCGATGCGGAGGCAGCCGAAAAGGCGCTTCGCTCCCACATTCTCATTCAGGGCGAGCGGTTCAACGATTTCGTTGCGTCAATCGGCTCGACACGCCGGCAAGGTTGAAAAGCCGCCTCTTGCTCACCCTCCAAACCCCATATTGTGATCGTACCTGCCGTTACGACATTGTTGCGTCAAATGCCAAACCCCTGCACTTTGGATGATCGAAGATCGCAGGAAGAAAAAACGATGACGACGCGTGCCGAGTATATCGCCGACAGTGCCATTCACGTTCTGGGCATTGCGCTCGGCATCGGCGCGACGGTCACCTTGGCTATTTTGACCTGGCCGGGCGATAATCCTGGCCGTTTTGCGAGTCTTGCCGTCTATTCCGCCTGCCTCATGGCGATGCTTGTCGCATCCGCGCTCTACAATATGATCTCCAAGGACGAGAAAACCGGCGTGTTGCGACGCCTCGATCACGCAGCGATATTTCTCATGATCGCGGGCACTTACACGCCCTTTTCCGCCTTCGTGATTGGCGGCAGGGCGGGCAGCATCATCCTTGCGGTCGTCTGGACTGGCGCCATCACCGGCGCCCTCGTCAAACTCTTCGCCATCCATCGGCTGGAGAAGATCACGATCCCGGTCTGCCTTGCGCTCGGCTATGTGATCGTTTTCGCCTATGAGCCGCTGTTGATGAACACATCCGAAGTGGGTTTTTGGTTCCTCATCGCCGGCGGCGCTCTCTATACGCTGGGGACGGCGTTTTATGCCTGGAAATCGCTGCCGTTCCAAAACGCCATCTGGCACGGCTTCGTGCTTGCGGCCGCGATCTGCCACTTCGTCGCCATCGTGTCGGATGTGGCCCTGCCCGGTCTGGCTTAGGGTCTGTGGGGAATCAGGTTTCGGGCGCGGCGCGATGCGAATTTCGGCTCTGAATAGGCGAAGAGACCGCCGTGGTGTATTTCACCACAAGGACTCTTCAACGCATTCAGAGCCGAAATTCGCCGCGTCCCGGAGGGATATGGCGAAAATCGCCCATCTTGGCGTCACAGGGCCTTGAAAGGGGGCGGTCCTTCCTGCGGCCCGGCTCCTGAAGCTGAGCGATTTTCGCTCATACCCCGCTCCAAACCCTGAATCCCCACAGGCCCTAGGCGGTTTTCGTATCCGATCCAAGCACCACGACCCGCGTTTCCAGCGGCACCCGGTTGAACAGATCGATCACGTCCTGATGCCACATGCGGATACAGCCGCTTGAGGCATTGGTGCCTATCGACTGCGGTTCCGGCGTTCCGTGGATGCGGTAAAGCGTGTCAGTCGCCCCTTGCCAAAGGTCCATGGCGCGGGCTCCGAGCGGGTTTTTTGGCCCCGGCGGATAACCTTCCTTGGCGAATTTCTTGAGATCCGGACGGCGCGCGACCATTTCTTCCGGCGGCCGCCACAAGGGCCATGGCCGCTTGACGCGGATCTTGGCGTCACCCGACCAGGCAAAGCCCGACTTGCCGACACCGATGCCGTAACGCAGCGCCTTGCCGCGTCCAAGCACCCAGTAAAGATGCTTGTCGTAGGGATCGACAACGACGGTCGCCGCCCGCTGATCGGTCTCATAATCGACCACTTGCCGCCAATATTTGCGGTCGAACTTCTGATAGTTGATCGCAGGCAGCTTGTATTCGTCCTCGACAACGGGGCTATAGGCAAGCGCGTAATCGAATTCTTCGTCCGGCAGCGGCGGCTGATTGGGTAGGCCGACGTTGAGCGGCACGCTCTGACAGGCAGCCAGCGCCAGCGGCGCACCAATGACGAACGCGCGGCGCGACAATATGCCAACCGCCCGCGTTTCTTCTTCGCCTTGCTTGAATTCGCGATGATCAAAGACCGTCATGTCACTCATCTCTTGCGAAAACCAACGCCCCCGCGCGCCCTGGAGCCTATTAAATCCGGAGCGTTTTCTTATCCCGAAAGCGGCTTCGCTTTCGTGGAAAGCGCTCTGACCTTCTCAGGCCCTCACCTTGCTTCTCGCCAAAGCCGGGATTTATTGCAAGCGCGAACTGGCCTCTCGACGCCTCATCGCGCAAGATTATTCTGAGCTGCGGCAATTAGCTCACGGGTATAGGCTTCAACCGGGCTTTCAAAGATTGCATCCGTCGGCCCCGCCTCGACGATCCGGCCGTGCTGCATCACCATGACCTGATCGGCGAGCGCCCGCACCACGGCCAGATCGTGGCTGATGAAAAGATAGGTCAGGCCATGGTCGGCCTGGAGCTTGCGCAATAACTCGACGATCTGCTTCTGGATCGTACGGTCGAGCGCCGATGTCGGCTCGTCGAGAACCACCAGTTTCGGCTTGAGGATCATGGTGCGGGCGATGGCGATGCGCTGGCGCTGGCCGCCGGAAAACTCATGCGGATAGCGGTTGCGCGAAGCAGGATCGAGCGAAACCTCCTCCATGACTTCGCAAGCCCTTTTGTCGCGCTCGCCCGCCGACATGGCAGGCTCATGCACAATGAGCCCCTCCGTCACGATCTGGCCGACCGTCATGCGCGGCGAAAGCGAGCCGAAAGGATCCTGGAACACAAGCTGCATCTTGCGCCTGAGGGGCCGCATCGCCCGCTTGTCGGAATTCGAGATATCCGCGCCGGAAAACACCACCCTGCCACCGTGAGGCAAGAGCTGCAGCAGCGCCCGGCCCAATGTCGACTTGCCGGAGCCGCTTTCGCCCACGATGCCGAGCGTCTGGCCCTCGCGCACGACGAGCGACACATCATCGACCGCTTTCAGCACCTGCGGCGCTTTCAAAAAACCGCTGTCGAGTTCGAAGGCAACCGTAAGTTTCTGCCCCTCCAGCAGGATCGGCTGCGAGGCCGGGACCGGCGGCTTATGGCCTTCCGGTTCCGCATCGAGCAGCATTTTCGTATAGGGATGCCGGGGGTGGGTGAGCAAGGCTTCCGCCTGCCCTTCCTCCACGACCTCGCCTTCCTTCATCACATAGACCCGGTCGGCGATCTGGCGGACGATGCCCAGATCGTGGGTGATGAAAACCACCGCCATCCCAAGGCGTTTCTGCAGGTCCGCAATCAGCGCCAGAATCTGCGCCTGCGTCGTTACGTCAAGCGCCGTCGTCGGCTCGTCTGCAATCAACACATCGGGATCGTTGGCGAGCGCCATGGCGATCATCACCCGCTGCCGCTGGCCGCCGGAAAGCTCATGCGGATAGGCGTTGAGTTTGCGCTCGGGCGACGGGATATTGACGAGCTGCAGCAATTCCAGGGCGCGCGCCCTCGCCTGCCTGCCTGTTAGTCCGCCGTGCTGCCGCAAGGGTTCGCAGAGCTGACGCTCGATTGTGTAAAGGGGATCGAGCGAGGTCATCGGCTCCTGGAAGATCATGGTGATCTTGGCGCCGCGGATCCGGTTGAGCTTTGCCGGTGGCAGTCCGAGGATATTCTCGCCGCGATAAAGAACCTCGCCCTTTGCTTCACCATTTGAGGCAAGCAAGCCCATCGACGCCATTCAGCGTCTGGCTTTTGCCGGAGCCGCTTTCGCCCACAATCGCCACCGTCTCGCCCTTGGCGACCGAAATATCGACGCCCCGCACCGCATTAACGGTGCCGGTGGCGGTCGCAAAATCCACTTTAAGGCCACGGATATCGAGCACGGGCAGAGCTTTTTGATCCGCCATGCCTATCGGTCCTTCGGATCGAGCGCGTCTCGCAGACCGTCGCCGATGAAATTGAGCGCAAACAGCGTCGAGGTGAGGAAAAGCGACGGGAAAATCAGCATCCACGCCGCCCCTTGCACATTGCGCGAGCCTTCGGAAATGAGCACGCCCCAACTCGTCATCGGCTCCTGCACGCCAAGCCCGAGAAAGGAAAGAAAGCTCTCAAGCAGGATCACCTTGGGCACGAGCAGCGTCATATAGACCACCACCGGACCAAGCGTGTTGGGGATGATGTGACGGCGAAGCACGCCCATGTTGTCGACGCCGAGCGCCTCCGCCGCCTGCACGAATTCCTGTCGTTTCAGGCTGAGCGTCTGCCCGCGCACGATCCGCGCCATGTCCAGCCATTCGACCGCGCCGACGGCGATGAACATCAGCACGAAATTTCGGCCGAAAAACACCACCAGCAAAATCACGAAAAAGATGAAAGGCAGCGAATAGAGAACATCTACAAACCGCATCATCACCAGATCGATGCGGCCGCCCAGATAACCGGACGTCGCGCCATAGAAAACGCCGATGGCGATGGCGACGAAGGTGGCGAGCAACCCTATCGTCAGCGATACGCGCCCGGCAATCAGCGTGCGCGTCATCAGGTCGCGCCCGTTGGAATCGGTCCCGAAAAAGAAATAGAGCCGCTTCAGATCCGCCGAAATCACCGCCTGTTTCCTGTCTTCCGAAAACTCGCCGATTTCCGCATTGGTGAAAAAATCCGAACGATCCACGTAGCGTACGGTGCGGGGGTCGATCTCGCGCGGCGAGGAAATCGTGGCGCGAATCCTGTCGCCATCGATTTCAACGTTATCGATCGTGACCCGCGCCCGTTTCATGACGCTTTCGAAGGCGGGCTGGACCTGCTCCGCGCGCGGATAAGCCTCCAGGCTTGCCGGAACCTTGACGAAATCCCGATAAATCGCATCGAATGGATGCGGCGACAGCAACGGCCCGATGAAACAGGCAATCGCCACAAGGGCAAGGACGATCATGCTGGCGACCGCCGCCTTGTTCGCCAGCAATCGGTCTCGCGCATCGTCCCAGAGCGATCGGCCCTGGACCGTTTCTGGAGGTGTTGGATTTGCCGGGTCGGTTGCTAACGTCATGGCTATCTCAGTCGAAGCGTACGCGCGGGTCGAGCACCGCATAGGCGAGATCGACGATCAGGTTGAAAACAATGACGAAAACCGCGACGATGACCACCGTGCCCATGACCAGCGTGTAGTCGCGATTGAGCGCGCCCTGCACGAAATAGCGGCCGATGCCGGGAATGCCGAAAATCGTCTCGACCACGACGGAGCCGGTCAAAAGTGCGGCCGCTGCCGGGCCAAGGTAGGAAACGACCGGCAGGATCGCGCCGCGAAGGGCGTGCACCACCACCACCGTATAGGCCGAAAGCCCATAGGCGCGCGCGGTGCGCACATGATTGGATCGCAGCGCCTCGATCATCGATCCGCGCGTCAGCCGCGCAACCACGGCGATTTGCGGCAGCGCCAGCGTAAGGACGGGCAAAATGAGATTGGGCAGCGAGCCGTTGTTCCAGCCGCCCACCGGCAGCCATCCAAGCCACACGCCGAAAAAGAGCGTCAACAATGGCGCCACCACAAAATTCGGGATCGTGACGCCGATTGTCGCCGCCGCCATGATCGAATAATCGCCGGCGTGATTTTGCCGAAGCGCCGCGAAGACGCCCATCACCCCTCCCGCGACCAGCGCCAGCGTCAGGGCGGACAATCCAAGCTGAATGGAAATCGGCAGGGATGCGGCGAAAAGCTCGTTGATCGAGAAATCGCGGAAATAGAAGCTCGGCCCGAAATCGCCCGAGAGCACGCTCTTCATGTAGAGCAGGTATTGCTGCCACAGGGGCTTGTCGAGCTGATAGATCCGGTTCAGGTTTTCCATCACCTTGGCTTCCAGCGGCCGCTCGAGATCGAACGGGCCGCCCGGCGCCACGCGGATCAGGAAGAAGGAAATCGTCACGATCAGGAAAAGTGTCGGGATCGCACTGAGCAGCCTGCCCAGAATGTATCTCGTCATCTTTTACGCCTTTCGCGGGAGACCCGCATTCTTAAGATCCAAAGGTTGCCCTACGCCGGACGTCATGCCGGACCAGCGAGGTAAAACCGAGCGCCAATTCGGCATCCAGAAATCTGTCGCGGGCAAAGCCCGCTCTCCAATTTCTTTGGCGCGCTTGCGAGCGAGCTTTGCGCTGGATCCCGGATCTTCGTTCAGCTTCGCTTCACATGTCCGGGATGACGACCTTCATATGGCTCTGCACTTCAGCAAACCATGTCCGGGCGCGCCCGGACATGGCAAACAAGGAAGCGTGGAGTTTGGCCGACCTTACTCCGAAATGCTCAGGAAGCGGCTTGCATGGATATTCAGCAAATTGTCTTGCCAGCCATGCAGCTTCGACGACACCATATTGAGGGAGCCGTAGTAGAGCAGCGGAATGAACGGCAGATCGCGCATGAAGATCGTTTCTGCCTGCTTCAGGATTGCGGCCCGCTTTTCCAGGTCGGTTGTCGCGGCTGCCTCATCCATCAGCTTGTCGTATTCCGGATTGTTGTATCTGGAATAGTTGAAACCGGTATTGTCGAATTCCACCAGGAACAGGAAGTTTTGCGGATCGGAGTAGTCGCCGATCCAGCCGGCGCGCGCGACGTCGAAATCGCCCCCGTCACGCAGAAACGCGTAATGGGTCGCCGTATCGGTATTGACGAGGCTCACCTCCACGCCGAGCGGCTTCCACATATCGGCAATCGCCACTGCCGAATTCTTGTGGTTTTCCGAAGTGTTGTAGCGCAGCTCCAGCTTCAGCGGGTGGGACTCGTCGTATCCGGCCGCCTTCAAAAGCTCAGCTGCTTTTTCTTCCCGCTCGATCTGCGACATGTCCTTGTAGTCGGCATAGGCGGGCTCGCCGTAATTGCCGATTCCAGGTGGCACGAAGGAGTAACCGGGAATCATGGCACCGCCCCAGATCTCCTCGGCCAGGAACTCCCGGTCGACGGCCATGGAAAGCGCCTGGCGAACTTCCGGCTTGGAGAGCGCCTCGTCTTCGTGGTTCAAGGCGTAATAATAGGTGCCGAGATAAGGCGCTACGCGGAACTGATCGCCGATCGTTTCGCGCATGAATTTGATCTGTTCGGTCGGCGCATCGTTGTTGGAATGCAGTTCACCGGCCTGGAAGCGTTGTAGTGCCGCACCGCGATCCTCCGTCGGATAAAACATCACCGTGTCTATCTTCACGTCGGCCGCGTCATGGAACTCAGGGTTCTTGCTCACCTTGATGTGGCTGTTGGGGACAAATTCCTTCAGCACATAAGCGCCGTTGCTGACCATATTTTCCGGTTTTACGAAATCGGCCCCGTATTTCTCGATCGATGCCTGGTGAACCGGCAATCCGGTCGAATGCGTCAGAAGATCGATGAAATAGGGGGTCGGCGCTTCGAGCGTGATTTCCAGCGTGTGGTCGTCCTTGGCAACGACGCCAAGCTCCTCGCCCTTCGCCTCGCCCTTGTTCACCTTCTCCGCGTTTTTCACCGGATAGAGGATATTGGCGTATTTCGCGCCGGTTTCCGGGTTCATGATGCGGCGAAGCGAATAGACGAAGTCGCCCGCTGAAACCGCATCGCCGTTCGACCACTTCGCGTCGGATCGAAGCTTGAAGGTATAGACCGTGCCGTCGTCGGAGATCGTCCAGCTTTCGGCGACGCCCGGAACGGTCTTGCCGTCGGCGCTGGTGATCGTCAGGCCTTCATAGAGATCGCGAAGGATATTGCTTTCGTAGACCGAGGAGGTCTTGTGCTGGTCGAGCGTTTCGGGATCGGCCGTATTGCCGCGATGGTAGACGACCTCGGCGGAAGCCTGGAGCGACGAGGCCGCCAGAAGCGCCGCCGCAAGCAGCCCGTATCTCAATAGTTTATTCATCGA
This sequence comes from uncultured Alphaproteobacteria bacterium, assembly GCA_963698365.1. Lineage (GTDB taxonomy): Bacteria > Pseudomonadota > Alphaproteobacteria > Rhizobiales > Stappiaceae > Hongsoonwoonella. The sequence goes on from CAVOQM010000011.1 coordinate 331,630, forward strand.
ACCCTCCCTTATTCAGGCACCGGGAGACCGCAAATGCCGGAATCGCGGGAGCCTTTTCGAAGCTTTTTTGCAAGCTTTTCAGCCGGTATCCGTCATCCGCCTTTAAATCGATTTCGGCTGGAGTGACACGACCCTGGCGGAACCATTCCACCGCCCGCGCAAAGTTGCAATCCGCGTGCCGGGAACATTGTCGTTAGCACACGAAAAAGCGGAATTTTTCCACCTCGACCGTCCTTCGCCGGATGAGAACTGAAAAGGCCATCGCCCCGGCTTGTGGATTTTGATCGCGCCTGCACGGGCGAAATGGCTTTTCCGCGCCGATTACGATTACCAATCGCCCTTTAAATACGCTAAAGACGGCAAATAGCCTTATGATCCATCATTGCGGGGGTGCTTTATCCTCCAGGGGCATGAGTATTTCAGGGCCAAATCAGAAGACCCAAGCGCCACTTCGCCGGCTTCGGCGACAATGCGGCGAAACGGCGGGAGACACATGTGGCGACGAACAAACTTAAAGACATCGTGGCGGAAAAGGTCGCGCTGAAGATCCTCGACGGCACCTATCGCCAGGGCGCGATCCTGCCGACGGAGGCGGATCTTTTGAACGAACACGGCGTCAGCCGGACTTGCCTGCGCGAGGCGCTGCAGGTGCTCGCCGGCAAGGGGCTGATCTCGTCGAGGCCGAAACGCGGAACGATCGTGCGTCCGTCGGTCGATTGGAACTTCCTCGATGCCGACATGCTGTTCTGGCGGCAGAAAACCATTCCCTCCCATCAGTTTCTTGCCGAACTTACAGCCATCCGCACTCTGGTTGAGCCCGAAGCGGCGGCCTTGTCGGCCGAAAACGCCTCTGAAGCTGAATTGTCCGAGATGCGCGAAGCGCTTGATGCAATGCGCCTGGCAGACGGCAAGCGCACACCCGACACGATGGAAGCGGATGTGCGTTTTCACCGCCTGATGCTTGCTGCTAGCGGCAACGCGCTCCTGTCCGGTCTCGGCGCCTGTATCGAGGAGGCGCTGCGTGCGTCCATCGCCGTTACCTCCAGCCCGAAGGTCGAAGATCCGATCGCCCTTGCCCAGCATGCCCTGGTTTACGATGCAATCGTCGCCCGCGACCCTGAAAAGGCACGCGCAGAGACCCGCACACTCCTCGGCATGACGGCAACGCTGCTGAAAAAGGCGAAGGCGGTGGAATGAAGATTTCCGCGGCGCGGCAGGAATACGATGCCTTTGCTCTCCCCCTTTCCTGTCGCTTCAGGCAACAAATATGTTAGAGCATGCCGCGACCGGCCAGCGCATACCGCGCGGCTGAGCAGCCTCCAGTTCAATTCAGCAAGTGAAAACGCCAAACCATGGCTCCGCCTCTCCTTATTCTTCGAGATATCGCTCTCACCTTCGGTTCGACCCCCTTGCTGACTTCAGCCGAACTCCAGGTCATGGAGGGCGACCGGATGGCGCTCGTCGGCCGCAACGGGTCCGGAAAGTCGACGCTTTTGAAGATCGCCGCCGGCCTGATCGAGGCGGATAAGGGCGAGAGATTTTTCCAGCCCGGCCGCACGGTCCGCTATCTGCCGCAGGAGCCCGACCTTTCAGGTTTTGCGACCGTGCTCGATTATGTCAGCGGCGGTCTGGCGCCAGGCGACGATGCCTACCGCGCGCAATATCTGCTGGATGTGCTGGGTCTGACAGGGCGCGAAGAGCCGTCGCGGCTTTCCGGCGGCGAGGCAAGACGCGCGGCGCTTGCCCGCACGCTCGCCCCCGAGCCCGACGTGCTCTTGCTGGACGAACCCACCAACCACCTCGATCTGCCGGCGATCGAATGGCTGGAGAGCGAGCTGCAATCGCTGAAGTCCGCGATCGTTCTCATCAGTCACGACCGCCGCTTTCTGCAAAATCTCTCGCGCGTCACGGTTTGGATGGACCGCGGGGTTTCGCGACGCCTCGACAAGGGCTTTGCCCATTTTGAGGAATGGCGCGACGAATCCTACGAGCAGGAAGAGCGCGATCAGCAAAAACTCGCCCAGAAAATCCGCCGCGAAGAGCACTGGATGACCTATGGCGTGACCGCGAGGCGCAAGCGCAACATGCGCCGGGTGCGGGAACTGGCGGACCTTCGCGCCGCCAAGCGCGATCATCGCGGCCCGCAAGGCAACGTCAAAATGACCGTGAGCGATGCGGAAACCTCCGGCAAGCTGGTGATCGAAGCAAAGACGATCGCCAAGGACTACGGTCAGGGTCCGGTGGTGAAGGGCTTTTCCATCCGCATCGACCGTGGCGAGCGGATTGGCCTCGTTGGCCCGAATGGCGCGGGCAAGACGACCCTCCTGAAGATGCTGACCGGCGAGCTTTCGCCGGACGAAGGCAGCGTTCGTCTCGGCGCCAATCTGGAGATGGTGACGCTCGACCAGAAGCGGGAGCGGCTGGACCCCGACCAGCGGCTTGCCGAGGTCCTGACCGGCGGCAGCGGCGATACGGTCGTCTTCGGCAATGAGACCAAGCACGTCATGTCCTATATGAAGGACTTCCTCTTCCAGCCGGAACAGGCGCGCACCCCCGTCGGTGTGCTGTCGGGCGGCGAAAGGGGACGCTTGATGCTGGCGCGTGCGCTCGCCCGCCCTTCAAACCTCCTCGTCCTCGACGAACCGACCAACGATCTCGATCTGGAAACGCTCGATCTCCTGCAGGAGATGATCGGCGACTATCCCGGCACCGTGCTTTTGGTCAGCCACGACCGCGATTTTCTCGACCGCGTCGCGACATCGGTGATCGTCGCGGAAGAAGGCGGGCGTTGGACGCAATATGCCGGCGGCTATTCGGACATGGTGGCCCAGCGCGGCAGCGGCGTAACCGCGAAGCAGGTTGAAAAACCTGCGCCCAGGAAAACCGCAAAGGCAGAGAAAACTCCCAAGGCAGAAAAAACCGCACAAAGCGCCCCTGCCAGGAAGGCGAAGCTCACTTTCACGCAGCAACACCTGCTGAAAACGCTGCCGGATACGATTTCCTCGCTGGAGGCAAAGCTTGGCAAGCTGCAGGGTGAAATGGCCGATCCGCAACTCTATTCCCGAAACCCGGAGAAATTCGCCAAGTTGTCAGCCGAAATTTCTGCGCTCCAAAGCAAACTCCATCACGCCGAGGAACAATGGCTTGAGCTTGAAGTGTTGAGCGAAGGTTGATGCCGAATCGACTGTATCAGCGTAGCTAAAAGGCGTTTTCTTCAAGCAGGGTCTTGCCGTCCAAGGTGATGCGGAGCGGTGCGGATTTGCCGCTCTGCGTCAGTGCGACGACAAGGCGAAGCTGGTTTGCATCGATTTGCTCAATCGCCTTGCCGGCGCCTTCCGGCACATAGAAGGCATCAAGCCCATAGTCCATCGCAACGGTTGCCGCACCTGGAGGCGATGCAAGATAGCCGCGTATGGCAAGCTTCCCGCCATCCGGCGCCTGCCTTGATACCCCGACAGGCCGACCGACGCCATCGGCATCCGCCTCCAGCAACACATAGGCCGTATCGCCTTCCGAGAAGGCCGTGCCCTTTGGAAACAGCCCCGCGTCGATCCGGCCGATCTCCAGATTGACGATCACGTAATCGCCGCGCAGGAGATCGCGCGGATCGACAGGGCGCATGGCAAGCATAACCTCGCGCCCACTCATGTGAACGCCGATACGCTCCGCCAGCGGTGTGGCGACCAGCAGGATCTGGATCAGCGCGATGACGCCCCATTTCAGCCAGGGGTTACGGATGGCTGCAAGCATCATGCGCCCTCCCCCTTCGCGCCGGCGCGGCGATGATACCTTCGCGCAACCAGTCCCGCGACGCCGATCAACGCGACGCCGGCTATGAGGAAGAACACCGACTGGCCGATCAGCGAGCCGACCGTCTCATTGAGAAGCCACAGCGCCACGATGGCCGTGCCCAGATGGCCGACCGCAGTCCAATAGGGCAAGGCGGCAATCGCGCCGCAGCCGCTCACCGCGACAACGGCAATGAGCGCCAGCGCTGCATGCAGCACGACCGCGTCAGGCAGCGCGATTGCCACGACGGGAGCGGCAAAGCCAAGCACGACAGTGACGGCGACGGCAAGAACGGCGTTACGCCGCCCGGCGTTGGCTGCAGCCAGCGCGATCATGGCTACGGCGACCGCGATCATCACCAGGATCGGCCACGTCGTCAAAATGTGAAAAAGGCCGCCGCCAGAAGGAGGATCGATCATCGTGCTGATCAGGTTCACCACGACGACGCCGACAAGTGCGGTGGCGCCTGTATCCAGGCAGGAGCCGGCGAAAAGCAGCACCCCGTCCTGGCGAAGCCAGGATGGCCCGCCGTTCTGGCCGAAACGGTCGAGAGCCAGGCCTGCGCCGATGAGACCGGCGGCAAGCGCCGCGATAGCGATCAGCAATCCATGTTCGAATATCCAGCCACCGAAACCCGCCTCGGCGACAAGCCGGATATAGACCACGAAGATCAGCAGGATCGTTGCGTAACGGCTGAGGCGCGACGGGTATACCACCGCATGCAGGCCAATTGCCGAAACGATTACAATCGAATAGACCGCCGCCGGAATGTCTATGGCGACCGGGTCGGCGCGTGCGAACACCCAGGCTATCGCGGCTCCTGCAGCGACAAGAAGCGTCAGCCGCGATCCTGCAATCCAGGCGGCAGCCAACGATCCGAGCGTCGCCAGAACGGCGCCGGCGGGCCAATCCTGAGGCAAGTGGTAGATCTGGGCGACAAGCGCCAGCCCCGCGATGAAAACAAGGGCGGCGAAGAATGTGGCCAGATCGGCGATAAAGGGTCTGCCGCGCGACGCAGCATAGGCTGCAAGCGCATTCGCTGCCGGAATTGCCAGCAGAATTCCCGCCAGTTTCACTGGGCGCGCGATAGCGTCCCAATTCGCGGCGACGAAAGCAGCAACCGCCAGCGCGAGACAAACCACACCGATTGTCGCAAGGATTGCCGGCAGGCGCGAATTCTGCCGGGCTTGCCGGGACAGGTCGGCGATGATCTTTCCAGCTGCCGCCGGAGTGATCCATTCCCTGGCAACCCACTCTTCAAGGTCGCCCTCAAGCCGGCGGCGATAGAGCGCATCGAACACCGCTGGTTCCTCTTTCCTTTACAGGTCGACTTTGCCACCCGTAATCCGTGTCAAAACCGACGCCTCTTGACCGAAGCAAACACCTACCTGCCCGAAATCATGGCAAAAAGCCAATAAAACCCGCCCGCAAGCCCTGCGGAAGCAGGTACGGTTATCACCCAGGCAGCAATGATGGTCATGACATGGGCGCGGCGGACGAGCTTCCGCCTTTTGGCTTCAAGGATTTCGCGCTCCCGCGTGATGGCTGCGCCCGTTTCGCCTGGCTTGCGCATCGCCATATAGGCCTGACGCTGCTTCGAGCGCCCTGTGTACCATTCGCGGTAGAAGCCGACGCCGAAAACAGCGCCGACCGCAATATGGGTAGAACTTACGGGCATGCCGAACCATGAAGCGACGATGACGGTGATCGCTGCCGACAAGGCAATGCAAAAGGCGCGCATCGGATTGAGTTTGGTGATCTGCTCGCCGACCATGCGAATGAGGCGTGGACCGAACAGTAACAAGCCGAAGGAAATACCGAATGCGCCGATGATCATCACCCACAGCGGAACAGTGACAGCGACGGCGACTTCGCTCGCCTTCATCGCATAGACGATGGCCGCCAGCGGCCCGACCGCGTTGGCGACGTCATTTGCGCCATGCGCGAAGGAAAGGAGTGCAGCCGAACAAATCAGCGGAACATGAAAGAGACGGCGAACGGACTGATTGCTGTTGTCCAACCCTTCAAGCGTGCGGTTGATGAGGGGACGCGAGATGAGGTACGTCGCCAGGAAGGCAAGCACGCCCGCAAGCATGATAATCCCCGATCCCAGCGCGATCAGTCTCGTAAAACCTTTCAGCGCCAGATAGGTCGCGAAGGCCCCCGCCATGATGGCGAGCAGCAGCGGCACCCAGCGCCGCGAAGCCTCGATCTTGTCTTCGACATAGATGATTTTCGCCTTGATGAAGGCAAGGAAGGCGGCCGCTATTACCGCACCCATGATGGGCGATAACGCCCAGCTTGCGGCGATTGCTCCGATGCTTTCCCAATTTATTACCCCGACGCCCGAGGCAGCGATTCCCGCCCCCAGGACGCCGCCGACGATGGCGTGCGTCGTTGAAACCGGCGCGCCGATCAATGTGGCAAGATTGATCCAGAGCGCGGAGGAAAGCAGTGCCGCCATCATCGCCGCGACGAACGTGCGGCTGTCGGCCATCAGGGCCGGATCGATGATGCCTCGGGAAATCGTCTCGACGACATCGCCGCCGGCGATGAGCGCACCTGCGCTTTCGGCGATGGCGGTAACGGCAAGGGCCGTCACCATGGTCATGGCGCGCGCGCCGACCGCCGGGCCGACGTTGTTGGCGATATCGTTCGCGCCGATATTGAGCGCCATGTAGCCGCCAATTGCAGCAGCCGCGGCTACGATCAGCCAATTGGGCTCGTCGAAAAACAAAAATGCCGCAAGCGCCGCCGACAGGCCGAGAAACAGCAGCGCCAATCCCGGGCCGACGAGTTCGCGCGCCAGAAAGGACGCCGCCTCCTCGACCTTCGCCAGTTTCTCAAGGTCCTTGTCGAGGGTTACCTTGACTGCAATACCTTGATCGGATTGCACCATTCGCTCATCCCTGAAGCGTTTAGATCGCGGGTACGGCGATCCGCGGACGTCGGAACGTCTGGATACAGACGTCAACTTTGTTGCAGCAATATTTCAAGGATGCGTTCCAGGCATCGAAACGGGAAAATTGCCTCGATTTTTGCGATGCGGCCGCAGGCGCTATCCATGCAAGGAACCGTATCGGCCTCCCGCGCCGTGTCGCCGGGATGCGCCTTATCCGCTTTTCGCTCGCCGCTCTACCGAGGAGCGGTGGAAACGCCGCAGGACTTCCGCCAGTTCCGGCTCGTCCACCTTGTCGGCGGCCTCATTGGGCGAAACCCATGCCAGTTTACGCTCGCCCCGCTCCGGCCAGTTCGGCAATTGATCTTCAAAGGCGAGCAGGAAAACCGCAACCCGAACCCGGCGGCCAAGGCCGTTATCGAGTTCCTTCAGGTACGTGTAGTGACCGACAGGCTGTCTGGATACGCTGCCGATGGCGCCAACTTCTTCCAGAGCCTCCTGTGCCGCCGACTGACTGAGAGTCATGTTCTTGTGCGGCCACCCTTTCGGCAACACCCAGCGGCCCGTCCCGCGGCTCGTCGCAATCAGGACTTCAATCGAGCCGTCGCCACGCCTGCGCCAGGGAATTGCTGCGCATTGAACCGCCGGCGGTTTCCCGCCCATGAGCCGGCGCACCTTTTCCACGATCCGCAGCCAGATGGCGAAAACCTCCGGAGTGTCATCCTTCAGCTCTCCCGCGCGCCCGACAAGACCAGCCGCCTGCCGGCGCAACTGAATTGCAAAGTCGGTTACTGTCAAAGCGGTAGCCTCAGGTTGCTGACGATTATCTGGATTGATTCGCCGGTCGGATTTGCCGGAATTATCCGGCGTGAACGGCAACAGGCGATGAATTCTCCAAGCTCGCTCTTATAGAGATATCCCGGTACTTTTTCAACGAAAGGCGCACAAATTACGCTTTTGTGAAAAACGAAACACCTTCCGCAACGGTATGCTTAAAATCTTACCGTTCGGTTTCAATGCTTTGGTAGGGAGTTGCTGCTCGGAAATTCTAGTCCGTACCTGTGTGCACGATCTCGCGCGTTTCGCGGAAGGAAATGCCGGGGCTTTTTTCGCCTATATACGTGACTTCCCAGGCGCTTTTGAACAGGAAGACCGGTTTGTCGTCACGGTCGAGCGCCACATTCGCGCGGTTGGTCTCCAGGAATTTTCGAAGCGTCGCGTCGTCATCCGCCTCGATCCAGCGGGCGGTGTTGTATTGGACCGCATCGAAGCCGATTTCGGTGGCATATTCCTGCTTCAAACGCTCTATCACCACGTCGAGCTGGAGAATTCCGACCACGCCGACAATCCAGTTGGAGCCGATCGCCGGCTTGAAAATCTGCACGAGACCTTCCTCGGCCAGATCCTCAAGCCCCTGACGCATCTGCTTGATGCGCATGGTGTCGGACAGCCTCACCCGGCGCAGCACTTCCGGTGCGAAGGCAGGCAGGCCGGTGACATGGATTTCTTCGCCCTCGCTCAGCGTATCGCCGACCCGAAGCTGGCCATGGTTGGGCACGCCGATGACATCGCCCGGATAGGCGGTCTCGGCAATTTCGCGCTCTTCGGCGAAGAAGAAAATCGGCGCAGTGACCGCAATCGTCTTGCCGGCGCGCACATGTTTCAGCTTCATGCCGCGCCTGAAAGTGCCGGAGCAAAGCCTGACGAAGGCGATCCGGTCGCGGTGCTTGGGGTCCATATTCGCCTGCACCTTGAAGACGAAGCCGGTGACCTTGTCCTCATCCGGCAGGATCCTGCGCCCGGTCGCCGGCTGAGAATGGGGCGCCGGGCCGTAGGCGTCGATGAAATCGAGCAATTCCTCGATACCGTAGTCGCGAAGCGCGGAGCCGAAGAATACCGGCGTCATGTGGCCTTCGAGAAAGGCCTCCCGGTCGAACGGCGGATAGGCGACGCTGCCAAGCTCGACGTTTTCTTCAAGCTCGCCCATCACCCGGTCGAAGACGGTGCCCGTCAGCACTTCGTCGTCCAACCCGCTGACTTTCGTCACCGTGTTGCACGGGCCGCCGCGTCCCGCGTCGGACGTAAGGAAAACCTTGTTCTTCCAGTCGTAGACGCCGAAGAAGTCGGAACCCATGCCGACAGGCCAGGTCATCGGCGTCACATCCAGCGCCAGCGCTTCCTGCACCTCGTCCAGGATTTCCAGCGGATGACGCCCTTCACGGTCGATCTTGTTGATGAAGGTGATGATTGGAATGTCGCGAAGGCGGCAGACCTCGAAGAGCTTGCGCGTCTGCGTCTCGATGCCCTTGGCGGCATCGATCACCATGATCGCCGCATCGACCGCCGTCAGCGTGCGATAGGTGTCTTCCGAGAAATCCTCGTGGCCCGGCGTGTCCAGCAGATTGAAGATGATGCCCCGGCGCTCGAAGGTCATCACCGACGAGGAAACCGAAATGCCGCGCTCCTGCTCGATTTTCATCCAGTCGGAACGCGTGCGCCGCCTTTCGCCGCGAGCCCGCACCTGTCCCGCCGCCCGGATCGCGCCGCCCGACAGAAGCAGCTTTTCCGTCAGCGTCGTCTTGCCGGCGTCGGGATGCGAAATGATCGCGAAGGTGCGCCGGTTCTCATACGGCCGGTCCTTAGCTGACCGGGATGCAGGGCCGGATGCTGGTGCGGACGCGGCATCGGTGGCGCTCATGAAACCTCCTGGGAAGCCGGCGCACAAGCCACAACGGCCTGGGGCCGTTCGGGGCAATGGCCGCCGCGCTTCAAGCTTGGTAAATCGACGGGAACTCAGGCTGTCGTCATAGTGGAGAGCGCCTACAAATACCAGTCCCGGAGCACGTTGCATCCAAAGGGATCGGTCATTTCCGCAAATTCCGCCCACCCGATACCCTAGCGCCATGGCGGCGGTGCACTGTCGCGACCATGCGCTTTCGAATAATGTCAGCCGTCACTTGCAGAAGGTCGCTCATGAATTTTGCCAAACTACGCCTGCCTGCGATCGCCATTGGCGCCGCTTTGATCGTCATCACGGCCGCTATCCTTCTGGCGATGGGCCGCGTGCCGATCTGCAGTTGCGGCGAGATCAAGCTCTGGACCAGCGACGTGCCTGTCATCCGACAGTTCGCAGCATATCGCCGACTGGTACACGCCGTCTCACATCATTCACGGCATGATCTTCTACTGGATCTTGTGGCTGCTCGCCCCTCGCCTTGCCGTCGGTACGCGCGCCTTGCTTGCGATTTCGATAGAGGCCGCCTGGGAAATCATCGAAAACAGCCCGATGGTGATCGACCGTTATCGCGAGGCGACCATTGCGCTGGGCTACACCGGCGACAGCGTCCTGAATTCCGTCTTCGATATTTTGTGGATGCTGTTCGGCTTTTTCCTGGCGCTAAGGTTGCCGCCGATCGCGACCGTCGTCTTGGCAATCGCCTTCGAGCTTCTCGCCCTTTATGTGGTTCGCGACAATCTGACGCTCAACGTCATCATGCTGCTGTGGCCGGTGGAAACGATCAGGACATGGCAATCGGGTCTCTAGTCACCCGAATCTGAAGTTCGTCTCAACTACCCGCATGTTCCGAACGAACTTCAAATTCAAGAGGGCGACTAGTAAATATATGTTTCTAGTGTGGTTTTCGAATTTGAAATACGCGCCGGAGGCTGCTGTCAAACTGAGGCGTATTTCAAATTCACCACACTAGCCCGACCATCTTCGCTTACAGCTTACTGCTGAAAACATCGTCGACCACCTTGACGACAAGGGCCGTGGTCCAGCCGAACATGATCAGGCCGACTGACGCCTGAAACGAGGCGACGATCCGCCAATTGCCCGTCAGGACGATGTCGCCATAACCGAGCGTGGTGAATGTCACCATGGAGAAATAAAGCGCTTCGAGCAGGACCGGAATCTGGTCTTCGGCCAGATAGAGCAGCGACCAGGCGAACGCCTCCACAACGCTGGCCAAAAACATGAGGAAGACGAAGCAGGCGACGATCAGGCTGCCACGCAAATGCTTTCGGCGCTCTGGCCTGGGCGCCAGGTAATGGACTATCCAAAGACCGGCGAACATGAACAGGGCATGTATACTGGTAGTCAGCAGGATCATTGCAGCAACGATCCCGATGATTCCGACCATGTCGCCACCAATACCATTCGTTTAACGAAAGAAACGGCGCGGTCCGCCCGCGCCGCTTCCAAGAGCGATTTCCAGTTACTCAAATCAGTTCAATCGAATATGACTATTCGATGCCACCGAAGCAAATGTATTTCATTTCCAGGAAGTCATCGACGCCGTATTTGGAGCCTTCACGGCCAAGACCGGACTGCTTGACGCCGCCAAAGGGCGCGACTTCCGTCGAGACAAGCCCCGTATTGACCCCGACCATGCCGTATTCAAGCGCTTCCGCCACTTTCCAGACGCGGGACAGGTCGCGGGCGTAGAAGTAGGACGCGAGACCGAATTCCGTGTCATTGGCCTGGGCGATGACGTCGTCCACCGTCTCGAAACGGAAGAGCGGGGCGACCGGCCCGAATGTTTCCTCGCGCGCGACCTTCATTTCCTTGCTGATGTGGGTCAGCACGGTCGGCTCGAAGAAGGTGCCGCCTTTTGCGTGCGGCTTGCCGCCGGTCAGCACCTTGGCGCCCTTGGCAAGAGCATCTGCGATATGTTCCTTGACCTTGGCCAACCCCTGTTCGTCGATCAGCGGCCCCGTGGTGACGCCTTCCTCGAAACCATCACCGATCTTCAGGCTGGATTCGACGCGTTTGGCCAGCTTTTCGGCGAACTCGTCGTAAACGCCGGCCTGTACGTAGAGGCGGTTGGCGCAGACGCAGGTCTGCCCGGCGTTGCGGTATTTGGAGATCATCGCCCCATCCACCGCCGCATCGACATCCGCATCGTCGAAGACGATGAAGGGCGCGTTGCCGCCGAGTTCAAGCGAGACTTTCTTGATCTGGTCGGCACTCTGGCGCATGAGGATGCGGCCGACTTCCGTCGAGCCGGTAAAGGTGATCTTGCGCACCTTGTCGTTGCCGCACAGTTCCTCGCCGACCGCCGCGCTGCGCGAGCTGAGGATAACGCTGAAAATCCCGCCGGGAAGGCCGGCGCGCTCACCCAAAACCGCAAGCGCAACCGCCGAAAGCGGGGTCTGCGCCGCCGGCTTCGATACCATCGAGCAACCCACTGCGAGAGCTGGCGCCACCTTGCGCGCGATCATCGCATTGGGAAAATTCCACGGCGTGATGGCACCGACCACGCCGACCGGCTGCTTGATCACCACCAGACGCTTGTCGGCCTGGTGTCCGGGGATGGTATCGCCGTAGACACGCTTGGCTTCTTCGCCGAACCATTCGATGAAGGACGCACCGTAAAGGATCTCGCCGCGCGCTTCGGCAAACGGCTTTCCCATCTCGGCCGTCAGGATGATTGCCAGATCATCCGCATTCGCCAGCATGAGATCGTTCCACTTGCGAAGAACGGCGGCGCGCTCCTTGCCGGTCTTTGCCGCCCAGCTCTTCTGCGCGTCGTAGGCAACGTTGATCGCCTGGCGCGTCTCCTCCGCCCCCATGTCGGGCAAAGTGGCGATAACGGCGCCGGTCGCCGGATTGGTGACCTCGAATGTCTTGCCGGAATAGGATTGAGTCAGCCATTCGCCGCCCACATAGCCTTTGGCCGGCAGCAGCGATGGGTCCTTCAGACGCGTGAGAAGTTCGTTCGATATCGACATGTTCTTGCTCTCCCTGACGCGCCGGCGCCCCGTTGCATTGCTTATGCAGCCTCGCGGCCGGGTGGGCATCGGCGCGGATCGTTTGTTCCCGCCGCTTCGGGTCGGGTAAATTTCTGCCATCTGGTGAACCACCCGCCGCCTTCCACGTCAACCCATCTGAATGTCAAATCACGGCGAAAGCTGCTTCGCGAAGCGGATCACACGTTTCCAGGATGAAACTTCATGACGGAAGAAAGCCGGTTTACCGATGGAATAGCCTCATTCCCGGTAAGCTGGAACCTCCAGGCAAAATGTCGAGCCCAGATTGCGGCCATCGCTATGGGCCCAGACCCGGCCGCCGTGGGCTTCGGCAATATCCTTGACGTTGGCAAGCCCCAGGCCGACGGAACTTTCTCCACCCGTGGGGGTTGCCGAAAGCTGCTGGAAGGGCTGGAAGGCGCGCGCGATATCCTCCTGCGTCAGGCCTTGACCCTCGTCCCGCACCGCGATGCATATCACCAGGCCATCGACCGAACAGTTGATCTCGACCTTTGAACCGCTGTTTGAATATTTGACCGCATTGCTGACCAGATTATCGACCGCATCGAGCAACAGATCCTCATTGCCGAAACATCGGGCGGTAATGGCCTGGACCTCGATCAGCTCGATCTTCTTGCGATTGGCCGCCGCCCGATTGACCTCGACCGCCGTCGATATCACCGTGCCGAGTTCGACCACGGTCGGCATAACCTTCAGCGCCGCCGTTTCGGTCTTCACCTCTTCAAGCGTGGTGCGAATGCGAGCGCCCATGCGATCCGCGTTGTCGACGATCCGCCTGCATCCCTTCAGAGCGCGTTCGACCCTGGGCGGCTCCTCGCCAAGCAGGGCCTCGATCAGTTCCGCCTGGGTGGTGATTGCGGCGAGCGGATTGCGAAGGTCATGAGCGATCATGCCGAGCAGCCTGGTCTTGAAGGCATTCGCCACCCGCAGGGACTGATAGCGCCGGCGCAGCTTGAGCGATCCGAGTTGAAGGTCCTCGATCAGCTTCTCGCGCATCATGGCGGCTTCAGCTCGTCTGCGCTCCGCTTCCACGCGCTGCCCGAAAATCCGCACCAGACTTTCGGCAAAATCCGGGTCTTCGATCGGATGTTCGGAGAAAACAGCCAGATGCCCGCTCACCTCTCCGTTTTCGGCGAACAATGGCACCCCTACATAACTTGACAAGCCTTCTTCCGACGGAAACCGCAGGGCAAGGTCACACGGAATGACGACACGCTGCCCCGTATAGACCACGGAGCAGGGCGTCCCTTTCAGATCGTAGACGATATCCTTGGCGGGCTCGCCGTCCTGGATGGCGTAAATCGCCCGGGCGAGCCGTAATGGATCTCCCTCCCCTTCGGTGATCAAGGCAATGGAAACATCCATCGTCTCCTTGAGGGCGATCACAAGAGCCTTCAGAAAGTCGCTGCCAACCTCGCCGGAAATACTCTCCGCGATTTTCAACAAGAGATCCGTTCGCGACTGGACGAGGGATGATTGTGAGGTTGGCACCAGTTTGATTATCCTGCTCCACGCCAGCCCCGCACCCTCAGTCAAGCGCCAAGGCGATGGCATTGCGATTCCTTACAAGTAAATTTTGCACTGACATTAATCACATTTCAATGACCGTTATGCGCCGCATCATCCGATTTTGCATTGCGGCGTCGGCTCTTATCGCCGCATACAGACCGCCACTACACCGCCCATTTACAGTAACGAGATGCAAGCAGCCTGGTCATGCTCGAAGGCTCCTTCAAAATTCCAGGATGAGAATCCCGATCCCATCCAAGACTTGAATAAATCATTTCAATGATCGCCCTGAAGCGTTGACCGGCAAGCCAGACGCCTTATGTCTTTTCTCGAGGGATCACCGTATGGCGAATTCACCCCCCCTAAAAAACCGAGGCATGCGCGCCTTCCGCTGGAACAATCACTTGAATGCCCACGACTACCTTTACGGAAAAATTGATTGAAGGAGCGATCGCGATGCGACTTGTGATGGCCATTGCCTTGCTGGCAACTGTGGTTTCAATCCCCGCATACGCGCAGGACATTCGGCAAGAGCGGGTGCAATTCGAGGCAGGGCGGAGCGGCGCGACGATCAGCGGCCGCATAAAGGGTTACGAAACCGTAGATTATCTACTGGGCGCAAGCGCCGGACAGCGCATATCGATCGATCTTGAAACCAGCAATCTCTCCAGTTATTTCAATCTTCTTCCCGCCGGTAGCGAAACCGCGATCCACACCGGATCGGTCGACGGAAACACCTACGCAGGCACTCTTCCAGGCAACGGTGACTACCGCATCCGGGTCTATCTGATGCGCAATGCGGCGCGGCGAGACGAGGTCGCGAACTATACGCTTTCGGTCGATATAACGGGCGACGCCTCACAAGCGGGCGGTAGCCGCAATCCCGACTTCGCCGACGGACTGTCGGGCGGTCCCGACTATTGGGATGTCGCCAATCTTGCTGCAAATGACACATTGAACGTGCGCGCCGGACCCGGCACTGGCAATCCCGTCGTCGGCAAACTCGCGAATGGCGACCGGGCTCGCAATCTCGGCTGCCGGATGGCCGGCAACGCGCGATGGTGCCAGATCGAGGCCGGCGCCGATCAGAAATTCACCGGCTGGGTGAACGGCCGCTATCTCGTCGAATTGTCGTGGGCGCCGCAAAACGGCGTCGTGAACTCCCAGGCGACAGGCGAAGTGCCCTGCTCCACCGTTGCCGGCCAACCCACGACGAATTGTCCTTTCCGGGTGACGCGCGGCGGCAATGGCAATGCGAGTGTGTGGATCGAATTGCCGGCCGGCGATGAGCGTTACATTGAATTCAGCTCCGGCGACCCGATCGGCACCGACCCCGGTCTGGCGCTGTCATTCGAGCGCCTGGGCGACCTGTTTTTGATCCGCATCGGCGGCGTGGAACGCTACGAAATTCCCGACGCAGTGGTATTCGGCGGCTAGATTCCAGGTCGGGAATGCCAGCCGCCAATCGTTGGGCGCGCCACCGAAGATGCAATCGCGCCTCACGTATTACGCGAATTGTGGGCGCATTGCATGCAACCGGACCCATTACACAGCGATAAGTACTGTATAATTTCATTATAAACTCCAAATTGCAAAAGCAAAATTTTACAAACCACCTAACGGAAAGTGAGAAAATTTTTTCAGTTGACACCAGAGCAAAAGAATAACGACGAAATCAATATTACCTTACAAATTAACTATTTATAAATTATATGGCGAAACCTATTGCTATGAATTTTAAATAATGTAGAAATAGTTAACGTTACGGCTTTGATGGCTATCCACAGATAAATTCCGCTACGTCGTCGAAATCGGACGCTATTGCCAATCCGCGGTTAATCACCCGCCAAATCAAAACGCCTTGACCGTGCAATGCTTCTGGCTTTGCGCGCTGGGCGTTTGCGGTTGAGTAGTTTTTCGTGAGGACTGTATGCGTATGTCAGATTTTTTTTCGCATTCAAGTGACAACGGCGCCGTTGCAGTTGCAGAGCTTGGACGCATCCATATCCCGGGCTCTGTCGCGGTCGAAGCATCTCTCAGCCCCAATCCCGTCAAAGCCCTTGCCCGAGGCATTCTCGAATGCGCATTCGACGGGGCCGAGGGCATGGGCCATGCCACAAACGTATTTATCGCCGCCGGCCACACGGCCGAACAGGCCCGGCTCGAAGTACAGGCGCTCATGAAAGCGTCCTGGACTTCTCGATGACTGAATTTTAACGTCTGGCATCGGGCGATTACCAATGAATACAGTTCTGCGTCTGCTTCCTGCTGCTGAAGATATTCGCTATGTCCTCTTTCCAAGCGCCAATCACGTCGCCAACCCGAATGGCTGGGTGAGAGGCGGGATCGAGGATGCGGGTTGGCCCTATGCGATCGTCATGACGACGCTTTTGGCGGACCATCTGATCGAACGCCTGCTTAAAAGAGTGAACGATCCCCTCATTCCGCTTGTCAGCCTGCTGCCGGATGACAGGCATTGGTTCGATGCCTCCGGCCACGATTGCTGGGACAGGGCCCGAACGATCGTCGAGCGGCTCAAGGAGTTGCCGGGTTCGATCCGCAGTTCGACCAACGCCGAGGATATCATCCTTGCGCGGATGTTTTCCCGCGACGCCGAAATGACGGCGACGTATTCGCCCGCGCGGCAAAGCATGGTGAGTTACGACGTCCTTGGCGGCAGCATCGGCAATCCTGCGGAGGCCGCCAATGCGCTGACCCGGCGCGGCTGCCTGAGCCGCGACTTCTTCGATCGCTTCCACATCTGCCCTCAATGCCGGTCGTCTGCACTGAACATTCGCGAGGAATGTCACAAATGCCGCTCTCCTCACATCAATGAGGAGGTGATCGTCCACCATTTCCGCTGCGGCTACGAAGGACTTGAAAAGAAATTCAAGCGCAGCAACGGCGACCTGCAATGCCCCAAGTGCAACGACAAACTGCGTCACATCGGGCTCGACTATGACAAGCCGGGATCGGTCGTCGTATGCATGTCGTGCAGCGCCGCCAACGATGGCACCGCCGTTGGCTTCGTTTGCATGCACTGCAAGGCCAAACACGACGCTGCACAGGTGCCCGTACTCGACTGGTATTCCTATCAAATGACGTCGCTTGGCTCACAAATTTTGTTCGCAGGCGGCGTTACGACACAAAATCCGACGAACGGACCGGACAACTTCAAGCTCGTCCTCCAGCAATCCATCCAGCATCAAGAAGCCTTTGGAACGCCTTTTCAGGTGTTGAAAGGTGTTTTTGAAAACAGCGAGTTGATCCGGTCGCGCAGCATACGAGCCGCAAAGCAGACAGAGGATCTCGTCATCGACGTGCTTCGAAGCGCGTTGCGGCCCGTCGATACGGTCACGCCTTGCGAGAATGGCGTCCTCATTCTGCTGCCTCACATGAGGGAAGCCGACGCTGGCAAAGTGATCGCGGAAATCGAGCGAAGAATGTCCGAGGTCGTCCTCCATGATCCCGGCCTGCGGTTCGATGCCCTTTCCCGGCTGGAAGCAGAGCAGCTGCTAGAGGAGGCGTGATGGGCGCGATCGACGGCGCAACGGATGTCCTTCGCTCGCTCGACTGGCAAACCAGCCTGGCGATGTTCTGGTTCATGGTGCTGCTTGAAGTGCCCCGCTATTCCTTCGCCTTCCTGATCGTCACGGGGCAAAAGCTGGCAAAAATGTTCCGGCCAACTCCTGCACGCGCTCTGGGCGACGAACTCTTTTTGAAAAGCCTGAAGGTCAGCGTCGTCATCGCGGGACACAATGAAGCCGGCGCGATGCGGGCATGTATCCGCTCGCTGGCCGAGCAAACCCGCAAGATCGATGAAATCATCTGCGTCGACGACGGCTCGACCGACGGCATGCGTGAAGTTCTCAGCGCAAATGCGCGCCGAGGGTTTGATTGACGTCGCGCTATGCAACCAGGATCGCTGCGGCAAGGTGGCTGGCGCCAATTTGGAATGATGATGGCCACAGGCGACATCATCATCAACCTCGACGCGGATTGTTCCTACGATCGAGATGCGGTCGAACTCCTGCTTGAGCCCTTCGTCGATCCGAAGGTTGGCGCGACCTGCGGCTCGATCGGCGTTCGCAACCATACCGCTTCGATCATAGCCTCCTACCAGGCGATCGAATACATCATCAGCATCGGTCTGGGGAAACGGGTTCAGGATTTCTTCAACATCGTCATGTGCGTTTCCGGCGCCTTCGGTGCATTTCGGCGCGAATGCTTCCACCAGATCGGGGGCAACTAACCTCGCGTCCGGCGAGGACTTCGACATGACCTTGCGAATTCGGCGAGCCGGCTGGAGTGTGCGGTTCGTCGCCGACGCATGGTGCTTCACGGATGGGCTGCCGACGCTCAAAGGCCTGATCCGCCAGCGCCGGCGCTGGGATCGCGACACGCTGAGGATACG
>CAVOQM010000012.1:0-83542 GCA_963698365.1 uncultured Alphaproteobacteria bacterium
TACGAACGTCGGTTCTCCGCCCATTGTCAGACGGACGTCTTCGGTTGCAAGGACGGCATCGACCTGTTCGCCAAGAGCATTCAGCGCCGTCCATGCCTCTTCCGAAAAGGGCTTGGTGATGCGGGGATGCTCGGCGATCCGTGAGACTTGCATATCGAAGGTGAAGTCGACATCGGCCGCACTGGCGAGCCCGGAAATTGGCGCCGCGTTGCGATAGTGCGGTGTCGCGGCCAAGGGGATATGGCTCTCGCCGGCCAGCAATCCGGATGTCGGATCCAGACCGATCCAGCCCGCGCCTGGAAGATAGACTTCGACCCAGGCATGCAGATCGGTGAAATCCTTGTCCGTGCCGGACGGCCCATCTAGAGCCTTCAGATCGGGCTTCAGCTGAATGAGATAACCGGAGACGAAACGTGCGGCGTAACCCAGGTGGCGCAGGGCCTGGACGGCAAGCCAGCTTGAATCCCGGCAGGAGCCCACGCCGCGCTCTAGGGTTTGCTCCGGCGTTTGAACGCCTGGTTCGAGCCGGATGACATAACCCACTTCCCTGGAAACACGGGCGTTGAGCGCGACGATGAAGTCGACGGTGCGAATGCGATCCCTTGGCGTTTCATCGAGGAAGGCCTGCAGACGCGGACCAACCGGTTCCGTCTGCCTGTAAATGGTGAGGTCTTCGCGCAGGTCTTCAGGATAATCGAACGGCCAATATTCCGCTTCGTCTTCGATGAAAAAATCGAATGGGTTATAGACCGACATGTCCGCGACGAGATCGACCTCGATCCTGAACTCGGTCACTGGTTCGGGAAAAACGAACCGGCTCAGCCAGTTGCCGTAGGGATCTTGCTGATGGTTCACGAAATGAGTGGCAGGAGACACTTTCAGAGAATGAGAAATAACCTTTGTACGGCTGTGCGGCGCCGGGCGAAGGCGTATTATCTGCGGACCCAAGACAACCGGGCGATCGTATTTATAGTGCGTCAGGTGGTGGATGCTGGCAAGAATAGACATAGCTCTCCCGAAGTGCGACGCGATTTAAGAGTATCGTTCCATAAAATCTTGCGTTGCACCATGATTTTCTGGCGGGGTAAGCTTTGATTATTATCTGACGCAATTTTCAACTTTACGACAAGGCGCTGCCGGCGCCCGCCTTCAAAGACGGCTCAGCAATTCGGTTTTCTTGGTCTGGAATTCATCATCGGTGAGAATGCCCGCTTCATGTAACTCGGCCAGGCGCTTGATATTGGTGAATATGGCAGAGCTGTTGTCGGCTGCTGCAGGTGGCGGCGCCGGGGGTGGGGCAGAGGATGCCGAAGGGCTTGCTGGCCCGGCGGGTTCGTCGCTGGAGGCAGAGCGCCCTGAAAGGGGCGCCTGATCGGGATTGATGTTGAATTCTTCCGGTTCATCCGCCGGCACCGGTTGCGTTGGAAATTTTGATGCTGTCCCGGAAGGCGTTCTTTCGTTTGTCTTGTCCGGGCGCATGACGGCGAGATCTGTGACCCGAACCAGGCCGTGTTGGCTGGTGAACGTCAGGGTCTGGCCGCCGCTTTGCTGTTGTGAAAATCCCGTAATGACGTGATCGCCGGTGTCATAGACCGTCACTGCGCCGTTGATGTCGATTGCCAGCCGCCGCTTTGATGGAAACACGGCATAGCGCAAATTGTTCTGGGCGCCGGTCGAACCGGCCTGGCCCAGATCTTCCGGCCACCAGGCGCCAGGTGTCCCGGAGCCTCCCACGAAAAGGCTCACACCATGAACCCCTCCCGACTGGCTCTGGATCTGAGACTGACTTGGGGCAGACATCAGCCTCGCATCGTTTTGCAATAGCCCGGACAGTTCCGTACACAGGGCATCGACGCGGTATTTCAGCGCATTGTTGAACATGTCGCCAACCATCGTCATGCCACCTTGAGACCATTGCCCCATGCCGCCAAGATCGGGGTGACTGAACTGCGCCTGTATTCCATGCCCCGCGATCAGCGCATCCAGCAGCGTCATTACCGCATCGCTGCTGACACCGTGACGGGCAGCCGTTTCATCTACGATGCGGCGTCCTTCGTCGGTAAGCTTTGGTTTCATCTGGGCGCCTTACCATGTGTTGCCGGATAGTATCCAGCGCCAAGTATACGCTGCCAGATCATGTAGAGGCAGATAATGTGCCGTCCGCTTGGAGCATATTCCGTAAAACGTAGTCGTTTTGTCGACTGGAATATGCTCCAATATATTGAATCTGTGCCGCTTTCTTACCACGAAAACAAGCCCGCTTTCAGGACAAGCGCTCTAGCCGCCTTCATCGATTTCATCGGCCCACACGCGAAAGCCTTTCAAGGTATTGGGGCCAAATGTCGTCGTGATGGCCACGTCGGCGGCGTCCCGGCCTTGCGCCATCAGCACCCGGCCCTGGCGCGGCTCGTTGTTGCGCGGATCGAACATATGCCATTGGCCGCCGAGATAGGCTTCGAACCAGGCTGCAAAGTCGCCCGGCGGATAGGGCTTTGGCATTCCGATGTCGCCAAGGTATCCCGTGCAATAACGCGCAGGTATGTTCAGCGCCCGGCAGAAGGCAACAGCCAGATGGGCGAAGTCGCGGCAAACGCCGCGGCGTTCCTCATAGGCTTCGGAGGCCGATCGCGTCACCCGTGCGTGTTCATAGCCAAATTCAATGTGGTTGTGCACAAAGTCACAGACTGCCTGGACACGGGGCCAGCCCGGCTCGCTCGTTCCAAACAACTTCCAGGCAAGGTCCAGCAACCGGTCGCTGTCGCAAAACCGGCTCGCCAGCAAAAAGACCAATGTGTCTTCGGGCAGCTCTTCGACACGATGCTGTTGCGCTTCCCGCACGACCGGATCCGGAAGACCGCTGTCCTTGATGACTGCATCTGTGGAGATCGTCATCGAGCCGGTTGGAGCTAGCAGCCGGCAGCACCAATTGCCAAACCCGTCGCGATATCCCGAAATCGGTACCGAGGGTTTTATCAATATATGGTCCGGAGCTATCAGGTCGGACACCCGAGTGTAATGAACATTCAGCATCAGGATCATCGGCGTCGGCTGCGGAAATTCATACAGTAGCTCATAGCCAACTCTCAGGCGCATATCATGCTCCAGTGCAGTCAGGCCTACAGCATTTCACGGGACAGGGATTAAGGAGCAACGGGCCAGGCCGCTCAGCCTATCGGCAGATTAATCTCCGCAATTCTTGAGAATACGTGCTCAAGTTCCGCGGACATTCAGGCGCAATATCAGGCTTTATATCACAGTGGCGACGAACTGAGCCCCTGAATCTCTTCCACATTGATGTAGAGGCCGTCGCAATCTGAAGCGCTACCGGATGCGCCATCACGCCTTTATTGCAGATTCCCTCAGAGCCGGATTCAAAAGTTCATGAGATGTGGCCTGCTGCCGGTTTTCGCCACGTCATTAATCCGAATTCGAGGATTGTTACTGGTGCGGGAACATTTGTGCAGTCCGAATTACGGCTTACATTGCGCTTACATGAGCGAATTTTTTGCTCTCGCGAAAATTTCTAACTTATTGAAAATATTGGTGACCCCGACAGGATTCGAACCTGTGACCCTCAGATTAGGAATCTGATGCTCTATCCTGCTGAGCTACGGGGCCGACCCGCCATCTAAATGCCCCATGACGTCCGCTGTGTCCAGCGTTGTGAGAGCTTCCTGGAGCGCTGTTCCCCGGCGTGCCGACGGTAAGCAGAGGTCGTATGGCGTCGCTGCTGCCTTTTGCATGTGGAGAGGGTAGAGCGAAGGCTGGAAAAAACGACTGGAAGAAGGAGCTTTTGGAGCGGCTCGCTAATCTTTGGGCGAAAGTTGTGCGGAAAATCGTACTCTCGGAAACGCGGGTGATATCAGACGGGAGGTCGTGAAATTACCGCGATTGTTGCCTCGCTTGTGCCACCATTGCTCGACAGAACAGGCGCGCTACAGGTTATTGTGGGGCGCGGGAGCGTCGCGATGCGGGCTCACGCCCTGTTTGATGCCGGCAAACGCCGATTAGCGCGGCAATCGTGTTGCGTTCATCGGCCAAGGAAGAGTTGAAGGGGCATTGCTTGCAAAAAGCCGAGGCGCGTATTCGGGTGTCGCGCGGGCGCTTCGGCCTGCTGGCGATTGCGCTTGGCGCGATATTGACGATGACGGATCCAGTCGCCGCGCTTCCATTGCCTCAGTCCTGTAATACCGGATCCGAACCAGAGCGGATAAGGATCGCCGAGGTTGATGATTTCGGGGCTATCACGGATGATCGCGGCGGGATGCTCAGGCAGGCAGATATCGTTTTCGCCCTAAACAAGCCTCGGCCAGCGATAAGCTACGAGGATATGCTGTTTCTTTCGCTGCCCCTGGAACCAGACCGCTGGGAGCGCCGGCTTGGCCATCTCGTCGACGTCGAAACGGGCGCTTGGCTGGCAGCCGACTGGGTACTTGCAGGTGCGGCATTTGTTGCTCCGGCAAAGACATCGCTGTCGTGTCTCGCGCCGCTGCTTCAAGCAGAGGAAGAGGCGCGGCTTGGAAGAAGGGGGCTTTGGGCGGAAGATCGGATATTCGCCGCAAACGACCCTGCGCTGGTGGAGCGCGCCGGGCGCTTCACCCTCGTTGAGGGCGTCGTTCGCTCGGTCGGTAGAACCCGAAGAACACACTTCCTGAATTTCGGCGGTAACTGGTCAAGGGACTTCACCGCAACCATTGATGTCGGCGAGGAATCCGCGTTTGATGCCGCTGGCATCGATATCGTCGCGTTGGCGGGAAAAAGGGTCCGGCTGCGCGGGTTTTTGACCCTCAACGGCGGCCCGGCACTTGCAATCGACCATCCCGCCCAGTTGGAGCGCCTGCCGGCTGCCGGAGGATTTCGCCGGGACTGGAAGAGGCACTGAAGGGACTTGCGAGCCCTTTATTGCCGGGAAACAAATGTCGGGAAAATCCGAAAACCGGAGAACGGAACGCGCACTTTGAATATGGTTCATCGGCACACGCTTTGGAGAGGTCGTGGCCAAAAGGGTGTGTAAGGGTTGCCTCGGCACCGCGAAAGCAGTCAAGCTTTCTACACCAAGAGCATATCCTGCCATATCTGAATCGGATTTGGCGACAAGGATATGCTCAAGGTATTGATATTGGAGCGATTTCTTCTCACGAAGGCGATCCAGCTTTCGTGGAAAGCGCTCTGGGTGATTCTCCTTGAATGCAGGTTGATCTTGAGAAAATGACCTTGGAAACCGCCGCACGCAGATGACACGTTTGCCAATTCTTATCCGCTGGAATCGGCCAGGGCGGTTGCTTGCAACCCTGCTCACGGCGGGGCTGGTCGCCGCTTGCCAGTTTTCCGGTTCTGACCGGATCGCCATCGGCACGCCTGCGCCTGGCCAGTTGCGCCCGGGCCTGTCTGCGGAACTGGGCGCGCGCGAACATCCGCGGGTCGTTGCGACCTACGGCGGCGTATATGAGGACAAGGGCACGGAGCGCGCGGTTGCCCAGGTCGTAGGCCGGTTGGTCGCGGCATCGGACGACCCGTCGCGGACGTACCGGGTTACCATCTTGAACTCACCTGCCGTCAATGCTTTCGCGCTGCCTGGCGGCTATCTCTATGTCACGCGGGGCTTGCTTGCCCTTGGCAGCGACACTTCCGAGGTCGCGGCCGTTCTTGCCCACGAAATGGCGCATGTGACGGCGGATCACGCGATCGAACGCCAGCAGCGCGCCGAGGCAACGGAGCTTGCGTCGCGCGTCTTGTCCAACGTCGTGCGCAATCCGGATCAGGCCCGTGCCGCGCTGGTTTCCTCGCAGCTTTCGTTTGCCCGGTTTTCTCAGGTGCAGGAACTCAAGGCCGACGTGATAGGGGTGCAGACGCTTGCCCGCGCCGGATACGACCCTTTCGCGGCGGCGCGGTTTCTTTCCACCATGGGCCGCTTCTCCGTTTTTCAGAGCGCGGAGGGCGACAGCACGTCGGCGCCTGACTTCCTGTCGTCGCATCCCTCGACGCCGGAGCGGGTTACGCTGGCGGTTCGTGCCGCCCGGCAGGTCGGCGCGCCCGGCCTGGGTGAACGCGATCGCGAAGCCTATCTCACAAAAATCGATGGCATGCTGTACGGCGACGATCCGCTGGAAGGTTTCACCCGTGGGCGGTCGTTTTTGCACAAGGCGTTGGGCATAGGCTTTACGGTGCCGCAGGGATTCCTGCTGGAAAACTCGCCTGAAGCGGTTCTGGCAAGCAACGCAGCCGGCACGGCGGTGCGGTTCGACGGCGCCGATCTGACCAAATTCGACACGCTTTCAGCTTATATGACAAGCGGTTGGATCAATGGTCTTATTCCCGACAGTGTGCGGGAAGAAACCATAAACGGTCTGCCAGCGGTCACCGCTTCGGCGATCACCGATGGCTGGTCGTTTCGGATCGCCGTCATCAGGATCGGTAGAACGGGCTATCGCTTCATCTTCGCAAGCCGTACGCCCGATGCCGCCTTCACCGCCGCCTATGAGGAAACCGTCAGGAGTTTCCGTCAATTGACTCCGACCGAGCGGGCCCGGCTGCGGCCTTTGCGGATCAAGGTCATCCGGGCGGACGCCGGCGATACGGCGGAAAAACTCGCTGTCGGCATGAGTGGGGTAGAGCCTGGCCGTCGGCTGGAGCTTTTCTCCATTCTCAATCAGGTCGATCCTGCTGCGACCATTGCCGCCGGCACGCCGATGAAGCTCATCATCGACTAACTTCCAGGCTGATCTTCACCGCCATGGCAGTAGGGCCGGTAAGGTGAATTGCGGAGATCGGATTGTCCTAGCTTGAATATGCCATCTTGTCAGGCTGGGCCTTGAGCAGCGCTTCGCGAAGCTTTTCGAGCGCCCGGTTCTCGATCTGCCGGACACGCTCTTTGGATATGCCGAGCTTCTCTCCAAGCGCTTCCAGCGTTGCCCCTTCCTCCGACAATCGTCTCTCGCGCACGATCCTCAGTTCCCGGTCGCTCAGAACGGAAAGGGCGCTTTGCAGCCACCGGGTCCGCCGCTCTGTATCGATAGCCTGGCTTACCGTTTCTTCCGGTAGCGGATCGTCGGAAACGAGGAAATCCTGGCGATCGGCACTTTGTCCGTCTGCTTCCGTCAAAGGCGCGTTCAAGGACGTATCCGGTCCCGAAAGGCGTGCGCTCATCAAAGCGACATCGCCGATCTTGACCCCCACGGCTTCGGCGATCTGGGAATGCAGTTCCTGCTCCGAAATCTGCACTGTTCCGCGTGAAAGCCGAGCCCGAAGCCGTCTGAGATTGAAAAACAGTGCCTTTTGCGTGGAAGATGTACCGCCGCGCACGATTGACCAATTCCGCAAGATATAGTCCTGAACGGAGGCTCGGATCCACCATGTCGCGTAGGTCGAGAATCGCACCTCGCGCTCGGGCTCGAAGCGGGATGCAGCTTCCAGCAAGCCCACGTGGCCTTCCTGGATCATATCGCTCATGGAAAGTCCGAAATTGCGATATTTGGAGGCCACGGCAATCACCAGCCGCATGTGTGCGAGCGATAGCCGGTCCAGCGCCGCCTGATCCTGCTGGTAGCGCCACTTCAGCGCCAGTTCGTGCTCTTCTTCGCGGCTGAGATAAGGCGCGTTCATCGCTGCCTTGACGAGTTGTCTCCGGCTGCCAATCGCTTGGGAACTGCTCATCGCCGCCTCCTCGCTTCTTTTAGAAGCGTGTTGTTTTGGCTTTTGCGCACTGCGCCTCAGTTCAGGCCGCTGGTTTTCGGCCCTTGGATTAAATACTACGTTTGACTGCCCCGATTGGATCATCGCTTTGTTTGCTGAAAGTGTGTGTCTGGGTGTAGCTGCTAACCCCATCGCAAATCTTCGGCTGGATCCTGGAGAGCTTTCTGCCAAAACGGGTTTGCTCAGAGATAAGAAAACGATCCAAAAGCAAGATGCTCCAAGTAGATGATGCGACGCTTCGCATATCAGCACCAATACAAATTCATGTGCTCTTCAATCAGAAAATCTGATGATTGTTTGACTGAGTGAATCTTAATAAATTGATTTCATGTCGGTATTTCAAAATCGCGAGCAGAGTTCGCCCCGATTTTTGAGCTTTTGTGGAATTGCTTGTTGGGCAATGCACTCGGTGTTTAGCCCCGGCATATGATGGACCGGTTTCGTGATAAGAATTCGCTTCAGCATCAATATGCTCGTGCGGAAAGCCAGCGCCGGATTGCCGATTTTTCAGGATAGAACAGGCGAAATCCCGGCAATCGAACGAAACAAACAAAGAAGCCCGACAAATTGCCGGGCTTCTCGTCTTTACGTAATCTTGAAGGCGTCGATCAGGCCGCTTCCACTTGATCGGTGGAGTTGTCTTCTCCGTCGGCTTCTGCCTCAGCCTCCGCGGCAGCCGCTTTGCGGCTGGCGGATTTCAGGAGATTCTGTTCGATCTCGCGGATAGCCTCGGTTTCAGAGCTCCTGTTCACCGCGGCGATTTCACGCGCCATCCTGTCGAGCGCTGCTTCATAGAGCTGGCGCTCGGAGTAGGACTGTTCCGGCTGGGCGTCGGAGCGATACAAATCGCGCACGACTTCCGCAATCGAAAACAGGTCGCCGGAGTTGATTTTCGCTTCGTACTCCTGAGCGCGGCGGCTCCACATGGTCCGCTTTATGCGCGGCCGTCCACGGACGGTTTCGAGCGCCTTTTTGACGTCGAGAGCGTCTGCCAGTTTCCGCATGCCGACCGATGCGATTTTCGCCACGGGAACACGCAGCGTCATTTTGTCCTGCTCGAAATTGATCACGAGCAATTCCAGCGAATAACCCGCAACATTCTGTTCTTCGATAGCGGTGATCTGCCCGACGCCATGGGCAGGATAAACGATATATTCGCCGGTCTTGAAACCCAGTCGCTGCGCGGCCTTCTTCACGGGTGTCGCCATACGATTATCAAACTCCTGCGCAGTTACCGGCCGTGTGGGCCGGGGAAGGGGCGCCTGATGCGGACCCTTCAAACGTTGGAAAACGCAGCCATCCGATCCGGCATCAGGCATGCCGGAGGTAGCGGGCGTTGTTCGATGATCAGCCGATCGGATCCTTTAGTCTTGGAATTACCGGGGATTTTTCCGCATTTGTCACGGCCGCTTATCCTGAGCGATTTGCAGCCATAAAAAAACCTCCAGGGGGGAGGGAGACCGAACGTCCTTCGACTGTCCTTCTTATATAGCACAAAACTTGTGGATTTCAAAGCAGATGTGATGAGCCGGCTCCGTTCCGATGGCTGAATTGGGGAAACGGATCGATGGCTCACGGGCCGAATTTTGATGGCTCGAGCGTCCGGTTAATTTCGATGACGTCGCGTCATCAACAATTTGTTGCCGTCGCCATGCTTCGCGCCCGTTCAGTCGCCTGTGCCCGGTTCTGCGGAGAAATATTTCTCGAACTTGCCGGCTTCGCCATCGAAGTCCTTGGCATCTGCAGGCGCCTCGCGCTTGACGGTGATATTGGGCCAGCTGGAAGCATATTTGGTGTTGATCTCCAGCCAGCTTTCCAGCCCGGGTTCCGTATCGGGCTTGATCGCCTCGGCCGGGCATTCCGGTTCACAAACGCCACAGTCGATACATTCGTCCGGGTGGATGACCAGCATGTTCTCACCCTCGTAGAAGCAATCCACGGGGCAGACTTCGACGCAGTCCATATATTTGCACTTGATGCAATTGTCTGTGACGATGTAGGTCATCGCAGTCCTCTCGTATCAGCGTCGGCCGAGTTCCAGATATGGCGTTTTCGGTCCGGCCCGCTTCATCTTGTCGATCCTGCGCTGTGGGGTAACGCTTTTGCGCCCGCCCTGCAAGGTCGCGGAACGCAGGTTTTGCGGCCTGAGGAATACAACATTCTCTTTCGGCGCATATTATCGGAAATTCAATTCTCCGTGTCGCGCAGCGCATCGATTTGGCGACGTTCCTTCTTGGTCGGTCGCCCCGCGCCGTCTTCTCGCGCCGCTATTTGCAGTGGGCGTTCCGGCTTTGGCGGCGGCGGCGGCGAAAGGTCCTCATAGAGTGTTCGCGCTTCCGTCGCTGGACCTCGCCTTGCGCCGATCCCAAGCACCTTGAGCACCAGAACGCGGCGGTCGAGCGCGATGGTCAGCACATCGCCGATCTTTACCGCTTTGCTCGCAGCGTCGATCTTCTCCCTGTTAATCCGTACATGACCGGCGACAGTCAGTTTCTGCGCGAGGCTGCGTGTCTTGCAGACGCGCGCGTGCCAAAGCCATTTGTCGATGCGCTGTGACGTTTCCAAGGGCTGCCGGCTCCAGCCTGTTGCACCTGGAGCGATTTATCGCCACCTGGATGTTTTCATCCAAAGGGCGGACGCTCCAGGATTGTGGTCAGGATCAGGATTTGTCGGAGCCGCCTTTTTCCAGGCTTGTCTTGAGCGCCAGGAGTGCGGCGAAAGGCGAATCCGGATCCATTGGCTTGTCGCGCGGGGGCGCTGGATTGCGCTGCTGGGCGCTCGAATGCGTCCGCGCGGCGCCGCGATCCTTGCCGGGTCCTTTGTGAGGAGGCCTGTTGCGCCGCGGACCTTTTTCGTCCCGGCCCGGTCTGCCGTCCTGACCGGCTTTGCCGTCTTGGCCATGGAGGGCGGTTCCTCCTCTTTGCGCGTCCGCGCGATTGCCCCTCTGGCCTTCAGGCCGGTTGGCCCTGTCCTTGTCGCGGCGATTGTCGTTGCCACGAGCATGGGGGCGGCGCTCGCCACGGCCCGGCCGCCAAACTTCGATGGTCACGGTTTCCATCTCGACGGCGGCTTCATCCGCCATCCCATCAGCGTCGCCGCTAGCCGGTTCCTGCTCCCCTTGGCTTTCTCCAGCGTCGGCCTGTATGGGAGCCGCGGGGTTGACGGTTTCCTCTCCTTCGGCGGGCACGTCGTCGTTGGCAGTTGCAGCCGGCTCGATTGTCTCGGTTGCGGCAGGAGCGGCCTCGATTGCGGGTTCTGTCGGGGTATCCGGAGCTTGCGCGTCGATTGCGGTTTGGTCGGCAACCGCCCCGTCGATCTCGGCAGCCGCTTCCAAAGACGCCACTTCCGCAGGGCCTTCGGTTGCCGTTGGCTGCGCGCGGGACTGAGTTGCGGCTTGCACCGGACGCTGGATTTCCCTGCTTTCCGGACGATAGCCAAGCGATTTCAGGATTGCGGCGAAATCTTCACCAGCGCAGCCAAGCAGCGACGTCATGGCGACGGTGACGGTAAAGCCACCGCCTTGCGCGATTGCGCCTTCGGGCGGCAATACCGTCTTGTCGAGCGGCTTCCACGCAACCAGCGGCCGGATGAGGTCGGCAAGGCGCTCAAGAATGTCGATACGCACGGCTCGCGGCCCGCAGATGCGGAACCCGACGATTTTGTAAACATCCTTGGAGATTTCCGGATCGACCGGGATCGATGTGCGCCCGGATGCCGACAGCTGCGGCAATTCGCTCAAGCCCGGCATATCCAGATCGCCGTGTTTCAGCGCCCACAGCTGCGCAATCAACTGGCCAGGCGCCGGTTTCAGCAGGGCCGGAATGTAGATATGATAAGCGCCGAAACGCACGCCGAGCTTGCGCAGCGAGGCGCGCATTGGCTGATCGAGCTGGCGCACGTCCTCAGCCACTTCCTGGCGTTCCAATATGCCGAGGCTTTCGATCAGGCGAAAAGCGACACCACGGGCAAGGCCTTCCAGCCCCTCGGCAGCTTCCAGATCGCGCAGCGGCTTCAGAGCTGTATCGATATGCGCCTTCAGCCAAAGCGCCAGGCGCTCCTGAACCTTTTCGCGCGCGGGGCCGTTCAGCGTTTCGTCAGCCAACGTCAGCACTGCGGGACTGAGCGGCGTCTCGCCGGCGAGGAGCTTGCCGACCGCCTCGCCGTTCCAGCGGATAGCGCCATCGCTCGCCAGCGCGAATTCCTCGTTCGGCGCGCGCGACAGGCGGCCGGACCGGTTTTCGATCTCGCTCACAAGCGATTTTTGCGCGGCCGCGCGCACGGCTTTGCCGTCAGGTCCTTCCGCGGCGGCATCCGGAATGAACCGGAAGCCTTGCAATTGGCCGACATGCTGACCTTCGACAAGTACGTCGCCGGTCTGGGTGATCTCCGCTTCGAGCATCGCGTTTTCTCTCAAACGTCGCATCAATACGCTGGTTCGCCGATCGACGAAACGCTGAGTCAGCTTTTCGTGCAAGGCATCGGAAAGTCGGTCTTCTATGCTGCGGGTGACGTTTTGCCAATGGGCAGGGTCACCCAGCCAGTCGGCACGGTTTGCCACAAAAGTCCAGGTTCGGATATGGGCTATACGATTAGCGAGGGTGTCTATATCGCCATCGGTCCTGTCTGCAAGCCCAACTTGATGGGCAAACCAGTCATCGGTGATTGCGCCGTTCTGCGTCAGCTGCGTGTAGATCGTGGCGACGAGATCGGCATGATTGGCCGGCGCGATCTTGCGATAGTCGGGAACCTGGCAGACCTCCCACAAGAGTTTTACACGGTCGGGCTGCGTGGCGATACGCCGGATCAACGGGTCGCGGGCGGCATGTTCCAGTGCGGCTTGATCCTCAGCGGGTGGGGCGCGCGTCAATCCCGCTTCTGCGGGCACCATGTCGAGTGAACGGATCAGCGTGTCGAGGCTTTCATGATTGAGGCGGGCATTGCGCCACTGAAAAACCTTGTAGGCGTCGAAACGGTGGCTTTCCAGCGCTTCCACCAGTTCGTCGTCGAAGGGGTCGACCCGGCCCGTTACGCCAAAGGTGCCATCGCGGGTGTGGCGGCCGGCGCGCCCGGCGATCTGGCCAAGCTCGGCGCGGGTCAGGGTTCGATACTGATAGCCGTCGAACTTCCGGTTACCGGCAAAAGCTATGTGGTCCACATCGAGGTTGAGGCCCATACCGATCGCGTCGGTGGCTACCAGATGCTCCACGTCGCCGTTTTGAAAAAGCTCCACCTGGGCATTGCGGGTACGTGGGCTGAGCGAGCCCAGTACAACCGCAGCACCTCCCCTTTGCCGCCGGATAAGCTCGGCGATGGCATAGACCTCACTGGCGGAAAAAGCGACCACCGCGGAGCGCGCCGGCAGGCGGGTGATCTTCTTGGAGCCTGCATACGTCAGCACCGACATGCGCGGCCGGGTGACCACATTGATGCCGGGAAGCAGTTTTTCCAGTAGCGGGCGGGCAGTTGCCGCGCCCAGAAGCAGAAGTCTCTGAACGTCCGCGCAGATTAAGGATGCGGTCGGTGAACACATGCCCGCGCTCCAGGTCGCCGGCCAATTGCACCTCGTCGATCGCCACGAAATCCGTGTCGAGATCGAGCGGCATGGCTTCCACGGTCGAAACCCAGAAGCGCGGATTTGCCGGGACGATCTTTTCCTCGCCGGTGATCAGCGCCACTGCGCCCGGGCCCTTTCGCTCCAGTATCCGGCCGTAAACCTCCCTTGCCAGCAAACGGAGCGGTAATCCGATCAGGCCGGAGGGCTGGGCGATCATGCGCTCGATCGCCAGATGGGTCTTGCCCGTGTTCGTCGGGCCGAGAACGGCGGTGACGGTGCGGGAACGCGCGGCGGGCGGGAGCAGGGAATATCCGGTTTGAAACATCGTTGGGCGAGACGTTTTGGGTGTATCCCGGTTGAAATGGTCCGGCTGAACCGGCGCGGCGTCTTGCGCGCTATGTCCTGGCGCTTGATCGGGAATGGCAAAAGCCACCCGGTTGTGGTCTGCGCAGCGCCAAATGTCTGAGCATGGATGCGTCCGGCAAGATCGGCCAGACGCGATCAAGCACTAGCATAGTCTCCAAAGCCGTGTCCCGGATTCTTTTGATGGAATTGGCGGGAATATCGACAGCGGCGGCACTGTTTGGCCGGAGATTTGACCCCAAAAAGAACGAGTTCTGGAACAAAGACGGATCGAATCGCTGACTCAGCGGGATTCCGCTTTCGTTCTCTACGAAATGTTGTGTGTCTTCGTTCTCGTAACGCCAAATCCTGAATCTCGTCAGAATCTTACGGCTCATTTGGCGTTTCCCGCCGGAATCGGTGGAGTGCTGCCAATCGTCAAGAAATCGTAAAACGCAAGAGCTAAATTTGAATCACGAAATTTACGATTGGCTCAGAATGGGAACATCCATTGTACGAATCGCTGATACGATTATGTTCCCTATTCGTACTCGGTGTATCTAGTGTTATTAATCCAGCGTGAGACGAAATGTGGATTGCGGCCTCAGGGTGGACTAGGCAAAAGAAATTAACCGTTTACCATTACGGCCCGGTATCGGACATATTTTACGCATGCCTAAAAAATAGGCGTGACCGTTTCGTCGCCAAGCTTCCCAAACGGCACCGACTTTAGTAGAACCCGCGGCAATGCCCGAGTTTTCACTGCCTGCCTGGGGAGATCGTCTTTGGCTATTCGCAAGATCCTGGTTGCCAACCGCTCCGAAATCGCAATTCGCGTTTTTCGCGCCGCAAACGAACTGGGCATGAAGACCGTCGCAGTCTTTGCCGAGCAGGATAAATTGGCGTTGCATCGCTTCAAGGCGGATGAGGCTTATCAGGTCGGTCAGGGGCTTGGGCCGGTCGAGGCCTACCTTTCCATCGATGAGATATTGCGGGTGGCAAAGGAATCCGGCGCCGATGCGATCCATCCGGGTTACGGCCTCCTGTCGGAGAGCCCGGAGTTCGTTGAGGCCTGCGACAAGGCGGGCGTTTTGTTCATCGGTCCCCGGCCCGAAACAATGCGAAAGCTTGGCAACAAGGTTTCAGCACGCAATCTGGCGGTTGAAGCCGGCGTACCGGTCATGCCGGCGACGGATCCGCTGCCGGACGATATCGGCGAAGTGAAGCGCCTTGCGGCCGAAGTTGGCTATCCGGTGATGTTGAAGGCATCCTGGGGCGGCGGCGGGCGTGGCATGCGGGTCATCCGCGATGAAGAGACGCTTCTTCGCGAGGTAACGGCAGCCAGGCGTGAGGCCATGGCCGCCTTCGGCAAGGACGAAGTCTATCTGGAAAAGCTGGTCGAGCGCGCCCGTCATGTGGAAGTGCAGATCCTCGGCGACAAACACGGCAACCTCGTGCACCTGTTTGAGCGCGACTGCTCGGTCCAGCGTCGCCATCAAAAGGTGGTGGAGCGTGCCCCGGCGCCCTACCTCGATGCTGCAAAGCGTGAGGAGCTTTGTGCTTACGGCTTGAAGATCGGTCAGACCGTTGGTTACGAAGGTGCCGGGACGGTCGAGTTCCTGATGGATGCCGATACGGGCGCGGTCTATTTCATCGAGGTCAACCCCCGCGTTCAGGTCGAACACACGGTCACAGAAGAAGTCACCGGCATCGATATCGTCAAGGCGCAGATCCGCATTGCGGCAGGCGCGATGATTGGCGATCCGGCTTCCGGCGTCCCGGCGCAAGGCGATATCCGCCTGAACGGCCATGCGCTGCAGTGCCGCATCACGACGGAAGATCCGGAACAGAACTTCATTCCCGATTATGGCCGCATCACCGCCTACAGGGGAGCGACGGGGTTTGGTATCCGGCTTGACGGCGGCACTGCCTATTCGGGCGCGGTCATCACCCGGTTTTACGATCCTTTGCTTGAAAAGGTCACCGCCTGGGCGCCCACGGCGGAAGAGGCGGCGCAGCGCATGGACCGCGCGCTTCGCGAATTCCGCATTCGCGGCGTTGCCACCAATTTGACCTTCCTTGAAAATATCATCGGCCATCCGGATTTCAGGGCGAATAGATACACCACCCGTTTCATCGACGATACTCCGGCGCTTTTTGCCCAGGTGAAGCGTCGTGACCGCGCCACCAAGCTGTTGACCTATATCGCCGACGTCACGGTGAACGGCCACCCCGAGACCCGCAGCCGTCCGCGTCCGCTGGCCGATGCTGCACTTCCGCAGGTGCCGCGCTATCCAGGCGATGCAAGACCGGGCACGCGCCACCTCCTCGACGATCTCGGACCGCAGGGCTTCGCCGACTGGATGAAGGCGGAGCGTCGGGCGCTCATCACCGATACCACCATGCGCGACGCGCATCAGTCACTGCTTGCCACGCGCATGCGCACCTACGACATTGCGCGCATCGCCGACGCTTACGCCAAGGGCTTGCCGCAACTTTTCTCGCTTGAATGCTGGGGCGGGGCGACCTTCGATGTCGCCATGCGCTTTCTCACGGAAGATCCGTGGGAGCGGCTTCGCATGGTGCGTGAGAAAGTACCTAATGTGCTGCTGCAGATGTTGCTGCGCGGCGCGAACGGGGTTGGTTATGCCAATTACCCGGACAATGTGGTCAGGTTCTTTGTTCATCAGGCAGCGGAAAACGGTATCGATCTCTTCCGCGTATTCGACTGTTTGAACTGGGTGGAGAACATGCGCGTCTCCATGGACGCGGTCATCGAGGCCGAAAAGCTTTGCGAGGGCGTCATCTGCTACACGGGCGATCTGATGGACAGCGCCCGCCCGAAATACGATCTTCGCTATTATATTTCCTTGGCAAAAGATCTGGAAAAGGCGGGTGCGCATATCCTCGGCGTCAAGGATATGGCCGGGCTGCTGAAGCCGCAGGCCGCCCGCATTCTTTTCAAGGCGCTGAAGGAAGAGACCGGCTTGCCGATCCACTTCCACACGCATGATACGTCGGGCATTTCGGCCGCGACCGTTCTTGCTGCCGTTGAAAGCGGCGTCGATGCGGTCGATGCGGCCATGGACGCTTTTTCCGGGATGACCTCGCAGCCGTGTCTGGGTTCCATCGTCGAGGCGTTGAAGGGCGGCGAGCGCGATACCGGTCTCG
Organism: uncultured Alphaproteobacteria bacterium; assembly: GCA_963698365.1. GTDB lineage: Bacteria > Pseudomonadota > Alphaproteobacteria > Rhizobiales > Stappiaceae > Hongsoonwoonella. The sequence goes on from CAVOQM010000012.1 coordinate 16,760, forward strand.
ATACCGGGGCGATCCGGGAAATTTCCTTTTATTGGGAGGCGGTGCGCAACCAGTACCGCGCTTTTGAAAGCGATCTGAAGGCGGGCGCATCCGAGGTCTATCTGCACGAAATGCCGGGTGGCCAATTCACCAATCTGAAGGAACAGGCCCGCTCGCTCGGGCTTGAGACCCGCTGGCACGATGTGGCGCAGGCCTATCACGACGCGAACCTGATGTTCGGCGATATCGTCAAGGTGACGCCGTCGTCGAAGGTTGTCGGCGATATGGCGCTGATGATGGTGAGCCAGGGCCTCTCGGTCGATGACGTGACAGACCCGAAGAAGGACGTCGCCTTTCCCGATAGCGTGGTGCAGCTCATGCGCGGCGATCTCGGCCAGTCGCCCGGCGGCTGGCCCAGGGAAATTCAGAAAAAGGTGCTAAAGGGAGAAAAGCCGATCACCGTCCGCCCGGGTTCTCTGCTGAAGGACGACGACCTTGAAGCCCGCCGCAAGGAAGTGGCGGAAAAGGCTGAGCGGGAAATCTCCGATGCGGATCTGGCATCCTACCTCATGTATCCCAAGGTTTTCACGGATTTCGTGAAAGCGCAGGAAACCTACGGCCCCACATCGGTGCTGCCGACGCCGGTCTATTTTTATGGACTTGATGCGGGCGACGAGATCCTTGTCGAATTGGAACCGGGCAAAACGCTGGTTTTGCGTTGCCAGGCCATCGGCGAGACGGACGAGCGGGGCGAGGTCAAGGTTTTCTTCGAACTGAACGGCCAGCCGCGCAACGTCAAGGTGCCGGATCGCGCCCATGGTGCAGGTGCTGCCGCGGCGCGCCGCAAGGCGGAAGACGGAAATGCCGCCCATATCGGCGCGCCAATGCCCGGCGTTATCTCAACTGTCGCGATCAAGGCCGGGCAAAGCGTGACGGCAGGCGATGTGCTGGTTTCCATCGAGGCGATGAAGATGGAAACGGCGCTTCATGCCGAGCGCGACGGCAAGGTCGCCGAAGTGCTCGTCACGCCGGGCAACCAGATCGATGCCAAGGATCTTCTGGTGGTGCTGGAGGGGTGATCGCTGTTTTCAGTTTGAGGCGACGCTGCGCTTGTTTCAAGCTCGTACTAGCGCCAGCAAAGGCTCGAAAGAATACATGGCCGGTCGCCGGCCGGCGGCTGGTTCCAATGTCTTCAGCAGGTCTGCATCGGCAAGTGTTCTGGTTATGCGCTGAGCGGTGGCAATTGGGATGCCGGATTTGCTGGTGAAGATATTGTTTCTGAAAACGGGCCTCGCGAATACAAAATCAAGTGCATTTGTGCTCCATTGGGATGACAGGATCTCCCTGAAATGCTCTTTCATCTCTTCATAAAGATTTCGGATGTTTTCCGCAGTTTCCAGGTTTTCCTGTGCCTGCATTTCCAGCGCGTCAAGGAAAAATAGAATCCATTGTGTCCATTCGTTATTTTGCGAGACTGCCCGCATCCTGTCGATGTACTGGTCTCGGTTTTTCTCGAAATAGCCGCTGATGTAGAAATGCGGTGCCGAAATCAATCCGTTTTTCCAAAGCATCAGGGTGATCAACATTCGCCCGATGCGGCCATTGCCGTCCTTGAACGGATGTAGCGCTTCGAATTCGACGTGTGAGATTGCCGTCTTGACCAATTCTTCGGAAGGGCTGGCGTTCATATAGTCGAAGAGACTGTCCAGCCCAGCTTCAAGGTGTTCCGGCGCTGTCGGGATGAACATCACTTTTCTTTTAGCGCGGTCTACAAGGTAGTTCTGTTCGGTCTTGAATTCGCCTGGCGAGAGATGCGCGCCCCTCCCGAAGCCGAGTAATGTTGAATGCGCGGAACGTATGAGCCATTTTGAAAGTGGTGCTCCGTCGCTGAGGTTTTGTTGCGCTTGCCTGAGGGCCCTTGAATAGAGAAAGACTTCGAACGCCTCGTTTCGATGCTTCCGGTCGGGGTAGCTGTCGCCGTCTTCTTGATCCGCCTCGTAGCGCAGGACTTCGTCCAGTGTGCTTACGGTTCCTTCGATTCTCGATGAAACCACGGCTTCCTGACTTCTCAGGGGGGCTAGCAAGATCTCGCTGTTATGCATGCCCTTGAGCATCTGATCATAGCGTGCCAGCGCCGCTGACGCCTTCGCGAGAGGCTTGACCAAGGCAGCATAATCTAGTGTTTTCGGCGGAAACTGGCCGTAATGGTAATTGACCGCGTCTTCGAAATCCTGACCGTCGTCGCTTTTTGCCACGTTGTCTCTCATATTATACAAAAAATGAGGCGCAAAATGCGTTGGCGTAAATCTATGCGATGCAAATTGCTTTGTGAATCAAAAATTGCATTTTATGCAATACAAGCAGGTTTGCCTTGCATGGTTGCGCGCCAAATTATTTTGTCTCTCATATTTGGCCAAATATGAGAGACAAACCCAGCGTGGCAGCCGAGAGCGTGAAAAATCCGAACGGGTATGCGGTTGCTACTCCGCCGCGATGCGCATAGCCGATGAATTCGCGGGTGCATCGGCGCGGCCGATCCAGCGGTCGAGGAACCGGTCGAGCCAAACCTTCAGCGCCGGATCGAAGACGAAGCGGCCGGCGAAATGATCGCGCCGGTGGCAGGCGCCGGGAAGTTCCATCCGCGGAGCGCCCTTGGTCGTCCAGCGGACCATCATCTGGTAGGTCAGCTCGGGATGAAACTGGATGCCGTAGGCGTTGTCGCCGACGCGGATCGCCTGATTGGGGTAGGTCGGGCTCTTCGCCAGGAGTTCGGCACCGCGCGGCAGGTCGAAGCCTTCCCGGTGCCATTGATAGACCTTCTTCGGCCAGGGCATCAGCGCCTTGCCCATTTCGGTTGGTTCCAGATCGTAATATCCGATTTCGACAAGACCCTGGTCGTGTCCGCCAACCTCGGCGCCCAAATGGCGCACCATCATCTGCGCGCCGAGGCAAATCCCCAAAAAGGGCTTGTTTTCCTTTAGCGGCACTCCGATCCAGTCGATCTCGCGATGGATGAAGGGTTCGGGATCGTTGGCGCTCATCGGCCCGCCGAAGACGACCGCTCCGGCGTGGTCCTGCAACGTGCGAGGCAGCGGATCTCCGAAGCGCGGCTTGCGGATGTCGAGCGAAAATCCCCGCCTCAAGAGTTCCTGGCCGACGCGGCCTGGCGTGGAATGCTCCTGATGCAGGACGATCAGGATCCTGGGTCTGCCGGCCAGTTCTTTCGGGTCGAGATACATGCCTGTCACTATAGAATCATTCCAGCTAAAACCCGTTGCGAAAACATGCAGCTATCTTGCCTGCGGGCTATTGCGCTGCGGTCATGGTCCCGGTCTGGCGCTTCCGTCATCGGCTTTTCAATCTTTCTCCTCGTCAAGCTCCGGTTGGTTCGCAACGTCCATATGCCGGGCTACCTTTCGCCTGAGCGAAAGCCGGTCGCGGGACGAAACGCCCAGGAGTTCGGCCACGCGCCAAATGGTATTGTCCTCGAATTCGTGAACGGTTCCATCGGCATAGACGAGTTTCCACATCATCTCCACGACCTTGAGACGCTCCTCCAGATCGAGTTTGCGCTTCAGGACCGAGGTGAAGCCGTAGAGATCGACTGCTTCGCTGTCGCGTTCATGCGCCGCTTCGATCAGTTCGTTCGCGGCTTCGTCGGTCATGGCGTAGGCCGAGCGGAGCACTTGTTTCAGGGCGGTTCGCTCGGACTCGTCGACGATCCCGTCCACAGCAATCACGTGGCAGAGGAGCGCTGCGGCGGCGAGGCGATGGTCGTCCTCGGCGAAGTTCAGCTTGTCGCTTTCGCCGAATGTGACTTGCCGGATAAGTCGTTTGATCGATGACAGCATTTGATGGTCCTGTTTTGCCTATCTTGGCTTGGAATCCTTCGCTTGGTCAAACGCCGCTTTGCCGATGTGTCCGTTTCCGGGCGGCAGGGCCCTGAAAGTTATAAATAACGTCCTGTCACCATGCCGCCATGCTTTACGTTAAAATACCATGCTTTACCGTAGCGCGGACGTGATTCGATATGCAGGAGCGGTGCTGGCGGAAGTGTGATTCGGCCAGATTTGCTCTGTTTCAGTGGAATGATCGACATCCTGCCGCCATTGGTTCAGCCTGCAGCTGGCCCATTGGCGATCCGGGATAGTTGATAAGGGAGGCACCCCTTGAAGCGGCTTCTTGCCGGTTTGGCCGGACTCATTGTTCTCTTCGCCGCGGTCGTCGTGATCGTACCATTTCTTCTGCCCAAGGACACGATCAGGCAACAGGTCGTCGCTCAGGTGGAAAACGCGACCGGCTGGCGTCTCAGGCTTGATGGTGCGGTCAGCATCGGCATCTTGCCGAGTTTACGGCTTGTTGCCGATGATGTCGGTCTTTCCGGCGAAGCGGGCGCCGACGGGATTGAATTCCTGAAAGCGGAGCAGATTGATTTCGGCCTCGCCTGGGGCGCGCTCCTGGGCGGGAATGTTCGCCTGACCCATGTTGCGGTGGAAGCGCCGGAAATCCTGCTTGAGATTGGCGCGAACGGCACGTCAAGCTGGGCGCCGCGCCGGCGGTTTCCAGCCGATCGCTGGAACGTAGCGACGCAGGATGGGCAGCAAGGGTCTGCGGCAAATGATACGGCCGCGCCTCCAGGTGCCCGCGATGCCGGGGATGCAGCCGGTGAAAGCCTGGCCTTGCTTGAACGGGTGGGCGTCGACGAACTCAGCATTGCCGGCGGTAGGATCGTTTATGCCGATGGGCGCAGCGGCAGCCGCCATGAAGTCGAAGATGTCGACCTCACCGTGCGGTTGCCTTCGCTCGCCGGCCCGCTCGACCTTGAGGGCGCATTCACTTACGCCGGCATTCGCGCCACGGTCGAAGGCGGCATCGCCGCGCCGCTGGCGCTTTCGCGGGGCGAGGAGAGCGAGGTTCGGCTGATCGTCAAGGCGCTTGACGGTACGTTCGGCGTTGAAGGAATGGTATCTCCCGCGCCCTCCGGCATGGTCAGGGTGACCGCCGACGGCTCGTCTTCTGCTACCCTTCTTGAAGCATTCGGAATCACGCCCGCCAGTGATCCCGGCGCATACGCCTTGAATGGCTCGCTCGCCGCCACCGCGGAAGGCGTCAGGCTTGAAGCCGTCAAGGCGGCGATCGGCGAGATGTCGGCCGCTCTCTCGGGCATGGTCGATATCTCTTCGGCGGTGCCGGTTTTTGCGGCGCAAGTCGAAGCCAGCAACATCGATCTCTCCGAAGCGCTCGTTCTGGCGGGGCGGGATGAGCCGGCCAGCGGCAAGATTGGGGTCGATCTCGCACTTCGCGGCGCCGGGTTCGATGCCGCGACCATTTTAGGGTCTCTCGATCTTCGGGGACGTTTGGCGCTTGAGGGCGGCACGATTTCCGGTCTTGGCCTTGCCGGTCGGTTCGATGGCGACAAAAGCGCCGACAGTTTGAACAACGTCGCTATGGCGGTGGTGTTCGACGGACTGGATAAGCCGGTCGATATCTCTGGCGGGCTGGCCTGGCGCGATGAAAGCTTCACGCTGAAGGGGCAAGTGGTGCCGGCACCATTCCTTGCCGGGCTTGGCGCCCCGGTGAAAGTTACCATGTCGGGTGAAAGGGCGAGCCTCGGTTTCGACGGATCGCTTGCTTCCGGCGGCGATGTCGACGGCGACGTTCTTTTCTCCTCGCCCGATCTGAGAGGCCTTGCCGCCTGGCTTGGCCAACCGGTTGCACCCGGTGGCGGGCTGAAGAATTTCCGTATCGCCGGCAAGCTTGCTGCGTCGTCCGATCGTATCAACTTTACCCAGGCAGAGATCGAACTCGACGAGATCAAGGGCAAGGGCGAGACCACGCTGGTTCTGTCTTCGCCCATGAAGGTGACGGCGAAACTCGATCTCGAACAATTGGTGCTGGACCCCTATCTGGGCGAAGGCGCGGCTGGCGGCCAGTCAACCGGCAGCCAGTCAAGCGGCGGCAAGCAGACGGCTCGCGCCCCATCGAAGGACGATCAGGGCTGGAGCAACGAGCCGATCGATTTTTCCGGCCTTCGGGCGATTGACGCGAAGCTGGACCTTTCCGCGAAGTCGATCAGTTGGGACAAGCTCGAGATCGGCAGAAGCAGGCTTACGGTAGCCGTCGAAGGCGGCGTGTTGACCGCCGATCTCTCCGAATTTTCGCTTTATCAAGGTTCCGGCATGGGCAAGGTTCGGCTCGATGGATCTGCCGCGACCCCGGCACTTGCGGCCGATTTCAATCTTGCAGGGCTTAAAGCGCTCCCCTTCCTGACGGCGGCGACCGGCTTTGATTCCATCGATGGCCGGCTTTCCACGTCTTTCGATCTGAAAACGTCCGGGCGGAGCGAGGCGGAGCTGGTTTCCGCTCTTGCCGGCACCGCGCGGTTTGATTTCGTCGATGGCGCCATCCTCGGCATCAATATTCCGCAGATGGTTCGGGGTCTCGGCATTCAAACGCTGCTTGGCTGGTCCGACAGCTCTTCGCAAAAGACGGATTTCAGTTCACTTGCGGCATCTTTCACCGTGGAAAACGGCATTGCCCGGTCGCAGGATCTCGCCATGTCCGGTCCTCTTATCCGGATGACGGGGGCCGGCGCGGTCGACATGCCGTCAAAGACGCTCGATTGGCGGTTCGAGCCCAAGGTGGTGGCGACGCTGGAAGGGCAGGCGCCCGTACCGGTACAAAAAGGCGAGAGCCGTGAACTTGCTGGCCTGGGCGTTCCCGTCGTCGTGCGCGGTCCCTGGGCAAAGCCGCAGATTTATCCCGATATCAAGGGAATTCTGGAAAATCCGGAAGCCGCCTACAAACAGCTGGAATTGATTGGTGGCGGCTTGGTCAAGGCGCTGAAAGGCAAACCGGACGCGGCTTTGGCCGAGACCGCGAACAAGGTTATCGAGCAGGCGACCGGCGGCAACGTCAGGATCGACGTGCAGGATGTGATCGAGGGCAATGCCAACGATCAACAGGTGCTTGATGCGGTGGAGCAAGGCTTTGGGCTGCCAAAGGGTCTGCTCGGCTCCTTCGGTCTGGGCGGCAAGAAGAAAGCCGAACCGGAAACGCCGCCCGCTCCGCAGCAATAGCAGGAGCCGGGTTTTTATCCACGATCCTCAAGGCAGGACATGATCTGCCTGACGCCGTCTTCGATCGAGCCGGTGTTGGCGACTGTCCGCGTGTCTTTGCCAAGAGGCGTATCTAACTCGGCGCGGTCGAGCCGGCGTTCAATTTCCTCCGCCGTTTCACGGCCCCTTTTCCGAAGGCGCTCAGCCAGGATTTCACGCGGCGCGGTGATCAGCAGGACCAGAAGATTGTCGTATTTCGCTTCGGCGGCCGGAATGATCTTGCGCGACCCGTTGGCGATGACCGTGCGGCCATCCCTTATCGCGGTATCGATGGATCGCGGCAGGCCGTATCCAAGGCCGTGCGCCCGCCAGGAGAGAGCGAATTCGCCTTTCTCCGCCATTCTTGCGTAGTCGTCCGGGCTGATAGCGTCGTGATCCTCGGCGTCGATGTCGGGCGTGCGCGTGATCAGCCGTCTCGCGAAATGGTAGCCGGGGTCGCTGGCCATCCGGGTGCGAACGGCGTTCATCAGCGTGTCCTTGCCGGCGCCGCTTGGACCGACAACGAGCACCAGACGGCCCGGACCGAGCCGATTTGCGGCGCTTTTGGCAATCGCGCTGCCCATTTCACGCCACCCTTCGGCCTTCCCGCCAGACACCGCGAACGATGGGGACATTGCCGACGAGCTTCACTTGCACAAGATCGGCGCGGCGGCCTTCGATGATTGCGCCGCGATCCATGAGGCCCGCAACTTCGGCCGGGGTTTTGGTCACCGTCGCGATCGCCTCTGGCAGCGATATCGTCTCGACTTCCTCCGCCAGCAGAAACGCCGCATGCATGAGCGACATCGGAATATAGTCGGAGGAAAGCACGTCGAGAAACCCGGCTTGCGCCAGTTCTTTCGCCGAGACATTGCCGGAGTGGGAGCCGCCGCGCACCATGTTGGGCGCTCCCATCAAAACCTTCATGCCGGCCTCGTGCGATGCTTTCGCTGCATCGAAGGTCGTGGGGAATTCGGCAATTCCGGTGTCGAGCTCAATCGCTTCCCCCACATGATCCAACGTCGCATCATCATGGCTGGCAATGATGATGCCTCGCGCCTTCGCCTGTGCGGCGATTGCCTTGCGATTGCCGGGGGCAAGACCATCGGCTGCCCTCTGGCGGTACTCGATATAGGCGTCCATTTCCGCGTCGCTCAGACCCCTTTTCGCCTGATGGTACATCCTGTAGGTATCGAGCGAGATGAATTGGCGCTGACCCGGCGTGTGGTCCATCAGCGAGATCAGCCGCACGCGGGAATCCTCGGCAAAATGGGCAAGGCTGCTGAGGACGTCGGGCGCGGAAACCTCGCAGCGCAGATGGATGAAATGGTCGGCCCTGAGCCGGTTTTCGGCGAGGCCCGTCTCGATGGCTTCCGCCAATTGCCGCATGTCCGCAGACTTGAGCTCGGCCTCCGAATCGATCCCGACACGCAGTGCGTCGAAGACCGTGGTGATGCCCGAACAGGCGATTTGCGCATCGTGGGCCTGAACGGCGGAAACCGGGTTCCATCGCACTTTCGGGCGCGGCGCATAGTGGGTTTCCAGATGGTCGGTGTGCAATTCCACCAGACCGGGGATCAGATAGTCGCCCTCGCAGTCGTGGCCTTGCGCTGCTGTCGGCCCTTCCGCAAAAGAGGCGATTTTCCCGTTGTGGATCGAAAGGCCGCCGTCGATGACCTGGTCGGGCAATACGATACGGGCATTGTGAAAAAGATGGTCGCGGTCAGGCATGAATGGATCCCTGTTCGGTAGCTGTGGCGCCTTCGGCTACTTCCAGGCCGAGCGGGCGAATATCGAGGACAGTAAAAGGCCCGCCGCGTTCTCGTTCGACGAATAGACCGATTGTGGAAAATGCGCGCGGACGTTCGGTGACGGCTGCGAAATACCGTATGGCGTCCCGCATGAGACAATCGGCCTCGGCGCCGTCGTTGAGCCGGCCGGAAAGCGTCATGTGAAAGCGAAATTCTTCGAAAACGTAAGGATAGCCCCAGCGGCCGAGCAGCGAGAGCTGCCGTTCGCTTAAGCGCGATCGCATCCGGCGCTCGCGGTCGATTTGCGACAGCGGCGCGCGGAACGGATCGAAGGTTTCCACGCAAGTCGCGGCGAGCACGTCCAGCGCCTCAACCGGCGCGGACTGCGTGAGGGCGAGGAAAGAACCGAGCCGTGTGACCGATAGCCCCGGCAGGGTGAAACCGGGCACAAGTTCGCAAAATTCGGTGAATGCGTCGCGCAGTTCCTCCTCGCTTCGCCCGTCCGTCAGCGTGAAAGGCGGCTTCAGGGTAGCGTGGAAACCATAGCGGCGCGGATCGGCGGTCAAGACGTGCAGCCGCTCGCGGGAAACCTCTTCCAGAACGGGCTGGATCGCCGCCTTGCCGGTAAAGGCGTCTCGCCCCAGCCACTGGCTGCCGAGCCTCGTCAGCGGGTCGTCGTAATTCGGTGTGTAGTAAATGGCATAGCGCATGGAATTACTGTCCCGCTCGAATAATTGTCTCACCTTTCAAGTGCCACCTGCTTATGGCGCCGCCGTGTCCGCTTGATGACCCTTTTTGTCCCATATGGTCGCCGCAATGTCCGGTTTATGTCGACATACGTGCTTGGGTCGAAGACTTCCGGTAGCGGGCCAGGCGTTCGTCAAGCGTGCCGCTGTGCAGTTCGAAAAGATGGTTGTCGTCGTCGTAGAAATAGACGGACCGGCCCTCGCCTTCAACGCGCGGACGAGGCGGCTTGAATTCAAGCCCAAGGCGCTCGATGGCGGCAATGCGCTCGTTCATTTCATCGTCATCGATTTTGAAGGCGACGTGATTGTAGCTGCGCTCCGGCAAGGGGTCGCCCTGCATGATCGCAATCCAGACATCGCCGACGAGGAAGAACTTCTCCGCCGAGACGGAGAAGGTGGCATCGCCGCTTGCATAGATCTCGCGGGCGTTGAGCACGCCTGTCAGGATCTCTGTCATTCGTTCGAGGTCGCGCACGATGAAAGTGATGTGACTCAGGCCTGAACTCATTCAGCGGCTTTCCTTGCTCATTGCCGGAGCATTCAACATCGATTCGACCGGCCAGCCGACGCATTTCACCCGCACCCGTATCGATGCCGCGCGGGTTCAGCTGGTTGTTGAAAGCTGACGGGTTCGTGACGGGAAGTTTTATCAAGCCCAGAATTTTTTGGCTTTACGCGCCCTGTTCCAGGTTCCGCGCGCCTCGTCCCATGATTGATGCGCCCGCGCTTCGTGCCAGCCGATGACGAAACCCATGCCGAGCGCGATTTCCCGCGTCCCTTTTTGTGCAAGCGGCAGGTCCGTCAGCCTCTCGGCCATGGCGACATCGTTCAGGTAGCCGAACATGTCCTGCAATGCCCTGAGGTGGTCAAGAAAGGGCTTCACCTTCTTTTTCGGATAGAGGCTGCGGAAAAACTCCACCGTGTATCGGAGCTTCTTCATCGCCTTGCGCATGGCGTGGCGTTCTTCGATCGACAGTGTCTCGATTCGCTTGCCATAGGCCTCGACCTTGTCCCAGCGCCGCATCAGCGCCTTGCCGGCAAAACCCTTCGCGTTTGAAGTGAAGGGCGAGGCGTCCTTCGCGTCGCTTTTCCCGCGCCAGCTCTCGCCTTCCGTGAAAGCGCCGAGATCCATCAGGAAATCGTTGATTTCAGGTGCGGCAAGACGCTCTCTCACCTGTTTGCGCAGCCGTGCGCGCTGGGCCTTGATGTGATCGATGAGCGGCTCTGCTTCCACATGCGCGGGCATGACGCCCTGAAGCGGCGACACGATTTCGTCGATCAGCACATCGATATCGCGCAAGCCGCCGGCATCGACGGCGATTGTCTGCGCCAGTGTGTCGAGCCTTGCAGCTTCCTTGCCCGCGATCAGGGGATGAAACACGGCGAAAGCGGTGCGCAAACGCCGCAGGCCGATGCGAAGCTGATGCGGACCCTCCGGGTCGTCGCTTTCCAAGGTTGCGATACGGTTGTGGGCAATCTGGTCAAGACAGGAGCGCAGGATCGTGCGGAAGGCTTCTTCGGTCTTGTCCTTGCCGGAAATCTTCGTGGAGCCGGCTAGTTTCGGCGCAATCGGCCCTGAGGTTTCGCCAGCTTTGAGCGCATAACCGCGCTGGGCTTTGCTCTGGCTTGAAAAACGCACCGGCGTGCCCTCAAGCAGGGATTTGGCGACTTGAAACAGCTGACTTGCCTCGCCGGCCTTCAACTCCAGCTCCATCTCGCCGATCGGGGCGGTGCGTTCGTCGGAGACGATCTCGCCCGCATCCAGCGCCAGTTCGATGTCGCAGCCGTTGCCGTCGGAAATATGCCGGAGATTGCGGCGGATCACCGTTTCGAATTGCGGCGTCAGGTCCCGTCCGTCCGTCAGGGTCTCAAGCTCGTTGCGCAGATCGGTGTCCCCGATCTTGCCGAGGTCGAGCGAGGGACCGGAAACCTTCGCCTCGAATTCGCGCGGTTTCGACAGTCCGCCGGTGACGCCGGTGCCGCTTTTCACCGTCTGGATCCAGTCGCGCCCTGCCTTGCGGACACGCAGCGACCATTTTGCCTGTTTCAGCGCTTGCCGGTCGGTATCGAAATAGATGGACCGCAAAACCTGTGATTTCGGCTTTGTTGCCGAATAGCCCTTGGGCAGCGCAAGCGACTTCAACCGGTCGAGCGCATTCGCCGACAGCTCGATCTTCAACTCGATTTCCGTCGTTTTCGTCGTCATCTGAAATCATTTAGCCATGAAGATTGTCACAATCCAAGGAAAAGCGCGCTGAGTGCGTATTTTTACGGAAAGCTGCGGGCGAAGGCTGCTTTCGCTGTCTTTCCTGTTGAGTTTCGGGTGCTCGGGGAGGCGAGAAGACTTTTCAGGCGCGAAACGATCTGCTAGAGCATATCCCGTCAAATCCAAATTGGATTTGGCGACAAGGATATGCTCAAGGCATTGATCCTGGAGCGAATTCTTTTCACGAAGGCGAATTCGCTTTCATGAAAGCGGTCTTGATCGACCCTGTTGCCCCTTTGGCGGAATTGGTAGACGCGCTGGACTCAAAATCCAGTTCCCGTGAGGGAGTTCCGGTTCGACCCCGGAAGGGGGCACCATCCTTTCCCGTGCATCGATCGTTTTCGCCGCAAGCCTGTTCCCGGGCCTTGCGGGTTCTCGTAATTGTGTGCGGCTCGCACAACGGCGTGAGCGGCTCTCTGGCGACTTGTTTCGGCGCGAAAGTGCTGGCTAACATCGCGACAGCAGGTCGACGGGACCGGTTTCTCCGCTCGTCGCAGAGCGGCCGGAGTTACCGGTGAGGTGGCTCGATCCTGTCCTCCCGCAAAATCCCTTTGATGAGGTTCAAGACGATGTTTTCAGGTCGCAAGATCGCCTATGCCATCGCTACGGTGTTTGCTCTCGGTGCTGGCGCTCCGGCGAGCGCCGACGACGAGCTTTACGGGGAAACGCTCGTAAACACGCTCTATAGCGACGACGGCGTAGCGATCCGGGGCTACGATCCGGTCGCCTATCATGCGCAGGGCAAGCCGGTGCAGGGCGATGCCAAGATCACCTTTAACTACAAGGGCGCGACGTGGCGCTTTGCGTCTGCGGAAAACCGCGATCTTTTTGCCGCCAACCCCGAAAAATACGAACCGGCATACGGTGGCTACTGCGCCTATGGCACGGGAGAGGGCTATCTGGTGAAGACGGAGCCGGAAGCTTTCACCATCATCGACGGCAAGCTTTACCTGAATTACGACGTCTCGGTCAGCGAAGAGTTCCGCCAGGATATCGCCGGGCGAATCGCGCTGGCGGAAAAGAGCTGGCCAGAACTGAAGGCCGGGCTGAAGCAGTAAGGTTCTCGCCCTTGCACCAATGAGATCACGGCGCGGGTAACCTCGATCCGCGTCGGCCTCAAGCAATTCCATATCCTCGTCGGAGAGGCCGAAATGACGGCCGATCTCATGGATGAGGACATGGGCGATGATGGCGCCGAGCGTCTCCTCGTTCTCCGCCCGATAGTCGAGGATGGCGCGACGGTAGTGCCAGACGGCGTTGGGAAACCTGCCTGCCCACTCGCTGCCGCCGCCCTGCGCCAGCCCGACGCCTTCGAACAGGCCCGGAAGCTCAAGCGGGTCGTCGATGCCCAGACTGTCCAGCGTGCTGTCGTCGGCAAGTTCCGGTTCGACCCCGGAAGGGGGCGCTACACTCAATCCTTTCATCACTGGCCGATTTTGACGCGAAGCCCTCCATATCTCTCCCGGGCTCGCGCAATCTTGCGCTATTTGCACAACTGCGTGAGGCGGTGCCTGCCGGCTTGCCGCGAAGCAAATGTGCTGATTAACGTAACGCCAACTGGCCGTCAGGGCCGGTCATGACAGCACAAAAAACGATTGATGGCAGCGGCTTATGCCAGCCGTCAAGCTACGATAAAGATGAGGTCCCCGACTATGTTTTCCGCGTTTTCCCGATTTTCAGGCCGCAAGGTCGTTTTTGCGGCGGCAACGGCGCTGGCTTTCGGCTTCAGCGCTCCCGCAATCGCCGATGAGGTTCTCTATGGCGATACGCTCGTCAACACGCTCTACAGCGACGACGGTGTTGCAATCCGCGGCTACGATCCTGTCGCCTATCACACTGAAGGCAAGCCTGTTGCAGGCGATGCGGCGATTACCTTCGACTACAAGGGTGCGACATGGCGGTTTGCGTCGGAAAAGAACCGCGACCTTTTTGCTGCCCATCCAGACAAATATGAGCCCGCCTACGGCGGCTATTGCGCCTTTGGCGCGGGCAACGGCTATCTGGTCAAGACAGAGCCGGAAGCTTTCACCATCGTCGATGGCAAGCTCTATTTGAACTACACCGTCGCCGTCGGCGAGAAGTTCAGAAAAGATATTCCGGGCCGCGTCGCGCTGGCGGAAAAGAACTGGCCGGACCTGAAGGCCGGCTTGAAGCATTAATATATTTCCGCAGGCATATATAAGTCTGAGGCGGGCGCAAACGGTTGCTAGAGCATATCCCACCAAATCCGATTTGGATTTGGCGACAGGGATATGCTCAAGTTATTGATGCTGGAGCGAATTCTTATCACGAAAGCGACCCCGCTTTCGTGGACAGCGCTCTAATCCGCGTCCGCCTCGAGCAATTCCATATCCTCGTCGGACAGGCCGAAATGGTGGCCGATCTCGTGAATGAGGACGTGGGTGATGATGGCGCCCAGGGTTTCCTCGTGTTCGGCCCAATAATCGAGAATGGCGCGTCGATAGAGCCAGATGGCGTTCGGCATTCTCCCGGTCCATTCCGTTCCGCCGCCTTGCGCAAGCCCGACGCCTTCGAATAGACCAAGCAGTTCCAGCGGATCGTCGATGGCGAGGCTGTCGAGCGTGCTGTCATCGGCAAATTCCGCGATCTGGATCTGGATGTCGCCGCATAGATCGAGAAAACTTTCCGGCAGTCCGGCAAAGGCGGCCTCTGCCATCGCCTCGAAGTCCTCCAGACTTGGGGCAAAGCGGTTTCGCCAGAAGGAAGCGCCTGCCGGCGGATGTTGCGAACCCATATTCCGCCCTCAAAATCGGCCTGCGATCAGGTGAAGCCACCCGTTCGCGGCAAAGCCAAACCTCATTAAAATGTCGGGACACCCTGTCGGCGTTCTTTCAAACGCAGAGGATACACCGGGCTTAGGTCACGGACTCATAAATCTGATGGGAATGGCACCTGAAACGGCGATGAGATGCCCCGAGCAACGTCTGTCGCACAGATCTGAGCGATCTGAACGACAGACGTTGCTCAGAGCGTTCAATCTTGAGCGTTTTCTTGTCGTTCAGGTGATTCCACCTGATCGGAAAACGCTCCGGGAGAAGGGCGCAGGGCGGGTTGTCCACCCGGTCAAGCCCTTCGACGCGGCAGGTCGAAGCCATTCCGGTGTCCACGGAGCAACCTGCGCCCAGCCGGGCGCAGACAAGTTGCTCCGCGAGCAAACCAACGATCAACTTGTCGATCCCTGCAAGGGATCGGTTGATCTTGGGATATGGCCGATTTGGCCGGCTACTTCGTCGCAAGAGCTTGAAAATCATCATGATTTCCTACGCTCTTGCTCCTTGTATCCAACCAAATCGGCTCATACCATTTCCACCACATTTATGGGTCCGTGACCTAGGACGGCAGCACATAGGTTACGGCCAGATAGACGACCAGGCCAATGGCGAAGGCGAGGCCGGCCAGCCGCCCGATCCGCGACCCCCAAATTTCGATCGGGTCTTCTTCCGCCTTGTCGTGCGCCAGGAAATGGTCGCGCGTCTTGTCGGCGGCGCGCACGAAGGTCGAGCGGCCGATGGTCTCGCTATCGCGGTCGACCGCATCGAGCGAGCGCCGGGCTTCGCGCATCCGCTCCTCGTCGAGATCTTCTCGCTTGGCCATGGCCTCTTGCTCCGGTTAAGCGGGCGTTACGTCTTGCCGCGACGTTGCGCCAGCATGGCAACGACGGCAAGAAGGGCGAGCCCGGCGGAGATGAGCGCATTCCACCCGGCAAAAGACAGGCCGAACATGCGCCAGCTAGCTTCCGTGCAGCTTACCACTTTGGTGGTGCTCAGCGCATTGAGAAGGTTTTTAGCCGATGTCGGTGTCGAAACGCCGCCGCCGCAATCGCTCGGCCCCGCCCAAAAGCCCCATTCGGCTCCCGCCTGATACATGCCCAGGCCGCTGCCATAGGCAAAAATGGCGGCGACGGCCAGAAGGAGGGTCGTGGTCGACGCCCCGCTTTTTCCCTGAAGGACGAAGCCCAAGGCTGCAAGCGCCAGCGGCAGGCCTATGTAGTAGGGCCAGCGCTGCTCAAGGCATAGTTTGCAAGGCACGTAGCCACCGATGAGCTGAAAGCCCCACGCGCCGGCAATGGTGGCCAAGCCACCAAGAATTAACAGTAGCAGGGGAAAGGTCTTGGTGCTTTTCAGGGCTTGCATGAAGCGTGGTCCGTTACAGATATTTGATGGCTGCGAAGCCGCCGACAAGACCGACCACGAAAACGGTGAAGACGAGGCCGAGCCGCTTTTCGATGAAATCGCGGATCGGAGGGCCGAAGAGATAGAGCAGCCCCGCCACCGCGAAGAAACGCAAGCCCCGCGACACGAGGCTCGCCGCCATGAAGACCGGCAGGCTTAGCCCTGTCGCCCCGCTGGCGATGGTGATCACCTTGTAGGGGAAGGGGGTGAGGCCGGCTATGAAGACGATCCATGGGCCATAGGCGTTGAAATTGGCGCGGAAGCTCTCGAATTTTTCGAGATAGCCGTAAAATTCGAGGATCGGTTCGGCGATTTGCGTGAAGAGGAATGCGCCGATCAGATAGCCGAAGAAACCGCCGACCACGGAAGTGATCGTGCAGATCGCGGCATAGGTGAAGGCCCGGTCCCGCCTGGCGATCACCATGGGGATCAGCAGGATGTCCGGCGGGATCGGAAAGAAGGAACTTTCGGCGAAGGACACGGTTCCAAGTGCCGCCGGCGCGCGCGGGCCGGAAGCAAGCGCCATGGTCCAGTCATAGAGGCGTCGCAACATGATTTCTCAATAGCGCTAGCGGCCCGCCTTGTCACGCGTTGTGAGCGCAAAGGCATTTACCCTCACCCTGGCCCTCTCCCGACGGGAGAGGGAACGCGAGGGGCGCAGGCACAGGCTGGAGGCGCAACCGCCTGTGAAAGGGGAAGGGATTGTTGCGCCAATCCATCCCCGCCGCGCGTGCCGCCCTTCTTCGAGCGACCTGGAGCGCTCACAAAAAAAGGGCGGCTCCCGGCCGCCCTTTGAAATTTCGTTCGGCAAGAACGGTTATTTCTTCGCCTTCGCCAGTTCTATCGATTCCCTGACAATCCGCTTGGCGTCTTCCGGTCCGCCCCAGCCGACGATCTTCACCCATTTGCCGGCTTCCAGATCCTTGTAGTGTTCGAAGAAATGCTGGATCTGCTTTAAGGTGATTTCCGGCAGGTCCTCGTAATGGGCGATGCTCTCGTAGCGCCGGGTGATCTTCGACGACGGAACGGCGATCAGCTTCTCGTCCATGCCGGCTTCGTCTTCCATCAGCATGACGCCGATCGGGCGGCAGTTCATGATGGCGCCGGGAATCACCGGCCGCTGGTTGACCACGATCACATCGAGCGGGTCGCCGTCACCGCAAAGCGTATGCGGCACGAAGCCGTAGTTGCCGGGATAGCGCATCGGCGTGTAGAGGAAACGGTCGACGTACATCGCGCCTGCTTCCTTGTCCATTTCGTATTTGATCGGCTCGCCGCCTACCGGAACCTCGATGATGACATTGATGTCTTCCGGCGGATTCTTGCCGATCGGCACAGCATCGATACGCATGATGGGTCGCGCTCCTTGTCATTAGAGCGCTTTCCACGAAAACAAGGTCGTTTTCGTGACAAGAAACCGCTCCAGGATCAATACTTTGAGCATATCCTTGTCGCCAAATCCGATACAGATTTGGCGGGATATGCTCTAATTGCAGGCTGTATGGCAAGGCAGGCCGGTGAAGGCAAGCGCCAACTTGTGCAGTGCAACTAATTAATCAGATGCCTTTGTCGCGTTTCCCGTGCCGCGTTGCGAAACGGCCGTCAGCTGCCGTCGCTATCGGCGAACCAGCCGAGCACGACCAGTTCAACCGACGTATTGGCAATCTGTTCGCGCGTGGTCATCAACACCTGTCCGCCGAGAGACGTATAGAAGCGCATGGCTGAATTGTTGTCCTTGAGCACCCTGACGGAAAGGCCGGAGAGATTGAGCCGGTGGAGCGCCCGCCGCGAGGCCTGGAAGAGCTTGGTGCCGAAGCCGAGGCCCTGGTGGTCCGGCAGAATGTAGAGCTCGTAGATCTCGCCCTCGAAGGGAAGTTCGCGCATCCGCGAGCGGCCGTAGGTCGCGTATCCGGCGGTTTTGCCGGCGACCTCTATCACCTGAATTATCACGCCCCGTGTCAGCGCGCCGCGCCACCATCTGGGACCCCGGCGGGAGATCATCCGCTCCAGGTCGACACCGGACAAAAGCCCGCGATAAGCCCCCCGCCACGCTTCCAGATGGATGGTGGAGAGCATTTCCGCATCGGCCGGCCGCGCGGGCCGCAGGGCAATCAGGTCCGTGCTCATTTTTCAAGGATAGCTCGCTTGCGCCCGGGAAAAAAGCAGGCACACGAAAAATCGCAGAAAAGGCAATGATCGGGCAATAGAAAAGGGCCGGCTCGAGAGCCGGCCCTTCGGGTCGCCTTAGGGTTTGTTCCAAAACGGAACAATAAACCGATCTGCAAATGACCCCGGGGGGCTGGGGGGCTAGTGCGTTCCGAAGTCCCTGCCTGATCGGACATCTGAGGCAACTATGCCTTTGTGACTTCTCAAGATGGCTTCCCAAAGGCTGGATTGGGGCAAAATTATGAAATATTTCGTGATTGATCGGCAACAGACGCAGAATTTGAAACGCCTCTTGCAAGAAGGGGCCCGCAGGACGCATCATGACAGGGTAGAAACAGGAGGCGCTATGAGCGAGAACACTGAGGATTTGCAACATCGCGGGGCTGCGGATGTTGCAACCTCCCTTCGCCCCGCCCAGACGCAAACCCGCCCCATCGTCGCCTTTCACCGGCGAGAGCTCGACCTGATCCTGCGGATCTACGGCCATATGGTCGCGAGCGGCGAGTGGCGCGACTACGCCATCGATCATCTGAAAGAAAGAGCGGTTTTTTCCGTGTTCCGACGATCGTCGGAAATGCCGCTTTTCCGCATCGAGAAAGATCCGCGCAATGCCCGCCGCCAGGGCGCCTATTCGGTCGTCGGCGCGGGCGGCGCCATCCTCAAGCGCGGCGCCGATCTGGCGCAGGTGCTGAAGGTCTTCGACAAGAAGCGCCATCTGCGTTTGATAGACGCGTAAGCGGATAAAATCATGAGCGAAAGAAAAAGGCGCGAGACATGATCCCGCGCCTTTTCTTGTTTCCGCTATGGCTGCGCTTATTCGCGGTTGCCGAACAGCTGCAGCAGCATCAGGAAGAGGTTGATGAAGTCGAGGTAGAGGCGCAGCGCGCCCATGATCGACTTCTTGGTGGCGACCTCATGGCCGTCGCCGGCATCGTACATTTCCTTGATCTGCTGGGTGTCATAGGCGGTGAGGCCTGCGAAAACCAGCACGCCGATCACCGAAATGGCGAATTGCAGCGCGGAAGATTGAAGGAAAATATTCACGAGCATGGCAATGATGATGCCGATCAGGCCCATGAACAGGAACGAGCCCCAGGCCGACAGGTCTTTCTTCGTCGTGTAGCCGTAAAGGCTGAGCGCGCCGAAGGAGGCGGCGGTGATGAAGAACACCCGCGTGATCGATTCGTCGGTATAGACCAGGAAGATCGACGACAGCGACAGGCCCATCAAGGCTGGCATAGACCCAGAAGGTGGTTTGCGCCGTTGATGCGCGCATCGACTGGATCTTGAAGCTCAGGAAGAACACCATCGCCAGCGGCGCCAGCATGACGACCCATTTGAGCGGGCTGCTAGTAAATCGGCTGCGCCGAAGGTGTAAGCAACTTTCCGTTTTGCAATTGCGCAGCAGCCTGCGCCGGGTCCTGGGTTACGGCAAGATAGACCGTCGCCAGTGCGAAATCAGGCCGGTGATGGCCAGACCAAGCGCCATGTAGTTGTAGACGCCCAGCATATAGGCGCGCAGGCCCTCGTCATAGACGCCGGCCTCGGCGCGCGCACCGGCCGCGCCATACCGAACATTCTGGTTGCGGTCGAAGGTCGACATCGATTTCCTCTCTTTCAATCCTTGGAAGCGGCGTTTTGTGGCCGCCAACCTGCCTCTGGCACAGGTCTACACGAATATGGGCGCGTCAGTGGTCCCGAACAAGACGTAAAATCCGTTTTTATCCTTACAGTTTGGTCATGATCTGCAAGATCAATCAACAACGTGAAGGGATTATTGCCCGAGGGTCAGCAATTCGCAACTCAGAGATCCCGCAAAACCGGCGCCGGTTTTTCGCCCAGAACCCGCCATGTGCCGATGAGGCCGAAGCCGATGGTCAGGATCGCCGCGACAGCGGCGGCTCCAACGGCGGTGGTGGGCATGAAGACGAATGTGCCGCCCATGATCTGCGTCACGACGAAAGCCGCCGCTGCCGCGCCGGCAAGAACCGCGAAAGTTGCGGTGGCGAGCCCCAAAACCGCATACTCGAGCAAATAGGCGACGATGAGTTTTCGACGTGTCGCGCCGAGCATTTTCAGGATCACGGCGTCATAGATGCGGTGACGGTTTCCAGCAGCGAGCGCGCCGGCAAGCACGAGAACGCTGGCAACAAGCGTGACGGAGGCCGCACCGCGGATCGCCCAGGCGAGCTGCGCGACCAGCGCATTGACCTGGTCGATAGCGTCCTTGACCCGGACCGCCGTGACGGTTGGAAACGCGCCGGTCACCTGCTTCAAAAGCCCGATCTCCCGTTCGGGCGTGCCGCCGTCGTCCCAGGTCACGGTGGCAAGATGGGCATGCGGAGCGCCGCGCGAATGTGTTTGGCGAAAACACCATGACGAAATTGATGGCAAGCGATTCCCAGTTCGACCCGCCTCAGATTGGCGATTTTGGCTTCGATCTGCCGGCCGAGCACATTGACGCGGACCGTGTCGCCGATCTTGAGGTCAAGCGCTTCGGCAATCCCGCTTTCAAAGGAAACCAGAGGCTCGTCGCTATAATCCTTCGCCCACCAACTGCCTTCGACAAGCGTGGAGTTTTCGGGAAGTTCGCCGGCATAGGTGATGCCGCGATCGCCGCGAAGCGCCCATGCGCCGGAGGCCGCAGGTTTGATTTCTTCAGCCGGAACACCGTTCAGCGCGGTGATGCGGCCGCGCAGCATCGGCGCGGATTCGATGGCCGCATCCTTGGCCGCATTGCCGAGAAAGGCGTCGAAAGCCTGCTTCTCCGTGTTCTGGATATCGACGAAGAAGAAACTCGGCGCCTGCCGGGCGATTGTCGCGCCAAGCTCGCGCCTGAGATTCCCGTCAATAAGCGCAAGCGCCACAAGCAGGGTCAATCCGAGACCGAGCGACAGGACGACGGAGGGTGTGAGCGCGCCGGGACGGTGGATATTGCCGATCGCCAGCCGCAATTCGGTCGATCTCACCCGCGGCATCCGCCGGGCGAGCGTCATGATGAGCCGTGCGACGGCGAGAAGAATGACGAAGGCGGCGGCGGTGGCGCCGACATAAACCAGCGCGATCTTCTTGTCGGCGGAGAGCCATATCGCCAGGCCGGTGAGAATGGCGACGGTGATTGCGGTCGCCACAATGTAGCGCTTGCGCGGAAAGAACCGGTTGTTGCCGAGATCGTCGCGGAAAAGCGCGCGCGGCGGCACGTCATGGGCACGGCCAAGCGGCCAAAGCGCAAAAGCGAGCGCAGTCAAAAAACCGTAGACCGTCCCGAGGGCCAATTCGAGGGGATAAATGCCGGCAACAGCATGGATCGGCAGCAATTGGGCAAGCAAACCGGCAGTGGCGAAGGGAATGACCGCGCCGATGGCGACCCCGATGGCAATGCCGATGGCTGCCAGCATGAGAATTTGCAGAAGATAGACGCGAAAGACGAAGCCGCCGCTCGCTCCAATGCATTTGAAGGTGGCGATGACGCCGCGCTTGGTATCGAGGAAGGCGCGCACCGCATTGGCGACGCCGACGCCGCCGACAACGAGGGCGGTGAGGCCCACCAGCGTCAGGAATTGGGCGAAGCGGGTGATATTGCGTTGCAGGCCGGGCGCGGCATTGGCGCGCGAGCGGATGCGCCATCCGGCGTCGGGGAATTTCTCGCCCGCCGTCGTGGCAATAGCCTTGATCTGTTCGTCGCTGGTGCCGGGCGCAAGCTCGATCCGGTAGCGCCAACGCACGAGACTTCCCGGCTGCACGAGGCCGGTTTCTTCGATCGCCTGATCCGAGATCATCAGGCGGGGTCCGAATTCGAGACCGCCATCGAGCTTGTCGGGCTCGGCCTCGATCGTATCGGTGACGCGAATGCGGGCCTTGCCGAGCGCGATTTCATCGCCCGGCTTCAGATTGAGACGGGCGAGGAGCGAGAGATCCGCCACCGCTCCCCAAACGCCGTCTTTCCTCGCGAGAGCGTCGGAAAGCGTGCCACCGTTCGTCAGGGCAAATGCGCCATAGAGCGGATAGGCGCCATCGACAGCCTTGAGTTCGACCAGTGACTGTTCGGTCGTGTCGGGGACACGCGCCATGGCGCGCATCGTTGCAACGCGGCTGACGTCGCCGAGCGCTTGCAAAAACCCGAGTTCGTCCGGATTTGTTTGCCGGTGAACGAGGGAAAAGGCCATATCGCCGCCCAAAATGGCGGTCCCTTCCGAAATGATGCCTTCCGTCAACGCCCTCGAGACCGAGGTCACTCCGGCAATCGCCGCCACTCCGAGCGCGATACAGGCAATGAAAATATGAAACCCCTTCAATCCGCCCCTGAGTTCGCGAAGCGCAAAGCGGAAGGCCAGCCCCCAGTGGGCGGAAAAGGACGAGCGCAACGTGCCCGGGACGAATGCCGTCATGGCCTCACTCTCCGGCGGCGGCGGAAACCGCCGTATCGAAGGACTCGATCTCGCCCGACCGCACGCGAATGATTTCATCGCACCGCTTTGCCAGCGCCAGATCGTGGGTGACGAGCACCAGCGTCATCTTGCGGCGTTTGCCGGCGTCGAACATCAAATCGATGATCTGCGCGCCGGTCGCATCGTCGAGATTGCCTGTCGGTTCGTCGGCAATCAGGATTTCCGGTTCGACGACGAGCGCCCGCGCGATCGCCACCCGCTGCTGCTCGCCGCCCGACAATTGCGCCGGATAGTGGCTGAGCCGCGATCCGAGGCCGACCGCCCCAAGTTCTTCGCGCGCCTTGTCGAAGGCAGCCGTATCGCCGGCAAGCTCCAGCGGCACGGCGACGTTTTCAAGCGCCGTCATATTGGGCACGAGGTGGAACGACTGGAAGATGATGCCGATATTTCGGCCGCGAAACCGAGCCAGCGCGTCTTCGTTCATCGCGGTCAGGTTTTCGCCCGCCACATGGACTTCGCCGCTGTCCGCCCGTTCAAGCCCCGCCATGACCATGAGGAGCGTCGATTTTCCCGAACCCGAAGGTCCGACCAGTCCGATGGACCGGCCTCGGGCGATATCGACATCGATTCCTTTCAGGATATGAACGCGGCCCGCGCCGCTGCCGAGGCTGAGATGCAGCTTCTTTAAGGAAATAACCGGTGTTCCCGCTGGTCCGTTCGTCATCTACCGCCCTATATTAAATGTCTGACATTGCCCCAAACGGGAAAATTGCCTGCATGGTTCGCAGTGCTCAAGCCGCCGTCGGTTCCAAAAAAGACCTGGGCGGCAGAGCTTGCGCCACTGTTCGATATGGGGCACGAATGCCACCCGTTCCAGAGGATCAAGGCCTTTGATACGACCTGTTACACTTTTGCGGAACCTGGTTCTGGCATTCTTTTTCCTGCCTGTCGTCAATGCGGCGGCGGCGCCGGTGACGATTGTCGCTTTCGGCGACAGCCTGACGGCCGGGTATCAGCTGCCGTCCAGCGAGGCGTTTCCGACCCAGCTCGAGGCGGCGCTGAAGGCGCGCGGCCATGATGTGGTGGTCGTCAATGCCGGGGTTTCGGGCGACACGACGTCGAGCGGCCTTGCCCGGCTCGACTGGTCGGTGCCGCAAGACGCCGACGCCATCATCATAGCGCTCGGCGGCAATGACGCCTTGCGGGCGCTGCCGCCAGGCGCAACGCGCGAGAATATGGACGCCATCGTGCAGCGGTCGAAGGAGAAGGGCCTGGCGATCCTGGTTGCCGGGATCGAGGCTCCGCGCAATCTCGGTGAGGAATACACCCGGAATTTCGATCCGGTCTTTGCCGAAGTCGCCGAAAAATATGGCGCGCTCTTCTATCCCTCGTTTCTTGCCGGCGTGCCGATTTCGCCGGCAACCGTCCAAGCCGATGGCATGCACCCGACAGGCAAGGGGGTGTCGATCATCGTCGAGCGGATTTTGCCGATGGTGGAGGCGTTGATCGCTCAAGTGCCTGCCGATTGATCTCACCGCCCTATCTCCCGCTTTCCCTTCCTTCAATTTCAAATCTTATGAGGATTTCCATGGAAAAACGTCGTCTTGGACGAAGCGACATCATGGTCTCTAACCTTTCGCTCGGCACCATGACTTTCGGTGAGCAAAATACGGAACGCGAAGGCCATGCGCAGATGGATCTTGCGTTCGAATATGGCGTCAACCTGCTCGACGCCGCCGAACTCTATCCCATCCCGCCGAAACCGGAGACGCAAGGCCGGACGGAGGAAATCATCGGTACATGGATGAAGGCGCGCGGCAACCGCGACAAGGTGGTGGTTGCGACGAAGATGGTCGGCCGATCCGACATGACATGGTTTCGCGACGATGGCGGCGAGGCGCGGCTGACCCGCGTTCAAATGGAAGAGGCGCTGCACAAGAATTTGAAGCGGCTCAATACCGATTATATCGACCTCTACCAGCTTCACTGGCCGGACCGTCGTGTTTCAGGCTTTGGCTCCAACCCGACAATTTGGCAGGATGTGGAGCCGGCGGAGGATGAAAACTCCATCGAAAGCACGCTGGACGTGCTCGGCGATTTCGTGAAGGCCGGCAAGGTCCGCCAGATCGGCCTGTCCAATGAAAGCGCCTGGGGCGCGATGACCTTCCTGAAAGCGGCGGAAATGAAGGGTCTGCCGCGCATCGTCTCCATTCAAAACGCCTATTCGCTGGTCAATCGCACCTTTGAGACCGGGCTTGCCGAGGTGGCGCGGCGCGAAGACGTGGGGCTGCTTGCCTATTCGGCGCTGGCACAGGGCTATCTGACCGGGAAATACCGCGATGGAGCTTTGCCCAGGGGCGCGCGCAAGACGTTGTTCGACCGCCTTCAGCGCTACGAGAAGCCGGGCGCCGACAAGGCCTTTGCGGCCTATCTCGATCTGGCCGGCGATCTCGGCATGGACCCTTCGCAGCTTGCCATCGCCTTCGTGCGCTCGCGCTCCTTCGTCACGACCGTGCTGCTGGGGGCGACGTCCCTCAACCAGCTTGAGGTCAATCTCGGCGCGGCTTCCATCGAAATCACGCCGGAGATCGAGGCGCGGATCGATGCGATCCATCAATTGATGGGAAACCCCTGTCCGTAACCGGGAAGGCGCAATAAAACGAATCAGGAAGGCGGAAGAGGCGTCCGGATCGGGCAACACCGAGGGCTTCTTCCGTTTCCCAGGGCCGCCAAAATTTACTTAAATGCAAGATAAATCAACGCTTCGCGACTAAGGCCTTGCGCATTGGCAAAAATATCCGCCAGATGGAGGAGTTAGCGACAGCGGAGGGTTTTCCCCATGCCCCGACTGTTCACCGGACTGGAGATCCCGGCTGAGACCGGCTTCAATCTGTCCCTGATGCGTGGCGGCCTGAGGGGTGCGCGCTGGATCGATCCCGAGAACTATCACATCACGCTGCGGTTCATCGGAGATGTCGACGATCGCATGGCCGATGAAGTGGCCGAAGCGCTCGACCGCGTCCATCGCAAATCATTCGATGTCCGTTTGGACGGTCTGGGCTCTTTCGGCAACGGCAAGCCGCATTCCATCCACGCGCGGGTTTCCCCAAATCAGGCCTTGAACGAGCTTCAGGCCGAGCAGGAGCGCATTCTTCAGCGCCTCGGCCTGCCGGCGGAGCGGCGCAAATACGTTCCGCATGTGACGATTGCACGGCTGAAGGGCAGCACCACCAACTTGGAAGTGGCGCAATGGCTGGCGGAGCGGGGGTATTACCAGCCGCCCGCCTTCACCGCCGGACGCTTCGTGCTGTTTTCTTCAAGAGCCAGCGTCGGCGGCGGCCCCTATCTGGTGGAGGAAGCCTATCCGCTTTCGGACCTCAGCTTCGCTTATTGATTGATGCCGCCCCGGTTCGGCATGGCGGTTTTGCCTTGTCGGAACAGGGGCGGCATCGGTTTTCTTTGGTGATATTGCTTTCAATCGACGCATATTCTGAAGGTGAATTCTCAAATGGATTTCGGACTTTTGAATGCTGCGAGGGAGCGGCTGGGCTTCCTCGATATTTCCCAGACAATCGCATTGAACCAAGAGGGCAATATCGTCCTCGATCCGTTCTCCACCCTGATTTCCCGCGGCGTGCGCCTCGGCAGCGGCAATGTGATTTATCCTTCGGCCATACTGGAGTGCGATGCGCCGGGAATTTTGACGATTGGCGACAACAATATCTTTCGCTCCGGCACCGAGATCGCCGCGCTTGGCGGGGTCATCTCCATCGGTAACGGCAATCAATTCGGCGAAGGCGGGTTCTTTGCAAAGGCCAACCGCGAAGGGGCGCGTATCGAAATCGGCAATAGCGGGCGGTATTTGTCCGGTGCAACGGTTGTGGGGAAGACGGTGCTTGGTTCAGGCAGCCAGATACTCGGATCCATTACCGCCGACAATTGCGAACTTGAGGCAGGCGAGCCCTATTCCCATCCGGACCCGGATTTGCGGGCGGCAGTGCTGAAGGGACAGGGGCTGGCACGCCAGATCAAACTGGCGCGGGGCGAGGTGATCCAGGGCAATGGCCGTTTCGCGCGGGAAGACATCCTGCGTCAAACGCATTTTCACCCGCCTGCCGCAAAGTTGGAAGGCGCCTGAACGGCTGACCTGATTACCCCCGCGTTTCCAGAATCCTGCGCGCGATCACCTGCGCCTGGATTTCGGCAGCACCTTCGAAAATATTGAGGATGCGCGCGTCGCAGAGAAGTCGCGACACGGGATATTCGAGCGCAAAGCCGTTGCCACCGTGAATTTGCAGTGCATTGTCAGCCGCCGCCCAGGCGACGCGGGCGCCAAGCAACTTGGCCATGCCGGCCTCCAGATCGCAGCGCCGGCCTGAATCCTTTTCCCAGGCGGAGAAATAAGTGAGCTGGCGGGCGATCATGATTTCCGTTGCCATCAACGCCAATTTGTCGGCAACGCGCGGAAAACTGATGAGCTGCTTGCCAAATTGAATGCGTTCCTGCGCATAACGAAGACCCACATCGAGTGCGGCTTGCGCCACGCCGAGCGCGCGGGCGGCGGTCTGGATGCGCGCTCCCTCGAAGGTCTGCATGAGCTGCTTGAAGCCCTGGCCCTCGACCTGACCAAGCAGGTTTTCGTGCTTGACTTCGAAACTGTCGAAGGCGAGCTCGTATTCCTTCATGCCGCGATAGCCGAGCACTTCGATTTCGCCGCCCGACATGCCTTCAGCCGGGAAGGGGTTGGCATCGTCGCCGCGCGGCTTTTCGGCGATGAACATGGAAAGACCCTTGTAGCCCGGCTCGTCCGGATCGGTGCGGGCAAGCAGCGTCATGATGTCGGCACGAACCGGATGGGTGATCCAGGTCTTGTTGCCGGAGATCTTCCATGTGTCGCCGTCGCGAACGGCCCGCGTCTTCAGCGATGCGAGATCGGAACCGGTGTTTGGCTCGGTGAAAACGGCGGTCGGCAGCACTTCGCCCGAGGCGATGAGCGGCAGCCATTTGGCCTTTTGCTCGTCCGTGCCGCCGCAAAGAATGAGTTCGGCGGCGATCTCAGAACGGGTGCCGAGCGATCCGACGCCGATATAGGCGCGGCTCAATTCCTCCGAGACGACGCACATGCTTTCCTTGCCAAGACCAAGCCCGCCGTATCCTTCAGGGATCGTCAGGCCGAAAACGCCAAGCTCGGCCATCTGTTCGATGACCTGCATCGGGATGTAGTCGTTCTTCAGGTGCCAGTCGTGCGCATGGGGCGTCACCTTGTCGGTGGCGAAGCGGCGCATCTCGTCGCGGATCTGCTCGTAGGTTTCGTCCAGCCCGGCATCGCCGAAGGTCGATGAGCCTTCCTGCTCCTGAACGAGGGCGGCAAGGCGCGCGCGGATTTCCGGAGTGTTTCCGGATACGATCAGTTCCTCGATCTCGGCAGTGCGGGCGGTCGCCGCCTCCTCGGCCTTGATGCCCAAGTCGCTGAGGCGGACGAATTCGCCCTGGTTCATCGGGATGCCGCCGAAAATCTGGGCGAGATATTCCGCAAATCCGAGGCGGACGATCAACTCCTCGATTTCACCGTATCGGCCGCCTTCCTGCAGACGCCGGGCGTAGGCATCCAGCTGGCGAAGCGCTTCCACATAGGTCGCAAACCACGCCAGACCATGGGTGGCGCGCTGCTCGACATCCATCTTCGCTGCCGAAATGCGTTCGCCCTCAGTAACCCTGGCGCGGACGCGCCTTGCCGCGAGATCGAGAAGCCCGTCCAGCACCGTCACTGCGGCGCCGGTCA
This sequence comes from uncultured Alphaproteobacteria bacterium, assembly GCA_963698365.1. Taxonomy (GTDB): domain Bacteria; phylum Pseudomonadota; class Alphaproteobacteria; order Rhizobiales; family Stappiaceae; genus Hongsoonwoonella. The sequence goes on from CAVOQM010000012.1 coordinate 45,128, forward strand.
GCGCTACCAGTTTGTGCTTTGCGAAATCGGGATCGTGATCGGCGGCAAGCGACATGGGAATCTCCGTCTTGCTCGGAATAAAAACCGTACATTTATGGTGCAGCGCACACAATACCGCCTGAAGGGAGCGAAGCAATAGATCTTTTGGGGAGGTGGTGGAGAAATAAAATTTCTCACGCCACAATGGCTGGGCTGCAAACGGCAGGGCTTTTCAGCCCGTCCTTTCAGGGCTGGGAGATGGCATGTTGATGACGCAACAGTCTTGGCTGGTTTTTCTCTACCGCGTTTTCGCCGATGCCATCGGCCATCTCATTGAGGATGACGGGTTTGCGGTTGCAAGCCACGTCGCCTTGTCGACGCTGTTGGCGATATTCCCGTTTCTCATATTCATTGCGGCCCTGACCGGTTTTCTCGGGCTTGATGATATGGCCGACCGCATTGCGGAACTTTTGTTCGATGCATGGCCGGAACAGGTGGCGGGGCCTGTTGCAGGCGAAATTCGGCAAGTGCTGACCCAGCCGCGTGGCGATGTGCTGACCTTCGGCGTGATCGCCGCAATCTGGTTCGCCTCCAACGGCGTCGAAGCGCTGAGGATGGCGCTCAACCGAGCCTACAGGGTGCATGACAATCGCTTCTTCGTCTTCCGCCGCATTCAGGCGGTCGCCATGGTGCTGCTCGGGTCGATCGTTTTGATCGCCTTTGCTTTCCTGATTGTGCTCGGGCCGCTTCTTTGGGCGACGGCGAATAGATGGATGCCATGGCTTGAGGATTTCAGCGCGAGCCTCAACCTGTCGCGCTATGTCATCGCGACGGTGCTGACCGCCAGCGGATTGCTCGCCGCCCACGCCTTGCTGCCCGCCGGCAAGCGCCGGATCGTGGATCTGCTGCCGGGTGTTGTTGCGACGTTGCTGCTTTGGATCGCCTCCGGTGCGGTTTTCGGAGCCTATCTGGCGGGTTTTGCCAATTATGTCTCGACCTACGCCGGCCTTGCGGGCGTCATGACGGCTTTGATTTTCCTTTACCTCGTGGCGATGGTCTTCATCTTCGGTGGCGAGCTAAATGCGGCGATCCTTCGCCAGAAGGCCCTGCGCCGCGCCGGGCCAGGCGGGAATTAAGCGGTTTTCGCCCGCGCTTCGCCGCCCGGACGCTGGATCAGGATCATCGCGCCGATGACCAATGCCATTCCCGCGAATTGAACGATCGACAGCTTTTCGCCGAAAAGGAAATAACTCTCGACCGAGGTTGCAACGGGCACGAGGTAGAAAAGGGCTGCGACGCGGGCGGCGCTGCCGCGCCCGATCAGCATCATGAGCAGGAGGATTGCGCCAATTGAAAGCACAAGCACGAGCCAGGCGATGGCGATAATCAGATTGGCCGACCACTCGATCTCCCAGCTTTCGAAAGCTGCAATCGGCATGGTGACTATCAACGCGCCGGCATATTGCAACGCCGTTGCCGGCAGAAGTTCGATCCTGGCGGCGAACCGCTTCTGGTAGACGGCGCCTGCCGACATGCCGACGACAGCCAGCAGACAGACGGCAACCGTGGCGACGGTGATGCCGGTCGCCTGGCCGCCGAGCTTCGGCAGCACGACGAGGGCGAGGCCTGCGCCTCCTATGGCTAGGCCCACCCAATGTCGCGGGCCGACCTTTTCGCCAAGCACGGGCGCGGCGATAAGCGCGGTCAGCAGCGGCTGGAAGCCCAGCACCAGCGCCGAGACGCCAGCGGGCATGCCCCGGCTGATCGCCCAGAAGATGCCTCCAAGATAGATCCCGTGCATCAAAACGCCCGCAACAATGCAATGCAGCCATTCGCCCGGATCCTTCGGCCATACGGAGCGTCGCAATACGGCCAGCAGGATGAGGATGGGCAGCACCAGCAGGAAGCGGATGCTGAGAAAAACGAAGGGCTCGATATAGGGCGCGCCCAGTTTCGATCCGATGAAGCCTGTCGACCACAGCAGAACGAAGATTGCCGGCGAGAGCGAGACGAGAAGCGTGCGCAATTTCGTTCCTTTCCGACCCCGCCGCCTTTCTTCCCCGCCCTTCGGTGCGAAGATGGCCACAAGCCGTATTTAATTGAGTTTATTGAGTTGTTCTTAACCCGGTTCCCGCAAAGTCAGGACAAATAAATAAAGATCACTGCGAGGACTACGGTCGTGCTGAAGGCAAAGAATCATCGGGGTTGGGCTGGCGTTTTCGGTCGGTTGACCGTCAGCGCCAGGATTTTCGCATTGAGCGCGGTGACCTTCGCCGCTCTCGTGGTTGTCGCCGCGGGCTTCTGGTGGAGCCAGATCAAAGTGGAAGAGGCTTTCTCGCGTTCGGAGCGTTATGCCGCTCTCGCCTCCTCCGTTCAAGGCCTTGCTGAAATCAGCAGCTATCTGCGCAGCGTCGAGAAGGACTACCTGCTTGCGCCGAACGATCGGCAGATCGAGGCGTTCAAGCAATATCTCGCCACGGCGCGGGAGGGTCTCGAGCAGATCAAGGCGATGGATGTCGCCATGGCCAATCGGGCATCGCTCGACGAACTGAGTGGTACTTTCAACCGGATCGGCGCGGCCTTTGACGAACTCAACGCGCTGCAGGTCAAGCTTGGCTATGATTCCGGCAGCGGTTTGCGGGCCGATCTCGCACAGTCTTCCGGCGCTGTCGAAAAGCGGATTTCCAAGGAGCTTCGGTTCGGCTCCAACCCCGATTTCGAAAAGCTGGTTCGCGCCGTGATCGAGGTTCAGCGCGCGGAGAAGGAATTTACCCTCGACCGGGACGACGTCGCGCTGGGCAGCTTTGAAGTCTCCTATGGCCGGTTCGAGCGATTGATCGGCAAGGCCTATATTCCGGCGGAGGCAAAAACGTTTATCGCCGACAATATGGCGGCCTACAGGACGGCTTTCGACGCCTATACCGCAGCCATCACGGAGCGGACGACGAAGATCGAGCTGACGGAAACCCTGCTCGATCTGATCCCCCCCGCTCTGGAGGGGCTAAAGGACGACGCGCGTTCCGGCGTTGAAAAAGCGTCGCAGGATCTCGCCGGCATCCGTTCGTTTTCGACCCTGCTGGTCGGCTCGACGATTATGGTCGTCGTCGGTCTTCTCGCTGGCCTTGGCTTTTTCGTCGGGCGTTCGATCTCACGCCCGCTCAACAACCTGCGGACGGCGATGGAACTGCTGGCGGAAGGGGAAACGGAGGTCGATCTGCCGGAGGCGCAGGGTAAAACGGAAATGGCCGCGATGGCGCGTTCGGTTCAGGTGTTTCGCGACAATGCGCTGGAGAGGCAACGCCTTGAAGCAGCGCGGGAGCAGGAAAGCGGCGAGCGCGATGCCCGTGTTCGCCGTCTGGAGGGTTTGATCGGCGGGTTCGAATCGACCGTCGACCGCGCGCTCTCAAGTCTCGATGCGGCGGCTCAGGAACTGTCTCAGGCGTCCAAGGCCGTGGAACTGGCATCCGACGATGTGGCGGGCGAGGCGGATCGCGCCGGCGGAGCGGTGCGTACGGCTGCCGAAAACGTGACCTCGGCTGCATCGGCGACCGAGGAACTGGCGGTATCCATCGCGGAAATATCGAGCCAGGCAGGAAAATCGACGATGGTCGCCAGTCGTGCGGTCGAAGGCACCCGCTCGACCGCAGCGTCGATGGCGCAATTGTCCGACACGGCCGACAGGATCGGCCAGGTGATGGGGCTCATCCGCGATATCGCCGCGCAGACCAATCTGCTCGCGCTCAATGCCACCATCGAGGCTGCGCGCGCCGGCGAGCATGGCAGGGGTTTTGCCGTGGTGGCGGCGGAGGTCAAGGATTTCGCCAACCAGACCGCAACCGCGACGCAGGATATCGCCAAGCAGGTCGAGGCGATCCAGATGGCATCAGTCAGCGCTGCCACAGCCATCGGGGAAGTGACCGAAATCATCAGCGAAATGAACGGTATTGCGGCAGCGGTCGCGGCTTCCGTCGAACAGCAAAGCGGCGTGGTTCAGTCGATTTCGGAAAATGTCGCCAATGCATCTGGCCGTTCGAGCGACGGCGCCCAGGCGATGGATCAGGTTGCCATGGCGTCGGAACATGCCCGCCGCACCGGTGAGGAAGTGGAGCGGCTTTCGGTGACGCTCGCCGAGCAGGCCCGCGTCATCCGCCAGGAAATCGGCGTCTTTCTGGACGGCGTGCGCGCCGCCTGAGGCCGCATTGGATCGGCAAGTCGAAGGCGGCGGCCCATTGGTCGCCGTTTTGTTTTAACGAGAATCCCCTCCCGCGATTGTCGCGGCGGTCTCGCCTGTGCTACTTGCGAAAAAACAGGAGCGCTTACGGTGAAGACGCAAGACAAGGTGATCATTCTTGGCGCCGGCCAGGCTGGTGCACAGCTCGCCCAGTCGCTTCGCGCCGGCGGCCACGAGGGAAAGATCCTGCTGATCGGCGATGAAGGCTATCTGCCTTATCAGCGGCCGCCGCTGTCGAAGAAATATCTTCTGGGCGAGATGTCGGAGGAAAGGCTGGAGCTTCGCCCTGCCGCCTTTTACGAGACGCAGGCTATCGATCTGCACCTTTCCACCCGCATCGAGGCTTTGGACTGCGGCGAAAGGAAACTCATCACCACGGCGGGCGATTCGATTGCCTACGACCGGCTGATCCTGGCCACAGGTACGCGTCCGCGCGCCCTCGCGCTTCCAGGCGCGGACCTTGGCGGGGTCGTCAGCCTGCGCACCATCGCCGACGTTTTAGCAATGCGGCCATTGATGGCGGCAGCCGGGCGGATCGCCATTGTCGGCGGCGGCTATATCGGGCTGGAAGTTGCCGCCGTCGCCCGCGCCATGGGCCTCAAGGTCACGGTGCTTGAAGGGTTGGACCGGGTGATGAAACGGGTCGTTTCGCCGGCGGTATCGGCGTTCTACGACGCATTGCACCGTGGCCACGGCGTCGATCTCCGCCTCAACGCTGCGATCAGCGGCTTTGAAGGTGCAGGAACGGTCGAGGCGGTAAGGTTTGCGGACGGTTCAAGCGTCGCCTGCGGCATGGTGCTTTCGGCAATCGGCGCCTTGCCGAACGATGAACTGGCGGCAAGGGCGGGCATTGAGACCTCCGACGGTGTGCTTGTGGATGGCGGCGGGCAGACGTCGGACGATGCGGTGCATGCAGCAGGTGACTGCACGCGGTTTCATTCCGCCCGCTATGGCCGGTCGATCCGGCTGGAGAGCGTGCAAAACGCCATCGATCAGGCCAAGGCGGTCGCCGCCGACATGACGGGCCAGGATGTCGATTACGATCCCGTTCCCTGGTTCTGGTCGGATCAATACGAGACCAAATTGCAGATCGCCGGCCTTTCGCAAGGCTATGACGAGGCGATCACCGTCGGCGATCCGCAAAGCGGCTCGTTCTACGTGGCTTATATAGGCGAAGGCCGGCTGCTTGCGGTGGACAGCATCAACCATCCGCGCTCTCACATGATGGCGCGGCGTTCGATCGGCGAAAGCTGGCGCGAAGATCTCCTGCCCGCCGCCTGAACGTTCTTTCGCTCAGGCGTGCGCCGCGTTTTGCAATATGAGGCGCGATATTTCGAGCGGGATCTCAAGGTGGGGCATATGGCCCACCCGCTCGAACACATGCGAGGCCATGAGACCGGGCAGGCGGTGCGCCTGCCTCGTCGGCAGGATGCGGTCCTGGGTTCCCCAGATGACCTTGATCGGCATGCCAAGCCGGGCGAGATCGTCGCGGGGAAGCATTTTCTGCACCTTGCCGTCGATGATTTCCTCCGCAATCGCCTGAAGGGTCTCGGACGCTCCGGGTTTTGCGTGTTCCTCGGCGACATGACGGGCAAGCAAGCGCGGGAGGTCGAATTCCCAGCCGAAGAATTGCTCCAGCAGAACCTCGACCTCGTGGGGCTCGGTTGCAGCGGCAAAGCGGCGCAAGAGCTTGTGATTGATCTCGGGGCCGAAGCCGCCGGGGGCGAGCAGCGTAAGACTGGCGACGCAGGCCGGACGCTTCAAGGCGACGAGGGCTGCTACCGCGCCGCCCATCGAATGGCCGACCAGATGCACGTTTTCAAGCGCAAGCGCGTCGAGGGAGCCTAAAACGGCTTTTGCGGAGACGGCGGCATTGCCGATCGCCGGCCAGCCGAGCGCCTTTCCGTGGCCTGGAAGGTCGAAAGCAATCGTCCTGCGCTTTGTCTCGAGCATAGACTGCATGATGGCCCAGGCTGACGCATCGCCGCCGAAACCGTGCAGGAAGACGATCGGCGCGCGGCTGTCCGTTCCTCTCTCGACATATGGCAAAGATTTCGAAGTGAACTCGGCTGTCCATTCCCGCGGCTCCCGTCTTGTCGCAGGCCTTTTTCGCATGGCGGGAGAAAAAGCGCGAGCCTCTTTGCTTTCCCGTCGAGCGAAATCCGGTCAGTTTTTACCGGCACTATCTATGGCTTGCCCCTGCAGGCCGACAAAAGGTATCCATCCCGACATGGCTTCGCCTCAATGGACATGGAAGGTGCCCGCGATGACAGCCGATTTGCTCTGCCTCGGTGAGGCGATGATTGAATTGAACCAGAGGGAAGCCGGCGGCGCCTATGTGCAAGGCTATGGCGGCGACACCTCCAATGTCGCGATCGCGGCGGCTCGCAACGGGCTTTCGAGCGGTTATATCTCCGCCGTCGGCACGGACCCCTTCGGGGATCTGCTGATCGAGCTGTGGCAAGGCGAAGGCGTGGCGACGGAATTCGTCAGTCGTCATGACGGCGCGCCGACCGGCATCTATTTCGTCACCCATGGCGCGGACGGTCACCGCTTCAGCTATCGCCGCGCCGGCTCTCCTGCCTCGCTGATGACGCCTGCGGATCTGCCGGCAGAAGCGCTGAAAGCGGCGAAAATCCTGCATCTATCGGCGATCAGCCAGGCGATATCGCCCGGCGCCTGCGATACGGCTTTCGCCGCAATAGAAATCGCCCGCAAGGCCGGCCGGCTGATTTCCTACGATACCAACCTGCGTCTGTCGCTTTGGCCACTGGAACGGGCGAGGGCGGTGATTCATGCCACGGCTGCGAAAGCCGATATCCTGCTTCCCGGCCTCGATGACGCCCAGCAGCTGACCGGCCTCACCGATCCGCGCGACATCGCGGCTTATTATCTCAAGCTGGGCGCCGGCATCGTCGCGCTGACGCTGGGTGCCGATGGTGTCCTCATCGCTACGCCTGAGCGCATGGAGCATCTCTCTCCCCATACCGTCGATCTCGTCGACGCAACGGGAGCCGGAGATGCCTTCGATGGGGCCTTCCTTGCCGAATATTCCACAACGCAGGATCCGTTCGCTGCGGCACGTTACGCAAATGCGGCTGCTGCGCTGTCGGTGCGTGGCCTGGGGGCTGTTGCTCCGCTGCCATACCGAAAAGATGTCCTGTCGGTTCTTACGGAAAGTAAATAGATTTCGCACGACTGAAATGCGAAGGTTCGTATCGGTATTTTCGCGGATAACCGGGTCCGATTGATCGGCCGGTATTTCGAAGGGACGAAATAATGGGAATTGCGAAAGCATTTTGTTTCGCGGCTTTGATCGCCGCGACCACGGCGGGTTCCGCTATGGCCGAAGGCGCTACGCAGAAGTTTTTCGATTCATCGTCCAAGCAATGGGTGACCTACAAGATAACGCCAGGGGCTGCGGGCGCGATCGCAAGGCAGAAGTACCAGCGAAAGACCGTCAGCTATCGCACCAGCGAAGCTCCGGGTACGATCGTCGTCGATACCGGGGATCGCTGGCTCTACTACGTGCTGCCGGGGGGCAAGGCCATGCGCTACGGCATCGGCGTCGGGCGAGACGGGTTTTCCTGGGCAGGCAAAGAGAAGATCACGCGTAAGGCGGAGTGGCCGGGCTGGACGCCGCCGCCCGAGATGATTCGCCGCGAAGCCGCCAAGGGCAGGAAGCTGCCGAGCTATGTGCCGGGCGGCCCCAAGAACCCGCTGGGTGCGCGGGCGCTTTATCTGGGCTCCACCGATTACCGTATCCATGGCACCAATGAAGACTGGTCGATCGGGCAGGCCGTCTCCTCGGGCTGCATCCGCATGCTCAACGAGGACGTCGAGGATCTTTATGGAAGGGTCAAAGTCGGATCGAAGGTCGTCGTTCTCAATGGCGGCGCGCTGGACGATGTTCGCGATCTGGTAACGCGGGTGAAGGATGGGCTCCCGCCGATCCCGCCTTTGAACCTTCCGTTTCCCCAATAAATAAGGCGCCCGAAAGGGCGCCCTATCAATTTTCGCAGTTGGCCGGACGGGCGCGAAATCAGGCGTCCGTCATCAGCGTTCACAGCGTCCGCCATCAAGCGTCCGTTGGGGCCGGCGTATCCGTTTTCTTCGCCGCACGCGGCTTGACGGTCCGCCGGGCGCGGGGCTTTTTTACTTCGCCGGCTGCTTCCGCTTCGCCGCTCTCGCTGGCCTTGGCGGGTGCAGGTTCGCCCGGCTCGACCCTGGAATGCTCGACCCTGGACGGCTCGACCCTGGGAGGTTCGGCCCTTGCAGGTTCGGCCCTTGTAAGCTCGACTCTGGGAGTTGGCGCTGCCTCAACATGCACAGGCTCTGCTCTTGCAGCCGGTTCCTCACGGACGGCGCCTTCGGCGGATGCGGCTGGTGACGGAGCACTGCCATAGCGCGCCGGTTCACCGTAGCTTTCGGGCCTGCCGCGCCTGCCGCCACGCCCCCGGGTTCCGCGCATACGCCGCCGCTGGTTGTCGTCGTCATCGTCGTTGTCGCGGCCGGACTCTCCCTGGACCTGCGGATTGCCCGGCATTGGCGCGGCACCATTGCGTCCAGTGTCGCCCGCCTTGGTGTTGACCGCGGGATTATGGTCGACGAAAGGCTGAGGCGCATCGAGAGGCATATAGCTCCTCGATGGCGCTTCTTCGCGATGTTCGCGCCGATCGTCACGCTGGTCGCGCCGATCGTCACGCCGGTCCTCACGATGGTCGTGCCGATCTTCCTGATAATCCGTATCATCGTCGCCGTCGTCTTCGCGGGAGGTGCCGAGCGATTGCTGCATCGGTCCCTGGGCGGCGGCAATGATCCGCAGATAGTGCTCGGCGTGCTGGTAATAGTTTTCCGACATCACGCGGTCGCCGGATGCGTGGGCATCGCGGGCGAGCTGCTGATATTTCTCGGCAACATGGAGCGCAGTGCCGCGGATCTTCACGTCCGGGCCGTTGGACTCATAGTTCCGACTGAGCGGACTTGGTCCTTTTCGAGGGCCGCGGCCACGCATACGCTGTTTGTTATTCTGATTTCCTGGTCTCATTCTGCCGTTTTCTCTCACGAACGGCGACCGGCTGTCGAAACCGGCCTGGTGAACGGCACCTCTTGGGAGGGCCGTCGGCACATACCGCACAGATTAATTGGTCTGCACAGATACGATGGTTCCACCGAGTGGCCTTGGCGATGAACGGCATAACAAACCAATCGAATGCTCGCGCATCCGCAGATCTTGCCGATCATTTTCAACAGGCCAATGCCGAGGAACGCCCGCGTCTTAATCGAAGTCCCGCAAAGTCGAGGAATACGTCGTCTCGCTGACAGAGACTACGATCCGAGGTCGGAGCTCATTTGCCCCGATGACCTGCTTAAATTCGACCCTCGGAGATTTCGATTACCCTATTGGGTCTCGACACTGCCGAAACTACTTGGTTCCGCACCGTTTTCCAAGCGTCTTTTTTATTTACCTTACCAGTGTGACTTTTCATTCGCGCAGCGGGCTGCAATTACGCGATCCCGGCCTCCAAGGTCATGAAATATCGAGATATTTTCAAATGCCTCAGAATCGAATAATTCCGCGACCTCTTTGGCCTGGTCCCATCCGATCTCAAGAAACATCATGCCGCCGGGTTTCAACACCCGAACCGATTCGCCAATGATGGCGCGATAGGCGTCGAGACCGCTCGCGCCGCCGTCGAGCGCAAGCCTTGGATCGTAGAGCCGCACGTCCGGATCGAGATCGTCGATTGCCTTGGACCTTATATAGGGCGGATTGCTGACAAGGAAATCGAGAGAACCGGCAAGCGCCCCGGCAAAGTCACCCTGAAGGGCGATCAGCCGATTGGCGACACCATGCCTTTCGGCGTTGCCTCTCGCGGTGTTCAAAGCATCGAGGGAAAGATCGCTCGCCGCCGCTGTCGCCCGGGGTAGTTCGCTCAACAGGGTGATGGCGATTGCGCCGGTTCCGGTTCCAAGATCGGCAAAGCGCCAGGGATGGTTTGGTCCGGGCACCAGGCGAGGACTTGCTCGATCAGCGTTTCGGTATCGGCGCGGGGTTCGAGGGTCTCTTTGGAAAGACGGAACTCCAGCCCCCAGAATTCGCGCACTCCCGTTATGCGTCCGACCGGCATACCGGCAAGGCGATCAAGGAGGAGACGCCGCGCTTTTTCACTCTCGGATTCGGTTACGACGGTTTCCCCGCGCAACACGATGTCGGCGGGTTCGCATCCGAGCGCAAAGGCGACGATGAGCCTGGCGTCGAGATCCGGCGTTGGACATTGCGCCTGTCGCAGCAGATCGCGGGCCCAGCGGTACAATCCGCCGACGTTGCCGTTTGGATCGGCGTAGCGCGGCGTGTCATTTGCCGCCGTCGTCACAGCCCCTCCGCCGCGAGCAGCCTTGCCTGATGATCGAGGGCGAGCGCATCGACCACCTCGTCCAGCGCCTCGCCCGAAATCACCTGTTCCAATTTATAGAGCGTCAGTCCGATCCGGTGGTCGGTGATGCGGGCTTGCGGAAAATTATAGGTGCGGATGCGCTCCGATCGGTCGCCCGAACCGACCTGGAGGCGGCGGGCTTCGGTGCGTTCCGATGCGGCCCGCTCGCGTTCCGCGTCGAACAGCCTTGCGCGCAGCAACTGCATGGCCTTGGCCTTGTTCTTGTGCTGCGAACGTTCGTCCTGCACGCCGACGACGATACCGCTCGGCATATGGGTGATGCGAACGGCGGAATCGGTGGTGTTGACGTGCTGGCCCCCGGCGCCCGATGAACGGAACGTGTCGATTCTGAGATCGCTCTCGTTGATCTCGACGTCGACCTCCTCGGCTTGTGGCAAAACCGCGACGGTGGCCGCCGATGTATGGATGCGGCCGCCCAATTCGGTATCCGGCACGCGCTGCACCCGATGCACGCCGGACTCAAACTTGAGGCTGGCGAAGACATGATCGCCCGTAACGGAAGCGATAACCTCCTTGAAGCCGCCAACCTCGCCCTCGCTGGCGGAAAGCACTTCCACCTTCCAGCCCTTCAATGCCGCATAGCGCTGGTACATCCGAAACAGGTCTCCGGCGAAAAGCGCGGCCTCATCGCCGCCCGTTCCGGCCCGAACTTCGAGGATGACATCGTAATTGTCGGCGGCGTCCTTCGGCAGCAACCCGAGTTTGACGTCGTGGGAAAGCCTTTCGATCTCTTCGAGAGCCTGCCAGCGTTCGGCCTCCGCAAGCTCGGTCATATCCGCTTCCATGGCGGGGTCGGCGATCATCGCGTCGATGCCGCTCAGGTTTTCCTCCGCCGCCTTCAGCGCCTTCACCTTGGTGACCAAGGGTTCGAGCTCGGCATAGTCGCGCGACAGGCGCACATAGGTCGCCGGGTCCGGATTCTGCGTCATCCGGTGCTCGATATCCGCGAACCGGGAAAGCAATCCGTCCAGTTTGTCCGCCGAAATCATCGACCGTCCACTCCATTCCAATTCGTCCGGTTCAGCTGCACCGGATCAGGCCGTCGCCGCGATATTGCCATTACTCTTCAAATATAGGGATGCGGGTCCGCACGATCATCCGTTCAGGCTGGTCGGGCTTGCGCCGTTCCTGAATCGACCGCTCCTAAATCGGCCGTTCCTAGATCGGAATATCGTGCTCCTTGGCGAAGTCGATCAGCATCTGGCGCAGATCTTCCGGACTTTGCCCGACCTCCAGGCGTGGAAGGAAGCGGGCCGTAAGCCGTCCGACATCGACGGAGCGGATCATCGCCTTTACCGGGCCGAGCGATGACGGCGACATCGACAAATCGCGGTATCCAAGCGCAATCAGCGCCATCGCTTCCAGTGGCCGCCCCGCCAGTTCTCCGCAAAGGGTCACGGGCGTACCGGTCTTTTTCGCGCGGATGATGATGCGCCGTAACGCGCGGAGGAAACTGACCGTCATCGTATCGAAGCGATCGGCCACCCGGGTGTTGCCGCGATCGACAGCGTAGAAGAATTGGAACAGGTCGTTCGACCCGATCGACACGAAGTCCACCTGTTCGAGCAATTCCTCCAGCTGGAAGAGCAGCGAGGGAACCTCGATCATCACGCCGAGCCGAAGCTGTTCCGGCGTCTTGTAGCCATGGCGGCGGAGATGCTTGAGTTCGCGCTCGACAAAGGCTTTCGCCTGCACGAACTCCGACACATCCGCGACCATCGGGAACATGATCTTCAGTTCCCGCCCGGCGCAGGCATGCAGCAATGCGCGGATCTGGGTTCGCAGCACCGCCGGACGATCGACGCCGAAACGGATCGCCCGCCAGCCCATGGCCGGATTTTCTTCCTGGATGGCGCGCAGGTAGGGGAGAACCTTGTCGCCGCCGATATCGAGGGTGCGGAACGTGACCGGCCGTCCTCCCGCCGCCTCTATCACCTTCTCGTAAAGCTCTTTCTGCTCGCTCATCCGCGGGAAGGAAGAGGCGACCATGAATTGCAGCTCTGTCCGAAACAGGCCGATGCCGAAGGCACCCGATTCAGCCATTGCGGGCAGGTCTATCAACAGTCCGGCGTTCAGCTGCAGCGAGATTTCCACCCCGTCGCGCGAAACCGATGGCTTGTTTCTGAGCCGTCGATATTGCGCCTGGCGCCTGGCCCGGAAGCGGACTTTCTCCGCATAGGCATGTTCCACGTCGGGAGGCGGGCGCAGCTGTATCTGGCCGGTTTCGCCATCGACGATGATCGCATCGCCCGATTCGGCCAGGCTGACGACATCCTGCACCTGGCCGACGGTAGCAATGCCCAACGCCCTTGCAACGATCGTCACATGGCTCGTCGGTCCGCCTTCTTCGAGAACGACGCCGCGCACCCGGTCGCGGCCATAGTCGAGAAGTTCCGCCGCACCCATGTTTCGGGCGAGAATGATCGCATCCTTCGGCAAGCTTTCGGAGACCGGCCCGTGCGGCCGGCCCATCAATTCGCGAATGAGGCGGTGGGCCAAGTCGTCGAGATCATGCAGCCGCTCGCGCAGATAGGGATCGGTCTGGCGCATCATGCGCGCCCGCGTGTCCGACTGCACTTTCTCGACCGCTGCTTCCGCCGTCAGTCCGTTCTTGATCGCTTCCTCGATCTTGCGGATCCAGCCGCGATCGTGCGCAAACATCCGGAACGCTTCCAGCACGTCGCGATGTTCGCCATGCTGGCCGAGTTCGCCGCTGGCCAACAGATCGTCCAGCGACAGGCGCAGCCGGTTGATTGCGCTTTCAAGCCGGACCAGCTCGTGCTCGGTGTCTTCGGCGATCAGGTTGGTGACGACCACCCGCGGCTCATGCAGCACGACATGACCAAGGCCGACACCATCGGAAAGCGGCACGCCCTTGAACTGCATCGGGCGGGTGAGGTCCAGCTTCGTGCCTTGCTGGGAGATGGCTTCAAGCTCGCCGGCGGCGACCATTTCGGCGATGACCATCGCGGTCGTCTGCAGCGCTTCGACTTCGTCTTCGAAATAGGTGCGGTGGGACTTGTTTTGAACGACCAGCACGCCGAGGGTCCGCCCGGCGCGCAGGATTGGTACGCCGAGGAACGAATTATAGGCCTCTTCGCCGGTTTCCGGGCTATAGGCGAAAGCAGGATGCGCCTGGGCGTTGGGAAGGTTGAGTGGCCGTGCGTCTGCGGCGATCAGGCCGACGAGGCCTTCGCCGATCCGCAGGCTCGTTTTGTGGACGGCAGCCCGATTGAGGCCTTCCGTTGCATAAAGCTCCAGCACCCCGTCGGCCCGCAGGATGTAGACGGAACACACTTCCGCAACGACATTTGCCGCAATCAGGACAACGATCTTGTCCAGCCGTTCCTGCGCGTTGATCGGCTCCGCCATGACTTCGCGAAGGCGCCGCAACAACACACGTGGTCCGGCGAGGCTGCTTCGCATCACGCGCCGTTTCCTTTCCGGACAGGCGGTGGTCCCGTTCCCGACGGGAACCGTTTCCGGTCGCCCGCCGCTACCCCCTGAAAAACTATCCGTCTAGACCGTATAGCGAATGCAGAGTCCGCACCGCAAGTTCGGTGTATGCCGAATCGATGAGCACGGAGATCTTGATCTCCGACGTTGTAATTGCTCGAATATTTATGCCCTTTTCGGCAAGCCCGCGAAAACATTGGGCAGCAATGCCTGCATGAGAGCGCATGCCGATGCCGATAACTGACACTTTCACTACGTTTCGCGCGCCCTCAATCGCCTCATAGCCGATTGATTCGTGCTGGTCTTCCAGCACTTTCATCGCCCGCGCATAGTCCGTTTCAGGCACGGTGAAGGTAATATCCGTGGTCTTGCCGTCGGGCGAAATATTCTGGACGATCATGTCCACATTGATATTGGAATCGGCGAGCGGGCCGAAGACCGCATGGGCGACGCCCGGCTTGTCGGCCACATTGCGGATGGAAATTTGCGCTTCATCCTTGGCGAAGGCAATTCCGGTGACAATTTGCTGTTCCACGATCTCGTCCTCGTCGCAGATGAGTGTTCCCGGCGGCAGACCGCCAGCGCCCTCCTGAGGGGCGTCGGGATCATCGAAGCTGGAGCGCACGAATGTGCGCACGCCGTGCACCATGGCAAGTTCCACGGAGCGAACCTGGAGAACCTTCGCGCCGAGCGAGGCCATCTCCAGCATTTCCTCGAAGGCAACTTTTTCAAGCCGCCGCGCCGTCGGCACGATGCGCGGATCGGTCGTATAGACCCCGTCCACATCGGTGTAGATATCGCAGCGGTCCGCCCGGATCGCCGCCGCGATGGCGACCGCGCTGGTGTCCGAGCCGCCCCGGCCGAGCGTCGAAATGCGGTTGTCCGGGGCAACCCCCTGGAAACCGGCGATCACCGCGACCTGCCCCTGGTAGAGCCGGTCGATCAGCCGGTCGCCGGCAATTTCGTCAATGCGGGCCGCACCGTGGGAACTATCGGTGCGAAGGGGGATCTGCCAGCCTTGCCAGGAGCGGGCGTTGACGCCCATGTCCTGCAGTACGATCGACATCAGGCCGGATGTCACCTGTTCGCCCGAGGCGACCACGGCGTCATACTCGCGTGCATCATGCAGCGACGACGCCTGCCGGCAAAGGTCGACGAGCATATTCGTCTGCCCGGCCATGGCGGAAACGACCACGGCGACCTGATGACCGGCGTCGACTTCGCGCTTCACGTGCCTGGCGGCATTGCGGATGCGATCCAGGTTGGCGACGGATGTTCCGCCGAATTTCAGAACCAATCGGGCCATCGAACTCGTATCAACCTAATGCGAAAATTGCGCGGGCGCGAATACACCGCCCAAGTTGCGCGGTATGCATACAGATTACGGATCAAAGCCGCAACTGCCCTGCTTGACAAAGCGGCGCCGACATTCGACCAACACAGAAGAAAAGCGAAGGGACCACGGTCATGAACACTGTCACGGATAGCGGCGCCCCCGGCAAGGGCTCGGTCGACGAAACCGAGGTCGGGCGTTTTTCCGCCATGGCGCAGGAATGGTGGGACCCGAGCGGAAAATTCCGTCCCTTGCATAAATTCAATCCG
The DNA here is from genome assembly GCA_963698365.1 of uncultured Alphaproteobacteria bacterium. Lineage (GTDB taxonomy): Bacteria > Pseudomonadota > Alphaproteobacteria > Rhizobiales > Stappiaceae > Hongsoonwoonella. Next base: position 60,854 of record CAVOQM010000012.1, read on the forward strand.
GTGCGCCTCGGCTACATCAAGGAAAAAGTGTGCGAAAGATTTGGTCGCGACGTCACCGCGCCGAGGGCATTCGAGGGCCTGCGGTTCCTCGATATCGGCTGCGGCGGGGGATTGTTGAGCGAGCCGATGAGCCGGCTGGGCGCGACGGTGCTTGGCGCGGACGCATCCGCCACCAATATCGAGATCGCCCGGTTGCACGCCGAAAAATCCGGTCTTTCAATCGATTACCGCGCGACGACCGCCGAAGCGCTGGCCGATGCCGGGGAAAAATTCGATGTGGTCCTGAACATGGAAGTCGTGGAGCATGTCGCCGATGTGCCGCTTTATCTTTCGGCCTGCGCCAAGATGGTGCGGCCGGGCGGGCTGATGGTGATGGCGACCATCAACCGGACGCTCAAGGCCTATGCGCTGGCCATTGTCGGTGCGGAATACGTCCTCGGCTGGTTGCCTCGCGGCACGCATACTTTCGAGAAATTCGTCAAGCCGGAGGAGCTTGAAGGCCCGCTTCGCCTGGAGGGGCTGGAGGTTCTCGACCGCTGCGGCGTCGGCTTCAACCCGCTGCGCGACGAGTGGCATCGTTCCCGTGACATCGACGTCAACTACATGATGCTGTTCGGGCGTAAAGCCTGAGCGGAAAAGCGGAATGATCGAGCAGGGAAGGGGATTGCCGATGGAGCCTGTCGTTTTGATACCCGGATTGCTTTGCACCGAGGTTCTGTTTGCGCCGCAGATCGTGGCGCTCGCCGATCGGCCGATCCTTGTTGGCGATCATCGCACCCATGACACGATGGAGGCGAACGCGGCGCATATTCTGGCGCAGGCGCCGGAGCGTTTCGCTCTCGCGGGCCTGTCGATGGGCGGCTATATCGCGCTGGAGATCATGAAAGTTGCTCCAGAGCGGGTGACGCGGCTGGCGCTTCTCGATACCACCGCTGAGCCCGATACGCAGATGCAGACCGAAAACCGCCTGAAGCTGATCGATCTTGCCGAAAACGGCGGGTTCAAACAGGTGGGGGAGACGCTTTATCCGCTCTTCGTGCATGAAAACCGCGCTGCCGACAGGATGCTCAAGGAAACGGTCCTGGAAATGGCGAGCGATACGGGGAGCGAGGCTTTCGTTCGCCAGCAACGCGCGATCATGGGGCGCGACGATGCCCGGCCGGGACTGGCTGCTATTTCTTGCCCGACGCTGGTCATCGTCGGCGACGGCGACCGGCTGACGCCAGTGGACAAGGCACGCGAAATCCACGAAGGGATTGCCGGCAGCAGGTTGGAGATCGTCCCGGATTGCGGCCATCTTTCAACCCTGGAAAGCCCGGAAGCGGTGACGGCGCTCATGAAATCCTGGGCGGCCGGCGGCGCCTGATTTTTCCCGCCTGCCTTGTTTACCGCATCAAGACGTAGGTGCCCGGCGCATCCTGACTGACGGGATAGCCCTTGTCCTCGCGGCCCATGGAGGGCGGCGATACGGGTTCGCCCGACAAGCCATCGAGCCAGGCGATCCAAGCCGGCCACCAGGAGCCTTCGTGCTGTTCCGATTGCCGGAGATAACTGTCGGCATCGAGATAGCCCGCATGCGCCTGCCGCGAGAGGATGCGGTAGTGGCGGTTCTTGTGGCCGGGCTCGGAGACAATGCCCGCGTTGTGGCCGCCGGCGGTCAGGACGAAAGTGGTGTTGCTGTCCGCCAGGAACGTGATCTTGTAGACCGATTTCCACGGGGCGACGTGATCATGCTCCGTTCCCACGGCAAAGATCGGCGCGTGGATATCCTCCACCGATACGGGCATGTCGCCGACGCGGTAGCGGCCTTCGGCGAAATCGTTCTGCAAAAACAGCCTGTTCAGGTACTGCGAGTGCATCCTGTAGGGCATGCGCGTCGCATCCGCGTTCCATGCCATCAGATCGAACATTTGAGCGCGTTCGCCGAGCAGATACTCGCGCGTCACCCTCGACCAGATAAGATCGTTGGAGCGCAGCAATTGAAACGCCCCCGCCATCTGCTTGGTGTCGAGAAAGCCCTGCTCCCACATCATGTCTTCAAGGAAGGTCACCTCGCTCTTGTCGATGAACAGCGTGAGTTCGCCCGCCTCGGTGAAATCCACCTGCGCGGCGAAAAGCGACAGCGATGCAATTCGCGGGTTGCCCAAATGCGCAAGCGCGGCAGCGAAGATTGCAAGTAGGGTCCCGCCAAGGCAGTAACCCGTCATGTGAGCGCGACTTGCCCCGGTGATCGCAAGGGCGGCATCCATCGCCGCCTGGACGCCGCTTGTCAGATAGTCCTCCATGCCGAGATCCCGGTCGTCCTTGCCGGGATTGCGCCATGAGATCATGAACACGCTATAGCCCTGGGAAACCAGATAGCGGACCAGCGAGTTTTCCTGCGAGAGATCCAGAATATAATATTTCATGATCCAGGCAGGAACGATCACGACCGGTTCCGGGCGGGTTTTTTTCGTGGTCGGTTCGTACTGGATCAATTCGATCAGGTGATTGCGAAACACGACCTTGCCAGGCGTTGTCGCAAGGTGCTCTCCGACCTTGAAGGCATCCGCGCCCACCGGCGGCTTTTGTCCAATCGTTCGGTCGAGGTCTTCGAGAAAATTATAGGCGCCTTGAAGGAAGTTGGCGCCGCCGCTTTGCAGCGTCTTCTCGATAATCTCCGGGTTCGTCGCGGGAAAATTGGACGGCGAGAAAATATCCAGGATCTGCCTGCCGGCAAATTCCACGACCTTCTCATGGTGAGGGGAGACGCCACGCACGCCCGTCGTTGCGTTGTACCACCATTGTTGTTGCAGCAGAAAAGACTGCGAGATCACGTTGAAGGGAAATTGCCGCCAGCCGGGGTGATCGAACCTTTTGTCCTGCTCCAAAGGCTCGATGCATCTTTGCTCTCCATCTTGCGAATGGGCGCAAGTGCAAAGGAAACGGAACAGCCGCATCCATTTTCGCCCGGCCTTTTCCTGGAGCTTGAGTTGTTTTCCAGGCGATCCGATCAGATGCAGGAGCCAGTCGTAATAGGCAAGGCCGAGCGCTGCGGGAGAAATGCCGGCCGTCATGCGCGCCAGCGTCGCCCGGGTCGCCCTGTCCATCAGTTCGGCAAAGGCGTCGGCGGAGTAGCTTTCCTGATCCAGGTCGATTGGCGCGTGCGCCAGATGCCTGAATTTTTCGACCGTCCTGAACAGCGACGGCAGAGCCGGTGTCGTGGATTTCTCGGCCATTGCATTTCTCCCGAAAGAGTTCGGCCAGCTTGCATGTCTATGCAGTCGACTTTGATTTTATTGCCCGTCGGTGGTTTTTTTGCGTAATGACCGACTGCGATATTTTACCGCACGTCGTAGCGTATAAGTGTTTTTCAACATTGATGAAGATCAAAGCAGTGGGCATTTAACGAGCTAGCGTTGAAGGAGACGTAAGGGAAATTTGTTTTGACTAGATTATAGACAGCGCGTTAGGTCCTGCTACGCCGCTGCAGCCGGCGCCAGTCAAAAAAATACAGGATGGGAGGCATCAAATGTTTAAAGCGTTCTTCGACACTGCTGAGGATCGGGATATTCCATTTGTCCAGATGTGGGAGGCGTCCTGGCCTTGCTGGGACTGGGCGGAACCGTCCGACAAGCTGGAAAACACGCTGGCATGCAATCTGTCGGCTCTACAGCGCGATGCGGTCAAACGCAGTGCCGCGATCATGGACAGCAATTTGAAATTCCTTCGCCGGCGGCTGCATGCGGATGTCGATTGCGCGGAGAATATGCTGGCGGCGACAGATCCGGCTGCCACGTTCGAAGTGGTGACGTCTTTCTGGCGGCAGCTTTACGAAGACTATCAGGAGCGGGCGGCGACCATGGCCGCGATCCTGCAGCAGCCCGTGGATCTGTCGGACGATCCGTCTGACGCCGAAGGGCAACCGGCAAAGCGTGGCGAAGGATCTGCTGACGGAAAGTCGATTATTGCCATCGACCGCCACAAAACTGCAAAGGCGGCGAAAGCCGCCTGAAGTTAGATAATATTGAACTTGGAGCGGAAGCCTCAGTTGCGGTCTTCCGGCAGGAGAGGCAGCGGCATGACGGAAATGCCTTCATCGGCGAGGTCCTTTATGGCCTCGCCGGAGGCCTCGCCGTAGATGCCGCGCTGCTCGGCTTCGCCGTAGTGGATCTTGCGGGCTTCCTCGGCAAACTCCTTGCCGACGTAATCGGCATTGGAAACGATCTCGCGTTTCAACTCCCTGAGCCGCTCCAGCAATTCCGGGTGGGTCGGCTGCAGGCTCGCCACAGCGGCTGAACCTTGCGGGCTCGATGAGCCGGAAGGCTGCGGCGGAGTCTGTCCGCTTTCATTCACGGCGGCTGTGGCTTCAGTGCTATCGCGCCGCGCACCTTTCGCGATATTCGGCGCCATCAGCCGCTTGGCCACTTCATGCGTTCCGCAGGTCGGACAAGCGAGGAGGCGACGCGCCACCTGTTCGTCGAAATCGGCGGAATTTCTGAACCACCCTTCGAAGAAATGGCCGGTTTCGCACGCCAATGCATATTGGATCACTGCGCCGCCTCCGCCTCGCCGCCGGGCATCGACAGCGAAAAGGACTGTTCGTTGGCGATTGCCGGGATGCGCCTGCGGGCTTCCGTCACCTTGGCGGGATCGATTTCGGCTGTGACGAAGCCGGGATTGTCGTGGTCGAGTTCGCCGATGATTTCGCCCCAGGGCGCGACGATCAGGCTGTGGCCATAGGTTTCACGGCCATCCTCGTGCTTGCCGCCCTGGGCTGCGGAGACGACGAAGGCGCCGTTTTCGATGGCGCGGGCGCGCTGAAGCACGTGCCAATGGGCCTGGCCGGTTTGCCGGGTAAAGGCGGCGGGGGCCGTCAGAAGTTCGGCGCCGGCTGCTGCCTGGGCGCGAAAAATCGCCGGAAAGCGAATGTCGTAACAAACCGCCATGCCGAGTTTCAGCCAGGGGAGGTCCACGATAACGCTGCTCTTGCCGGGTCTGTATGTGGATGATTCCCGCCAGCTTTCGCCGTTGGGAAGATCCACGTCGAACATATGGATCTTGTCGTAGTGGGAAAGAAGCGCGCCATCGGGCGAGAAGAGATACGCCCGATTGGCGACCTTGCCCCCGCCAAGGCTGATGGCTAGCGAGCCGATGTGCAGGAAGATCTTGAGATCGCGGGCAAGCGCCTGAAACGTCCGCACTCCGAGATCGTCTTCCTCCAGCGCGATTTTTTCCATCAGGGACGCGCGGCTGGATTCCAGGAGATGGGTCATCTCCGGCGTTTGCACGTAGGATGCCCCGTCGCGAGCGGCGGCGGTAATCAACTCGGCCGCCGCCTCGACGTTTTCAGCAATGGTCCTGCCCGATCTGAGCTGAATGGCTGCGGCAACGAAGCTGGACATGCTGTTTTTCCCTGGAAACGCCTTTCCTCAGGCGGAAAGAAGACTGTCGAGTTTGCCAGCCCGCTCGAGCGCATGCAAATCATCGCAGCCACCGATATGGGTTCCGCCGATGAAGATCTGCGGGAAAGTCGAGCCCCCGCGGGATTTCTGAATCATTTCAGCCCGCTTCGCCGCGTCGTTCGTTGCGTTGATTTCCTTGAATGCAACGCCCTTTTCCGCGAGCAGGCGCTTGGCCCTGACACAGTATCCGCAAAACTCGCGGGTATAAATCAATACGTCCTTCATTCTTTCACCTTCAATGGACCGGGCCTTTGCGACGACGCGGGGCTTACGGATTTTTTGTTGATCGGCGAGTTATATTGGCGCTGACTTAAATCGTACAAGACTCAATCTGGGATCAATATTTCGTGCAGTAGGGTCTATGGGGAATCAGGTTTCGGGCGCGGCGCGGTGCGAATTTCGGCTCTGAATAGGCGAAGAGACTGCCGTGGTGTATTCCACCACAAGGGCTCTTCAACGCATTCAGAGCCGAAATTCGCCGCGTCCCGAAGGGATATGGCGAAAATCGCCCAACTTGGCGTCGCAGGCCTTGAAAGGGGCCGGTCCTTCCGGCGGCCCTACTCCTGAAGCTGAACGATTTTCGCTCATACCACGCTCCAAACCCTGAATCCCCACAGACCCTAGCCCAAAGGGGCATCGGCCTGCGCGAGGGCGAAGGTCAGCACGTCAACGCTTGCAGCGCCTTCCTTCAGAAGTATCTTTGCGCATGCCGACACGGTAGCGCCGGTCGTGTAGACATCGTCGACAAGGACCACGCGACGACCGGCGAAAGCCCCCATGCCGATTTTGCCTGGACGAAAGGCGCGGCGAACGTTTTCGTTGCGTTCGCTGATGCTCAGGCCGACCTGGCGCTTCGTCGAACGAACGCGTTCCAGCGCATCGATCGAGATATCGGCATTAGCCCGTGAGGCTACCTCGGACGCCAGCAAGGCCGCCTGGTTGAACCGCCTTTGCCACAATCGCCTGCGATGCAGCGGCACGGGGATGACGAGCGGTCGATCCGTCAAAAGCTCGTGCCCAGCCCTCGCCATCCACGACCCCATGGCGTGAGCGATGGCCGGCCGGTCGCCGTATTTAAGCTCATGGACGAGATCGCGGGCGGGTCCAGAAAATGCGCAAGCCGAGCGCGCACGTCCGAAAATCGGAGGAGACGCGATGGCTTGCGGACACAGCGCCTCATCGCCCAGATCGAAAGCGAATGGCCGCCCGAGCCGCGCGCACCACGGTGGAGAAAGAAAAGGCATGGCGGCCCAGCAGCGGCCGCAAAGCGCGTGGTCTTCGGCTATGGGGCGGGCGCATGAGATACACGTCGGAGGGACTAGAAAATCGGCGATGCCTCTCGCGAATTTGCCTGCCCGGCCAAGAAGCCCGACCCGCACCGAAGCCTGATGCGGGTTCTCACCGTCTTCTTCCTGATCAGCGACTTTCGGTTCGCCTTTTTTCAAGTCCGACCGCCCAGTTCTAAAAGGATGCGGCCTGCTCCGATGAAACCGCATGGATCTGGACGCCGATGCTCGAGTTTTGACGTAGTCACCGCCCGGGTCCATAACCCGCACAATCAACCTTTCGGCATACAGGACGATTTACATGAGCCAGCCAGCGCCTTTCGACCGAGCGCTTCTTGCGGAGCGCCGCAGGCGCGCACTTGCCGCGTGGCGAGAAGGGGCGGATTTCCTGCATGCCGGCGTTTGCGAGGATCTGGCTGACCGTCTGGCGCCGATCATGCGGCGTTTTGAAATTGCCGTGGATCTTGGCGGACACGGCGGCAGGATCGGCGATATGCTGCGCGCTTCCGGCAAGGTAGACAAGGTCGTGAGGGCCGATCTGCTTGTGCCCGATCCGCGCTTGCCGCCGCCGGATCTGGTTGCCGACGATGCTTTCCCGCCGTTCAGGGATCAAAGCCTGGATCTCGTCGTATCGGCGCTGTCGTTGCAATTCGTGAATGATCTGCCGGGTGCGCTGATCCAGATCCGCAGGGCGCTGCGCCCCGACGGGCTGTTTCTGGGCGCTGTTTTTGGCGGCGACACCTTGATCGAGTTACGCGATGTGCTTTTGCGCACCGAGCTGGAACTGACCGGAGGGGCTTCGCCGCGTGTCTTGCCGTTCGCTGGAACCCGCGATCTGGGAAGCCTGCTGCAACGGGCCGGATTCGCGCTGCCGGTGGTGGATCAGGATATGCTGACCGTCAGATACGACACGCTGTTCGACCTGATGCGGGACCTGCGCAATATGGGCGCGACGAATATTCTGGCTCAACGCAGCAGGACGCCCCCCGGACGCGAGTTTTTCCGCCGTGCGGCCGAAATCTACGCGGAAACCTATGCGGATGCGGACGGCAGGATCAGGGCAACCATGCAGATCGTATCGTTGTCCGGCTGGGCGCCGCATGAAAGCCAGCAAAAACCGCTGAAGCCGGGCTCCGCCAAAATGCGGCTGGCCGATGCGCTGGAGAACAATTTGCCCGCGCCGAAGCTGCCCGAGTGACAAGCGGCTGGTTTGGAGTCGTGGGACTATCGATAAGATCTATTTGGCTAATCAGTTAGCGGCAGGCCGCGCTCGATCGCCCTTGCGGCTTTCCAGTGCGGGGTTTTGTATTCAGCCAGCGGCGGCGGCTACGGCGTCTGCGATCGCCTGATACCAATCGTCTCTCAACGTATCGCCGATCGTAATAAGCGACGCCACAATCGCGATGGAAATCAGTCCGGCGATGAGCCCATATTCGATTGCGACCGTTGCGCGTTCGCATTTCGAAAGCCGGGACAAGGCGCTCGCCCAGCTTTTCGCGTCAAACGATCTGAAGCCACTCCGATTTGACATTTTCATCGCGCTCCGTCGAAATTCATCAAATCGCGCGATGTTTTCTCGCGCTTTCAGGCGAGGTCGATGAGATGAGGAATCAAGGGCTCGTCTGCTGGCGGCATGGGATAATCCCGCAGCCGTACCGCTCGAACCCATTTGATTGCCTGACCTTCACGCCCGACCACCGTGCCGGACCACCGACGACAGATGAATAGTGGCATCAGCAAATGAAAATCATCATAAGCATGGCTGGCAAATGTTAACGGCGCGAGGCACTCTTTCTTAACCGTGATGCCGAGTTCTTCGGAAAGCTCACGGATGAGCGTATCCTCCGGCCGTTCGCCTTTTTCTACTTTTCCACCGGGAAATTCCCACAATCCCGCAAGCGCCTTACCCTCCGGTCGCTGAGCGATGAGGATACGATTGTCGGCGTCGAGAAGGGCGCAGGCAGAAACGAGAAGAAGCTTCATGGCGTGAGGCGTTTCGTTTTCGCACGCTATGGAAAGGTTTTCCAAACCATACCGGCAATGGGGTTCAATGTTCGGCTCAAAGCGCCGGACGGCGATAGCGATAGGTGTAGAGGTCGGAAAATCCCAGACTGCGGTACAGCATACGCGCGGCGGTATTTTCGGCGATCACCTGCAGCCAGGCCGTTTTGCAGCCTTGCTCCGTTCCAAGCGCAAGACATTGCCTGACGAGGAACGCGCCCAGTCCCTTGCGGCGTTCGCCGGGTGCGACCGCCACGTCGTAGATGCCGAGCAGATCCTTGTCGAGCGTCGCAAGAGCCGTGCCGACAGGAGTGCCAGAGGGACTGCGGGCGACGATGAAAATCGGCGGCGAGACGATGCGCCCCAGAGAAATGCCGAGTTTCATTGCCGCTTCAGGTGTCACCGCTTCCGGCCGGGTGCCGCCGATCGATACGAAAGCCGCAAGCCAGTCCTCGAGCGCTTCGGTCTTGAGGATGAAATCGTCAGGTGCCTCCCCGGCAAGGTCGTCGGAACCGGTTATCGGTTTGATCCAGACGTCGGTATCGCCGTAGCTCTCCCACCCCAGAATGTCGCAGTGCAAAGCAACCGTTTGCGGTGCGAGCGGCGTCCAGCGGAAATGGAACGGCACGCCGTGGCGTTTGAACAAGGCCCGGGAATAGTTGAGCCGTTTTTTGTAGTCGCCGTCGTCCGCCGGTTCGAGAATATTGAGCGAGTTGACCCGCTTGGCCGGGTTTCCAGGGGCAAGCCGGCTGAACCAGCCGCCGTCCATATGGGTCATTTCGCTCGGAAAAGCATTGAAATTGGCTTCTTCGATCCGCCGCAGGAGTGCAGGGTCCATCCCGATATCCGTCATTTGATCAGGACCGGTAGTCGCCGTTGATCTCGACGTATTCCTTGGTCAGATCGCAGGTCCACACCGTCGCGCGGCCCTTGCCGAGCCCGAGATCCACCCGCAGGCAAATCTCATCCTCGCGCATCACCGCCGAGGCCGCCTCTTCCGAATATGCGGCATCACGTTCGCCGTCGACGGCGACGCGGATATCTCCAAACCAGATGGCGAGCTTGTCCCGGTCCGCCGGTTCGCCAGCCTTGCCGACAGCCATGACGACGCGGCCCCAGTTGGCGTCTTCGCCGGCAATAGCCGTTTTCACGAGAGGGGAATTGGCGATCGACAGCGCGATGCGTTTTGCCGAAGCATCGCTTTCCGCGCCTTTCACGCAAACTTCGATGAACTTGCGCGCGCCCTCGCCATCCTTGACCACCCAATGGGCAAGCTCGCGCGTCATATCGAAGAGCGCCGATTTGAATGCCCCAAGCTTTGGGTCGGCGCTATCGGTGACGGTGTTGCCGCCGGCCCTGCCGCTGGCGAACAAAAGCACCGTGTCGGATGTTGATGTGTCGCTATCGACGGTGATGGCGTTGAAGCTGCCGCCGATGGCCTCGCTCAGCAGTGCCTGCAGCACATCGGCCCGGATCGGCGCATCGGTGAACAGGAAGGAAAGCATCGTCGCCATGTCGGGCGCGATCATGCCGGCACCCTTGGCGATGCCGTTCAACGTCACGGTGGTGCCGCCGAGGTCGACGGTTCTGGTCGCCACCTTGGGGAAGGTATCGGTGGTCATGATCGCCTTCGCCGGATCGATCCAGGGCGTATCAGCGACCTTTTCGACCAGATCGCCGATAACGGCGGCGAATTTTTCCGCCGGCAGCGGTTCGCCGATAACGCCGGTCGACGCCAGATAGATTTCCGATGCGGCGCAGCCGACCGCGTCAGCGACGATTTTCGCCGAGAGTTCGACCGCTTGCTTGCCTTTCTTGCCGGTGAAGGCATTGGCATTGCCGGAATTGACCAGAAGAGCCCGCGCTTCGCCGTGCGGGAGGTTTGCCCGGCACCAGTCCACCGGCGCAGACGGACAGCGAGAACGGGTGAACACGCCGGCGACCTGCGTTCCCTCATCACACAGCACCAGCAGCACGTCCGTTCTGCCCTTGTATTTGATCCCGGCCGAAGCGGTCGCGAAGCGAATGCCGGCGATGGCGGGAGCATCCGGATAGGTTTTCGGGGCGAGTGGTGAAACGGCGGTCGACATCTGTTTGCTCCGTGAGGCGGGATTGCTCCCGAAGATGGACTGTGGCGCGAACATACCCGGGCAGATCGTCTCCCGCGATATCCGGTGGATCGTGCCTGGCTAAACGCAGCCGCCCCGGCAACATATCCGGGGCGGCCCTTTCTACACGGTTTTCGATTTTCAGCGCGCGTGAAATCAGTTTTTCGGCGCCTCGCTACCGTTTTCTTCCGCACTTTTTTTCAAGGCGGGGTCGAGGATTTCGATCGTCGTATCCGCCTTCAATTGCGTCATGACTTCTTCATAGCGTGCGCGCAGCAATTCCTGCCGGATACGCTCTTCGACGGCCGGGAGTTCGGGAGCGGACTGCTGCCGCTTCTCGTCCACCTTGATGACGTGCCAGCCGAACTGGGTTTCCACGGGTTCCTTGGAGAAGGTGCCGACTTCCAGCTGGAAAGCCACATCCTCGAAAGGCTTCACCATCTGGCCGCGGGAGAAGAAGCCGAGCGAGCCGCCATTCGGTGCTGAGGGTCCCGTCGATTTTTCCTTGGCGAGGTCGGCGAAGTCCTTGCCCCCGTCAAGTTCCTTGACGATAGCCTCGGCCTCTTCCCTGGTTTTCACCAAAATGTGACGGGCGGAGATTTCCTCTTCGCCGGAATAATTGGTGAATTCCTTGTCGTAGGCGGCTTTGACGTCGGCGTCGGTGACCTTGTTTTCCACTTCGCGCACGATATAGGCGTTCCTGAGCGCCCGCATCCTGAGGAAATCGACCTGCCGTTCGAAATCGTCTTCCTTGTCGATTCCGGCTGCGCGGGCGGCATTGGCCATCACTTCCATATCGACGACGATATCCGCCAGAATTCCCCGCCACTGCGGCGGCGGCACCTGCTGCAACTGGCTGGCGAAGTCCTGCGAGGCGAAGGCGATGTCGGCTTCCGTTACCTCGCTGTCGCCGACTTTCGCCACGACATCACCGGCTTCCTGCGCATAAACCGGATTGATTGCGACGGTCATTGCGGCTGTTGTGAGGAGGCCGGCAACGAGGGCGCTGGCGGCAAACGGGCGGGCAATTGCCGCCAGGGAGGCCGCCAAAGGGGGATGATTCATGCAGTGTCCTTCACTTGCGGTTATCGGGTCTGCCCTGCGGGCGATAGGGTGGTGATGGAGATTCGCCGAAACGTGCGACGTTGACAACCTTTGGACCCCCTCTTATCTCTCCATCGTCCTCACTGGAGAGTGGGGAAGGTTTTGCGCGTAAGGCGCCGGTGTCGCCGCCCTTTGCGGCAGATGTGCGACAGACGGCCTTTTTCGCGATCTCCGTTTGAAATCATCGGGTCGCGTTGGACTAACGATGTTCCGCTGACCCTATAAAGGAAGGACCGCCTAATGGCCGGCCTCGGTGTACTCGCCAGAAAGCTCTTCGGTTCCGCGAACGATCGAAAAGTAAAACAGTTGCGTTCCAGAGTCGCGCTGATCAACGATCTTGAGCCGGAACTTCAGGCGCTTTCCGACGAAGAGCTGCGTGGACGCACCGATACCTTCAAGAAGCAGATTGCCGACGGAGCCAGCCTGGACGACCTGCTGGTGCCTGCCTTTGCCACGGTTCGCGAGGCTGCCCGCAGGGTTTTAGGCCAGCGGCACTACGACGTGCAGCTCATCGGCGGCATGGTGTTGAATGCCGGCGAGATTGCCGAAATGCGCACCGGCGAAGGCAAGACCCTCGTCGCTACCGCGCCGGTTTATCTCAATGCGCTGACCGGCAAGGGCGTCCATGTCGTCACGGTGAACGATTACCTCGCCAAGCGCGATTCGGAATGGATGGGGCGGATCTACCGTTTCCTCGGCCTCAGCGTCGGCGTGATCATTCACGGCCTGTCCGACGAGGAACGCCGCGACGCCTATGGCGCCGATGTCACCTATGGCACCAACAACGAATTCGGCTTCGACTATCTGCGCGACAATATGAAATACGAGCGCGGGGCCATGGTTCAGCGCGGGCATTTCTTTGCAATCGTCGATGAGGTCGATTCGATTCTCGTCGACGAGGCGCGCACCCCGCTGATCATTTCCGGGCCGCTCGAAGACCGGTCCGATTTCTACACCACCATGGACGCTTTCGTGCCGTCGCTCACCGATGAAGACTTTGAGCTCGATGAAAAGCAGCGCTCCGCGACATTCACCGAAGCCGGCAACGAGAAGCTGGAAGGAATGCTGAAGGAGCGCGGGCTCCTCAAGGGCGACAGCCTGTACGACGTGGAGAACGTCTCGGTCGTTCACCACCTGCAGCAGGCGCTGAAAGCTCACAAGCTTTTCCAGAAGGACCGCGATTATATCGAGCGTAACGGCGAAGTCGTCATCATCGACGAATTCACCGGCCGCATGATGCCCGGACGCCGGTATTCGGAAGGCCTGCATCAGGCGCTGGAGGCCAAGGAGAATGTGGCGATCCAGCCGGAGAACCAGACGCTCGCCTCCATTACCTTCCAGAACTATTTCCGCCTCTACGACAAGCTCGCCGGCATGACCGGCACGGCGGCGACGGAAGCGGACGAGTTCCTTGATATCTACGGCCTCGAAGTCGTCGAAATTCCGACGAATGTGGCCGTCAGGCGTCTTGACGACGACGATGAGGTTTATCGGACGGTCGCGGAAAAATACAATGCGATCACCGAACTCATCGACGATTGCCACACGCGCGGTCAGCCCATTCTGGTCGGCACCACCTCCATCGAGAAGTCGGAACTTCTGGCCGCCAATCTGAAGAAGGCCGGTTATCGTCAGGTCGATGTCACCGATCCGAAGGCCTTCGCGCCGCTTTACAACATCGACGACAAGGGCAAGAAGGAAAAGATCTTTGCCGTTTTGAACGCGCGCTACCATGAGCAGGAAGCGGCGATCGTTTCGCAGGCAGGCCTGCCGGGCGCCGTCACTATCGCCACCAATATGGCCGGTCGCGGCACCGACATTCAGCTCGGCGGCAACGCCGATATGCGAATCGAACAGGAGCTCTCCGAGCTGCCCGAAGGCGAGGAGCGGACAGCGCGGGAAGACGCGATCCGCGCCGAGGTCGAGGCCCTGAAGCAGCTCTCCCTTTCCGCCGGCGGTCTCTATGTCATCGGCACCGAACGGCATGAAAGCCGACGTATCGACAATCAGCTGCGCGGCCGTTCCGGCCGTCAGGGCGATCCCGGCCATTCGAAATTCTTTCTTTCGCTGCAAGACGATTTGATGCGCATCTTCGGCTCCGACCGGCTGGACGGCATGCTGCAGAAGCTCGGCCTGAAGGAAGGCGAGGCGATCATCCATCCGTGGATCAACAAGGCGCTCGCCAAGGCTCAGCAGAAGGTCGAGGCGCGCAACTTCGACATCCGCAAGAACCTGCTCAAGTTCGACGACGTGATGAACGATCAGCGCAAGGTGGTCTTCGAGCAGCGCATCGACCTGATGGAGGGAGAAGCGATCTCCGAAACCGTGGCCGATATGCGCCACGATGTGATCGAGGAACTCGTCGCGCGCCATATCCCCGAGAAGGCCTATCCCGAGCAGTGGGATATCGCCGGTCTCGAGCAGGAGGTTCGCTCGGTGCTGTCGCTCGATCTCCCGGTCGCAGATTGGGCCAAGGAAGAAGGGATCGCCGACGAGGAGGTGAAGCAGCGGCTTCGCAACGCGGTCGACGAGGTCATGGACCGCAAGGTCAAGGACTACGGCCCGGACATCATGGTTCAGGTCGAGAAGGCGGTCCTGCTGCAGACGCTCGACCACCTGTGGCGCGAGCACCTAGCCAATCTCGACCACCTGCGTTCGGTTGTCGGTTTCCGTGGCTATGCGCAACGCGATCCCTTGCAGGAATACAAGACGGAATCCTTCACGCTGTTTGAGGCGATGCTGGCCAATCTGCGGCAGGCGACGACGGCGCAGTTGATCCGGCTGGAACTCGTTCGCGAACCCGCGCCGCAGGTTCCTTCCGATGCGGATCTGCCGGAAATGCAGGCCCATCATGTGAATCCGCTAACGGGCGAGGACGAGTTTTCGCAAGTTGCTTTGCCGCCGGGCGCCTCCCATGGAGCGGATCGCGATCCCGAACACCCGGCCACCTGGGGCAAGGTCGGGCGCAACGAGCAATGCCCGTGCGGCTCCGGCAAGAAGTTCAAGCATTGCCACGGCGCGCTCGTTTGAGGGCGGCCATTTTTCTGAAGCACCTCTTTCGTCATGCCTGGCAATGACGCGCTTTGAGGCTGTGCGTCTTGCCCTTGCAGACGACGCACCGACGTATGCCAAATACTCTGTGTCATCCCCGACTTGATCGGGGATCCAGTAGCCACGAACGTTTGTGCAAACTCGTAGCCGATGGCGGATACTGGATGTCCGCCTACGCGGACATGACAGAGGTTGTTGCGAGTTCCTGCTCCACGGTCCTCCGTTATCCCGCCCGGCTGAAGACTGTGTCTGACTTCGAAGAACGCAGGGATCGGTTGAATGCAGACGACGCCCGCGCTTGAAGAAATCGAAGACTGGCTGATCCGGGAGGCGCTTGGCGCACCGGATCTGGCGGCGATGTTCGCCGAACTGTGCCATCGATTGCGACAGGCGGGCGTAGAAGTCGACCGCAGCATGTTGACCTGGGCGACGCTGCATCCGCTGATCGAGGCGGAAAGCGCGCTTTGGCTGCCGGAAACCGAAGTGCAATACGAGGCCTATCCCCATCGGTCGGAGGATACGGATGAATGGCTGCAAAGCCCTATCCGCGCTGTCCTTACCGGCGATGAACCCAGGCTGCGGCGGCGGTTGTCGAATGCCAATGCGCCGATTGACTTTCCGTTGTGCCGGAAGCTGGCGGACCAGGGATTTACCGATTATCTGGTCGTGGCAACGCCGTTTCACCTGCCATTCCAGATGGAAGATACCAGGCGCACCGGTATCATAGTCTCCTGGGCAACCCGGAGCGAAGGCGGATTTAGGGATCGTGACATCGACGCGCTGGACTACATCCAGCTGCGCTTCGCCCTTGCCTGCCGCGCGACGATCCAGACCCGCATGGCGGAAAACATTGCCCAAACCTACCTGGGCAAGCGGGCAGGAAGACAGGTGCTTTCCGGCCGCATCAAGCATGGCGACGGCGATATGATCGACGCCGTGATCTTCTATTGCGACATGCGCGATTCAACCCGCATGGCCGAAGAGCTTGGCGATCACGTCTACCTGAAACGGCTGAATACCTATTTCGAAGCGACTGCCGGGGCGGTAACCGCCGAGGGCGGCGAAATCCTCGATTTCATCGGCGATGCGGTGCTTGCGGTTTTCCCGACGGATGAAGATGGATTTGCCTCCGCCGCGAAGAGAGCCTTGAAGGCGGTCGGGGAAGTTCGCCGCAGGCTGGATGCGGCAAACAGCGGCGCCACACCGCCCTTGCGCTGCGGTGTGGCTCTATCGTCCGGCAGGGTCAGTTTCGGCAATATCGGCATATCCGACCGGCTGACGTTTTCGGTTATCGGGCGAACGGTGAATGCCGCCGCGCGGATGGAATTGCTGACCAAGGTGCTTGGCTGCACGGTCCTGGTCACGGCGGAAATCGCCGATGTTGCCGATGGTGATTTTCAACCCGCCGGCGCTCATACGCTCGCCGGGCTGACGCAACCGGTCGTGTTGTTCAGCCAGCAGTAGAGACCTTCTCGCGGCAGGCGCTACGCCAACGCAAGCGAATTGCCGATCCGCAGCTTTCCCTCCGCCTCCACCGCAAGGTAAACGCCAAGGTCGGGGTGGTCGTAGGCCCTCAGCAGATCCTGCGGCAGGCTCGTGTCGCGTTCCGCCGTGACTGGATCGACATCGACGGCGGCGCAGCGCTTGGTCCGTTTGACGACGGTGAATTTCGCGCCGCCCGCAATGATGCCCTTGTCCAGCCATGAGAATTCTTCCCAGGCTGGAATGCCGTCGATGTAGACATTGGCGCGAAACCGCAGGGGATCGAGCGTTTTGCCGACAAGTTTCCCGACCGCACGAACTGTTTCCAGATTGACCAGGTGGATCCGTTTCTCAGGCACATCCGAAAAGGAATGCCCTTCGACATGCAGGATGCGGGGCGGGCCGCGCAGGTCGGCGGCGAAGCGTTTTGCAAGATAGGCTTCGATTGCGGTCGCCCTGCCTCATCATCGAGACGGCCGCTTGCCGCCGCTTGTCCGTTTTCGCTGATTTCGAGTGTCAGCGTCTGCTCGTCGAAGCGGATCGAAAGCCGCGCGAGGTCCGCGTTTTTCATCCGCATCAGGAAAACGCTCTTGGGGAAATGGCGCGGGGCGGCGGGATCGAAGCCCGATGGTCCGTTTTCAACGGCAAAGGCGCGGTCGAGCGGAAATGTTTCTCCCGGCGTTACGCCGACTTCGTTCAACGTTTCCCCGTCAAATCCCTTGATAGGATAGCGCATGAGGCGAACAATATGGGCTGAGGGCAAAGGGAGATCTCCTGCGTGAAAAGGTTCTTTTCGATAACGAGGGTGGATTTGCGCAAGATCAACCCCTTTTTGTGCTCGATTTGCAACACTATATCGAGAGCGCGACCGAATGCCGGCTCCTTTGAGAATGCCGGGTTCTTCGCGCGGGTGCCTATGCAAGGGCCCGCACTTCGATAGGCCCGCTTTGCTTCGGGAAGCGGACTGATCAGGAGGATGATCATGAATTTCGAGAAATACACTGAAAGAGCGCGTGGCTTCATTCAGTCGGCTCAGACTTACGCTCTCGGCCAGGACCACCAGCAATTTACGCCGGATCACCTGTTGAAGGTTCTTCTCGACGATCCGGAAGGGCTTTGCGCCGGCTTGATCGAACGGGCCGGCGGGCGGGCGAAGGATGCGCTTCTCGCCGTCGAACAATCGCTTGCCAAAATGCCGAAAGTATCGGGCGCGGGCGGTCAGCTTTATCTGGCGCCTGAAACGGCCAAGGTTTTCGATCAGGCGGACAAGATCGCCAAGAAGGCCGGCGATAGTTTCGTGACCGTCGAAAGGCTGCTGCTGGCGCTTGCTATGATCAAGGAAAGCGGTGCGGGCAAGGCGCTGGAAAAGGCAGGCGTCACCGCCAACGGGTTGAACGAGGCGATCAATCAGCTTCGTCAGGGCCGGACCGCCGACACCGCCTCGGCTGAGAACCAATATGAAGCCTTGAAGAAATTCTCCCGCGACCTGACGCAGGCAGCGCGCGACGGCAAACTTGACCCGGTGATCGGCCGTGACGAGGAGATCCGCCGCACGATTCAGGTCCTGTCCCGCAGAACGAAGAACAATCCGGTGCTCATCGGCGAGCCCGGCGTCGGCAAGACGGCGATCGCTGAAGGTCTGGCATTGCGCATCGTCAATGGCGATGTGCCTGAATTGCTAAAGGACAAGCGGCTGCTGGCGCTGGATATGGGCTCGCTGATCGCGGGCGCCAAATATCGCGGCGAATTCGAGGAACGGCTGAAGGGCGTCCTGTCCGAAGTGCAGGCGGCAAGCGGCGGCGTCATTCTCTTCATCGACGAGATGCACACGCTGGTCGGCGCGGGCAAGGCGGATGGGGCGATGGATGCCTCCAACCTCTTGAAGCCCGCATTGGCGCGTGGCGAATTGCACTGCGTCGGCGCGACCACTTTGGACGAATTCCGCAAACACGTGGAAAAGGACGCCGCACTTGCCAGGCGGTTCCAGCCTGTTTTCGTCAGCGAACCGACCGTTGAGGATACGATCTCGATCCTTCGCGGCATCAAGGAGAAATACGAGCTTCACCACGGCGTTCGCATCACCGATTCCGCAATCGTCTCGGCGGCGACCCTTTCCAACCGCTATATCACCGACCGCTTTCTGCCGGACAAGGCGATCGACCTAATCGATGAAGCGGCGAGCCGCCTCAGGATGCAGGTGGATTCCAAACCGGAAGAACTCGACGAGCTCGACCGGCGGATCATCCAGCTCAAGATCGAGCGTGAGGCATTGAAAAAGGAAACCGACAAGGCGACCCTTGACCGGCTGGAAAAGCTCGAAGTCGAGCTGGCCGATCTGGAAGAGGCAGCCTCGTCGCTCACCTCGCGCTGGCAGGCGGAGAAGGAAAAGCTCAACTCGGCGCAAAAGCTGAAGGAGCAACTGGACGAAGCCAGGATCGACCTGGAAAAGGCGCAGCGGCAAGGCAATCTCGCCAAGGCGGGCGAGCTTGCATATGGCGTCATTCCCGAACTGGAGCAAAAGCTCAAGAACGTCGAAACCGCCGCCGATGTCGAGGCCATGGTGGAGGAGGCGGTCACCACCGATCACGTCGCCCATATCGTTTCGCGGTGGACCGGGATTCCCGTCGACAAGATGCTGGAAGGCGAGCGCGACAAGCTGCTTCGCATGGAAGATGAACTCGCCAGGCGGGTGGTGGGCCAGGGCGAGGCCGTGCATGCGGTTTCGACCGCCGTTCGCCGTGCCCGCGCCGGATTGCAGGATCCCAACCGTCCGATCGGCTCGTTCATCTTCCTTGGGCCGACCGGCGTCGGCAAAACGGAACTGACGAAGGCGCTCGCTTGCTTCCTGTTCGATGACGACACGGCGATGGTTCGCATCGACATGTCGGAATATATGGAGAAACATTCCGTCGCCAGGTTGATCGGCGCGCCTCCGGGTTACGTCGGATACGAGGAGGGCGGCGCCTTGACCGAGGCGGTTCGCCGCCGGCCGTATCAGGTCGTTCTTTTCGATGAAATCGAAAAGGCCCATCATGATGTGTTCAATGTGCTTTTGCAGGTGCTCGACGATGGCCGGTTGACGGACGGGCAGGGCAGGACGGTCGATTTCCGCAATACGCTCATTGTCATGACGTCCAATCTCGGTTCGGAATATCTGGTCAGCCAGCCGGAAGGGCAGGATTCAAGCGCTGTGCGAGACCAGGTGATGGAGGTGGTCCGTAGCCACTTCCGCCCTGAGTTCCTCAACCGGCTGGATGAAATCATCCTGTTCCACCGCTTGCAGCGGGCGCAGATGGCGGCAATCGTCGATATCCAGCTGGTTCGCCTGCAAGGGCTTTTGGACGATCGCAAGATCCGACTGGCGCTGGACGATAGTGCGAGGGGATGGCTGGCCGAGAAGGGATACGATCCCGCCTACGGCGCCCGCCCGCTCAAGCGCGTGATCCAGAAACAGGTGCAGGACCCGCTCGCGGAGAAGCTGCTCGCCGGCGAAATCGCCGATGGGCAGACGGTCGAGGTGAGTGCGGGCACCGACCGGCTCCTGTTCAAGATCGCAGACGGTCAATCGGCGGCGGCGTGATAGCGCGTCTTCGATAAGCGCTTCCGAGGCAGTAAAAAACCCGGCGCGAGAGCTTTGCGCCGGGTTTTCAATTTTCCGCAACATCGCCGCCGAAGCGTTTCCGTTTGGGCGGGGTATGCTTGAAATCAGCGGGTGACGGCCGCCACGCGGGCAGGCCCTGCGCCACGCTCGATCAACGCGTCGATCTTGTCTCTTTCCCGCTCGAATGAGGCAAGCAGGTCGCCGTCGAGAACGCGCCCGCGCGGCAGGCGGATTCGCATCGGGTCGACGTAATTGCCGTTGATCCGGACTTCGTAGTGGACATGCGGCCCGGTGGAGAGCCCGGTCGAGCCGACATATCCGATCACCTGGCCTTGCCGCACCCGTGCTCCAGGTACGACGCCCTTGGCAATTGCGGACTGGTGGCCATAGGCGCTTTCATATCCGTTGCCGTGTTTGATCAGCGTGAACTGGCCGTAGCCGGCGCTCCAGCCGGATTTCTCCACGACGCCGTCGCCTGCCGCCATGATAGGCGTGCCGCGCTGGGCCGCCCAGTCGACGCCGGTGTGAAGTTTGCTGTAGCCGAGAATCGGGTGGCGGCGCATGCCGAATGCGGAGCGGAATTTGCCGCCCGACAATGGTTTGCGCAGCAGGAACTTCTTGGCGCTCTTGCCGGTCTCGTCATAGTAGTCGACCTTGCCGTCATCGGGCGTGCGGAACCGGTAGAAGCGTCTGGTGACGCTGCCGGTGGTCAGGGCCGAATAGAGGATCTCCGGCGGAGCGTCGGTGGCTTCTTCCTCCAGTCCGTAGAATATCTCGAAGGAATCACCCGGCTTCACGCGGGACTTGAAATCGACGTCGAAGGAAAACACCCGAACGAGATCGTTGACCAGTGAGCCGGGGACCTGCTGTTCCAGCGCGGTCTGATAAAGGCTGTCGTATATGGAGGGCGTCGGGCCTGCATAGCCGAGCCGGTCCGCTTCGGCAAAGGCGTCGGCCAATACGGTCGATGGGGCTTCGGCGCCGATATAGCCGCCATTGTCGGAGCGGGCGATCGTCGCCTTGTGAACCGTGTCGGCATAAAGGCTGATGCGTTCCGCTCTCAGCCGGTCGCTGCCGTCGTCTGCCGGGTTGAAGGCGATGCGAATGCGCTGGCCGTCTTCCACGTCCCCGATGCCATATATCTTTTCAAAGGAGGCGAGAATCGAATCGGCTTCTTCCTCCGTCGCTTCATTATCCACCAGGACTTCGCGCAGCTGGGCGCGGCTGTTCACCGGGATAATCTTTTCTTCCATTCCCGCGAAGGATTCGCCATCGCCGGTTTTCGATTTGAAGGAAACGTTTTCAGGCGTGATCCGGACGTCGAGGCGCGAGAAGTCGGACTGCCTTGCAAGGGTGAAATCGAACCGGCCGGGATCGACGATGGGCCTTGCGGCGATATCGACCTGATTGTCGATGAGGAAACTGGCCGTCTCCCGGACGATTCGTTCGATTTCGGCTTCGCTTCTCTCCAGCCCGCTGTCGAGCAAGGGACTGTCGATGGGAAAATCGCGGACGCTGATCGTCACTTCGCCGTCGACACGCGCATCATAGACCGCATCGCTCGTGACCCTCTCGGGCAGCACATCGGAATTGGAGAAAAGGGAAAGCGGATTGAAGGGAGGAATTTCCGCAGCCAGATCGATCGCTTTGCTGGTTGCCAGCGTTGCCGTCACCAGTGCGTAGGGGCGCACCTTGATATGGTCGCGTTCGTCGATCCGGTTGACGGTGCTCACCGGTATGATCTGCCGGTTGGAGAATTGCGTGGCCGAGCGCGTGATCCGGTCGCCTTTGGTGGGATTGCGGCTACCAAGACCATTGCTGCCCGAACTGGCGGGATCCTCGTCCCTGGTCGGCGCGGCCGACACACTATACTGGCCGTCGAGTGCCGCAAGCATCGCGCCACCCATAAGAAAGACCGAAGTCAATCCGGTCAGGACCGTGCCTGTCAGCCAGCGCAGGCTGACGCCCCTGCGGTGGGAGGTATGATTGCGTTCGTCATAGACCATGAGCGGCGCATCTTCGCCGAGGTCCACGCCATTGTTATGTGCTGAATGAAAAGGAACTGCCTGCATCGTTCTATAGAATGTCCCCGCACCAGCCCCTTGAAGTCATCATGTGCTTCAACTCCAGCATATTCCGCAAGGCAGTTAGCGGTATAAGACCCCAAACCGCAACCACGTTCGATCAGGATAGACCCGGCTGGAAGGCGACAGGCCTGACCGGTTTAGGCCTTGCCCGCAGTATCATTCACCGAGTTCTGCAAGACGGCAGCCCCGAACTCCGGAAATGCCGCCGCCACTATATGTATTCATGGCGATCGGTGAGACTGCGCCGCATCGAAAGCCGATTCCCTTATAAGTATGAGCAAAAGCCAGAGCAATCCGGCACAAGTAAGGCATTTCCCGCTCCGCGCCCCATCGGGAAACGCGGGGAATGCGGTTTTGTCGGTGGGCCTGGGCGGGTTCCCGTGCTGCTTCCCCAGCGGCATATGCTCATAATGAGCATTGAACGCCCATTGGAACCGGCATTTTCCAGCGCCTATGCCCGCCCAAATGCCTGTTCGCCAACCGCGCCGGCTAATCTCTCTCCTCTCGCTCTGGCATTTTGCTTTT